>NZ_JAQLOK010000001.1:0-1166098 GCF_034063545.1 Luteibacter sahnii
CGAGGGACGGCCCACGATATGGCGCGGCTTTTTATAGCCGCGAATGGCTTTGATCCGGTGGTTTCGCATGATCTTGGCTACCCGATGCTTGCCGCAGATCTCACCCGCTTCGCGCAGGTCGCAGAACACCCGACGGGCTCCGTAAACGCCCTCGCTGGCGACATACGAATCCTTGATCACCTCCAGCAGACGCCGGTCTTCGGTATCTCGATCGGACATGGGCTTATGCACCCACTGGTAGTAGCCCCCACGGGTAACGCGTAGCACCCGGCACATTGTGGCAATCCGAAATTCGTGCCGGTGATCGTTGATGAAGCGGTACTTCACTCGGGTTCCTTGGCAAAGTACCGTGCGGCTTTTTTTAGAATGTCGCGCTCCTCCTCGACGCGCCGCAGTTGAGCACGCAAACGCAGTAGCTCGCTCTTGGCCTCCAGCAGTTCGCTCGCCTGCTTTTCCGTCTTATCCGGAGCCACCGCCTTGACCCACTTATAGAGGCTGTGCGCCGAGACGCCAAGACGGGCCGACACCTCGGCGACCGAATACTTCCGGTCAATCACCTGGCGTACGGCTTCTTCTTTAAATTCAGGGGTAAAACGTTGGGTGCTCATGGGACCTCCTCCTATGCTCAAATCATAGGCGGGAAGTGCTTACGATTCCCGGGGCAGTCCAAAACCGGCTCCTGAGTGTCTACGAAAAGCTGTGCGGTCCACTTCCAGCCACACCGTGATTTCTAAGCTGTCGCAACTCGCGTTGAAAAAAGGCGATGCGCCACGTACCGGCATACAAACCCTGTTATAAGCATTGATGGCAGGATAAACCACAATGTTTTGAGCAGGAACGCGACATCCGTGAGGGAGCGTATAAATGCCAGTAAAGCACCGAGCGGAAGCGGCATTACTGAAAGTGTGCCGGCGGGTGCAATTGCCGGTGAAACGAACACGACGCCCAGGGCAACGAACATCGCTTTCTTACGCTGGATAGGCCAGGCCGCCTTCTGCAGTGGATAGAGAACCACAGTCAGTAAGCCGACGCCGATCACTAGCTCGACGATCGCAACAAGCCAAAGAATCAACACAGCAGAAAACATTGGCATAGTCCTATGCAAGAATGAGCTGGCTTATCCAGCCAAAGTACAATCAGCGATTGCATCCACTTTTACAACCACCAGCGACCGCACCAGGCGCTGAAGATGAAAACACCCGCCTAGGCGTATGCGTTAGCGGCCTGACCTGTGCAGGATGTGCTGGGTCATTACACAATTTCCGTGAGATGTATCCGGAACTCGAATGCTTCGAGACCTTGAGTGATGCGCGAGCGTGCGCGAAGCCGGCCGCTCTGTACGACATGCAGGACTTTCCGTGATTCGTTCGCGCATCCGAAGCGGATGATTTGCGAAGGATGCCTGCCGCGACTACAGACAGCCTTCCGTCGATTTGCTACGTTCCATCTGTTGCCCGCGCCGACGTCGAACACGCATCGCAGGCAACCATCGCTCAAAGCGGTGAGAAGTCGCGAGCCAGAAGCGTTGCAGCGCCCCTGGCCCGCTAACCACAACCAACTTCACAGGAGTCAATCGTGGCTACCCCCGATCATACGGCACCCGCTCGCCCGCCGAATCCCCCAGGCGGCATCCCTCTCGGAAACCGGGCTGTCTGCCTCTAGCGCAGGCGCGGTTGAAGAACCGCGGCGCACCGTTACCACCCGCTGCTTTCGGGCCGTTTCGACCCGGCGTGCTCCCGTGCGCTGGTAAGAAACGCGGACGCCGCATCCACTTCGTCAATCAGCCGTCCGGCGCCCGGTCACGGGCGGCCGGAGGAACCCGCGAGTCCGTGTGATCCGCGGCATGTCGCACGACGCGGCATGCCGCACCTGGATTCGTGGTGCGGCATTTCTCAAGGAACGAACCGTGTCACTGTCGAGCGAGCGTGTGTTGAACCCGGGCGAGTGCTTCTCTTTCAATGAGGACGCGACCACCCAGGCGTTGTTGAATCAGGCGACCGAATGGCTGCAATACGCGCGCGGCCTGTCGCAGCTGTTGGCGGACCTGGTGCATGAAGCCGATAGCCTGGATTGTGCCCGGCTGTCGTTGGGGCTGGAGGCCCTCGGTGAGCTGACCCATCTGGGCGTGTTGTGTGCGGCCGAGGCGAATGCGCGGATGTGTTGGGACCGCGCGGCGGTGGCTCGGCTCGCGCGGAATCCGCATGCGGCGGAATAGCGGTGGCCTCACGCCCGGCCGCCAGCGCGCGCGTTCGTCCTCCCCCTATGTCTGCGGACGAGGGCTTCAGCGCGTCGTTGTTTCCGGAAACGCCTTGGTGGGTCCAGCGCTTTGCGTGCCTGGCGCCAGCTCGGATTCGGCTATGACCAGAACTGCCTGCTTCATCGCCAAGCGGCGTGACTGCCGATTCCGCATGCTGCGTTATAAGCCCAGTCGGCGCGCGTCACGCCGGGACGGTGACCCAGTGCACATCATTGATCGCTGTCGAGACGTCAGGGGCGGATTTGTGCAACGGCATGCCGATGCGATTCTTACCATCCGCTCTGCCGGACGGAAGCGTGTGTTCTCGTTGCGGCGGTGCTGACGAGGAGTGGATCGCGTGATACGACGCTGCGTTCAAAAACTGTCGGTCGGCGTGCTGATGTCGGCCGTTCCCGCCATGGGCGATGCCACCGAGGGCATGGACCGCCACGCAGCGGTCGGCCTGCGGCCATCGTATGCGGCGTGTTTCGACGCCGTTGGCGATGCCCGGGCGGGCAGCGACGCGTGCCTGCGGGCGGAGGACGCCTATCAAAGGGCGCGGCTCGACCTGAACTATCGCGACGTGATGCTCTACGTGGGACGGTCGGACCGCGCGACGTTGCGTGAGGAGCAAGTCCAGTGGCGTGAACGCCGTGACGCCACGTGCGACCAGCGCAAGCCGGGTGCTCCGATCGAGCCGGAACGTCGGGTCTGCATGACCCACGAGACGGCCAGGCGAGCGACGGTGCTTGAGGGTGTTCTATGGGACATCGTCACGACGCAACTGCCAGATACAAAAAACCGTGGGTTGCGTTCGGCGTATGCCTTGTGCCTTCGCCAAAGCGAATCACCGGGCGATCGTCTTTTCTGCGCCAGGCGGGAGTTGGCGTACCAGGATCGCCGCGTCGGCGTGATGTTCGAGCGGATTGTAGCGAGGTTGGTTGACGCGAAGCGGCAAGGCGTGGAGAACGACCAACGCCGGTGGCGTGCTCATCGGTTGACGCATTGTCGCCCGCCGTCGCCGTCGAAGGTGTCGGCGGAGACGGTTCATTGCGAGGTGAACGAGGCGGCGCGACGGGCGACGGCGTTGGAGGCGATGTTTTGATGGGGTGGCTTCGGATGAGATCGACAACCTCGCGGGCGGCGACGGCGTCCACGCAGGCAGTCGCCGGGTGATCCGGCGCTTTGGATCGCCAGCAAGCACAACCGCACGAACAACTGAGGGAGGGGCCATTACCTCAAGGGCCGTAAGGCGTCGCGTTACGGCGGTGGTTACCCCTGCCGAGAACGGACAGCCTTCAAGGCTGTCCGTCGTATCTCCCCGATGCACCTGGAGCGCCATACAGGCGAACACAGGGCGTGACGGCGGTCCGCGTGATGATTCTAACGCGGGCTCTTGAGGGTATAGCGCTGTGCCCAACCGGCCTCATAGGTGCCGGGCTTTTCCGGGCTCACGGTGGCCGCGGGGTGAATGGACACCGGGACGGCGCGGGCCTTCGCCATAAGCCCCGCGGCGACGGTTCCCAGCATGCCGCTCTGTCGCCATTCTTCGATATGCGGCATGGCCGGTGCTACGCGAAAGAGCTTCAGGGATCGCATGGCGCATACGGCGATGTCGTCTTCGGATTGTTTGCAGGCGTCGGTATAGATCGATCCGGCGGCGCCATCGAGGACGAACCCATCCATCACCGCGACGTCCCCTGGTGCAATGGTGAAGGACGCAAAGGGCTTGGTCAGTGCCATGGACAGTCTTAGACCGTCGACCTCCCTGTCCCGCGTAACCTCGGCAAAGCCCGCGGCCTGGGTCTGATGGGTGATGCTCTCAGACGTCCACGACTGCCGGGCACATTGGCCGTTCGTGAAGACAAGGCTGCAGTACGTCGTGGGGTAACTCTGGGTGATGAACTTGGCGTCCTGCCATTCGGTCGCGCTGTAGTATTCCGTGTCCTTGGTGGCCTTGAGCGACATCGTACCCAAGGCCGCGCTCTTGTCGGACCAGGACGTTCCAGTCATGTCCGGCATGGGCGAGCGACGCAAATCCGTACTCACGCCCGTGAGTTCGTAGGTACCCGGATCGACGATGAAAAATCGATACGTCGATTTCTTGCCGCCCGGATAGTTGTAGAGGTCTCCAGACAGCCCTCGCTCCTTGAGGCTCGTGGTATTTCCCACGGCTAGCGTTCTCGGCTCGGTGCCGGCGCGTCGCCAGGTGACCGTTCCCATGAGGTCGAGCCAGTAATTGACCAGGCGTTCCTCGCGGAGCTGTTTGTATCCCTCGGTGTACTTTCCGTCCATCTGAACGGTTGGCATGATCACTATCGACTTTCCTGCATCCAGGGCACGCGACAGGAGCATGTCCAGGCTCCTGTCCTTAAGTCGGTTGAGCGCGGGATCGGGCTGGGGATTTCTCTTGAACGGATTGACGATACGCGGCCGTTTGTAGGGCTTGCCGGGGGCTGTGGGCAGGCCGGCGTTACCTACGATCGAAAGCATCGTGCACGCCAGGAAGCGGAGCCTCTGGCGCTCACCTTGCTGCTTAGCCAGCGAGCGAAGCACGAACGACGTGGCCCCCAGATCGGCATCGTATTCCACGCGGACCGACAACGGGCGAAGGTCCGGTATGCTTTCGAAACCGATGCTCATCGGGTGCATCAGCGTCGCACTGGAGATACGGATGTCCATGGCGGAGCGGGCGCCGTGGTATTCCTCGGAGACCAACTGCGCATCAGGCATCATGGATACGAACACGCCGAGGCGTCCCAGCGCTTCCCTTCCCGTATCGCGAGAGGGTGTGAGCGTCCAGCTGGCATAAATCGAACTCGTGCCGCCGACGGCGTTGGTCTTGTCATCGAAGTTCTTTTCGCATAAACGCGTCGAGTCGTCTGCGGAAATATCCGTTGATTTCGATGTGGTTACTGTCCTCTTACCTGACGAGTTCGCTTCGGATGCGATGAACGGTCCCGTGCAGGCGGCTAGGGAAAGCACGGAAAGCCCCGTCATGGCGCGACGTAGTCGTCCGGCGTGGCAGCGAAAGGGTCTCAGGTGGGGCATCGATGGGCTCCTTGAAGGATGGCGGGTTAGGGGTGGTCGTTGTTACGTGTGCCTTGTGGAGACGGAGCCCGTCTTGATTTCGTCCGCTTGCACCGGCTGCTGGACACCTGTCATGCGCTGCGGGGATCCTCCAGGGCCGAAAACAGAGTCGGACAACCCGGTGGCTGCTGCGTCACTGTGTTGACCCGCGGCGGGCGAGCGGGCGGCATTTGCGTCCCCTCCGGATCGGCTCTTGCCTTCCGCGCCAAATGGGTTGTGGCTGGTGAAACTTCCCAGGGTGCCTTGGAAGAACATGGCCGCCATCGGTGGGACGGAGACGATCAGGACGGTGAGAAGCAGACCGATGCCGCCTTGTTGCATTGCCGTGTTGGTGAGGCCCTCCGCGTCCGTGCCCAGTATCTTGTTGACTATTTTTGCGCCCCACATGGCGGCGCTGACGCGGAGCGTCAGGCCAAGAACCATGCTGCTGACCACGCTCAGCAGTGCCATGGAGAAGATGGTGCCGATGCCGTAGAGGAGCCACTTTCGGAATAGGTCTTTGGTCTGGTCGAAGATCAGGCACAGGATGAAGAGCGGGCCAAGGCCGATGAACAACGCGATGGCGAACTGGTAGAGAAGAAGCATCGCTGCCGCCGCCATCGGCGGGCTGGCGCTGCCGAACGCGGCAAACCAGGCGGTACGCTGCTTGGTGGAAAGCATTTCCGCATCATTGGGTATCACCTGGACAGCACTGATGGTGCTGAGCGCCAGCTGTGTCCATGCGAGATTTTCGTCGATCGCGTCGGCGGTACTCCGATTGGACTTGCCGGTGAACAGACCGTGGATTTCCTTGTCCAGGTCGACCGTCAGGAACGTATGCAGGTTGAACCCCGTCACCGTCATGGTGCTCGCCGCGCTGACGATGACGGCGATACGTCCCATATGGAGAACGGAGGCCATCATGGGTTCACGTGACTGGCCGCTTACGATGCGAAATCCCTGGAAGAAGATCCACAACGTCACCAGGGTGAGCGCGATGGCACTTGCCCACGTGGACGTTCGGCCCATCAGTTCGCGGCCGAAGTCGTGAATGTCTTGGTTGAGATAGTCGTAAATGAGCTTGAAGTAGACGTAGCTGGTGAGATCGCCCATGTGTCGGTCCTTAGATGCCTATCGTTTCAGTGCGGCTTTGAGCGCAACGGTGTTCACGAGTGAGCCCAGGGGCGAGGGCGATCCCTGTAGAGCGCGGCGGGACAAGCTGCCCTGCATCGTCATGAGCATGTTGATGTGAATGTCCGTCTGCTGCATGTTGGACTCCCAGCTGGAGCGTGCGACGTCAAGCGTCTTGCCGAACTCCGTCAGTTGCTGTGTGACGCCCTGCGTGTTTCCCAGTGACGTGCCGATCTTCGTGATGAGGTTGTTCTGTACCCGGAGTATTTCGTCCGTTTTCTCTTTCACGAAGTCGAGGTAGTCGACGGTGTAGTTGTATTTGGCATTTTTTGCCCGAACGATCTGCACGCACAGGTCACGTTGCTGTGCGAGGACGTCTCCATCGATGTTTGGTGTCAATGTGCTAAGGGCACTATTGAGAACGTTGCCCAATCCTCCGCCGGATGCCGCACCAGGGCACTCCACGTCTACTCCGAAATCCTCGGGGATCCGACTGAACGTATGCCTGGCGGCGAAGGTCGCAAAGCGGAGTTGCCTTAGCTTGTTGATCTGTGTTGTCCAGAACTGGGCCTGGTCAGCGTAGTGCTGGAGGGTCTTCTGGTAGTGCTCAATGGTCTCTTGCCACTGCGCTAGTTGTTCGGCGAACTGGGTGGCGGACTGGAAGAGCGCCGTTGGGTTCGTGACGACGGCGAAAAAGCCCTGCGCGGGCATGGCGACCATGCCGTACAGCATCACCACGAACAGAGCCGGTGAGTATCGGGTGCGACGCCGTAAGGAGACGGCTTTCGTCGGAGGGGCGGGGAAACTCATGAGTCGTCATCCGGTATCAATAGCGCGCCAGAACACCCGAGAAGTCGACATCCCGGGCGACGTAGATCGCCAGCACCGCACCCTGATGGATCGTGACGGTGGCGGGCCGGTTCGCGCTTCGGGCGATGGCGCTACGCGCGAGCGACTGGATCGTCTCGGCGGTGTTGCTCTCGAACGGGCTCTGGGTGATGACGCCGTTGCTGATCTCGGTCTGCACCGGGCCATGCTTGGCGGCGGCATATTTGAAGGCGTCGCTGAACAGGCTGAGCATCAATGCGGAACCGATCCGGCTTCCCCAATGGGCGCTGTAGTGACCGGGGTGTCCTGCGCCGCCGAGGGTGTCGATGCCGGGGCTCGCCATGTTCACGTCGATGCCGGTGGGTGTGACGATGCGGTCCCAGATCACGGCCACGCGCGGGCCGTTCGGTTCCATGGCGTATTTGCCCTGCACCTTCGAGCCCTTGGGCAGGAGCAGACGCTTGCCGGTGAACGAGTAGATCGGCTCGGTGACCGAGCAGGACGTGAAGCCGGGAATGTCCGTGACGATGCGCGTTTCGAGGGTGCAGCGGATCACTGTGCCGCGGAGCATGAGCGTGTCGGGCCGTACGAGCGGCGTGGCGCTGGAGACGTTCGCGAGGTCTTTCGCGGTGTACGCCAGGTTGCCGGTCGCGCTCAGGGTGGGTCCGGCCGGCGCGGCCGAAGGATCCAGTAGATAGGGCGGATAGCCCGGCGGTGCCGCAGGCGCGACGCTGACGCCGTCGGCGACTCCGGTCGTGCCCTGGCTGGCGGCCGCGATGCGGCGTTCGACGAGCGTGGGCTCGCGGGGCGCGACGGATTCAGGCTCGCCGAGAAAGTCACCGGCCATGTAGGGCGATGGCGCTGTCGCGCGCAGCGCGATCGGTTGTGCCGCCGACGGCGTCGGGCTGGGCAGGGCGATGCGTTCGTTGCCGCCGATCATTGCCTTGGGCACCGACACCACCTCCTCGCGGGGACGGGCGGGCGCCGCGGGCGCGTCGGGCTTGTAGATCATCCACGCGCCTACCGTCCCAAGCATCGCGACGATGCTGGCGGCGAGGCCAAGGGCACGCCGGTTGAGGCGCCGCGCCTCGAACGGCGTCAGGTTCGGGGCGGCGCCATCGAGGTCGTGGGTGTCCGGGGTCGACGTCGGCGCTTGCGCTGACGCGACGTAGGGGTTGAACAGCGCCGGTTCGTCCGAAGCCGCGTCGCGGCCCGGGGTGTCGGGGGAAAGAGGTGCGTTCACTTCCGGGTGTTCCTTCGCAGGCCGACGACGTTGGCCTCGTGGCGGATCACGAGGTAGGGATAGGTGCCATGCACCGCGATGGTGTTGCCCTCGACCGTGGTGTTGACGATGGCGTCCGTGCCGTGGGGGCTCTGGCGCATGTACACCGTGGGAAAGTTGCCCGTGGGGAAGGCCTTCAGATCGGGCATGCTTATGTACGTGAAGCGTCCATCGTCATGGACGTGGCTGGGGACGAGCCACGTCGCTGCGCGCCGGGATGTGGCGTAGTCGTAGTCGAAGTGGTAATCGCGGCCCTTGACCAGCGAGGTGTCGAGCAGCGGGGCGTCGTCGGTTTTCGTGACGGGCGATAAAAGGTTCGCGTCAGCCGGGTAGGTGAAGGCGACCTTGTAGTGCACGCCCGCGCGGCGGGCCTGGTCGAGCGTCTTCCAGTCGGTGGCGACCACCTTCATCTCGAAGATGTAGGCATGCGTGGTGGTGCGGATCATGAGGTTGGTGTCGACGTCGACGTTCTTCGGCTTGACGTAGAACACGTTGTTGCGGCGGGTGATGTCCCAGCCCGCGCTGAAACCAGTGCTGTAGTCGAGGATCTGCTCGGTGGGGCTGAGTTCGATCTGCGTGGCGATACCCAGGCCCGTGCGCACGGTGTAGATGCTGCCCTCGGCGTAGTCGTAGGTGACGATGGCCGGGTGCTCGGCGGAGGTCGCGTGGGCGGCGTCGGCGAGGGCGATGCCGGCGACAAGGGCGACGGTGAGTCGGGTCGATCGTGTCATGGCACCTGCGCTCCATCGGCGGTGTCGGCGTGGGCCTCTTCAACGATCAGCTGCGCGCCTTCGAACGCCACGCGGATGCCCTGCGCGGTGTAGATGGCGTTGAGTTGCGTGGTGGCGTCGCGTGCCTCGGACGAATGAATGCGGCCCGCGGCCTTGGGCAGGGTGAAATCCGAGCGCAGTCGGTAGGACAGCGTGGTGTCGGTGTCCCGGCTCCAGCGCGTGAGCAGGCGCTTGAGCGTGCCGTCGGTGCTCGAGGCGTAGTAGACGTAGGGCGTGGCGAGCGGCACTTCGTTGACCTTACGGTCGAAGCGATTGACGGGCTTCCAGAAGCCACCGAAATCACGGGGCGTCGATGGAGTGCAGCCGTTGAGCGCGAGGCATGCCAGGACAAGTGCGCCGATCGGGCGCAGGCGTAACACGGGTGGTTTCACGTTCGAACTCGTAAAAGCGGGGCGCAACGGGGGATCACCCTCACAGAAAGCGAGGGCGGGGGGCACGTCGTGACGTGAGGGATGGGCGCCTAGCGGCGCCGGTGATGCGTGACGTCGCCGTGGCGGATGCGGCGTGGTGGGGTCGTCCGTGGTCGATGAAACATGTGGAGCTCCTGGTGAGGCGCTGGAGAAACGCTCGCGTGGGTTGTCGAACGCCAGTGTAAATACTCGTTTGGCATCGCGCTACGCGGGGCAGTAAACACGCCGCATGGCACGGTGCGGTACCCGCGGGCGCATGACACGCGATGTGAGATCAATCGCAAATCGTCGCCGCGAACCAGCCCGCGTGTCAGCGGAACATCATGGCAAGTGCGATTGTCCCGACGAAAGCAGCCTGCGCTGGACGCGCTGAGGGGGCCAGGAGCGAGCGCGCGTGCGGACAGGAATGCACGCGCGTCGTTGAAGCACCCCTGGAGCGGCAGCCGCAGGGCCTCGGATGTCGTCGCTCAATTCCCGCCGGTGGTGTCAGGTCAGGACGAAGGGTCGAGAAACAGCACATTGATCGCGATGTTGTCGCGTGGGCCGCCCTTGGTCTGGTAGCACACCTTTTTGCCGAGGGTATAAGCGGTGTAGAGCAGTGGCACCATCGAGGGCTCGGTGACGGTATACCAGATACGGTCGTCGGAAAACGCAGCGTATTGGCTACCGCCGACGCCACTCCACAGCGTGACCACGCGATGGCCGCAGCGAAAGCCGCCGGAAGACGTCGCGCGATACACGGGCGTATTCACTGTGTTGCTGTCGGACGGGCGCGCGTTGTGTTGCGCGGTGACGTGCGTCGGCAGGACGATCAGGGTGAGCAGGGCGATTCGTGCGAGGTGATGATGGCATCCGTGCATGGCGATTCCTTGATGGAAAAAACGTGACCTCACCGTGGTTCGTTCCGTTGGCTTTCGTCGACGATACGCAGCAGTAGCGCGGTCGTGGCGCGAACCCAGGCTCGGCAGGCCTCGATGTTTCGGCTCGTCTCATGCCAGCGTTCGGGATCGTCCGGATCGCGTGCGTCCCGTTTTTTCAACGCGTGGTGTTGGGAAGAAAAGCAGGTACTGGCGCAGACCAGGCTCGATGGGCCGGCGCCGTCCATCGTGTCGCCCTGGTAGTTCCACTCGTAAGGCGCGCGGCTGAGTGTGCCGGGTGTGTCCTGCGTTCGTGGGTTGGCGAATTCCAGGCCGCGTTCGGGTGGCGTATCGCGTCCGCGGCTGATGTATTCCACGGCGTCGATAATGTCTCCCGCGGCTATCGGCCGGTGCGACACCCATTCGTTCTCCGCGAGGTAGGTCCAGCCCGTGTATTCGTAGGTGCTGTCGCCCGAACGGTCCGCGGCGTGGAACAGGCTGCGCGCGGCATTGAAAAACTGGGGTCCGGCACGGATGCGGTACACATAGAAGTGCGTCCCGTTGGACTGGTGGTTGCGTCCCCAGCCGATGGCGAAGGGTTCACTCCGCGTCGTGGCGACGAAGCCGGTGGTCTGGTCGCCCGGCTGACAGGTAAGACCGACCACGTGGAGGAAGAGACTGGTGTTGTCGCCCCACGGGGTGAACCCGTTCTGGAACACGTCGCTGGGCGGGCGGGTGTCGGCCCGGTAGAGAAAATTTGCCCGCGCTGTGCAGGCCACGAGGAACAGACTGAGAAGCCCCCAACGCAAGCTGTGGGAACCGATACGATGGACGAGGGACACTACAGCTCCGTTCGGCCGGCCGCTGACCATGGCGTTAGCAGGTCGTCGATCCCGAGCACGGCAGAGGCGGTCATGCCGACGCATAGCAGCAGGTTGTCGTAGATGCGTCGGGCGTCGTTGGCGTCGACGGACCACGGCGCTATCGACCGCTTGCCGCGCGAGTGCCACGAGCTAAAGCCGAAGCATGTGGTGGGACAGAGCGGGTTGGTGGCAGGGGCGGGTTCGATGAGATCCCGGCCGTAATCCCAGACGAACGGGGCAGGGTTGATCGAGCCGGGGAGGTTCGAGGCGCCGAGGTGCTCATAGTGTCGCAGTCGTTCGGGAGCCTGTTGGCGCCCCCGGCTGATGTATTCGGTCGCCTCGATGATGTCGGTGGCTGGCACGGGATGCCGCGTCACCCATTCGCTTTCGGCGAGGTAGGTCCACGCGGTGACGTCGTAGATGTCGTCGTGGGTCTGGCGACTGGCGTGGAAAAGGCTTTGCGCGGCGTTATGGAAGTGGTCGCTGGCCCGCAGGCGATAAACGTAAAAGTGCGTGCCGACCGCCTCATTCTGGCGGCCCCAGTCAATCGCGAAGCGCTCGTCGGCGGTGACGGCGACGAACGCGGTGGTGGGGTTGCCGGGTTGGCAGGTGAAACCCACCACGTGTTCGAACACGCTGGGATTGTCGCCACGGGCAGTAAAGCCGTCGCGAAACACCTCGTGCGGCGGACGGGTGTCCATGCGGTAGAAGAAGTGCGCATGCGCGGCAAGCGGAAGGAGCAACAAAAGCAGGAGCCATAGGCGACAGGGCATGGTTCGTCCTTGAAGGGATAAGCGAGGGCGGTCTTTACAGTTCGGTCTTTGGCGGTGGGGAACTCGGCGCGGGAAAGAGGTCGATGCCCAGGGCGGCGGATGCCGTGCGGCCGACGCAGTCCAGGATGCGATCGGCTTTGCGGCGCGCGTCGTCGACGGCGTCGTCGGGAACGTCGTACCACGTCGACGCCCCTCGCCGTTGCCGTGCGAGGGTGTCCGTGCCGAAGCACACGGCGGGACACAGCGGATTGAAGGCGGGGGGCGCATCCTGCGTGTCGATGCCGTAGTCCCAGACGAAGGGCGAGTGGTTAAGCGGGCCGGGGGTGGCATTCACGCCCGCGGGGATGTAGGTCGCGACCCGGCCGGGTGCCGCATGGCGCCCGCGGCTGACGTATTGGGCCGCTTCGACCACGTCGACGGGAGGAATCGGTCGGGGCGTGATCCATTCGGCTTCGGCCAGGAAGATCCAGCCAGCCATTTCGTAGGCCATCTCGTTGGTTTGGCGGCGCGCGTAAAAAAGGCTTTGAGCCGCATTGTAGAAATGCTCGCTGGATCGGATGCGGTAGACGTAGAAAGTTGACCCTTCGGGTTGATTTTCACGTCCCCAGGCGATGGCGAACGACTCGTTGGCCGACACCGCGACGAAACCGGTCGTGCGGGCGCCGGGCTGGCAGGTCTGGCCGACGACGTGCTGGAAGACGCTGGGGTGTCGGCCGCTCGGCGCGAAGCCGTGCTGGAAGATCTCCTCGGGCGGGCGGGTATCCATCCGGTAGAAGAAGCTGGCGTGCGATGCCGAGGACGCTAACGCGAACAGCAGCACGAGGACGAAGCGTGGGGCCATGACGGATCCATGTCGATCGGGGGCGTCATGGTGACGAAGGTGGGTGCAAGCCCGGAATCGTCACGGGCCTCATTTGGTGAAGGGCCATCGCCTTCGATGTGGTCAGGGTTCGGCTTACAGGGGATTTTGGGCGGTGTCCTGCCAAGGGTGTACGTTCATGTCACCTCATCCGGCCGCGCCGGCTTAGCCCGTGGTCCATCGCGGAGCCGTCGGTTGTCGCAAGAGCGCCACGTCGGCGGGTGCTCGCGATCACCTCACCCCGTCGTCCCGGCGCAGGCCGGGACGCATCGCGATGCGGTCGGTTGTCGCGAGAGCGCTACATCGGAAGGGTGCTCGCGATAACCGACTACCGAGGCTGTAGGCACCGGCCTGCGCCGGTGCGACGGTGTCTGGCAAGGATGAGGGGCTGTCGTTCCTGCACAGGTCCACCGGATGCGGCGGGTGGGATCGCTCGACGGAATCAGCCCAACGGCCGCACGCGAAACGAACGGCCCTTGATCTTGCCCTCGCGCAACCGCGCCAGTGCCTTCCCGGCGAGATCGCGGCGAATCGCGACGTACGAACGCGTGGCGAAGACGTCGATCTTGCCCACGTCGTCGGCTTTCAAGCCGGCGTCGCCGGTCAGTGCGCCGACGATGTCGCCGGGACGAAGTTTGTCCTTGCGGCCCGCGTCGATCACCAGGGTCTTGTTGGGCGCGAGGTTGAGCACCTTGCGGCCGTCGCCGGGCTTGGCCGGATAGCGCGGCATCGGCGCGCCCATGCGCTCTTCGATCGCGCGAAGGCGAGTGAGTTCGCGCGAGCCGGCCAGCGTGATGGCCAGACCCGCCGCGCCTGCGCGACCGGTGCGGCCGCTGCGATGCGTGTGCGTGTCGGGATCGTGCGCCACGTCGTAACTCACCACCAACGGCAGGCCGGCGATGTCGAGGCCGCGTGCCGCCACGTCGGTAGCCACGAGCACGTTGCAGCTGCGGTTGGCGAAGCGCACGAGGGCCTCGTCGCGGTCGCGCTGGTCGAGGTCGCCGTGCAGGGCGAGCGCGGAAAAACCGAGTTGATCGAGTTCGGCGGCGAGGTCGTCGACATCCTTGCGCATGTTGCAGAACACCAGCGTGGATTCGGACTTTTCGTGCGCGAGGATGCGCGACAGCACCGCGGTCTTCGCCGCTGGCTCCACCTCGACCACGCGTTGTTCGATCGTGGCCTCGGTATGCGGTTCGGCGATGGTGACGATCACCGGATCGTTCTGCATGCGCGCGCTCACGGCGCGGATCTCGTCGGGATAGGTTGCCGAGAACAGCAGCGTCTGGTGATGCTTGGCGATGCGCTTGACGATGTCGTCGATCGCTTCGCCGAAGCCCATGTCGAGCATGCGGTCGGCTTCGTCGAGCACGAACGTGGCGATGCCCCCGCCGTGCAGGCTCCCGCGCTTGAGGTGCTCCTGCACGCGCCCGGGCGTGCCCACGACGATGTGCGGGTCGTGCTCCAGCGAGGCGAGCTGCGGCCCGAGCGGCATGCCGCCGCACAGCGTGAGCAGCTTGACGTTGGGGATATTCGTGGCGAGGCGGCGGATCGACTTGGCCACCTGGTCGGCCAGTTCGCGTGTAGGACAGAGCACCAGCGCCTGCAGGCGGATCACGTCGGGATCGAGCCGTTGCAGCAGGCCCAGCCCGAACGCGGCGGTCTTGCCGCTGCCCGTGCGCGCCTCGGCCATGACGTCGCGGCCGGCGAGGATCGGCGGCAGGCTCTCGGCCTGCACGGGCGTCATGGTGTCGTAGCCGAGCGATGCGACGGCGGCGAGCAGGGCGGGGGAGAGGGCGAGCTGGTCGAAAGCGTTCATGCCACATGATCGCACGAACGTGCGTGGACATATCCCGCGCGAGGTCGCGTTACCATTCGGCGGCACCGGAGAGGGTGGGGCCGGCAAACCATATGTCCAGGGGAATACTCGATGAACCGCACATACCGTCTGGTATGGAACCGCGCGCTGCGCGTCGTCCAGGTCGCGTCCGAACTTGCCTCGTCGGCTGTCACGTCCGCCGCCGCCGGCACGTCATCGCGTCCCCGGCCGAGCCGGTTCGCGCTCGCCCTCATGGCCTGCGGCCTCCTGGCGCTCGCCGCGCCCAGCGCGGCACAGGTCTGCCAGCAGTGCGGCGCGGCCGGTGGCACCACCACCAGCGACCGCGCCGCCAACGGCGGCCAGGGCAATGGACAGGGCGGTTCGGCGATGAACATCGCCGGCACGCACGTCGACATCGCCGGTGGATCGTCGTCGGCCGGCAACGGCGGCACGGGCGCCACGGGTATCGACGCGGATGGTTCGGCCGGTCCGTCGGGCGGGGCGGGCGGCGGCACTGGCACCAACGTCAACGGCGCCATCGTCGGCGGCCGGGGCGGTGACGGCACCGCCAGTTTGCGGGTGCCCAGCGGCGGCGGCGGCGGTGGAGCGGCCTACGACGGGATGGGCGACCTCGCCACCGGTACGGGCAGCGTCTTCATCGGTGGCGCGGGCGGCACCGGCGGCACGCCGGACTCCGGCACCGGTGGGGCCGGTGGCGGCGGCGGTGGGGCGGCCATGATCATGGCCGGCGGCGGCAGCCAGCAACTGACCCTCGGCGCCTCGTCGAGCCTCACGGGCGGCCAGGGTGGCCAGGGTGGCCAATCGACCAGCGCGGCGCCCACGTGGGGCGGCGGTGGCGGTGGCGGTGGCGACGGCGTGCTCGTGCTGGGCGTCAACGCGAACATCCTCGTCGGTGACCGCACCAGCCTGATCCGCGGCGGCATGGGTGGCGCGGGCGGCGTGTCACAGGGCGTGGTCGGCAATGGTTTGGACGGCGCCTCCGGCGCGGGTATCCGCGCGCTCGGCACGAACCTCACGGTGACCAACGCCGGCACGATCCAGGGGGGCGACGCCACCGGCGGCGGCGCGGCCGGCGCGGGCATCGTGACCCAGTCCAACGCCGTCATCACCAACGGCGGCACCCTGTCCGGCGGCATCGGGGCCACCGACTATGCGCCGTCGGTGGTCTTCAACGGCCAGAACAGCGTGTTGATGCTTGCATCCGGATCCGTGGTGCAGGGCGTGCTCGAACTCGCCTCGGGGGCCACGGCAACGGTCGTCTCCAGCGCGGCGTCGGCGCTCTACGGCGCGACCCTCGATGGCGGCGATGCCACGCTGACCCTCACGCGCACGCAGGCCCTGGATATGGGCGGCGCCATCACCGGCAGCGGCAACGTCGTCAGCAGCGGCAGCGGCGCCTTCAATCTCCGGGGAATCAATCTCACCGGCCAGGTCAACGTCCTTGGGCCCGGCCAGCTGAATGTGTTCAACGGCACGATGCAGACGACCGGGAGCCAGCACTACGGTGGCCCGGTGCGCGTCAACCAGGACACGACCTTCGCCAGTTCGGCGTCGTCGATCGGCTTCGATACGACGATCGACAGCCAGGGCGGTGCGCACGCGCTCACCGTGAACGCTCCCACGGGCGCGGTGACGTTCGGCGGTGCACTCGGCGCGACAGGCGCGCTCTCGACGGTGACCGTCAACGCGAACACGCTCGCGATCGGTGCGGTGAACGCCGGAACGCTCTCCCTGAGCGCCACGGGCGACATCGCGCAGAACGGCGATTTCACCGTCGCCAACGGCAGCGCCTATGCCACCGCCGGCAGCCTTTACCTCATCGGCGCCGGCAACACCTTCGGCGGGCCGTTGCAGATCCAGGCCAACAACGTCGATATCGCCTCGCGCACCAATCTCGCGATCGGCTCGCTGTCGCTCGGTGCCTCCGGCGACCTCGTGCTTGCCAGCCAGGGCACGATCACGCTGCCGTCGAGCGTATCCACGCAGGGCGATATCCAGCTGACGGGCGCGATGGCGCCCGGCGCGCTCGCCGCGCGCAACCTGACCCTGCAGGCTACGGGCAGCCTGCCGCTTGCCGGCTCGCTCACCGCGTCGGGTACGGTGTCGTTGTCGTCCACGGCGGCCATCCAGCAGACCGGCGGGGCGATCGTGGCGCCGCAGCTCACCGTCTCCACCCCGGGAAACGTGACTCTGACCCAGGCCGGCAACGCCATCGGCACCGTCGGCAACGTCGCCGCATCGACGTTCTCGCTCACCGATAGCGTGCCGGTGACCTTCAACGGCAACGTACAGGTGGGTACGTTCGATCTCGCCGCGAGCCAGGGCGCCACGATCACCGGCAGCGTGACCGCGAACACCGTCGCGAACGTCGCCGCGGGCACGGTGCTCAACGTCGGCAACGGCGGCACCCTCGGTGCGCTGACCGCGGATGTGATCGACCAGGGCACGCTTGCGTTTAACCGCAGCGACACGGCGCGCTTCACCGAGGCTCTCGGTGGCTCGGGCCTGCTCGTGCAGCGCGGCGCGGGCAAATTGTTGTTCGACGGCGACGGCTCCGCCTTCCAGGGCCGCACCCAGGTGCTGGGCGGCGAGTTGGTCGTCGGCAGCGTGGCTGGCAGCGCCGCGACGCTGGCGGGGCCGGTCGACGTCGCGGCCGGTGCATCGCTCGGCGGCCACGGCCGGATCGTCGGCAACGTCACGATGGCTACCGGCTCGGTGCTTTCGCCAGGCAACTCCATCGGCACGCTGTCGGTCGACGGTGACGTGAGCCTGGCCCAGGGCACCTCGATCACCGCCGAACTCGGCGCCTCGGGCGTGGGCGACACGGTGGCGGTGAACGGCAACCTGGCGCTGGGCGGTGTCATGGTGAACGTCGTTGACGCCGGCGGCATGGGGCCGGGCGTCTACAACCTGTTTTCTTACACCGGGACGCTCGCGCTAACCCACGGCGGTATCGCGCTCGGCAGCACGCCGGTCGGCCAGAGCCTGCAGCTGGTGACGCTGACCGGCGACCGGCGCATCAACCTCGTCGACACCACCAACACCACGCTGAACTATTGGAACGCCAACGGTGCGGCCAACGCCACGCAGATGGGCGGCGGCAGCGGCACGTGGAGCGTGACCTCCCCGGTGTGGACGGATGCGCAGGGCAGCCTTACCGCGGCGATGACGCCGCAGCCGGGCTTCGCCGTGTTCGGCGGTGCGTCGGGCCAGGTCACCGTGGACGGCAGCGCCGGCGCGGTGACCGCCAGCGGCATGCAGTTCCTGAGCGACGGCTACCAGGTGTCGGGCGATCCGCTGGCGCTGGTGTCGGGCGGCCTCGCCCCGACCGTTCGCGTGGGCGATGGCAGCGCGAGCAGCGCCGGCTACGTCGCCACCCTCGGCTCGGTGCTCACGGGCAACCAGGGCCTGACCAAGACCGACGCGGGCACGCTCGTGCTCGGCGGCGACAACCTCTACACCGGCGGTACGATGATTCAGGGCGGTACGCTCGCCGTGGCCGACGACCGCAACCTCGGTGACGCGAGTGGCCACGTGGTACTCCAGGGCGGCACGCTGCGCATCACCGGCACCGCCTACGACGCGACGTCGCGCGCACTGGAGCTGTTCTCGAGCGGCGGCATCGACATCGCCGACGCGAATAACACGTTCCGCTGGAACGGCCCCATCACGGGCGTCGGACAGCTGACGAAACGCGGTGCCGGTACGCTGGAGATCGATGCCGCGCAATCGATCAGCGGCAACACGTTCGTCGACGGCGGCACGCTCCGCATCGGCGCCGCCGCCGCCATGGGCAACGGGGCGCTGGGCGTGCGCGACGGGGCGACGTTCGAAGCCGGCGCCGATGGCATCGCGTTGTCGAATCCGCTGCTGCTCGCCGGCAACGCCACGCTTGCCGTCAACGGTACCGACACGCTGACCCTGGAAGGCAACGTCACGGATGACGCGACAACGGGCGTCCTTGTGTCCGGCACCCTGCGCAAGACCGGTACCGGCACGCTGGCGCTCACCGCGGGCGGCACGTACAGCGGCGGAACGGACGTGGAAGCGGGCACGTTGCGTGTCACCGACGGCGGGGCACTGGGCGCCGGCGCGGTGGCGCTGCACGATGGCACCACGCTGGCGCTGGCGGTGCCGCAGCAGAGCCGCCCGCTCCTGAATCCGCTCACCCTGGCCGGCCAGGTCACGGTGGACGTCGACGGCCGGGTCGTCGCCGCCGGCACCATCGCCGATGGCGCTACCACGGGCAACCTCACCAAGGCCGGCAGCGGCAACCTCGTGCTGCTGGGCAACGCGGCCTACGGCGGCCTGACCACGATCGCCGCGGGTACGCTGACCGTCGGCGATGGCGGCGTGCAGGGCACCTTGCCCGCCAGCATCGTCAACCACGGTGCGCTGGTGCTCGATCGTTCGGACGACGTGACCTACGCGGGCACGATGTCCGGCGAGGGCGGCTTCAACAAGCTGGGCAACGGCATGCTCCACCTGACGGGCAACAGCGCGGCCGTGACCGGCACGAGCGTCATCGAGGCGGGCATCCTGCAACTGGACGGCACGCTCGGCGGCTCGCTCGCGATGGCCAGCGGCACGCAGCTTACCGGTAGTGGCGCGGCGGGCTCGGCGAGCGTCGCGTCCGGTGCCACGGTCTCCCCGGGCGGCAGCGGCTCGATCGCGCGGCTGGCCTTCCACGGCGACCTTCAGATGGCCGCCGGTTCGCTCTATGCGGTGGACGTCAACGATGCCGGTCAAAGCGACCGTCTCGTCGTCGACGGCGTCGCACGGCTCGGCGGCGGTTCGGTGGTGAGCCTGGGCACGGGCACGCGGTGGACGGCGATGAACACGTACACCATTCTGTCCGCCGCGGGAGGCATCAACGGTACGTTTGCCGGGGTGTCTAGCAACCTCGCCTTCCTCACGCCGACGCTGGCGTACACCGCCACCACGGTGAACCTCGTGCTGAGCCGCAACCCGGTGGCGTTTCCCGCCGTGGGGGTGACGCGCAACCAGCGCGCCGCCGGCGGTGGGATCGAAGCGGCGGGGGCCGGCGCGTCGATCTATGACGCGGTGGTGGCGCTGGATGCCGCCGGTGCGCGTCACGCGTTCGACAACCTCTCGGGCGAGATCCACGCCAACCTGCGTGGTGCCCTGGCCGACGACGACCGCTACCAGCGCGACGCGATCAATCAGCATCTGGTCGCGTCGTATGCCCAGGGCGCGGATGCCGCCGCTGGCGCGTGGGCCGCGACCTGGGGGCACTGGGGCGACCACGACGGCGACGGCAACGCATCGCGCCTGCGCGCCAACGGCGGTGGCGTGATCGTCGGTGCGGACACCGGTGTAGGTAGCGACGCGCGGATCGGCGTCGCGCTGGGCACGGGCCATGTGTCGGCCTCCGCCGGTGGCGACGATGCACAGGGTGTCACGCGCACGGCCGCGCTTTACGGCGGTGGCCGCCTGGGCGACGTGCTCTGGCAGGCGGGTGCGCTCTACAGCCGCCGCGACATCGACACGCACCGCACGGTGGACGTCACGGGATTGGCCGGGCGACTCGAAGCCAGCCAGCGGGCGCGCTCGGCACAGGCCTTCGTCGAGGCGGCGTATGACATCCGGCTGGCGCACGGGTCGATCGATCCCTTCGTCAATCTCGCGCGGCAGCAATTGCGCACCGACGCCGCGCGCGAGCGGGGCGGTCCCGCCGCGCTCGACGTGGCCGGCGAGACCACGGCGCAGACGTTCGGCACGGCCGGCCTGCGCGGCCGTTGGGATCTTTCCGCCGACGGCGTCGTCGGTGTCTTCGGCAGCCTGGGCTGGCAGCACGCGTGGGGTGATACCGGGATGCTTAGTCGTCAGCGCTTCGACGCAGGCGGCGACGCGTTCGTGGTGGCCGGCACGCCGATCGCGGCAAACGCCGGTGTGGCGAACGTCGGCCTGCGTTTTACGCCGTGGACCGCGGTCACCGTCGACGCGGCATACACCGGCCAGTTCGCGCGTCACGCGAGGGATCAGTCGGCGCGGTTAAGCCTCAACTGGATGTTCTGAGGGCGCGGCGTCATCATCGGCGCCGTTATCTCTCACGGAGCACGGCATGAAGCAGGTCAGCGCATGGGTCGTCGCGATGCTGGTACCCGGCATCGCGACGGCCGCGGGATTCGACTGCGGCAAGGCATCCAGCGCGGGCGAGAAGGCGGTCTGCGCGACGCCGGCGCTGTCGTCGCTGGACAGCGCGCTGGGCGATGCCTTCCGCGATGCCCTGAAGCGGCATCCCGCGCAGGCGGACGACCTGCGCCTCGACCAGCGCCACTGGCTCGCCACGCGGGACGACATCGCATGGACGTTTTCCACCGGCGCGGCGAAAGACGCGCTGACCGGCGTGCTGAAAACGCTGTACACGCGCCGCATCGACCAGCTCAAGGGCCTCGGCGTGCCGCCGTCGCGCCCGCTCGACGCCTTGGCCACCGGCGTGGCGAGGCTGTCGTCCGGCCCGGACAACGTCATCGAGGCGCTCGCCAAGGCGGGCACGATCACGCTGGCGACCGACCAACGCGTCGATAGCGTGTCGAAACTGCCGTTCCAGCCCGACGCGGCCTTGCGCAAGGCGTTGCCGGACGACGGCGAGACCCTCGTGGCGCGTGTGCTCGCCAGTGCGCCGGTGGGCTCGGTGTACAGCATCGACGGCTCCGCCGCGTGCTACACCGAGGTGCCGTACCGGCTCGATGGCAAGCAGGCCACCGGTGTCGCCATGCCCGCGGTGTGGGGCACCGATTGCGGCTCGGATCACGAGTTGGCGCGCATCGGCCAGGATGTCGCCGCGCTACGCATGGACGTGGCCTCGCGCGACGACGTGACGCTCGCCGCCAGTCGTTGGGATGGCAAGCGCTTCGGCCCCGCGTTGGAGCTGTCGCTGCGTTTCGACCACGCGCTGGCGCCGATCGGTTCGGCCTGCGCGCCCAGGCAGAGCCCGTGCGACGCGTTCGTCACGCAGGTCATGCCCCTGGTGTCCCGATACGACCAGCGCCCGCAGGCGGGCACCATCGACCGCTTGCCCAAGGACGCCGACAAGACCGCGTACGACGCCGCGGTGGTGGCAGCGCGGGCCAAGGGCGGACCGCTGAACGGGCAGGGCGACGACGGCTTTCCCGAACTGCCCGACTTCGGTACGACGATGACGGGCGGCCGCATGAGCGTCTACGACAGCGAGGCGACGCCGTTTCCTATCGTCTTCCGTGGCGAGACCCTGATGGGCCTGATCGGTCATGGCCACGTCGGCTGGCGGGCGAACGACGACTGGGTAGTGTCGGCGTGGCGCCTGAAGGACGGCCACCTGCAGCCCGTGGCGTCCGT
Organism: Luteibacter sahnii; assembly: GCF_034063545.1. NCBI lineage: Bacteria > Pseudomonadati > Pseudomonadota > Gammaproteobacteria > Lysobacterales > Rhodanobacteraceae > Luteibacter > Luteibacter sahnii. Next base: position 22,278 of record NZ_JAQLOK010000001.1, read on the forward strand.
CTACGTCGAGACTCGCCGCGGGCGCCTGCTGTTTACTTCGGCGGTGCCGCCGACGCCGCGCGCGGATCTGTAACGCCTCAGCGCAGTTCGGGCGTGGTGCGTTCGAGGATCTTCATCGAGGCCGCGTTCTGCCGGGCCCACTCGGACGCCTCGCGCCGGGACAGGTGCGTGGCGCGCGGCACCTCCGTCGCGCCGATCGCCGCCGCGGTGGGCGGCGCGGGATGCGGGGAAGCGACGACCGGCGGCGGTCGCACCACGGTCACGGCGGACGTCGCCATGCCGCGCATCGCCATCTGTCGCGCCTCCTCGATTTCCTGCAGGTAGTAGGCGTAAAGCCCCAGCAGCGCGGCTCCCATGACGGCGATGGCGGCACCGGCGGCGACCAGGTGCGAGCGGGGTGACGGCGGCGGCGGCCGGCGGTGCTGACGCACCTCCACCCAGGTGGGCAGGGGCGGCAGAGGCTCGCCCAGCGGGCCCAGCATGGCGCGCACCGCGCGACCGTCGATGAGCCGCACGTGGCGGAACTTCGCCGCGGCTTCGATGGCGGCCTTGGTGAATTCGCCGGAGGTGACCACGATGGCGCCGGTGGCCGACGCGGTGTGCATCACGCCGATCAGTTCGTGCACCGCGTTATGGGGCACCTGGAACGCCGTCCAGTGCTTGCACTGCACGAGGATGGTTTCCGGGGCGCGATGCAGGAGCAGGTCGATGCCGCCGTCGGTGCGGCGCTGGCCTTCGCCGGTGCCCCGGTGTTCGACTCGGTAACCGGCGTCCCGGAAGTGATCGGCGACGAGCCGTTCGAAATCCTGCCAGGACACGCGCGTGAGGGCATCGTCGTAGCGGTGCCTGACGGGCTTGAAGCCGCTCATCGCGGCGTGCCCGGCGTGATGACCCCAGTGCGGCGCCCGCGGGTGCCCGAAACGACTTCCATGGCCTTCCCCTGTGGCACTCCGGCTAGGACCGGAGGCATCCGGCGACTATAACGACTTTCCTACGAACGGCTTCACGAAAATGACGAGCTGGCCGAATTTGGCTATCGGTTGTCGCGTGGCCCGGCGCGCCAGCGCCAACCGGAGTAGACTCCGCGCCGCGCGGGCCCCCGCGACCACCGAGGCGTCATCGATGCAGACCTTTGCGACACGCATGTCCGCCACCGCGCGGTGGGTCGGTCTGACGACGATCCTGGTTTGCCTCGGGGTCATCCTGTTCCTGTCCGCCCGGGTCAACGACGTGGCGGCGATGCCGATCGGGGGGCTGCTGCTCGTGGTGCTGGCGCTGGCGTATGCGCTGTCGCCGTTGCGTTACGAGGTCCAGGGCCATGCGTTGATCGTGCGGCGCCAGGTCGGGCGCACGACGTTCGACTTGCGCGGCGCCACGGTGGTGCAGGACGACGAGGCATTCCGGGGGCTGGTGCGGTTGTTCGGCAACGGCGGTTTTTTCGCCTTCCATGGGTGGTACTGGTCGCGGCGGTTGGGTTCGGTGCGGGTCTACGCGCGAAACCGCGAGCGCGGCGTGGTGGTCAGGCTCGCCAACGGCAAGCCCGTGCTGCTCGGCCCCGACGAACCTGACCGCCTGGTCGCCGCCCTCCGCGCGGCCGCCGCTGCGTAGGCGTGCTGGCGCATGCTTCGGCGATAGGTGCCGCCGCCCGGTTGTTGGGCCGGTTGGCATTCCTCGGCGCCCGCCCTTTCGCTAGCGAACACGATGCCGACCGACGCGCGTCCTGCCCGATCGCTCAGGCCTTGCGCCGACGCAGCGCATAACCGATGCCCAGCAGGGCGAACCAGGCCGGGCTGGCGATCAGCGCCTGGCGGGTGTCGGTCTGCAGCGACAGCAGTACCAGCACGAATGCGAAGAACGCCAGGCACACCCAGCACATCGCCACGCCGCCGGGCATCCGGTAGAGCGACGCCGCGTGCAGTTCCGGGCGCTTCTTCCGGTAAACGATGTATGCGCAGAGGATCAGCGACCACACGAACATGAACAGGATCGCCGACAGCGTCGTGACCAGCGTAAAGGCCGTGACCAGGTTCGGGATCAGGTACACCAGCATCGCCCCGCCCAGCAGGCACAGGCACGAGAAGAGCAGGCCGTTCGACGGCACCGCCGCCCGCGACAGGCGACGGAACGCGGCAGGGGCGTGATCCTCCTGCGCCAGGCCGTACATCATGCGGCTGGTGGAGAAGATGCCGCTGTTGGCCGAGGAGGTGGCCGAGGTGAGCACCACGAAGTTGATCAGGCTCGCCGCCGCCGGGATGCCCGCCAGCACGAACAGTTCCACGAACGGACTCTTGCCCGGCAGCACCTGGCGCCATGGCGTGACCGACATGATCACGATCAGCGAGAACACGTAGAACAGGATGATCCGCACCGGGATCGAGTTGATCGCCTTGGGCAGGTTGCGCGTCGGATCGGCCGTTTCCGCCGCCGTCGTTCCCACCAGCTCAATGCCCACGAAGGCGAACACCGCGATCTGGAATCCCGCGAAAAATCCGCCGAGGCCCATGGGGAAGAACCCGCCGTCGTCCCACAGGTGGGTCAGCGAGGCCACGTGCCCGTCCGGCGAGCGGAAGTGCCAGGCGATCATGCCGAAACCGGTGACGATCAAGGCGCAGATCGCCACGATCTTGATCAAGGCAAACCAGAACTCCAGCTCGCCGAACAGCCGCACCGTGGTCAGGTTGAGGGCGAGCAGCAGGCCGACGCACAGCAAGGCCGGAATCCACGGCGCCAGCCCGGGAAACCAGTACTGCGCGTACGAGGCGATGGCGATCACGTCGGCGATGGCCGTGATGATCCAGCAGAACCAGTACGTCCAGCCGCAGAAGAACCCCGCCCAGGGGCCGAGCAGGTCGGTCGAGAAATCGATGAACGACTTGTACTGGAGGTTGGACAGCAGCAGCTCGCCCATCGCGCGCATCACGAAGAACAGCATCACCCCGATGATGAGGTAGACCAGCAGGATCGACGGCCCGGCCAGGCTGATCGTCTTGCCCGAGCCCATGAACAAGCCCGTGCCGATCGCGCCGCCGATGGCGATGAGCTGGAGGTGGCGGTTGGAAAGGCTGCGCCGGAGATGTTCGGCCTGGTCGGGCGGAAGGGACATGGCAAACGATCCGTAGGACGTGGCGAAGCCGAGAACATACGGGGGCGCCGCCGAACCGGCAAGGACGCGCACACGCACGCCCCGCCGCACGCGACGGGTCATGAGGACCTGGCGGGGATCAGCCCATGACGCGGGCGAGGGCGGCGATCAGCGTCTTGCGGTCATAGGGCTTGGAGAGGTACTCCATGCCTGGGGTCAGCCAGTCGTGCTGCTCGCGCGCTTCGCCCGAGGTCACCAGCACGGGGATATCGCGATGGCGCTCGGCGAGGTCCCGACCGCTCAGCGTGCCCGGCATGCGCAGGTCGGTGAACAGCACGGCGGGGGTCTGCGTCTGCAGCCAGGTTTCCGCCGCGTCGCCGTTGGCCGCCGCATGCACGTCGTGACCCTCGCCCTCCAGGATCATGGCGGTGAGTTCGCGAATGGTGTCGTCGTCTTCGACTAGGAGGATCGTGGCCATGGTGTTCCGGGACGGTAAATCGGGGGTGGGGAATTAACCATTGACGCGTGAAGAATGCGTCAAAAACCCGCTGTGGCAAGCGCTATTCCATTGCGCCACGAGTCCACGCATCATAGCGTTTTCCAGGGGGTCTTATGTCCGAGCTCAGCCAGCGCACCATCGACGCCATCCGCCGGAACGAAGCCCCGCTGCTTGCCAGTTGGTCCGCGAACCTGGAGCACTCGGGCGCCTCTCGCGACATGCGCATTTCGCACGCCGAATTCGATGCGCAGACCCGTGAATTCCTGCGTCTGGTCGTCGTCGGCTCGAGCACCGGCGATGCCGCATCGCTGGCCAGCAACGAATGGAGCGAAACGCGCGCTTTCCTCGAAAAGCTCTCGCGCAGCCGCGCGCAGCTCGGCTTCGACTCGCAGCACACCGCCAGCTTCATCTTTTCGCTGAAGCGCCCGCTGTTCGAACTGTTGCAGAAAGAGTACGCCGATAACGCCGAAGCGCTCGCCGCCCAGCTCTGGGCCGTGTCCGAGCTGCTCGACGCGCTCGGCATGCATACGATCCGCACCTTCCAGAAGTCGCGCGAAGAAGTCATCGCCCGCCAGCAGGAAGAACTGCTCGAGCTGTCCACCCCGGTGGTCAAGCTGTGGGACGGCGTGCTGGCGCTGCCGATGATCGGCACGCTCGATTCCCAGCGCACCCAGGTGGTGATGGAGTCCCTGCTCCAGCGCATCGTCGAGACCGGCTCGGAAATCGCCATCATCGACATCACGGGCGTGCCCACGGTGGATACGCTCGTCGCCCAGCACCTGCTCAAGACGGTGACGGCCATCCGCCTCATGGGTGCCGATGCCATCATCAGCGGCGTGCGCCCGCAGATCGCCCAGACCATCGTGCACCTGGGCCTGGACCTGCAGGGCATCGTCACCAAGGCCAACCTCGCCGATGCGCTCGCGCTGGCGCTGAAGCGGTCGGGTTACGCGGTGGGCAAGGCGGGCTGATTCCATGGACCGCATCCCCATCCTGCGCATGGGCGAGTTCCTGCTCGTCACCATCCAGGTCGACATGCACGACCAGCTCGCGCTGGCCCTGCAGGACGATCTCTCCGAACGCATCAGCCGTACCTCGGCACGTGGCGTCCTCCTCGATATTTCCGCGCTGGACATCGTCGATTCCTTCATCGGCCGCATGATCAGCACGATCTCCGGCCTGTCGAAGATCATGGACGCCGAAACCGTGGTGGTGGGCATGCAGCCCGCCGTCGCGATCACCCTGGTCGAACTGGGCCTGACCATGCCCGGCGTGCTCACGGCGCTGGACGTGGAGCGGGGCATGAACCTGCTACGCGAACGCGTGCAGACCCAATGACCGCCGCCTCCAGCGGTTCGCATCCGGTCCGCACCGAGCAGGACGTGGTGCTCGCGCGCCAGCAGGTGCGCAAGCTGGCCGTGTCCAGTGGCCTGCGCCTGGTCGACCAGACCAAGCTGGTGACCGCCGCGAGCGAACTCGCCCGCAACACCGTGATCTACGGCGGTGGCGGCGACATGGACTGGGAAGTGGTCGAAGAAGGCATCCGCAAGGGCGTCCGCCTCGTGTTCCGCGACGAAGGCCCCGGCATCCCCGACATGAAACTGGCGATGACCGACGGCTGGACTTCCGGTGGTGGGCTGGGCCTGGGCCTTACCGGCGCCCGGCGCCTGGTCGACGAATTTTCGCTCGAGAGCGCGCCCGGCAACGGTACCCGCGTGACGATCTGCAAATGGAGCTGACCCACGCCGGCGAGCCGACGCTCATCGTGGCCGTGGAGGACGGCACGCAGGTCGGCCAGGTCCGGCGCGTGGCGAAGCAGGTGGCGGAGCAGATCGGTTTCGACGAAGCCGATGCAGGCCGCGTGGCGCTCGTCGCCACCGAGCTGGCCGGTAACGTGCTGCGCCATGCGCAGGGTGGGGAGATCCACGTGGCCATCGTACCGGGCCACGGGGCGATGGGTGTGTCGGTGACCGCGGTGGACCGCGGCCGGGGCTTCGACATGACCACGTGCCTGCCCGACGGTTACTCCACGGCCGGTTCGCGTGGCGAAGGGCTCGGGGCGATCCGTCGCCAGTCGCAGGTGATGGATGCCTACGCCGATCATCGTGGTTCGGTGGTGCTGGCGCGAATGTATCCGCGCGGCGTCACTCATGCGGATATTCGCTTTGGCGTGACCCAGCAGGGCCTCGCCGACGAGCCGGCGTGCGGCGATGGCTGGGCGCTCGCCTTCGCGGGCGACGCGACCTGCGTGGCGCTGGTGGATGGTCTCGGCCACGGCCACGCCGCGCACGTGGCCGCCGCCGCGTGCGTGGGTGCTTACGTGGAAGCGCCCGACGGGGATCCCGTCGACCTCATGGGCCGCCTCGGCACCGCCATGGCCCCGACCCGGGGTGGCGCGGTGGTGCTTGCCCGCCATGCCGGCGATGCGCTGCGTTACTGTGGCATCGGCAACATCTCGGGCAGCCTGCACGATCGCGACGGCTCCCGGGGCCTGGCCTCGCACCCCGGCATCGTGGGTACGGCCGCACGTCGCGTGCAGGCGTTCGATTTCAAGGCCACCGCCGGCAAAGTGCTGCTCATGCACAGCGACGGCCTGCAATCGCGCTGGAGCCTGCATGACTATCCGGGCCTGGTGACCCGCCATCCCGCGGTCATCGCCGCCCTGCTGTACCGGGACTTCAACCGGGGCCGCGACGACGTCACGGTGCTGGCCATCACGCTGGAGGATCGCGCATGAGCGACATCGAGGCGCTGCGGGCTGAGAACGAGGCCCTGCGCGCCGAGCTGGACGAGACCAACCAGGGCGTGCTCGCGCTCTACGCCGAGCTGGACAACCAGGCCGCGCAGCTGCGCGAAGCCTCGGAGCTGAAAAGCCGCTTCCTGTCGTACATGAGTCACGAGTTCCGCACGCCGTTGGGGTCCATCCTCAGCATGACGCGGCTGCTCACCGATGAAATGGACGGCCCGCTCACGGGCGAGCAGCGCCGCCAGGTCGACTTCGTCGCCGGCGCCGCGCGCGAGCTGAGCGACATGGTGGACGACCTGCTCGACCTGGCCAAGATCGAGGCCGGCCGCATCACGATCTCGCCCGAATGGTTCGAGTTGATGGACCTTTTCTCCGCGCTGCGAGGGATGTTTCGCCCCATCGTGGAGTCCGGGCAGACCGACCTCGTGTTCGAAGAACCCCGGGGCATGCCGCGGCTTTACACCGACGACAAGAAGCTGGCGCAGATCCTGCGCAACTTCATCTCCAACGCGCTGAAGTTCACGCCGCGCGGCGAAGTGCGCGTATCCGCGCACCTGCAGGGCGACGACCGCGTGTGCTTCTCGGTGAAAGACACCGGCATCGGCGTGCCGCCGGAACTGCAGCAGGTGATCTTCGAGGACTTCACCCAGGTCGATTCGCCCTTGCAGAAGCGCGTGCGCGGCACCGGGCTCGGCCTGTCGCTGTGCCGCCAGTTCGCCCGCCTGCTCGGTGGCGACGTGGGACTTCAGAGCCGCCTCGGCCAGGGGTCCACGTTCCACGTCGTGCTGCCGCTGACCCTTCCCCCGCAAGAGGTGACCGATGCCCAGGGGTAAACGGCTGCTCATCGTCGACGACAACGCCGCCACGCGCTATGCGATGCGGCGGACGATGGAACGTCATGGCTACGAAGCCCTGGAGGCGGGCACCGGCACCGAAGGCCTCGCGATGCTGGCCGAGCACGACATCGCCGGGCTGATCCTCGACGTGAACCTGCCGGACATGAGCGGCTTCGACGTGGTGCGCCGCCTGCGCGACGCCCCCGAGACGCAGCTGTTGCCGGTCGTGCACGTGTCGGCGGCGTCGATCGACACCGGCGACCTCATCACCGGCCTGGACAACGGCGCGGACGCTTACCTGATCCACCCCGTCGATCCGGACGTGCTGCTGGCGACCATGCGTACCCTGCTGCGCGTGCGTGCCACCGAAGAGGCGTTGCGCGAATCCGAAGCACGGTTCCGCGAGATCTTCGTTCACATCGCCGCGCCCATCGGCGTGGTCGACGGCGAACTGACCGTCCTGGAGGCGAACGACGCGTTTCGCCGGCTCGTCGGCCAGGCGGCGTGCGAAGGGGCGCTGCCGGCCTGTTTCACCGCCGGCCAGGACGAGGCCCTGGCCCAGATGCGTGCCGCCGTGCGGGCGCGGCGGCGTTGGCACGGCATGCTCGGCATGCAGTCGGTGCTGGGCGTGCGCGAGACGGAGTGGCGTATCACGCCTTACCGCGACGGTGCCGGCCTGGTCTTCGTCGAAGACGTTACCGAACAACGTCGTCGCGAGCGGGATCACCTTGAACGCATCGACACCGCCACGACGCAGCTGGCGATCGAGATCGCCGAGCGCGAGCGCACCGAGTCGCAACTGCTCCAGGCGCAGAAGATGGATGCGCTGGGCAAGCTCACCGGCGGCATCGCCCATGACTTCAACAACCTGTTGACCAGCATCATCACCGGCATCGACCTGGTGAACCGGCAGATCGAGAGCGGCCACCCCGAACGCGTGCAACGGTTCATCGACGCCGCGCTCGGTTCGGCGCGCCGTGCCGCCGCGCTGGTGCACCGCCTGCTCGCCTTCGCCCGGCAACAGCCGCTGGACACTCGGCCCACCGACATCAACGAGCGCGTGCGGTCGCTGGAAGACATGCTCCGGCGCACGCTGGGCGAGCGCATCGGGCTCGATCTCGACCTGGACGCCGCGCCCGCGGTAGCGAGCGTCGACGCCAACCAGCTCGAAAACGCCGTGATCAACCTCGTGATCAACGCGCGCGACGCGATGCCCGACGGCGGTCATATCCGCGTGAGCACGTCGCGGGTGAGCATGCCCGGCGGGGACGAACTCGCTGCGGGCGACTATCTGATGCTTTCCGTCGACGACGACGGCGCGGGCATTCCGCCCGAGGTGATCGACAAGGTGTTCGAGCCGTTCTTCACCACCAAGCCGCTCGGCCAGGGCACGGGCCTGGGCCTGTCGATGATCTACGGTTTCGCGCGGCAGTCCGGTGGTCACGCGCGCATTCGCAGCGCGCCCGGCGACGGCACGCACGTGTCGCTGCTGCTGCCGGCCAGTGGCGCGCCGGTCGATGCGCCCGAGCCCCCCGTCGATGCGATCGAAGGCGGGCGCGGCGAGCGCATCCTGCTGGTCGAAGACACCGCGTCGCTGCGGATGATGGCAGCCGAAGTGCTGCGCGACGCCGGCTACGACTGCGTGGCCACCGGCGATACCGACGAGGCGTTGCGCCTGCTGCGCGGCGACGACGCCTTCCACCTGCTCCTGACCGATATCGGCATGCCGGGTCTCAACGGCCGCGACCTGGCCGAAGTGGCGAGGGCCTGGCGACCGACGCTGCCGGTGATCTTCATGACCGGCTACGCGGAAAACGCGGTGGACCGTTCGCGCTTCCTCGGCCGCGACATGGACATGATCCTCAAGCCGTTCGAGATCGACGGCCTGCTCGGACGCGTGCGGCGCATGCTCGGCTAGGTCGCCCCGTCCGGTGGCCCTTGCCGGGGCCAGCGACGAGGCGGGCCGGATCATCGGTGCGTCGGGGCGGGCACCGACGTGCCGCGATCGCGTCGGTGGCCGCCGAAAAGCCATGTCCACGCGCCTCGCGAACGCCTATGATGCGCGCTATCACACGCGGGGGGCGGGGCGATGGTCGAGGTCAGGGGGCCGCTGGCGGACGAGCATTTCGCCGCCGCGATGGACGACCTGCGCGAGTTTGGCGGGCTCGAACGCGACGCCCAGCTCGGCGATGCCCATGCCCAGTTCCGGGTGGGCGAGGCGTATGACACGGGCGAGCGCGTCGCCCGCGACCGCCAGCGTGCGGCGCACTGGTTTCGCCGTGCCGCCGAACAGGGGCATCCCGACGGGCAGTGTCGCCTGGCCGCGTATTACGTCGATGGCGACGGCGTGCCCCAGGATTTCGCGGAGGCGGTCAGCTGGTATCGCAAGGCGGCCGATGCCGGCTTTGCCGAGGCACAGTGCGCGCTGGGCACGCTTTACGCCCGCGGCCAGGGCGTGGAAGCCAGTCGCGCCCAGGCGCTACACTGGTGGGGCATGGCGGCCGACCAGGGGCATGTCCAGGCGTGCGTGAACCTGGGCGTGTCGTATTACTTCGGTCGTGGCGTCCGGCGGGATGCCGAGATGGCCTTCGCTTTCTACAGCAAGGCCGTGGAACGCGGCGAGCCGACCGCGCGCGGCTACGCCGACGCGCTGTGCAGCGTGGCGCACATGTATTGCGACGGCATCGGCGTGGCGCGTAGCGCCCGCCTGGGTGCCCTCAACTACCAGCGCGCGGCGGAGATGGGTAACGCCAGCGCCCAGTTCGCGCTCGGCAAGATGTACATGGAGGGCAGCGGCGGCCTGCCGGTGGACCGCTCGCACGCGCACCGCTGGCTGAGCCAGGCGGCCGCGCAGGGCGATAGCGAGGCCCGCCAGCGCCTCGTCGCCCTCGAGACGATGCCCGAGGCGGTGCCGGCGACGCTGGGGCCGCAGGACGCCGCGGCGCAGTACGAACTGGGCCAGCGCCTGGCGACCGGCGACGGCGTGGCGCGCAACGACCCGGAGGCGGTGCGCTGGCTCGCGCTCGCCGCCGCCCGCGACCACGCGGGGGCGCAATTCCTCCTCGCGCAGATGATCGATGGCGCCCGCGGCGTGCCGCGGCAGGTCGATGAGGTGCTGCGCCTCTATCGCCAGGCCGCCAACCAGGACCACGCCGATGCCCAGTACGAACTGGGCGCCATGCACGAGCGTGGCGATGGCGTCACGCGTAGCCTGGCCATGGCCAAGGCGTGGTATCGCAAGGCGGCGAGCAAGGGGCATTTGAAGGCGATGCGGAAGCTGGACCCGCGGCCGTGGTGGAAGATCGGTTGAACGTTGGGGGATGGGGGATGGGAAGTGGGGGCGCCAGGGCCGGCGTGCGGTAGGGGCGACGGGGTGGTCTGCGCTGGCATTATCGAGGGGATGGGTGGGGGCGGTTCTTTGGGGTCGATTCTTTAGGGGATCGTAAGAACGTGCACTTGGGTGCCCGCTTCGTCGCCGTGCACCCATGACTTCCGGCGCTTCTCCGCGCCCCGTCGCAAGCGGACCATCGCGGGACAAATCCTCCCGGGGGCTCCACCCAATGCGTACCTCTCTCGTCCGTGCGATCGCTTTCGCGCTTGCCGGTCTCTCTACCGCCGCCATCGCCGCGCCCGTCGCGGCGCCCGTCGAAGCCACCACCCAGCTGCCGCGCGGCGTGCGTCCCACGCATTACGACGTGTCGATCGTGCCGCATGCCGACAAGCTCAGCTTCGACGGCCAGGTGTCGATCGAGCTGGAGATCGCCAAGCCGACCTCGTCGATCGTGCTCAACGCGCTGGACATGACCTTCGGCAAGGCGTCGCTGACGCCGGTCAAGGGCAAGGGCGCGGCGGCGACGCCCAAGGTGACGGTCGACGACAAGGCGCAGACCGTCACGGTGGCCTTCGACCGCGCACTCACGCCGGGCACCTATCGCCTGTCACTGGATTACACCGGCAAGATCGGTACCCAGGCCAACGGCCTGTTCGCGATCGACTACGACACCGAGCACGACGGCAAGAAGCGCGCGCTCTACACGCAGTTTGAAAACTCCGACGCCCGCCGCTTCATCCCGTCGTGGGACGAGCCGGCGTACAAGGCGACGTTCACCCTCAAGGCCACCGTGCCCACGGGCCAGATGGCGGTGAGCAACATGCCGGCCGCGTCGAAGAAGGACCTGGGCAACGGCCTGACCGAGGTGAGCTTTGAGCCCACCCCGAAAATGTCCACCTATCTGCTGTTCTTCGGCCTGGGCGATTTCGAGCGCGCCACGACGATGTCCGATGGCGTGGAGATCGGCGTGATCACCCAGAAGGGCAAGATCTCGCAGGCGAAGTTCACCCTCGACAGCGGCAAGGCCGTGCTGCAGGAATACAACACGTATTTCGGCGTGCCGTACCCGCTGCCCAAGCTCGACAACGTGGCCTCGCCCGGCCAGAGCCAGTTCTTCTCGGCGATGGAAAACTGGGGTGCGATCTACACGTTCGAGTATGCGCTGCTGCTCGATCCCTCGTTCTCGACGGTGGGCGACAAGCAGGAGGTGTTCAACACCGCTGCGCACGAGATGGCGCACCAGTGGTTCGGCGACCTGGTGACGATGAGCTGGTGGGATGACCTCTGGCTCAACGAAGGCTTCGCCTCTTGGCTGGCCTCGCGCACCACCGAGCGCCTGCATCCGGAGTGGCACACCGAGCTGGACGCCGTGGGTATCCGCGAAGCCGCGATGAGCCAGGATTCGGTCGCCACCACCCACCCGGTGGTGCAGCACGTGGAAACCGTGGAGCAGGCGAGCCAGGCGTTCGACAGCATCACGTATGCCAAGGGCGAGTCGGTGATCCGCATGCTCGAGGCCTATGTCGGCCCCGATGCATGGCGCAAGGGCGTGCAGCGCTACATCAAGGCGCATGCGTACTCCAACACGCGCTCGGACGACCTGTGGAAAGAGATCGATGCGGCCGCCGGCAAGCCGGTGACCACCATCGCGCATGACTTCACGCTGCAGCCGGGTATCCCGCTGGTGCGCGTGACGTCGGTGTCGTGCGCCAACGGCAGCACCACGCTGGCGCTGAGCCAGGGCGAGTTCACCCGCGACCGTCCGAACAAGACGCCGCTGCGTTGGCACGTGCCGGTGATCGCCAAGACGCTCGACGGCAAACCGTCGTCGACGCTGCTGGAGAACGGGCAGGGTTCGATGACGCTGGCCGGTTGCGGCCCGGTGATCGTCAACGCCGGGCAAACGGCGTACTTCCGCACCGCCTACGGCACCGATGCGTTCGCGGCCGTGAAGGGAAGCTTCGCCAAGCTCGCGCCGATCGACCAGCTCGGCGTGTTCGCCGATACCTGGGCGCTGGGCATGGCGGGCCTGCAGCCCGCCTCCGACCTGCTCGACCTGATCAAGGCCACGCCGAAGGACGCCTCGCCGGTGTTGTGGCAGAGCGTGGCTGGTGACCTCAGCGGTCTGGACGGCTATTTCGACGGTGACGCGGCCGGCCAGGCGGCGTTGCGCAAGTACGCGGTGGCAAGGCTGTCGCCCAAGCTCGACGAGATCGGCTGGACGGCGAAGGCCGACGAGCCGTCGACGGTCGCGCTGTTGCGTTCACAGCTGATCGGCACCCTTGGCACGATGGGCGACGCGAAGGTGATCGCCGAGGCGCGTCGTCGGTACCAAAGCGACGACATGCCGGCCGAACTGCGCAAGGTGATCCTGGGCGTGGTTGCGTACAACGCCGATGCCGCCACCTGGGACAAGCTGCGCGCGCAGGCGAAGGCGGAGAAGACCCCGCTGGTGAAGGATCGCCTCTATCTGCTGCTCGGCGCGGTGCGTGACGACGCGCTGGCCAAGCGTGCGCTGGACCTGGCGCTCACCGACGAGCCGGGCGCGACCAACAGCTCGCAGATCATCGCGGCGGTCGCGAGCCGGCATCCGGACATGGCGTTCGAGTTCGCCACGGCGCACAAGGACAAGGTCGACACCTTCGTCGATTCCACCTCGTCGGCGCGCTACTACCCGATGCTGGCGCGTTCGTCGACCGATGAGGCGACGATCGGCAAGATCGAGGCGTTCTCGCAGAAGTACATCGCCCCGACCTCGCGCCGCGCCGCCGACAGCGTGATCGCGGGCATCAAGTATCGCCTGCAGGTGCGTAAGGAGCGCCTGCCGGCCGTGGAGGCGTGGCTCAAGGCCAACGGCTGATCGCTTGCGATGATAAGCCCCGCCAGCCTTCGGCTGGCGGGGCTTTTTTGTGGGTCGGCGGTGGCGATGCGATCGGTGTTGCATCGGAAGGTGCTCGCCAAGACCGGCCTGCGCCAGTGCGACTCCCCCACCCGTCGTCCCGGCGCAGGCCGGGACCCACCGCGGTGCGGTCGGTTGTCGCGAGAGCGCTACATCGAAAAGGGCGCTCGCGATAGCCGCGCCCCGGATACGCAGGGCGAACCGAGCGGTCAGAACCGCTCGAGAACGCCCGCGATGGTCGCCGTCATGAAGGTGGCGATGGAGCCGCCGAGTACGGCGCGCAGGCCCAGGCGGGCGAGGTCGCCGCGACGGTTGGGGGCGAGGCCGCCGATGCCGCCGATCTGGATCGCGATGGACGAGAAGTTGGCGAAGCCGCACAGCGCGTACGTGGCGATCAAGCGGCTCTCCGGAAGAAGCTCCGGCAGGTGGCGGGCGAGGTCGGCGTAGGCGACGAATTCGTTGATCACCACCTTCTCGCCGATGAAGCTGCCGACCAGGGTGGCATCCTGCCAGGGCACGCCGATCAACCACGCGATGGGCGCCAGCACCCAGCCGAACACCGTTTCCAGGCTCAGCGATACCGTATGGCCCGCGTGCGCGCTCAGCCATGCGTTGAGGCTGTGGTCGCCGCCGACGGTGCCCAGCCACTGCACGGGACCGTTGATCAGCGCAATCAGCGCGATGAAGGCCAGCAGCATCGCGCCGACGTTCATCGCCAGTTTCAGGCCGTCGCCCGCGCCGGTGGCGGCAGCGTCGATCACATTGGCGGTGGTCTTCTCCACCTCGATCTTCACCGTGCCGCGGGTCAGCGGCTCGCTGGTTTCCGGCACGAGGATCTTCGCCAGCACCATCGTGGCCGGGGCCGCCATCACGCTCGCGGTGAGCAGGTGCTTGGCGTAAAACATGCGCTGCGCCGGGTCGTCGCCGCCGAGCATCGCCACGTAGGCGGCCATCACCGAACCGGCGATGTGCGCCATGCCGCCGATCATGACGGTCATCAGCTCGGCCTGGGTCATCCGCTCGATGTAGGGCTTGATGGTCAGCGGTGCCTCGGTCTGGCCGATGAACACGCTGGCGCAGACGCTGGTGGTCTCCGCGCCGGACACGCGCATCACCTTGGTGATGACCCACGCCATGCCCTTGACGATCTGCTGCATCACGCCCAGGTGATAGAGCACGCCGGTGAGGGCGGCGAAGAAGACGATGGTGGGCAGCACCTTCACGGCGAAGATCACGCCGAACTTCGAACTGTCGAGCAGGCTGCCGAAGATGAAGCGCGACCCGACGTCGACGTAGTCGAGCAGGTGCACGAAGCCGGTGGCGATGGCGTCGAACACGTCGCGACCCAGCGGCACCTTCAGCACGATGGCGGCGAAGACGATCTGCAGGCCGACGCCCGTGGCGACGAGTTTCCAGTCGACCACGCGCTTGTTGTTGGAGAAGCAGAAGGCGATGGCGACGAGCACCGCCAAACCGAACAGGCCAAACAGAACATGGCCCAGAAGACCCAGCATCGTGACTTACCCCTTGCGAAGGCCGGGGGAAGCCCCGTGACCGCTTTAAAAAACGGGAGGTTACGGTAGGCCGGGCCGGGGGGCAAGGCGCGCCGCGCCATCGGTACGCCGCGCCTTGCGCCATGCGGCCCCCCGGGCGCCTAATCGACCTTTGCCCGGTGCCGCACCCTCATGCATCTGTTCCTGACCATCGCCGTGGTCCAACTGGTCGCCCTGGCGACGCCCGGCCCGGATTTCTTCTTCGTCTCGCAGCTGGCGGCGAGCCGCTCGCGACGCGAGGCCATGGCCGGGGTGACCGGCATCGCCCTGGGCGTCGCGGTCTGGGCCGCGCTGGCCTTGCTCGGGCTGCAACTGCTGCTGCATCGCCTGGCCTGGCTGGAACGCGGCATCGCGATCGCGGGTGGGCTCTACCTCGGCTGGATGGGCCTGCAGATGCTCCGGGCGGCGTGGAAGGCCAGCCCGGCTGACGCGGTGCCCGAGGTGGACGTGCGCGATTCCAGCCCCGGCCGGGCCCTCCTGCGCGGGCTGGCGACCAATCTCGCCAATCCCAAGGCGGCGATCTATTTTGCGTCGATCTTCTCGGCCTTTCTCGGCGACGGCGTAGCCTCGTCGGCCCGATGGGGCCTGTGGGCGCTGGTAACGGCCGAAACCGTGCTGTGGTTCGGCCTGGTGGCGGCGATCTTCGCGATGCCGGCGATGCGCCGGGGCTACGTGCGCGCCGCCCGGTGGATCGACGGCGGCGCGGGGGTGGTCTTTACCCTGTTCGGCCTGCATCTGATCCTCGCCCGGCGGGCCTGATTCACGGCGCCGCCAGGTTGCGCCCGACCCGGGCCACCCCGGCGGCGAACCGGGTGATCTCCGCCGGGCTCATGCCGTGGACGGCGTCCGCGGCCACCTCGGCGAGCAATGTCTCCATCCGCGCCGCCACGGCGACACCCTCGGGCGTGATCGCGATATCGACCAGGCGGCGGTCGCCGACATTCCGGTCGCGCCGCATGAGGCCGCGGCCGATGGCCGCGTCGACGGCATGGGTCACCGTGCTCGCATTGACGCCGCAGGCCGCGGCCAGTTCGGCGCAGATCATGCTTTGCCGGCCGGCGAGCAGGAGCAGCATGTCGCCTTGCAGGGCGGTGATGCCGAACTCGCGCTGCGTGCGGCGGCCGACGGCATCGCGCAGGCGCGAGCCGGTACGCAGGAGGTTACGGCCCAGGGCCAGGTACGTGGCCGGGCGGGCGTCGCGGTCGACCATGATCGATGCGTGTCCGGGAAGCGTGGAAGTCCGCCGCGCTCGGCGGGACGAAAGGGCCGCGCTCGCGGCGACCGGTGGTCACTCCGCCGTTCGGCGCCACGCCCCGGGCGGTCGTCCCACGGTGCGGGTAAACACGCGGGTGAAGTGGCTTTGTTCGGCGAAACCGCAGGCCAGGGCCACGTCGGCCAGCGACATGTCGGTGCTGCGCAGGAGCGACTGGGCACGTTCCACCCGCCGGTCGAGCAGCCAGCGATGGGGCGGCTTGCCGGTGCTGCGCCGGAAGGCCCGGGAAAAATGATTGACCGACAGACCGCAGGCCTTCGCGACGGCGGCGACGGGAAAGGACTGGTCCAGACGGTCTTCCATGAACGTGACCGCCCGGCGCTCCTGCCAACTGGCAAGCGCTCCACGGGCGGCCACGGGCACGGTCACGGGCGGGGAGCCCGGCACGATGGCGCGCAGCGCCAGGGCCACGTGGGCGAGCAACGGCGTGTTGGGCATCTCCGCGCGGAGGTTTTCGAACAAGAGGCCGGCCAGGGTGCGCACGGCGGCGGGCGGATCGTCGGCGCCCGGCCGTGCCGCGTCCCGCCGACGGAACAGGATGGCCCCGGCGTTCTCCCCGTCGGCTGCCCGGGCCGCGCGGTAGACCAGCAACAGGTCGTTCATCGCATCGTCGAGCGCGATCTCGGTGAGCGAGGCGCGACCGCGCAGCTTCGCCACCAGGTTTTCGGTGCCGGGGAGATCCCCGGGCTCGATGGCGGCGGAGCGTTGCGAGAGATCGACGATGACCGTGGCGGGACGGCACTCGGAATCGGGACAGGGGCTGTCGATGCGATACATCGGCCGATCCTCCGGCGAATGGGACAGGATCGAAGCATTGCGCACGCAAGGACCGGTCCCTACCCCCGAAAGGGTTAGGCCGTGTCGCCGAAGTGTGACCGGCGGCACGTCCCGTTAACGCACCCTCGAGGTCTGTTGCAGTTCTTCGAGGATCTCCATCCCGCGCACGTCGATGTGGTCGAGGTTGTCGACGTAGAAGCGGACGAACGGCGATTCGGCGTCTTTCGGCATCCACGGTCTGGCCCAGAGGAAGGCGACGCAGCGGCCGCCTTCGGCGATGAGCTTGTCCAGCCGCGCGCGCAGCAGGCGCCGCACGGGGTAGGCCTCGATGTCGCGGGCCGTGAGCGTCACGGTGGGATGCAGGTCGGCGTCGTCGTGGCGGAACGCGCGCGAAAAGCGCAGGTAGTAGCCGCCTTCGCGGGTCGCCCGGAGGGACGCGGTGCCCCACCAGATCGCACGCGTGCCGGTGAGATCGGCCACTTTTTGCCGGTAGACGTTGCGGAAGAGGCCGGCGTAGGTGAGCGTTTCGCCGCCCATGTCGACGGTGGCGGTGTCCAGGTCGCCGTCGCGGCGATGCTCCAGGAACTTCTGCACCAGCGACGACAGCCGGTAGTACCGGCTGGCGCGGGGTGCCGCGGGTGCGCTCGTCCGGGCGCGCGGCGCGGCGGATAGCACGCGCTCGCGGAAGTGGTCGCGCGGACGTTCGGCGTCGAAGACGTCGGGGCCTTTCTCCCGCGCCGCGCCGGCCTTGCCATGGGCCACCTCACAGGTGGGCGCGTGGTCGTCGAGGCGGCGGGAGCGGAAATACGGCCGGATACGCAGGTTCTGCTCGGGCTTGTCCAGGCAGGCGCAGATCAGCCGCGCCGTGCATCCGTTGCCCGTGCAGAGGAACGTGGCGTCGCCGTCGAGCACGTCCGCCCAGTAAAGCTCGTAGGCGCGCTCGGCGCTGAGCCGCTCCTCGCGTTCGGGCTGGATCGCCTCTTCGATCATGGGAGTCCTGTGGATGGAACGCACCGTTCGCGCCTGTGCACGAGGCGAGCACGGCCTGAGCGGGCATAGTAGGGGCATCATCCCACCCCTGCAGCAACCCCGGAGACGACGATGGCAAAGGTGCTGGTGCTTTATTACTCCTCCTACGGGCACATCGTGAAGATGGCCGAGGCCGAAGCCGAGGGCGCCCGCGCCGCCGGCGCGCAGGTCGACATCAAGCGCGTGCCCGAGACCGCGCCGCCCGAGGTGGCCAAGGCCGCGGGCTTCATCAGCGACCACGCCCACCCCGAGGCCCAGGTCGACGACCTGGTGAACTACGACGCGATCATCGTCGGCGTGCCCACGCGGTATGGCCGCATGCCGTCGCAGATGGCCAGCTTCTTCGACCGCACCGGCGGCCTGTGGGCCAAGGGCGCGCTCAACGGCAAGGTGGGCGGCGCGTTCGTTTCCACGGCCAGCCAGCATGGCGGCCAGGAAACCACGTTGTTCTCGGTCATCACCAACCTGATGCACCTGGGCCTGATCCCGGTGGGCCTGCCGTATTCGTTCCAGGGCCAGATGGGCGTGGACGAGGTCAAGGGTGGCACGCCGTATGGTGCCAGCACCCTCGCCGGCGGCGACGGCTCGCGCATGCCCAGCGCGACCGACCTGGATGGCGCCCGCTTCCAGGGCAAGCACATCGCCGAGATCGCGGCGAAGCTGTTCGGCTGACCGCACGGGCGCGGGCCGGTGGACGACCGTGGCGGTAGCACGGCCGTCCACCGGCTTTGCTACGCTCCGCGCCCATGATCCTTCCTTTCTTCCTTCTGCTTCTGGTCACCGGCCTGCTGCTGTCCTGGCGTCGCCGCCGTGGCGCCGGTGCCGCGATGACCCTCGTCGCCTTCGCCTGGCTCTTCATCGCCGGCTGCGGCCCGCTCACCGGCCTGCTGCTCGATCGACTGCAATCGGGTTTTCCGCCCGACGTGGCGGCATGGGGCCATCGCAACGCCATCGTGTTGCTCGGCGCCGGCACGGTGCGCACCGGCGTCGGGGTGATCGAGCCGAGTCTTTACGCCAACGGGCGCATCCTCGAAGCGGCGCAACTTTATCGGTCGTGCAAGGCCACCGGGGCGGTGTGCAAGGTGGAAGTCAGCGGCGGCGACGCCATGAAGCTGAAAAAAGCCGAAGCCGACGTCTACGCGGTGACGCTGGACCGCCTGGGCGTGCCCCGGGACGACCTCATCCTCGAATCGCGCAGCCTTAACACCTTCCAGAATGCGCAGTTCAGCCGGCCGTTGCTGATGAGCTTCGGGGCGGACAAGGTCGTGCTGGTATCGTCGGCGGTGCACCTGAAACGATCGCTGTTGTACTTCGCCCATTTCGGCATCCCCGCCGAGCCGGTACGCGGCGATTACGTGACCGCACGCTACGACTGGCTGCCGTCGTCGGAAAACATCTTCTTCGCCGACTTCGCGTTGCACGAATACATCGGCGTGGCACGCTACCACCTCTACAACGCAATGGGCTGGAACGTGGCCCGGCAACCTGAAATCCCGCTGACCGGGCAGACACCTGCCTAACATCTGCCGTTTTATGCTGGCGGCCGTCCAGCACGGACCGAAACCCAAGGAGAAGCCCGTGAAGTTCCGTTATATCCTCGCCGCCTCGCTGCTGGCCCTGGCCCCCGCCGCGTTCGCCCAACAGGCCGCTCCGGCCGCGCCCAACCCGGCGTCGCAGATCCCCGCGTCCGATAAGCAGGCGATTCAGACCTACACCCTCACCGACGACGTGTTCAACCGCATCGTGAAGGTGTCGCAGGAGGCCAAGAAGCAGGGCATCGAGCCGAAGAATGCCCAGACCGATTTTTCAAAGATTCACTCGCTCGACGATCTGGCCAAGCAGATCACGGATTCGGACCCGCGCATCGAGCCGCTGATCAAGGCCAACGGTTTCACGCCGCGCGAATTCCTGCTCGCGAATCTGGCCGTCACCAACGCCGCCATCGCTTCCGAAGCGAAGAAGAATCCGCAGATGGCCCAGTACGTCGACCAGTCGAAGGTGAACCAGAAGAACGTCGCCTTCTACGAAGCGCACAAGGACAAGATCAACGCGCTGATGGCCGAGGACCAGGGCGGGCAGTAATCGCCACCCGGTGTCGCCATGCAAAACGGAGCCGCGAGGCTCCGTTTTTTTATGCTTCGCTTTCCTGGAGGTCTCCTCCTGAGCACCTGTCTGCGCCGGTGCGACGCTCCCACCGTCGTCCCGGCGCAGGCCGGGACCCACCGCGATGCGATCGTTTGTCGCGAGGGCGCTGCATCGGAAGGGTGCTCGCGAACACCGACTAGCGGGCCATGGATACCGGCATGGGCCATGGCAATGTTGCCTTGCCCGGTCAAACGACAGGAAAAAAAAGCGGGCCCCGTCGGGGCCCGCCTGATCACACCGTGCCGACTCAGTTCGTGCCGTGCAGGGCGTGCTTGAGGTCGCGCATCTGGTCGTGGCCGCTCTTGACCGAGGTGTACGCCTCCTGGACGAGCGAACGGGTGCCGGCGCTCAGGTCGGTATCCTTCAGGGCGTCTTCGTATTTGGCCTTGATGTGGTCCTCGCCGCGCTCGACTTCATCGACGATGACGGTGTCGTCCTTCGAGCTGATCTTGGCGCGCAGCTCGACGAACATGCGATGCGCCTTCGCCAGCACGGTACCGTCGTCTTCCGGCTTGCCGCCGAGCGACGCGACCTGCTGCTGGAGGCGCTGCGTCACCTGACGACGCTCCGAAGCGCGCTGCTGGAACGCCGCGGCGTAACGCGTGTTGTGAGCGTCCTTGGCGGCTTCGCCGTAACCTTCGGCGCTGTCGATCGTGGTCTCGATCAGGCCGTTGAGCACCTTGATGTCGTGGTCGGTCGTGTTCGTCATGGTCGTGGCTCCTGGCCGTTGTGGATGACACCAGCATCGCGTCCGGAGGCGGCACGAAGGCGTGAATACCCCGTGGTAGGCATCACCACGTCATTCATTCGTTCATCTACGCCGGGTGCATACTCGGCGATACGTTCATCACGGGAGGCAGGCATGGCATCCAATCGAAGGGCACTGGTCACCGGCGCGTCCGCGGGCATCGGCGAAGCCTTCGCGCGCGAACTCGCGCGGCGCGGTTTCGACCTTGTGCTGACCGCGCGGCGTGCCGATCGCCTTGAAGCCATCGCCGCGGAACTGCGCGACCGGCACGCGATCGAGGCGGTGGTCGCGCCGCTGGACCTCGCCCGGCCGGATGGTCCCGAGGCGCTCGTCGCGGCGCTGGCCTCGCAGGGCCTGCATATCGACGTGCTGGTCAACAACGCCGGCTACGGCGTCACCGATTACCTGGACGAGCAGCCCTGGTCGACCCACGCCGCCTTCATGCAGGTGATGATGACCGCGCCCACCGAACTCATCTGGCGCCTGTTGCCCGGGATGAAGGCCCGCGGCTACGGCCGCATCGTCAACGTCGCGTCGCTCGCCGGCCTCGTGCCGGGATCGGCGGGGCACACGCTCTATGGCGCGTCCAAGGCGTACCTCATCCGCTTTTCGCAGTCGCTGGCGCTGGAGACGCTCGGCACGGGCGTGCACGTGACGGCGTTGTGCCCGGGCTTCACCTATTCGGAATTCCACGACGTCAACGGGGCCCGGCAGCTGGTATCCAACATGCCGTCGTTCCTGTGGATGGACGCACCCACCGTGGCCCGGCAGGGCCTGGATGCGGTGGAAGCGGGCGAGATCGTCTACGTCAACGGGCGGGTCAACCGCGTGATCAAGGCGCTGTTCAAGCTGCTGCCCGACCGGCTGGCCCTGAAACTCACCGAACGGGAAGGGCGCCGGTTCCGCCTCCGGCGGGCTTCGTCGCCCCACCCGTGACCTCTGGCATACGCCCGGCCCCCGCCCGGGGGCTAGCCTCGTGCGGTTAGCGGCACGTCCGTGCCGCGGTTAAGCCACGGGGATTTGCAATGTCCAGACTCCACCCGGCGCTCGCTGGCGCCGTCCTCCTCGCCCTGACCGGATCGGTCGCCGCGCAGACCGGCGTCGACGATTACCGTCGCGCCGAGTCGATGCTCGCGAACAAGACGATGCCGCTGGTCGACCACGCCGTGCAGCGTGTGACGTGGATCGACGACAGCCACTTCTGGTATCGCGACCACGATGCCAACGGCGACCAGTTCATCACCGTCGATGCCGCCACCGGGCAGGCCTCGCCCTCGTTCGACCGCGACAAGCTGGCGGCCGCGCTGTCGTCGGTCACGGGCAAGAAGGTCGAGTCGGCGAAGATTCCCGTCACGGCGTTCACGGTGCGGCCGGACGATGGCCTGGACGTCACCGCCGGCGGCAAGCGCTACACCTGCGACAAGGCGATCGGCAAGTGCGAGCTGGCCGCGGTCAAGAAAGACCCCAACGGCAAGCCGTACGGCGAAGAGCCGGGCCTGAAGTCGCCCGACGGCACGTCCGAAGCCTTCATCCGTGACTGGAACCTCTGGGTGCGCGACGTCGCCACCGGTGCCGAAACCCAGCTGACCACCGATGGCGTGAAGGACTACGGCTACGCCACCGACAACGCTGGCTGGAAGCACACCGACGAGGCCATCCTGGTCTGGTCGCCTGATTCGAAGAAGATCGCCACGTTTCAGCAGGACCAGCGCAAGACCGGCGAGATGACGCTGGTGAGCGTCAACGTGGGCCACCCCAACGTGGACACGTGGAAATACCCGCTGCCGGGCGACAAGGACGTGACCATGATCGAGCGCGTGGTCATCGACGTGCCGACGAAGAAAGTGGTGCGGTTCAAGATGCCGCCCGACCAGCACCGTTCGACCATCTGTGACGACGTGTCGTGCAGCCCGGGCGTATGGGACGACGTACGCTGGTCGGCCGACGGCAAGAGCGTGGCCTTCGTCTCCACCGCGCGCGACCACACGCAGGAGTGGTTCCGCGTGGCCAATCCGGAGACCGGCGAGGTGCGCACCGTCTTCGACGAGAAGGCGAAGACGTACTTCGAGGGCGGCAACGAGATGGCCAACTGGCAATACGTGCCCGAGACCGACGAGGTGATCTGGTTCTCCGAGCGGAGCAACTGGGGCCACCTGTACATGTACAGCCTCAAGACCGGCAAGCTCGAGCACGCGATCACCAAGGGCGACTGGAACGTCACCCAGGTGCTGCACATCGATCCGAAGACCAAAACCATCTGGTTCCGGGGCGTAGGGCGTGAGAAGGGCGTCGATCCGTATTACCAGTCGTTCTACAAGGTGAACTTCGACGGGAGCAACCTGACGCTGCTGACGCCGGAGACCTCCGACCACACCGTCTCGATGTCGAAGGACGGCACGTATTTCTTCGATTCGTATTCGACGATCGATACGCCGCCCGTGGCGGTGGTCCGTCGCAGCGACACCGGCGCGACGGTCAAGGAGATCGCCCGTGCCGACATCTCGCGCCTGAAGGCCGCCGGCTGGGTCGCGCCGACCGCGTTCACGGTCAAGGCGCGTGACGGCAAGACCGACCTCTACGGGCAGATGTTCAAGCCGTCGCATTTCGACCCGTCGAAGACGTATCCGCTGGTGGTCTACATCTACCCGGGTCCGCAGACCGGTTCGGTGCGTACGCGCAGCTTCATCCCCTCGCATGGCGATAACCAGGCGCTGGCCGAACTCGGCTTCGTGGTGGTCGCGGTCGACGGCATGGGCACGCCGTGGCGCTCGAAGGCGTTCCACGATGCGTACTTCAAGAATATCGGCGACAACACGCTGCCCGACCAGGTGGCCGCGGTGAAACAGCTGGTGAAGGAACACCGTTGGCTCGACGGCGATCGCGTCGGTATCTGGGGGCATTCCGGCGGCGGTAACGCCACGGCGACGGCGATGTTCCGTTATCCGGACGTGTTCAAGGTGGGTATCTCCGAGTCGGGCAACCACGACAACCGCAACTACGAAGACGACTGGGCGGAGAAGTGGCAGGGCCTGTTGGTGAAGAACAAGGACGGCACGTCGAACTATGACGATCAGGCCAACCAGAAATGGGTGGGAGGCCTCAAGGGCCACCTGATGCTGGCGCACGGCACTTCGGACGACAATGTCCCGCCGTACGAGACGTTGCTCGTGGTGGATGCACTGATCAAAGCCAACAAGGATTTCGACCTGGTCATGATCCCCAACGCGCATCACGGCTACGGTGCGGCCACGCCGTACATGACCCGTCGTCGTTGGGATTACTTCGTGCGTTACCTGAAGGGCGACACGCCGCCGAAGGAATTCGCCTTCGCGCCCGTCGATCGTTGATCGCCGCGTACCTTGCCTGAATCGAGTGGGAGCGGGGCCGCCTCCGCGAACCCTCAGCGCGGCGACGGTGCGAACGACACCGTCGCCGGCACGATGCCGGCTCGCCGATGCGATTCGCTTCCAGCCCTACGGTAACGACTGTCGGGGTGGGAGCGGACCGTATCGGAGCCATGTCGGCTTGCGCCGGATCGCGCGCGGGGCGCGCCTACAACGTGATGTGGACCCCAGGGACCGGGACGAAACGCATCGCCACGGCGTTCATGCAATACCGCAGGCCTGTCGGATCGGGGCCGTCATCGAACACGTGTCCCAGGTGCGAGCCGCATCGTGCGCAACTTACCGCCGTGCGGTCTTCGATCGCCAGGCTGCGGTCGTCGGTCTGCACGATGTTCTTTCGGGATATCGGCTGCCAGAAGCTAGGCCAGCCCGTGCCGGAATCGAACTTGGTCGCCGAGTCGTACAGGGCCGTGTCGCAGCCCAGGCACCGGTAGATGCCGTTATCGTGGCGGTTCCATCCGGGCCCCGAGTACGCCCGCTCCGTCCCGTCATGGCGCATCACGTCATACGAGCGCGCACCGAGCTTCGCCCGCCACGCCTCGTCGGTCATGACGACGCGTGGCTCCGTGCGGCTGCCCAGCGGCTTCTTGTCGGGTGCGAATTCGTCGATGGTGACGCTTCCGCCCTGGGCGGGCGGCGGCGCGTCGGCGGCCACGGCAGGCCGGGTCGCGCGCAACACGAAGGGGAGGGAAACGGCACTGGCCGTCGTGACGGCCAGGACGCCGAGAAACCGGCGACGCTCGGGATCGGTACTCATGAAAGCCTCCGCAAAGGGGGTAACTCCCTCTAAGACCGTCCCGGCGTCCGGATGCTTACGTCAGTCGTTCACCCAGTGGCATTCGCGCCGGGTCTCGTAGGTGGCGTTCTGGTCCTGGTGGTTCTTCTGGACGCGGTTGCCGACGTAGCCGCCGCCGACCGCACCTGCCACCGTGGCGAGCGTCTTGCCCTTGCCGCCGCCGACCTGGTTACCGAGCAGGCCGCCCGCGACGGCGCCGACGCCGGTACCGATCAGGCGGTTGTCGTCCTTCGAATTGATGTGCTTGACCTGCACGTCGCGGCAGACCTGGTGCTGGCTACGGCGCGCCTGGGCCTGCACGGGGGTGTCGACCACCGCGCCGGTCGCCAGGACAAGGGCGGCGATTGCGAAAAGGTGGGTTTTCATCGGGTGTCCTCCTCGGATTTTCGTTTCAGGGATACCCCCGCCGTCGTGATGGCTGGGTCAAGGGGGGATGGCTTGATGGACATGGCATACGCGCGCGGCTGGATGGGCGTGCCCCGGGCTTCGGCCACCGCTTCGGTCAGCTCGGCGCCGAGCAGCAGGATGAGCGCCGAGTAGTAGACCCACACCAGTAGCACCACCACGCCGCCGGCCGGCCCGTAGGGCCCGCCGACGTTGCTGCGTTCGAGATAGATGCCGATGGCGACCTTGCCGACCACGAAGAGCAGGGCGGTCAGCGAGGCACCGATGGCGGCGTCGCGCCACTCGATGATCGCGTCGGGCAGCACCTTGTAGATCGCGCCGAAGATCACCACGAAGACGGCCAGCGAGATCACGGTTTCCAGCGCATGCCAGCCGGTGGTGCCGCCGCGCACGAACACGGCGATCAGCGCGCTGGCCGACAGCGAGATCACCAGCAGGAAGGCCAGCGACAGCAGCAGGCCCAGCGCATGCAGCCGGGCCCGCAGCCAGCCCAGGATCGCGTGCCGCGTGTTGCCGGGGCGCGGCTGCAGGCCCCACACCCGGTTGAGCGCGCCCTGCAACTGGGCGAATACCGCAGAGGCACCGATGAGGGTCACGCCCAGGCCGATCACGCCCGCCATGCTGCCGACGTTGGGTCGCTGCTTGGCGTTTTCGATCACCAGCCGCACGGCGTCGGAGGCACGTTGGCCGACCAGCCCGTTCAGGCTGTCGACGAGCTGGGCCTGCCATTCGGGGCGCAGGGATGCGACCACCCACAGCAGCAGCACCAGCAGCGGCGCGAAGGACAGCGCCGAGTAGAAAGCCAGGGCCGCGGCGCGGGTCATCAGCTCGTCGTCGCTGAACCCCTTCGAGGTGGTGCGTATCACCTGCCAGCCGAGGCGGATGCGATGGTCCATCGTGTGCCTCCGTCGTTACGGCGCACAGGGTGGGCGTGGCGGCGCGAAAGAAACGTGGAAACGCTGAATCAACCCATCCGGGCGATGGCATCCGGGATGGCGTCCGCGCCGAGTACCTCGACCACCCGCTCGGTCATGGTGAAGCCGGTGACCACTTCATGGGCCCACGTGCTGTGGTAAGGCATGTAGACGCCCCAGCCGCCCAGGTCGACGACCGGCGCGATGTCGGATTTCAACGAATTGCCGACCATCGCGAAGCGCTCGGGGGGTACCGCCAGTTCGCGGAACAGCCGCGTGTAGGCGGGAGGATCCTTCTCCGAGACGATCTCGATGCGGTGGAACACGTCGGCCAGGCCACAGCGTGCGACCTTGCTCTCCTGATGGAAGAGATCGCCCTTGGTGATGAGCACCACCCGATGCGTCCGGGCCACGCGTTCGACCGCGTCGCGGATGCCGGGCAGCAGCTCGACCGGATGGGAAAGCACCTCTTTGCCCAGGCGTACGATGCGGTGGATGTCGCGGGCGTCGATGCGCCCGTCGGTCAGCTCGATGGCCGACTCGATCATGGAGAGGGTCATGCCCTTGGCGCCGTAGCCGAACAGGCCGATATTGCCGCGTTCGGTGGCGAGCAGTCGCTCGCGGAGGCCGTCGCTGGCCAGGTCGATGTACCGGCCGAGGATGGCTTCGAAGGCATCCTGTGCGCGGTCGTAGTATTCCTGGCTGTGCCAGAGGGTATCGTCGCCGTCGAAACCGACCAGTTCGATCATGCCGGGTGCTCGTTGTCGTTCAGCGGGCAAGCATATCCGGGCAGTCCATCCTTGGCGATGCGCCGAAAGGGCCCCGCCCGCGTACGGGCGAGGGCCCCTCGGCGCTAGACCGTCAGAACGCCACGCTCGCCTTCAGGCCGAGGATGAACGCGTTGTCCTTTTCCTTGATGCCGCCCGGATCCTTGATGTATTGCAGGTTCGGACGCAGGGCGATCGAGGGGATCGGCGACCAGCTGTAGAACACTTCGGCCACTTTCTCGTAGCCGTCCTTCACCAGGCCTTCCTGGCCCGGATGGGTGGCGTTGTAGAGACGCTGGTACTTCGCCACGTCGCCGTTGGCGTGGGTGAAGCCGAGCGCCGCGCCCACGAAGTCGTTCGGGCGATCGAAGATGCCCTTGTACTCCATGCCCAGCGAGATCTGGTTATTGGTGGGCGAGGTCTGGTGATCGGCCGAGGCGATGTTCAGGAACAGGTTAGTGCCCTTGCCACCGGCCTCACCGGTCACCTGCTGCTGGAAGGTGATCCACGCACCGCGACGCGACGTGCGCTGCAGCGGCTCGTCGCCGGTGAGCGCGCGCGGCTCGTGGTTGACGTCGTAGAAGACGTCATTGCCCTTGGAGGTGTTGTACCAGACGCCCGCGCGGTACGAACCCGGCAGGCCGTTGACCGTGGGCTTCCAGCCGAACTCGAGCGGAAGCAGCCAGCCGGTGGTGCCGCTGGGGAAGTTCGGCTTCAGGCCGTTGTGGCGCGCGTAGGAGTCGTCGACGTACTTCGGGTTGACCTGGTAGGCCGCCAGCTGCACGAAGGTGTCTTGCGTGGTGGCGAACTTCAGCACCGTCGCCCACTGACTGGTCGGCCAGTTCACCCAGTAGTCGCCCACGATGTTGCCGGGTTGCGCGCCGCAGAACGAGAGGTTCATGAAGTCGCACGAGAACTGGTTGATGTCCTCGCCGACCGGCATACGGCCGATCTTCCACGTCAGGCGGTCGTTGAAGAACTTCTGCTCGAGCTGGAAGATGGTGAGGTGCCAGGTCTGGCCGCGGCCGTAGACTTCCTGGATGAGCTGGTTGTTGCCGATGTTCGCGTCGGCGCCGATGTCGTGGCCGTTGCGGTCGGTGATCATGATGTTGAACTTGGCGCCCTGCCAGTTCCACAGCTTGTCCAGATCGAAACTCGCGCCGAACTTCCACTGGTCGGTGTAGCGGGTGATCTCGCGATCGCCGCCGCTGTAGTTGTGTGCGGCTTCGAAGCCGTAGCCGAAGTCGAACGTGATGCCCTTCTCGGCCAGCCGGGTGCGTTCGCCGCCCCAATCGCCGAAGAGGTATTTGCTGCCGGAGGCGTCCTGTGCGTGAGCGGCGCCAGCGGCGAAGCCCAGGCACGCGAGCACGAGACCGGCAAGAGGACGCGTTTTGAACTGAATGCGCATCGACCCTTCTCCCTGAAGTGAAAAATTACGCTTTTGCGTTATGACGTTCTGATTATTTAAGTTGCGACGCACAAGGTTTTCGGTACGCACAACCGACGCATTTTGTCATGCTAATGGGTGGGCATTGCAAACTCGGCGCCGACGCTTTCGGTGAGGTTCAGCCAGCGCTGTGTAATGGCCTTCTGTTTTGTGTAGAAGCGCACGGATTCCGGGCCGTGGGCGTGATGGTCTCCCATCAGGCTCTTCTTCCATCCGCCGAAACTGTGGAACGCCATGGGTACGGGAATGGGCACATTGATGCCGACCATACCCACTTGCACGCGATGGCCGAACTCGCGGGCGATATAGCCGTCGCGCGTGAATATCGACGTGCCGTTGCCGTATTCGTGCGCGTTGACCAATTCAAGCGCCGTGCCGAAATCGGGTACTCGCACGACGCAGAGCACTGGCCCGAAAATTTCTTCCTTGTAGATGCGCATATCCGGCGTGACCCGGTCAAAGAGCGTGCCGCCGACGAAAAACCCCTGCTCGCAGCCGGCGACGCGATGGCCGCGGCCGTCTACGACGAGCTCGGCGCCCGATGCCACGCCATCGTCGATGTAGCCGGTGATGCGGTCGCGATGCGCACCGGTGACGACGGGGCCCATCTCCACCGTCTCGTCGAGCCCGTGGCCGATGCGCAGGGCTTCCACGCGCGGCTTGAGCTTCGCCACGAGCGCGTCGGCCGTCGCATCGCCGACCGCGACCGCCACCGAAATCGCCATGCAGCGTTCGCCTGCCGCACCGTAGCCCGCACCGATCAGCGCGTCGGCGACCTTGTCCAGTTCGGCGTCGGGCATCACCACCATGTGATTCTTCGCCCCGCCCAGGGCCTGTACGCGCTTGCCGTTCGCGGTGCCACGCGCGTAGATGTATTCAGCGATGGGCGTGGAGCCGACGAAGCTGACCGCGCGCACGAGCGGATGGTCGAGCAGGGCGTCGACGGCGACCTTGTCACCGTGGATCACGTTGAACACGCCGTCGGGCAGGCCGGCTTCTTTCAGTAACGACGCAAGCTCCACCGCGAGCGAGGGATCGCGTTCGGACGGCTTCAGCACGAAGGTGTTGCCGCAGGCGATGGCCATGGGAAACATCCACATCGGCACCATCGCCGGGAAGTTGAACGGCGTGATGCCCGCGCAGACGCCGAGCGCCTGGCGCACGGTCCAGGCATCGATGCCGTTGGCGATCTGTTCGGTGTATTCGCCCTTGAGCAGCTCGGGGATGCCGCAGGCGTATTCCACCACTTCCAGGCCACGCACGAGTTCGCCCTTGGCGTCGGAGAGTACCTTGCCATGTTCGGCGACGATCACGCGGGCGAGGCGGTCCATGTCGCGTTCGATCAGCTCCTTGAAGCGGAACATCACGCGGGCGCGGCGCAGGGGCGGCGTCTGCGACCAGGCGGGAAAGGCAGCGTGCGCGGCGCGCACGCCCGCATCCACGTCGGCGACCGACGCGAGCGCCACCTCGGCACTGACGTGGCCATGCGCCGGGTCGTACACGGGGGCATGGCCATGCGGCGCGCCGTCGTAGGGCTGGCCGGCCACCCTGTGGACGACACGAGGCAGCGGGGTGTTGGAAGGTTGGGCGGACATGTGAGGGCTCCGGGTCACGCGCTCAGCGCGCGATCATCCATTCGTGGGCGGGGTCGTTGCGGAAATGCCAGGCGCGGCGCGGGCCGGCCATCACGTTGAGGTAATAGCCGCGGTAACCGTGCGGCATGACCACCGGGTGATAGCCGCGCGGCACCATCACCACGTCGTGGTCGCCGACCGCCATCGATTCGTCGATGTCGCGCTCGTCGGTGTAGACACGCTGGAAGGCGAAGCCCTGCGGCGGATCGATGCGGTGGTAGTAGGTTTCTTCCAGCACGCTCTCGTCCGGCACGGCGTCGGTGTCGTGTTTGTGGGGCGGATAGCTCGATGAGTGCCCGGCGGGCGTGAGCACCTCCACGACCAGCAAGGATTCGGCCGGCTCGGTCTCCGGGAGGATGTCGCACACGTAGCGCGTGTTCGCGCCCGTACCGCGCACCGAGCGCTTCATGCCCGCCGGGTCGATCAGGCGCGCCTCGAAGCGGCCGGTCGCGGGGGCGCTGGCAAGGGCCAGTTCGGCATCCGTCGATGCGGTGATCTCGAAGAGGCTGCCGGGCGGCGCGTAGATCGCATGCGGCGAGCGTTCGTCGAACACGCTCGTACGATCGCCGACGGCGGACCACGACCGCTCGCCGATGCGCACGTCGACGGTGCCGGTCAGCACCACGAGGCAGCCTTCGCGATCGGCCGGCAGCGCCAGCGTGCGACGCTCGCCGGCCGGCAGGCGCCGGGCGGCGAAGCCGACGTGTTTCCAGTTCGCCGATTGCGGCGTGACGGTGACGATGGCCTCGCCCTCGGCGGCGGCCTTCACGAGCAGGCTCATGCGACCTCCCTGACCGTATCGTGGTCGAGCAGCGCGCGCAGCGTGCGATAGCCCTTCTGGGCGTAGTCGAAACTCGGCGCCACGGTGGGATCCTGCTCGGCCTCCACGACCAGCCAGCCCTGGTAGCCGTGGTGCTTGAGCCGTTCGACGATGGCGGCGAAATCGATCACGCCATCGCCCGGCACCGTGAAGGCGCCGTTGAGTACCGACTCGAGGAAGGTCCAGTGGCGGTTGCGTGCGAGCCGCACGATCTCGGGGCGCACGTCCTTGCAGTGCACGTGGCAGATGCGCGCGATGTGGCGGTCGAGCACCGCCAGCGGGTCGCCGCCGCCGAAGAACGTATGCCCGCTGTCGAAGAGCAGTCCCACCTCGTCGCCGGTGTGGGCCATCAGGCGGTCGACGTCGTCGGGCGCTTCCACGTAGGCACCCATGTGGTGGTGGTAGGCCAGCCGCACGCCGTGCGAGAGCGTGAAGCGCGCGAACTCGGTAAGCCGCTCGCCGTATCGCTTCCACGCGTCGTCGTCGCGGAAGCGCGGGCGCTTGTACAGCGGCACCGCCTCACCCTGGATCGCATCGGCGACCTCGCCGTAGACCATGACGTTGCACCCGTTTTCCGCGAGCAATCGCAGGTGCCCCGCCACCGCCTCGCGTTCCTCCGCCGCCGGGCGTGCGGCGACGCGGCCC
This sequence comes from Luteibacter sahnii, assembly GCF_034063545.1. Lineage (NCBI taxonomy): Bacteria > Pseudomonadati > Pseudomonadota > Gammaproteobacteria > Lysobacterales > Rhodanobacteraceae > Luteibacter > Luteibacter sahnii. The sequence continues at coordinate 54,028 of NZ_JAQLOK010000001.1, forward strand.
GAATACCAGCCCGAGACCACGTCGAGGCCGTAACCGGCCATGAGCTCGCGCAGTTGCGTGGGGTCCTTGGGAAACTTGTTGCCCAGTTCGAAGCCTTCGTAGCCGATGGCCTTGCCTTCGCTGAGCGCCGTGGAGAGCGGTGTCTCGCCGCCCAGCGACGGCAGGTCGTCGTTGCTCCACGAAATGGGGTTGATGCCGATACGGATGGGGTCGTTCTTCATGGGGAGGGTTTTCCGGTCTTGCGGTCGGCCATGGCGGTTTCGTAGGCCGCGCGCGCCTCGCGCACGGCCGTTCGCGGGGAGACTTCCGGCACCGCCACCTCCCACCACGCCCCGCCATCGTCGGTGGTGCGCGCGGGGTCGGTATCGATGCAGACGAGATAGGTGCGATCGGCTGCCCGGGCCCGCTCGAGCGCCGCTTCGAGCCCGGCGATGTCGGCCACGTGTTCGGCGATGGCACCGAGAGCGCGCGCGTGGGCCGCGAAATCGACGCGGGGAGCGCCATGGCGTCCCTGCACGCAATCGTCGAACAGGTTGTTGAACGGCGCGCCGCCGGTCGCCTGCTGCAACCGGTTGATGCAGCCGTAGCCGCGGTTGTCGAGCAGCACCACGATCAGCTTGGCGTCGAGCATCACCGAGGTGGCGAGCTCGGAATTCATCATGAGGTAGCTGCCGTCGCCTACCATCACGATCACCTCGCGATCAGGGTGGGCCATCTTCACCCCCAGGCCGCCCGCGATCTCATATCCCATGCACGAGTAACCGTATTCCATGTGGTAGCCGCCGGCGGTTTCGGTGCGCCAGAGCTTTTCCAGTTCGGCCGGCAGCGTACCCGCGGCGCACACGACGATGTCGCGCATGGCCGAGGTGGTGGACGAGCGTTGCACCGCGCCGATCACTTCACCGTCGTAGGGCCGGCGGCCCAGGGGCGCGTGGCGCTGCCCGGTGATCCGCGAGACGGTGTCGACCCAGGCGCGCGCGGCCTCGCGGGCGCGCTCGGTCCACGCGTCCGGCGCGGCCCAGCCCTCGAGACCGAAGCTCAGGTCGTCCAGCACCTGGGCGGCATCGCCGATCACTTCCACGCCGTCGCCCTTGAGCGTGTCGAACGTGTTCACGTTGATCGAGAGGATCGGCACATGGCGGAACAGCGCATTGGAACCGGTCGTGAAATCCTGCAGCCGGGTACCCACGGCGATCACCAGGTCGGCGTCGCGAAGGATCGCATTGGCGGCGGTGGAGCCGCAGACCCCGGCGGGGCCGAGTTGCAGCGGGTGGTTCCACGGCATGGCGCCCTTGCCGGCCTGGGTTTCGCACACCGGCACGCCGTGGCGGTCGGCGAAGGCGAGCAGTTCGGGCGTGGCCTTGGCATACAACGCGCCACCCCCGGCGACGATCACCGGGCGCTGGGACGCCTCGATGGCGTCGAGGGCGAGCATCAGCTCGTCGTCGGTGGGGATCGGCGCACGGAAGACGATCTCGCGGGGCGCAAAAAACGACGCGGGATAATCGTATGCCTCCGTCTGCACGTCCTGCGGCAAGGCCAGGGTCACCGGGCCGCACAGTGCCGGGTCTGTGAGGGCGCGGATGGCCCGTGGCAACGCGGTGAGCAACTGCTCGGGGCGAACGATGCGATCGAAATAGCGCGACACCGGGCGCAGACAGTCGTTGACCGACACGGTGCCGTCGGCGAAGTCTTCCAGCTGTTGCAGCACCGGGTCCGGCGCGCGCGAAACGAACACGTCACCGGGCAGGAGCAGCACGGGCAGGCGGTTGACATGGGCCAGCGCGGCCGCCGTCACGAGATTCGTGGCGCCGGGGCCGATCGATGTCGTGACGGCCATCATCCGTCGGCGCATGCTCGCCTTGGCGTACGCGATGGCGGTATGCGCCATCGCCTGTTCGTTGTGCGCGCGATAGGTGGGCAGTTCGTGGCGCGCGTCGTACAACGCTTCGCCCAGGCCGGCCACGTTGCCGTGGCCGAAAATCGCGAACACGCCGCCGAACAGCGGCTGCGCGCTTTCGGCGTCTGCATCGCGGGCCCGCAGCGCGGCGAGGTAGCGGACCAGCGCCTGCGCGCAGGTGAGGCGGACGGTGTCGCTCATGCGACGACTCCTTCGTCGATCGGCGTGCGCTGCGTGTCGCGCCACAGCGCGATCATCGCCTCGAACGCGCCCTGGGCCTGGGCGACGAAGGTCGCGTCGTCGATCGTGCCGCGAAGCCACGCGCTGGCGGGCTCGACGAACAGGGTGCGGCCCACGGCGAAACCGCGACAGGTGCGGCTGGCCGCGGCGGCGGCGAAGCCGTCGGCGAGGGCCTCGACGCTGGCGTTGAGGCCGAGCAGCAGCACGCCCCGGCAATGCGGGTCGCGTTCGGCGATGAGCGCGTCGACGGCCTGCCACGTGTCGCGCCCGAGCGGGCACAGTTTCCACCATTGCGGGCGGATACCCAGGTTGTAGATGCGCTTGAGCGCCCGCAGGGTCAGTGCGTCACGACGGGTCAGATCGGTGCAGCCGGGCGGGATCACTTCCAGCAGCAGTTCGTGACCGCTCAGCATCGCCGCGTCATAGAGCGAGCGCAGCTGGGTTTCCTGTTCCACGCGCTGGAGCGCCGGCGCGTCGGGGTCGAACGCGACCAGGCACTTGATGACATGCTCCCTGGGCCAGCTCACCAGCTGGCTGCCGATGGAGCGCCCGCGCTCGAATTCCAGCGGGTTGGAGCCGGAGACCTCCACGGGGCGGCCGATCCACCAGCCGCGTCCGCTTGCGGCGTTGAGCGCATCCTGGCCATAGCGGTCGTCGGCCAGGATCCCGATATGGCCGTGCAGCCCGTTCGCGCGCTCGGTCGCGGCCACCGCCTCGACGAGCAGGGTTTTCAGGTGCGGAAGGCGGGCTTCGTCGGCACCGGTCTGGCGAACGAGTTCGAAGAACGGGGTGCGGTGGTCGAAGGCGAACACGTAAAGCGAGTCCCACGCCCGACGCGGCACCGCCACGCGATGCAGGTGCGAGAGTTCGCCATCGAGATCGGGTCGGGTGAGGCCGTCCGCACGGGCGAGGAACGCGTCGAGTTCCGCCCGGCCTGGCATGGCCGGGGCACAGCCGTGGCGGGACACCACGAGGGCGCCGCACGCATTGGCGTACGCGCAGGCCTGCGCGATCGACGCATCGCGCAGCCAGCCGCTGAGGAAGCCGGCGAGAAAGGCATCGCCCGCGCCGAGCACGTTGAGCACCTCGACCCGGGTGCCGCGGTAGGTCGGCGCCTCGTCGATCGCGTCGGGTACCGGGCCGTCGATCACGCTGCATCCCATCGGTCCGCGCTTGACGATGAGGGTGGCGTCGGTCAAAGCGCGAACCGCGCGCAGGGCATTGATGAGGTGTTCGCTGCCGCCGGCGATATGAAACTCTTCCTCGGTGCCGACGATGAGGTCGAACAGGGGAAGGACACCCTGGAGGTGGCGGGTGACGTTGCCGTCGGCGATGAAACGGCGTTCGCCGTCCGCGCGTCCGGTGAGTCCCCAGAGCACGGGGCGGTAATCGATGTCGAGCACCGTGCGCACGTCGTGGCGACGCGCCAGTTCGAGCGCGCGCCGGCTGGCGGCGTGTACCCCGGGCTGGGAGAGGTGCGTGCCGGTGATCGCCAGCGCGCGGCAGCCGGCGATGAACGGCTCGTCGATGTCGTCGGCGGTGAGCGCCATGTCGGCGCAGTTCTCGCGATAGAACAGCAGGGGAAACGTCTCGCGATCCTTGATGCCGAGGATCGCCAGCGCCGTGAGATGCTCCACATCGGGCGTGACCTGGCTGACGTCGCAGCCCTCGGCGGCGAGCGTTTCGACGAGGAAGCGGCCCATGTGGTCGTCGCCCACGCGGGCGATCATGGCCGAACGCAGGCCCAGGCGCGCGGTGCCGAAGGCCACGTTGGCCGACGAACCGCCCAGGTACTTGGCGAAGCTGGTCACGTCTTCGAGGCGCGCGCCGATCTGCTGGGCGTAGAGATCCACCGCGAGGCGACCCAGGCAGGCGACGTCGACGGGGCGGGAGGAGGAACGGGGCAGGGGACTGCGCATGAGGGATGGCTTCCGGATCAGGCCGCGCGGCCTTCGAGTTCGTCGACGAGGTTCTGTATTTCGGTGCCGCCGGCCATCATGTCCAGCACGGCCTCCTTGGAAATGTCGGCCTTGGCGAACGTGCCCATCGACTGGCCGCGGTTGAGCAGCGTGAAGCTGTCGGCGATGGGGTAGGCGTGGTGCACGTTGTGGGTGATGAAGATCACCGAGATGCCGCGCTCGCGTGCCTTGTGGATCAGCTTGAGTACGTTGCACGACTGCTTGACGCCCAGTGCCGCCGTCGGCTCGTCGAGGATCAGCACCTTGGCGCCGAAGTGGATCGCCCGCGCGATCGCCAGGCACTGGCGCTCGCCGCCGGACATCGTGCCCACGGCCTGGCCGGCATCGCGCACGAAGATACCCATCTCGGCCAGCTTCTCGCGGGCCGTGTCATTGGCGTACTTCATGTCGATGACGGGAATCACCCCGAACAGCTTGCGTCGCGGTTCGCGCCCGGCGAAGAAGTTGCGTGCCACGCTCATCAGGGGTACCAGGGCGAGATCCTGGTAGACCGTGGCGATGCCGCGGTCGAGCGCCTCGCGTGGCGAACGGAAGTACACGGGCTGGCCGTCGACGCGATACTGGCCGCTGCTGGGCGCGTGCACGCCGGCCAGCGTCTTGATGAGGGTGGACTTGCCCGCGCCGTTGTCGCCGAGCAGGCAGTGGACCTCGCCGCGCTTCAGGCGAAGGGTCACCCCCCGCAGCGCGATCACCGTGCCGAAATACTTGCTGACGTCGTCGAGTTCGAGGATGTAATCGTCGGCCATGGGGATGCTCACTTGCCGCTGGAGGCGCGGCTGCGGATGTAGTGGTTGAACAGCACCGCGATCAGCAGCATCCCGCCGAGGAACACGCGATACCAGTCCGAGTCGATGTTGGTGTACGAGATGCCGATCTGCACCACGCCGAAGATGACGGCGCCGAAGCAGGCGCCTATCACCGAGCCGAAACCGCCGGTGAGCAGCGTGCCGCCGATGACCACGGCGATGATCGCCTCGAACTCCTTCTGCAGGCCGCGGTCGGAGGCCGCCGAGCCGAATTCGGCCACCTGGAGCACGCCGAACAGGCAGGCGCAGAACGCGGTCAATACGAAGAGCGAGATCTTCACGCGGCGCACGGGCACGCCGACGTTCTTGGCCGCGTTGGCGTCGCCACCCACGGTGTAGATCCAGTTGCCGAAACGGGTACGGGCCAGGGTGAAGCCGCAGACCAGGGCGATCGCCGCCCACCAAAGCAGCACCTTGGGGATGCCGTCGACCACCGGTTGTCCGTTCGGGAAGCGATCGACGATGCCGTGGCCGGCGAGGAACACGAACAGGCCATGCAGCGTGGTGCCCGAGAACAGGGCCTGCACGAACGGCGCTTCGGTGAACTTGTCGCCCACGCCACTGACGATGGTGCTATTGGCGAACGTGGTGGACAGCACCAGGGTCAGGCCGCGCAGGATGAACATGAAGGCCAGCGTGACGATGAACGAGGGCAGCCTGGTGCGCACCACCAGGTACCCGTTCAGCGCCCCCAGCGCCATGCAGGCGGCGAAGGCGAACAGCACCGCCGCCCACAGCGGCCAGCCGAAGTACATCGGCGGGATGGCCACCGCGACGCCGGCGAAACCGATCATCGAGCCCATGGAGAGATCGAACTCGCCCGCGATCATCAACAGGCAGGCGCCCACGGCGAGGATGCCGAGGTAGCCGGCGACCTTGGCCCAGTTGATGATGCCGTCGAGGGCGAACATGCCCGAATCGCCGGCGAAGAAGCCGAAAAACGCGAACACGAGCACGGTGCCCGCGATGGAGCCCAGTTCGGGACGGTCGAGGAGAACCCGCCATGGAGAGATCTTCCGTACGCGTTCGTCCGCTTGCTGGCGCTGGATCATGTGGCTGACGCTCTGTTGGATGGCGCTCATGAGATGGTTTCCCGATCAGCGGTACTGGCCCGCGTACTTCTCGACGGTGGCGACGTTGTCCTTGGTGACGAAGGCCGGCCCGGAGCTGACGCCGGTGGCCGTATAGACGGGCTTGAGGTCGTACTGCTTCAGGCGGGCCTGGAACTTCGGGTTGGCCTTGAGAGCGGCGATGATCGTCGCGGGGTCTTTCGTCTTCTGCTCGTTGGCGATCACCAGGGCGGCGATGGCCATGTAGCCCTGCAGGTAGGGCTGCTGGTCGATGGCGTACTGGATGGTGCCCGACTTGATGCCGGCGATGATCGCGGGCGAGAGGTCGAAGGTGCCAAAGTAGATCGAGCCCTTCAGGTGCAGATCTTCCACCACCTTGATCGCCGGTTCGGCCGCGTTGGGACCGAGCGCGAGGATGGCCTCGGTCTTCGGGTGCGAACGCAGGTAGGCACTGAGCTTGCTCGATACCACCGTGGGGTCCATGCCGGTGTCGATCATCGAGGTCTGCCGCCAGTCCTTGATGCCCAGCGCGTCGGCGAAGCCCTGGCAGCGCTCGAACGACGCGTTGTTGGTGGCGTAGTGGTTCACGCAGACGAAGCTGTGCTTGCCGGCGGCCTTGGCGCGTTCACCCGCGGCCTTGCCGGCGTCGTATTCGCCCTGGCCGATGTGCATGATCGCGCCGAGCTTCTTGCTCTCCTCGGGGGTGCCCGAGTTGATGGTGACGATGGGGATGCCCTTGGCCGCGACCTTGGCGGCCGGAGCCTTCAGTACCGCGTAGCTGGCGATGTCGAAGGCCACGCCCTTGTAGTTGCGCGCGGCGGCCGATTCGAGCTGGCGGGCCATCTCGCTGAGGTCGCCGTTGCCCGAGCCGCGGTAGTCCACGGCCACGCCGTAGTCGTCGCCGGCCTGTTTGATGGCGTTCTTGATCGTGTTCCACCACGAGTCGGAATCGGCGGCGTGGGTGACCAGGACATAGCGGTCGCCGGCGGCGGCGCGCGCGGCGGGGGCGGCCAGCCCCAGACCCAGGGCAAGGGCGGCGGCCAGCGAGGCGAGGACGGTGGTGGATCGCATGAAGCCTCCAGGTGAGGATGTCGAACGCGATGGGGCCTTGCGGCCGGGATGGGCCAGAAGCGGGTCGAGCATGGCCCGCCGCCACGTCGGTTGCAATTTGCATTGCAGCATGGAAATAAATGGAAAAAATGTTCCATCGCTGGTTCAATGCCCGTCGTCCTGTCCCGACGGAGCCGCTCATGGCGCCCACCAGCGAAGCCGACGCGCTCATGCAGCGCATCGCCGACGAGTTCGAATCCCTGCCGCGCCAGCTCCAGGGCGTGGCGCGGTATCTCGAGCAGCACCGCGGTTCGATCATGCTGCAGCGGGTGGGCGAGATCGCCGAGGGCTCGGGGGTGCACGCGTCGGCCGTGGTCCGCTTCGCCCAGCGCTTCGGCTATTCGGGTTTCAGCGAGATGCAGGCGGTGTTCCGCGACGCGTGGACCGCGCAGGCCACGCCGGCGCGCAGCTACCAGCAGCGCATCCGCAACGTCATCGACCGCGCGGGCGAGATGCGCCCGGTGGAAATCGCCTCGCGCTTCATCGACGCCAGCCGCGCCGGCCTGGACGAACTGGCCGGCGAGCTGGATGAGGCCCGCTTCCAGAAAGCCGTGGAACTGCTCGCCGCTGCGGAGAACATCTACGTGATCGGCGTGCGCCGCTCGTTCGCGATCGCCACGTACATCGCTTATGCCCTGCAGCACACGCCCAAGCGCGTGCACCTGGTCAGCGGGCTCGGTGGCATGTATCGCGAGCAGCTGCGCAGCATGGGCAAGGGCGACGCGCTGATCGCGATCAGCTTTCCGCCGTTCGGCAAGGAAACCCTCTACGCCATGCGCGTGGCCCAGCAGCATCGCGCGAGCGTGCTGGCCATCACCGAGAGCGACCTGGGGCCGCTCTCGCGCCACGCGGATGTGCTGCTCAAGGTGAAAGAGGGCAGCGCGTTCGCCTTCCGTGGGCTCACCAGCACCATGTGCCTGTGCCAGGCGCTGTTCGTCGCGCTGGCCTACACGCTTGAACTGACCGTTGAAGAAACCGTTCCCCGAGGAGAATACGATGATTGAAGTTGCCGTTTTCGGTGCCGGTCGCATCGGCAAGATCCACGCGGCCAACGTGGCCCGCCATCCGCAGGCACGCCTGCGCTACGTGGTCGACGTGCATGGGCCTTCGGCGCAGGCCCTGGCCGACGCGCACGGCGCGACGGTCGCGGGCATCGACGAGGCGCTGAACGATCCGGCCGTCGGTGCCGTGGTGATCGGCTCCAGCACCGACACGCATGCGGACCTGATCCACCGCGCGGCGGCGGCGGGCAAAGCGATCTTCTGCGAAAAGCCGGTCGATCTCGACGTCGAGCGTGCGCGCGCCTGCCAGGCGGCGGTCGAGAAGGCCGGGGTCACCTGCATGATCGCGTTCCAGCGTCGCTTCGACCCCACCTTCTCGTCGCTGAAGAAACGCCTGGATGATGGCGAGATCGGTTCGCCCGAAGTGCTGGTGGTCACCAGCCGCGACCCGGGCGCGCCGCCGGTGAGCTATATCCAGAGTTCCGGCGGCATCTTCAAGGACATGCTGATCCACGACTTCGACATCTTCCGCTGGATCCTCGACGACGAGGCGGTGAGCGTGCACGCGGCCGGCAGCTGCCTGACCGATCCGGCCATCGCGGACGCGGGCGACATCGACACCACCGCCGTCACCATCCGCACACGCAAGGGCCGGCTCTGCCAGATCAACACCTCGCGGCGCGCGGCGTACGGGTATGACCAGCGCTTCGAGGTGCACGGCAGCCAGGGCATGCTCCAGGCCGGCAACGTCGCGCCGACCCAGGTGGTGTCGCACACCGCGGCGAACATCGCCCACGATCTGCCGGAACACTTCTTCCTGCAACGCTACCGCGACGCCTACGCCGCCGAGATCGCCCATTTCTTCGATGCGCTGACGGCGGGCACCCCGGTGCGCACGACGATCGCCGACGGCATCAAGGCGCTGGAACTGGCCGAGGCGGCGGCGCGGTCGTGGCGTGAAGGGCAGGCGGTGGCGGTGAGCATCTGAGGACGATGACATGAGCAAGCTTCGTATCGGGCTGGCCGGTCTGGGTCGCCTGGGGCAGCGGTATGCGATGAACCTGGCGCGCGCGGTACCGCGCGCCGAGCTGGTGGCGGCCTGCAGCCCGGTGGAGGCGGAGCGTGCGTGGGTGCGCGACACCCTCGGCTTGCCGGCGATCCACGAGCGGTACGAGGCGATGCTCGCCGATCCGGCCATCGATGCGGTGTTCCTGGTGACGCCGACGTCGCTGCATCCGGCGCAGATCGCCCAGGCCCTCGACGCAGGCAAGCATGTGTTCTGCGAGAAGCCGCTGTCGCTGGACCTGGACGAATGCCGTCGCGCGGCGGCCCATGCGGCCCGGTCGCACCGGCGCGCGATGGTGGGGTTCGTGCGCCGTTTCGACGAGAGCTATCGTGATGCGTTCCGGCATATCGAAGCGGGCGGCATCGGCCGGCCGTTCCTGGTGTATTCGCAGACGGCGGACCTCGCTGATCCCACGGGCGCGTTTCTCGCCTTCGCGCCGACCAGCGGCGGCATCTTCCTCGATTGCAGCGTTCACGACGTGGACCTCGCCCGTTGGCTGCTGGGCCGGCCGAAGGCGCTGAAGGTGTTCGCCTCCGGCACGGTGGCGATGTATCCGCCCCTGGAAGCGCTCGGCGACGTCGACAACGGTATCGCCATCGTCGAGTTCGAGGGCGGGCGCCGGGCGATGTTCCACGCCTCGCGCACGCAGGCGCACGGACACGACACGCACACCGACGTCACCGGTACGGCGGGCAAGCTCAGCATCGGGCGGAATCCCCGCGCCAACCGCGTCGAGATCGCCGATGCGGGTGGCGTGAGGAACACGGTGCTGCCGTCGTTCTACGAGCGGTTCGCACCGGCGTTCGTCGCGCAGGCGACGCATTTCGTCGATGCCGTGCTCGACGACACGCCGTTCGACCTGACGATGGAGGATGCGGTGGAAGCGACCCGAATCGCCGTCGCGATGCGGGAGTCGTTGCAAACCGGCCACCCCGTCGCTTTGTAGAACGCGGTGAACGGGGTAGTGGACCGAGTCCGCGAACCCTCAGGGTGGCAACGGGGCGAGTGACGCCGTCTCTGCCGCAGGTACGGGATAAAAAAGCCTTCATGCGGCGCGATGCCGCAGTGCAGCAGCCCTCCGGTATAATGCGTGGGTCATGTCGCTCCCATCCCTCGTCCCCCATCGCGGAAGGCGCTTCGCCATCACGGCACGCATCCTTTCGGCCGTCGTCTTCACCTTCGTCTGCTATCTCGGTATCGGCATCCCGCTCGCGGTACTGCCGGGCTTCGTCCATGGCGGCCTGGGTTACTCCACCGTGCTGGCGGGCCTCGCGGTCAGCGTGCAATACGCCGCCACGCTGCTGAGCCGACCGCACGCGGGGCGCATGGCCGATGCGATGGGGCCGAAGCGGGCGGTGGTCGCGGGGCTCATCGTGTTTGCCATCGCGGGGTTGTTCCTCGCCCTGGCCGCCCTCGTGCCGAAGACGCCGGTGCTTTCCCTGGCGCTGATTATCCTGAGTCGCTTCGGCCTGGGTTTCGCCGAAAGCTGGGTCGGCACCGGCTGCATCGCCTGGGGTATCGCGGGCATCGGCGGCGAACACACCGCGCGGGTGATTTCCTGGAACGGCATCGCCACCTACGGTGGCATCGCACTCGGCGCGCCGCTGGGCGTGACGCTCGCGGCGCACCACGGCTTCATCGCGCTGGGCGTGGTGACCTTCGCGCTTGGGGCGCTGGTGTTGCCGTTCGCGTTGTGGAAGCGGCACGTGCCGCCGACCCACGGCGAGCGCCTGTCGTTCCGTAGCGTGCTTTCGCGCGTGATGCCCTACGGTGCGGGCCTGGCGCTCGGCTCGATCGGTTTCGGTTCGCTGTCGACCTTCGTGGCGCTTTACTACGCCAGTCGCGGCTGGGACGGCGCCGCGATGTCGCTGTCGGTCTTCGGCGGCTGCTTCATCGGCATGCGGCTGGTGTTCGGCAACGCCATCGACCGTTTCGGCGGCTACCGCGTGGCCATCGCCTCACTGACCCTCGAATGCCTTGGTTTGCTCCTGCTCTGGCTGGGTGGCACGCCCGAACTCGCACTCGGCGGCGCGGCCCTCACCGGCGCGGGCTTCGCCCTGGTGTTTCCGTCGCTGGGCGTGGAAGCGGTCAGTCGGGTGAGCATGCACAATCGCGGCGCGGCACTGGGCGCCTATTCGGTGTTCCTCGACGTGGCGCTGGGTGTCACCGGCCCGCTCGGCGGGTGGGTGGCCGGTCGCTTCGACTACCCGGGCATCTTCTTGATGGCGGCCGTGGCCTCGATCGCGGGCGCGGTGCTGTCGGTATCGCTTTACCTGCGCTTCGGCCGGGCATAATGCCCGCCTGATCCATCACGAGCCCCTACCCGATGCCCTACGACCGCAGCTGGATGGACTATGGCCTGGCCGGCGCGCTCGAGGCCGGTGGCATCGCGCTCGTCGTCGGCATCCTGCTTTACCTGCTGGTGCGCGCCCTTTTCGGCAAGGGCGGCGGGTGGAGCCACGGCAAGGAGCTTGCCGTGGCCTACGTGCTCACCGTGATCGTGGCCGGCGGCCAGGACATCTGGAACCTGTTCTACTTCAACGTGGTGCCGATGCAGTCGCCCACCATGATCCGGCTCAAGCTCGCCACCGTGCACGACCCGGACGCGATCGGCCTCCGCGTGCTGTTCGAACTGCTGGGCGGCCTGCTGGGCGCGGCCATCGGCTGGGCCGTGTTCTCCGGCGGTTTCAAGCGGTTGATGGGCCACCTGCGGGGCGAGTGAACGCCCCGCGCCCTGGGGTGGCTCGCGTCAGCGCTTGTGGCGGAACATCCAGGTCCACAGGTCCGGTTCGGCGTAAGCGTTGATCCAAGAGCCGTGCCCCACGCCGGGGTATTCGGTGTACTTGACCTCATCGTGGCGCTTGGCCAGTTCGGCATGCATGCGTCGCGACTGCTCGGTGGGCACCGAGGTGTCGTCGCTGCCGTGGAAGATCCACACGGGCAGCTTGCCGATCGCCTTCGCCGTCCAGGCGAACGCGTCGGCGCCGTCCGGCACCCCGTGCACGTAAAGCTGGCGCTCGTCCGACAACGGGGTGACGCCGCCGCATACGATCGCCGCGGCCGCGAAGGTGTTCGGGTGGGTGGCGGCCAGCTGCCACGCGCCGTAGCCGCCCATCGACAGGCCGGTGAGGTAGAGGCGGTGACGGTCACCGTGGAATTCCGTCACCGCCTGCTCGAGTGCGGCCATCGCCATGTCGACGTTCTGGCGGTCGGTCCATTCCTGGTCGTCGGGCACCTGCGGCACGACCACCACGGCGGGGAAATCGGGATGGTCCTCGAGCCAGTGCGGCAAGCCCTGGGTCAGCTGCTGGCGGTTGTCCGAGCCGCGCTCGCCGCTGCCATGCAGGAACAGCACGACCGCCGGATGGCCTTCGAGGCTGGCCGGGACGAATACCTGGTAGTGGTAGCTCTTGCCGTGCACGGTGACGTCGCGTGCGACGAAACCCGATGTCGCGGCGAGCGAGGTGCCGGTCATGGCGGTGGCGGCGAGAAAGGCGAGCGTACGCAGCATCGGCGGATTCCTGGAAGGTCGGGTCGCAGTCATAGCACGGGATCGAACAGGCGGGCCACGTGCAGGGCCACGCGCGAGAGATAAGGCAGGCGGCGGTAGTCGTTGGGATTGATCTCGTCGCTGCGGGCGAAGTCGGCGGTGAGCATGGCCTCGACCTCGCTCGCGAACGTCGCATCGACGTTGACCGCGGCGATCTCGAAATTCAGGCGGAAACTGCGGTTGTCCAGATTCATGCTGCCGACCACGGCGGTGTCGTCGTCGATCAGCATCACCTTCTGGTGCGTGAAGCCGTCGTGGAAACGGAACATGCGGATGCCCGCCACGGTGGCCTCGTGCGCATAGAGCGTGGAAGCCATGAACACCGTGCGGTGGTCGGGCCGGTCGGGGATCAGGATGCGCACGTCCACGCCGCGGAACACCGCCAGCCGCAGCGCGCCGAACACCGCGGCGTCGGGCACGAAGTAAGGCGTGGTGATCCACAGGCGTTTCGTCGCGGCGGTGATCGCCTGGGTGAAGAACAGCGAGCAGCTTTCCTGGCGGTCGGCGGGGCCGGTGGCGACGATCATGCTGGCGGCGCGGCCGCACCGATCCAGCGGCGCCAGCGATGGCGGCCGTTCACCCGTGACCCAGTACCAGTCTTCGGCGAAGGCGCGCTGCAGGTCGGCCACGGCCGGGCCCTCGATGCCCAGGTGCGTGTCCCGCCACGGCGAGAGCGCGGGGTCGGCGCCGAGGTATTCGTCGCCCGCGTTGAGGCCCCCGACGAAGCCGTGCGTACCGTCCACCACCAGCACCTTGCGATGGTTGCGGAAGTTGAGCTGGAAGCGGTTGCGCCAGCGCCGCGTGGCGAACGGACGGGCTTCGACGCCGCCGTCGCGCAGGCGCTCGACGAAGCGGTCGGGCAGGGCGTGGCTGCCGATGCCGTCGTAGAGCAGGCACACCCGCACGCCCGCGGCGGCGCGTTCGAGCAGCGCGTCGCGCAGGCGCCCGCCGAGGGTGTCGTCGTGGATGATGAAGAACTGCACGAGCACGTAATGCTCCGCGCGCGCGATCGCCGCCAGCATGGCGTCGAACGCGGCATGCCCGTCGACCAGCAGGGTGAGCGCGTGGCCGCCGTGCATGGCGGTCTTGAGCATGCGGCCGATGGGCGCGTAGCGCGGGTCGTCGACCGTTTCGGGGGTGAGCACCGCCGCGCCTTGCGGCGGCTGGCTGGCTTCGTCGTGCAGCATGAAGAACCGGGCCTGGCGTTGCCGGTGAAGGTCGACGTAACCGCGGAAGTGGCTCGAGCCCAGGAAAAGGTAGGGCACCAGCGAGAGATAGGGCAGGAACACCAGGCCCAGCGACCAGGCGAAGGCGCCCTGGGACGTGCGCGTGTGCATCACCGCGTGCATCGCGGCGAAGATGCCGGCGACGTGGAATCCCACCGCGGCGAGGGCGATCATCGAGAGGATCACGTGGCACAGGCTCCGATCTTCGTTTTTACGGCAACAGTGTTTGTCGCGGAGAGACGTTTTTGCGGGCGGACCGGGGCGGGAAAATACGCGGCATCCGTTTTCGTCGAGCCTATCCTATGAGTCCGTCGTCGTTCCGTCTGCCCCTGCTGGCATTGGCGGTGGCCGCCTTCGCCATCGGCACCACCGAGTTCGTGATCATGGGCCTGCTGCCGGAGGTGGCGGCCGACCTGCGCGTGAGCATCCCCTCGGCGGGCATGCTGGTGTCCGGCTATGCCCTGGGCGTGGCCGTGGGCGCGCCGTTGCTGGCCGCGCTCACCGCGCGGATCGAGCGCAAGCGCGCGCTGCTCCTGCTTCTGGGCCTGTTCATCGTGGGCAACCTGCTCTGCGCCATCGCCCCCACCTACGGCGTGCTGATGGTCGCCCGCGTCGTCGCGGCGTTCTGCCATGGCTCCTTCTTCGGCATCGGCGCGGTGGTGGCGGCCCACCTCGTGCCGCCGGGCCAGCGGGCCCGCGCCATCGCGCTGATGTTCACCGGCCTGACGCTCGCGAACGTACTCGGCGTGCCGTTCGGCACCTTTCTCGGCCAGTGGGCGGGCTGGCGCGCGACGTTCTGGGCGGTGACCGGCCTGGGCGTGCTGGCCGGGCTCGCCGTGATGCGCTTCGTGCCCGCCCTGCCGAACCTGCGCGCCCCGGACATGCGACGCGAGTTGCGCGTGCTGCGCGAGCCGCAGGCGCTGATCGCGCTGGGCATGACCGTGCTGGGCTTCGGCGGCGTGTTCACCGTATTCACCTACATCGCTCCCATCCTCCAGACGCAGTCGCACGTGAGTCCGCAGTGGACCGGCGCGGTGCTGGTGCTGTTTGGCGTGGGCACCACGCTGGGCAACCTGCTCGGCGGGCGCCTGGCCGACTGGCGCCTGATGCCGTCGCTCATGGGGATCCTCGTGGCGCTGGCGGCGTTGATGGCGCTGTTCGCCTGGACGATGCACGACACCGTCGCGGCGATCGCCACCGTGTTCGTCTGGGGCATCGCTTCGTTCGCCACGGTCGCGCCGTTGCAGTCGCGCGTGGTACACGTGGCCGGCGACGCGCCGAACCTCGCCTCCACCCTGAACATCGCCGCGTTCAACCTCGGCAACGCGGGCGGCGCGTGGCTCGGCGGCGTGGTGATCGCCGCGGGCCTCGGCCTGCCGGCGGTGAGCCTGGCCGGCGCCGCGGTGACCGTGGCGGGCCTGCTCGCTACCGTCGCCAGCGTGGCGCTCGAGCGCCGTTCCCCCGTATCCCTTCCCTCGCACGCCTGACCGGAGACACCCATGAAAGCCGTCGTCCACGTTCCCTCCCATCCCGCCGACGACCCGCGCAGCCTCGCCGATGCCACGTGGCCCGACCCGACCCCCGGTCCGCGCGACCTGCTGGTGCGGGTGGATGCGATATCGGTCAACCCGGTGGATACCAAGATCCGCCAGCGCAAGGCGGCTGGCGAGACCCGGAGCGTGCTGGGCTGGGATGCGGCGGGCAAGGTACTCGCGGTCGGTGCCGAGGTGAGCCGCTTCAAGCCCGGCGATAGCGTGTGGTACGCGGGCGAGCTCGAACGGCCCGGCGCCAACGCGGAGCGGCAGGTCGTGGACGAGCGCCTCGTCGGTCGCAAGCCGTCGACGCTGGGCATGGCCGAGGCCGCGGCCATGCCGCTCACGGCGATCACCGCATGGGAGCTGATGTTCCAGCGCATGGGGATTCCCTTCGGCACGCAAGGGCGCCCCGGCACCTTGCTGGTGGTGGGTGCGGCCGGCGGCGTGGGCTCGATCGCGGTGCAGCTGGCGCGCAAGCTCACCGGCCTGACCGTCATCGGCACCGCCTCGCGCGAGTCGACCCGCCAGTGGGTGACCGACATGGGCGCGCATCACGTGGTGGATCATTCGCGGCCGCTCGATGCCGAGGTTCGCGCCGTGGCCCCGGACGGCGTCGATTACGTGCTGTCCCTCACGCGCACCGAGCAACACTTCGCCGCGCTCGTCGACGTGCTCAAGCCGCAGGGCAAGCTCGGCCTGATCGACGATCCGGACGATTCGATCGACATCCGCCTGCTCAAGCGCAAGAGCCTCTCGTTGCACTGGGAGTTCATGTACACACGATCGATGTTCCGCACGGAAGACATGGGCGAGCAAGGCCGCATCCTCGACGAGGTGGCGAACCTGGTGGACGCGGGCGTCGTGCGCACGACCCTGCGCGAGCACCTGGGCACGATCGACGCGGCTCACCTGTGGCGTGCGCACCAGGCGCTGGAAAGCGGCCGTACCATCGGCAAGGTCGTGCTCGAAGGGTTCTGACCCGGCGGACATCCCGTCGCACCGGCGGCGCCGGTGCGACGCGCGCGGTTATTTCGACGCCACCAGCATGTTCGCCACCGATTGCGCCTGCTTGCGGATCTCGGGGATTGCCGTGGATTCCCACAGCGCCCCGCGCAACAGGCTGCCGATGGCGAACAGGTTCGCGCGAGGCTTGCCCTCGGCATCGAGCAGGTGGCCGTCGGCTTGCGCCGCGAAGCCCAGGCCCAGCGGGTCGGGCTTGACGAGGTGATCGACCACGAGCTGGCGCACGAGCCGGTGCTCTGTGCGCTGCGTGTCGGTGTTGAGGCCCACGGTCTGCACGACGACATCGAACGCGTCGGTCACCGTGTTGCCGCCGGGCATGGCGCGGACGACATCGAGATGCCCTTCCGGCGACAGGGCCACCGAGCGCATGCGCCCACGCCGGCGTACCAGCCGCTCGGCTTTTTCCAGCGCGACGACCGACGCGGTCACCTGGGGCGGCATGCGATGGCGGGCCCGTTCCCAGGCCCAGCGGGCATGGCGCAGGAAACGCGCCCGCTCCGCCTCGGGCAGGTCGCCCCATAGCGACTGGGTGTAGGGACGCATGCCGTCGATGACCGTACGCCAGTCGTCCGCGTGGGCCACCGCGTCACGCAGCTTGTGCAGCCACACACGCACGTTGGGATCGTCGCGCAGCGACTCCACGAGTTCGTCACCGTTTTCCGAGGGCGCGGACACGGCCGCCAGATGCGGCTCGGGCAGCTTGCCGTGCCGCGACAACGCGGTGAAGCGCGCGTTAGGCCAGCGCTCGGACAGTTCGAGCAGCACATCGACCGCGGTGAGACCGAGCCCGATCACCAGCACGCGCAGCGGGCGGGTATCCGGTTCGGCGGCGGCGAGGTAAGGCCACGGGTCGGTGATGTAGCGCCCGCTGGCGATGGCGGCATCGTGCACGCCGGGCAGGGGTCGCGGCGGCAGCGAGCCGATCGCGAGCACGGCGGCGTCGGCGTGGTTCTCGTCGTTCTCGCCGTAACCGATCGTGATGCCCTCGCGCGACGGCACCAGCGAATCGGCGGTGAACGGCACGACGTTGACGTCGTGGCCGAAGGTGTGGGCATTGGCCAGCGCCTTCTCGACGCGCGACCGCAAGAAATCGCCGTAAAGACGGCGCGGCAGGAAATCGGAACCCTTGACCGACGGATCGAGCGACTGCGCGTATTCGAGGAAGCCGCCGGGACGACTCACGAACATGCCCATCGACGCGGCGCGCACGTTGAGCAGGTGGCGCTGCGAGGGCGTGCCATAGGCGATGCCGCGCCCGGCCTCCGGGCCGCCCGCGTACCAGTCCAGGTGAAGCGGCCGGGGGGTGCGCCGCTCGAGCAATTCGCTGACCAGCGTCGCCGCTGCCGCGCCACCGCCGATGATGGCGACTTTTTGAAACATGGGTTGGTCCTTCGCCCGGGGTAGGTGGGGGGGAGGGCCGTGAGACCGTCAGGCCGTCAGGCGTCCCGCGATGATCGATTGCCTCGGCCGCGCGATCCAGTGCTCGGACGGGCCGGGCTGCTCGTATGCGAGGTACTGTGCCAGATCGCCACCGTAGACGTGAAGGGTGAGCGCCGTGTCGTGACGGGAGAGGTTGCGGCAGCGATGGGCGTGCACCTCACCGGCGTCGAACCATGTGGCGTCGCCCGGCCCCAGCCAGGTGCGTCCGCCGCTGCGCAAGGTGTGCTCGGCGTCGCCCTTGTCGAACGATTCCACTTCCAGCGCGCCGGCGATGGTCGCTTCCAGGCCCCACAGGCCGGCGTGGTCGTGAACCGGCGTCGCGTAGCCCGGCGGCCAGGTCATGACAAGGATGCTCACGGCCGGCTTCGCGCGCTCGGCGAGCATCCATCGCTCGAAGCCGCGGCGACGCTCGCGCAGCGCGCCGAGCGAGGCGATCACCTCGTCGTGGCGCGCGTGCAGCATGCGGCCGATGTCCCGGCCCATCGAGGCCAGGTCCGGGTGTTCGGGCCGCGCCATGTCGAAAACGACATCGCAAAGGCTCGGGATGATGGAAGAACGCTTGCCCATGCGGGGAGGGGTCCGGCCCCATGAATCGACTGGCGGGGAGTGGACCATGAGCGCCGTTAAGGCCTCGTAACACCCGTATGGCGCGACGGGCTTAAACCCTTCACCCCGGACGCGCATCCAAGGCTACGAACCGCCCGGTCGGCGGTCCGCTCAACGGAGAGTCTCGCCATGATCGTCCTTTCTTCGCTCGTCGTACTCGCCCTTGGCTTCTGGATGGTGTTCGCGCTTCTGGGGGCCGTGTTGAAGCTGGTCTTCGGTATCGTCGGCGGCGTGTTCAGCGTGGTCGGCAGCGTCGTCGGCGCACTGGTCGGTGGCCTGGCGATGCTGCTGGTGGCGCCGGTGGTGGCGCTGGCGCTGCTGCCCGTGCTGTTGCCGGTCGCGTTGCTGGCGTTGATCGTCTGGGCCATCGCCCGCGGCCACCGCAAGCCCGACGTGGTGGTGATGCCGGCGTCGCGCTGACGCCGGCGAAAAAGGTCAGATCGTCCGCAGGTCGAAGGTCACGGGGATACGCGCCCAGGCGCGCACCGCGTGGCCGCCGGCCTGGGCGGGCTGGAATCGCCACGCGGCCAGCACCTGGTCGCGTGCCGCGGTATCGAGCAGGGTGTGGCCGCTGCTCCGTTCGATGTCCACCTGCACGGGTTTGCCGGTCTCGTCGACCAGCACGCGCAGCGTCACCGTACCCTGCAGGTGTCGTTGCATCGCGGCTCGCGGGTACGCCGGCGCCGGCGCGGCAACGTAGGCGAGTTTCGCCTCCACCGGCGCGGCCTCGACGGCGGGTGCCGCGGTCGGCGTATCGGTCGCCATCGGCACCGTCATCGGTGCGCTGCCTTCGTTGGTAGGTACGGCGGCGGGATGCGCCACGGGCTGCGGTCGGGCGGTCGCCGTCGGCACATGGTGAGCCACGGGTACCGGCTTCAGGTCGATCGGTGGTGGTGGGATCGGTTTGGGTTCGACCGGATGATCGATGAGGTGGATGGCCTGGATCACAGGCGTCGCGGTGACGATCTGCGCCACCATGGGACGCATCACGGCGACGAGCGCGGCGGTGTTGAGGGCGATCGTCGCGCTCATGGCGACGATGCGGACGGTGTCGGGATGAAACCCGGACGGGGACGACGGACGAGCGAACGACATGAGCCACCTCCTGCAACGTGGGGGGAAGGTGATGCCTTGGCTGGCCGAACACGTCCGGTGGGGAACCGGCGGGGATCGTGTTCAGGTCCGATTTCAGATTAGGCTCAAATCGCGGCGGCGTGCAAGCACCGTGTCGACGAGCGTACGGCGTCGCTCGCCCCCGGTCGCGAACCGTCAGGACGACAGGTGCGAAAGCCAAGGTGGAAGCGGGTCGTATCCGCGGACCCTCCGGCCCGCATCGTGCGGATGATGTCGGGAAACGATCCGGCGAGCGGTCAACCGTGAGGGATCAATGCGCTACCAGCATCGGCACGTCCGACTGCATGAACAGATAGCGCGTCGTCCCGCCCAGCACCATCTCCGACAACCGCGAACGGCCCCAGGCGCCCATGACGATCAGGTCGGCGTGTTCCGCATGCGCGGTATCGAGCAGCGCCGGCCCCGGGGCGGCGCGCGCGCCTTCGTCGAGGCGGCGGATCTGTGCGGTGACGCCGTGGCTCTCGAGCCAGTGACAGATATCGACATCGGGTAGCGAGCACGTGTCGATGTCTTCGTCGCGGCTGCCGTCGATGACGGTGACCCGTTCGGCACGACGCAACAGGGGTAGAGACGAACGCACGGCGAGCGCCGATTCGCGGCTGCCGCTCCATGCCACCAGCACGTGCCTGCCCAGGCTTTGTACCGGCGCGTTCTCCGGCACCACGAGCACCCCGCGGCTGGAGGCGAACACCGTGCGCGACACCACGCCGAAGCCGATCGGCGCATCGCCGCGCATGGTGGACGACCGCTCCATCACCACGAGGTCGTAACCGGCCGATGCGTGGGACAACAACGTGACGGTGTCGCCGTTGGCGACGCGCCACTTGCCGTTCAGTCCGTGCGACCCGAGCAGGGCCGTCCACGCCTCGCCGACGGCGCGGGCATCGCCCACCCGCTGGCGCACGGCGTCCAGCTGCATCGGCACCGCCTCGGGCACCGTGAACGCCGCCGCGGGCAGGTCGACCACGTGCATGGCGTCGAGCCGGGCGTCGATGCGGGTGGCCATGGCCAGCGCCGCGCGAAGGCCCGCGCCCTGGAGGGGCAGGCGGGGCACATGCAGGAGCAGTTCGAGGGTCATGCCCCGCATGGAACACCGGCGCCGGGGCAAGGTCAATGCCCCGGCGCCGATGGACGGGGCTACTTCTTCAGCTGCGACGGGATGAACCGGCTACGCACGGCTTCGGCCAGCAGGTCGGGCGGCAGCAGGCCCTGGGCGATCAGGAAATCGTTGAACGCCTTGCGGTCGAAGCGGTCGCCAAGCGCGATCTGCGTTTCCGCGCGCAGCTGCAGGATGCGCAGGTAGCCGTAGAAATACGCGGTGGCCTGGCCCGGCGAGTTCATCGTGTAGCGGTCCAGTTCCTGGCGCGCCATCGGCTCGGAGAGCCCTACGTCGTGCACGAGGATCTGGTGGGCGCGATCGCGGGTGATCATGCCCAGGTTGAGCATCGGGTCGAGGAAGGCGCGAGCCGCGCGCAGCAGGCGGAACTGCAACGCCACGAACTGCCCTGCCGGCGGCTCGTAGGGCACCATTTCCGCCTCGGCGTAGAGCGCCCAGCCTTCGACGTTGACGCTGTTGAACGCGAACAGGCTGCGGGTGAGCGACACGCCCTGTTCCACCATCGCGGCGAACTGCAGCTCGTGGCCGGGGCGGCCTTCGTGCGCGGTGAGCGTCCAGGCGGCGGCTTCGAAGGTGAAGTCGTCGTACACCTGCGAGCGGTCGCCGTTGGCCGGCGGGTTGCCGGTGGTGAGCACGAACGTGCCGCGCTGCCCGGTGTTGTTGACGAAGGGCGGCGGATCCATGTGCGGCGCGGGCGTGCGGGCGTTTTCCGCTTCCGAGGCCAGGCGCATCGCGAGCTGGCGCTTGGGCAGCTCGGCGATGCGCTGGGTGCGGATGATGTCCTCGATCTTGCCGATCACGGCTTCGTACGTCGGCACCACCTTGTCCTTGGGCAGCTGCTTTTTCTTCAGCGCCTTGAGCACGTCGCGGTAGTCGCCGTCGGGCAACCCCTCGGCCTTGGCCACCACGGGCGCAAGCGATTGCAGCGCGTAGGTGGTTTCCATGAACTCGAGTTCGGCACGGGCGATGAGGTCGCGCGGGGCGATGTCCAGGCCGACCTGTTCGAGGTTGTAGGCATAGAGCGGCTCGGGCAGGCGGAAGTCGGTGCGCGCGCGGGGCAGCACCGTGGTCTTCACCCAGGCGTTGTACGCCTTCAGTTGCGTGTCGAGCGTGTTCAGCGCCTCGTCGCCCCCGGTGATCTTCTTCTCGGCGAAGAGCTTGCGGATGCCGTCGACGTAACGCTGGGTATTGCCCAGCTTCTGTTCGACGTCGGCCTTCACCGGCCCCAGCAGGGCCTTGTCGCCGAGTTTCTCGGTGGTGCGTGCGCGGGCTTCGTCCACCAGGGCCTTGCAGCCGGGCGCGATGCCTACATAGCACTTCAGGCGGCCGAGCGCCGCTTTGTTCTGTTCCGGCGTGCTCTCGGCGTTGAGCAGGGAGAATTCGCCGCTGAAGATCATCTGCCCGGCGTCGTACCAGGGGAGCAGGTATTTCCGGTTGAGGTCGATGCCCTTGATGCTCGAATCGATCTGCCGGATGAGGATCTGCAGATCCTGGTGCACGTTAGGATCTTTTTCGTCGGCCAATCGCGCTTCGTAGGTCTTTCGCGCGGCCACCAGGTCGGCCCGCTGGCGCTCGTCGGCGCCGGCGCTGAGGTCGGCGGTCTTCTCGTCGAAGCCCTTCACGCCAATGTCGGTGGCCGATTCGGGGCTGTAGCGGGCGGTGATGTCGAGCAGGATCTGCGCGTCGGCGTTGCTGCGGGCGATCCACGCCGGCGGCGCGGTGTCGGCGTGCGCGGCGCCGACCGCGAAGGTCGCGGTGGCCGCGAGGGTGAGTCGTCGGAACATGCGTTGTCTCCCCAGGAAGTGCCCCGGAGACTAGCCGCAAGCGAGGGTGTCGCCAATGGCCCTTTCGGCAGGTCAGGCAAAGAGCAGGGCCAGCGCCGCCATCCCGATCATCAGGAACGAAATCACCGCTTTCGCGATCACGCCGACGAGCATGCCGAACCACGTGCTCACGCCAACGTGGGCCGAACGCAGGATGCTCTTGCCCGACCAAAGCTCGCCCAGCACCGCGCCGGCGAACGGGCCGAGCAACAGGCCCGGCAGCCCGAAGAACATGCCCACGAACGTGCCCACCCCCGCACCCCACAACGCGCGCGGGCTGGCGCCGATCTTCTTCGCGCCCAACGAGGCGGACACGAAATCGACGGCGACGCCCAGGGCGCCGACGGCACCGATCGCCACGAGCCAGCCCACGCCGAGGTGGCGGTAGTCGTCGACGGCGGCGGCCAGCCAGATGCCGCCGAAGATCATCGGAATTCCCGGCAAGGCGGGCAGGATGGCGCCGGCGATGCCGCCGACCACGAGGGCGGCGGCGAGCAGGTACAGGGCGATGTCCATCAGCGGAAGGCCTCGCGGTATTCAGGCTTGAGCAGGGCCAGGAAGGCCTCGCTGGGGACGTCGATGGCCTGGGGGCCGGCGGCATACGCCGCCACCTGGTCGGGCGAAAAGATGAAGGTGAGTCCGTGCACCTTGTCGTCCGGGCCGGTCAACAGGCTGAAGACACGGTAGTGGTCCTTGCCGGGCTCGGTCCCCAGGTCGATCTGTCGCATGTCGGAGGCGAGCGGGTCGTCGTCGTCGTCGAGCGCGCCGATCAGCTGGCGCCGTGCCTCGGCCGCGAAGACGCGTTCCGCCGCGTGCGGATCGGTGAACAGATCGCCCAGGCTCACCATACGGCGGGCCTGCGTGTCGTAGGTGAAGCTGTCGAGGATGGGCATCGGGTGCGCGCCACCGGTGAACGACGAGCCGTCGACCTGCACGTTGATGAAGCGGTCGGTGCGAGAGGCCACGGCGATGCCAAGGTCGAGGTCCCACGGCATCTGGCGGGCCTGCTCGCGGGCACCCGGCGCGTCGAGCCCGGCCAGGAACGCCTGCTTCTGCCGCGCCACGAAGCGTCCGATCGCCTCGTGTAGCGGATCGGCGTGCGCGGGCAAGGCGGGTAACGAGAGCTCCACCGTGTAGAGGCCTTGCGCGTCCGATTGGGTATCCTTGTCGGTGCTTGCCGGGGCGGGCGGCGGCGAGCGGCCGTCCTGGCCGGCATCGTTACGGCAGGCGGCGAGCCCGACGGTGACCAATGCCAGCTGCAGGATGTGTCGCGTCAACATGTCGGATCATCTCCCTGCCAGCCTGGCATCTTAGCGTAGCGGCATCGCGCCGCGGCCCATGTCAACGAATCGAAGGAATACCGTGCAAGACGCGTCGACGGAAAACGTCACCCTGCTCAAGGCCGACGAACTGGGCCGGATCGAACGCGTGGAGCGTGGTGGCGTGGTGTTGATCCGCCGTGACATCGGCGCGGCGCGCTGGTGGGCGCGCGCGTTCGCGCGACGTGCGGCGGCCCGCGAAGCCCGGGCCTTGAGGCGGCTGGACGGCATCGACGGCGTGCCCCGCCTGCTCGCGTGGAACGGCCGCGTGCTCGAACGCAGCTATATGGCGGGCCTGCCGATGCAGCAGGGCCAGCCGCGCGATGTCGCTTATTACCGGCAGGCCTTGCGCCTGCTCGCGGTGTTGCACCGGCGCGGCATCGTGCATAACGACCTGGCCAAGGAGCCCAACTGGCTGGTGCGCGACGACGGTACGCCGGGGTTGGTCGATTTTCAGATCGCCTGGACGCGCGGCCGGCGTGGTGGCTTGTTTCGCCTGCTGGCGCGCGAGGACCTGCGCCACCTGCTCAAGCACAAGCGGACGTACGCCGCCGACGCGCTTTCCAGGCGGCAGCGGGCGATCCTCGCCCGGCCGGCGCCGCATTCACGCCTGTGGCGCGCCACGGGCAAGCGTCTCTACAAGCTCATCGCCCGCAAGGTGTTCGGTTATTGGGACAACGAAGGGCAGGGGCGTATCCGGCGATAGTGCCTCTGCGGTGTTGGGGTGAGAGAGACCGTGAGCGTGATGGCACGCCGGATTGCCGACACGGTCGGCCCCCTCTTCGGTAGGCGAAACACCGTATCGGCGATCGGCTGACGCCGCGCACGCTCACTTCTCGACGAACGCTCGCTCGATCACGTAGTCGCCCGGCTCGCGCGTGCGAGGCGACGCCTGGAAACCCTCGCCGTCGAGCAGCACGCAGATGTCCTCGAGCATCGACGGGCTGCCGCACAACATCACGCGGTCTTCCGCCGGGTTCAGCTGCGGCAGGCCGGTGACACGGGCCATCTCGCCATCGGCGATCGCATCGGTGATGCGGCCCCGGTTGCGGAAGGCCTCGCGCGTGACCGTCGGGTAGTAGATGAGCTTCTCGCGCACCAGTTCGCCCAGGTATTCGTGGTGGGGCAGCTCGTGCTCGATGTACTGTGAATACGCCAGGTCATCCACGTGGCGCACGCCGTGGGCGAGCACGATGCGGTCGAACCGCTCGTAGGTTTCCGGGTCGCGGATGATCGACAGGAACGGCGCCAGCCCCGTACCCGTGCCAAGCAGGTAAAGCCGCTTGCCCGGCTTGAGGTCGTTGAGCACGAGGGTGCCGGTGGGCTTGCGGCTGACGATCACCGGGTCGCCGGGCTTGAGGTGCTGCAGGCGCGAGGTGAGCGGGCCGTCGGGCACCTTGATGCTGAAGAACTCCAGGTGTTCCTCGTAGTGCGCGCTCGCGATGGAATACGCGCGCATCAGCGGCCGGCCGTCGACTTCGAGGCCGATCATCACGAAATGCCCGCTCTCGAACCGGAAGCCCGGGTCGCGTGTGGTGCGGAAGCTGAAAAGCGTGTCGTTCCAGTGGTGCACGTCGATGACGTGCTCGGTCGCCAGTGCCACCATGTGTGCTTGAACCTCGAAAACGAAAGGGCCACGGCCTCCGCGCGTGGCGGAAAACCTCTGATTCGGCTGGGGAAGCGGCCGGCCAGGCCGCGCGCCTCGCGTTCGCCGCACCCTTGGGTGGGTGCCGGCTCAGGGCGCTTAGGATACGGCATTGCGTGCCGCGCCGCCGGACAGCCGTGCCGCGCTGGTCTAAGATCGGGGCCCCTTACCCATGGCGCGCGGCATGCCTCGTCCCGATTACGCTCCGGGCCAGTCCTGGACCTACCGCACCCGTCCCGGCGAAGACGACTCCCGGGTGGCGATCCGTCGTGTCGACCATGAGCCCGAGGACGGCGACGTGTTCCACGTGTCCATCCTCGGCGTGAAGCTGCGCAACCATCGCGTTCCCGGTGGCCTGCAGCCGGCGATGCATCATGCCGCCGTGTCCCGCGCCGCGCTCGACGCCAGCCTGCTCGAACCGGCCGGCGCCGCCGACGCGGACGAAAGCTGGCGCGACGGCTACGCGGTATGGCGCCAGGCGTACGACAACGGCGACGCGGGCGTGTTCGACATCGGCATCGGCGACGTCCTTGGCTACATCGAGCGCGTGGTGGCCGCGTCGGGCGAGGTCCGGTAAGGCGCGTCGATAGACGCCTTGTCCGTGCGGGCGACATCGCCCCTGTCGCGGGCGTGAGTCGAGCGCATGAACGATTCGTCGACGCGACGCACCGCATTGGCCTGCGGCCGCTCCCTTGGGCGGACCTCGCCTCGAGGGTGGACACCGAAGGCTCGGGCCTGCATCCATGCGGCATCCCCCGCACTTCCGCGACGAATCAAAAAAGGGCGCCCCGTTCCGTCGCGTCCCCGGTCGGGGAGACGGCCGGGGCGGAAGGGGGCGCAAGTCACGCAGGGAAACCGGGATGCGTGCGTTCGCTCAGAAGTCGTAGGTGACCGCCAGGCGGGCGTAGCGGGGATCCTGGGTGTACAGCGGCAGGCGGTAGATCGGATTCGGCGTGCGCGGACCGTCTTCGCTCGACGGATAGCGGTACGTCGCGCGCTTCTGGTTGAGCACGTTGAACACGTTCGCCGAGAACGCCAGTTTCTGGTCGGCCCAGCCCGGACGCCAGGTCACGCCCAGGTCGAGCTGGAACGTCCACGGCAGGCGGCCCTGCGAGCCCGGCGGCGACGGCTCGCCGTCGCAGAAGTGATAGGTGCTGCCGTACGACTCCGGGTTGCTGTGCGTCGCGCCGTAATAGCCGAGACAGATTTCCGGCGCGCCGGAGCTGGCCTGGAGATTGCCGGAGAGCTGCCATTCCGGGGCGAACTGCCAATAGCCGTAGGCCTTGAACACATGGGTGTGGTCGTTGCCGAGCACGCCGTTGGCGTAGGCCATGACGTACTGGTTGTCCCAGTCCACGCTGCCGGCGGAGCCGGACTGCCGCGTATCGGTGCGGGCCTGGCCCTCGGTGTTGCCGTACGAGCGCGAAAACACGTAATCGAACTTGCCGTACCACACGCCGTCGAAGCTGTGCTCGAGGAACGCCTCCAGCGCGTAGTAGTTGCGCTTGGCCTTCGGGAAATGCATCTCGTCGCGGCTCAGCGTCACGTCGTAGGGCTGGCCCGCGTCGTCGATCAGCGTAAAGGTGTTGGCGGAGCCGCCGTTGATCAGGTAACAGCTGTTGCTGCTGCCGATCGTGTGCCCTTCGGCCAGGGCCTTGTCGGTCACCAGTCCCACGTCGCAGAAGTCGTCGATCACCGTGCGCAGCAGGCGGCGGGTGAACTTGGCGCCGTAGACCCAGTTTTCGCCGAAGGCCTTGTCGAAGCCCACGATGAATTCGTCCTGGTGTTCCGCCTTCAGGCCCTTGCCGGCGACCGTGCGCGGGTCGGGGGGGATGCCGTACGAATTGTTGCCCGACACCACGTCACTCATCTGCGTGAGGCCGGTAGGCGCGCCGGTCGCCGGATCGATGCCCGCGTAGGTGAAATACTGCTGCGTGGCGATGTAGCCGGCGGCGGCGCCCGTGGCCGGGTTGAGCGGCAGGCCCAGGTAATAACGGCCCGCGTTGGCGAACACCTTGAACGACCCGTCGCCGTTGACGTCCCACGACGCGCCGATGCGCGGCGCCCATTGCGGCCGGGTCTGGCGGATGAAGGCCTCGCCGAAGGGGTTGTAATCGGTGAACTGGTCGTTGCGCAGGCCGATCGACAGCAGCCAGCGGTCGTTGACCTGCCACTTGTCTTCGACGTATTGCGCACGCTGCTCGGACCGCACCGTCACCAGGCTGCTGGCGATGTCCTTGGCCACGTAGTAACCGGTCTGCCCGTTCGGGAAAAGCGCCGGTGCCGGCACGAAGTTGCGGCCGGCGTCGTCGGAGATGGGCAGGTCGGGGTTGCTCGTGTGGCCGTAGTTCCACACGTAGCCCGGGCCCGGGCGCGACGTGCCGAAGTCTTCGACGCGCGACTTCACGTTGTCGATGCCCACCGAGAGCGTGTGGTCGCCCAGCACGTAAGCGACGTCGAGGCGGAAGTTGGTCGAGGTGTTGCCGCGGTCGGGCGAGCTGATGTCGCCCACCTGGTTGTTGCGGATCGCCGTGCCGCCGGTCAGTGCCGGGTTTTCCTGCGTGGGATTGCCGATGCGTGCCAGGGTGGGGTCGTAGTTCGCCGGCTGATCGTAGTTGCGCGAGTCCATCTTGCCGTAGAGCGCGCTGACGGTCAGGTTGTCGGTGATGTAGCCGGTGTACTTGGCGAGGTAGAGGTCGCCGCCGGTTTTGCTGTTGTTGTATCCGCCGATCTCGCCCAGGCGGCGGCGGTTGACGAAGTCGTAGTCGTAGCGCGTGCCGGAGATCTCGCGTTTGTCCGAGGCACCGGTCAGTTCGAGGATGTTGCTGTCGTCGATGTTCCAGTCGAGCTTGCCGTACCAGCGCGGTGAGCGGTAGTCGGTGCTCTGCGCGGGCGTGTTGCTCCCCACGTCGTTCACCGCCTGGCGACCCTGCTTCTCGAACTCGCCAGCCACGAAGAAGAACAGCTTGTCCTTGATGAGCGGACCGCCCGCGTAGGCGCTGACGGTGGTGGTCCACTGGCGGTTTTCGCTGCGCGGCTGGTAGAGGTCGCCCGCGGGCGCGGACGCCGGGGTGGCGTAGTAGTAGAGATCGTTGCCGCGCGCGCGGGCGAATGCCGGCTCCCACAGCACCTGGGCACCGAAGTGCCACTGGTTGGTGCCACGCTTGCCTACCTGGCTGATCACGCCGCCGTCGGAGCGACCGTACTGCGCGCTGTAGCCGCCGGTATAGACCTCCTGCTGGTCGATGGCGCCGTAGGGCAACTGCAGGCCACCGAGCGCGTTGAGTGGATCGGTGGTGTTGAACCCGTTGACGTAATACGCGTTCTCGTTGGCGGCCGCACCGCCGAAGCTCGCCACCGAGCGCCCCGTGTCGCTCTGGAAATTGGCGCCGTTGTTCACCACGCCGGGGGCCAGTCGCGCGATGGCTTCGGCGCTGCGTCCCAGCGGCAGCTTGGCGAGCTGTTCGGCGGTGACCACCGTGCGCGAGTCGACGCTGGTGACGTCGATGCCGGGCAGGGCGGTACCGGTGACGGTCACGCCACTGAGGCGGGTGGCGTCGCCGGCCTCGGCCGCGGGTGCCGCGAAGGAGACGTCGGTGCTGGCGCCCACGCGCAGGGTGACGTCCTTGCGCGTGTCGACCACGGCGCCATCGCGCATCAGGGTGACCGTGTAGGTACCCAGCGGAAGCTGCGAGGCGGCGTAGCGGCCGCGCGCGTCGACCGGCACCTCGCGACGGAAGCCGGTGCCGCTCTCGATCACGATGGTTTCGTTGCCGCCGGCGGGCACGCTGCCGTTGAGGCCGCCCGTGGTGGACTGCGCGTGGACGGCGCCGATGCCGGCCAGCGAGGTGCAGATGGCGAGCGCGAGAGCGCACCGCCGCGAAAGGCTCAGGTTGTTCATGGAATCCCCGGAAAAAGGTTGTGCCCGTGACACCCGTCGCGCGCCCTGGACCGCGATGGTCCGCCTCTCCCCGACGAAGCCACCGACCCTGGATTCGCGCTCCGTCGCGGCTCATTTGTCTCGATCCAAATGAAGCCAGTCGCAAGAATTACAGGAGGCGGAAGGGGATGTCCAGACCGTTTCGAAAGATGATGCGCATAAGCAAATACCCCGGCAGGGATGGCGCTTTGCAGCAAGAAACAAGGGATTTATGCCCATTCGCCTCATGTGCGTTCGCACGAAATCGACCCTGCGGCGACCCGGGGATCGAAAGGAAATTCGCACGTCATGCCGGACGACCGACGTGACTTCCACGGATACCGTTTGGATCGTGGCAAAGCCACGCCAAACGTGCCGAGCGGCGTGGCCGCCAAAAGTCGGGGTTGCCACCGTTTCCCAAGAAACTAGACTAGGCGCTTATCGGGGGCAGGGTCGGAAACGTAGGGCATGAAGATCGATCGCGGTGGCGGCAGACGCGCCGAACCGGTGATGCTCAGCGAAGCCGCCGAGCGGTTACGCAATCCGCGCATCGACCGCATCGTCGCCAGTTTTCGCGAATACCGCGTTTCCCTGACGCGTGCGGTGATCCTGGGCTTCGTCGTGGTCTGGACCGCCGCCTGGCTGCACGGCCCCTCGCCCATGGCGACCGAAGCCCATCGCGTGTTTCCGCTCGCCACCGGCATGTTTCTCCTGGCCACCCTGTGGATGCTCTGCGTACGCGCCTCGTCGTGGTTGCGCCAGCGGGCACAGGTGGACGCGGTGGGCATCGCGGCCAACTACGTGATCGTGGCGATGCTGCTCAAGGCGGCGTTCATGCTGGTCATCACGCTGACCGCCGTGCTGCCCTTCATGTCGGTGGCCGTCGGCGTGCGCTACAGCCGCCGGGCCTTTGCGGCGAGCGTGGTGGCGTCGGTGCTCGTGCTGGCGGTGAGTGCGCCAGACGGCTATTGGGCGAGCCGGCCCGCCTACGCGTTGTATGCCCTCGCGTTGGTGATCGTGCTGCCGATGACGCTCTACCGGCTCGTCGATGCCCTGCGCGAGGTGTCGTCCGAGGCGATCGCGTCGCGCGAGGCGCAGCACCGCTTCATCTCGATGATGAGCCATGAGATGCGCACGCCGCTGAGCACCGTGATCCATGCGGCATCGCTGATCGATACGCAGGTGATGAACGACGATCAGCGGCGCCTCATGTCGCTGCTCGCGTCCAACGCCAACGCGCTGCTGCACCGGGTCAACGCCGTGCTCGACGTGGCCTCCTTCGCCGGCGGCCGGTTCAACCTGCGCCACCAGCCGTTCACGTTCGACGAGGTGCTGGGCACGGTTGGCGCCGTGTGCCGTCCCCACGCGACGGAAAAGCGCCTGGCCTTCACGCTCGCGCGCGATGCCACGGTCGAAGGGGTGTTCACGGGCGACCCGGGACGCATCGAGCAGGTGCTGTCCAATCTTGCTTCCAACGCCGTGAAGTTCACGCCGCCCGGGGGCTGCGTCGACGTGCGCGTGGAGTTGTCCGATAGCGGCCCGGTGCGCGATCCCACCGTGATCTGCACCGTGACGGACACCGGCATCGGCATCGCCGACACCGACAAAGCGCGCATCTTCGATCCGTTCCACCAGGTGAGCGCGGGCGAGAGCCGCCGGCAGGAGGGCGTCGGCCTGGGCCTGTACATCGTGCGCAACGTCTCCGAGCAGATGGGCGGCAGCCTGGAGGTGGCCGACAATCCGCTCGGCGGCAGCGTGTTTACCTGGCGCTTTCCGCTGCCGCGTGCGGCGGTCGGCGTGCGCAGCATGGCCGACATGCCGCTGGTCGACCTGCTCGACGACCACCGTGGGCGCGTCGCGCCGCAGCGCTGCCTCGTCGTCGACGATAACGCCACCAATCGCGAGATCGTCGGCCGCATCCTCGAACGCGCCGGTCACCTGGCGACGTTCTGCGCCGGCGGCGACGAGGCCCTGGCGCGCCTCGGCTCGGAAACCTTCGACGTGATCTTCATGGACCTGCACATGCCCGGCAGCTCGGGCTGGGACGTGCTCGGACGGATCGACGTCGCGCGGCGCACCGCCGAGGTCCCGCCCATCGTGATGCTGAGCGCCGACTCGAGCCACGACGCGGTCCGCATCGCCTTCAAGGCCGGCGCCCGCGCCTACCTGACCAAGCCGATCGCCGCGCAGCGCTTGCTCGACGTGATTGAGTCGGTGGCGGGCGAACGCCTGCTGGAAAACGCCGCGCGCGCATGCCAGTCGGTGCCTGAAGTCGCGGCGGGTACGCCACCGGGCAAATCGCCGCTCGATGACATGCGGGCGCTCGCCAGCGCCGACGACTTCGCCCGGTTCGTCGACCTCTGCGCCCGCGCCACCGACAGCCAGATCGAGGCACTGCGCCTGGCGATGCTGTCGCGGGACATCGCGGCCGCGTCGGAGGCGATCCACGCGCTGCGCAACGTGCTCGGCAACCTGGGGCTGCCTGGCGGCAACCGCGTCTGCGACGACCTCTCGGTGCTGGTGGATGCCGGCGGCGACCTGCGCGCCGCCCACGCCGAGCTCGACGCGCTGTCGCGCTCGGTGCGCACGTTTGCGTCGCGACAGCGCACGGCACCGGTGGCCTCCGAAGGCACCCACGCGTGAGCGCGCTGGACGACCTGGCCCACGACATCGCCGCGCGTGAACACGCCAGCCCCGGTCTGAAGCCCGACAACGAAGCACGCGTCGTCTTCGCCCCCGGTGCGCGCGACCGGCGGCCATTGGCCGTGGTCTATCTGCACGGGTTCACCGCCAGCCAGGCCGAGGGCGCGCCAGGTCATCGCGCCATCGCCGAGGCGTGCGGCGCCCATCTGTATCTGGCGCGTCTTCGCGGGCACGGCAGCGACGATCCCTCGGCCATGGCCGGAAGCACCGCCGAACGCTGGACGGCCGATGCCGACGGCGCGCTGGATATCGGCCTGCGGCTCGGCGAGCGCGTGGTGCTGGTCGGTACCTCGATGGGCGGCACGCTGGCGCTGGATCTCGCCGCGCGGCGCGGCGAGGCGGTCGCCGGCGTGGCGACGTGGTCGCCCGGAATCCGCGTGCACGATCCCGCCCAGCTCGCCGCCGCCGTGGCGATGACCGGCGCGATCGCCGTGGAGGGTGAGCGGACCGACTTCCAGTGGCGTTACTGGTCGCAGGCCGTGCATACCGACGGGGTTCGCGCGCTCGCCCGCCTGTTCGACGAGCGGATGCGCCCCGAACGGCTGGCGCGGATCGCGTGCCCCGTCTTCATGGGCGCGTGGGACGGCGGCGAGGGCGATCGCGACACGCTGACGTCGGTGGCCGCCATGCGCGAGGCGTTCGGCTGGCTCGGTACGCCGGACCAACGCAAGCGTTGGGCGTCGTATCGCCAGGCTGCCCACGTGCTCGCCTCGCCCGAACGCTCACGCGCCGCCGCCCGTGTGATCGACGACACGCTGGACTTCGTCCGCGAGATGGGCTTGGCCCGCTGAGTCCCGCGTGATGACGCCCGCTCGCCTGGTCGCCGTCTTCGATGCGCTGACCCGCCACGACGGATGGCGCCATCCCGATGCCTTTGTCGAGCGCGCGGCGCTCGCGGATCGCCTCGACTTGCTGCTGCCGCCCGATCCCGCCGATGCCGCCTGTCGCCGCGCAGCCCCGTTTCTGGTCGAGATAGAGGCCCTCGACGCGCGTCTGTTCGCGCGCCTGCGCCGTGCCATCGCGGCCGGCGACGGCGCGGCGGCGCTCGCGCCGTGGCTGGACGCGGCGCCTGCGAATGGTGCGCACTACGACGCGCTCGATGCGTTGCTGGCCGGCGTGCTGGCACTCGACGAGCCCGAGCCCGAGCATCCCGCGCCGCCGCCGGAGATGGTCTTCTACCAGCCGACCCCGGCGCGCCACATCGTCGACTGCGTGCGCCGTGCGCGGATCGGCGTCGATGACACCGTGCTCGACCTTGGCGCCGGGATGGGTCACGTACCGATGCTGGCGTCGATCCTCACGGGCTGCCGCGCGATCGGCGTGGAGCGGGAGCCGGCCTACGTCGCCAGCGCCGTGCGCGCGGCGCGTGGGCTGGGCCTGGACCGGGTGTCGTTCCATTGCGCCGACGCGCGAGAGGCTCGCCTGGACGATGTGGACGTCGTTTACCTATTCACGCCCTTCGTCGGCCGTGTGCTTGCGGAGGTCGTCGATGCCCTCGCGCGGGCGGCCCGGCGTCGGGCCCTGCGCATCGTGACGCTGGGGCCGTGTTCGGCCACCTTCGCCCGGCAGGCGTGGCTACGCCATGACGGCGGCGTGCGGGCCGACCGGGTAGCGGTGTTCGAGACGGTTACGGACGACC
The DNA here is from genome assembly GCF_034063545.1 of Luteibacter sahnii. Lineage (NCBI taxonomy): Bacteria > Pseudomonadati > Pseudomonadota > Gammaproteobacteria > Lysobacterales > Rhodanobacteraceae > Luteibacter > Luteibacter sahnii. The sequence goes on from NZ_JAQLOK010000001.1 coordinate 87,879, forward strand.
CGGATTGAAGCGACCGGTGCCGCCGCCGACGGAGATGCTGATGCCGCCGGTGGGATGGTCACAGCTGCCGAAGGCCTGGCTCAGGCTGACCGTACCGGCCTGGTAACTGCCGCTGCTGCCCCGGCTGCCGCTCATGACGCCCGTGCTGACGCTGCCGTGCATCTGCGGCTTGTTGTAGGTGGCATCGTCGCAGCGGGGCGTGTCGTCCGCGAACGCGGTGTCCTCCATGCGCCCGCTGGTGTCGCCGTAGTAGGTGCCGGGCGGGTCTTTCGGGCGCGAGGGCGTGACCGCGACGTTGTCCCGGCCGGCGCCGCTCCCGCTGGCACCCGCCGTGGCCGCCGGTGCGGCGGCGGTGGACGACGGCGCGGGCACGTAGTCCGGCGGCAGCCGGAGGTTGAGCGGGCGTGACGCGTCCTGGGCCGCGGCGCCGGTAGACGCGAGGAGGAGGGCGGCGAGGACGGGCAAGGGCTTCATGACGGACTCCGGTGATGCAACGGGGAACGCGCGAGGCCGCGTCCGGTGTACCCGCCTTGGAGCGGGCCGGGACCGGGGAAGTTCCTCAGACTGCGTCGGCGTCGTCGTCACCGCCGCTGGGCGCCTCGCCCAAGCGGGCCTTCAGGGCATCGATCTCACGGCGCAGGTTGCGGTTTTCGGCCTCGAGGTCGGCGACCTGCTCGCGCAGCGCCTTCACCTCGTCGGTGGGCTTCTCGCGCGGCTTGCGCTTGGATTCGCGCACGCGCTTGGCCGCCTGCTTGAGTTCGTCGTCGCCGGCCGACGCGGCCGCGCGCTGCTCGTCCTCGGGCAGGCTGGCGACCGCCGCGGCGGCGCTGATCGACAGGGTGCCCGACTTCACCGCGGCCACCACTTCGGGCGCGGCTTCCTTGCGGATCTTTTCGATCATGCCGACCTGGTTGGAGCTGATCCGCGCCTCGCGGGCGATGTCCTTGCGGCTTTCCGCCGCGTGGGGGCGCGGCGCCCGGGGCCTGGCCGGTTCGGCACCGGTGGTGTCGAACGGCACGCTGTCGTCGGCCTCCGGTTCGGCCGCGGCGCGGCGTCCGGCGAGGATCTCGCGCTTGCGCAGCGCGAGCACGCCGCGCTGGAAGTCCGAGACGCTGCGCCGCCCCAGATGCTGCTCGATCATCCACAGGTGCACGTCGTCCATCGACTGGAAGCGTTCGTTCTGCACTGTGTTGAACGGGATACCGTGCTTGCGGCAGATGCCGTAGCGGTTGTGGCCGTCCACGAGCGTGTCGCCCCAGAGCACCAGCGCGTCGCGGCAGCCTTCGGCGAGCAGGCTTCGCTCGAGCGCGTCGTACTCGTCGGGCGTGAGCGGGTCGATGTAGGCCTTGAGTTCTTCGTTGACGACGATATGCATGGGGACGCGGACGGATCGGGTCGGGGGGCGGCATTCTAATGGCTACGGTCGTGCGTTGCAGGCGGCGCGGTGCCGCCGCCGACGCGATAGATGGCGGCTTCCTTCCCGGGAGGCGACCCGATGACCCGCCGGACGACGAAGGCCCTCAGCGATCGAACCGGGCCCGTGCCGCATCGGTGACCGGGGTGTAGAAGCTCACGAGGTTGCCCTCCGGATCGCGGACCTGCGCGGTGCGATTTCCCCATGGCATGACCTTGGGTTCGTGTACCGCCTCGGCGAAGGTGCTCACTCTGGCGAAGGTCGCATCGACATCGTCGACCTGCAACTCGATGATCGCCGTCCGGTTGGCGGCCGGCTCGGCACTGCCCTCTTTGAAAAGCGCCACGGTCTGCGTCGTCCCCAGGGCAATCGTGGCGCCGCGGGTGACGATTTCGGCAAAGACGGGGGCCAGAAACTGCGCCTCGCCTTCGGTGATACGGGCATAGAAGCTGGCCATGGTGGCGATATCGCGGACAACGAAGCGGACGGAGGCGAGTTTCATCGTGGTTTCCACGCAAAGGGGGCGCAACGGTAGCCACGGGCTGCTGACACCGTGCTGTCAGCAGGGTCCGGTCGTGCCGCACCGCGGCATGCGCCGTGCCCGTCCCGCGCTACCATCGGTGGCAGGGATTCCACCGATCGACACCACCTGCCGCACCCGGGGAGACACGTGTGAGCAAGCAAGTTTTCATCACCCTGCCGGTCGCCGACCTGGCGAAGTCCATCGCGTTCTTCAACGCCGTGGGGTTTACCTATCACCCGAAGATGTCGAACGACGACGGCGCCTGCTTCATCGTCAGCGACACGATCTACGTCATGCTGCTGATTCACGAGCGGTTCCGCGACTTTACGCCCAAGGCCGTCTGCGACACGAATCAGGCGGTGGAAGTTCTGGTCTCGATCGGTTTGGACACCCGTGAGGAGGTCGACGCGATCGTCGCCCGTGCGCTGGCCGCCGGCGGCACCACCTATGACGAACCGGAGGACCTCGGCTTCATGTACTCGCATAGCTTCGTCGACCTCGACGGCCACGGCTGGGGCGTGTTGCATATGACGGGGATGCCGGGAGACGAATGAACAGGGCGCTACGAGCAACGGAAAGCGAGGCTGGCTTCGCGATACCCTTGGCCCTTTCTTTCAGCAGGACGGTCGAAAGGCCCGGCGCCGTCGTGAGCCAAACGATCGTCTTTACGTCAGAAAGCTCGAACCGACATTGAAGCCGATGAAGCCTGAAGACTTCGGTTGCCTGGCAAGCGGCGACGGCAACGTCCCGACCTAACGGCACGTTATGACGTCTTGGATCGATACCGTTATGCGTATCGCGATGGTGAACAGCGCTGGCGTAAGGAACGCTATGAAAAAACGTCGATGGATTGAGGGGTGGTTGGTTCTCGGGGCGGCATGCTTCGCCGTTGCCGCGACCTTCTCATGGGTATCTGCAATGAGCGGGTTCTCGCTATCGTACGCCGCGTGTGAAGGGGCGTTTTCCCTCGATGCCAGTCTTGTTCGATGCCAAAGACCCATGGTCTTCGTCTATATGTTCTGGATGGCTACGGGAAGCAGCGCAAGCCTTGGCGTGATGGCGTTCTATTTACGTATGGCACAGCGGCGGGAAAAGCCGGTGGTAGGCTAGCTTTTGCAAACCTTGGCACCTGCAACGTCTGTCTCACCCTCGCGCGCTGGCCTGGCGGGCCGGACGGCGATCCGCCGACCGAGGGCGGCGCATGTTTGAGCTGTGAGGATGGGCGCGCCCTCGCGCCCATCCGGAAGCGACGTCGATCAACAAGTGACAACCGGGTAGGGATCGTAAGTCACCGGGCAGACCTTGATGATCTCAATGGGGTCCAGCTGCGCGCCAGGCGCGCCCGCATCGCACTCGCCACCGTTGAACGACTGGTAGTTGGTCTGGGTGCCCCACTGAGTCAGTCGCCCGGCGCAGTCGTAATTCCGCACGCCGACGATTTGCGTCTTCGTGGCGTCTGAATAATAGGTGTTGTTTACGTACGTGCCACCTGGGCGAGTGGCCATCGCCGCACCGCTCCCCATCAGACCGCCAACGCCAACAAGCACTGCCACCATCGCGGAGGACTTCAACGTCGTCGTCATCGGGTACCCCTTCAGTAAGCACGAAGACCGTGCCTGATCGACGTTAGCAGCGGTCGGAAATCACCGATGTAAGGTAATGCCGTTGTGGCAAGTCAGTGTTTTCTTACGAGATATGAGGGAATACTGACAAACGTTGCCGAAAAGCGTCCAAGGAAACGGCACGGGCACCGTCGACGTGGCCTCCCCCGGCACGCGGCATGCGATTCAAGGTCTCGGTTTCGGCGTGACGCCTGAGGGTGGCTAAAATAGGCCCATGCAACCCACGGCACCCTCCGACTTCCGTCTCACCGTCGCGCCCATGCTCGACTGGACCGACCGCCACTGCCGCTATTTCCACCGGCTGCTGTCGCCCCATGCCCGCCTCTACACCGAAATGGTGACCAGCGCGGCGCTGGTGCGGGGTGGGCAGGTGCGCCTGCTCGAACATAGCCACGAGGAACATCCCGTGGCGCTTCAGCTTGGCGGCAGCGATCCGGCGGAGCTGGCGACGGCTGCGGCGATGGGCGCGCGGGCGGGGTATGACGAGATCAACCTCAATGTGGGTTGCCCATCCGACCGCGTGCAGTCGGGGCGTTTCGGCGCGTGCCTGATGCGGGAGCCCGCCCTGGTCGGCGAATGCGTGCGGGCGATGGCGGGTGCGGTCGACGTACCGGTGACGGTGAAGTGCCGGATCGGGGTCGACGACCAGGACGCCTACGCCGACCTGCAGCGTTTCACCGAGGCGATGGTCGAGGCCGGGGTGCGCTCCCTGGTGGTGCACGCGCGCAAGGCGTGGTTGCAGGGACTGAGCCCGAAGGAAAACCGTGAGATCCCGCCGCTGGACTACGACCGGGTCTACCGCCTCAAGCGCGAGTTTCCCGAACTGACCATCGTGATCAACGGCGGCATCACCACGGTGGAGTCCGTTCGCGCTCACCTTGCCCACGTGGACGGGGTCATGCTGGGGCGTGCCGCGTACCACGATCCCTACGTGCTCGCCCAACTCGAGGCCGACCTCTACGGCACGCCCCTGCCGGGCCGGCGCGAGGTGCTCGAGCGCATGCGTATCTACGTGGAGGCCGAACTGGCCCGCGGCACCCAGCTCAAGCACATCACCCGCCACATCCTTGGGTTGTTCCAGGGCGAGCAGGGCGCGCGGGGCTTCCGCCGGCTGCTTTCCGAGGGCGCCCACCTGCCCGGGGCGGACTGGTCCCTCATCGCATCGGCCCTGGCACCCTTTCGGCAGGCAGCCTGAATCCGTTCAGCTTCGGGCGGGGCGGGGCTGGGCATGATCGGCGGAATTGCCGCATGTAAGCCGCAGTCCGTGCCAGACATGAAAATCACGTTCCGTCCGTTAATTTTCGCGCTCTGCCTTGCCGCACCCTTCGCCGCCCCCGCTTTCCAGACGTCGTCCATGACCCTGGAGCAAGCGGTGAGCAAGGTGCAGAAGGAGACCGGGGGAATGGTGCTGTCGGCGGATACGCGGCTCGTCGAGCGCGGCCGGATCACCGAATACCGGGTGAAGGTGCTGACCCTGGACGGCCACGTAAAGGTCGTGCCAGTGCGCACAGAAACCGCCAAGCCCCTGGACTTCAGTGCCGGGGACAACAAGGAGAGACATTGATGCGTATCCTGCTCGTTGAGGACGAGGCACCGCTGCGCGAGACCCTCGCCGCGCGCCTGAAGCGCGACGGTTTCGCCGTCGATGCCGCCCAGGATGGCGAAGAAGGCCTTTACCTGGGTCGCGAAGTGCCGTTCGACCTCGCGATCATCGACCTGGGCTTGCCCAAGCTGTCGGGTATGGACCTGGTCAAGGCCCTGCGCGAGCACGGCCAGCGCTACCCGATCCTGATCCTCACCGCCCGCGGCAGCTGGCAGGACAAGGTCGAAGGCCTCAAGCACGGCGCCGACGATTATCTGGTGAAGCCCTTCCACGTGGAAGAACTGCTCGCCCGCATCAATGCCCTGGTGCGTCGCGCCAGTGGCTGGTCCAAGCCGGTGCTGGCCTGCGGCCCGATCAAGCTCGACACCACCGCGCAGACGGTGACCGTCGAGGGTCGCCAGGTTGATCTCACCAGCTACGAATACAAGGTGCTGGAATACTTGATGCTGCATGCGGGCGAGCTGGTCTCCAAGGCCGACCTCACCGAGCACATCTATCAGCAGGATTTCGACCGCGATTCGAACGTGCTCGAAGTCTTCATCGGTCGCCTGCGCCGCAAGCTCGATCCGGAAAGCACGCTCAAGCCGATCGAGACCGTTCGCGGTCGCGGCTACCGGTTTGCCATCCCGCGCAACGAGGCGGACGAGGACTGACATCGCCCCGTCCGGCGACCCGGCGTACGACGCCGTTAAGCTGGACGCGGTAAGTTCGAGGCAATGGACACCGCTTCGCCCACCAAACGCCGCCCCCTCTCGCTGGCCGCCCGTGCCGCCCTCGCCACGGGCTTCGCGCTGGCGGCTTTCCTTGGCCTGACGGGGCTGGCGCAGAACAAGGCCAACTACGCGTCCGAGCTGTCGGCGATGCACGATCGCCTGCACAACTACGCCATCGCCTACATCACCGGCACGGACATCACGCGTGCGGGCAAGGTCACGGTGCCGGACACCCAGCCCAGCCCCGACTTTTCGCGGCTGGGCTCCGGGCTCTACGCCATCATCGTCGGTGACGACGGCTTCCATTGGCAGTCGTCGTCGGCGCTGGGTCGTGACTTCGACTTCATCCGCACGTTGCCCCCGGGCCGTACCTCGTTCGAGCCGGTGGAGACGCGCAGCGGAAAGCTCTATGTGTTCAGCTACGGCGTGTCGCTGGACAGCACCGAGCGGCGCAGCGTGCCGTTGACCTTCGTGGTGGCGCAGACCGAAGACCAGTTCGAGCGGCTGGTGGCGACCTACCGCCGCACGCAGTTCCTCTGGCTGGCGATGCTGGGGATGATGCTCATGCTGCTGCAGTTGTTCCTGCTGCGATGGAGCCTGCTGCCACTGCGCCGGGTGTCGAGCGACCTGGCCCATATCGAGCGCGGATCGCGGGACCACCTCGACGGGCCTTACCCGATCGAGCTGAACGTGCTCACCCGCCGGCTCAACGCCTTCATCGATAGCGAGCGTGAACAGCGCACGCGCTACCGCGACACGCTGGCCGACCTGGCGCACAGCCTCAAGACGCCCCTGGCGGTGGTGCGCTCGCAGCTGGAAACCCATGCCGACGCGCAGACGCTGCGCAACGACATCCTCGACCAGGTGCGCAAGATGGACGAGATCGTGGCCTACCAGCTCTCGCGCGCGGCGACGTCGGGACGGCGCACGATCGCCTCCGAAGAGCCCATCGCGGGGCACGCCGAAGACCTGGTGCAGAGCCTGGAGAAGGTCTACGCCGCGAAGAACGTGCTATGTGAGTTCGAACTCGAGGATGGCGTGTCCTTCCCGGGCGAGCAGGGCGACCTGCTGGAGCTGATGGGCAACCTCGTCGAAAACGCGTTCAAGTGGGCCTCGCACAGGGTGCTGCTCACCGTGCGCAGCACGGGCAAGGGCAAGGGCCGCAACGGGCTGGAGTTCATCGTCGAAGACGACGGCCCCGGTATCGCCGACGACAAGATCGAGAAGGTGCTCCAGCGTGGTGTACGCGGCGACGAACGCGTGCAGGGCCACGGCATCGGCCTGTCGATCGTGCAGGACATCGTCAACGCCTACCAGGGCGAACTGCACGTGGACCATTCCGAAGAACTCGGCGGCGCGCGTTTCCGCGTGGTGCTGCCCCCCGGCTAAGCGGCATCCGTTGGAGCGCGCCTTGGTGGGAGCGGATCGTATCCGCGAACCCTCAGGCCAGGGTCGGGCGAGTGAGGCCGCGGGGTGATCGTGCGAGGTCACCGCGTTACCTTTCCCAAGCCTCTGCGAGGCTACCGCCTCAACCGGCCGGTATCGGTGGTGGGCCATAAAACGCGTCGAGCAGCGCGGCGACCTTCGGTGCCGCGTCGCGCAACGTCCGCGGCGTCGAAAAATGCATCTCGCTCGTCACCGCGAAAAACTCTTCCGGCGCTTCCGCGGCATACGGATCGATCAGGGTCGACCGGCCTCGCTCCACCGCTTTGACGAGCGCATCGAACGCCGCCTGCATCGTCTGGATCCACTCGCGCCGGTTCATTGATCGAGGCAGCGGCGGTACGCCGTTGGCCGCGCCGGCCAGCATGTCGAGTTTGTGGGCCATTTCGTGCACGACCACGTTGAAGCCGTCCCACGGCGCCTCGAGGTCGAGCGCCACGTCGGCCAGCGAGAGCACCATCGGACCGCGATCCCACGCCTCGCCGATCAGCGTGTCTTCGCTGTCGGTCACCACGCCGCTGCGCGCGTCGTAATGGCTGCGACGCACGTTGAATTCGCCGGGGTAGACGAGGATGTTCGTCCAGCCCCGAAACGCTGCCGGCCCATGGGGCAGGGCGGGCAGGCTGGCCTGCATCGCGATCGCCAGGCGCCAGACGTCGTCGAGCTCCGCACCGCCCATGGCGTGGAACCGCTTGGTGTGCAGGAAATCGCCGGCCAGGCGACGGAGATAAAGGCGGCGCGGCTCGTCCAGGGCGCGGGCCAGCGGCACACGCTCGAGCGCATGCCGCCAGAGGGCATCGTCGATCGGCGGCGCGGGCGCGCGAAAGCGCGCGAGCAGGGAATCGATCAGGCCCAAGAACGACCGCCGGAACGGTTCAGAGCATCGAGCCCGGCAGCAGCGACTGCCAGCTGGGCGAGGCCGTGCGCGAGGGTGCCGCGTCGTCACGGGGGCCGTCGCCAATGCCCGCCGGCGAAGACGGCGAGGACGAACCGCCACCGTGCGAGGGCGCCGTGGCGCGGCGGGATGACGTGGAGGGCATGCCATCGCCGCCCGACGGATCCCGCCCGCCGGAGGACGCGTCCCGTGCCGAGCCGCCGCCTTCGAACGACGACGACGTCGTCGCACCGCCGCCCACGATGAGCAGACGGGTGAAGTCGATGTCGGAAGCGGCGGCGGTGCCGTTGGCACCGACGAGGCACAGACATCCGAAGATGTAGGGTCTGGCGTTCATCGGTTTACCCCATGGCCTGACGGTATGCGTCGGGCGACGTCCGATCCTCGCAGAATTGTCACGCCGGTGCCAGTGCTGGAGGAGGGTGGGACCTGGCCCCGGACCGCCGCCGGGCGAAAAGGCCGCCGCTGCCCTAGAATGGACGGATGTCCCGCTCCCCCTCCTTCCCGGCCGCGGCCGCCTGACGGGTAACTCCGGCATCCATGCTCGCACGCCATCTCCTGCAAGCCCTGGCCGGCGGTGAGCCCGTGTCCGGCGCCATGCTCGCCCGCCACGCCGGGGTGACCCGTGCCGCCGTCTGGAAACAGATCGAGACATTGCGCCTGAAGGGCCTGCCGGTCGAGGCGAAGGTGGGCGGCGGGTATCGTCTCCCATGGCCGATCCAGTTGCTCGAGGCCGACCGCATTCGCGAACACCTGCCGGCGGGCGTGTCCTCGTCCCTGGGTATGCTCGACGTGCACTGGGAGATCGATTCCACGTCCAGCGAACTGGCACGGCAGCATCCCGTGCTCGACGACCTCGCGTTCGTGATGGCCGAAACGCAGTCGGCCGGGCGCGGTCGGCGCGGCCGCCCCTGGCTGTCGCCGCCGGGCATGAACCTTTACCTTTCGGTCCTCAAGCGTTTCCACGCGGGCTTCGCATCGCTCTCGGGGCTGTCGCTGGCCGTGGGTGTGATGCTCATGCGCGCGCTCGACGACCTCGGCATCCGCACCGCCGGGCTCAAATGGCCCAACGACGTGCTCGCCGGCAACGCGAAGCTCGCCGGCATCCTGGTGGAACTCTCCGGGGAATATTCCGGCCCATGCGCCGCCGTGATCGGGGTGGGCCTCAACATCCGCTTGCCGGACAGCGTGCATGAGCGCGCGGGCCAGCCGGTGACCGACCTGGCCGAGTTGACCGGCGGCTTGCCGCCCGATCGCAACCGGGCCGCCGCCGCCGTGGTGGCCGCGCTGACCGAGGGCCTGCTCACCTTCGAGCGCCACGGGTTCGCCGCGTTCGCACAGGAATACGCCGCCCACGACCTTCTGCGCGGCCAGTCGCTGCGCATCCTCGATCCACGCGGCGAATACGAGGCCGTGGGCGAGGGCGTGGATGCCCGGGGCGCCCTGCGCGTGCGTCGCGCCGACGGCAGCCAGGTCACGGTCGACAGCGCCGAGGTCTCGGTGCGCCGGAGCGGGGCCGCATGATCCTCCTGCTCGACCTGGGCAACACCCGGCTCAAATTTGCGATGTGTGACGACGGTGCCCTTATCCATCGTGGTGCGTTCGCGTGGGATGCCGACATCGCCGGCGAACTGGCCCGGCGGTGGGCGGACGGACCCCGGCCCACCCGTATCGTCGGCGCCTCTGTCGTCGATGCCGCGCGCGAGCGCGCCGTCTCGGCGGCGGCGGAACGCGCCTTTGGCATGGCGCCGTGCTGGGTCCGCACGCCCGCGCGCGCCTGCGGCGTCACCAATGCCTATGCGGAGCCCCACCGGCTCGGCATCGATCGCTTCCTCGCCATGGTCGATGCCCGGGCGGAAGGACGCGCGCCCTGCGTGCTGGCGAGCGTGGGCACGGCACTGACGCTCGACGCCCTCGATGCGAACGGGCACCACCTCGGGGGCTGGATCGCGCCGGGTCCGGTGTTGATGCAGCAGTCGATCCTCGGCGCCACCGCCCAGGTGCGGCCGGACCATCCCGGTGCCGTGCGCGACCTCGCCGACAACACCGCCGACGGCCTGGCGTCCGGGTGCTGGCAGGCTTCGGCCGCGCTCATCGACCGCTTTGCCACCCGCTCGGCGCCCATGCTCGGTGGCGCGCCGACCGTGACCCTGGGCGGTGGCGACGCCGACGTGCTGGCGCCCCTGCTCGAGCACCGGGTCGTCCCCGTGCCCGACGCGGTGCTGCGTGGGTTGGCCGTGTGGGCGCGGTCGCAGCCGCAGACGGACGATTTCTCCTAGAATCCGGTCGCTGCCGGTTCTTACAGGGGAACGCGCGCAGGCCCTTCCGGACGATCCAAGGCCCCCATGCTGCTGCGTTTGCTGTTCGTTCTGCTCATCGCGCTCAACATCGCCGTGGCCGCCTGGCTGCTGCTCGGCGACACGGGCACGCACGCGGTCGACCCCGTCGACAAAGGCGTGCCCGCGCTGAAGCTGCTTGCCGAGCTGCCCGCCCACGCCACCACGGCGCCGGCACCGGCCGCGTCTGCGCCGGCCGTGGCGCCGTCCGCCAGCGCGTCGGCCAAGGTCGCCGCGGTCACGCCGGCGACGCCCGCCCGTCCCGCGAGCACGCCCACCCCACCGCCGGCTCCCACGCCGCCGCCGCCGCAACGCAGCTACCGCTGCCTGGCGGTCGGACCGTTCGCCAGCCAGGTCGACCTGCGCGCGGCGCGCACGGCACTGGCATCCCGCACGGTGCGCGCCCGCCAGCGCCAGGAGCAGACCACCGAGTCGCACGGCTGGCGCGTCTACCTGCCGTCGCAGGCCAGCCGCGACCAGGCCGTGGCCCAGGCCCGCCGGCTGGAGGCCAAGGGCATCAAGGATTACTTCGTGGTCGGTGCCCAGGGCGACCTGCCCAACTCGGTGTCGCTGGGCCTGTTCCACGACCCCGCCAACGCGCGCAAGCGCCGCGACGAGGTGGTGGCCGCGGGCTTCCCCGCGCGCATGAGCGAACGCACGGAAACCGTGCCGGTCTGGTGGCTCGACGTGGTGGTGCCCGAAGACAGCGGTGCCGACGTCCGCCGCGCCGTGCGCGCCCCGGGTATCACGACCCGAACCACGGGCTGCTTCTGATAGACTCCCCGCCTTCGCCGGCATAGCTCAGTTGGTAGAGCAACCGCCTTGTAAGCGGTAGGTCCCCAGTTCGAATCCGGGTGTCGGCACCAACCCCCGCGCGACCGCCAAGCGCATATACACCGATCGAACACGAACGGTTCCACGGTCGCGTCTTCGAGGCGGGTTGGCGCATCGGTCCGGCCTTTCGTTGAAGCAAGCGTCCGCATCCGTGGAGGACACGCCACTGCGGCACTGCAACGTGGCCGTTTCCAGGGGCGGTGTAAACTGACCGGATGACCCGGCTCTACGCTCTGCTGTCGTTCGTCCTGCTCGGCCTGCCGCTCTGCACGGGGGCGCAGGACGTGTCCCGCGAGGCCCTCGCCGCGCGCATGGCCTCGCGGCAGGCGCCGTTGTTGCTCGACGTGCGAACGCCGACGGAATACGCCCAGGGCCACCTGGCCGGTGCGTTGAACCTGCCGGTCGACGAGGTCGCCGCCCGCCACGGCGTGCTGGACATACCGCGCGACCGCGAGGTGGTCGTTTACTGCAAGTCGGGCAAGCGTGCCGCGCGGGCTCGCGATACCCTGCAATCCCTGGGTTACACCCGCGTGCGCCTGCTCGACGGCAGCGCCGATGGCTGGCGCGCCGATGGCCGGCCGCTGGTCGCGGAACATCCCTCACCCTGAGTCCTATCCATGAGTCCTACCACCCGCTCGGTCGCCCTCGTGGGCGTCCCTACCGATATCGGCGCCGGTCATCGCGGCAGCTCCATGGGCCCGGAGGCCCTGCGCGTGGCGAAACTCGCCGAGCGCCTGACCGCGCGCGGCATGCACGTGGTCGACCGCGGCAATCTCGTCGGGCCGCTCAACCCGTGGCAACCGCCGAAGGACGGCTACCGTCATCTCGACGCGGCGGTCGCGTGGAACACCTCGGTGCACGAGGCGATTCACGCCGAACTCGCCCATGGGCACCTGCCGATCATGCTCGGTGGCGACCATTGCCTGGCCATCGGCTCGATTTCGGCGGTGGCGCGGCATTGCCGGGAGAGCGGCAAGAAGCTGCGCGTGCTGTGGCTCGATGCCCACGCGGACTTCAACACCAGTGCCATCACGCCCTCGGGCAACATCCACGGCATGCCGGTCGCCTGCCTGTGCGGTCACGGCCCGGACGTGCTGACCCACATCGGCGGCCACGTGCCCGCGACCACGCCGGACGTCTTCCGCCAGATCGGTATCCGTTCGGTGGACGAGGGCGAAAAGCGCCTCGTGCATGAAGTCGGCGTCGATATCTACGATATGCGCTACATCGACGAGATCGGCATCAAGGCGGCCATGGAAGAGGCCCTGGCGGGTGTCGACGAGGACACCCACCTGCACGTCAGCTTCGACGTGGACTTCCTCGACCCGTCGATCGCCCCCGGCGTGGGCACCACCGTGCGTGGCGGCCCGAACTATCGTGAGGCCCAGCTGGTGATGGAGATGATCGCCGACACCGGCCGGGTCGGCTCGCTCGACATCGTCGAACTGAATCCGGCCTACGACAAGCGCAACCAGACCGCCAAGCTCGCCGTGGAGCTGGTGGAATCGCTTTTCGGCAAGTCCACCCTGATGCGTTGACCGGTCGCGCGCCCTGCGCGCGAAAACCGACAGGGGGATGACGCGGGGCCGCCGGGACCCTCGTCACACCCCCGGGTCGCTCCCGCACCCTCACGCGGGCTACACTCGACCGGTTACCCGTCAGCACGCCCAGGTTCCCATGCACACCCGTGTCCTCACCGGCATCACCACCACCGGTACGCCGCACCTCGGCAACTACGTCGGTGCGATCCGCCCGGCCATCCTGGCCAGCAAGGATCCCCAGGTCGATGCCTTTTATTTCATGGCCGACTACCACGCCCTGATCAAGAGCGACGACGCGGCCCGCGTCGAGGCGTCGCGCCTGCAGATCACGGCCACCTGGCTGGCCGGCGGGCTCGATCCGAACACCGCCACGTTCTACCGGCAGTCGGACATCCCCGAGGTGCCGGAGTTGATGTGGCTGCTGACCTGCGTCACCGCCAAGGGCCTGCTCAATCGGGCCCACGCCTACAAGGCGGCCGTCGATCGCAACCTGGAGATCCACGAAGACCCCGATGCCGGCGTCACCGCGGGCCTCTACATGTATCCGGTGCTGATGGCGGCCGACATCCTGGCGTTCAATGCCAACAAGGTGCCCGTGGGGCGCGACCAGATCCAGCACATCGAGATGGCGCGCGACATCGCCCAGCGCTTCAACCACACCTATGGCCGCGAGTTCTTCGTGATGCCCGAGGCGCACATTGAGGAGCAGGTGGCCACGCTGCCGGGCCTCGATGGGCGCAAGATGTCCAAGAGCTACGACAACACCATCCCGTTGTTCGAGGGTGGGGCGAAAGCGTTGCGCGAGACGATCATGAAAATCGTCACCGATTCGCGCGCGCCGGGTGAGCCCAAGGACACCGACGACGCCGCGCTCTTCACGATCTTCAAGGCCTTCGCGACACCGGCCGAAACCGCGGCCTTCGCCGATGCGCTACGCGGCGGCATCGGCTGGGGCGAGGCCAAGCAGGTGCTGTTCGAGCGGCTGGAATCCGAGATCGCACCCATGCGCGAGCGTTACGACGCGCTGATGGCTCGTCCGGACGACATGGAAGACATCCTGCATACCGGCGCGGCGAAGGCGCGCGCCATCGCGGCGCCGTTGCTGGAGACGTTGCGCGAGGCCGTGGGCCTGCGCAGCTACCGCCCTCAGGCCAAGGCCGAGTCGGTCGCCGCCGTCATCGCCACCAAGGCGAAGCCGCCGCGGTTCGCCAGCTTCCGCGATGACGACGGTCGGTTCCGCTTTCGCCTCTTCGCGGCCGACGGCGAAGAGTTGCTGCTGTCCGAACCGTTCGCGGATCCCAAGGCGGCCGGCGCGTTGCGCCAGCGCCTGTCGACGATGGGCGGCGGTGCCGCCGTCATCGAGTCGCTCGACGATCACGTGGTGATGCGCGCGGACGGCGAGATCGTCGCGCGCGGAGCGCGCTATCCGGACGACGTTGCGCGCGCGGCGGCGGTGATGCGCCTGCGCGGCGCACTCGCCGACCTGGCGGCCGCCCAGGACGCCTGACGTGCGCTACCTCGCCCTGTTGCTGCTGGGCCCCTGGCTCGTGGTGCTGGGCTGGGCCTATTGGGCCTATCCGAAGACGTTGCCCAGGACACTGGCGCGCCGGGGCTTCGACGTCCTGGCGTTGATCGGCGCCGTGGTGGCGTCGGTGCAGGCCGCGCTGCTGGGGTATGACGCGGTGGCGCTGCCTGCGGCGGACGCCTTCGGGCCGAAAAGCGGTGCGATCTGGCAGCAGGTGGTGCCGGCGCTTTACGGGTATGGCGCGTTTCTCGTGGTGCTGGCGCTGGCGCTGATCGTGCGCTGGGTTGTCTGGCGTCGCCGCTTCGGCCGGTAAGGCGATCGGGTCCCGCTCCTTCGGTCGGTGGGAGATCGGAACCCGCGCTTGCCTGCGTCGAATGGGAGGGGATCCTATCCGCGAATCCTCAGGATGGCTCAGGCGAACGCGGCCATGGCCATCCTCGGAGCCATGCCGGCCGCCTCACCGACCGCGCAGGCGCGCCGTCAGGCCTTTGAGGAAGTTACGCAGGAACTGATCGCCGCAGGCGCGGTAGTTGCTGTGCCTGGGCTGGCGGAAGAGGGCGTTGATCTCGCCCTTGGATACGCGAAAGCCCGCCTCCTGCATGATCGCCAGGATGTCGTCTTCCTTCAGCTCGAAGGCGACGCGGAGTTTCTTCAGCACGACGTTGTTGTTGATTCGCGTCTCGACCGGCCGCGGCGGCTGGCTCTCGTCGCGGCCACGACGATGCACGATCAGGCCGTCCAGGAAATGCGCCATCACCGCGTCGGACATGGGCGCGAAGCCGGGCTCGTCGTCTTTCGCGAGCCACGCGGCCACCTCGTCGCGGGTGGTCTTCAAGCCAGTGAGGCCGAGGATGTCGACGACGTGCACGTCGCCGAGGTCGAGCATGTAGCGAATGCTACGGAGGGTGTCGTTATTGAGCATGGCGGAAAGGATACACCGCGGCCTCTCCGTGACGTCGCACCGGTGCAGGTCCGTGCCTGCGGTCACAGTCTTGCGACCCGGCGATAGCACCGGCTGCCTCGCCTTGGGCACACCCCTTCCGCCGATGCGACGGTTCCCCCACGTGCGACGGGCACGTGGGGGAATCCTTTCTTACTGCGGCAGACCCAGGTCGTCGATCATCGCCTTGAGGAAGCGCGCGGCTTCCCCGCCGGTGGCGGCGCGATGGTCGAAGGTGAGCGACAGCGGCATGCGGCGATGCACTTCGATGCCACCCATCACGGCGACCACGTCGTGGCTGAGCTTGCCCGCGCCGATGATCGCGACGGTCGGCGGCACGACCACCGGGGTGGCGTAACGGCCGGCGAACATGCCGAAGTTGCTCAGGCTGATGGTGTAGCCGGAGAGCTCCGAGGCCGGGATGCTGCGATCTTCCACCGAGGTGCGCAGGCGCTTGATCGCTGCACGGATGCCCGCGCCGTCGAGCACGTCGGCGTTGCGCAGGGCCGGCACGAACAGGCCGTCGTCGGTGTCGACCGCGATACCGATGTCCACGTGCGGATGCAGCGTGCGGGTGAGATTCTTGCCGTCGAACCACGCGTTGAGCGCCGGCACCGCCTTGCAGGCGGCAACGATCGCGCGGATCAGGCGCGCGGTGATGTCCTGCTTGCCGATCCAGGCGTGCAGGTCGGCGTCGTCGACGATGGTCGTGGGCACCACGTTGGCGTGGGCTTCGGCCATCACGCGGGCCATGTTGCGGCGGACGCCCTTGAGCTGCTCCGGCTGACCCATCGTCTCCGCGCCCGGAGGGGCGGTGCGCACGGGCTTGCCGGCGAGCGAAACGGCGGTGCGCTGCGGCGCCGGGCCCGGCTCGGGCAGGGTCGGGGCCAGGTGCTGCGCGGCGGCCGGACGCGCCGCCGGGGCGGCACCCGCGATGGCGCTGCCGTTGGCGGCGGCGTTCTTGACGTCCTGCATGGTGATGACGCCACCGGCACCGGTCGGCTGCACGCGGGAGAGGTCGACCTTGAGCTTCTTGGCGGCGGCGCGCACGGCCGGCACGGCCTTGACGCCGCCGGCGCTGGAGACCTGCTCGGTGTGCACGGCATTGCCGCTGACCATCGCGCCCACGACGGTACCTTCGTCTTCGCGGTCGGCCTTGGGCGGGTCGATCTCGCCGCCGTCGTCGGACGCGACGACCTTGCTGGCGTCGTCGGCGGCGGGGCTGCCCACGCCCTTCTTCGGGCCGTGGTGATGACCGGTGGACTCGGCTTCGGCGCGCTGGCGCGCGTTCGGGTCGATCTCGAAATCGGCCAGCGCGGCGCCGGTCTCGATGATGTCGCCGGCGGCGCCGTGCAGTTTCTTCACGGTGCCGGAGTAGGGCGAGGGCACGTCGACGACGGCCTTCGCGGTTTCCATCGACACCAGCGGGGCGTCGAGCTTGATGGTGTCGCCTTCCTTGACGTGCCATTCCACGACGGTCGCGTCGGGAAGGCCCTCACCGAGGTCGGGCAGGTAGAAGGTTTTGATGTCGGCCATGGTGTGTCCTCAGGACGCCGCGAGCGTGCGCTCGGCGGCTTCGACGATGCGTTCGACGCTGGGCAGGTATTTCATTTCCAGGCGGAACAGGGGGATATGGGTATCGAAACCGGTGACGCGCTCGACCGGTGCCAGCAGGCTGTAGAGGCATTCCTCGGACAGGCGGGCGGCGATCTCGGCGCCGAAGCCGGCGGTCTTCGGGGCTTCGTGGACGATGACGCAGCGGCCGGTCTTGGTGACCGATTCGGCGATGGTGTCGAAGTCCAGCGGCGTGAGCGTGGCGACGTCGATCACCTCGGCGCTGATGCCCTTCTCGGCCAGCGCGTCGGCGGCTTCGAGGCACTCCTTGACCTGCGCACCCCAGGTGACCAGGGTGACGTCGGTGCCGTCGCGCAGCACGAAGCACACGTCGAGCGGCAGCGCCTCGCCGTCGTCGGGCACCTCTTCCTTGTATTGGCGATAGATGCGCTTGGGCTCGAAGAAGATGACCGGATCCGGATCGCGGATGGCGGCCAGCAACAGGCCGTAGGCGCGGGCGGGCGAGGAGGGCAGCACCACGCGAAGGCCCGGGATGTTGGTGAACAGGTGTTCGTTCGCTTCGGAGTGGTGCTCCGGCGCACGGATGCCGCCGCCCCACGGGGCGCGCCACACGGCCGGCACGGTGATGCGGCCGCGGGTGCGGTTGCGCATGCGCGCGGCGTGGCAGGCGATGTGCTCCATCATCGGGTAGATGAAGCCTTCGAACTGGGCCTCGGCGACCGGGCGCATGCCCTGCGCGGCCAGGCCCACGGTGAGACCGGCAATGGTGCCTTCGTCCAGCGGCGTGTCGATGACGCGCATCTCGCCGAACTGTTCCTGCAGGCCCTGGGTGGCGCGGAAGACGCCGCCGTTGACGCCGACGTCCTCGCCCAGCACCACGACGCGGTCGTCGTTGCGCATTTCGTAGGCGAGCGCCTGGGTCACCGCTTCGATAAGAGTGATCTGTGCCATGGGAAGGAATCCTTACTTGCGATCGAGCGAGGCGACGAGTTCGCGCTGCTTTTCAAGGTCGGCCGGCAGTTCGGCATACAGGTAATCGAACATCGCCGTGGCCGGCTGCACTTTCGATTCCAGGTAGGCGTTCACTTCGTTGTCCATCCAATCGTCGCACTCGGCCCTCCAGGCCTCTTCCTTGGCATCGTCCCACTTGCCCTGCGCTTCGAGCCACTTGCGCAGGCGCGGCACGGGATCGCGCGCCCAGGCGTCTTTCACTTCCTGCTCGCCGCGGTAGCGGCGAGCGTCGTCGGCGGTGGTGTGGTCGCCGAGGCGGTAGGTGACCGCCTCGATCACCGAGCCGCCCTGGCCGGAGCGGGCGCGCTCGAGCGCGTCTTCCATGGCCTTGCGCACGGCGATGATGTCGTTGCCGTCGACCTGGATGCAGAACAGGCCGGCCGCGATGCCCTTCTGGGCCAGCGTGCCCGAGCCGCTCTGGATGCGGCGCGGCACCGAGATCGCCCACTGGTTGTTCACGATGACGGCGACCAGCGGCAGGTTCTGTGCGCCGGCGACGTTGATCGCGCCGTAGAAGTCGCCCTTGGACGAACCGCCGTCGCCGATCGTGCACACGGCCACGCGCGGCTCGTTGCGGATCTTGAACGCCAGCGCCGAACCGGCCGCGTGCAGGCACTGGGTGCCGATCGGCACGCACCAGGCGAAGTCGTGGGCGGGCGCCTCGGCGAAATCGTTGCCGCGCTCGTCGCCGCCCCAGTAGGTGTAGACCTCGCGCGGCTTCACGCCGCGATACAGCTGGGCGCCGTACTCGCGGTAGGACACCGCCAGCGAATCCTCGCGGCGCATCGCGCTGCCGATACCCACGTGCGCGGCTTCGTGGCCGAGGCAGGAGGCATAGGTGCCGAGCTTGCCGGTGCGCTGCAGGGCGATCGACTTGGTGTCGAACACGCGGGTGGACACCATGAGCTTGTAGAGCTCGACCATGTGGTCGAGATCCTTGGCGAAGGCGGGCATTTCCTTGCCGGTTTCCTTGCCGTCCTGGTCAAGGTATTGCAGGTATTCGATTTCGAACTTGGCGGCGATGGACACGACTCGCTCCCAGGGGATGATTAGAAACGACACGCAAAGGGGGAAGCGGCCAGGCCCATCCAGCGGGGCGCGACACGGCTTTTGGGGTCTTGCGAGCCGGACTAGATAACAGGGGTATTATCACCCGACAAGGTACGGCGCAGCATGAAAGCGCCCGTCCCAGCGGCGAAACCGCGCCACGTCGCGGCTTAGCCGATTGTCAACCCCTTACCGTGAAATCCCCCATGACCCCTCCCCAGCGCGATCTCGAATCGGGTATCCACACCGACCTGGATGGGCGAATCACCTATGGCGGCTACCTGCGGCTCGACCGGCTGTTGTCGGCGCAGTCGCCCCTGAGCCAGCCGCCGCACCACGACGAGATGCTGTTCATCATCCAGCACCAGACCTCCGAGCTGTGGCTGAAGCTGATGATCCACGAGCTTGACGCCGCGCTCGCCTTCCTGCGTCGCGACGACCTGCAGAACGCGCAGAAGGTGCTGGCCCGGGTCAAGCAGATCCAGCGCCAGCTCTACGAACAGTGGGGCGTGCTCGAAACGCTCACGCCGGCCGAATACCTGCAGTTCCGCGACGTGCTGGGGCCGTCGTCGGGGTTCCAGTCGCTGCAATACCGCATCGTGGAGTTCATGCTCGGCAACAAGCACGCGGGCATGTTGCAGGTGTTCGAGCACGATCCCGTGGCGCATGCCAGGCTGCACGCGGTATGGCAGGCGCCCGGCCTCTACGACGAATACCTGCGCTACCTCGCGCGCCGCGGGCATGCCGTGCCGGCGTCGATCCTGGCGCGCGACGTCTCCCAGCCATGGCAATCGCAGCCCGGCCTGCTGCCGTTGCTGCGGCGCATCTACGAAAATACGTCAACGTTCTGGCCGGAGTACCACCTCAGCGAATTGCTGGTGGACATCGAGGAATCCTTCCAGCTCTGGCGCTTCCGCCACATGAAGACCGTCGAGCGCATCATCGGCTTCCGCGAGGGCACCGGGGGCTCGTCCGGCGTGGCCTTCCTGCGCAAGGCGATCGAGCAGAGTTTCTTCCCCGAACTGATCGAAGTCAGGACGATCCTGGGTTCGTGAGATTTGACGGATAAGGCGTAGGCGGTTACACACACGCATCTCGACGCCGCTTCACGCACCACGAGGAACGCCATGACCGCCCCAGCCGACGCCCGGGCCGTGCCCGATTACCCGCAGACCCTGGGCCATCCGCGTCCGCTGTGGATGCTGTTCATGACCGAGTTCTGGGAGCGCTTCGCCTTCTACGGCATGCGCTGGGCGCTCACGCTCTACATCGTGGCGGAGTTCTTCTCCGGCGACGCCTCCGGCCAGGGGTATGCCAGCCGCACCTACGGCGCCTACCTGGCGTTGGTGTACGCGTCGGCCATTTTCGGCGGGTACGTCGCCGACCGCGTACTCGGCTACCAGCGCTCGATCCTGCTGGGCGCCGTGGTGATGGGCGCGGGCCTGTTCATGGTGATGGTGCCCGAGCGCGACGTGTTCCTCGCCGGCCTGGCGACGGTGATCGTCGGCAACGGCCTGTTCAAGCCCAACATCTCGTCGTTGGTGGGGCAGATCTACCCGGTGGGCGACGAACGTCGCGACCGCGGCTTCACCATCTTCTACATGGGCATCAACATGGGCGGCTTCCTCGCCCCGCTGGTCACCGGCTGGATCGCCTCGGTGATGACCAACACGCCGTTGCAGCAGAACTACCGCGCGGTGTTCCTGTCCACCGGCATCGGCATGGCGATCTGCTTTGTCTGGTTTCTCATCGGTCGCAAGCAGCTCAAGGGCGTGGGACTGCCGCCGCCCGAGCGGCACGGCGGCAAGAGCCTCGTCGCCGTAGGGGTCGGTATCCTCGTCGCCATCCCGCTGGTTTACCTGCTCATGGCCCAGGCCGGCGCGATCTTCATCGCCTGGCTGCTTGGCATCCTCTTCATCGGCGTGGCGGCGATGCTGGTGATCGAGGCCGTGCGCCACGATCGCATCCAGATCCATCGCGTCATCGCGATGCTGCTGCTGTTTGCCTTCAACGTGCTGTTCTGGATGTTCTTCGAGCAGGCGGGCAGTTCGTTCAACTTCCTGGCCCAGAATATCGTCGACCGGCAGATGTTCGGTTGGGAATTCCCCACCGGCTGGTTCCAGTCGGTGAATTCGGCGGCGATCCTCGTCTTCGCCCCGATCGTGGCGTTGGCCTGGGCCTTCCTGGCGCGGTTCCGCAAGGAGCCCTCGATCCCGCGCAAGTTCGGCCTGGGCCTGATCTTCAACGCGCTGGGCTTCCTGGTGCTGATGTATGCCCTGAAGAGCCTGGTCGATGGCCGCGGCCTCATCCCGTTCTGGCCGCTGGCGGCCTGCTACGTGGCGCAGACCATCGGTGAGCTATGCCTGTCGCCGATCGGCCTGTCGATGGTGACCAAGCTGGCACCCCTGCGCGTGGTGGGCCTGGCGATGGGTGGCTGGTTCCTCTCCACCGCCATCGGCAACAATCTCTCGGGGCTGCTCGCCGGCCACATCAGTGGCGAAAACGGCATGACCGTCGCCTCCGCCCTCTCCGGCTTCACCTTCAGCTTCGAGCTACTGGTGGGCGCGGGGATCGTGTTGTTCCTGATCGCGCCGTTGATCAATCGGTTGATGCACGGGATCAAGTGATTTTTGGGGGATGGGGGGGGCGCCCCCACTTCCCATCCCCCCATCCCCCGCTTACCCCATCAACTTATCCAGAATCCGGTCCAGCCAAACCCGCTCCTCCTCATCGAGCTTCTCCAGCACGTCCCGCTCGTGCTGCCGGGCGCGGGGGGCGACTTCGTCGTGGATGGCCCAGCCGGCGTCGGAGAGTTTCAGCACCGAGCGGCGCTTGTCCGAGCCGTGGATGCCCCGGTCGACCCGGCCGGCGTCCACCAGGCGCGCCACCGCGCGGCTGACTGCCACCTTGTCCATGCGCGACCGGTCGACGACCTCACGGGCGGAAATCTCGGGGAACCGGGCGAGGATCGTCATCACGCGCCACTCCGTCATGCTGAGTTCGAAGCGGTCCTGGTAGTCCGCCGCGATGCTCTGGCTGACCGTGTTCGACAGGATGGACAGCCGATAGGGCAGGAACCTTTCGAGGTCGAGCGGGGCGTGGGCGGGGACGGTTTCGTGGGACATGATGCTGCGCCAGTCCTTGCAATTGGTTACAGGTGAAACTATAAGGTCGGGGTACACGGCGCAAGCCGCGCCCACGCCTGCCAGGAGTATCGCCCATGAGCGCCCAGCCCAACATCGGTATGGAAGTCACCACCTTCGAGAATCCCCAGGGGGTCGATGGCTTCGAATTCGTGGAATTCGCCGCGCCGGACGCGACGCTGCTGCACGACCTGTTCCCCCGCCTCGGTTTCACCCGCGTGGCGACGCACAAGACCAAGCGCATCTCGCTCTACCGCCAGGGCGACTGCAATTTCCTCGTGAATGAAGAGCCGAACTCGTTCGCGGCGGATTTCGCCGCCAAGCACGGCCCCTGCGCCTGCGGTTTCGCCATCCGCTTCAACCGCCCGGCCGCCGACGTGCAGGCGACCGCGATGGGCAACGGCGCCGAGAAGATCGAACACTTCACCGATACGCTCGCGCTGGACGTGCCGACCATCAAGGGCATCGGCGACGCCTGCCTCTATCTCATCGACACCTACGGCCCCAAGGGCGACTGCTTCGAAGCCGAGTACGACTTCCTGCCGGGCGTGGACCGTCGTCCGAAGGGGTTCGGCCTGACCTTCATCGACCACCTCACGCACAACCTCTACTTCGGCAACATGCAGAAGTGGTCGGATTACTACGAGCGACTGTTCAACTTCCGCGAGATCCGCTACTTCGACATTAAGGGCGCGAAGACGGGCCTCGTGTCCAAGGCGATGACGGCGCCGGACGGCCTGGTGCGCATCCCGCTCAACGAGTCGTCCGACGAGAAGTCGCAGATCAACGAATATCTCAACGAATACAAGGGTGAGGGCATCCAGCACATCGCCCTTTTCACCGACACGATCTACGAGACGGTCGAAGCCATGCGTGAGCAGGGCGTCGCCTTCCTCGATACGCCGGACACCTACTTCGAGGTGATCGACGAGCGCATTCCGAACCACGGCGAGGACGTGCCGCGCCTGCGCAAGAACAAGCTGCTGATCGACGCCGATCCGGAAACCAAGACCAAGCTGTTGCTGCAGATCTTCACGCAGAACAACATCGGTCCGATCTTCTTCGAGATCATCCAGCGCAAGGGCAACGAGGGCTTCGGCAACGGCAACTTCCAGGCGCTGTTCGAGTCGATCGAGCGCGACCAGATGCGCCGCGGCGTCCTCTGATCCCGTTGGAGGGGGCGCCCCGTGCGATGGCCTGTCCATCGCCACCGGCGCGCTCCCTCGATCGCAGGCAACCATCGTCATCAGGACCCTCACGATGAGCCACACCGACGATACCCACGGATACCAGACCGGTTTCGGCAACGAATTCGCTACCGAGGCGGTGGCGGGAGTGCTGCCCACGGGCCAGAACTCGCCACAACGCGTGGGCAAGGGCCTTTACGCCGAGCAGTTGAGCGGCAGCGCGTTTACCGCGCCGCGCCACCGCAACCTGCGCAGCTGGCTCTATCGCATTCGCCCGGCCGCGCAGCACTCGCCGTTCGACGAGATGGCGCATGCCACGTGGCACAACCGCTTCGACGAGGCGCCGGCCACGCCGAACCAGCTGCGCTGGGATCCGCTGCCGATGCCGGCGGCGCCGACGGATTTCCTCGATGGCCTCTACACCATGGGTGGCAACGGCGGACCGGCGGAGCAGGCGGGCGTCGGCATCCACCAGTACCTCGCCAACCGGTCGATGCAAGGGCGTTACCTCTACGACGCCGACGGCGAACTGCTGATCGTTCCGCAGCAGGGCCGCCTGCGCATTCGCACCGAACTCGGCGTGGTCGACGTCGAGCCGATGGAGATCGCGGTGGTGCCGCGCGGCGTGCGTTTTCTCGTGGAGCTGCCCGACGGCGAAGCCCGCGGCTACGTCGCGGAGAACTTCGGCGCGCCGATGCACCTGCCGGACCTCGGCCCGATCGGTGCGAACGGCCTGGCCCATCCGCGTGACTTCCTCACGCCGCGGGCGGCCTACGAAGATCTCGAGGGCGATTTCACCCTGGTGGCCAAGTTCCAGGGCACGCTCTGGCAGGCGCGCATCGGCCATTCGCCGCTGGACGTGGTCGGCTGGCACGGCAATTACGCGCCCTATAAATACGACCTGCGCCGGTTCAACACGATCGGCTCGATCGCGGTGGACCATCCGGATCCGTCGATCTTCACCGTGCTGACCTCGGCCAGCGATACGCCGGGCGTGGCCAACATGGACTTCGTGATTTTCCCGCCGCGCTGGCTGGTGGCCGAGCACACGTTCCGTCCGCCGTATTTCCATCGCAACGTCGCCAGCGAATTCATGGGCCTGATCCATGGCGCCTACGACGCCAAGGCCGGCGGTTTCGTGCCCGGTGGTTCGAGCCTGCACAACTGCATGAGCGGGCATGGCCCCGACGCGGCGAGTTTCCAGAAGGCCTCGCACGCGGATGTCACGAAGCCCGACCACATCACGGGTACCATGGCGTTCATGTTCGAGACCCGCAAGGTCATCCGGCCCAGCCGCCAGGCGCTGGCCTCGACGGCATTGCAGGGCAACTATTACGAATGCTGGCGCGATCTGAAGAAGCACTTCGATCCCGCCGGCTGAGCGAAAAGGAAACCCATGAAACTCGCTTCGCTTAAGGAAGGCGGTCGCGACGGCACCCTGGTGGTCGTCAGTCGCGATCTCACCCGCGCCGTGAAGGCCACCGGCATCGCCGCCACGATGCAGGCCGCGCTCGATGACTGGCACGCGGTGGCGCCGCGGCTCAATGCCCTGTCCGAAGACCTCAACGACGGCCGTGCCGACGGCGCGTTCGCCCTGGACGTCACTCACCTGGCCGCGCCGCTCCCGCGCGCGTTCGAGTTCGTCGACGGCAGCGCCTACCTGCCGCACGTCGAGCGCGTGCGCCGCGCCCGCGGGGCCAAGGTGCCCGAGTCGTTCTACGTCGATCCGCTCATGTACCAGGCCACCAGCGCCGGCTTCCTCGGGCCGCGCGATCCGGTGGTGGTGACGAGCGAAGACTACGGTATCGACCTTGAGGCCGAGGTGGTGGTGATCACCGATGACGTGCCGATGGCCGCCACGCCGTCGCAGGCGTCGGGCCACATCCAGCTCGTGGGCCTGGTCAACGACGTGTCGCTGCGTGGGCTGATCCCCGGGGAGTTGGAGAAAGGCTTCGGATTTCTGCAATCCAAGCCGCGCTCGGCCCTGTCGCCGGTGTTCGTCACGCCGGACGAACTGGGCGACGCCTGGCAGGGCGACAAGCTGCACCTGCCGATGCGCACGTGGATCAATGGCCAGTGGTTCGGCGAAGCCGAGTGCGGGGTCGACATGCAGTTCGACTTCTCGCAACTGGTGGCGCATGCCGCGAAGACGCGCCCCCTGACCGCCGGCACGATCGTGGGCTCGGGCACCATCGCCAACGACGACACCGGCAAGGGCGCCTCCTGCCTCGCCGAACAGCGTACGGTGGAAACGCTGCGCGATGGCAAGCCGTCGACGCCGTTCCTCGCCTTCGGCGATACCGTGCGCATTGAGGTGACCGATGCGGCCGGCGTGTCGATCTTCGGCGCCATCGAACAGACGATCCGCAAGGGCTGACCCCGTCCGGGAGCCGCGAGCGGCTCCCGGACGCCGTGACTCAGGATTTCAGGTGGATGCTGCGTTGCAGGCTGGCGACCGTCAGCGGCACGATCGCGTAACGCATGGTCGTGTCGCCCGCGGGGAGCGCGTTCCAGCGCACCTCCTGCAAGGCGCGCGAGACGCGCAGGCCGCTGCCCGGATTGGGGTACGCGTCGATCAGCCAGCTGCGAGCCACCCGGCCGTCCGGGCCGATTTCGGCGAAGAACTGCGCATAGGCACCCTCCTGGATGTCCGTCGGCGATGCACCGTGCATGCGCTGCTGGGGCGGCACCTTGCCGCGTGAGAGCGGTGGCGACCTGTCGTGGTGCGGGGGCAGCGCGGCGATCTGCGCCTCCACCATCGCGATGCGCGCGTCGATCTCCCGGTCGAGCGCGGCGACGTCCCAGCGGCCCAGGGCATCGGTGGCGCGCTTGAGCAGCATCACGTAGTAGCTCGCGACGGTGGTGTCTTCGACGACGTCGGCCTTGCCTTCCCGGCGGCGGTAGAACTGCCCTTCGACCTGCACCCAGATCATCGCCTCCCGGGGGTGGCCATCGGCCAGTTCGAGTTCGGCCAGCTTGAGCATGGCGCTCAGGCGGCCCTGGCTGGCAGCCGCCGTCAGCAGGTCGCGCGCCCTGGCGTGATCCTCCGGAAAGACATGCGCCGGGTGACGCGGCCCCCAGCGGTAGAGCGATCCGGCGATTTCCTGGCTGCTGGCGTTACCCGCCAGCGCCGAACACATGAGCGCATCGCCGAGCCGTTGCCGCTCGGCGTCCGGCGTCGCGGGGTCGAGCAAGCCCTGGCCAACGAGTGCGCCGGCGGGGGGCGAGGTGGCGGTGCAGTCCGATGCGTGGGCCCACGGGGCGAAGGCCAGGCAGGCGAGAAGGATCAGTTGTCGCGTCATTCGAGTCATCCGGAAACGAAGAAGGCCCGCACCCCATGTGCGGGCCTTCGCGATCATGCCACCGCCCGAGGGCGGCGGCATGACGTTTTCAGGCGTTTTCGCGACGCCGTGGCGGCTTACTTCGCCGCCATCAACGCCTTCGCCATGTCGAGCATGCGGTTGGAGAAGCCCCACTCGTTGTCGTACCACGAGAGCACCTTCACCAGCGTGCCGCCCATGACGCGGGTCTGCGTCGCGTCGTAGATCGACGAATGCGGGTTGTGGTTGAAGTCGATCGACACCAGCGGCTGGGTGTTCACCGCGAGGATGCCCTTCAGCTTGCCGTTGGCCGCTTCGTGGATGGCGGCGTCGATTTCTTCCTTGGTGGTTTCGCGCGAGGCGGTGAAGGTGAGGTCGACCACCGAGACGTTGATCGTCGGCACGCGCATGGCGAAGCCGTCGAGCTTGCCGTTGAGCTCCGGCAGCACCAGGCCCACCGCGGCGGCGGCGCCGGTCTTGGTCGGGATCTGGCTGTGCGTGGCGCTCCGCGCGCGGCGCAGGTCGGAGTGGTAGACGTCCGTCAGCACCTGGTCGTTCGTGTAGGCGTGGATGGTGGTCATCAGGCCGTGCACGATGCCGATCTTCTCGTGCAGCACCTTGGCCAGCGGGGCCAGGCAGTTGGTGGTGCAGGACGCGTTGGAGATGACTTCGAGCTTCGAGGTGAGCTTGTCGTCGTTGACGCCCATGACGAAGGTGCCGTCCACGTCCTTGTCGCCCGGTGCCGAGATGATCACCTTCTTGGCGCCGCCGGCCAGATGGGCGCCGGCCTTGGCCTTGGAGGTGAAGAAGCCGGTGGATTCCAGCACGACGTCGACGTCGTGCTCGCCCCAGGGCAGCTTGGCCGGGTCGCGCTCGGCGAACACCTTGATGCGGTCGCCGTTGACGATCAGGTCGCCGCCTTCGACCGACACCTCGCCGGGGAACCGGCCGTGGGCGGTGTCGTACTGGGTGAGGTGGGCGTTGGTCTCGGCGTTGCCGAGGTCGTTCACCGCCACGATCTGGATGTCGTGGGTGCGCTTGGCTTCGTAGAGCGCGCGCAGGACGTTGCGACCGATGCGACCGTAACCGTTGATGGCGACCTTGATGGTCATGAGCTGCCTCCGGGTGGGAATGACGACGTGAGTACGACGGCTGAAAGCTGGGGGCGGGTAGCCTGAACATCCATGGTAACGGAAGGTCGCAGGCACCGGCTTGCTGCAATGCCGCGATTTGTCATCCGTGCCTCATGGCGGCTGTGGCACACTTGCCGTCCGCCCGCGACGGAAACGTTTAACCGCCTATGAAACCTGTCCAGAAGCGCCGCACCATCGCCGCCCTCGTGGCCCTCGCCCTGACCGCCTCCGCCGGCACCGTGCAGGCCTGGGGCGACATCGGCCACCGCATCGTCGCCGAACTGGCCTGGCGCCAGCTCGATCCGGCCGCCCGCGCCGAGGTGCAGCGCCTGCTCAAGGCCGATGGCGACGACTCGCTGCCCGACATCGCCAGCTGGCCCGACAAACTGCGCGACATGCCCGGCAAGGAAGACCTCGGCAAGGCCACGGGGCCGCTGCATTACGTCAACTTCCCCAGCAATTGCCGCTACGACGCTCCCGGCGGCGCGGACGCCCGCAACGTGGTGGGCGGCCTCGAGAAGTACGTCGCCATCCTCGGCGACCGGCACAAGTCCGATGCCGAGCGCGCCGAGGCGCTGAAGTTCGTGGTGCACTTCGTCGGCGACGTGCATCAGCCCCTGCATGCGGGCAACCGCGACGACAAGGGCGGCAACGACTACCAGGTGCAGTTCGACGGCAAGGGCACCAACCTGCATCGCGTGTGGGATTCCCAGATGCTCTACACCACCGGGCTGAAGTGGGATGCCTATGCCGACAAGCTGGCCGCCGAGGGCCCGGTGAAGCTGCCCCGGACGCAAGCCAATCCCTACGTACAGTGGGCCGAGGAATCCTGCTCGATCGTCGCCAGGCCGGGCTTCTACCCTAACGGCCACAGCATCGACGGCGCCTACGTGGCGACGTACCTCCCCGTGGCGGAAACTCGCCTGCGCGAGGCTGGCGAGCGCCTGGCCGACTTGCTCAACAAGACGCTCGACTGATCGCGCGTCCCTTACGAATCCGCACCCAAGGTAAGCACTGATGACCGATATCCAGGTTCGCCGCACCAAGATCGTCGCCACCCTCGGACCCGCCACGGACGCGCCGGGCATGCTCGAGAAGATCCTGGAGGAGGGCGTGGATATCGTTCGCCTCAACCTGTCGCACGGCACGCCCGACGACCATCGCGCCCGCGCCAACGCGGTGCGCGCGGCCGCCGAGACGGTGGGCCGCGAGGTCGGCATCCTCGCCGACCTGCAGGGCCCGAAGATCCGCATCGAGAAATTCGCCGACGGCCCCATCGACCTCATGGCCGGCGACAGCTTCACGCTCGATTGCCGCCCCGACGCGCCCGTCGGCAACCAGACCCGCGTCGGCGTGAGTTATTACGACCTGCCCCGCGACGTCGTCGCCGGTGACGTGCTGCTGCTCGACGACGGCCTCGTGGCACTGGCCGTGGTCGAGGTGGTGGGCAGCGAGATCCACACCCGCGTCGCCATCGGCGGGCGCCTGTCCAATCGCAAGGGCCTCAACCGCCAGGGCGGTGGCCTGAGCGTGTCCGCGCTTTCCGACAAGGATCGCAACGACATCAAGCTGGCCGCCGAAATGGGCGCCGACTTCCTCGCCGTGTCGTTCGTGCGCTCGGCCGAAGACCTCCACGAAGCCCGTCGCCTCCTGCGCGACGCCGGCGGCGACGCCGCCATCGTCTCGAAGATCGAGCGCGCCGACGCCATTCCCGTGCTGGGCGAGATCATCGACGCGTCCGACGTGGTGATGGTGGCGCGCGGCGACCTGGGCGTGGAAATCGGCGACGCCGAACTGCCCGGCCTGCAGAAGAAGATCATCCGCGAGTCGGTGCTGCGCAACCGCTCGGTGATCACCGCCACCCAGATGCTGCAGTCGATGGTGCGCGCTCCGATCCCGACCCGCGCCGAGGTGCTCGACGTCGCCAACGCCGTCATCGACGGCACCGACGCCGTGATGCTCTCGGAAGAAAGCGCGGCGGGTGCCCATCCGGACAAGGCCGTGGCCGCCATGCGCCGCATCTGCCTCGGTGCCGAACGTCAATTCGAGCCGCGCGACGACCTGCGCCCCGGCACGCACTCGCTCGACCGCTCCGACCAGGCCATCGCTCTCGCTGCGATGCTGCTGGCCTCGCAGGTGGGCGTGCGCGCCATCGTGTCGCTCACCGAATCCGGCGCCACGGCCCAGTGGCTGTCGCGCTACCGCTTCGCGGTGCCCATCTACGCGATGTCGCCCTCCGAGGTCGCTCGCCGCCGCATGCTGATCCTGCGCGACGTGCAGCCGGTGGCCTTCGAGACCGGCAAGCTCGACCCGGCGCACACCGCTCGCGCGGCGCTCCAGCACCTGTTCGCGCTGGGCAAGCTTGTCAAGGGCGACCGCGTGATCCTGACCCACGGCGACCATATCGGCAGCCACGGCGGCACCAACACGCTGAAGCTGCTGATGATCGGCGAAGACGGCATCGCCGACAGCTTGCGCGACCTGTAACCGCCCGCCGCCGGCCGCCTGGGAGCGGGCCCGGCCCGCGAACCCGATGCAGGCGATGCCCGACCGGCACGGTGCCGGCTTGCTCCGGATCGCCGATAGGATCGGTTCCCACCCCTTCGATAGCGACAGCGCGGGGGTGGGAGCGGACCGTGTCCGTGAACCCTCAGGCTCGCAACGGTGCGAGCGATGCCGTCACCTGCATGGTGCTGGCTTGAGCCGGATCGCCCGCAGGGCGGGCTCCTGCCGCGCAGGTGCGGGATCGCGCCGTCGTGTAGGCGTTTTCTTACCCCTGACACGCACCGCATGCGCTGCGGGGGTTAAACTCGACGCCCGGACAATCCAACGAGGGCGCCATGACTCGCACCATCCTTCGCCACGGCGCCATCGCCGCTGCCGTCCTCCTTCTCGCCGCGGGCCCCGCCGCCGCGCAGAACACCCGTCGGGTCGCCCCCGATCGCCTTCCCTATTACTGGACGCTGATCAATACCGTGGTCAACGCCGACGTGCCCAACGTGGGCAAGAACCTCGACCAGCCCGGCTGCGTCGCGGTGACCTACATGATCGGTTCCAACGGCCTGCCACAGAACGTGGTTGCCGTGAAAACCGTGCCCCAGGGCGACCTCGCCCAAGTGGGCGTCAGTGCGGTCAAGGATTTCCGCTACGCGCCATCAGGCGTAAATCGCGCAGCCGAACCGGTGAACACCTACTACGTCGTCGGCTTCAACCTGCCCGACGATCCGGCGCGCAAGGCGGCGATCATGAAGCAGTGCGCGCTGCCGGGCTACAACCAGACCACTTGATCGCGGCGCACAACGGCTTTCGCCTCGTGCTCCCCTATACTTCGCTTTTTTCATCATCGCCCCGCGTCGTCCTGGGGCATACCACTACGTCCACGGAGTTCGCATGAGCATCGAAAACCTCGAACAGATCGCGCAGGCGATGGTCGCCCCGGGCAAGGGCATCATTGCCGTCGACGAATCGACCTCGACCATCAAGAAGCGCATGGAGGCCGTGGGGCTCGAGAACAGCGAGGAAAACCGTCGCAAGTACCGCCAGCTGCTGCTGACCGCGCCTGGCCTGGGCGAATACATTTCCGGCGCGATCCTGTTCGACGAGACCATCCGCCAGAAGACCGACGACGGCCGCACGATGGTGCAGGCGATGGAAGCGGCCGGCATCATCCCCGGCATCAAGGTCGACAAGGGCACGCACCCGCTGGCCGGCCATCCGGGCGAGATGGTCACCGAGGGCCTCGACGGCCTGCGTGAGCGCCTGCAGGAATACGCCCAGCTCGGCGCGAAGTTCGCCAAGTGGCGCGCCGTGATCAAGATCACCGACGACACGCCGACCTCGGCCGCCGTGGAAGCCAATACCCATGCCCTGGCGCGCTACGCCGCCCTCTGCCAGGAAGTCGGCTTGGTCCCGATGGTCGAGCCGGAAATCCTGATGGACGACAAGGACAGCACCCAGGACCTCGACACGAGCTTCACCGTGCACAAGGAAGTCCTCCAGAGCCTGTTCGCCCAGCTCGAACTGAACGACGTGATGCTCGAAGGCCTGATCCTCAAGGTCAGCATGGTGATCCCGGGCAAGTACGCCGCCAAGGAAGACCAGGTCGATCCCGAAGACGTCGCCGAAGCCACCGTGCGCGTGTTCAAGCACGCCGTGCCGGCCGCGGTGGCGGGCATCGTGTTCCTCTCGGGCGGCCAGGCGGACCAGCAGGCCACCGAGCACCTCAACATCATCAACACGATGGGCCCGCATCCGTGGCCGATCAGCTTCTCGTACGGCCGCGCGCTGGTGTCCAGGGCACTGGAAACCTGGTCGAAGGACCAGACCGGTCAGTACGCGGCGGCCCAGAAGACCGTGGTTGAGCGCGCCAAGGAAAACAGCCTCGCCGCCCAGGGTAACTGGAAGAAGAAGTAATCTCCGCTGGCCCGGGTCAGTCCGGGGCATGAAAAAAAACCGGCGCCGAGGGCGCCGGTTTTTTTTAACCGCCTGACTGCCGCCGATCAGAACCGGTATTCGGCGCTGACCGACGTCATGTTCGTGGAGAGATCCACGCCATGCTTGTCGGCGTCGTAATGGTCGTAGTTGATGCCCAGGCTCCAGTTGTTGCTGAAGTCGTAACCCACGCCCGCGCCGGCGTACCAGCTGGTCTTGTCGATGTCGTGGCGGTCGAGGTCGTCGTTGCTCAGGCCGTGGCCGCGCCAACCGTAGATGCCACCGCGCGCGCTGACGTACCACTGCGGGGTGATGTTGAAGTGGCCGTTCACGCCCGCGGTCCAGCCGTGCAGTTCGGACTTGCGACGATCCACCACGCGGTCACCGTTGAACAGGTTCTTTGCGTGGATGTTGCCCAGGTCGTTATAGCCCGCTTCGACACCCAGCGCGGCCCAGGGCGACACGGCCCAGCGGTAACCGCCGTTCAAGGCGTATCCCGTGTCGTGGCCGTCATAGCGGCCCTTGTCCACGGACGTGCGACCCACGTTGCCGTTGATGAACCAGCCGGCGGCACCGTTGCTGTCCTGGGCGAATGCCGGGGCGGCCGCGCTGCCGGCGGCGACGAGGGCGAGGGCGATAAGGGTCTTTTTCATGTGCAACTCTCCTGCTTCTTGTTCTTTCGCCAGCGTGCCGATGCATCGGGGGATATCGGCGGCGCTGCCTGCGCACGGCGGGGTGTCGTGCGTCCCACCCTAGATGAGGGGGAGGTCAGGAGATTCAATACCCATAAGTTCATTATTAGAAAAAAATTAAGCCGTGGCGGTTTCCCGCCACGGCTCAATGGGTTGCCGCTGTGCCTGATAGGGCTTAGAAGCGGTATTCGCCCGCCAGCGACACGATGCCGGTGGAGCGCTTCAGGCCCGGGCTGACCTGGCCGGTGGCGTTGTCGCGCACCTTGCCGGCGTTGGCGTGGAAGTAGTCGTAGCTCACGCCGATACCGAAGTGCTCGTTCACGTCCCAACCGGTGCCGACGCCGGCGTACCAGCTGCCACGGCCCGGACGGCCGCCATTGGAGAAGCCGATGTCCTGGCCCAGGCTGTTGTTGTAGTTGTTGCTGTTGTCGTTCGCGTGGAAGTAACCGCCGTGCATGCTGATGTACCACTGCGGCACGAGGTTGAGCTTGCCGTTCACGCCGACCATCCAGCCGCGCAGCGCGTTGCGCGTGCTCTTCTGGTTGACGTCGGCGTCTTCAAAGACGTTCTTCACGCGGTAGTTGCCGAGGTCGGTATAGCCGGCTTCAAGGCCCAGGCCGAGATCCGGACCGACCTTCCAACGGTAACCGCCGAGCACGCCGTAGCCCGTGCGACGGCCCTTTTCGCCGTGCAGGAAGTTGAAACCGCTGGTGTCGCTGCCGAAGCCGCCGGTGTCGCTGCCGTTGGTGCGACCCACGTTGGCGCCGATGAACCAGTTGCCGCTACCGACGGCCTGGCTGGGCTGGAAGTTGCCCGACACGGCCGTGTTGTCCTGGGCGAAGGCCGGGACGGCCGCGAACGAGACGCAAGAAACCGCAAGGGCAAGAGCTGCCTTCTTCATGGGAATAATCCTCTTTTTGTCGGGGCGACCGCCGCATTTGGGGTGGGGGAATCGCGTGGTCGGGTGCAATTAAACCCGGATGAACCTGAAGAGATTCAAAAATGCGGATGAAAACATTAAGGCCGGGTTAACTTCTGGGGCATCACCGGATCGTCCACGACAAGGCTGCATCCGATGCGCGACAATGCCCGTTTTCCCCGCCTGCTAACTGGAGAACGCCGATGACGACACGCCGCGAACGCGCCAATGCGATCCGCGCCCTGGCCATGGATGGTGTGCAAGCCGCGAATTCGGGCCATCCGGGCATGCCCATGGGCATGGCCGACATCGCCGAAGTGCTCTGGGGGGATTTCCTGCACCATAACCCGTCCAATCCGCACTGGATCAACCGCGATCGCTTCGTGCTGTCGAACGGCCACGGCTCGATGCTCCAGTACGCCCTGCTGCACCTGTCGGGCTATGACCTGCCGATCAGCGAGCTGAAGCATTTTCGCCAGCTGAATTCGCGTACGCCGGGCCACCCGGAATGGCACATCACCCCGGGCATCGAGACCACCACCGGTCCTCTGGGCCAGGGCCTGGCCAACTCGGTCGGTTTCGCGCTGGCCGAGAAGCTGCTCGCCGAGCAGTTCAACCGCCCCGGCCACGACATCATCGACCACCACACCTACGTGTTCGTCGGCGACGGCTGCCTGATGGAAGGCATCTCGCATGAAGTGGCCTCGCTCGCCGGCACCTGGAAGCTGGGCAAGCTCGTCGCCGTCTACGACGACAACGGGATTTCCATCGACGGCGAAGTGCACGAGTGGTTCACCGACGACACCCAGAAGCGCTTCGAGGCCTACGGCTGGAACGTGGTCATGGGCGATGACGGTAAGCCGGTCGACGGCCACGACGCGGACGCGATCAAGAAGGCCCTGGGCCGGGCCACCTCGCAGAACGAGAAGCCCTCGCTGGTGATCTGCAAGACCATCATCGGCTTCGGCTCGCCGAACAAGGAAGGCAAAGAGGCCTCGCACGGTGCGGCCCTCGGCGTCGACGAAATCAAGCTCACCCGCGAAAAGCTCGGCTGGAACTACGGCCCGTTCGAGATTCCGAAAGAGATCTACGACGCATGGGACGCCAAGAAGGCCGGTGGCGACGCGGAGAAGGCGTGGAACGACAAGTTCGCCGCCTACGAGAAGGCCCACCCGGACCTCGCGGCCGACCTCAAGCGCCGCGTCGCCGGCGAGTTGCCTGCGAATTGGCAGGAGACCGCCAAGGCGTTCGTCGCCAGGATGCAGTCCGAAGGCCCGGCCGTGGCATCGCGCAAGGCGTCGCAGATGTCGCTGGACGCGTTCGGTCCCGTGTTGCCTGAGCTGCTGGGCGGCTCGGCCGATCTCGCGCCGTCGAACCTCACCATCTGGAAGGGCGCCCGCAGCGTCACCGGTCCGGTCGGCAACTACGTGCATTATGGCGTGCGTGAGTTCGGCATGAGCGCGATCGCCAACGGCCTGGCGCTGCATGGCGGTTTCATTCCGTACGACGCCACGTTCCTCACCTTCTCCGACTACGCGCGCAATGCCGTGCGCATGTCGGCGCTGATCCCGGCCCACGTGATCCACGTCTACACCCACGACTCGATCGGGCTGGGCGAAGACGGCCCCACCCACCAGCCGGTGGAGCACCTGGGTTCGCTGCGCCTGATCCCCAACAACCGCGTGTGGCGCCCGGCCGACGCCGTCGAGTCGGCGGTGGCCTGGAAGGTTGCGATCGAGCGCAAGGTCGTGCCGCACGACAAGCATGCCACGGGCGGTCCGTCATGCCTGGTGTTCTCGCGCCAGACGCTCAAGCACAACGCGCGGACCGACGAGCAGGTGGCCAACATCGAGAAGGGTGGCTACGTCCTGGTCGAGCCGGATAACTTCTCGGAGAAGAACGCGAAGTCCGCCGTCATCGTCGCGACCGGTTCGGAAGTCGGCCTGGCGGTGGAAGCCGCGGCCAGCCTCAACAGCAACGGCTACGCCGTGCGTGTCGTCTCGATGCCCTGCACCGAGGCGTTCGACGCCCAGCCGGTCGAATACCGCGAAGGCGTGCTGCCGTCCTGGTGCCGTGCGCGCGTGGCGGTGGAAGCGGCCAGCGTCGACTTCTGGGCCAAATACGTCGGCCTCGACGGCAAGACCATCGGCATGACCACCTACGGCGCATCCGCCCCCATCGAGAAGCTCTACGAGCACTTCGGCATCACCACGACGGCGGTGATCGACGCGGTCAAGAGCGTCGTCAGGTAACCGAGCCGATCTGTGCATGGAAGAAGCCCCCGTTTGGGGGCTTCTTTTTGGTTGTCACATGCGCTTGCTTAGGTCGCACCGTGCATGCGTGGGTGACGATCTCAGGCATGCGCCGATATACGGCGGCCGGGTGCCTTCCTATCGTTGTGCGTCTTCAGTGTCATCGATGACGGAACGATATGGGTCATGGAACGGCTCGCCTCCGGCATATCGAAGGCCTGCGGGCCATCGCGGTGGTTGCGGTGGTCATTTACCATCTGGGTGACCGGTGGTTGCCGGGTGGGTTTTCCGGCGTCGACGTGTTCTTCGTCATCTCCGGTTTCGTCGTTGGCGCATCCGTCCTCCGTGACATCCATCGGCCGTTTGGCTCGTTTCTCCTGAGCTTTTACGCCCGACGCGGTGCGCGGATCATGCCTTCACTCGTCGCGTGCCCTGTCGGGAGCGAGGCGAGACAAGTCACGGGTGGGAGAGGGTGCACGGGTGCGCTTTTCACAGCCCTGCGAGGTTTTTCCCGGCGCGCCCACGCTCTTCGTCGTGGGCGACTCGCACGCCCTCGCGCTGGCGCCGCTCCTGGAAGACTTTGCCTTGACGACGGGCTGGCACGTCAGTCTCTACGACAACGCCGGCTGTCCCTACCTGAGCCTGCGCCTCATCGGGACAGCGAACCACGCTGTGTGCGTAACGTCGAAGCGGTCTCCGGGCACCTGATCGAGCGGCTCCGGCCCGGGGACATCGTTTTCCTCCCCTCGTTGCGCATGCCGCGCTTCGTCGATCAGTGGACACGTTACGACCACGACGCGATTGCGGCCATGGCTTTGCGTGCCCGGGATGACGCCGAGCGCGACGGCGCGGTAGGCCGGGCGGTCGCGCTCGTGTCGCGTCTGACCGCGCAGGGGGCGCACGTGGTGTTACAGGCGCCGAACCTGTTGCTGAGGACGCCCCTCTACCGTTGCGCCGATCCGTGGACGCGCGGCCACCCGCTCTGTGCCGGTGGGCCCGGCTGTGATCGGCTAGAATTCCAGCGCTTGCGCAAGCCGATGCTGAATACCGTGCAATCGGTGGCCGCCGCCATGCCGGGGGTCAGCGTTTTCGATCCGTTTCCGCTTCTGTGCCCCGTGGGACCCTCCTGCGACGGCTTCCGGGACGGTCGACCTCTCTTCTTCGACGGAGATCATGTGAGTGGCTATGCAAATCGCCTCCTGGCCGCCCCGTTTCGCGACGCGATGCTCCGGGTATCCGGGGGATCATGACGGCGCGGCGCCAGGGGCGGTGGGCGCGCGCCCATGCCCCTGGCTCGTGCGGACGGGAGCGCGATAGATGACCTCCCACCGCAGTCCCCACGCCTATTTCCCGTACATCGATGGCCTTCGTGCCATCGCGGTGCTCGCCGTCGTCGTCTACCACCTGCACGCCGCGTGGTTGCCGGGCGGCTTCGCTGGCGTGGACGTGTTCTTCGTCATCTCCGGTTTTGTCGTCAGCGCCTCGGTGGGCCTGCGCGAGCGTTCGTCGTTGGCGACCTTCTGGGTGTATTTCCTGTCGCGCCGTCTCCAACGCATCGCGCCCGCGCTCATCGTGTGCCTGCTGGCAACCACGTTGGCGGCCACGCTGCTCGTTCCCGAGGCCTGGTTGAGCGAGCAGAACGCGCGCACGGGTCGTTTCGCATTCTTCGGCTTCAGCAACCTGGTGCTGGCCAGAAACCTCAACAGCTACTTCTCGCCGATCACGGAATTCAATCCCTACACCCACACCTGGTCGCTGGGCGTCGAAGAGCAGTTCTATCTCGCGTTTCCTTTCCTGTTCTGGGCCTGGAGCTTCGCGGGCCGCTGGCGCCGGGTGACGCTCGGCCTGTTCGTTGCCCTGGGCGTGGCGTCGTTTGCCTATGCGTGGTCGATCCGGGCGTCAGACGCGCTGGGGGCGTTCTATCTTCTTGCACCCCGGTTCTGGGAGCTGGCGGTCGGTGTCGTGTTGTATCAGGCGATGTCGTTGGCGGGCCGGCGGTTCGACACGGCGGATGCCGGCGCGGTGGCCTGGCCCAGGCTCGCACTTGCCTGCGTCGGCTTCTGTCTCGTCGGCTACGGTCTGTGGACCTCCAGCCCTGATCGGTTCCCGGTGCCGGGCGCGCTTTGGGCCGTCGTCGGTTCGGCGTTGCTGCTCGGTGCGCTCCATGGCCAGCCGCAGACCGCGTGGCCGGTACGACTGCTGACCCGTGCACCCATGCGCCTGATCGGTGGCATGTCGTATTCGCTCTATCTCTGGCACTGGCCCGTGTTCGTGCTGTTTCGCTGGACCGTCGGGCTGGACGGCGCGCTTGAACAGGGCAGCGCGGTGGTCCTGTCGTTCGTGCTCGCGTGGCTTTCGTGGCGCTGGGTCGAGCAGCCGATCCGCCGCTCGCCCGCGCTGCGGCGCATGCCGCGTCCGGCGCTCGTGGCCTGCGGGCTCCTGGCGCTCTACATCGGGCTGACGGCGCATCGCCTTATCGATCACAAGCAGCCGCATTGGTCGTTGAGCACGGTGACCCATCATGCCGACGACTGGTATCCCACCTCGACGGAAGCGTCCACTGCGCCGCCGTGTGGCGTCCCCGCGCCCCGGGTGGAAAGCATGGGCGTGGGTAAACGCATCACCTATACGCGCACCGCCTGCGACCGCCCTGTCAGCGGGCCGAAGGTGTTCGTGGCCGGCGATTCGCATGCCATGGCCTTCGGCCGCATGTTCGAAGGCTACGTCGCCGATACGGGCGCGACGGTCACGCTTTATAACAACGCGGGGTGTGCGTTCCTAAGCCTGCAGCCGACGCGGGAAGGCTCGGACAAGTGCCGCTCCAGCACCACGCGGGTGACCGACGACCTGCTCGCCCGCGTGCAGCCCGGCGACGTGGTCTTCCTTCCGTCGTTGCGCATGCCGCGCTTCGTCGACCAGTGGATTCGGTACCCGCGCGATGCCGCGGTGGCCCAGGCGCTGGAGGCGGACGACGTAGCCCGGCGCAGCGGCGCCTTCGACGATGCGGTGCGGATCACGGCCCGGTTCGCGGCGAAGGGCGCCCATGTCGTGTTCGAAGCGCCGAACCTGCTGCTCAACGCGCCGCTTTACCGGTGCGCCGACCCCTGGACACGCACGAATCCCATCTGCGCGGGCGGCCCAGGCGTCGATCGGGCGGAGTTCGAGACGTTGCGGCACCCTATGCTCGACGCCGTGACATCCGTCGCGAAAGCGGTGCCGGGAACAACCGTGTTCGATCCGTTTCCGGTGTTATGCCCGCCCGGCCCGCGTTGCGAAGGCTTCCAGCAGGGACGCCCGCTGTTCTTCGACGGTGACCACGTCAGCGCGTATGGAAACCGGCTCCTGCTGCCGGCATTCGAAGAGGCGGTACGGAACGCCCTGGCGCAGAAAGGCTCCTGAGGGAGCCTTTCTGCGCCGGTGGACGCTCACGAGAGCGCCATCAGCTCCTGTGGCGAATGTACCGTTTTCCACGCGCCCGCCTGTTCGAGTTCGTCGCGATCGCCGAAACCCCACAGCACGCCTACGCCACGCACGCCGTTCGCCACAGCGCCTTCGATGTCGAAGCGACGGTCGCCCACCATGATGACCTGGTCTTTCGGATAGTCGAAGTCGGCGAGCGCCGCAGCGATCATCTGGGCCTTCTCGCTATGGGCGGTTTCCGGGCCTGGCGCGTAAAGGCG
The DNA here is from genome assembly GCF_034063545.1 of Luteibacter sahnii. Classification (NCBI taxonomy): domain Bacteria; kingdom Pseudomonadati; phylum Pseudomonadota; class Gammaproteobacteria; order Lysobacterales; family Rhodanobacteraceae; genus Luteibacter; species Luteibacter sahnii. The sequence continues at coordinate 127,658 of NZ_JAQLOK010000001.1, forward strand.
ATCAAACGCCGCGCCGAACGGCAGGTGCGGAACGATGCGCTCGGCGTGAACGCGGATCTTGCTGGTGACGATCGCCAGGTGGTGTCCGGCCGCCGAAAGGGACGCGATCGTCTCGGGGATGCCTTCGTAGACGGTGTGTTCGGACCAGCCGACCTCGCGGAAGCGATCGCCGTACGCCGTCACGGCGGCTTCGATCCGCTCGGGATCGTCACCGAGCACTTCGCGAAAGCTCACCCGCAGGGGTGGCCCGATCCAGCCGCGCAGGAGGGTATCGTCCGGCGCCTCCGCGCCGACGTGCGCCAGCGAGTGGCGCACGCCCGAGACGATGCCGATTTCCGAGTCGATCAGGGTGCCGTCGAGGTCGAACAGGAAGAGCATTACGTCGCGTCCGCCCGCTGGGTCAGCGCGGCCACGGCCGGGAGTTCCTTGCCTTCGAGGAATTCGAGGAAGGCGCCGCCGCCGGTGGAGATGTAGGACACGCCATCTTCGATGCCGTACTTGTCCACCGCCGCCAGCGTGTCGCCGCCGCCGGCGATGGAGAACGCGCTGGACGCGGCGATGGCGCGGGCCAGCGTTTCGGTGCCTTTGCCGAACGCGTCGAACTCGAACACGCCGACCGGGCCGTTCCACACCACGGTGCCCGCCTTGGCGATCAGCGCCGCGTAGCGGGCGGCGGTGTCGGGGCCGATGTCTAGGATCATCTCGTCGTCGGCGACCTGATCGACCGGCTTGACGGTGGCCTTGGCGGTGGCTGCGAACTCGGTGGCCACGACGACGTCGGTCGGAACGGGCACCTCGGCGCCGCGAGCCTTGGCGTCGGCCATGATCTTCTTCGCCGTGTCGACCAGGTCGGCTTCGACCAGCGACTTGCCGACCCCGTGCCCCGCCGCCAGGATGAAGGTGTTGGCGATGCCGCCGCCCACGATCAGCTGGTCGACCCGGCCGACAAGGTTCTGCAGCAGTTCGAGCTTGGTCGAGACCTTGGAACCGGCGACGATGGCCAGGAGTGGGTGCTGCGGGTTTTCCAGCGCCTTGCCGAGCGCGTCGAGTTCGCGCGCCAGCAGGGGGCCGGCGGCCGCCACCGGGGCGAAGCGGATCACGCCATGGGTGGAGGCCTGGGCCCGGTGCGCGGTGCCGAAGGCGTCCATGACGAACACGTCGCAGAGGGCAGCGTATTTCTTCGACAGAGCGTCGTCGTCCTTGCCCTCGCCGACGTTCATGCGGCAATTCTCCAGGACCACCACCTCCCCGTCGGCCACCTCGACACCGTCGAGGTAGTCGCGCACGAGGCGCACCGGCTTGCCCAGCTTCTCGCCCAGCCACTCGGCCACGGGCGTCAGCGACGAGGCCTCGTCGAACTCGCCTTCCTTCGGGCGGCCCAGGTGCGAGAGCACCATCACCTTCGCCCCGGCATCGCGGGCGGCGACGATGGTCGGCAGGGACGCATCCAGGCGCTGGGTCGAGGTGATCCGGCCGTTCTCGACGGGCACGTTGAGGTCTTCGCGGATGAGCACGCGCTTGCCGCGCAGGTCGAGGTCTTGCATGCGGATGACGGACACGGTGGCTCCGGGCGTGGTTTGCAGAGACCGCCATTGTCCCCGTCCCGGCCCGGCCCACGCAAATGGCCCGTCGGCGCGCGCCTCGACGGACCCAGGTCGCGCGCAGGGCGCGCTCCTACGTAGAATCCGGGGGATGCCTCATCGGGGAACGCCATGCTCGCGCTCTACACCTACTGGCGCTCCAGCGCCGCCTACCGCATCCGCATCGCCCTGAACCTCAAGGGCCTGCCGTACGAATCGCGCCCCGTGCACCTGGTGAACGAGGGCGGCGAACACTTCAAACCGTCCTATCGCGAGCTGTCCCCCCAGGCCCAATTACCGACGCTGATCGATGGCGACCTCGTGGTGCGCCAGTCGATGGCGATCCTCGAATACCTGGAAGAGGCCTACCCGGAAACGCCGCTGCTGCCGGCCGATCGCGAGGGCAGGGCGCGCGTGCGCGAACTTGCGCTGGCCGTTGCGACGGACGTGCACCCGCTGGGCAACCTGCGCGTGCTCAAAGCGATCGAAGCGGATTTCGGCGCCGACGCGGCGGCCAAGGCGGCCTGGAGCCGCAAGTGGATCCGCCACGGTTTCGAGGGCGTAGAGGCGTTGCTGGCCCGCAGCCCGGCGGCGCGCTTCAGCTACGGCGACACGCCGACCCTGGCCGACTGCTGCCTGGTTCCGCAGTACTACAACGCGCTGCGATGGGAGCTCGACGTGGCGCCCTATCCGTTGATTCGCCGCGTGGTGGCCGCCTGCCAGGCGCTGGACGCCTTCCGGCGCGCCGCGCCCGAGGTGCAGCCGGACGCGCCGTGAGCGACGCCGACCCCATCGGCGTCCCGGAACCTCAGACGCCGATGCCGTAGGGATCGCTGGAAGCGAACTCGTTGCCGGACGCGCCTTCGGACAGGCGGATCTTCAGGGCCAGGCCGTCGCGCGAGTCGGCCTTGGCGAGGCACTCTTCCAGACTGATCTGGCCGTCCTTGTAGAGGCGGTAGAGCGACTGGTCGAAGGTCTGCATGCCTTCCTGCAGGCTGCGGTCCATGGCGTCTTTCACCTCGTGGATCTGCCCGCGGCGGATCATGTCGCGGATCAGCGGTGTGTTGAGCAGCACTTCGGTGGCCGGCACGCGGCGGCCATCCTTGCCGATGACCAGGCGCTGGCTGATCACCGCGCGCAGGTTCAGGGCGAGGTTCATCAGCACGTTCTTGTGCGCCGACTCGGGGAAGAAGTTGAGGATGCGTTCGAGCGTCTGGTCGGCGTTGTTGGAGTGCAGCGTCGCCAGGCAGAGGTGGCCCGTCTCGGAGAAGGCGATGGCTGCCTCCATGGTCTCGGTATCGCGGATCTCGCCGATCATGATGACGTCCGGCGCCTCGCGCATCGCGTTCTTCAGCGCCTCGTGGTAGCTGTGGGTATCCAGGCCCACCTCGCGCTGGTTCACGATGGAGCGCTTGTGCCGGTGCAGGTATTCGATCGGGTCTTCCACCGTCAGGATGTGGCCCGAGGTGTTCTGGTTACGGTGGTCGAGCATGGCGGCCAGCGTGGTCGACTTGCCCGAACCGGTGGCGCCCACCACGAGGATCAGCCCGCGGGGCTCCATCACCAGTTCGCGGAAGATCGGCGGCTGGCGCAGTTCTTCCAGGGAGGGGATCTCGCTCTTGATGGCACGGATCACCATGCCGATCTCGCCGCGCTGCTTGAACACGTTGATGCGGAAGCGGCCGGCTTCCTTCACGGCCAGGGCCATGTTCAGTTCGAGGTCGCGCTCGAACTGGGGCACCTGACCCTCGTCCATCAGCGAGTAGGCGATCTTCTTGACCATGCCGCTGGGCAGCCCGGTGTTACCCAGCGGGTAGAGCTTGCCCTCCACCTTGATGTTCACGGGAGCCCCGGTCGTCAGGAACATGTCCGACGCGCCCTTGTCCACCATGAGCTTCAGGAAATAACCAATATCCACCTAAACCCCCCGGGGTTCGCATTACAATCGAAGACAGGTCCTATCGACCCTTTATCGACAATATCTCGCAAATCTGTAAGAGGAACGAGTGATGGTGCACAACTTGCCGTCGAAAGCCCTGCGCCGCCGGGGCCGTCGGCTCCTTGCCACGGCCGCGCTGGGCCTCGCGATCGCCTCGCTGGCCGGTTGCGCCAGCGCGCCGCCCCCCAACGGGACCATGAACCAGGCCCTGTCCCAGCTCCAGGCCGCCCGCGATGCCGGGGCGGCGGACTACGCGCCGGTCGACCTGGACATGGCCCAGGGCAAATTCAGCCAGGCCCAGAAAGCGATGGCCAGCCGCAAGTACGACGAGGCGGCTCTCCTGGCCGACGAATCCTCGGCGGACAGCGAACTGGCCCGCGCCAAGGCCCGTCTGGGCGCCGCCCGTGCCCAGAACCAGGCCAAGAGCAAGGAAAACTCCCGCATGCGCGTCGAGATGATCGACAACCATGCCAACGACACCGTGCCCATCCCGAACAACGTGCAGGAGACCGAAACCGTCCTGCCCGAGGCGCCCGCGGACACCGGCATGCCCCCGCCGCCGCCCGGTGGTGAAACCCAGCCTCTGAACGATAACCAGGGAGGCCAGCCGTGATGACGCGCCATACCGTTCTTCTCTCCTGTGCGATGGCGCTGGCCTGTGTCACCGGCCCGGTGCTGGCCGCCACCGATGACCTCGACCTGCGCCGGCTCAATTCGAGCCTCGAGCAGCTCGCCAGCGACCCGGTGCTGGGCAACTACGCCCAGGCCGAACAGGCGCGTGCCCGCGAAGCGATCAACCAGATGGCGCAGTTCCGTCCCAAGGACAAGGAACACGCCCACTATCTGTATATCGCCGAGCGCCGCATCGATATCGCCAAGGCGGCCGCTCAGCTCCAGGACGCCCAGGCCAAGAGCACCCAGCTCGATCGCGAGCACGATGCCATCCTGCTTGAGGCCAGCCGGCTGGACACCGAGATGGCCCGCCGCCAGCTCGAGCAGCAGCGCATGCAAAACCAGATGATCCAGGAAGAGGCCGCCCGCCTGCAGCAGCAGGGCGTGGAGTATTCCCAGGCGCTGGAGCAGGCCAAGGCCGAAGGCGACAAGGCCCGTCAGGTTGCCGCCGCGCAGGCTCGCGTGGCCAACGCGGCGAAGAAGCAGGCCGCGCTGGCCGAGGCCGCCGCGCGCGCCATGCGCGATCTCAACTCGTCCGACGGCGGCGCGCCGGCCAATACGCCGGCCACGTCCTCCCCGAAGAAGTCGAAGAAGTCCAGCGGCAACTGACCGGTGGTTTCGCCAGCGGCCCGCCTTGGCTCCGTCGAGGCGGGCCGCTTTCGTTTGGGCCTTGTCAAATCCTTGTTATGCAAGGAAAAGCGGTCGTTTGGCGTGAGAAATTTCGCCCTTGCAGCGCGCGCGTGAGGGGAGTAGCTTGGATCTCCCGTCACGGAAAAAACACGAGACGGGTTACTTCGGAGCATGCGTGATTCTTCCCCAGGCACACCGCATCGCGATCCCTTCCGCTTCCGATGCGTCCCCGTGCCCGCATGGCTCCCCTCTCGACCGACCCGTCCGGGCCGGCCCCAACGCGAGGAGCATGACTATGTTCGAAAACCAGCAGCGCGACGACGTCCAGAACTTCATCGGCACCGACAAGGACACCCGTCGTCTCTACTTCCGCCATCAGGAACTCAACGACAAGCTCGACAACGCCGGCCGGGGATGTCTCCCGCTCAGCGACGATGAGCTGGTCCGGTTGAAGCACGAGAAGCTGCAGGCCAAGAAACAGCTACAGCACCGTTGGGAGCAATGGCAGGCGTCACGACACCACTGACACCGGTCGAGGTAACGATAAAAAGGGCGCGCCTGACGCGCCCTTTTTCATGGGCGCGCGCCGGGACGGAGCGGTTCACTATCTGAGCGCGCCATGACCGCCTTCGGTACGCCGTTTCGGCTTGGCCGTTCGCCGGGCATCGCTGGAGGCCGACACCGCTTATCATGTGCGGCCACGTGAGGGTCGAAGGGGCCCCGCGAATTTCTGTACGGAGCACCCATGAAAGTTCAAGACAGTGTCCTCGACCTGATCGGCCGCACCCCGATGGTGCGGGCCCAGCGGCTGGACACCGGCTGTTGCGAACTCTTCCTGAAGCTGGAAAGTGCCAATCCCGGCGGTTCGGTGAAGGATCGCATCGGCATGTCGATGATCGAGGGCGCCGAGCGCGCCGGCAAGATCAAGCCGGGCGACACGCTGGTCGAAGGCACGGCCGGCAACACCGGCCTGGGGCTGGCCCTGGTCGCCCAGCAGAAGGGCTATCGCCTGATCCTCGTGGTGCCGGACAAAATGAGCCGCGAGAAGATCTTCAACCTCAAGGCCATGGGCGCCGAAGTGGTGCTGACGCGTTCGGACGTGGCCAAGGGCCACCCGGAGTACTACCAGGATATGGCCGAGCGCATCGCGCGCGAGACACCCGGGGCCTACTTCATCAACCAGTTCGGCAACCCGGACAACCCGCAGGCGCACGTCCGCACGACGGGCCCGGAAATCCTCGACCAGCTCGACGGCGACGTCGACGCCATCGTGGTCGGGTGTGGCTCGTCGGGCACCATGAGCGGTCTGACCGCTTATCTGCGCGAGCATTCGCCCAAGACCGAGATCGTGCTCGCCGACCCGGTGGGGTCGATCCTCGCCCAGTACATCAACGAGGGCACCCTGTCGGAGAAGTCAGGTTCGTGGATGGTCGAGGGCATCGGCGAGGATTTCCTCCCGTCGATCAGCGATTTCTCGATCGTCAAGAAAGCCTACGCCATCAGCGACAAGGAAAGCTTCATGGCCGCGCGCGAGCTGCTCTCGAAAGAGGGCGTGCTCGGCGGCTCGTCTACCGGCACGCTGCTCGCCGCCGCGCTGAAGTTCTGTCGCGAACAGACCACGCCCAAGCGAGTGGTGACGCTGGTCTGCGACACGGGCAACAAATACCTGTCGAAGATGTACAACGACTACTGGATGCTGGATAACGGCTTCCTGGAGCGCGAGCATCACGGTGACCTGCGCGACCTGATCCTGCGCCCCTACGCGCAGCGCGACACGGTCGTGGTCAAGCCCGACGACATGCTGATCACCGCGTACAACCGCATGAAGCTCTACGACGTCTCGCAGCTACCCGTGATGGAGGGCGACCGCATCGTCGGCATCCTCGACGAATCCGACGTGCTGCTCCATGTGCATGCCTACACCGCGCGCTTCCGCGACCCGGTCTCCACCGCGATGATCGCCTCGCCGGACATGCTCCAGGTCACCTCGCCGATCGAGGCCCTGTTGCCGGTGTTCGAGAAGGGCCACGTCGCCATCGTCGTCGACGGCGAGCGCTTCCTGGGCCTCATCACCCGCATCGATCTGCTCAACTATCTGCGCCGCAAGGTCAACTGAGAAGGACAACAACCATGTGTGGAATCGTCGCCGCTGTCGCGCAGCGTGACATCGCCCCCATCCTCATCGCCGGGCTGAAAGCCCTGGAATACCGCGGCTACGACTCGGCAGGCATGGCCATCGCCGAGGGCGGCGAGATTCGTCGCGTGCGCGCGAAGGGCAAAGTCCGTGAGATGGAGGCCCTCTACGACGCCGATCCCGTTCCGGGTGGCACCGGCATCGCGCACACGCGCTGGGCCACGCATGGCGTGCCCAGCGAAGCCAACGCACACCCGCACGTGCAGGGCCGCATCGCGATCGTGCACAACGGCATCATCGAAAACCATGCGAGCCTGCGCGAAGCCCTTCGCGCCAAAGGCCGCACGTTCCATTCGGAGACCGATACCGAGGTGATGGGGGCGGTGATCGACGAGCACGTGCAGTCGGGTAAGTCGCTGCGTGAGGCCGTGACCGCCGCCGTGCGCGAGCTGGAAGGCGCTTATGCCATCGCCGTGATGAGCCTCGACGAGCCCGAACGCATCGTCGGCGCACGCCGGGGCTGCCCGCTGCTGGTCGGCATCGGCATCGGCGAGCACTTCCTTGGCTCCGACGCGCAGGCGCTCATCAAGGTGACCAACCGGATGATGTACCTCGAGGAAGACGACATCGTCGAGATCACCCGCAACAGCGTCGAGGTGTTCGACATCGACGGCAAGCCGGTCGATCGCGCGGCGCATGAGAGCGAGATCAGCGCCGATTCCGTCGAGCGCGGCGAATACCGCCACTACATGCAGAAAGAAATCTTCGAGCAGCCGCGGGCCGTGGCCGACACCCTCGAAGGTCGCATCGGTCCGCATGGCATTCTGCCGAACATCTTCGGCATAGATGCCGACCCGATCCTCGACAAGACGCGCGGTATCCACATCGTGGCCTGCGGCACCAGCTATCACGCAGGCATGGTCGCCAAGTACTGGATCGAGGAGCTGGCGCGCATCCCGGTGGTGGTCGAGGTGGCCAGCGAATACCGCTACCGCGAGGTGGTGGTGCCGGAGGACACCCTGTTCGTCGCGGTGTCTCAGTCCGGCGAAACCGCCGACACGCTGGCCGCCATGCGCGAGTCGCGCCGGCGCGGTTACCTTGCGACGTTCGCCATCTGCAACGTGCCCGAATCCTCCGTGGTGCGCGAATCCGACCTCCGCCTGATGACCCGCGCGGGCCCTGAAATTGGCGTGGCGTCGACCAAGGCGTTCACGACCCAGCTCACGGCGTTTGCCCTGCTGGCGCTCGACCTTGGTCGTCGTCGCGGCCTGGATCACGGCAAATACCTCGAGCATTGCCAGGAACTGCAGTCGCTGCCGCGCTACATCGAAAACGCGCTGCACAGCGAGGCGCAGATCCTGGCCATCGCCGACCACTTCATCACCAAGCAGCATGCGCTCTTCCTGGGGCGCGGTGCCCAGTATCCCGTGGCGCTGGAGGGATCGCTCAAGCTTAAGGAGATCTCCTACATCCATGCCGAGGCGTACCCGGCGGGTGAACTCAAGCATGGGCCGCTGGCGCTCGTGGACGAGAACATGCCCATCGTGGCCGTGGCTCCCAACGGGCCGTTGCTCGACAAGCTCAAGTCCAACCTGCAGGAAGTACGCGCCCGTGGCGGTGAACTGATCGTCTTTGCCGACGAACGCGCCGAGATGGATGACGGCACCGAGCACGTGGCCATGGTGCGCGTGGACGGGGGTGGCGACCTCATCGCACCGGCGGTATTCACCGTGCCCATGCAGCTGCTGGCCTACCACGTGGCGGTGCAACGCGGCACCGACGTCGACCAGCCGCGCAACCTGGCCAAATCGGTGACCGTTGAGTGACAGATGATGAGCCCGTCATCCACGCGATGGCCGACGTCCAGACGTCGGCCATCGGTGCGCGGACCCGCGTCTGGCAGTTCGTCGTGATCCTGCCTGGCGCGCAGATCGGCAAGGATTGCAACATCTGCTCGCATTGCTTCGTCGAGAACGACGTCGTGGTGGGCGACCGGGTGACGGTGAAGAGCGGCGTGCAGTTGTGGGATGGCCTGCGCGTGGAGGACGATGTGTTCATCGGCCCCAACGCGACATTCACCAACGACCGGTTTCCGCGTTCGAGGGCCCACCCAGAGCACGGGTTTCCTCGCACCATCATCCGGCGGGGTGCATCCATCGGGGGCGGTGCCACGCTGTTGCCAGGGGTCGAGGTCGGCGAACGCGCCATGATCGGGGCGGGTGCAGTGGTAACGCGAGACGTACCGGCGCGGGCCATCGTCGTCGGCAATCCCGCCCGTGTCGTCGGCTGTGTATCCGACGGTTGAGTCGTCGCGCCCCGAGTCGGAGAATGGGGTTTTCCATTGCCTGAAATCGTCCGATGAAATGCTTCAAGGCCTATGACATCCGCGGCCGGGTTCCCGACGAACTCAATGCTGACATCGCTTACCGGCTCGGGCGTGCCTTCGCCCGCACCGTGGGTGAGGGTGCCGTGGTCGTGGGCTTCGACGTTCGCCGGGATAGCCCGGTCTTCGCCGAAGCGATCGCGCGCGGCTTGAACGACGAAGGCCGCGACGTCGTCGATATCGGCTTGTGTGGCACGGAAGAGGTCTATTTCCAGACCTTTCATCGATCCGTGGCGGGCGGCATCATGGTGACCGCCAGCCATAACCCCATTGATTACAACGGTATGAAGCTCGTGCGTGAGGGCGCCAGGCCCATCAGCGGGGATACCGGCCTGCGCGACATCGAGCGTCTGGTGGAGGCGGACGCTTTTGGGCCCCCGTCATTGAAACGCGGCACGGTGATCCGCGACCACGACAAGTCCGCTTATGTATCCCATCTCCTCGGCTACGTCGAGCCGGCCGTCTTCCGTCCGCTGAAAGTGGTGGTCAACGCGGGCAACGGCGGAGCGGGTGCCATTGTCGACCTGCTTGAGCCGCATTTGCCGCTGCAGTTCATCCGGGTCAACCACGAGCCGGACGGCCGGTTCCCGAACGGTATTCCCAATCCGTTGCTGCCCGAAAATCGCGAGGCGACCGCCGCCGCGGTACGCGCACACGGAGCCGACTTCGGCGTGGCATGGGACGGCGACTTTGATCGATGCTTCCTGTTTGACGCAAACGGTGGCTTTATCGAGGGGTATTACATCGTCGGCCTGCTTGCTGCGCAGTTGTTGGAGAAACATCCGGGTGCGAAGGTCATTCACGATCCCCGGCTCACATGGAACACCATCGACATGGTGTGCGAGGCCGGCGGCGTGCCCATCGAGAGCAAGACGGGCCACGCGTTCATCAAGGAACGCATGCGCGCCGAAGACGCCATCTACGGCGGTGAGATGAGTGCGCATCATTATTTTCGCGAGTTCGCCTATTGCGATTCGGGAATGATTCCGTGGTTGCTGGTGGCGGAGCGGATATCACGCGAAGGCGTGCCGCTTGAGGCGATGCTACTAGAGCGGATGGCAGCTTATCCCTGCAGCGGCGAAATCAATTTTCCTGTTGAAGACGCGCAGGCTGCGATCGCCCGGGTCATGAATGTTTTCAAATCTCTTTCGCCTGCCGTGTCGCACAGTGACGGTATCAGCGCAAATTTCGGGACTTGGCGGTTCAATCTTCGGTCTTCAAACACCGAGCCCTTGTTACGGTTGAACGTGGAATCACGTGGCGACGAGGCACTGATGCGTCGGCGCACGCTGGAAATCGGTGAAATAATAATGAACGGAACGAATTCATGAGTTGGTCTCTTCCCGGGGCAACAGGCTCCCGACTGACCGTCATCTTCATCGTTTCGACGATCTTGATCCTCGTGGCCTATGCCGGGCTACTGCCCTACGGTCATTGGCAACCTGACGAATACCAGAATATCGTGGCTTACCGCCTCGATTCGGCCGGTTTCTTCTGGCGTCGCATCACGACATGGAGTCCTCGCCCGGCCTCGGAACTGCTGATCTACCTCTATGTCCGCTGCGTGGAATTCTTTAGGCAGCCGCTGATTCCCTGGGGACTCATCCCTGGATGGGCTCTGTTATTCACAGCCACGCTACTCCCTGTTTTTCAGCAAAAGTCGGGCGTGTGCCTTGGCGCAATGCTGACTCAGCGACTCACCCTGCTTTGTCTTTTCTTCCTTGGACACGGTGTTGCCGAACTTTTCTATTGGCCCATGGCCGCACTCGCGTACCTTCCGACGCTTGCAGCTATCGTCACCGTTTATTCGCTGGCCGAGTCGGCGTCCTCGGAGCGTCCCCTGGAACGAGTGGCGACCGCGCTAGCCCTGCTCGTGGCGGCGACCAGCACCGAGGTGGGAGCCATGTTCGTCATGTGCCATGGCGCCGTGGATATTGCTTGCGTCTATTGGCAGCGGCGCAAACCATCTGGTTGGATCGCGATCTGCATCGCCGTTCCGTTGCTTGTCGCAATGGTCGTCTTGTATCGGCTCGCCGTCGGTCGCGTTGCTCTAAATGGTGAGACATTCGGTGATGCCCGGTATATCCATCACGTTTTGCCGAGCCTATTGGCCGCCGTGCCTCATGCCCTATGGGAGACCATAGCCTCGGATAGCCTATCCATTGATCTGAGGCATCTGGTGACAGGATCTATCATCAAGCTCGGTTTTTTCAGTGGCTGCCTCGCTTTGGCTTTGCGTTTCGCTCGCCCCAGCGGTGTGTGTCGTCGGCTACCGGTCATGCTCGCCTGCTTCGCAATGGTGCCGTTGACTCTGGCTGCCGCCTACTATCAGTTTGGCATGATGGCGTGCTGCGAAAGGCATGCATCCCTAAGGCAATGCTTGATACTCATTGGACTATCCTCCCTGGCATCGACACTCGTCACCTCCGAATCACTGCATCGCCTCTTCAAGCGATTGCGAGGGCACGAAGCGGTTGCCTGTGGATGCTTTGGTCTTGCTCTGCTTGCCGGCTTGAGTTTGTCGCAAGGACGGCTTCGGGAGGATTACGCGATGCGCGAGTCTCTGATTGATTCCCGACGTGAAACGTGGCTATCGGGGAATGACGCTCGTCGAAGCATGACGGTGTTCCAGACGAATCCGGGGCGTATCGTTGGCGGCTATCCCGTCTTCGCTCCAGGGCGGTACGGTCTCGACGCCCACCCTGTGCCAGAGATAACGACCATCCTTCAATTTTTTGGAAAGGAGGGCGCGATCTTCACCCAGCCCGGTGAGTCGGCTCCTTCAGGCACACGGTCCGGGAGTTAGTGCCCGGTGCACAAGGTAATGGTGAGAGGCCGGGATAGGTGCCTTCATGCCCTGCCGTATACGTCGTCGAAGCGCACGATGTCGTCTTCGCCCAAGTAACTCCCTGACTGGACCTCGATCAACTCGACAGGTACCTTCCCGGGGTTTCGCAGCCGGTGGCGGCTCCCGAGCGGAAGGTAAGTACTCTGGTTTTCCGCCAGCAAGAAAACCTTGTCATCGCAAGTGACTTCAGCGACGCCTTTGACGACGATCCAATGTTCCGCTCTGTGATGGTGCATCTGAAGGCTGAGCGAAGCACCTGGCTTCACCATGATCCGTTTGACCTGGAAGCGCTCACCGGCTTCAAGCGAGTCATAGCTGCCCCAGGGGCGCCGAACCACTCGGTGCAGATCGTGCTCGCTCCGTCCCGCCGACTTCAGCTGCTCTACGATGTTTTTGACATGCTGTGATGCATCCCTGCGTGCCACCAGCGTCGCGTCCGGGGTTGTGACTACGACGACGTCATCCAGTCCTATCGTAGCAACCAGATGACGCTCGTGGGAGCGGATAAACGAACCCTTGGTATCCACGGCGATGACATCACCCTCGAGGTGGTTGCCATCGCCATCTCTTTCGGCGGCAAGCCAAAGTGCGTCCCACGAGCCGATGTCGCTCCAGCCGCAGGATACAGGGACAACGGCCGCGCGAGAGGTCTTTTCCATGACCGCGTAGTCGATGGAGTCGCTCGGCGCGGTCGCGAAAGCGTCTGCCTGGAGTCGCGTGAAGTCCAGATCGGTATTGGCGTTTTCGTATGCTTTACGTGCGGCCGCGAGCATGGCCGGGGCGTGTTCCTGCAGCTCCTCGAGATATCGGGAGGCGCGAAAGAGGAACATGCCCGAATTCCAATCGTACCGGCCGCTATCGACATAGCTGCGGGCAACGTCGAGGACAGGCTTCTCGACGAATTCCTCGACGCGAAAAACCTGTTGTCCCAGATCTGCACCGCGACGGATATAGCCGAAGCCCGTTTCCGGTCGATCGGGGCGGATGCCGAACGTAACCAGCCACCCATCGGTTGCCAGCGGCATCGCACGAGCAACCGCATCGGCAAAGGCTGCGGTATCGGTGACCAAATGGTCGGCGGGGAGCACCAGCAGGATGGGATCGGGATCGCGAGCTAAAGCTTCAAGAGCACCGACCGCGATGGCGGGTGCGGTGTTCCGCGCGACGGGCTCAAGCAGTATGCCGGGCTTTTCGATACCGAGCTCCTGCAATTGCTCGGCGGCGAGAAATCGTTGTTCGTCACTGGCGACCACGATGGGTGAGGTCGCGCCAGGTAAGGCCATGGCCCGCCGCAGTGTCTGCTGGAACAGCGTATCGCTACCCGCCAGGGATAGGAACTGCTTGGGAAGGTTGCGACGGGAAATCGGCCAGAGCCGGGTTCCGCTGCCGCCGCTGAGGATAAGGGGAGTCAGCACGTGGATGGTCCGCATCGTCAGGTTTGGGGTGCCATTCTAGCGAGGAGCTCGCTCAGGGTCTCGTTCCAGGCAGGGCGGTGCAGATCGAACCGGCGCTCGGCGAGTTGACCGTCCAGTACGGAAAAGGCCGGGCGTCGGGCCGGAGTCGGATATTCCATTGTCGGCACCGGTTCAACGATGGGCAGGGCAGGAATGAGGCCCCGGGCGTAGGCTTCGGCCAGGAGCACACGAGCGAAGCCATACCATGTCGTCTGGCCTGATGCCGTGAGGTGAACGATCCCGCCTTGTTCGCCTTTTGACCAGCGATTCATAATCTGGGCGGTGGCTTGCGCAATCCACAGGGCGCAGGTTGGCGTCCCCTGCTGATCGTCCACAACGCGGAGTGCCGGCCTTTCGCCGGCCAGCCGGAGCATGGTTTTGAGGAAGTTGTGTCCGTCCTGTCCATAGACCCATGCCGTTCGAAGGATCAGGTGACGGCAACCACTGGCGATTATGGCGCGCTCGCCTTCAAGCTTTGTTGAACCGTATACACCCAAAGGATTCGTTGGGTCGTCTTCGCGGTAAGGACGGTTGGCCGTACCGTCGAACACGTAGTCGGTGGAGTAATGGACGACTGACGCCCTCGTTTTCGCCGCCCAGCTTGCGAGACGGGCAGGCAATGCCGCGTTGATCGCGTAGGCGGTCTCCCGATCCGACTCGGCGCGATCCACTGCCGTGTAGGCCGCTGCATTGACCACAACGTCCGGCGAGGTGGCCTCAAGCAGCTCGTTGAGGGCGTGTGCGTCGCCCAGATCGCAGGCGAGATCGCCATGATCGCCTTGCCGGGTGGATGCCGTGACGGATCCCAACCCGGCCAGCGACTCCCGAAGCGACCGTCCCACCTGCCCGTCTGCCCCGAGTAGCAGGAATTTCATGTCGGCAGACGCTCGCGTGGGATATCGGCTATGAAGGGAGCGGCGGCGTCCTTGGCCGACAGATCGGGCCGCGTGACGGGCCAATCGATGGCGAAGGTCGCATCGTTCCAGCGGATCGCGCCGTCGGCTAGGCGGTCGTAGAGTGCCGTGCATTGATAAGCGAAGGTCGCATGTTCGGATACCACGCAGAAACCGTGGGCAAACCCTTCTGGAATCCAGAGCATGCGGTGGTTTTTCTCACTGAGAACGGCACCGACGTACTGTCCGAACGTCGGCGACTCGGGGCGGATGTCCACCGCGACGTCGAAGACTTCACCCTCGAGCACGCTCACGAGCTTGCCCTGGGGATGCGGCCACTGATAATGCAGGCCACGAAGAACCCCGCGGCGCGAGCGTGAGACGTTGCTCTGAACGAAGTGGACGTCGATGCCGGCTTCGAGGAATGCCCGCCGGTTATACCCTTCGAAGAAGTATCCGCGCTCGTCCTCGAACACGTTTGGTTCGATCAGCGTAACGCCGGCCAACGGTGTAGGAGAGAATTTCATGGATGGCGGCCTAGTTCGGCGAGACGCTGCAGGTATTGTCCGTAGCCGACCTTGGCCAGCGGTGCCGCCAGTTCGGAAAGCCGAGCGGCGTCAATCCAGCCGTTGAGGAAGGCGATTTCCTCCGGGCAGCAGATCTTGAGTCCTTGGCGGTTTTCTATGGTCTGGATGTAGTTGCCTGCTTCCATCAGCGACTCGTGCGTGCCTGTATCTAGCCATGCGTAACCCCGGCCGAGCTGCTCCAGGTGAAGCCGGCCCTCGCTTAGGTACCGCCGGTTAAGATCGGTGATTTCGAGCTCTCCCCGGGGTGAAGGGCGCAGCTCCGCGGCGTAGTCGGGGGCTTGCCCGTCATAGAAGTACAGGCCGGTAATCGCATAGTTCGACCTGGGATGCGTCGGTTTTTCCTCAATGCCGATGACTTTCCCTTCCGGGTCAATGTCGGCTACGCCATAGCGGTGCGGGTCGCGGACCCAATAACCGAACACCGTGGCACCTCGCTCGACGGTGTCGGCACGCTTCATCCGTTCGGTCAGTCCCTCGCCATAAAAGATGTTGTCGCCGAGTACGAGGCAGCTGGGTGCCCCGGCCAGGAAGTCGCGACCGATCAGGAATGCCTGCGCCAGTCCATCGGGCGACGGCTGAATGGCGTACCGGATATCGATGCCCCATTGCGAACCGTCACCGAGGAGTCGCTCGAACATAGGTTGCTCGTGCGGCGTATTGATGACGAGAATCTCCCTGATGCCCGAAAGCATCAGCGTGCCCAGGGGGTAGTAGATCATCGGCTTGTCGTAGACGGGCAGCAATTGCTTGCTCACGCCCTGGGTGATCGGATAAAGCCGCGTGCCGGAACCGCCGGCGAGGATGATGCCCTTGCGTACGGTCATGTGCCGAGACGCTCCAGCCGGTAGCTGCCATCGAGGATGCCCGTGACCCACGCCTGGTTGTTGAGATACCAGGTCACCGTGCAGCTCATGCCCGTCTCGAAATCATGTTTCGGCCTCCAGCCCAACTCACTCCGTATTTTGCTAGCGTTGATCGCATACCGGCGGTCGTGTCCCGGCCGGTCGCGTACGTACGTGATCTGGTTTGCGTAGGGCGCACCGTCGGATCGGGGATGATGCGCATCCAGAAGAGCGCAGACCGTGCGGACAACGTCGATGTTCGTGCGCTCCGATTCTCCGCCCACGTTGTACGTCTCCCCGACCCGTCCCGCGGTCAGCACGGTCAGGATGGCGTCGCAATGATCTTCCACGAACAGCCAATCGCGCACGTTCATCCCGTCGCCGTAGACCGGAAGTGGCTCACCGGCTATCGCCTTCTGTATGACGAGCGGTATAAGCTTTTCCGGAAACTGGTAAGGCCCGTAATTGTTCGAGCAGTTCGTCGTAAGTGTCGGTAGGCCGTACGTATGGTTGAATGCGCGCACCAGATGGTCCGACGCGGCTTTCGACGCGGAATAGGGTGAGTTCGGCGCGTAAGCTGTTGATTCGCTGAATGTTCCGGTCGGGCCGAGCGATCCATAGACCTCGTCCGTGGACACGTGCAGGAATCGGAAGCCGGCAGCCTCACCTTGTGGCAGCGAGCGCCAGTAGTCTCGCGCGCTCTCCAGCAAGGAGAGTGTGCCGACCACGTTCGTCTGAATGAATGCGCCCGGACCGTCGATGGAACGGTCGACATGGCTTTCGGCGGCAAAATTCACGATGGCATGGGGACGATGCCGCGCGAGCAGTTCGCTCACGAGCGCGCCGTCGGCGATATCCCCGATGACCAGTTGGTGCCCCGGGCTGTGACTGAGGGAGGCGACCGTCGCCGGGTTGCCGGCGTAGGTGAGCTTGTCGAGATTAATGACGCGGTGGCCCGCCGCCACGGCGCGGAGCACGAAGTTCCCGCCGATGAAACCGGCTCCGCCGGTGACCAAGAGAGTTGCCATGAGTCGATCGATGAGGTCGCCGGGAAGACGGACAATAATGCACCGACTGTCCGTCTGCCTCCAACTCCCCACGTTAAGTGAACGTCACTTCAGGCAAAATGGGCCGAACGGTAACAAGATCGGTAAAATACCGCGCTTTGTCCTACGTCCGCCGTTATCCCTGGCTCCCTGCCATATGGTTAAGTCTATGATCGATAAGAAGAAAAAGGCCTCGCTGGGTCTGGGTACCCGTGCGATCCACGCCGGCCAGAGCCCGGATCCGGCGACGGGTGCGATCATGACCCCCATCTATGCAACGTCAACTTACGTGCAGGATAGTCCCGGGCGGCACAAGGGTTACGAGTATTCGCGCACCCAGAATCCGACTCGCATGGCGTACGAACGGTGCGTCGCCGATCTGGAGGGCGGGGTGGCTGCGTTTGCGTTCGGCTCCGGACTGGCCGGCGCGTCGACGGTGCTCGACCTGCTCGACTCAGGGGACCACGTCATCGCCATGGACGACCTCTACGGCGGCACCTACCGCCTCTTCGAGCGGGTGCGCCGGCGTTCGGCTGGTCTGGATTTCAGTTTCGTCGACCTTAACGACCCGGTTGCGCTCAAGGGCGCCTTGACGCCGCGGACGCGAATGGTCTGGGTAGAAACACCCACCAACCCCATGTTGAAGCTCGTCGATCTGGCCAAGGTATCCGCCTTTGCGCGAAAGCATGGCCTGATCATGGTCGTCGACAACACCTTTTGTTCGCCGATGCTGCAGCGTCCCATCGAATGGGGTGCCGATCTCGTGCTGCATTCAGCTACCAAGTATCTCAATGGACACTCGGACATGGTGGGTGGCATCGTCGTGGCCGCCAGCGACGAGATGGCGGAGCGCATGGCTTTCCTGCAAAACTCGGTAGGCGCCGTGTCCGGTCCTTTCGACGCGTTTCTCGCGATGCGTGGCCTGAAGACGCTGCACCTTCGCATGCGGGCGCACTGCGATCATGCGCTCGACATCGCTCGGTGGCTTGAAAAGCATCCAGGTATCGACCGAGTGATCTACCCTGGTCTGCGCAGCCATCCTCAACACGCGCTTGCGAAACGGCAGATGGATGGGTTCGGAGGCATCATTTCAGTGGAGGTGGCTGGGGGGTTAAGGCGCGCCAGGCGCATGCTTGAGCGATGCAGCCTTTTCGCGCTCGCGGAATCCCTCGGTGGCGTGGAGAGTCTCATCGAGCACCCCGCGATTATGACCCACGCCTCCATTCCCCCGGCCAATCGCAAGAAGCTCGGAATCACCGACAGCCTCGTCCGCCTGTCGGTGGGTGTGGAAGACGTTCGCGACCTGCGCGACGAACTCGCGGCCGCGTTGGCCTGACCGTTGGATAGCAAACACATGCAGAACACCGTCGTCAGCACGGATTCCCGTTTTTCGCTCGCTCTGAAGGATATCCGTGAAGGAATCCACTCATGGCCGATCTGGTCCACCCTTGCGTGGCAAGATATCCGCCAGCGCTATCGCCGCTCTGTGCTTGGGCCACTATGGATCACGCTGACGATGATCGTGACCATCGCAGGCATGGGGCCGCTCTATGCGGCGTTGTTCCGCGTCGATGCGCACGAATTCATCCCTTACCTGGCTCTGGGGATCATCAGTTGGGGCCTGATCTCCATGTTGATCCTGGAAGGCTGTGCGACGTTCAGCGGCGCGGACACGCTGATACGTTCGGTCCGTCTGCCGATGACGATGCACGCGTTTCGCATGATCGGGCGCAATGTCGTCATCTACCTGCATAACTGGGTCGCATACGTCCCGTTCATGATCTACCTCGGCATCACGCCGACGTGGACGTGGCTCATGGTCTTGCCTGGACTCTTGATCGTGGTGATCGCGTCCATTCCCGTGGCGATCATCCTTGGACTGTTTTGCGCGCGTTTTCGCGACATGCAGCCCATCGTCGGCAGCGTTGTGCAGTTGGCTTTCTTCCTGACGCCTATTTTTTGGAAGCCGGAGGCGCTGGGTACGCGCGTCGCCTTTGCAAAATACAACCCGCTCTTCATGTTGGTCGACTTGCTCCGAGGGCCGATCCTGGGCTACATCCCAGGCGCCAACGTCTACATCGGGGTAGGCATCATCACCGTGGCCCTCTATGCGGTCGCCATTCCGATGTTCGTGCGCTATCGCCAGCGCATCGCGTTCTGGGTATAACGATGGCCTCGATCCTTCTCGACAACTGCAGTCTCAGTCTGCCGGTGTACGGCACCGGCAACCGGTCCCTCAAGCAAATGGTGATGTCAGCCGCCACCGGCGGCAGGATCGCCGGCGGAAGTCGCCAGATCACGGTGGTGGAAGCCCTGCGCGACATCAGCCTCGCCATCGAAGCGGGCGACCGCATCGGTCTGCTCGGTCACAACGGTGCCGGCAAAACGACCCTGCTCCGACTCCTCGGCGGCGTCTACGAACCCAGTGGCGGCGCGCTACGCATTGAGGGTCGCGTCACCAGCCTGATCGACGTAACGTTGGGCATGGACTTCGAAGCAACGGGATACGAGAACATCCTGCTTCGTGGCCTGATGCTCGGTATCCCCAGGCCGGAGATTCGTCGCCTCACGCCAGATATCGCGGAATTCTCGGGGCTTGGCGATTACCTCGCGATGCCGGTCCGCACGTATTCCAGCGGTATGGTACTGCGCTTGGCCTTTTCGATCGTCACGAGCGTCCACGCGGACATCCTGCTTATGGACGAATGGCTGAGCGTGGGCGACGCCGAGTTCGTGAAAAAAGCCGAAGACAGGTTGAAGGCGTTAGTAGATAAAGCGAGCATTCTGGTGCTTGCGTCCCATAACCCCAAGATTATCAACGATCTTTGCAACATCACGGTGTCGCTTGAGCATGGACGGATCACGCGCATCGAACGCTTGAGCTGAAACGCGCCGCCATTGAGGGGAAAAAATTGAACGAAGTGAATTCGGATTACTGGCGCAGCCGTGACGGTGCCTATTACCTGAGCCAGCAGTTGCAGCGATCCGAGGCCGGTAATCCCATGTACCGGCAGCAGGAGAATTGGCTTGGCGACTTCATCGCCGAGCGCGCGGCGTTCCTTGGGCGGCCCTTGAAGATCCTCGACTTCGGTTGCGGATTTGGCCGGATGACGCGTTACTTTGCCAATAATCCGAATGTGATCTACCACGGCTACGACTTTTCCGAGTCGATGGTAGCCCCTCTGCGAGCTGACCTCCCCGCCGGCATCGATGACACGCGGATACGTGTGGCTCCTTCGGTGGATGAGGTATTTCCTTCCGACTCGTTCGATCTGATCTTCACCATCGCCGTATTGATTCACAACGCGCCCGAGAATGCGATATCACTCACGTGGCGCCTGCTCGAGAAGTTGGCGGATGGCGGGAGCCTTTGCCTCATCGAGAATATGCTGACCAGCTTCAGCATGCGTGAGAACAACTGGCATGGCGGCTGCTGGGTACATGATCACGTCGGACCGTTTGTCTCGCTATGGGACGTCGACGTCCATCGTGGCATCGTCGATCATCAAGATATTTATCTCTTCCGCCGTCCGAAGAGCGGTGCGGCGGGACGTCTTTCGGTTATTGAAAATGGCGTGAGTCGTGAAGTCGGTGTCGAAGAGCGCAAGCTCCTCGGGTTGCCGCGGGTAGAAGCCGCAGTACGCGGCCTGGAGACTGAAGTGGAGGCGTTTGCCGTCGAACAGGCCAAGACGCACGATGCGGCCGAGGACCTGCGACGGGCCATTGTTGAACGGGACGAACTGAGGGAGACGGTGGCGACGCTGAACCAGACGATCGCCTCGCTCCAGGAGAAGGCGTCGTCGCTGTCGTCGATTCAGGGTCTGCGCAAGCGCGTCGAGAACGCCATGTTGGGGCTTGATGGCGAAGTCGATGGTTTGGAGAGGGACGATGCAGAACGATTCGACGAACGCCACCTTTTCGCGCCCGTACAACGCACGACGCACACGTCGTATCAGTGGAACGCGGCGCGGGACACGGAGTGGGCACATGCCGACGTGCGCTTTGATCGCGTATGCCATGTGTTTCACCAGGAGTGGTTCGGTATGCGCGCCGCCGCCGGTGCGCTTCCAGGCAGGAAACTGGCGGTCACTGCGCACCACGTGCTCACGCCCAAGGATATCTCCGATATCGCCGACACGCTGCGACAATTGAAGGTGGATCGGCTCGTCGTGCACGGGTTTTCCGCGCCGATGGAAGCCTTTGTGCGGGCCATCCGTGCTTCGGGATTCGATCATCTCTACCTTGTGTGGCACGGCGCGGCGGCCATGTGGGTATTCGAGGGCGAACGAAAGCTCGCCGAGCAGGCCATGAGCCTCGTAAGGAAGGGGATCTTCCGGCGCATGCAGGGCATGCGGCGCGGCATGGACGAGGTGATCGGTTCGCGTGCCTACGCGCCGCAGTTGCTTAATCTCGCGCCTAACGTTCCCGCGTCCCCCATGCAGGCCCCAAGGGCGCGGGAAAAGCGAATTGTTCTGTCTCCCTCTTGGAACCTCCTCCACAAGAACCTTGTCACGAACCTGCTGGCTGCTCAGTTCAACGACAGGGTAGGCGAGTTCTGGACCATGGCCAACGACATGTCGTTGGACCGTCGTCTCGCCAGCAAGCTACGGGTACTCGGTGCGCGAACGGGTCGTGCCATGCTCGACACCATGCGCTCGGTCGACCTGGTTTCGAATGTGAGCATCGTCGATTGTCACCCGATGGTGGATCAGGAGGCTCTTGCGATGGGCGTTCCGTGCTTGCGCGGACCGCTTTTCCTTGACGCGCTGGAGGATCATCCCTACGTGACGGCGACGGAAGTGAAGAATCCCCTTAGCGTTCACGATGTGTCCGCTGCGATGAATCGCGTCTTCGATATTGGCACCGGCGAAATGCAAGACATGATTGTGGATTACGCCAGAGGCATACGTAAGGTATCGCTGGATCGATATACCGAATTCCTGGAGTTGAATTAAATGGCGCTGCGCGTATTCGTCATTCGTGAGTTGTTTCCCTTCACGGCTGGCGGTATCGGCCGTGTTGCGGCCAACATCCTGGCTACCTCCACGCCTGAGGAGCTGAAGAAGACGGCCGTGGTGTATCTTGCCGACGGCCTTGGCGCCCGACGCTTCAATGCGGTTTATCCCGACGTCCTCTTTGTCGAGGCGGGTCCTTCCGCTTATCGCACTGTCGACAAAAAAGGTCGACGTTATCCGCGTGCGCACGCCTATAACGACACCATGTTACACGGCGAGTCCGTGCGGGCGATGCAAGCGCTGTTGAAGCTTGAAGCTGGCCACGGCCCACTCGGATACGTTGAGTTTGGCGACTGGGGTGGCAATGCATTCGCCGCCGCTCAGGAGAAGCTGCTGGGGCGTGGCCTTCGGGAGGCAACGATCGCGGTACGCCTGCACAGCACCGATAGCGTGCTCGCCATGGTGGAGGGTCGGAGTACCGACATTCATGCGCTTTGTCTGTACGACTTGGAGCGCAAAGCGCTTGCTGATTGCGACCTGATCGTTGCCCAGTTGCCGAGTGTTGCTGATCGGATGAAGGCGTTCTACGGCTTTACCGACGACGAGTGGGATAGTCGCGTCGTCGTCCACGCTCCGCCGGTCGTACTCGATCATGGCGACATCGCGGCTCAGGCCATTCAGCCGAACGACGATACGCCGATCGTATTTTCTTCGAAGCTGCAGCGACTCAAGCGTCCCGACGTTTTCATTCGCGGCTGTGTTTCCTTTCTGCGCGCCCGTCCCCAGTATCGCGGCGACGTGGTGTTTCTCGCTCACGCGTTCGACGAGTCTTACCAGAAGTCCATAGAGAACCTCATCCCCTGGGACCTGCGCAACCGCGTGCGGTTCGTCGGCCGAGCGACCCAAGAGGAGCGGGCCAAGACCATTGCGCGGAGCGTGTGCGTCTTTCCGACGATATGGGAGTCTTTCTGCCTCGCCGCCTATGAGGCTTCCATGGCGGGTGCGGTCTGCGTCGTTAATGAGCAAAATCCTGCTTTCGACGCGCGGTCACCATGGATATCGGGCGATAACTGCGAGACGTTCGATGGTTCAGCGGAGGACCTCGGCCGCTGTTTGCAAGACATCTTCGAGCGTGGCGACCATGCGCTTTCCGTAGCGTATGCCCCGGAGGATGCTGGCCCCTGGCTTGTACGCACACTGCCGCCGAAGCAGAAGATGGTCGCGGATCCGCTCGTCAGCGTCGTGATTCCGCATTACAACCTCGGCGCCTATCTGCATCGGACGATCGATAGCGTGCTTACCTCGACGTACAGCAATATCGAAATCGTCGTCGTCGACGATGCATCGACCGAATCGGTTAGCCTAGCTGTCATCCAGCGACTAGCCGAACTCGGCGACGACAGGATGCGGGTGATCCGGGCGCCTTATAATCGCGGTCTGGCTGCGACGCGCAACGCTGCCCTCGAGGTGTGTCGGGGTGAATTCGTGCTTCCCCTCGATGCCGACGACCTTATTGGCCCCGAGTTCATCGAGTTGGCCGTCGGGGCGCTTGTGGCCAATCCGGCATATGACATCGTCGTTCCCCAGACCGCGTATTTTCACGACGACGAGGAGGGGCGGCTCCATACTCAGGTAGAGTTGGAGAACTGTTACGTTTTCATCGGCGAAGCCCGGGCATCGGGGCTTCATCAGAACCGATTTTCCACCGCCACGATGCTTATCCGCAAGAAGACGGCCCACGCACTGCGGTATCGCGACGAGTTGGTGGCTTACGAGGACTGGGACTTCTACCTGCGTGCCGTCCAGCAAGGTGTCAGGTTCATCGTGACAAGCGACGTACACTTCTTCTACAGGGTGCGTGGCGATTCGATGATCCATTCGCTGGAAGGTCGCTCCCGCCATCGACTGGCCTATCACGACATTTTGCGTGACAAGTCGATGCGTGTTGGTCTTATCGATCTGCCTCTATTCGCCATCGAAGGTTTTGAGGCAGAAGGTGCGCCCGTAGCGGCGGGTGTTGCCGATCCCGAGCTAAGGGCGCGCCTGGATGCCTATGAAAACAGCGAAGTCGTGCGCGCCGCCCTGACTGTAGCGCACATCATTCAACGCCGTGCCCCGTGGATGTTGCCGATCGGTAAGCGTTTTGCCCGGTCGGTCTATCGTTTGATGAAGAGGGTTCGTGCCCGATGAAGAGTTCTTTCGTCCTGAACGGACATCCAAGGAAAGACTGGCGCTATTGGGCCGAGTTTGCGTTCGCCGTAGTGCTCGCCTTGGCGGCTTTTTTGTTCCTCAAGCATTTCATCGACCGATTGAAGCCGGTCGGTCTGCAGGAGGACGCGATGATCGGCTTGCGTCACTTCCGTAACCTCGTTGATCACGGACGGCTGGTCTACAACACCCAGACGTCGGTCATGGGGGCGACCGATCCCATGTTCTGGCTCGTGGGCGGATTGGCGTATGCGGTTCTTCGCCTTTTCGGGCTGCCTATGGATCCGGTGTACTTCACTTATAACTTCGTCTGGCTTCTGGGGCTCACGGCCCTGGTCGCTTGGATATGTATGGCCGGCGCAGGTCGCCGTCTCGCCGTGTCGGCCTTGGTGGTCACCGGTATGGCGCTCCTCGTGATGCCCCTGAGGTTTATGTGGCTGGGTCTGGAAGGGCCGTTCATCATGGTGTCCGTGGCGGTCATCGCCTGCGTGGCTCGGTCGGGACGTCTGTACCTTGCTCTTTTCGTTGCGGGGCTACTGGCTTGGAATCGTCCCGAGATCGCTATGGTCGGGGCGCTGGCGCTCGCGCTGCACGTTATCTTCGGGCTGCCGAAAGGTCTCTGGATTCGCAGTGCTGTCGCTGCGGGTGCCGGCTGGGTCATCCCGCCGTTGGTCATGAAGGTAACGACCGGTCAATGGGTGCCGAATACGGTTCTCGCCAAGGCTTATTTCGGCACCGATACGGGCGCGATCTTCCATGCTCCCGTGACTTTCCTTACCGCCCGGTTCGACTACCTCGATGCGTTCGTGACTCTTGGGAAAGGTGGGGCGTTCGTCCTGTTCCTGGCGGTTCTCGTGATCGCGGTTTGCAGGTTCGTCGTCGCCTGGCGGGACCATGGCAGGTCAGGTTTTTCTTGGCGTGCGCTCATGGCGACGTTCACGGCGGGATACGGGTGCTTCATCGTCTCGGTGCCCAACGTGTGGGAGTGGTACATCACGTTCTGGCTGGGTTTCGCGGTCGTGGTCGTCGTGCAAGCCATTCTGGATGCTCTATTCGCGATTCCGGCCATGGACAAGGCGCCTCTGAAGGCCTCTTTTGCGCTGCTGTTGCTGGTGGGCGTCACCGCGCACGCTGAACGTGACGAAGCACGACTCATGCGTGAAAACACCACCCGGTGGCTTCAGGAGGAACGTGGTTTTCGCGGTCGGCTTGGCGAGGACCTGGGCACCAGGTGGCAGGCGCAGTCCGTTTGGATGGAAGCCGTGGGTTGGCAGGGCTATTACAATGATGCCCGGATTTTCGATGAGGTCGGCCTCGTTGATCGTTCGGTATTTGCATACGCGGAGCATTCCGGTTGCCACTATTTCATCGACGCCATCCGAGAACTGAAGCCTCAGTTCATCGTCAAGCGGGCATTCGAAGTGGAGCGTAATCGGATGCTGACATCGCCTCGGTCATGCCCGTCCGCACCGTTGTTTACGAGTGCGAACGATCGACAGTGGTTCGACGAGCATTACCGGCTTGCAGAACGGTATGACTCGAAGACGCCGGAATACTTCGGCGAGTTCTCGCACCTGCTGCTATTCAAGCGCATCGACTGAGTCGTACGATTCGTAAGTGGGCGCGTGCGATCTAGGTCGCACGCGCATCGACGAAGACATGACGAAGGTCCAGCTGATATTTCACCAGATAGCCCGCTACCAATCCGATGAGGCCGCCGACGTAACGCATCGCTGGTGCATCGAAGGCAGCATGAAAAAGGGCTTCCGTGATCCAGAAAATGCCCGTCGTGGCTAGTCCCATCACCGTGTAGAGCACGAACGTCTTTGCCTGGTGGCTTCGATTTGCCGCTTGGTGGTAGAAGATCCAGTTTTTGTCCAGTACGTATTTTGCGACCAGACCGGTGCCAGTACCGAAGATCACCGACAGCGGAATAGCGAACGGCCCGTGGTAAACGCTCACAGCCAGCGCTTGGCTGCCGAGATTGATCAGGATCGCTATGGCGGCGAAGATCGCGTAGCGGATGATGAGTTCGCGTCTTGTCATAGCTTGATCCGCCGGAAGACGAATTCGGGGATCGAGCGGATCACCCACATGATCAACGCCCAGAAGGCGGGGGTGTAAGCCACGCTTTTGCGCCTGGCTATCGCTGTGACGATGTTCTGGGCGACTTGGCTCGGCGAAGCCCACAGCGCGCCTTTGCGAAACGAGGCAGTCATCGGTGTGTCGACGAAGCCAGGCTTGATCGTGAGTACGTTGACACCTTTGCCGTTCAGGCGCTGACGCAGCCCGCTCAGATAGGTCGACGTGGCGGCTTTGGCGGCACCGTAAAGGTAATTGCTGGCCCTGCCTCGATCGCCGGCTACCGATGAAATCACCGCGATCGTGCCCCTGCCGGAGGCTTCCATGCGCGCGGCGATGGGAATGATCAGGCCGATGGTTGCGGTGGCGTTCGTAGAGAACTCGCGTATGGCGATGTGTCTGGAACTATCGCATGCGAGTTGGTCAGGAAGCGTACCATGGGCCATCAAAACGACGTCCACTTCGCCCAGCGCTGTCCAAGCGGCATCGACCGCACCGTCGATCGCCGTATCTTCGTTGACGTCGAGCTGGGCATGCTGCACATCGACGGCGCCGCGTACGGCGAGGTCCGTGGCCATGGCGGCGAGCCTCTGGGCGTTGCGGGCGAGCAGATAGATCCTTGCTCCTTCGGAGGCGTAGATTCTCGCGACGGCTTCGGCGATGGCGGATGTTGCGCCGATAATGAGGATTCGTTGCATATTCACTCCATGACCCGGCGCCAGAAGTCCGAGTTCAGTCCGGGGTCGCGAAACGCGAGGAAAGTCTGCCACGCGGGAAAATATCGACGGAAACGCTCTGCACTCATGCGCGCGTCCTTGGCGGGATATACCGCACCGCCGGCCTCGTCCACGATCGCGTCGAGCCGATTGAGTAGTTCGAGCGTCTTTCTGCCTTGATTGCGGAAATCCAGCGCGAGCGTAGTGCCAGGGCGCGGGAAGGAGAGCAGTCCCCGCGAGGGCCTGGTGCCGAACTGTTTCAATACAGCGAGAAATGAGCCTTCGCCACTACGGGCGATCGTGGCCAGCAGCTCAGAGGTGACGGCATATGCGCCCGTAGGGGGAATCACGCACTGGTACTGAAGAAAGCCGCTTGGACCGTACATCCGATTCCAATGGGCGATCCCGTCGAGGGGGTAGAAGAACGGCTCATAATGAACCGTATCGTGAATCACCGCGGACCGCTGTTTGTGATAGTAAAGCCAGTTGAACGCCTTCAGGCTTGCTGGGTTCACTAATGAGAAGGGGGGCGTGAGCGGCATGGTAAGCGGCCTTTGCGCGGCGGCGCGGATCTCGCGTCGCGCAGGCACATGATTGGCCCGGCTGAAAATACCTCGCCCCAACTGCTTTCCCGTGCGTGTGCAGTCGATCCAAGCCACTGTGTATTCATAGTCCTTTTCGGATTCCTCCGAGAGGGTGAAAAAATCAGTGAGCTGACCGAAGCGACGGGATTCCGTAGCCATCCAGGGGCTGCTGATGCGGCGTAGCTGGAACGCTGCGGTCACGATGACTCCCGTCAGTCCCAGGCCGCCGATCGTGGCATGGAAGAGGTCGGCATGTTCTGAAGGTGAGCATTGGAGGCGGCGTCCATCCGTCAGTTGTAACACCAACGATTCCACGTGATGACCAAACGTACCCGCCCGGTGATGATTTTTACCGTGCACGTCGTTGGCGATCGCACCACCGACAGTGACAAAGCGCGTTCCCGGTGTTGCAGGAAGGAACCATCCCTGGGAGACGACGTAATCGAGGATGTCCGAGAACAAGACGCCGGCTTCGCATTCCAGACGACCCTCCCTGGGGTCGAACGCGATGAACCGGTCTAGGCCCCGGGTATGCAGCAGCGTGCCCCCGCTGTTCAGACAGCTGTCGCCGTAGCTTCGACCGTTTCCATAGGGAAGCGCCGGAGCTGTATGCGTCGGCAGCGTCACGTCGCGATCTACCAAACGAAGGACAGTTTGTCCCGACGCACGGGGGTAACGGCCCCAGGATTCGCCTACTCCCGACATCAGATGGCCAACGCGATGACGACGGCGCCCAGTAGACCGACGATACGACTCGTACGGTCCATGACTGCGAAAACGACAGGATCGTCGTGCATGACGCCTCGGTGCGCGATCGCCCAGGTTCGGCTGATCCAGTAGAGCAACAAGGGACAAAGAGCCCAGAGCAGGTGCGGATGGCGATACAGAGACAGGCTGGCGGTGCTGTCGACATAGAGAGCCAGCACAAGCACAGCGAGATAACCGCTTGAGCCTCCCAGCGATTGGATGAGCGGTATGTCGTCGACGTCGTATCCCCGTCCGCTTGCCTTTACCTTGCCCGCGGCTTGTAGTGCAAGCAGTTCGGTGTAGCGCTTGACCATCGCGAGGCTGAGGAAGATGAACATGGAAAACGCAAGGAGCCAGAAGGAAGGCTTCGCGTCGATCGCGGCGGTGCCCGCCAGTATGCGCGTCGTGTAGAGCGCCGACAGGACCACGACGTCAAGCATCATGATCCTCTTCAGGCGAATCGAGTAGGCCGTGGTGAGTAAGTAGTACCCGGCGAGCACCGCTACGAAGCTCTTGCCCAGTGCCGTCGCCAAGGTAAACGAAACCACCAGGAGGCCGAGGGCTACGACGGGGCCGGCGATAAGGGGAATCGTGCCCGCAGCAAATGGCCGATGCTTCTTCCGGTGATGCAGCCGGTCCGATGGCAGGTCCAGCAGGTCGTTCGTCAGGTAGACGCTTGACGCGCAAAGCCCGAAACAAGCGAAAGCGAGCAACGAAGCGGCTACCGAGCTTACGTCGAGTACGCGGTGCGCAGCGAGTATAGGCAGGAACACGAGGACATTCTTGATCCACTGGTGGATCCGTAGCGCCTTCGCCCAAGCCCGCAGGCCACCCCGCGTGACCTGAAATCGACGCTCAACCGTCGCAACGCGCTCAGCGGCCCGGGACATGGCATGGCCATGTTCAACAACGAGGGCATGCCGGGCGTGTTTCCACACCGGCACGTCCACCAATGCATTCCCCACGTAGTCGAAGCCTTTTTCGCCGAACCGTGCCGTCAGCGCGGCTGCTTTGCGGCGGCCGGAGAGATTCGACTCGCCGTCGCTGGCAAGCACCTCGTCGAATACGCCGACATGATCGCCTACCGGCTTGGCGAGCGTACGATCCGACGCCGTGCATAACACGATGGGACGAACCGAGCGTTGCTGGCGCAGCCAGTCGACCAGTTCATGGTTATAGGGCAGCGTCTCGGGATCCAGGCTGACCTGGAGCGCGATCTGCCGCTTCAGATAGGCTTTGCCGCGGAGGAGCCACCCGAACATCGCAAAGACCATGAGTGGACGCTTCGCGACAAGTGCCAAGGCCGACTCGATCAGCAGGTCCGAGCGGATCAACGTCCCGTCCAGATCAACGCATAGAGGGATGCCGGCGGTCGGGGTCGGCTGTCCTGCGGAAAACACTTCGGTCATGGTCTGCCCGTGATGATGTAATAGTGCCCCCACCCGGAGTCGACGACGTGATCTTCACGCCCTGAGAAGGCTTTCTCCAGAAAGACAAGGCGTTACGAGGCGTGCCCATTGTAGTATGAGAAATAGCCCGCCAGCATCTTTGGCAGCGCGCATCGATCCGATAAGGATCCCCGTTGCCCTCGCGTCCTGGGGGCGCACCCTCGAAAAAAAGCCCGGCGTGCTACGAGGCACGCCGGGCGTTCGTCGGAACGGATCGCTTGGCGCCGTCAGAGACTCGATTCAAGTTCCGGCAAAATCTTAAACAGATCCCCCACCAGCCCGATATCCGCAATCTCAAAGATCGGCGCCTCGCCATCTTTGTTGATCGCCACGATCGTGCCGGCATCCTTGATGCCGGTGAGGTGCTGGATGGCGCCCGAAATGCCGATGGCGATGTACAGCTCCGGTGCGATGATCTTGCCGGTCTGGCCGACCTGCATTTCGTTCGGCACGTAACCGGCATCTACCGCCGCGCGCGAAGCGCCCACGGCCGCGCCGATCTTGTCGGCGAACGTGTAGATGATCTCGAAGTTCTCCTTGGAGCCCACGCCGCGGCCGCCCGAAACGACTTTCGAGGCGCCCTGGAGGTCGGGACGGTCGCTCTTGCCCTGCTGCAAGCCGACAAAGCGGGTGTGGTTCGGCAGCGTCACGTCGAGGGATAGGGCTTCCACCGGCGCTGAGCCGGTCGAACCGGCCGCCGGCCACGAGGCGGTGCGGATGGTGGCCACGACGGTGGTCGAGGCGTCGACTTCGACCGTGACGATCGCGTTGCCCGCGTAGATCGGGCGCTTGAAGCTGTGCGGCCCCTCGACGGTCATCACGTCGCTCACCTGCGACACGCCCAGCAGGGCGGCCACGCGGGGGGCGAGATCTTTACCGAAGGTCGTGGACGGCGCGAACACGTGCGTATAGCCGGCGGCGGCCTTCGCGATCTGCGGGGCGAGCACGGCAGCCAGTGCGTGGGCGTTCTCGGCGCGGGCGACGGTGAGCACCTTGCTGACGCCTTCGATCTTCGCGGCCTCGGCCGCGATGGCCTCAGGGGCGTCGGATAGCACGATCACGTCGATGGCGTCGGGCTTGACGGCCACGGCGGCGCTGACCGCGCGAGCGGTGGAGGCGTTGAGCTGGCCGCCCAGGTGTTCGGCGATAACGAGGATCTTGGTCATGTGGATTCTCCGGTCGGCTGCCTTACAGCAGGCCCTTCTGCTTGAGGGCCGCGACGAGTTCGGCGGCGTCCTTCACCATCACGCCCTTGCTGCGCTTGGCCGGTGCGGCGTAGTGCGTGGCCTTGACGTGATCGGCGGCGTCGACGCCCAGCGAACCCAGTTCGATGACGTCGATGGGCTTGCTCTTGGCTTTCATGATGTCCGGCAGCTTGATGAAGCGCGGCTCGTTGAGGCGAAGGTCGGTGGTGATGACGGCAGGCAGGTCGGCTTCGATGGTCTCCAGGCCGGCATCCACCTCACGGGTGACCGTGGCTTTGCCGTCGGCGATCTCGACCTTGCCGGCGAACGTCGCCTGGGGACGGTCCCACAGGGCCGCCAGCATCTGGCCGGTCTGGTTGGCGTCGTCGTCGATCGCCTGCTTACCCAGAATCACCAGGCCGGGTTGCTCTTTCTCAATGAGCTTGAGAAACGTGCGAGCAGCGGTCAATGGCGACACGGCATCGGCCGTTTGAACGTGAATGGCGCGGTTCGCCCCCATCGCCAGACCGTTCCTCAGGTGGGCGGTGAGATCGGCCGGGCCGATGCCCACGACCACCACCTCGTCGGCCACGCCCTTCTCACGCAGACGCAGGGCCTCTTCGAGGGCGATGTCGTCAAAGGGGTTGGCCGACAGCTTCACGCCGTCGGTAACGACGCCGGTGCCATCGGGCTTGACCTGAATGCGGACGTTGTAGTCCACGACGCGCTTGTAGCCGACCAGAATCTTCATCGAAGGTCCTCACAGTGAAATGCCGCAACTTGTCATTCTAGCGGGTCGCGTCGCAGGTGGGTCAGGGACGCGGAGTGGCAAAGCCCTGGGGAAACATGGATTGCCAGCGCCAGGCGTCTTCACACATGCGCTGCAATCCGAGTTCGGCCCGCCAGCCGAGGATCTTCTGGGCCAGGGCAGGATCGGCGTAACAGATACCCACGTCGCCGGGCCGCCGGGTCTTGATCTCGTAAGGAACATGGCGCCCGCTCGCCTGCTCGAACGCGGCGATGACCTCCAGGACGCTATAGCCTCGCCCTGTACCGAGATTGACGGTGAAGCCATCGTGGTCCGCCAGCCGTTGCACCGCGTCGACATGTGCCCGGGCGAGATCCACAACGTGGATGTAGTCGCGCACGCCAGTGCCGTCGGCCGTATCGTAGTCGTTGCCAAAGACCTGGAGCACGGGCAACCGGCCGATCGCCACCTGACTCACGTAGGGCATGAGGTTGTTCGGTCGTCCGTTGGGGTCTTCGCCCAGCAGTCCGCTCGGATGCGCTCCCGCAGGATTGAAGTAGCGCAGGATACCGGCGCGAAAGCCTGGATCGGATGCCACGAGGTCACCGATGAGCTCCTCCATCACCAGTTTGGTGCGACCGTAGGGATTGGTGACGGACAGCGGGGCCGTCTCGTCGATCGGGCAGCGTTCGGCCAGGCCGTAGACCGTGGCCGACGAACTGAAAACCAGCCGGGACACGCGGTGGTCACGCATCGCCTGGAGCAGCACGATCGTGCCGGCGATATTGTTGTCGAAATAGTCCAGCGGCTTTTCGGTGGATTCACCCACGGATTTCAGCGCCGCGAAGTGGATGACCACGTCGGCGGTAAAATCGTGAAAAACCGCATCCAGCGCGGCTCGGTCACGTATGTCTGCTTCAACGAACGGTATGTCACGACCGGTGACGCGTTCGATATGTTCTATCGCCCTACGCGACGCGTTGCAGAAGTTGTCGAACACAAGAACCTCGTGTCCCCTCTGGACCAGTTCGACCACGGTATGCGATCCGATGTATCCGGCACCGCCGCAAACGAGGATCTTCATGCTCTGGATTCCTTCGCGTAAGTGAACCGGGCTGCCGTAGGCTCGCCCAGTACGTCGTTAGCTTCCCTGACGCATAGCCCTTGCCGCGCGGCACCGAGCGTGACCACTCGTTCAATGGCATGGGCGAGCGTGCCGTCGACTTGCCCGGCTTCTTCTTCGAATTCCCAGGTGGCCAGGTCCATGTCGTATACCGGTCGAAGTGCTTCGACTTTTGCCCAGAACATGCTGCCGGCGATGAAGCGGTCGTCGTCGGTGACGACGATGCCCAAGCGTTCACTGAGTCGTCGCACGTGCGGCGCGTTCGCTCCCATGTAGTCCGTTAGGGGCAGTGCATGGGCATCGGGCGCTATGAACCCTATGTCGGGGGTGGCGTGGAGGGCGTCGAGCAGCCTTCGCGCGCGCTCCGGCGCAAGCAACGCCGACAGCAGGTCGCGGCGCCAACGGTCGCCATCCTCGCGGTGTTCCGTTTTCTTCGTATGGAGCTTGAGTATGGTCCGCGTACCGTCCAGCAATAGCGGCGCTGCGGCGCGCAGGAACGGAAGTACGTCACGTCCCCGATTGGGGTACACGCACCACTCGGCCGTGAAGCCCAGTCGCTGGCACACTTCGCGTGCCGCCGGTTCCCGATCTTCCGTCGTGGTGGCAACGATGCGCCAATCGATACCGGAGGCCTTCAGGGCGTGAAGGATGTCTGGAAGAAGATCGACGTGCCATACGTGCAGAAGTGCGACGGGGCGTGGGTGACTGGGAAGAGGCAGCAGTGCCGACCGCGTGGCATCCAGCCAGGCGTGTCCTCGGGCCGTGTCAGGCTCGAGCACGGCGCCTTCGGCCCACTCGTTCCATGCATTGACGAACACCATGGGCTGGGCGGGCATGCGGTGCCGCGCTGCGGTGATGGCTTTTCGCAACCACGCGGCGTAACCCGCCGGCGAGGCATGCACGAACGTGCGCCCGCGCCCGCTGCGCCGGGCCTCGTTGTCCCAACCCGGATTGACCGCTGGATAAAGCGGGTAATCGGCGTCCTTCACGCTTTCGGCCAGATCGCGCCAGTCCAGCAGCTCGCCAGCATAGTCGGGATTGAGCAACGTGCGACCAGCCGTCACGTTGCGTGCGGTCGTATTGTTTGGTGGAAATCCGACCGCCGAGTCGAATCCTATGGTCCGCGGATCGACATTGTCGAAGCTTTGGACATAGGCCAAATGGATCTCGCCCAGGCCGCTGTCGCGACACCACGCCCGCCAACGGGCGGCGGTCTGCTTTGGCTCCGGCAAAAGGCCTGGTCGGTACACAAGCAGCATGGGCTTGCCATCGACACGGAGGTATCGTGGATCCTTCAGGTAGTCCGATACGTGCGCAATGAACGCCAGATCGTCGTCCGCGCTATGGTCTTGCGCGATGAGAATGTCGTCGGCACGGCCGTCCCATCGGCGCGACCAGTTCTCGTTCGCCCAGCACAGGCAGATCGCCATATCAAGCGAAGGGTCGGCGAGCCATGAGCGTAGCGGCGCCTCCATGAGCGTCTTTCCACCAAACCAGTAAAAATACGAGCAGAACGCACCGATGCCGTAGGCTTTCGCCAGGTCGGCCTGTTCGTGCATCGTTTCGCGCAAGCGAAGGTCGTAGAAGCCCAGATCGGCTGGCAGCCTGGGCTGCACATGGCCCTCAAACTGCGGAAGCGCACGTGCCACGTTGCGCCATTCGGTAAAACCCTTGCCCCACCAGGCGTCGTTCTCCGGGAACGGGTGGAACTGGGGAAGGTAGAAGGCCACGAGGGTCGCGGGGAGGACGGACGGCAGTGGCGTATCGACCTTTTCGCGATGGTCTATCAAGCGATGAGCGGCATGATCCGCCGGTCGTCGTGCCGACCCAGCCACCGCGCGCCCGCGGGGCGGCGTTGGAATCAAGTCAGCATGCCGGGAGAGAAACCGCTGCCGTAGTCGGTCGCGTGTGCCCGTCGGCAGCGGCATGAGGCGGAAACCGAAGCGCAGACCGTGGAAGACGAGTGAGCGGAAGCTGTCGATACGCATGGTCAGAGCAGGGCGCTTTGCAGGGCGACACGTGCTGCGTCGGCGGAAAAGTGTTCGGCCACGTGGTCGATCGATCGATCCGAAAGCGACAACCACAGGCCAGCGTCTGTGGCGAGACGCCGGTAAGCGTCGGCGACGTCATCTGGCGTAACGGCAGTCAACACGTCGACCCCATCCGTAAGCCTCATCCCCTCCACCGCCACCGCGGTACCGATCACGGGCAACCCGTGGCTCATCGCCATGTTCACTTTGCCCTTCACGCCGGCACCGAAGCGCAGCGGCGCGATCGACGCCAGCGCCGCCTCCATCAGTGGAGCGAGGTCGGGCACGCGGCCCAGCATGGTGAGGCCGGATGCCGCGAGCGATCTACGCTCGCCATCGGGGACGTCGCCGGCCACGAGGATGCGAACGTCCGGCACCACGCGGCGCAAGGCGGGGAGGATGGCCTCGGCCATCCAGCGCATGGCATCGGCGTTGGGTGGATGGCCGAAACCTCCCACGAAGAGGAGGTCGCGTCGGCCGGCATGACCGCGGGTTCGGCCATGCACCTCATGGATGTTTGACAGCAGCTCGACTCGCGCGTCGGGGAGCAGCGTCGCAAGAAGCTCGCGCTCGTAGTCGCTCACGACGAACGTGGTATCGGCATCGGCGATCAGCTTGAGCTCCTGCTGGCGCGTGGCGGACGCCTGGCGCGACAGGGACGCGATGCCGGCCTGTTCCGCAGCGCGTTCTTCGCGAAGAAAATGCAGGTCGACCGTATCGAAGATCAATCGGGCCCCCGGTGCGTGACGGCGGACGAGAGGGGCGTACTGCGCAGCCACGGGGTGGCGACACAGCACCACGGCATGCACCGTTTCGCCATGGCGCGCGAGCCAGGACGGCACGCCGTCGCTCCATGGGCGGGCCAGCACTTCGACGCCCCACCGCCCGAGATCGCGGATGGCCGTGTCGGTGGCACGTCCGTCGTCGGGTGCGAACGCCACGTGCCAGCCATCGTCGACCAGAAGCCGCATTATCGAGATCAGTCGCAGCGAGCCGGAGTCACGGGATGCGTCCGGCGTGGCGCCGTCGACGACGAGGATCGTGCCACGGTAGCGTTCCCGCGCGATACGAGGAAGCGGCGTATCGGGACGGGGCTGGCGCGCCAGTGCGTCGCGCCACTTCTCGGCGAAGGTGCCCCGATGGATCGCCTGAAACCGCTTCATGCCGCTGTCTGGCGCACCGGCCGAACTGATGCCTTCGGCGTGCACGAGCACGCTCGTCGGCATATACCACACCTCAAAACCCGCCGCGCGCGCGGCGAAGGCCAGGTCGGTGTCTTCGTAGTAGCCCGGCGCGAAGCGTGTATCGAAGCCGCCTAATGTGGCGAAGGTGTCGCGGCGGATCGCCAGCGACGCGCCGGACACGTAGTCGACCTGACGCGCATACCGAAACGAAGGATCCGATCGAGGTTCGAAGCGGCCGATGCTCCAGGCCGAGCCGTCGGCGAAGACCCAGGCACCGGCTTCCTGCTGGCGTCCGTCGGGGTACACCAGCTGACTGCCCGCGATGCCGCAGCGCGGGCGTAGCTCGAAACAACGCAGGAGCTCGTCCGCCCAGCCCGCCGTCACTTGGGTGTCGTTGTTGAGGAAGACGATGAATTCCCCCACACAGGCTGCCGCACCCCGGTTGCAACTGCCGACGAAGCCGAGGTTTTCGTCGTTGCACAGCAGGCGCAGCCCCGCCACCTGGCCAAGCACGTCGGCTGTCCCGTCGGGCGACGCGTCGTCGACGACGATGACCTCGAAGGGATCGGTTGGCGGCGTGGCGGCGATCGAGCGCAGGCACGCAAGCGTGTACGCCAGCTTGCCGTGCACCGGTATCACGATGGACACCCGCGGGTGGGACGAGGAGGGCAGGGCGAACGGTTCGAATGGCGCGTCCAGGGGAAGCAGGCGCAGCGAATCGTCGATGGCCGGCCGGCTGACGAACTCCTGCGAAATGCGCGAGAGCGTGCCGCGCCAGCCACGCAACGCGATGCTGGAGCGCACGCGCTGGGCGATCGTGAGGGCGCGGCGATAACGCCAGGAGAGCTTGCCGGACACGGGGTCAGAGATTCTGGTAATTCGGCCCCGAGCCGCCTTCCGGCGTCACCCAGGTGATGATCTGGTAGGGATCCTTGATGTCGCAGGTCTTGCAGTGCACGCAGTTGGCCGCGTTGATCTGCAGGCGTCGGCCGGCTTCGTCCTGCACGATTTCGTACACGCCCGCCGGGCAGAAACGCTGGCAGGGGTTGCCGTATTCGGTGGTGCAGCGATCGATGCAGATCGAGGTGTCGGCGACCTTCAGGTGCACCGGCTGGTCTTCGTCGTGCTCGGTCGCGGCGAAGTAGACCGACGCCAAACGGTCGCGCGGGGCGAGGGTGCGGTCGACGTAGTCTTTTTTCGGCGTTTCGTACTGGCCGAGCTTGTGCAGTGCCGACCAGTCGGCGTGGTTCTTCAGCGTCCACGGCGAGCGCCCGCCGGTGACGGTCTCCCACGCGGCGTTGATCAGGCCCCACCACAGGCCTTTGTTGAAGCCCGGGCGGATGTTGCGCACCTTCTTCAACTCGGCCATGACCGCCGAGGCGCGCAGCGTCGCATCCCAGCCCTCGCTGCGCAGCGAGGACGCCACCAGGTGCTCGGCCGCGAGCATGCCCGAGGCGATGGCCTGGTGGGTGCCCTTGATCTTCGGCACGTTGACCAGGCCGGCCGAGTCGCCGATGAGGATCGCGCCGGGCATCTCCACCTTCGGCAGCGACTGGAAACCGCCTTCGACGATGGCGCGGGCGCCAGCCGAGACGATGGTGCCCCCGTCGAGCAGGCCCTTGACGTTGGGATGGTGCTTGAACTGCTGGAACGCCTCGAACGGCGAGAAATTCGGGTCGGGGTAGTCCAGGCCCACCACGAAGCCGATGGCCACGCGGTCGTTGTCCATGTGATACAGGAAGCTGCCGCCGTAGGTATCGTTGGCCAGCGGCCAGCCGGCGGTGTGCACCACCTTGCCCGGCTCGGCGCGGCCCGGCGGGAGTTGCCACAGTTCCTTGATGCCGATGCCGTAGGTCTGCGGGTCACTGTCGCGGTCGAGGTCGAAGCGTTTGATCAGCGTCTTGCTGATGTGGCCGCGGCAGCCTTCGGCCATCACGGTCACGCGGGCACGGATGTCGATGCCTTCGGTGTAGCCGGGCTTGTGCGTACCGTCGCGGGCGATGCCCATGTCGCCGATGCGCACGCCGGCGACGGCGCCGGCCTCGTCGAAGAGCGCTTCGGCGGCCGCGTAACCCGGGAATACGTCGACCCCCAGCGCCTCGGCCTGGGGCGCCAGCCACGCGCACAGGGCGCCGAGGCTCACGATCACGTTGCCGTGGTTGTCCATCTGCGGCGGGGTCACCGGCAGCTTGCTGCCCGTGGCGTGGTCGCGCAGGATCCAGAACTCGTCGTGGGTCACCGGCACGCAGATCGGGGGCGGGGCGTCGCGCCAGGTGGGCAACAGGCGGTCGAGCGGGCCGGTTTCGATGACGGCGCCGGAGAGCACCTGCGCACCGATGGTGGAGGCCTTCTCGATGACGCACACCGACAGTTCGGGATTGAGCTGTTTCGTACGGATCGCGAACGACAGGCCGGACGGGCCGGCGCCGACGACGACGATGTCGTATTCCATGGTTTCGCGTTCGCTCATGGCTGGCTCACTCACTGGCTGGCGGGGTGGCGCGCACCCGTCCCGGCGCGCGCATGACCTCGCATTGTCCGATTTCGCTGGCGGGCGGGCAAATGGGTTGTTTGAAACGGGTCCGGGCTTGCAAGAGCTTCACATCGCGCGTTCATAATCGGCCCACGCGCAAGGAGATTTCATGAACACGATGCCGCCGGTCGCCGACACGGACCTACGCCGCGCCACCCTGCTGCAAATCCTGCACTGGCTCGCCATCGGGCGGGTACAGCCCCAGGCGCTCTGCGACGTCTACCAGGACGCGATCGAGCGCCTGAATCCCTCGTTGAATGCCTATGTCGACTTCAGCGTGTCCCTGATCCAGGAGCAGTCGGCCGCCGCCGACCGGCGCCGGCGGGACGGCGTCATCGGGCGCCTCGACGGGATGCCCATGGCCCTGAAGGACAACATGGACGTCGCCGGGGTGCCTACCCGTGCCGGCATGCGCCGCCGCGGCGTGGTGCCCGAACAGGATTCCCACGTGGTAGCGCGGCTGCGCGCGTCCGGCGCCGTGCTGTTGGGCAAGACCAACATGGACGAGGGTGCCCTGGGCCTGGCCACGAACAACCCCTGGCACGGCGCCACGCACAATCCGCATCGCCTGGGCTACACGGCGGGCGGATCGTCCGGCGGCGCCGCGGCCGCGGTCGCCGCGGGCATGGCGGTGGCGGCGGTCGGGTCCGATAGCCTCGGTTCTATCCGCGTGCCGGCGAGTTACTGCGGCGTCTACGCGCTCAAGCCCACCCACGGCGAGATCTCGGCCCGGGGCCTCGTGCCGGCCGCGCGCCGCCTGGACGCCGTGGGCTTGCTGGCGCGCGGGGTCGACGACCTGACCGTGCTCCTGCAGACGCTGGCCGGCTACGACGCCGACGACGCCCGCTCGCGCCGTCGCCGCGTGGCCTTCTCGCCGCCGGACTGGGAGCCGGGCAACCTGCGCACGGGCTTCCTGCCCGACCTGGCCGCGCTCGGCGTCGAGCAGGACGTGATCGACGTCTTCGAGGGCGCGCTCGCCCGGCTCAAGGGCGAATTCGGCGAGCGCCGGACCGTCGATTTCTCCGATTGGGATTTCGCACGCACCCGGCGTGCGGGGCTTCTGCTGATGGAAGCGGAGATGCTCAATACCTTCGCGGCCGAACTGGCCGACGAGGCTTACCCCGTGTCGCCGAGCCTGCGCGGGATGCTCGATTTCGCGGCGACGAAATCCGCAGCCGATTATGCCGCCGCCGACCTGGTGCTCGATGCGGCCACGCTGAAGATGCGCCGCTTGTTCGCCCAGGTCGACGTGCTGGTGATGCCGACCACGCCCCAGGGTGCGTTTCCGCTTGATGGCCCGGTGCCGGCGTCGCAGGCTGACCTGTGCAGTTTCGCGAGCCTGGCCGGGTGTCCCGCCGTCAGCCTTCCCATGGGCACCCTGCCCAATGGCATGCCGATCGGCATGCAACTGGTCGGCGCGCGCGGTTCCGACTTGCGTCTGCTCGAACTGGCGGCCGTCTGCGCGTCGTCGCTCGACGCCGAACCGGCCTACCCGGTGGAGCCGGTCTGATCCACGGGCAGCCCCTCGCCTTGCCTGGCGCCGACGTGACGTTCGCGCCGGGATGGCTGGGTCGCGACGAAGCCGACGCGTTGCTCGCGGCCCTGATCGACGAGATTCCGTGGGAGGTCCACCGACTGCGGATGTTCGGGCGCTGGGTCGATGCCCCGCGGCTCAACGCATGGATCGGCGATGCCGGCGCGAGCTACCGCTACTCGGGTAACACGTTCGAGCCGCGCCCCTGGACACCTGCGCTGGCCGAACTGCGCGATCGCGTGCAGCTCGCCTGCGGCGCGTCATTCAACAGCGTGCTGGCCAACCTCTATCGCGACGGCAGCGACCGCATGGGCTGGCATAGCGACGACGAGCCTGAGCTGGGACCAGAGCCGGTGATCGCCTCGGTAAGCCTCGGGGCCGAGCGCGCATTCCGGTTTCGTGCGAAGGCCGGCGGCGACGTGCTGTCGATCGAGCTGACGCACGGGAGCCTGTTGTGCATGGGGGCAGGGGCGCAGCGTTTATATAAGCATGAGTTGCCGGCGCGAAAGCGGGTCGCGGCGCCGCGCGTCAACCTCACGTTCCGGTTCATCCAGCCGGCGGATCGCCGGCATGAGCTGCGTTCACGCCTTTGGTAGGAACCTGTCCTGTCGCGACGTGCGGTGTTCGCGCGGAGGGCATGCGCCTAGACATCTGCGCAAGATGCGCGCGAACCCGATCCCCGTCAGCGCTGCGCTCCGGCGACCTGGAACGTCCACCCGGTTACCTGGGCGGAGAGTGCGTCCATGCCCCGGCCGAACGCGTCGACGACGTGCGGCACCGCTTTGCCTTGCACCGGTTCGCGGATCTCGAAACGGCGGCTGCCTACGATGCGGTGACGGCGTGTATCGGCGAGCACCGCGTCGTAGCGGATCGTCACCTGCGGTGTGCCGTCGACGTAGTCGGTCTGGAACGCGGTCAGCGTGCCGCCGAGCTCGTAGTCGGCGGCGAGGTTCGCGTCGTCGGTGCTCAGCGCGGCGACACGTCCGCTGTCGCGAAAGGCGTCGGCGAGGCGGTCGCGGAAGAGATGCGGCGCCGAGTCGCTCCACCGCGCGCCCGCGTACACCGTCAGGGTGTTCGGCTCGGGTGACACGGCGATGCGCGCGTTGTCGAGCGCGCGCGGGGCCACGGGCGAGGCCACGCGCAGGGCCCAGTCCACCGGTTGCGCCGCCTGCGGGCGCGGGCCGGGCGAGGCGGGCAGGGTGTAGGTGCGCGAGGTTTCCTGCTTGGGCAATATCGAGCAGGCCGCCAGCAGGCCGAGCAGGGGCAGGGCGAGAAAGGCGCGCGTCATGGGGTGAACTCCTGGGTCTTGTCGCGGCCGAGCAGGTAGCCGCTGGGGTTCTCGTCGAGCCGTCGGGTGATCGAACGGAGCGAACCGAGCGTCTCGCGCAACTCGTGCAGTGCGGGCGCAAGCTCGCCCAGGCTCGATGCACCGCCGTTGATGGCGTCGGCGTTGTCGTTGAGCAGCCGGTCGATGGTTCCCGTGGCGTGCTCGAGCGATGCCATCGCGCGTTGCGCGCTTTCCAGGGTGGCCTTGCCCTGGCCTTCCACCAGGCCGTCGGCGTGGCGCACCAGCGACTGGCTCTGGGCCAGCGTCTCGTTGGCCTGCGTCGTCGCCAGGGCGAGCTGGCGGATGAGCGCGCGGATGTCCTCGCGCTCGTCGGCGATCACACCGGTCGTGCGATCCAGGTGGTCCAGCACGTTGTCGATGCGGTGCACGTTCTCTTTCGACAACAGTTCGTTCGCCCGTGCCGCGGCTTGGTTGATGTTGGTGAGAAGGTCTTCGCCGTTGGAGAGCAGGCGCGCGAAGGGCGACGGATCGGCCACGATCACCGGCACTTCGCCGTCATGGCCGACCAGGACGGGGCTGCCCGGCGAGCCCCCGGAAAGCTGGATGATCGCCACGCCGGTCACCCCGGTGAGGGCGAGCTTGGCGTGGGTATCCTTGCGCAGCGGCGTGTCGCCGCTGATCCGCACCCGGGCCAGCACGCGACGGGGATCTTCCGGGTCGAGCTTCAGCTGCATGACGTCGCCGAGACGAATGCCGTTGTACTGCACGGCGCCGCCCCGGGAGAGACCGGTCACTGCCTCGTTGAATACGATGTCGTACTGGTTCCACTCCTGGTCGGCGTGCGCCTTGGCCAGCCACACCCCGAAGAGCAGGCCGCCGATGACGACCAGCACGGTGAACAGGCCGATCAGTACGTGGTGTGCGCGGGTTTCCATGGATCAGTCTCCTTGCCGGGCGGCGCCGTGGGCGGCGCGGCCGCGCGGACCGTTGAAATAGGCCTGCACCCACGCGTCGTCGGTGCGGGCGACCTCATCGATGGGGCCGACCGCGAGCACGCGGCGCTGGGAAAGCACCGCCACGCGATCGCAGGTGGAATAGAGCGTGTCCAGATCGTGCGTCACCAGGAACACGGTCAGGCCGAGCGCGTCGCGCAGGGTGACGATGAGGCTGTCGAACGCGGCTGCGCTGATCGGGTCGAGTCCGGCGGTGGGCTCGTCGAGGAAGAGGATCTCCGGATCCAGGGCCAGGGCACGGGCGAGCGCGGCGCGCTTGATCATGCCGCCGGAAAGCTGCGCGGGGTATTTGCGCCCGGCGTCCACCGGCAACCCGGACAGGGCGAGCTTCACCCCGGCCAGCCGTTGCGCGTCGGTTCGGGGCAGATGCGCGTGCTCCACCAGGGGAAGGGCCACGTTCTCGGCGACCGTCAGCGACGAAAACAGCGCACCGCTTTGAAACAGCACTCCGAAGCGTCGCTCCACCTGGGACCGGCGTTCGGCCGGCAGGGCGAGCAGGTTTTCGCCGAACACGCGGACCTCGCCGCCGGTCGGGCGGACCAGGCCGACGATGGTCCGCAGCAGCACCGACTTACCCGTGCCCGAGCCGCCGACGATGCCGATGATCTCGCCCCGGCGCACGTCCAGGTCCAACTGCTCATGCACGGTTTGCGTGCCGAAACGGTTGACCAGGCCGCGCACCTGGATGACGTCGTCGGCGACGGGCGGCAGGGAGGCGGGCGAGGCGTTCACCAACCCATCTCCATATAGAAGAGGGCAGCGACGGCGTCGAGCAGGATCACCACGAAGATCGACTGCACCACCGCCGAGGTGGTGTGCTCGCCCACGGACTGGGCGCTGCCCGATACCTTGAAGCCCTCCATGCATCCGATCACCGCGATCATGAAAGCGAACACCGGGGCCTTGGCGATGCCCACGAAAAACTGCGACACCGACATGTCCGCCTGGAACACGGTCAGGAACATCGACGGCGACATCTTCAGGGTCACGATGCACACCAGGCCGCCGCCGACGATGCCGGCCAACATGGCGACGAAGGTCAGCAGGGGCAGGGCGATCAGCAGGGCGAGCACGCGCGGCAGCACGAGCAGTTCGATCGGGGAGAGGCCCAGCGTGCGGATGGCGTCGATCTCCTCGCGCGCTTTCATCGAACCGATCTGCGCCGCGAACGCGCTCGCGGTGCGCCCGGCGAGCAGGATCGCCGTGAGCAGCACCCCGAATTCGCGCAGGAAGGCGAAGCCGATCAGGTCGACGGTGAAGATGGTGGCGCCATAGTTGGCGAGCACCGTCGCGCCCAGGAACGCGACCACCGCGCCCACCATGAAGGACAGCAGCGCGAGGATGGGCACGGCATCCAGGCCCGTCTGTTCGATGTGCGACACCAGGGGCGTCACCCGCCATCGACGCGGGCGCCATAGGGTCGTGGCGAAGCCTTGCAGCGTGACGCCGATGAAGCCGAGCAGCCTGGCCGTCTGCCGCCCGAACGACGACATCGCCCGGCCGATGCGCTCGAGCATCACCACGAAGCCGGCGTCGCGTCGACGAGGCACGCCCGTGCAATAGGTGTCGATGGCGTCGCCCACGGTCTTGAGCAGGGCGCGCCGTGCCGGCGGCAACGAGCCATCCTGCGCGAGCGCCTGGGTACGACGGCTACCGAGCAGTTCGGCGATCACGAAGGCGCCGGAGGTGTCCATGGTGCCGAGGCCGTCGATGTCCACGCGCACGTCGTCACCGAGGGTGCCCGCCAGGTCTCCGGCCTTGCGATGCAGGTCGACGTAATGGGGCAGCGTCCAATCGCCGGCGAGGGATAGCCGTGCGCCATCCGTGTCGCGGGTGAGGGTCGCCGAGCCGGGCCGGGAGTCGTTCGCCATGGACGGAAGGCTAGCAGGACTGGGCGTCGATGTTGCGTCCGCGCTTGGCCTTGTGCGCCAACGCCCTGATAATGGCCAGTCCGCTCCGGGCGGCCTATCCCCTTCAAGGTAAGACGATGACCGACAAGACCGAACTCAACGCCACCCACCGCGAGCTTGGTGCCCGCATGGTCGACTTCGGCGGCTGGGACATGCCGATCGCCTACGGCTCGCAGATCGAAGAACACCATGCCGTCCGCAAGGACGCCGGCATGTTCGACGTCTCGCACATGACCGTGGTCGACCTCACTGGCGAGAAGACCCGCGACTTCCTGCGCCGGCTCGTCGCCAACAACGTCGACAAGCTCGCCAAGCCGGGCAAGGCCCTCTACACCTGCATGCTCAATGAGAGCGGCGGCGTCATCGACGACCTCATCGTCTATTTCCTGCGCGAGGATTTCTTCCGCCTCGTGGTCAATGCCGCCACCCGCGCGAAGGACCTCGCCTGGATCCAG
Source organism: Luteibacter sahnii (assembly GCF_034063545.1). Lineage (NCBI taxonomy): Bacteria > Pseudomonadati > Pseudomonadota > Gammaproteobacteria > Lysobacterales > Rhodanobacteraceae > Luteibacter > Luteibacter sahnii. The sequence continues at coordinate 172,408 of NZ_JAQLOK010000001.1, forward strand.
GCGCAGGCGTCCGCCTTCGGCGTCACCGTACGCGAGCGTCCGGAGTTCGGCATGATCGCGGTGCAGGGACCGAACGCGCGCGAGAAGCTCGTCGGCCTGCTGCCGTCCGAGGTGCAGGAGAAAGCACGCAAGCTCGGCAAGTTCGCCGCGATCGAGGTCGAAGGCCCCCAGGGCATGCCACTGTTCCTTGCCCGCACCGGCTACACCGGCGAAGACGGCTTCGAGGTGGTGGTTCCGAATGGGCGCGTCGTCGAATTGTGGAATCTTCTCAAGGATGCGGGCGTCGCCCCCGCGGGCTTGGGCGCGCGTGACACGCTGCGCCTGGAAGCAGGCATGAACCTCTACGGCCAGGACATGGACGAAACCGTCTCGCCGTGGGAGGCCGCGCTGGCCTGGACGATCTCCCTCGACGACGGACGCGACTTCATCGGTCGTGCCGCACTGGAAAAGCACAAGGCCGAGGGCGTCAAGCGCGTCATGGTCGGGCTGGTAATGGACGACAAGGGCGTGCTGCGTCACGGCCAGAAGGTGCTCACGGCGAGCGGTGAGGGCGAGATTCTCTCCGGCGGATTCGCGCCGACGCTGGGCAAGTCGATCGCCTTCGCGCGTATCCCCGCCGGCGAACCCGGCGACGTGCGCGTGGACATCCGGGGCCGCGAGGTGCCGGTGCGCGTGGTGAAATTCCCCTTCGTCCGCGACGGCCAGCCCATGCCGGGCATCGTCGACGCCTGACCGTCACCTATATATATGTGTAAGGACGCCCAGGCGTCCTTCCGATTTCCATCAACGGCGCCTTTTCCGCAACCCGCGGACCGGTACAATGGCCGCCACCTTCTCCGCATCCCGTCCCGAGACATCGAGGAACACCCATGAGCGAAATCCCCGGCGATCTGAAATTTGCGAAGTCCCACGAGTGGGTGCGCGTCGAGCAGGACGGCACCGTCACCGTCGGCATCTCCGACCACGCGCAGTCCTCGCTGGGCGACCTGGTGTACGTCGAGTTGCCGGAAGTGGGTAGCTCGGTGCAGGCCGGCAACGGCACCGCGGTGGTCGAGTCGGTCAAGGCCGCCTCCGACATCTACGCGCCGGTTTCCGGCGAAGTGGTCGCGGTGAACGAGAAGCTCTCCGACGCCCCCGAAACGATCAACGAAGACGCGTACGGCGAAGGCTGGATCTTCAAGCTGAAGATCAGCGACAAGGGCGAGCTCGACGAACTGCTCGGTCCCGACGACTACGCCGAACTGGTCGAGAACGAAGACCACTGATCCGTCGCGGTCTCTTCGCAACGATGCCGGTCGTGTGCACGACCGGCATTTTTTTGTCCGGACGCGACCTCGCCGGAAATTTTTTTTCTCGTCCAGTCGAATTCCGTTCATCCCCGGAATGACCCCCGGCCGATACCCCGCGCAGGTTTTCCGCGACGGTTGGCGAGCTCGCGCAATACGCTTGCGACGTTTCGGATAATGCGTCGAAAACATCTTTATTTAAGGCGTTTCTTTCATGGCATCCGTGTCGCGGTAATGATTCCATGCCGTGTCCGATAACCCGTCGTGGGTGATGGTGACGGTCGCCGAACGGCTTCCAGGCATGCTGCGAGGCGTGGATATGCGTCCGCAAGACCTTCAATTTAGAGCCAAAATTTATTGACACCGGATATGTTCAGGAATAGCTTTTGCGTCAATTGACGGGGAACCCGGAAATGGAAAAAGAAACTTTCATCCGACCGTATGTGGAGCACGGTTCGAAAGCGGGGTCGGTCCGCAAGATCACGGTCTCGATTCCACTGCATGTGCTTCAACTGCTTTCCGATGAACGTACTCGCCGACAGGTGAACAATTTGAGGCACGCGACGAACAGCGATCTGCTGGTTGAAGCGTTCCTCCACGCTTTTACTGGGCAACCACTGCCAACTGATGAGGAGCTGAGACGAACCATGGCCACTGCCAAGAAAGCCACTGCCAAGAAGTCGGCCGCCAAAAAGGCGACCCGCAAGTCCACCGCGAAGAAGACCACCGCCCGCAAGTCGCCGGCGAAGAAGGTCTCCACCCGCAAGACCGCCGCCAAGAAGGCGACCCGCAAGTCGCCGGCTCGCAAGACCGCCGCCAAGAAGACCGCGACCAAGAAGACCGCGACCCGCAAGTCGACCACCGGTCGCAAGGTTGCCGCCAAGAAGGCCGTGAAGAAGGCCGTCCGCAAGGCTCCGGCCCGCAAGACGACCGCCAAGACCGCCGCGAAGAAGACCGCTCGCAAGGCCGCCGCGCCGCGCAAGGCTGCCGCTCGCAAGCCGCGCGTCGCCAAGTCGGCCGCTCCGGCTGCCGCCAAGGTTGCTCGCGCCACCAAGGCCGCCAAGGCCAAGTAAGCGTCACCGTCCAATAAGAAAGCGTTTTACGAATTCCCTCCCCGCGGTGCCCAGCGCGGGGAGGTATTTCGGATCTTCGACCCCGGCTTGTCCGGGGTTATTCGTTTCTGCGGTGGGGTTGGTTCGTCGGACGCGCAGGCGTATGTGCGTCGCGTCCCAGGGAGACGACACGTGCACGGCATCGTGATCACGCCGCGCCAGCCGCGCCCTTGATCGGTCGATGCCCCGCCCCGCTTCCCATTTCCCGGTCCCCCGGAAATCCTCCTAGCCCCGCGCACTGGATTCACGCCGCCGTTACGGTTACCTTTCAGCCGTATCGCGCTGCGGTGAACGGGGGGTTCTCCGCCATGCCAACAGGGGGAGCGCGTCCTGCGAAGAAGGGTCGTCCGCATGGTTCCACGTCATCGCCTTGCTCCGCGCCACGCGCTGCGTGGTGCGATCCAGCCCGTCACGCTCGCCGTCATCGGTATCGTCGCGGCGCTCGCCGTCGCGGCGTGGTTCCTGATCGTCCAGCCGTATCTCGCCGCCACGGCCACCCCGAACGCCGCGTCGTCGGTCGCATCGCGCCCCGCGAGCGCCCGCGAAACGCCGCCGGCGAACGTGGATTCGCTGAGCCTCGACCAGTTGTTGTCCGAGGCGCGCGCCGCGATGAACGAGCAGCGGCTCGTGGCTCCGAAAGGTAACAACGCGTTCGAGTTCTACATGAAGGTGCTGGAAAAGCAGCCGGGCAATCCGGTGGCCGCCGACGCGTTGCGCGAAACCTTTTCCTACGGCGCCGCCGCTGCCGAGCAGACGATCAACCAGCGCGACTTCAACGAGGCGCAGCGAGAGATCGACCTGCTGGCGAAGGCCGACCCGGAGAACTACACGCTCACGATCCTTCGCTCCAAGCTGGATGCCCAGCGCAAGACGCTCGACCGGGAGCAGCAGCAGGCGGTCGACGCCCAGAAGGCGCAACAGATGGCCCAGCAGACGGCCGCCGCCGCGGCGAAACAGCAGGCGGCGGAGCAGGCCGCCGAGGCGCAACGCCAGCAGGCTTCGCGCGAACAGGCGGCGCGGGTCGCCCAGCAGTCGACGCAGGCACCGAAGACGCCGGTAGCGGCCACGCCACGTCCGGCGGCACCGGACAACGACCAGATCACCGATGCGGTGCTGGTCAACCAGGTGAAGCCGCGTTACCCCACGGCCGCGCTGCGCGCGAACCAGGAGGGTTGGGTGGACGTGGAGCTGACCGTCGGCACGGACGGCGCGGTGAGCAATGTCAACGTCGTCGATTCGCAGCCGCGCCACGTCTTCGACCGGGCGGCGATCGATGCGGTGAGCAAGTGGGAGTTCAAGCCGGCGATGCGCAACGGTGAGCCGATGACGGTGAACCTGCGCCGCCGCCTGCAGTTCAACCTCGGCCGCTAGCCATTTCCCTTCAGGCGAACACGGCGACGACCGAAGGGGTAGGGAGTCGATCGCATCGGCGAGCCGGCGATAGCCGGCACGGTGCGATCACGACTTCTTCTTCGACTTCTTCTTCGTTGCCGGGGCGGCCTTCGTCTTGCTCTTCGTTTTCGCCGGCGCGGCCTTCGCGGCAGGCGCCGCCGAACCTTCCACGCCCGCCCAATCCACGTGCGGCAGCCCCAGCAAGCTGTCGAACACCATCGGCATGAGGCCGGCCGGCATCGGGCCGGTGCCATTCCACATGCTGACGACACCCGCGTGGTACTTGGGAAAGAAGCCGATCATCGTGCGGTAGCCCGCCACCGCACCCGCATGGTACACGAGCGTCTCGTTCGCGTAGGTAAAGACGCGCCAGCCCAGTGCGTAGTGGGCATCGGTCACGCGCGCACGGCGCCACGGCAACGAGCGCTCTTCCGACGGCGTCGGCACCTCCGGGGCATGCAGCACGTCGAGCAGCGGCGTCGGCAGCACGTCGGGGCGTCCACCCATCTGGGCGATCAGCCACTGTTCCATGTCGCGCAGGCTCGCGTTGACGCCCGCGGCGGGCGCCACGCGGTAGTAGCTGTCGTTGGGCTCGTAGGGGATCCAGTTATGCGGACCGCCGCGATGCGGCCGAGCCCAGCTCTTGCTGGCTTCCAGCGCGTCGCGCCCGTAGCTGGCCGTGGTCATACCCAGCGGAGTGAAGATGCGTCGCTCGACCTGGCGGAAGAAGTAATCGCCGGTGGTGGCGTAGATCACGTCGCCGATCATGCTGAAGGCGACGTTCTGGTAGCCGTAGCATTCGCCGACCTTGCACGCGAGGTCCACTTCGTCGAGCTTGCGCACGAGCTCCTCGTAGGGCGCGTCGGCCTCCAGCAGGTTGTCGTACGTGTTGCGCGGCAGCCCCAGGCGTTGGCCCAGGATGTCGCGTACCGTGGCCTGTTGCGCCGCCTGGAGGTCCTTGAGCTTGAAATACGGAATGGTGTCGACCAGCTTGGTGTCCCAGCTGAGGAACCCGGCGCGCACCAGCACGGCCGTGACGCCGGTGGCGAAGGCCTTGGACAGCGAGGCCAGCCGGAATACCGTCTCGGGCGTGGCCGGCTCTTTCGTCTTCTCGTTGGCGTAGCCGAATGCTCGCTCGTAGACCACCTTGTCGTCGACCACGATCGCCGTGACCAGGGCCGGCGCCGCGTCGCGCGCCTCGGCCTCGTCGAGCCAGTGCTTGTAGTTCTCGATCGTTTGCTTCACGCGATCGGCGGGCAGCTTCTCCGCCGTGGGATCGACATGCACGACCGGCGGCTTCTGGGGCGTCGCGGCGAGGGCGACAGGCGCGGACAGGGCGCAGGTCAATGCGCAGGCGAGCAGGGAAACGGAACGAAGCGACATGCGTATCTCGCGGGAGCCCGGCGCGGAATCGCGCCATCGGAAATGGGGACCGTCCGATTGTCGGTCAGTTCGTGTCCGCCGACAACGCATGGATCGGCAAGCTGTTGACGAGCCTGAACGAGAGCGATGGCGTGCTAGGCTTGCGCGGTCTCCCCCGGACCATGCCGGCCGCCCGTGAACGCCCATCGACGCGTCGCCCTCGGCGAGGGCCCGACCCTCGCGCTCTCGGTCATCGCCTTTTTCTTCGTGATGACCTCGTATTACGTGATCCGGCCCGTGCGCGACCAGCTCGTCGGCGCCACCGGTTCGTCGTCGTTGCCGGTTTTCTATGTCTGGGTGCTGGGCGTGATGCTGGTGCTCACCCCGTTGTTCGGCTGGCTGGTGTCGCACTTTCCGCGACGACGCGTGCTGACCGGCAGCTATCTGTTCTTCGCGGCGTGCCTGGTCGCTTTCATGCCGGCCTTCGCCGCGCAGGATCACATCGGCGCGGCCCGCCTGGGCACCGTATTCTTCGTCTGGGTCAGCGTATTCAACCTGTTCGTCGTATCGCTCTTCTGGAGCGTGATGGCCGACGTGTATCGCAGCACGCAGGCCCGGCTGATGTTTCCGTTTATCGCGTTCGGCGGCATGGCCGGGGCCTTGGTCGGGCCGGTGTTGACCGCGGCACTGGTGGCGCGGATCGGCGTGCCGTCGCTGCTCCTGGTGTCCGCGGCCGGCCTGCTGGTCGCGTTGGGCCTTCTGCTGGGGGTGTCGTCAGGCCCGGTCGGCAACGATGCGAGCGACGGCGCGCCAGTCGGCGGGTCGATCCTCGACGGGGTGCGCGCCGTGCTCAGGCGGCCGTTCCTGCGCAACATGGCGCTCTTGATGCTGCTCAGCGATGGCGTGGCCACGGTGGCCTATGCGCTCATGGCCGATTACACGAAGACGCATTACCTCGACACCGCCACGCGCACGGCCTTCTACGCGCGCCTGGACCTGGCCATCAACCTCTTCGGTGCGCTGCTGCAGCTCACCCTCACGCCGCTGATCCTGCGTGGCAAGGGCGCCCTGTGGGCGTTGGTCGTGCCATCGCTGGTGAACTTCGCCCTGCTCGTGGCACTCGCCGTTGCCGGGCCCGTCGACCTCGTGTTGTTCGGCGGCGCGGTCTCGCTCATCACCCTCGTGCAGGTCGGCACGCGGGGGCTGGCCTATGGCATGACCAAGCCCGCGAGCGACGCCCTCTATACGCGCATCCCGCGCGAGGATCGCTACAAGGGCAAGAACGTGGTCGAAACCACGGTATGGCGGCTTGGCGATTTCCTCGTCACGACGGGCATCACCGCGTTGCGCGGCCTGGGCACCACGGTCGCTACCCTGAGCCTGATCTGCGCGGGGCTGGCCGGCATCGCGGCCTGGGTGGCGCGCAACGCGGCCACCTCGCCCGACTTGCGTCCGGAGCATGAGCGGCCGGACGAACGCGCTTAGCCGGCGATGTAGGTTTCGAGCTGATTGATGGTTTCGCGCTGCTCGAAGATCGTCGCTTTCACCAGGTCGCCGATCGACACGACGCCCACGACCCGGCCACCGTCCATCACGGGAAGATGCCGTATGCGGCTGTCGGTGCACAGGCGCATGCACTCGTCGACGGTGGCATCCGGTGCGACGGTGACGACGCTCGCGGTCATGATGTCGGCCACCGGTGTGGTGCGCGAGGAACGATCCTTAAGGATCACCTTGCGGGCGTAATCGCGCTCGGACACGATGCCCACCAGGTCGATGCCCTTGATCACCACGAGCGCGCCGACGTTTTTCTCCGCCATCAGGCGGATCGCGTCGATGACGGGTGCATCGGGCGCGACGGCGAAGACGCCGCTGCCCTTGCCGTCCAGGAGATGCTTGACCTGTTGCATGATGGCCTCCACGGGGCGGATCGCGGCGATCAGCCGCGCTTGCGTCATGGTATCGCCGCGCCGGCCGCGCCGGGTTTGCGTCAGGTGAAGGATCAGCGCGTCCGGCCGCGGACGGGGGCCGGACGGTCGAGGTAACCCGGGCCACCGAGCTGGCCCATTTGCTGGAGGATCCACGCGGTGCGGCGTTGCACGTAGGCGCTCGGCTGGTCGGCGTGGAAACGGCGGGGGTTGGGCAACACTGCCGCCAATCGCGCCGCCTGCGCCGCGCCGATGCGCGAGGGCGGCTCGTGGAAGAACGCATCGCTCGCCGCCCCCACGCCGTAGACGCCATCGCCGAGCTCGACGATGTTCATGTACACCTCGAGGATCCGCCGTTTCGGCCAGAATGTTTCGATAAGCACGGTGTACCAGGCTTCCAGGCCCTTGCGGACGAAACTGCGGCCATTCCAGAGGAAGAGATTCTTCGCCACCTGCTGGCTGATGGTGCTGGCCCCGCGCAGGCGCCGGCCCTCGTCGGCGGCGTCGATCGCATCCTGGATCGCATCCACGTCGAACCCGTGGTGGAAGGGGAATTTCTGATCCTCGCCGGCCACCATGGCGATGCCCACGTGCGGCGACACCTCGTTCCACGGCACCCACCGGTGCCGAAAATCCACGTTTTCCCCGTCGAAAAGCAACTCGACCCGGCGCTCCATCATCATCGCGCTGGTCCACGGTGGCACGAAGCGAAGCACGATCACCACCCAGCACGACAGGGCGAGCCAGCCGACCACGAGCAGTGCGAGGATGCGGAACATGCGGCGGAGCGTCGGGTTCATGGCGGCGCACTGACGGGGGATGGCGCAGTATAAAGGCGCACCGGGCTTGTCGCCGCGTCCCCGTGGCCCCATTTAACGACGGATCAGCAGGAGACCTCCGTGACCGATTCGAACCCGACCCCGACCGACGACGTGCTGCATCGCTTCATGCTTGAGAAGGCGGGCGTGCGCGGCGTGCTGGTCCGCCTGGGCCATAGCTGGCGCGAGATCGCCTCGCGCAACGACTACCCCGACGCGCTGCGCGACACGCTCGGGCAGGCCGTGGCCGCCAGCGCGTTGCTTACCGGCAACATCAAGTTCGAGGGCGCGCTCTCGCTGGAATTCAAGAGCCAGGGCGCCGTGCGCCTGCTCTTCGCCGAGTGCACCGACAAGGGCCGCCTTCGCGGACTGGCGCGCTTCGACGCCGAGGCTATCGGCGATGCCGTGCGGCTGGGCGGCATGGATGAGGACATGCTCGCCATCACCGTCGGCAGCGCCGAGCGGGGGCGCTACCAGGGGGTCGTCGATCTCGCCGACAAGCCGTCCATCGGGGCAGCGCTCGAGGGCTACTTCGAGCGGTCCGAGCAGCTTCCCGCGTATATCGTGCTGGCGGCCGACGGCGATCGCGCGGTGGGACTCATGCTGCAGCCGGTGCCTGGCGAGGGCGGCCACGATGCGGCCGCGGAAGACGCCGACGCCTGGCATCGCGTCGGCACGCTGACGGCGACGCTCGGCACGGACGAGATGCTGTCGTCCGACCCGAGCGATCTGCTGTACCGGCTTTACCACGAAGAAACCGTGCGCCTTTACGACCCCCGGCCGCTCGCTTTCGGTTGCACCTGCTCGCGCGAGCGTGTGGAAGGCATGCTGCGGGCACTGGGCCACCACGAAGTTCGCGAAGCGCTCGACGAGCGCGACGGCACCATCGAGGTCACCTGCGAGTTCTGCGCCACGCGGTATGAATTCGACCGGGTCGATGCCGAGCGGCTGTTCGTCGATGGCGATGTGCCACCGGCGAACCACACGCTTCAGTAACCGGACACCCCGCCGCGGGCCGATGGATGCCCGCGGTGGTTCAGACGTCGAGCGAGAGCGGCGACCCCAGCCATTTGCTCGCCGGCGCAGGCTGGGCAAACAGGAATCCCTGGCCGAAGCGGCAGCCGATGCGGCGCAACGCGTGCATCTGTGTCTCGGTTTCGATGCCCTCGGCGATCACCTGCATGCGCAGCGAGTCGGCCAGCGCCTGGATCGCCCGGACCACCGCGGTGCTGTGCACCTCGTTGTCCTCGGCGGGCAGGTCGATCACGAAAGAGCGGTCGATCTTCAGCGTTTCGATCGGGTATTGGTGCAGGTAGCTCAGCGACGAATAGCCCGTGCCGAAATCGTCGAGTGCGATACCCACGCCGTGGGCGCGCAGGTTTTCGAGGATGCGCTTGACCTGGGCGGGGTTCTCCAGCAGCGCGCGTTCGGTGACTTCCACGCGGATACAGCGTGCGGGCACCTTGTGCTCCTCGAGCAGGTCGAGCAGGCGCTGGTCGAGGTCGGGCGAGCGGAAATGGCTGCCGGACACGTTGATGCTGACAAAGCCCTCTTCGCGGGTGAGCGCGCGTGCCTGGCGCACCACTTGCTGGAAGATCTGCCAGTCGATCGCCTCGGAACAGCCGGTGTCCTCGGCCACGGCCAGGAATTCACCGGGCGGAAGCAGGCCGCGCTCCGGATGGCGCCAACGTAGCAGCGCCTCGTAACCGACCACGCGACGGTCTTCGAGGTCGACGATGGGCTGGTAGAACGGCACGAACTCGTGGCGCGTGAGCGCGCGGCGCAGGTCGCCTTCCAGTTCGAGCAGCGAGAGCGCTTCGCGGCGCAGCCGGTCGTCGAAGACCGCGGCGCGATGACGCCCTTCGTCCTTCGCGCGGTACATCGCCGAATCCGCGTCGCGCAGGAGTTCTTCCGGCCGGGTGTATTCGGGCGTGGGCAGGGCGATGCCGATGGACGCGGAGGTGAAGATCTCTTTCGCACCCAGGCGGAACGGGGTCTGCAACTGGGCAATGATGCGCTCGGCGATGTGAGTGGCCGCCTGCGGATCGGTGATGCCTTCTACCAGCACGGCGAACTCGTCGCCGCCCAGGCGGGCGACCACGTCACGGGTCTTCAGGCAGGCGCGTACGCGCCCGCCCACCTGGAAGAGCAGGTCGTCGCCCACCAGGTGGCCCACCGAATCGTTGATGACCTTGAAGCGGTCAAGATCGATGAAGAGCACGGCGAACAGGTCGCCCGGGTTCTCGCGGTAGTGGTTGAGCGCCTGTTCGAGCCGTTGCAGCAGCAACGTGCGGTTGGGCAGGCCGGTGAGCGAGTCGTGCAGGGTTTCGTACTTGAGGCGGCGTTCGACGCGCTCGCGCTCGGCGATCTGCTCGCGCAGGTCGCGGTTGGCGAGGGCCAGCGCGCGGGTCCGCTCGGTCACGCGACGCTCGAGGCTGGCGTAGGCCTGCTTGAGCGACTCGGTGGTGTATTTGCGCTGCAGCGCGTTCGCGATGTGGTAGCTCACGAAGGTGAGCAACTCCTGGTCGCGCGCGCTGTAGGTGTGTTCGGGCGAATAGCTTTGCACCGCCAGCACGCCCATCGATTTTTCGTTCCAGATCAGCGGCACGCCGAGCCAGTGCAGCGAGCGTGCACCGGTCGTGGACAGCACCTGGTCGCGATTGAGGCGGTCGATCTCGGCACGGTCGGCAAGCAGGGCCTTGCCGTTGCGCAGCACGTATTCGGTCAGGCCGCGCCCCAGTTCGCGAGGCTCGCGCGCCCCGTCGAGCTCGTCGACGGAGTAGGGGAAGGTGAGCTTGACCTGGTCTTCGGACAGCAACGCGATATAGAAATTGCGCGCGTAGAGCAGTCCGCCGATGACGCGGTGCACGGCGGCGTAGAAGTTCTCGATGCTGTCGGAGGTGTTGGCCAGCTCGGCGATGCGGAACAGCGCCGCTTGCAGGCGTTCGCCGCGCTGGCGCTGCAAGACCTGCTGGCGCAGCACGCGGTTGGCTTCGCGCAGGGCGGCGGTGCGCGTGGTGACCCGGCGCTCGAGCTCCTCGTGGGCCTGGCGGCGTTCCAGTGCCGTCTGCACGTGCTGCGCGACGTAAGTGAGCAGTTCGCGGTCGTTCGGCGTGTAGCGGGTGTCGGCACGGTAGCTTTGCACCACGAGGGCGCCGACGACGTCTTCGCCTCGCTTCATCGGCACGCCGAGCCAGTCATCCGAGGGCGGGCCGATGGACACGCGAGGCCCGGGCAGGTTCTTTTCGAGTTCGTTGCTGGCACCCATGAGCGACTTGCCGCTCTGCAGGATGTGCCAGGTGAGGGTGTTCTCGATGTCCTCGATCGGGCGGATCGATTCCGGGTCGGGCGGATCGGTGTCCACCGAGTCGATGAAGTACGGAAAACGCACCGTGCGGCTCGGCGCGTCGTACAGCACGATGTAGAAGTTCTCGGCGTACATGAGGCTGCCCACGATGCCGTGGAGCGCGGTCATCATGTCGCGCATGTTGTGCTCGGCGCCCGCCTGTTCGGCGATGGCGTAAAGCGCGCGTTGCAGGCGCTCGGCCATGGCCAGGCGCGAGATCGCTTCGTAAAGATTGGCGGTTTCGGCGAGTTGGCGCAGGCGGGCGCCGGCGAGCCGGCCGAGCCAGCCGATCAGGTCGGCGGCGCCGGGGCTGTCGGTCTCGTCGGCAAGGAGCATGAGCGAGCGTTCGCTGCGCGGGTCGACGCCCAGCTCGATGCCTTCCCCGGTGCTCGTGTCGCCGCAGACCTGCCATGCCACATGGGCGCCGGGCACCAGGCAGCGGGCGAAGACCTCGCACTCGTCACGGACGGCCTCGGCGTCGGCGGCGCGCAGGAGTCGTTCCACGGCATCGTGCAGCGGCTCGACCTGGCCGGGACCGGATGCCTGCAAAGCGGGGCTTTGGGATGGAGCGAGGGTCATCGCCTGGGAAGCTTCCGGACTGGGTCGGGTGAGTCTATATGCGTTCGGGGCGGTCGCGCGACGGGATCGCCTTCGCCGTCTCATTCCCTCTGCGACTTACGGCGTGATGCCCCCTTGACGGTCATAAACGGCAGTTATCGTAGATTCTTAAATACACCTCCCGGAGGGCTCGTCGGGGTGTTAGTAAAAAGTAAAACGGGGTACACTGACCCCGGACCCACCGACGGCTCGCGGTGGGCTTCGGGGATGCGAGCCGCCCTTTCGATCAATGGTTTCCATGCGTCGCACCTTGCTCTCCATGCTTTTGCTCATGCCGCTCGCCGCGGCAGGGCATGGCGTGCCCGCGAGTGGCGAGGGCACGGGAGCCCTGTTGTATGCCGATCCGGCAAACAGCGACGGAGGCGATCCGCAGAGTTCGGTCCCCCTGTGGCGCTCGCCCGACGGCCGCGCGTTGTCGGTGAACTACAGCGATCGTGCCGATCCCACCCAGCCGTTGGCACCGCGCCCCTTGGGCGCGAGCCCGTTCGTGTCGAGCGGGCTTCAGTATGACCTCGGCCCGGGCCTGCAGGCGCATGCCTCGGTCAGCGGCCAGGGCTGGATCAATTCCGCGGAATCCTGCGGTGCGTCGGCCACCTCGCACGGTGATCGCTGCACCTCCCCGGGTGCGCCGCCGCGCATCGTCGGCAGCGAAGTCGGCGCGACCTGGCGTGGCTCGGGCTATAGCGTGGGCCTAGGCGTCGGTTCTGCCCGCCCATCCGGCAACAGCCCGGCGCTGCCCCGCGTGCTACCGGGCATGGCGTCGACGATGTCGGGCCTGCCGTTTGGCTCGTTGTCATCGAGCACCGAACTCAACGCGCACGGTCGCGTCGACCTCGGCGGCCGAAGCGGCATCGACCTGGGCGCGAGCATCGGTCGCATTCGCCTGCTGCCGGGCAACCTGCTGGGCATCGGGTCGGTCGATCAGAAGGCCTTGAGCCTCGGCGTGGATCGCGGTCCGCTCTATGGCAGCATCACCGGCCGCACGATGCAGCCGGAGCCGGGCGTGTCCAATGGGCTCAATCCCGATCGCCGCTGGAGCGCGATCGACCTGGGTGTCACGTTCCGTCTGCCGTGGCGCGGTGAGTTGTCCGTCGGCGCGCAGAACGTATGGTCCTCGGGTAACGCCCCGAACAACCCTTCGCTGCCTGAGCCAGATCAGTCACGAACGCCTTACGTGCAGTATCACCAGGATCTTTAGAAAAGCCGCGATGTTCGCGGCTTTTTTCATCGTGGCGGCGCATGTCGGTCCGGTTGGATGACGCCATGGGTGTCGTCGAACACGTACCGGCTGACGCCGGATCGCCGCTGCGATCGCTCCTGCGTTTCCGACAGGCGCGTCCCCTGCGCACGAGCCCGGGGCTGACCCGGGCGAGCGAGGCGCTGCGCGAGGCCTTTACCGGCCGGCTTTGCGGATGCGCAGGTCGCCGCTGAACGATTCGACGTGGATGCGGGCGCTGCCGTCGCCGATCGTGGTCTTGAGTTCCTTACCCGGACCGTCCTCACCCCGCGACGGCTGGCCCCAGTCGGAGCCGATGTCGCCGCTGAACGTCGATGCTTCCAGGCGCGCGGAGATGGACGACGGCAGTTGCAGCTTCACGTCGCCGCTCATGGCGTCCACCGTCAGCTTCGCCCCGTTGCCCGCAGGGCCGCCGTTGATGTCGGTGTCGCCCGACACGGTGCTGAAGTTGGCCTCCTTCCAGGGACCGCCCCCGACGATCATGTGGCCGGACACCGTTTGCGCATCCACCCGTTCGGTGACATTGGGTGCCGTGATGTCGCCGGAGACCGTCTGCAGGTCGGCCTTGTCGGCGCGGCCGGCGAGATCGATGCTGCCGCTCACGGTCTGCATGGACGCCGAAGGCGTGCGCACATTGGCGCGCACGCGGCCGCTGACCGATTCCACGTCGATGCGACCGCCTTCGAGGCCGTCGATGCTGACCGGGGCGCTGACGACCTTCACTTCCACGTCGACGCCCTTGGGAACGCGTACGTTGAGCGTGGTCGAGCCCATGTTGCTGTCGTTGCCCCAGCTGAACCACTTGCCCTTGTCGTCGCCCCCTTGCACGCGGATGTCGACGTTGCGGTCGTCGCCTTCCAGTTGCAGCGGGCGCGCGCCCTCGCCGAGCGAGCCGGATACCTGGATCTGGTTGCGATCCCAGGCGGTGACGGTCACTTCGCCGCGGGTGTTGTCGATGCGGATGTGGGCGTTGGGACGCACGTCGCGGGACAGGTTGATCGGCGTGGAAGCGAAGGCTTCACCGATGCACAAGGCCAGCAGCAGGGGAGCGATGTAGAGCGTTTTCATGGGAATGTCCTGCCTGTGGGCCATTAACCGGCTTGCCTGTCGAAGTTGCGCAGACGATCCCGCTGGCGCTCGGTGCGCAGCAGCAGTCGCTGCAGGGCGGCGGAGTCGGGGTTCTCGCGGATCGCCTGGGTGAGTTCCATGCGGGTGGCATCCAGTTGGATGGCCGCGCCCGCGAGCCGGGGGTCGGTGGGTTTCCACTTTTCGGCCGCGGCCACGCGATCGTTGACGGCGGGAGCGGCCAGACGCAGGCCGATGCCGCCGCCGAGCACCGCTACGCCGGCGACGGCGGCGGCCATCAGCCAGGGACGCAGGCGGCGTTGCCGGGGCGTAGCCGCTGGAGCGGATGCGTCGATCCGCGATGCGATGTCCGCCCACAGGTCACGGTGGGGCGTGACCGGGCGGTTGAGCGAGCGCATCTGGCGCAGGTAGTCGAGTTCATTCATGGCGTATCTCCCAGCGCGCGGCGGAGCAGGCCGCGCGCGCGGTGTAGCTGTGCTTTGGAGGAGCCCACCGCCATGCCGAGTTCGGCGGCGATTTCCTCGTGTTTCCAACCTTCCACGTCGTACAGGACCAGGACCGCGCGAGCCCGCGGGGGCAGGGCCGCGATGGCCTTTTCCAGTTCGTCGCGCTCGATGGCGCGCAACGGATTATCGGTATCGGTGATGTCGGGCAGGTGTTCGTCGTCGACGATGCTGACCGGATCGGCGTTGCGGGCGCGTAGGGACATCAACGCCACGTTGACCGCCAGGCGGTAGACCCAGGTGCCGAAGGCGCTCTCGAAGCGAAAGCCATCAAGCTTTTGCCAGGCACGCACGAAGGCTTCCTGGGTGAGGTCTTCGGCACGGGCGTGGTCGAACGCGGCCAGGCGCAGGATCGCGCCGTAGACCCGGTCGGCGTGCCGTCGGTAAAGCGTCTCGAAGGCCTTGCGGTCACCTGCGGCCGCGGCCCGCACGATGTCGTCGTCGGTCGACGCGGCGGGCAGCTCAGGCTGCATGAAGGAGGTGGCGGCGAGGCATAGGGCGTTCATCTTGCCAGCTTGGATGCGGGCAAGGGAGAAACGGTTTAAGTGCGATGGCGCGAGTGGGCGGGAGGCGGCCGGCTAGGTATCGGCGTCATGCGTACGACCGGTACCTGCCCGCCCCGGGCGGGAGCGCGCCTTGGGCGCGAAGGGAAGCCCCTCGCGCTCAAGACGCGCCGGATCAGGCCACCTGGGCCGCGCGACGGTGCTGTGCGGCTTCGAGCGCGCGGCTGACACGCAACCGTTCGGCCTTCAGGCGTTCGGGCATGCGCTCGCCATAGCCGTCGAGGTAGGTGCCGATCGCGTTGAGTTCGTCGATCCAGCCGTCGACGTCGACGCGGGTCAGTTCGTCGAGCGTGGCGGGTGGCACGTCCAACCCCTCGACGTTGAGTTCGCCCGGCGCAGGCACGGTACCGATGGGCGTCTCGTGGCCGCGGGCGAGGCCCTCGACGCGGCGGATCATCCAGTCGAGCACGCGCATGTTTTCGCCGTAGCCGGGCCACATGAAGCGCCCGTCGGCATCCTTGCGGAACCAGTTGACGTGGAAGATGCGCGGCAGCTTCATGCCCGGCCGGTCGAAGGACAGCCAATGCGCGAAGTAGTCGGCGAAGTTGTAGCCGCAGAACGGCTTCATCGCCATCGAGTCGCGACGCAGCACGCCCACGGCGCCCGTCGCGGCCGCGGTCGTTTCCGAGCCCATCGCTGCGCCGACGAGCACGCCATGCGCCCAGTCCTTCGCCTCGAACACCAGCGGGACCAGGGAGGGTCGCCGCCCGCCGAAGACGATGGCGGAGAGGGGCACGCCCTGGGCGTCTTCGGATTCCGGCGCCCAGCTCGGGCACTGGCGGGCGCTCACGGTGAAGCGCGAGTTCGGATGGGCGGCGGGACCGTTCGCGGGATCGTACGGGCGGCCCTGCCAGTCGGTGACCGGCGTGCCTTCGCCGAGCCCTTCCCACCACGGCTGGCCATCGGCGGTGACCGCCACGTTGGTGAAAATTGCATCGTGCCCCAGCGTCGCCAGCGCACTGGGGTTGGTGTCCGCGCCCGTCCCGGGCGCCACGCCAAAGTAGCCGGCCTCGGGGTTTATCGCCCACAGCCGTCCGTCGGCGCCGGGCGTCATCCAGCAGATGTCGTCGCCCACGGTCCAGACCTTCCACCCCGCCCTGCGGTAGCCCTCGGTGGGAATCAGCATCGCTAGGTTCGTCTTGCCGCACGCCGACGGGAACGCCGCGGCGATGTAGTACTTGTCGCCCTGCGGGTTCTCGATGCCGACGATGAGCATGTGCTCGGCCAGCCAGCCCTCGTGCCGCGCCTGGTGGCTGGCGATGCGCAGCGCATGGCATTTCTTGCCCAGCAGCGCGTTGCCGCCGTAGCCCGACCCGATCGACTTGATCGTGAGTTCGTCGGGAAAGTGCATGATGAAGCGACGCTCCGGGTCGAGGTCGCCGATCGAGTGCAGGCCTTTCACGAACCGACCCTCGCGCTCGATGCGGGCCAGGGCCGGCGCGCCCATGCGCGTCATGATGCGCATGTTGGCGACCACGTAGGGGCTATCCGTGATCTCGACGCCACAGCGGGAAATGGGCGAATCGATCGGACCCATGCAATAGGGAATCACGTACATCGTGCGCCCGCGCATGGCGCCATCGAACAGGGCGTCGATCTTTGCGTGCGCGTCGGCGGGGGCCATCCAGTGATTGTTGGGGCCGGCATCCTCGCGCTCGGCGGTGCACACGAGCGTGAGGTGCTCCACGCGCGCGACGTCCGACGGATGCGACCGGTGCAGATAGCTCCGTGGATGCGTGGTCGCGTTGAGCGGATGCAGGTCGCCGGTCTCCAGCATGTGGGCGACGAGCCCGGCGTATTCCGCATCGGAACCGTCGCACCAGACGACCTCGTCGGGTTGGGTCAGGCGCGCGACCTCATCGACCCATCGGGTCAAGGCTTCCAGCGAACTACCGTGCGAGTGCATCCGTGTGGTCTCCATGTAAAAGCAAGAGACGACAGTAGTTTGCAAATCCTGGTATTGGCAAGGCACGGCGCAGCAAACGTGCTGCGCCTCGGCGCCTCAGGGGGTAAGCGTGGCGATCATGTGCTCGACGTAGGCGTCGAATTCCTCGTGGCTGATACGCGGCAGGCCAAGCGTGAAGTTCAGCTGGAGAAAGCCGACGTAGGCGGCATAGGTCAGGCGTGCGCGATGCAGCGCGGATACGGGCTCAAGACCGGCTTCGGCGTACATCCGGGTGAGGAAATCGATGCGCCGCTGCGATACGCGCCCCATCACCGGCACCACCTGGGGATGGTCGAGCGCCTTGAGCAGGGCGGCATAGACCCGGTGCGGCTGCACCTCGTGCGCCACCCGACGGAACAGTTCGGGGAAACGCTTGCGAGGGTCGGGAATGCGCTCGATCTCGGCCAGCACCTCGCGCTCGCCGTATTCTTCCCAGCGTTCGAGGGCCGCCTGCAGCAGGGCTTCGCGGGTGCGGAAGTGCCAGTAGAAGCTGCCCTTGGTGACCCCCAGGCGCCGCGCGAGCGCCTCGACGGCAAGCGCGCCCACGCCTTGCTCGGCGATGAGGGCGAGGGCTCCGTCTTCCCAGTCTTCGGCCGACAGGCGGACGCGTTCGTTCTTGGCACCTTCGTTCATCGGCGCATGGTAGCGGAGACGCCGCGGTTTGCAATCCATCGCCACTTGGCCATGCTGCATAAAACCTTGACTTTTAAGCGCTTGGATAACCATACGCAGGCGTATTGACGGGCTCGCCGACAGCCCACATACTGCCACGTATGGTCGCCGAAACCTCCACCGCCGCTTCTGCCCTGTCGAGTCTGGTCGCCGCCGATGGCGTCACGCTCGCCGTTGAGCATTGGCCTGGCTCGGGCTCGCCCGCGCTGGTGTTCGCGCACGGTTTCGGCCAGACGCGTCACGCCTGGGACGGCGCGGCGCGCGCACTCGCCGCACAGGGGCACGCGTCGGTCACCTTCGACGCCCGTGGCCACGGTGGCAGCGAATGGGTGCCGCGCGGCGACTACCACATGCAGCAGTTCGTCGACGACCTCATCGACGTTGCCGGTACGGCAAGGTCGCCTGGCGGGCCCGCGCCCGTGCTGGTGGGTGCCTCGATGGGCGGTCTGATCGGGCTGGTGGCAGCGGGCGAAGCCGAACCGGCGCGCCTCCCGTTCTCGGCGTTGGTGCTGGTGGACATCACTCCGCGCTGGGAGACCCAGGGCGTCGAACGCATCCTCGGCTTCATGCGCGCCCACCCCGACGGTTTCGCCGGTTATGACGAGGCGGCCGCCGCCATCGAGGCCTACCTGCCTCACCGGCGCGAACGCAAGAGCGAGTCCCAGCTGAAACCGCTGCTGCGCCAGGGCGCCGACGGCCGCCTGCGCTGGCACTGGGATCCCGCCCTGCTCGATGGCGTGGTGGCCGAAAGCGAACGCTACCAGCCCCGGCTTTTCCAGGCGGCGTCGCGCGTGCGCGTTCCGGTGTTGCTGTTGTCCGGTGCCCGCAGCGACGTGGTCTCCCGTCATACCGTCGACGAATTCCTGCGACTGGTCCCCCATGCCCGGCACGTGGCGCTCGCCGAGGCCACCCACATGGTGGCTGGCGACGCCAACGATGCTTTCACGCGCGAAATCGTCTCGTTCGTGGAAACGCTTTCCTGATTTCTGTTGTCCTGTAGTTACCACACGCAATAAGCCGACCGTTACGAGGTGATACCCATGTCTGCGATCCTGGTTGTGCTGGCGGCGCTGATCGCCTCCGGTGCATGTGCCTACCACCGCACGTCCCTGAAGACGTGGGCCATCGCGACGGCAGTGACGACTCTCGTCGTCGGCGTGCTCGCCGGCGCGCCCGTCACGACGATCGTCCTGCTGCTGCTCCTGGCCGCCGTGGCGGTGCCGCTGTTGATGGTCGATTTCCGCCGCAAGACCATCAGTGCGCCGCTGCTGTCGATGTTCGCCAAGGTGACGCCGAAGTTGTCCGATACCGAGCAGACCGCGCTTGAGGCCGGCACGGTCGGCTTCGAAGGCGAACTGTTCTCCGGCAAGCCTGACTGGTCGCAGCTGCTGCGCCAGCCGAAGCCGGAGCTGTCGGTCGAAGAACAGGCCTTTCTCGACGGCCCCGTCGAAGAACTCTGCGCCATGGTCGACGACTGGCAGATCACCCACGAACTGGCCGACCTGCCGCCCGAGGTCTGGGATTTCATCAAGAAAAACAAGTTCTTCGGCATGATCATCCCGAAGAGCTACGGCGGCCTCGGTTTCTCCGCACTGGCGCACTCGGCCGTGTTGCAGAAGCTCTCGAGCATGTCGCAGACGCTCGCCTCCACGGTGGCCGTACCCAACTCGCTGGGTCCCGGCGAACTGCTGATGCACTACGGTAGCGACGAGCAAAAGAACCATTACCTGCCGCGCCTTGCCGACGGCCGCGAGATTCCCTGCTTCGCCCTGACCGGCCCGTACGCCGGTTCGGATGCTACCTCGCTGCCGGACTTCGGTATCGTCTGCAAGGGCCTGTGGAACGGCGAAGAAACCGTCGGTATCCGCCTTACGTTCGACAAGCGCTACATCACGCTGGCGCCGGTGGCGACCATCGTGGGCCTTGCCTTCCGCATGTACGATCCCGAGAAGCTCCTGGGCGACAAGGAAGATCTCGGCATCACGCTGGCCCTGCTGCCGCGTGAGACCCCGGGGATGCAGATCGGCCGTCGTCATTTCCCGCTGAACACGCCGTTCCAGAACGGCCCGATCCACGCCAAGGACATGTTCGTGCCCCTGTCGGTGCTGATCGGCGGTCCGCACATGGCCGGTCACGGCTGGCGCATGCTGGTGGAATGCCTCTCCGTGGGGCGCGCGATTTCGTTGCCGTCCAACGCCACGGGTGCCTCGCGCATGGCCGTCGCCGCCACCGGCGCCTACGCTCGCATGCGCAAGCAGTTCGGCCTGGCCATCGGCCGTTTCGAGGGCGTGGAAGAGGCCCTGGCACGCATCGGCGGCCTCACTTATGCCACGCAGGCGCTGTCGCGCGCCACGGCGGCGGCCGTCGATCGCGGCGAAAAGCCGGCGGTACCCTCGGCCATCGCCAAGTACCACGCCACCGAGTGGTGCCGTCAGATCGCGTCGGACGCGATGGACGTGCACGGCGGCAAGGGCGTCATCCTCGGCCCGAAGAACTACATGGGGCGCGGTTGGCAGAGCGTGCCCATCGCCATTACGGTGGAAGGCGCGAACATCATGACGCGCAGCCTCATGATCTTCGGCCAGGGTGCCATCCGTTGCCATCCTTACGTGCTGAAGGAAATGCAGGCGCTCAACATCACGGACTACCGCGAGCGCCTGAAGACGTTCGACAAGGTGCTGTTCGGCCACATCGGCTTCGGCTTCTCCAACGCGGTGCGCAGCTTCGTGCTCGGCGTCACCGCCGCCAAGATCGGCGAAGGCGCAGGCGACGCCTACACCCGTCGTTACTACCGCAAGCTCAACCGCTATTCGGCGGCGCTGGCCCTTTGCGCGGACGTCGCGATGGGCGTGCTGGGCGGCAAGCTCAAGTTCAAGGAAAAACTCTCGGCCCGCCTGGGCGACGTGCTTTCGTACCTCTACATCGCCAGCGCGATGCTCAAGCGCTACGAAGATACCGGCCGTCCGGAAGCCGACCGCCCCCTGCTGGCCTGGGCGTTCCACGAGTGCATGTGGCGCATCCAGAACGCGCTGGATGGCGTCATCCGCAATTTCCCGGTGCGTCCGGTGGCGTGGCTGCTGCGCTTCCTGGTATTCCCGTTCGGTCGCCGCGAAGTGCCGCCGTCCGATCGCCTCGGTCGTCGTGTCGCCGCCCTCATCACCGCGCCGAGCGAAGCCCGCGATCGCCTTACGGCGTGGGCGTACCTCAGCCCGACCGCGAACAACACGGTGGGTCGCATGAACGCGATCCTGCCGGACGTCATCGCTGCCGAGCCGGTGGAGCGCAAGTTGGTCAAGGCGCTCAAGAGCGGGCAGCTGCGTGGGCACACCTACAACGAGCAGTTGGCCGAAGCGGAGAAGATCGGTGCCATCAACGCGGCCGAGCGTGACCTGCTCCAGCGTGTTCGCGACGGCGTGGCCGAGTTCATTTCGGTCGACGACTTCGATAGCGACGAGCTTCGCGCCAACGTCGTCAGCAAGGCACAGAAGATGGAGGCGTCCAGGGCGGCGTAAGCCTCTCGGGTCGTAGCGACAAAGGGCCGCGGGTAACCGCGGCCCTTTTTTTGTTCTTCGCGCAAGTGCGGGGATGCTGCATGGATGCAGGCCGTGCTGTTGTCTCGGACAGTGAGGCCGGAGCCTTCGGTGTCGATCCCATCCGGGCACGCTCATTCGAACGCTACGGGTGATCGGTCAGTACTGCCCCTACGCGAACGATGAGCGCTGTAAGCCAATCGTCGTGGTCGAACACATTGGTTGATGCGTGGTGTTCAAGCCCCGCCACCCAACGATGGCGGGTCGACCTGTCACGCTGCGCCAGCGCACCCATCTTGCCGTGCGATCACCTCCAGCAATCGCGCTTCCACGTCGTCGCGCGTGGCGGAGCGGAACAGCCTGGGGGCTGCGCGTCGGAGGGCGGCGCAATCGAGCGAGGCCAGGCGATCGCGCACCAGCAGCAACTGACCCGGGTGCATGCTGAATTCTTCCAGGCCCATGGCGAGGAGCAGCGCGGTGAACTGCGTGTCGCCGGCGATCTCGCCGCACAGGCTGACCGGCTTCTTCGCCCGTCGCGCCGCCGCGATCACGTGCGCGATCAGGCGCAGGAAGGCTGGCTGGAGCGGGTCGTAGATGCCTTCGAGGGCGTCGTTGTTGCGGTCGGCCGCGAGCACGTATTGCGCGAGGTCGTTGGTGCCGATGGCGAGGAAGTCGGCCTTCTCGAGGATCGCGCCGATGCCGATGGCGGCGGCGGGCACTTCGATCATGGCGCCGATATCGATGCGCTCGGGGAGTTCCTGACCACGGGCGGCCAAGGCTTCGCGAGCCTGCTTGACCAGCCGGCGCACGTCGATCAATTCGCCCACGTGGGTGATCATCGGCACGAGCACGCGCACGGGGCCGTAACAGGCGGCACGCAGGATGGCGCGCAGCTGCACGCTGAAGATGTCGGCGTAGCGCAGCGACAGGCGGATGCCGCGCACGCCCAGGGCGGGGTTGTCTTCGCCGCGGATGGCCAGGCCTGCGGCATCGGCCTTGTCGGCGCCCAGGTCGAGCGTGCGGATGGTGACCGGCAGGCCACCCATGCCGATGACCAGATCGCGGTAAGCGGCGAACTGTTCTTCCTCGGAGGGCAGGCCGCGCTGGCGCAGGAACAGGAATTCAGAACGATACAGGCCCACGCCGTCGGCGCCGCGGGCGCGGGCGAGGGTCACGTCGCTGGGCAGTTCGGCGTTGGCGTAGAGGCGGATGTGCGCGCCGTCGCGGGTCAGCGTGCGGGCAGAGGCGAGGGCGGCGAGCCGCCGTCCTTCAGCGGCGGCCTGGCGCTGCCACTGACGGTAGCGGGCGAGGTCCTGTGCGGTGGGGTGCACGATGACTTCGCCGTGCTCGGCGTCGATCAGCACGAGGTCGTCGTCGTTGATGACGGCCAGGGCGTCCTTCGTGCCTACCAGCATCGGCAGGTTGAAGCTGCGCGCGAGGATCGCGCTGTGCGAGTAGACGCTGCCCGCGCTGGCGATCACCCCGAGCAGGCCTTGCCCGGCCATGCTCGCCATCTCGGCCGGCGCGACCGTGTCGCTGACTACGATCTCGCCCACGCGCGCGGCGAGTTTGCGTTCTTCGCGGCTGGACTGCTGCTGCAGCGCGGACATCACGCGGCCGATGACCTGGTCGATGTCTTCGCCGCGGCTCTTGAGGTAGGGGTCGTGCATCGCGTCGAAGACGGCGGCCAGGCGATCACGCTGCATTTTCAGGGCGGCGCTGGCGGTGTAGTGGCCGACCGAGACGAGTTCGTCGAGGCCGCGAAGCAGTTCTTCGTCGTCGAGCAGCAGGCTGTGCGCGTCAATGAAGTCGCCCACCTCGCGGGCCAGTGCCCCATGCAGCTTGCCGCGCAGTTCGTGCAGTTCTGTGCGGGCATGGTCGAGGGCCTTGTGCAGGCGCTCGATCTCGCCGGCGACTTCGCCTTCGTCGAGCATCCGCGTGTCGACGGCGAAGATATTCGGCTGGACCAGACGCGCGCGCCCGAGGGCCATGCCACGGGCCGCCGGCGTGCCGGTCAACAGGTGTCTCATGACGGCCTCGCGGTGCGGTCGGCGGTCATGGCTCAGGCGCCCTCGTCGAACTTGCGGTCGAACAGGTCGACCACCGCGGCGAGTGCGGCCGCCTCGTCGTCACCCTCGGCGCGCACGGTGAGCGGGGTGCCGAGGCCGGCGGCCAGCATCATGACGCCCATGATGCTCTGGGCATTCACTTCGCGACCCTTGCTGATCAGGTACACCGTGGATTTGAAGCTCGCCACCAACTGGACCAGCTTGGCGGAGGCGCGGGCGTGCAGGCCCAGTCGGTTGGATACCGTGATGTCCTGTTCAAGCATGGTCGATGAAAATTCCCCCGCGCCCGCCGGTGGCCGCGATTTCGGCCAGTTCGGGCAGCGATTTTTCAGAGTAGTTGAGGACGCGCAGCAGCATGGGCAGGTTCAGGCCCGATACGCAGCGCAGATGGACGCCCAGTTCGCCCAGCGACAGGCCGATGTTGCACGGCGTGGCCCCGTAGAGGTCGGCCAGCACCAGCACACCGTCGCCCGTGTCCAGGTCGCGCGCGTGCCGGGCGGTGAGGTCGCGCATCACGTCGGGGTCCGCGTTGGGGGGGATCTCGACGGCGTCGACCGTCAGGGGCAGCTTGGGCATCACGTGGCGCGCGGCGGAAACCAGCGCCTTGCCGACGGCTTCGTGGGTCATGAGGAGGACGCCGACGCTCATCGACCGGTGCTCCGTTTTTGCTGGGGCGGGGTCATGGGTCACTCCAGTTCACGATGGAAGGTGAGTACGTTGCCGCGCTCGGAGCGGAAATGCCGGGCCAGCCGTTCCACCAGGTAGACCGAACGATGCCGCCCCCCGGTGCAACCGATCGACACGGTGACGTAGCTGCGGTCTTCACCTTCGAAGCGGGGCAGCCACGTTTCGAGCCATCGGGCGACGTCGCCATAGTATTCATTCACCACGGGATTCGCATCGAGGAACTCGCGGACCGGGAGGTCCTTGCCCGAGAACGGCCGCAGGCGCGGTTCCCAGTGCGGGTTGGGCAGGCAGCGTGCGTCAAACACGAAGTCGGCGTCCGGCGGCAGGCCGCGGCGGTAGGCGAACGATTCGAACAGCAGGGTCGTGCCGTCGCTCGCCGCGGCGTAGCCAGTGGCGAAGAGCCGGCGCAACTGGTGCACGTTGAGGTCGCTGGAATCGATCACCTTCTCGGCGATGGAGACCAACGGACGCAGCAGGCGGCGCTCCTCGGCGATGGAGTCGGCGAGCGAGCGCCGCTCGATGGCCAGCGGGTGGCGGCGCCGGGTTTCGGAATACCGCTTGATCAGCACGTCGTCGCGACTGTCGAGGAAGATCAGGTGCACGTGCACCCCGGCCGCCGACAGCTCCGACAACACGTGCGGCATGCGCTGGAGGTCGACGCGGCGGTTGCGCACGTCCACGCCCACGGCGATGCGCCGGCGCGGCCCGTGTTCGCCCTGGCTCACCGCCGCCACCAGTTGGGGAATCAGCTCGGCGGGCATGTTGTCGACGCAGTAGAACTCGAGGTCTTCCAGCGCGCGCAGGGCCACCGTCTTGCCGCCGCCGGACATGCCGGTGAGCACCACCAGGTGGAGGGCGTCGGGATCGACGATGGGCTGCATCATGGTCGTATCGTCGCTCACGGCGTCACCACGGAGAGAACCGGCGCATCTGGTGCGCCTGGCGGTCGATGAAGGTCTGCGCCGGGTCGATGCCCTTGCTCTTGAGCACGTGGCTGCGCACCGCGGCCTCCACCAGCACGGCGAGGTTGCGGCCGGGGGCGACGGGGATGGTGATCTTGGGGACGTCCACGCCCAGCACGTCGCGACGGCTGACGTCGCCGGTGAGGCGGGTCATGGCGTCGGTTTCCTCCCCGTCGCGCAGCGGCTTGAGGTGGATGACCAGGCGGAGGTATTTCGACGGCTTGACCGCCGTGTGGCCGAACATCTCGCGGATGTTGAGCACGCCCAGGCCGCGCACCTCGAGGAGGTCCTGCAGCAGTTCGGGGCAGGCGCCATCGATGACGTCCGGCGCGATGAGCGTGAATTCGGTGGCGTCGTCGGCGACCAGGCGATGGCCGCGGCTGATCAGCTCCAGCGCCAGCTCGCTCTTGCCCGAGCCGGGCTCGCCGGTGATCAGCACGCCGATGGAGAAGACCTCCAGGAACACGCCGTGCAGGGTGACCCGCGGGGCGAGCGTGCGCGCCAGGTGGTATTGCAGGTAGGTGAGCAGTTCGTGGCCGCGCTTGGTGCTCTGCCACAGGGGGGTATCGGTTTCCTCGGCCACCTCGCGCAGGTCGGCGGGGATGGATTGGTCCTTGGTCACGATGAGGGCTACCGGCTGGTACGCCGCGATCTTGTGGATCGCCTCCCAGCGCTGGCGCGATTCCAGGCCATCGAGGAAATTGAGCTCCTCCGTACCGATGATCTGCACCTTGTTGGGGTAGATCACGTTGAGGTAGCCCACCAGCGAGGGGCGGCGGCTCTGCTTGGCGTTGGTCTCCAGCACGCGCGACTCGCCGCGCATGCCGGCGATCCAGCGCAGGGCCATGCGCTCATGCACGCCGTCGAAAAGTTGTCTGGCGGTCAGCCGGTCCACGCGAGGTTCCCCTGGGGAAGACGAAAACCGGCGCACGACGGCGCCGGTTGAGGGGTATTGTGCCATCAAGCGTGGCGTCGGTCCGCCCGGAGCGGGCGGATCGGGGTACGCCGGGCCGGATCAGCCTGCGGTGCGCGCCTCGCGGACCTCGGCGTTGTGGTGATCCTTGAGTTTTTCCTTGTGCTTCCTGAGCTGGTCGGCCAGCTTGGTGACCATTTCGTCGATCGCGGCGTACATGCGGTCGCTGATCGTGCCGTCCTGGAGGCGGGCGTGGCCCTCGGCGTGGAGGCGGGTGCCGGAACAGTGCAGGGTGCCGCCGGCCTTGTGCTCGGCTTTGTCGACGCTGAGCACGACGTCCAGTCCGGTGATGTTGTCGAAAAGGCGTTCGAAGCGGCCGATTTGCTGCTCCACGCGCTCGCGCAGGGCGGGGGTGATCTGGATGTGCTGGCCGCTGATCTGGATTTGCATTGACGCCTCCTTCTTGCTGAGGGTGCCGCCTGCGGGGCGGCGGGGACGGTCGTGGCGGGGATGCCGCGACCTTCAAAACCATGTCGGTGAGACCGTCAGACCTCCGTGGTGGTTCCGTGTCGGCTCAACCGGCCCGCACGCGCTCGCTCGAACTGGGAATGCGCAGCGCCTCGCGGTACTTGGCCACCGTACGGCGGGCGACCTGAATGCCGCGTCGATGAAGCTCTTCGGCCAGCGCCTGGTCGGACAGCGGGCGACGCGGATCCTCGGCGAGGATCAGTTTGCGCAGCATGGCCTGGATCGCGGTGGCCGAGGCGCTGCCGCCGTCTTCGGTCGCGACGCCGCTGGAGAAAAAGTGCTTGAGTTCGAACGTGCCGCGCGGTGTGTGCATGTACTTGCGCGTGGTCACGCGGGAGATGGTGGATTCGTGCATGCCGACTTCTTCGGCGACCTCGCGCAGCACCAGCGGGTGCATGGCTTCCGGGCCGTAGTCGAGAAAGGCGCTCTGTCGGCGAACGATCGCCTCGGCCACCTTGGTGAGCGTCTCCGCCCGCGATTGGAGGCTCTTGAGCAGCCAGCGGGCTTCCTGCAACTGGCCTTTCATCCAGGTGGCGTCGTCGCCGCGGGCGCGGGCGATGAGGCTGCAATAGTGCTGGTTAAGCCCTAGCCGGGGCTGCGCATCGGGATTGAGGCTGACCTTCCACCGCCCGTTTTCGCGGCGGGCGTAGACGTCCGGGGCCACGTACTCCACGGGCGTGGCGTCGAGCGCCGCGCCGGGACGGGGATCGAGGCTGCGGATCAGCGCGGCGGCGGCCGTGACCTCCTCTTCGGGCGCCTTGAGCTTGCGTGCGATGCGACCGACGTCGTTGCGGGCGAGCAGTTCGAGCTCTTCGTTGACCACGCGCAGGGCGAGGTCGCGATGCGGGGTGTCCGCGCCGAACTGGGTGAGCTGGCAGGCGAGGCAGTCGCGAAGGTCGAGGCTGGCCACGCCGGTGGGATCGAAGCGCTGCACGCGCTGGCGCACGGCGTCGATTTCTTCATGGTTAGCCCGCAGCACGGCGGGAAGCGCCGAGGCGACGGCCTCGATGCCGTCGCGCAGGTAGCCATCTTCGTCGAGCGCGTGAATGATCGCCATGGCGATGGCGTGGTCGCGTGCTGAAAACTGCGACAGGTTGAGCTGCCATTCCAGGTGTTGCTGGAGGCTCTCGTGCGCGGCGTTCTGGGGCTCGAGGCTCTCGTCGTCACCGCCGCTGCCGCGCGCGGGCGCGCCGGCGTAGTCGCCTGCTTCGCCCGGAAAGCGATCGTCGTCCCAATCGGGCGTGAGGTCTTCGGACGGCGCGGTGGCGTTGTCTTCCTCCTTCGATGCCTTGGCGGGGGCTTCGTCGCGGAGGGGAAAATCCGGTTCGGGGAAGGCTTCGGCCTCGACCGTGTCGGGCTCGGATTCGGCATCTTCGGCGAATTCGAGCAACGGGTTGCCTTCCGCGATCTGGCGGAGTTCCGCTTCGAGCTCGAGCTGGGACAGCTGCAGCAGGCGGATGGCCTGCTGCAGCTGTGGCGTCAGCGTCAGCTGCTGGTTGAGGCGAAACTGAAGTCCGGGTTTCATGCCGTTGTTGCTCGGGATGCCGAACTCATCCTACCCCCTAGCGGGCCGGCGCTACCACTACCCGGACGGCCGCCCGCCGGCAGCGCGAAGCGGCGTCGCGTCAGATGCGGAATTCACGGCCCAGATACACTTCCCGCACCTTTTCGTCGGCGAGGATGTGCTGGGGCGTGCCGCGCGACAACACGACGCCATCGTTGAGGATGTAGGCGCGATCACAGATGCCGAGGGTTTCGCGCACGTTGTGATCGGTGATGAGCACCCCGATGCCACGCTCCTTCAGATGGCGCACGATACGCTGGATCTCGCCGACCGAGATCGGGTCGACGCCCGCGAACGGTTCGTCCAGCAGCATGTAGCGCGGGCGTGCGGCGAGCGCGCGGGCGATTTCCACGCGGCGGCGTTCGCCACCCGAAAGGCTGATGCCCTTCTGCTCGGCGATATGGGCGATCTTCAGCTCGTCGAGCAGGCTGTCGAGTTCGTCCTCGCGCTGCTTCTGGGTCATGCCCTCGCGCAGCTCCAGCACGGCGAGGATGTTGTCGGCCACGCTGAGGCGCCGGAACACCGAGGCTTCCTGTGGCAGGTAGCCGATGCCGAGCTTGGCGCGGGCGTGCATGGGCAGGCCGGTGATGTCCTGCTGGTCGAGCTTGATCGCGCCGGCGTCGGCCTGGATCAGGCCCACCACCATGTAGAAGCAGGTGGTCTTGCCGGCGCCATTGGGTCCGAGCAGGCCCACGACCTCACCTTCGCGGATGGAAAAGGCGAAATCGCGAACCACCTGGCGCGCACGAAAGCGCTTCTGCAGGCCTTGGGCTGAAAGCATCGGGTCAGGGCTTCTTCGGTTGAGCGGCGGGTGCGGCCGGCGCGGCGGCGGGCTGCTGCTTCGGCTGGAAGATCATGTGCACGGGAGCGGAGCCGTTGCTCTCGCCGGTCATCGTGCTGTTGGACGTGTTGTAGGTGAGCTTGTCGCCGTTGCTCTGGTTGAGCTTCTTGCGATCGGCCGGGTCGACTTCCTTTTCGACGTGGGCGTTGCCGGTGAGCACCGCGTAGTCCTGGTCGACCTTGTAATCGATGTTGTTGGCCTTGCCGCGCATCCACAGGTTTTGTTCGTCCTGTTGCTGCATGGTGGCGGCGCCGTCGACGACGACCCGGGTGATCTGGTTGTCGCCGTCGAGGTAGCCGGTGGCCTTGTTGCCGGTGACTTTCAGCGTGCCCTGCGTAAGCACGACGTTGCCGGTCCAGATGACCTTGCCCGGCTCCTTGCCGTTGGGCTGCTGCTGGGTGCCGTCGAACGAGGTCGACGTGACGTTGACCGGCTGGTCGCGGTCGGACTGCTTGGCGAAGGCAGGCAAGCTCGTCAGGAGCCCCGCGCCGAGCACCACGAGAAAGGCCTTAGCGCTTGCGCGGCTGGTAGACGGTGTGGACTGCATCGAGGAGCTCCAGGTGCTTGGTATCGAGGTTGGCGCGCATGCCGACGCCGTCCATTGTAGAGGTTCCCTGAACGATCCGCGCCGCTTCGGCGGTCTCCAGGCGGTTCTCCTTGGGCCAGGCGGTGACCTCGGAGGTGTCGATACTGGCGGGCGGGTAGGTCTGGAAGGCGACGCGGTCCATATGCACCTTGCCCTGCAGCTTGAGCAGGCTGCCGTCCTTGTTCACCCAGCCGTATTGGGAGTGGCCCTTCCACGGCGGCGTGGTGGGGTCCTTCACCGACGGCAGCACGAAGTCCGGCGCGTTGATGTAGAGCGAGTCGTCGCCTTCGCGACGTTCCAGGTGCGGCGCGATCAGGACGAAGGCGAGCTGGCCGTCGTCGTTGTACGAATCGAGGTGGAAGTTGGTCAGCACGTAGCCCGAGCGCGGCGGGCCGACGAAATCCTGGACCTTTTTCTCCGGCGCCACCCAGTAGTAGAGCAACACGCTGGCGCCCAGCGCGGCGGCGAGGATGCCGGCGATGCTCGTGGCGCTGCGGTCGCGGAACAGGTTGAACACGCTCACAGCCAGCGATCCCGCTCGGCTTCGGCCTTGCCCTGGGCGGCGAGGATCATATCGGCGACTTCGCGCGCGGCGCCGTACCCCCCGGACAGCCGCGTGCGCCACTGGGCGCGTTCGGCGACCCATGGGTGGGCGTTGGCGACGGCCACGGCCAGCCCGGCGATGGCCATGGCCGGCAGGTCGGGCAGGTCGTCGCCGACGAAGGCGGCTTGCTCCGGGGTGAGGCGCAGGGCCTCGACGAGCGCGGTGAGACAGGCGCGCTTGTCTTTCTGGCCCTGGTAGACGTGCTGGATGCCGAGTTCTTCGGCGCGCAGCGACACCGGATGGCTGATGCGGGCGGTGATGATCGCGACCTTGATGCCGTTTTCTTGCAGGCGCTTCAGGCCCAGGCCGTCATGCACGTGGAAGACCTTCATCTCGCGGCCGTCTTCGGCGTACCAGAGGCGGCCGTCGGTGAGCGTGCCGTCCACGTCGAACACCACCACGCGCACGCGCGCTGCGCGTTCGGCAATGTCGGCGGGGATGTCGGAGTAGTGCGTGTAAGCCATGGTCGCTGGATCTGGGGACGAAGGGGCGGCCGGGGAAGGGCCGTCAGACCACGCGGGCGCGCAGCAGATCGTGAATGTTCAGGGCGCCGACCACGCAACCGCGGGCGTCGGTGACCAGTAGTGCGTTGATGCCGTGTTTTTCCATCAGCTGGGCCGCCTCGCCGGCGAGCTTGTCGGACCCGATGGTCTTCGGGCCGCGGGTCATCAGGCCGGCCACCGTGGCGTTGCGAAGGTCGATGCCGTCGTCGTCGAGGGCACGGCGCAGGTCGCCGTCGGTGAAGACGCCGAGCAGGCGATCGTCGCCATCGACCACCGCGGTCATGCCCAGTCGCTTGCGGGTCATTTCAACCAGGGCTTCGCTCAGCGAGGCACCCGGTGGCACGCGGGGCACGTCATCACCTGCGTGCATGACGTCGGAAATGCGCAGCAACAGGCGGCGGCCGAGGCTTCCGGCGGGGTGCGAGCGGGCGAAATCGTCGGAGGTGAAGCCCCTTGCCTCGAGCAGCGCCACGGCCAGGGCGTCGCCCATGACCAGCGCCGCCGTCGTGCTCGCGGTGGGTGCCAGGCCGTGGGGACAGGCCTCGCAGGCCACGTTGGCGTCGAGGTTGACGTCGGCCTGCTTGGCGAGCGACGACCTGGGGTTGCCGGTGACCGAGATCAGCGCGATGCCCTGGCGCTTGACCGCCGGCAGGATGAACAGCAGTTCGTCGGTTTCGCCGGAATAGGAGATGGCCAGCAGGATGTCGTCGGGCTGGATCATGCCCAGGTCGCCGTGGCTGGCTTCGCCTGGGTGGACGAAGAACGACGGGGTGCCGGTGGACGCCAGCGTCGCGGCGATCTTGCGGGCGATGTGGCCCGACTTGCCCATGCCCGACACCACGACACGGCCCTTGCAGGCGAGGATGCGCTGGCAGGCGTCGACGAAGTTCGCGTCCACCCGCTGCTCAAGGGCGCGAATGGCGGCGGCCTCGGTGGCGATCACCGTGCGTGCGCTGCGGACGACGGTCTCGGCGTCCACGAGAAGGGGCTCGGCGTGCGGGGCGGTGCGGGCGTTCATGCGGCCTCGTGGGTCCGGGTCAGGGTCGAACCCGGGATGTCCATTTCTGCGACACCGGATTTCCATTACCATTACATATTCTCATTTTATCGTCGCTGCCATCGACCGGCGATTCAGGCTCCGTTTCGGAACCTCCCCGGCCGCGGCGACTCCCATCCCCACCGGAGACTCCATGGACGCTGCCCGCATCCAGGCATTGATCGAAGCCGGCCTTCCCGGCGCCCGGGTGAACGTGCAGGGCGACGACGGCGTCCACTTCGAGGCCGAAGTGGTTTCCGAGCAGTTCGCCGGCAAGCTGCCGTTGGCCCGCCACCGCCTCGTCTACGCCACGCTGGGCGATCTCATGGGCGGCGCCATCCACGCCCTGGGCCTGAAGACCCTCACGCCGGACGAAGCCGCCGGCCGCTGACGCGCCGCCGCCGATCCACCGTTTTTCCTTATAGGCACTTCCTCCCCATGGCAAAGATCCTCATCAGCGGCGGCCAGCCGCTCCAGGGCGAGGTCGGCATTTCCGGCGCCAAGAACGCCGTGCTGCCGATCCTCGCGTCCTGCCTGCTCGCCGACGAACCGGTCAGCATCGGTAACGTGCCGCACCTGCACGACGTCACCACCTTCATCGAACTGCTCGGCCGCATGGGCGTGAGCGTGGTGCTCGACGACCGCATGAAGATGCACATCGACCCGCGTCCGGAAAACTCCTGCGTGGCGCCTTACGACCTGGTACGCACCATGCGCGCGTCGATCCTCGTGCTGGGTCCGCTCGTGGCGCGCTACGGCAAGGCCGAGGTCTCGCTGCCCGGCGGTTGCGCCATCGGCTCGCGTCCGGTCGACCAGCACATTCGCGGCCTGCAGGCGCTGGGTGCCGAAGTGCTCCTGGAAAACGGCTACATCAAGGCGCGCGCGGGACGGTTGAAGGGCGCGCGCATCGTGATGGACATGGTCACCGTCACCGGCACCGAAAACATCCTGATGGCGGCTACCCTGGCCGAAGGCACCACCATCATCGAAAACGCGGCGCAGGAGCCCGAGGTGGTCGACCTGGCGCACTGCCTGATGGCGATGGGCGCGAAGATCGACGGCGTCGGCACCTCGACGCTCATCGTCGAAGGCGTCGAGCGACTGCACGGCGCGCATTACGAAGTGCTGCCCGACCGCATCGAAACAGGCACCTTCCTGGTCGGCGCCGCGATGACCGGCGGCAAGGTGCGCGCGCGGGGCGCCCGCGCCGATACGCTCGACGCGGTGTTGCAGAAGCTTGAGGAGGCCGGCGCCCACATCAGCACGGGCAAGGACTGGATCGAACTGGACATGCAAGGTCGTCGGCCGAAGGCGGTCAACCTCGTCACCGCGCCTTACCCCGCGTTCCCCACCGACATGCAGGCCCAGTTCACCGCGCTCAACTGCGTGGCCGAAGGCGTGGGCGTGATCACCGAGACGGTGTTCGAAAACCGCTTCATGCACGCGCTCGAACTGCAGCGCCTTGGCGCGGACATCCGCCTGGAAGGCAACACCGCGATCATCACCGGCGTGCCGAAGATGAGCGGCGCACCGATCATGGCCACCGACCTGCGCGCCTCCGCGTGCCTCGTGCTCGCCGGCCTCGTGGCTGAAGGCGATACCACGGTCGATCGCGTTTATCACATCGACCGCGGTTACGAGAACATCGAAGAGAAGCTTGGCGTGCTGGGTGCGCGGATCCGTCGTCTGCCGGGCTGAGGGACTCTGCATCTGGCAAAAAAAACCGCCCTCGCAGGGCGGTTTTTTTTGCGCTGATACACGGGTCGACGGCCCTGGCGCGCCAGGGCCCTGCCTGCGTCACTTGCCCTGGAACTTCACCAGTTCGAGGGTAAGGTCGCCGCCGTCGCTCTGGGCCAGCTTGACCGGCACGGGGTATTTCGTGGGCACGTACCACGCGCTGAAACCTTTGGCTTCGTCGGCTCGCTCGACGCGCACGGCGTCGAAGGTGCCTGCCGGTACGGTGACTTTTTCCTTGCCCGCTACCTTGAACTGCTGCGTCTCCACCTGTTGCTTCACGGCGACGGGAAAGCTGACCTGCTGGGCGCCGCCACGCAGGGCGACGCCGAGGGCGAGGGGCAGCGTGTTGCGCTCGACCATGCCCGGCGCGGCGGGGTAGGTGTAAGACTTCTTATTGTCCTGCACCTGCACCGTACCGCCCTGGACGACGAGCGAGCGCGTCTTGGGCTTCAGTGCCGAGGCCATCTCGTAGCGGTAGGACACCGCCTGCGGCACCTTGCCCGCCCAGGTGAAGTCGGAGGTCTCCGACACGCTGGCGCCGAGGGCGGCGGCGAGGCCGGAGGTGCCCTGGGTGCGGTTGGTGTACTCGAACTGGCCGTTGGCGGCGGGCTTGAGGGTGAGCGTGGCGTCGCCCAGTGGGCTGCCGCCCTGGAGTACGTGATAGGTGGCGGTGAACGACTGCGGCACGTCCGCGGCGAACGCGGCGGCAGGCAGGGCGAGGGCCAGGCCGAGGCTGGCGCGGAGGAGGGTGGTCTTGGTCATGACGCCCAATATAGCCACCGGGACTGAACGACAGCCCGCGGCGGTGCCTCATGGGCGAGAGCTCGCACGCAGGGCGCCCCCTACCGCAGGGCGGTGAGATCGAGCGGGGCGGTGAGGGGCGTACCGTCGAAGACGGGGCCGCCTTGCCAGGCGAGCCGGCCCGACGCGATGGCGCGGACCACGGCTGGCAGTAGCGCGTGCTCCCGCGTCAGCAGGCGGGCAGCGAGTGTCTCTTCGGTGTCGTCCGTGCCGACCGGAATGCGCGCCTGGGCCACCACCGGGCCGCCGTCGAGTTCCGCGGTGACGAAGTGCACGCTGGCACCGTGTTCGGCGTCGCCCGCTGCCAGGCACTGGCGATGCGTATGCAGGCCGCGATACTTCGGCAGCAGCGACGGATGGATGTTGATCGCCCGGCCTTCCCACGGAGCGATGACGGTGCCGTCGATGATGCGCATGTAGCCGGCCAGCACGAGCAGGTCGGGCTGCGCCTCCGCGACGCGACCGAACAGCGCCCGGTCGAAGCTGGCGCGGTCCGCGTAATCGCGCGGATTCAGATGCAGGGTGGGGATGCCCGCCGCGGCGGCGAGGGCCAACGCGCCGGCCTTGGCTTTGTCGCTGCCGACCAGCACGAAGTCGACCTGCAGGCGCGCCGCGATGAGCGCGGCGAGGTTGCTGCCGCGCCCGGAAGCGAGCACGGCGACACGGAGCGGACGATCCACGATGGGTGGCTCAGGCGATGTGGACGCGCTCGTCGCCGGTGGCGGCGACGACCGTGCCGATCACGCGCGACGCGAGGCCGTGGCCGTTCAGCACGGCCTGCGTGGCATCGACCTGGTCCGCCGCGATCAGTACGGTGAAACCAATGCCGCAGTTGAAGGTGCGCCACATCTCGTCGCGGGCGACGTTGCCTTCGCGCTGCAGCCACTGGAACACCGGCGGCAGCTCCCACGACGATGCGTCGATCGA
Source organism: Luteibacter sahnii (assembly GCF_034063545.1). NCBI lineage: Bacteria > Pseudomonadati > Pseudomonadota > Gammaproteobacteria > Lysobacterales > Rhodanobacteraceae > Luteibacter > Luteibacter sahnii. The sequence goes on from NZ_JAQLOK010000001.1 coordinate 207,564, forward strand.
CAGGCCCAGGCCGTCGGGCACCACGCGGATGATGTTTTCCTTCAGGCCGCCGCCGGTGATGTGCGCCATGCCGTGGACCGTCACCTTGCCTAGCAGGTCGAGGATCGGCTTGACGTAGATCGTGGTCGGGGCCATCAGCGCGTCGACCAGCGGGACGCCGCCCAGGTCGGCATCGAGCGGCGAACCGGCGCGTTCGAGGATGCGCCGCACCAGCGAGTAACCGTTGGAATGCGGACCGGACGAATCGATGCCCAGGATGACGTCGCCCTCGACGATGGCCGAGCCGTCGTTCATCGCGGACTTCTCGACGGCGCCGACGGTGAAGCCGGCCAGGTCGTATTCGCCGGGCGGGTACATGTCGGGCATTTCGGCGGTTTCGCCGCCGATGAGCGCGCAGCCGGCGAGTTCGCAGCCCTTCGCGATGCCGGACACGACCGATGCGGCGGTGTCGACGTCGAGCTTGCCAGTGGCGAAGTAGTCGAGGAAGAACAGCGGCTCGGCGCCCTGCACGAGTACGTCGTTGACGCACATGCCGACCAGGTCGATGCCGATGGTGTCGTGCCGGCCCAACTGCTGGGCGAGCTTGAGCTTGGTGCCCACGCCGTCGGTGCCGGACACCAACACGGGCTCCTTGTAGCGCCCCGACAGGTCGAACAGGCCGCCGAAGCCACCCAGCCCGCCCATGACCTCCGGGCGGAAGGTGCGCTTGACCATCGGCTTGATGCGCTCGACGAGCGCGTTGCCGGCATCGATGTCGACGCCCGCGTCGCGGTAGGTGAGGGAGCCCTGGTCGGTGGACATGGACGGTTCCGGCACGTTGGAAACCGCGAATGATAGCAGGGCCGCCGACGCCCCAGGAGGCTTCACGCCGCGCTGGATGGACGGCATGGCAAGCTTTGGGCAGACTTCCCGCCTTCACAGAGCGACGTGCCGCCATGCGCCCAGACCGTTTCCTCGCCTTCCTGATGCTCCTCGCGCTGGCCTTCGCCGGGCCGGCCCTGGCGCAGACCGCGATGTATACGGTCACCGTGCCTGTCAGCGACACCAGCGCCGCCGTGCGCGACCAGGCCTTCGCCACCGGCCTCACCCAGGTCCTTGCCCGGGCCAGCAACGGTGCCGACCCGCGCGGCAAGCCGGGGTACGCCGATGCCATGAAACAGCCGGGCGGCCTGGTCCAGCAATACCAGTATTCGCGCACGGGCGGCGCCAACGGCGCACCGCTCAGCCTCGATATCACCTTCGACTCCGGCGCCATCCGTCGCGTGCTGGCCGTTGGCGACGCCGCCATCGCGGCGCCGCGCCCCCCGGTGCTGGTCATCGCCCATGACGCCTCGGGCAAGCTGCTGGGCGCCCAGGATCTCGCGCCGCTCGCCCAGGCGGCGGATACCCGCGGTTACCCGGTGGTGACCCCGAAGGCCGGCGACAGCCTCGATGCCGACGCGCTGCTCAAGGGCGACCCGGCCGCGCTCGCCGCGGTGGCGCGCCAGTACAACACCTCCAACGTGCTGGTCGGCAAGCTCGGTGCCGATGGCGGCATCGACTGGACCCTGGTTTCCGGCGGCCAGCACAGCGACTGGAAAGACAGCGGCGAAGCCCGCGGGGCGTTGCTCGCCAACGGCGCCAACGCCATGGCTGACAAACTCGACCGCCAGTTCGCGGCGGCCCAGAGCGGCAGCACGAGCGGCAAGGTGTGGGTGACCGGCCTGAACTCGGCCATGGACTACGCCGGCCTGCTTTCCACGTTCGAGAACGACCCCTCGATCAAGTCGGTAGCGCCGCTGGAAGCCAGTCCCGAAGGCGTGCTGCTCAACGTCAGCGCCTCGGCCCCGCTCGCCCGGCTGATCGCCGGTTACGCGACGGGCGGCCATGTGCTGGTCGGCGACGCCCACCCCGGCGCCGACCTGGCCGTGCGCTGGGTGCCATAAAGCCATTTCTTTCACGTCGGGATGGGCCTGATCGGCCCCAGCCGCGCCGATCGCCCACGGACCGCGGCGATCGCCACCTCGCTCATCAGGGAATCGCATGACCCACGACAATTCGCGCCGCTGGCAGCTCCTCGGTCTGGCTGCCGTCATCGTCTTTGTGATCTGGCTGCTGGCGCCGGTGCTCATGCCGTTCGCCCTGGCGGGCATGCTGGCCTATCTGGGCGATCCCCTGGCCGACCGCCTCCAGCGGTTGGGCATGGGTCGCACCTGGGCGGTAAGCATCGTGTTCACCGTGATCGCCGTGATCTTCATCGGCGTCGTGCTGCTGCTGATTCCCCTCATCACGCACCAGGTGGAAAACCTCTCGGAAAACCTCCCGCATTACGTGGAATGGGTGCGTGGCGTCGCGCTGCCGTGGCTGCAGCAACGGCTGCACCTGGATCCGGGCACCTTCGACACCGACCGTGTGCTGGCGACGATCCGCGAACACATCGGTTCGATCGGCTCCATCGCCGCGCGCACCGTGGCGAAGGTCACCCAGTCGGGCATGGGCATCATCACGTGGATGACCAACGCCGTGCTGATCCCGGTGGTGGCCTTCTACCTGCTGCGCGACTGGGACACGATGATCGCCCACATCCAGCGCCTGCTGCCGCGCTCGATCGAGCCGACCGTGGTGCGCCTGTCGCGTGAATCGGACCAGGTGCTCGGTGCGTTCGTTCGCGGCCAGCTGCTGGTGATGCTGGCGCTGGGCGTGTTCTATGGCCTGGGCCTGACGATCGTCGGTATCTCGATCGGCCCGCTGATCGGCATGATCGCCGGCCTGCTCAGCTTCGTGCCGTACCTGGGCTTCATCATCGGCTTCGTGGCCGCGATGATCGCGGCCCTCGTGCAGTACGGCGACTGGCTGCACGTGATCCTGGTGGTGGTGGTGTTCACCATCGGCCAGTTGCTCGAAGGGTATGTCCTGGTGCCCCGCCTGGTGGGCGGCAAGATCGGCCTGCACCCGGTGGCGGTGATCTTCGCCGTGCTGGCCGGCGGTCATCTGTTCGGTTTCCTCGGCGTACTGCTCGCGCTGCCGGCCGCGTCGGTGGTCATGGTGCTGCTGCGCTACGTGTTCGCGCGCTACCGCGAGAGCCCGCTCTACAACGATCCCGCGCCACGGTCGGAAACGGCCCGGCTCGACGTCGAGGTCGACGTGCGCGTGAACGGCACGCCCCGCCCGCCGGGCGACGGGGTGCCATGACCAGCCCGCAGCTTCCGCTCGCGCTGCGCTGGCCGCGTCGCCAGCGCTTTGAGCATTTCCACGCGGGCGAAAACGCGGCGGCGGTCGAGGCGTTGCGGGCGGCGGCCTCCCACGGGTCGGCACCTTGGGTGTTCGTCGCCGGGCCTTTGGGCAGCGGCCGCACGCACCTGCTCATCGCGGCCTGCCAGGCGGCCATCGACGACGGGCGTACCGCCCAATACCTGCCCCTCGCGGCCCTGCGAGGTTCGCGAGCGGATGCGATCCGCGGCATGGCGGGCAGCGATGTGCTGGCGATCGACGATCTGGATTCCGTCGTCGGCGAGGCCGACGCCGAACACGCGTTGTTCGACACCTTCAACCGCTACCGCGCCGACGGGGGCACTTTGCTCTTCGCGGCGACGTCGGCACCGGCCTCCCTGGGCATCGCCTTGCCCGATCTGCGTTCGCGCCTCGGCTCGCTGACCCAGGTGGTGCTCAAGCCGCTGGGCGATGACGAACGTCGCCAGGTGTTGCGCGAGCAGGCGGCCGGGCGGGGCATCGAACTGGACGACACGGTGCTGGATTGGCTTTTCGCGCATCACGCGCGCGACCTGGGCGCCTTGCTCGACCTGCTCGATACCCTCGACCGTGCCTCGCTCGCCGCGCAGCGGCGGGTGACGGTGCCGTTCCTGCGCAGCTTGCTCAAGGACTGACGGACCGGCGGCCTGGCGGGACGTACCGTGTGCGTTACGGGTTCCTCGCCGGCTGTCGCCGGCCCGCCCTTCGGTCGTTGCGGCATGGCCGTTGCCTTGGTCGGGTGCGAGCGGACCGTGTCCGCGAACCCTCTGGGGGCAACGGAGCGGGTGGGGCCGTGGCGGTCATGGTGCGGGGGGACCGCGCGCGATGACGGCCTGCGCGACGCTTTTTCGCGTTCAATACCGGTTCAACGCGCGTTGGCGACAGTCCGGCCATGACCGCCCACGAGTCCCGCGACGACAAGACAGCCGCCCTCCTGCGCGCGGCCGCGCTCGCGGCGCCGGGCGAGCGCATCAGCGTCGACGACCTGCTCGAACCCCTGCGCCAACGGGCCTTCGGCGTGCTGCTCCTGCTGTTGGCGATTCCCAATGCCATCCCCGTGCCGCTGGGTATCGGTGGGGTCATGGGCGTGCTGGTCGCGGGCCTGGGGCTGGAGATGCTGGTGGGGCTGGAGCATCCGTGGGTGCCGGGCTTCCTGCGCCGACGCACGATGTCGCGCGCCGGCCTGCTGCGCTTCCTCGACCGCATCGAACCGATGACCCGCCGGCTGGAGACGATCTGCAAGCCCCGGCTGCAGCGCCTCACGCGCCGCCCCTTCACGTTCGTATCCGGCGCGATCATGCTGCTGATCGGCCTCCTGCTCGCCCTGCCGATTCCGTTCACCAACTATGTCTTCGGCGGCATGCTCATCGTGTTTGCGTTCGCATGGGTCGAGCGCGACGGCGGCCTCCTGCTCGCGGTGTGGATCACCACGGTGGCGATCGCCGTGGCGTCCGCCACGTTCAGCCATGCGCTGTTGCGGTTCTTTCGCGAGATGTTCTGAGCGTCAGTCGCGTTTCTTCGCCAACCCGGCCATGCGCTGCGCATCGGCGAGGATGCCGTGCAGGATACGCAGTTCACGCAGCTCCGGCCGGGCGCGCAGGAACAGCTTGCGTAGCTTGAGCATGATGGTGGTGGGCGAACGGCCCTTGTGGAATTCGATGTCGTCGAGCGTCTCGCCCAGGTGGGTGAAGAATCGCTCGACCTGTTCCGCGTCGGCCGGTGCCTCGTCCGGGTCGGGCTCGGCGACGGGGACGCGGGCCTGGTCGGCCAACAGCGCGACACGCAGTTCGTAGGCCACCACCTGCACGGCCTGCGACAGATTGAGTGAGCTGAAGTCGTCGACGCTGGGGATGCGAACCATCGCATGGCAGCGCGACAGTTCGTCGTTCTCCAGGCCCGTGCGTTCGTTGCCGAAGACCAGGGCCACCTGCTCGCCGCGCCGTGCGGCGGCGATCGCCTGGGCCGCGCCTTCGCGAGGGTCGAGTTCAGGCAGGTTGACCCCGCGGCGGCGGGCCGACAGGCCGAGCGCAAAGGTGGTGCCGGACAGGCCGCCCACGAGGTCGTCGTGCAGGGCGGCCCCGGCGAGCACGTCGTCGGCGCCCGCGGCGAGCGCGGTAGCCTCCGGATCGGGAAAGCGGTGCGGCGCCACGAGGGTCAGCCGGTCGAAACCCATCGTCCGGATGGCGCGGGCGGCGGAGCCGATGTTGCCCGCATGGGAGGTGCGGACGAGGACGAAACGGAAACGGTCGTGGAGCTCGGAAAGGGCCATGCGGCATGCCGTGTGGACGGGTCGGCCGGAAAGTCTACACCGGGGCGGCTTTGGCCTCCCTGCCACCCGGTGGTAAACTCCCCGGCCGACGCGGCTTTCGACCGCTCCCACGTTCTTTTGCCAAGCCGATCCCCATGCCAAGACCCGCCGTCAACGTCGCGGCGCGCGCCGCGCGCTCCGCAGGCAACATCATCCTGCGCTACATGAATCGCATCGAGGGCCTGTCGGTCGTCGAAAAGCAGCGGATGGACTTCGCCTCCGAAGTCGACCGCCTCGCCGAAGCCGAGATCGTCAAGGAACTGCGCCGCGCCTACCCCACCCACGCCATCCTGGGCGAGGAGTCGGGCCAGATCGGCAAGGGGCCGCTCATGTGGGTCATCGACCCGCTCGATGGCACGCACAACTACCTGCGTGGTATTCCCCATTTCTGCGTCTCCATCGCCCTGCTCGAGAAGGGCGAGCCGGTCTATGGCGTGGTGTTCGATCCGTTGCGCGATGAGCTGTTCACGGCCAGCCGCGGCGACGGCGCCTACCTCAACGATCGCCGCATCCGCGTGAGTCGCCGCGACGGCCTCGGCGGGGCGATGATCGCCACGGGGTTTCCCTATCGCGTGCGCAACCACCTCGAGTCGCAGCTGTCGATGACCCAGGCCCTGCTCCAGGAAGCCGAGGACATCCGTCGCATGGGGTCGGCCGCCCTCGACCTGGCCTACGTGGCCGCGGGCCGCGTCGACGGTTATTTCGAGCCGGGCCTGGGCGTGTGGGACATCGCCGCGGGTGCGCTGTTGGTCCGTGAGGCGGGCGGCGTCTACAACGACTTCGCCGGTCGCGAAGGCCTGCCCGAGAGCGGCAACATCATCGCCGCCAACCATAAGGTGGCTGCCGCGATGACCCAGGTGATCGGCGCCAGCGCCACGCCGCGCCTGCTGGGCGTGTCCGCCTGAGATTCAAAGGGGAGCGGACGCGGTCCGCTCCCCCTTTGCCATACCCGGACAACGCCATCCAGGCGTTCAGCCGTCCGTCGACGACGCGGCCTGCACGGGGCTGACCAACAGCTTGTCCACGCGCGCGCCGTCCATGTCGACCACTTCGAAACGGCGACCCTGCCATTCGAACCACTCGCCCGCCCGGGGAATGTGACCGAACTGGGTGGTGACCATGCCCGCCAGGGTGCGGAAGTCGTGTTCTTCCTCGTTGGGCAGGCGCTCCAGTTGCAGCAGTTCGCGCAGGTCGTCGGCGGGCAGGGCGCCGTCGATCAGCCAGCTGCCGTCGTCGCGGCGGACGATGGGGCCGTCCTGGTTCGCGTCGTCGGCCGCCGGGGCGGTGGCGCCGACGACCGCCGAGAGCAGGTCGTTGAGGGTGACCAGGCCTTCGATGTCGCCGTATTCGTCCACCGCGAGGGCGAGCTGGGTATCGGCGTCGCGGAAGGCTTCGAGCAGGTCGAGGGCGCGCGCCGTGGCCGGCACGAACAGTGGGCGCCCCACGTGGGCGAAGAGATCGACCTCGCCGCCCCCCTCAAACGAACGGATCAGCGACTTGACCTCGACCGTGCCGACCACCTCGCTCTCGTCGCGGCGGTAGACCGGGTAGCGCGAGAACGGGGTGCTTCGGAAGACCTCCAGGTTGTCCTCGCGCGGGGCGGCCACGTCGAGCCAGGCGATCTTCTTGCGCGGGGTCATTACCGAGCCCACCGTGCGGTCGCCCAGCCGCAGCACGCGGTTGACCATGTTGCGCTCGTCGCTGTCGAGGATGCCCTGTTCGGCGCTCTCGGCCACCAGCAGGCGGATCTCCTCTTCGGTGGCGGCCGAGGCGCTGCGCCGGTGCAGGCGCATCACCCGCAGGATAGCGGTCGAAAGGTGGTTGAGCAGCCAGACCAGGGGCAGGGTGATGCGCGAAATCACCAGCATGGGCACCGCGATCTGGCAGGCGATGCGCTCGGGGGCCGTGAGCGCCGCGCGCTTGGGCACCAGTTCGCCGATCACGATCTGCACCAGCGACATCAGCAGGAAACCGGCCAGCCAGCCGAGTACGCGCATGTAGGGTTCGAGCCAGGCGGGGCCATCGCCGTGGAGCAGCTGGGCGAAATGCTCGCCCAGGCGGTCGCCCGCCACGGCGCCGGTGACCAGGATGATCAGGGTCATCCCCACCTGCACGGTGGAGAGGAACCGCTCCGGCGATTCGGCCAGTTGCAGGGCGATCCGGGCCCGGCGGCTGTCGCGGGCCATGTGCTTGAGGCGGCTCTTTCGCGAGGCCACCACGGACATCTCGGACAGGGCGAAGAAGCCGTTGCCGAGGGAGAGGACAAGGACCAGCAGGAGTTCAGTGAACATGTGCGGCGTCTTATACCAGACGCATGCGAACACGGGAGTGTGCCGTCCGGTAACATAAGCGTCACGATTCCCCCGGTTATCTCCAGGCAACCCCATGTTTTCACTCCAGACCATCTTCGGTAAGGGCGACAAGTTCTACGGCCTGCTCGAGGCCAGCGCCGAGGCCGCGCGCGAAAGCTCCCGCGCCATGTGCGAACTCGTCACCCGCACCGACCGCACCCCGGTGATGGCCGCCTTCGCGGCCGCCAGGGCCCGCGAGAAGGCGCTGCACGCGCAGATCGGCGAGGAGCTGGTCAACACCTTCGTCACCGCGCTCGATCGCGAGGACATCGAGGCGCTCAACTCGGCGCTCTACAAGATTCCCAAGACCATCGAGAAGTTCGCCGAACGCTACGTCATCGTCGCCGAGCGCCTCCAGGGCATCGATTTCAGCCAGCGCGCCGAATTGCTCGAGCGGGCGGCCGACGTGGTCGTCTCGATGATCGGCCAGCTGCGCCACGGGCTGAAGATCGATCCGGTCAAGAAGCTGCGCGACCAGCTGCAGGCGCTGGAATCGGAGGCCGACCGCCTGCTGCTCGACCCCTACCGTTCCCTCTACGCCGAAGGCTCCGACCCCATCCGGGCGGTGCTGGCGAAGGACCTCTTCGAGCTGGTGGAAAAAGCCGTCGACAAGTGCCGTGACGTCGGCAACGTCGTCTATTCCATCGTGCTCAAGAACTCCTGACGGGCGGCCACCCATGAGCATGGTTCTCGCGGTCGTCCTGATCGCCCTTGCCTTCACCTATATCAATGGCTTCCACGACACCGCGAACTCCATCGCCACCGTCGTCGCCACCAAGGTGCTCACGCCCGGCCAGGCCGTGTTGCTGGCCGCCGTCACCAATCTCGCGGGTGCCCTGTGGGGCACGGCCGTGGCCGCCACCATCGCCTCGGGGCTCATCGACACCGGCGTGATCGACGTCGGTTCGCACCTGCTGATCAGCGCCCTGCTCGGCGCCACCATCTGGAACCTCATCACCTGGTGGCTGGGCCTGCCGTCCAGTTCCAGCCACGCCCTCGTGGGTGGCCTCTGCGGCGCGGCGCTCGCGGCGTCCGACGGCAACCTGCACGCCATCATCTGGTGGCAGGGCGGGGCGCACTGGTGGCTGGGCAAGGGGGTGCTGCCCAAGGTGATCGTGCCGATGATCGTGTCGCCCTTCCTGGGCTTCGTGATCGGCTTCCTCATCATGGGCGGGCTCTACGCGCTGCTGGGCTTCTTTTCCAGTCGCTCGGGCTTCCTGCACCGGCTGGGCCGCACGCCCTTCGTCAACAGCTTCTTCGGCAAGGCGCAGATCCTCTCGGCCAGCGCCATGGGCGTGTCCCACGGCATGAACGACGCGCAGAAGAGCATGGGCATCATCGCCCTGGCCCTTGCCGGGGCGACGGCGGCGGGGCAGTTCGACCATCTGCCGACGTTCCTGCATTTCCTGCGCATCCCCCACGACCCGGCCGCGGCTGGCGGGTTTCCGATCCCGGTATGGGTGAAGGTCGTCTGCGCGCTGACGATGGCCGCGGGCACGGCCGGCGGCGGCTGGCGCATCATCAAGACGCTCGGCCACAAGATGGTCAAGCTGCACCCGATCAACGGCTTCGCCGCCGAGGGCAGTTCCGCGGCGGTGATCCTCACCGCCTCGATGATGGGCGTGCCGGTGTCCACCACGCACAACGTGTCGGCGTCGATCATGGGCGTGGGCGCGGCCAAGCGGCTGAACGCCATCCGCTGGTCCGTGGTCGAGCGCATGGTGTGGGCGTGGATCCTCACCCTGCCCATCACCGCCGGCATCGGCTACGGCCTGGTCAAGCTCGGCAACCTGTTCTTCTGATCCGGCCTCAGAGCGCGTCGGCGTCGCCGTTGACCACCTGCTCGAGCTGGTCGCCGGTGGCGCCGAGTTCTTCGATCAGGCGGGCCAGTTCGGGCTCGTCGAGGTACTCGTAGGGGCGGTTCTCGCACAGGTGCAGGTAGGGCGATCCGTCGAGGTCGGCCTCGGCGAGGTAACCGGTGCGCTGCTCCCAGTTGAAGCGCAGGCAGCGGCGGGCGTCCACGCCCGCCAGCGGGCCGATCGGCGTGGAGAGGCGCAGGTAGCGCCGACCGTCCGCGTCTTCGAGTTCCGCGAGGTAGATGCCCTGGTGGCGGCCATCGGGCAACTCGAGGTCGAAGCTGATCAGGTAGGGCTCGTTCTGGCGCAGCGCGTGGATGCCGCCGATATGGGAGCGAATCGCCTCGAAGTGACGCATGCGGTGCCGGTCCGTCGTGTCGGGGCTCCGATGGTACCCTTCGTCGATCAAGACGGCATGACGGGTTCACCCATGAACGACGAAACCGACGACGAAGCCCGCGCGCTCCGTGCGCGCCGGATCCTCGACGCGGTGGCCGCGATTCCGCGTGGACGGGTCGCCAGCTATGGCGCGATCGCCGCGCGGGCGGGGTACCCCGGGCGGGCCCGCCTCATCGGTCGGGTGCTGGGCGACGCCCCCGACCGCATGGCGCTGCCATGGCATCGGGTGTTGCGGGCGGACGGCCGCATCGGCATCCCCGCCGGTACGCAAGGCTTTCGCGAGCAGTGCCGGCGGCTCAAGGCGGAAGGCGTCACGGTGAAGGACGGCCGGGTGCCGATGAGCGCGTTCGGCCTGGACCACGACCTGGATCGCGCGATCTGGTCGTGGGGCTAACGGTACTCGACGACGCTGGCCTGCCAGTGGCCGCCGTTCCCTCGGTCCATCGCGTAGTCGAGCAGGCGGGAATGCCACGTGAGCCGGGCCGTGGCGGGATCGATGGCGGTCACCGTCGCGGCCGGCCGGATCACCGCCTCCACAAGGGCTGACTCGGTGGTCCGGACGATATCCCCGCCGAATCCGACGGCGCCGCCGGGACGGGTCTGCGCTACCGCCGGCGCGGCGAACGAAAGCAGGACGACGAACGCGAGCGATGGCTTCATGGGGATGCCCGTAGGGAGAGCGAGGAAGAGACGACCGTCGCCATGTGCGCGCGGGCCCGGGCCCATTAGCCTCCTAAGCGCCCAGGCTGGCAAGCGCATTCGCCGAAAATCGCTGTAGGTCGTCAGCCCCCTCCGCGTCGCCGTCATCGGCGTGGCAGGCGCGGTTTGCTAGCATGGGCGGATGCAGTCCCAGGCTCTCGATCTCCTCCATTCCGTCTTCGGTTACCCGGCCTTCCGCGGCCAGCAGCAGGCGATCGTCGAGGAGGTGGCCGAAGGCCGCGATGCCCTCGTACTGATGCCCACCGGCGGCGGCAAGTCGCTGTGCTACCAGATTCCCGCGCTCATGCGTTACGGCACGGGCATCGTGGTGTCGCCCCTGATCGCACTCATGCAGGACCAGGTCGACGCCCTCACCGAAGCCGGCGTCAAGGCGCGTTACCTCAACTCGAGCCTCGACCCGGCCACCCAGCGCGAGGTCGAAGACCTCCTCGTGGCCGGTGAGCTCGATTTGCTCTACGTCGCCCCCGAGCGCCTGCTGACGGGCCGCTTCCTCGCCTTGCTCGACCGCATCCCCATCGCGCTGTTCGCCATCGACGAAGCGCACTGCGTGTCGCAGTGGGGACACGATTTCCGACCGGAATACCGCGAGCTCACCCTGCTGCACGAGCGTTTTCCGGAGGTGCCGCGCATCGCGCTCACGGCCACCGCCGACGAGCGCACGCGCGAGGAGATCGTCGAGCGCCTGGGCCTGCACGAGGCACGCCGCTTCGTGTCGAGTTTCGACCGGCCGAACATCCGTTACCGCGTGGCACCCCGGCAGAACGCCCGCCGCCAGCTGCTCGATTTTCTCGACGCGCATCGCGGCGAGGCCGGCATCGTCTATTGCCTGAGCCGGCGCAAGGTCGACGAGACAGCGGCCTGGCTCGTGGAGGCCGGCGTCGACGCGTTGCCCTATCACGCGGGCCTGGATGCCGAGGTGCGCATGCGCCACCAGCAGCGGTTCCTCCGCGAGGACGCCATTGTGATGGTGGCGACGGTGGCCTTCGGCATGGGCATCGACAAACCCGACGTCCGCTTCGTCGCGCACCTCGATCTGCCGCGCAGCATGGAAGGCTATTACCAGGAGACCGGCCGTGCGGGACGCGACGGCCTGCCGGCTGAGGCGTGGATGGTCTACGGCCTGGGCGACGTCGTGACGATGAGCCAGATGATTTCGCAGTCGGAGTCCGGCGACGATCGCAAACGCATCGAGCGACTCAAGCTCGATGCCCTGCTGGGTTACGCCGAGGCCACCCGCTGCCGTCGTCAGTTGCTGCTGGAGGCATTCGGCGAGATCTACCCGGAACCGTGCGGAAACTGCGACAACTGCCTCGCGCCACCGAAGACATGGGATGCCACGGTAGCCGCGCAGAAAGCCATGTCGTGCATCTATCGCAGCGGCCAGCGCTTCGGTGCGGGCCATCTCATCGACATCCTGCGCGGCGAGTCGAGCGAACGCGTGCGCGAGCTCGGCCACGACAACCTCAGCGTGTTCGGCGTGGGCACCGACATGGATGCCACGCAGTGGCGTTCGGTGTTCCGCCAGTTGCTCGCCGCGGGCCTGGTCGAGGCCGATCCCGAGGGTTACGGCACCCTGCGTCTGTCGGCATCGAGCGGCCCGGTGCTCAAGGGCGAACGCAAGGTCTGGTTGCGAGAGGATGCGCGTCCGGCGCGCGGGCGGCGCACCTCCCGGCCGTCGCCGGCGGTGGCCGGCGCGTCGCTGGGCATCGAGGCGGTCGAGGAGCCCCTGTGGAACGCCTTGCGCCGCGTTCGCGCGGAGCTGGCCAAACAGCACGGCGTGCCCGCGTACGTCATCTTCCACGATGCCACGCTGCTCGCCATGCTCCGCGCGTTGCCGCAGGATGAAGACGAACTCGGTGCCATCAGCGGCGTGGGCGAGAACAAGCTCAAGCGTTACGGCAAGGATTTTCTCGCGGTGCTGACGGCAGCCGACTAGATGGGCGCTCCGTTGTTGAGATAATTCGCAAAAGCTTGCGTCGCAGCCGTTCGACCCCAACCATCGTAAAGCGATTCAGGGAGCCCTCATGCACGACGCCACGCCACTCATCGCCACCATCGTCGGTGGACTCGTCCTTGCTTTCGTTTTCGGCGCCATCGCCCATCGATTGCGCCTGCCCGTGCTCGCGGGCTACCTGCTCGCTGGCGTGGTCGCCGGGCCGTTCACGCCCGGCTACGTCGCCGATGCCGGCATCGCGCAGGAGCTCGCCGACCTCGGCGTGATCCTGCTGATGTTCGGCGTGGGCCTGCACTTCTCGCTCAAGGACCTGCTCGCGGTGAAGTCCATTTCCATTCCCGGCGCCGCGGGACAGATGGGCGTCGCCACCGGCATGGGGATGGTGCTCGGCTGGGCCCTCGGCTGGCCGCTGGCGCAAGGCTTCGTCTTCGGCCTCGCGTTGTCGGTGGCGAGCACGGTGGTGCTGCTGCGTGCGATGGAGGAGCGCCGTCTGCTCGACAGCGACCGGGGGCGCATCGCGGTGGGCTGGCTGATCGTCGAAGACCTCGCGATGGTGCTTGCCCTGGTGCTGCTCCCCGCGATCGGCGGATTCCTCGGTACGGGCCAGGGCGGGCCCGTACCGTCGATGAGCGAACTGCTCACCACCGTGGGCCTGACCATCGGCAAGGTGGTGCTCTTCGTCGCGGTGATGTTGGTGGTCGGCAAGCGGGTCATTCCCTGGACCCTTCAGGCGGTGTCGGCGAGCGGCTCGCGCGAGCTGTTCCGGCTCGCCGTGCTGGCGATCGCGCTGGGCGTGGCCTTCGGCGCCGCCCACCTCTTCGACGTGTCGTTCGAACTGGGCGCGTTCTTCGCCGGCATGATGATGGGCGAGTCGAAGCTCTCGCAGCGGGCCGCCGAAGAAACCCTCCCGTTGCGCGATGCGTTCGCGGTGCTGTTCTTCGTGTCCATCGGCATGCTGTTCAATCCGGGCATCGTCGTGCAGCACCCGTGGATCGTGCTTGCCGCCTGTCTCATCATCGTGGTGGGCAAGTCACTGGCGGCCTATGCGATCGTGCGCGCGTTCGGCCGTCCGCCCAAGACCGCGCTCACCATCGCCACCAGCCTCGCCCAGATCGGCGAATTCTCGTTCATCCTGGCCGGACTCGGCGTGTCGGTGGGCCTGTTGAGCGAGCAGGCGCGCGATGTCTTGCTCGCCGCGGCCATCGTGTCGATTCTCATCAATCCGTTGCTTTTCATTGCCCTGGACCGTTGGGTGGCGAAGCACGACGCCGACGCGCCCGACGAGCATCCCATCGTCAAAGGCCATACCGTGCTCGTGGGTTTCGGCCGCGTCGGCCGCCGCGTGTTCGCCGAGCTCAGCGCCTTGGGAGCCCCCATCCTGGTGATCGAGACCGACGAAGACGCCGTGCGCGAACTGCGGGAGGGCGGCGAAGCGGACGTCGTCATCGGCAACGCCGCCGCCGGACCGGTGCTGGCCGAAGCCAACCTCGCGGCGGCGCGCGCGCTGATCGTCGCCGTGCCCGATCCCTTCGAGGGCGGCCAGGTGGTGCGCGCGGCCCGGGCGCTCCGCCCGGACCTGCCGATCATCGCGCGTGCGCACTCGTCCGATTGCATGGGGCATCTGTCGCGCCTGGGCGCCAGCGAGGTCGTGTACGGCGAAGAGGAGCTCGCCAGGCGCATGGTGGAGGTCGCTTCGCCCGCGCCGGTCGCGACGTCGCACCACTGACGCGCGATACCCTCGCAATAACGTCCGGACACGTCCCGCTAACGCCGGCCTGGTTAGTGTCCTGCGGTTGAGTCTTGACCTGAGAGGACACGATGGCGGCGCGGATCGAAGACTACGCGATGATCGGCAACTGCCGGAGCGCGGCCCTGGTGTCGCGGGACGGTTCGATTGATTGGTTGTGCCTGCCGCGCTTCGACAGCGCGGCCTGCTTCGCCTCGCTGCTGGGCGATGAGAGCCACGGTTGCTGGCGCCTTGCCCCGGCCGATCCCACGGCCGAATCCCGACGCGACTACATCGACGGCAGCCTCGTGCTGCGTACCGAGTGGACGACCGCGACCGGGCGGGCGCGGGTCACCGATTTCATGCCGTTCGCCGGCGAACAGGTCGGGGTGATCCGCATCGTCGAGGGCATCGAGGGCCGGGTGGATTTCGAAGCCCTGGTTCGCATCCGTTTCGACTACGGCAACGCCGTGCCCTGGGTGACGCGGGTCGACGACGAGACGCTCACGGCGGTCGCGGGTCCGGACCTGCTGGTGATGCGCAGCCCCGTGCCGGTGGAAGGCGAGGGCATGCATAGCGTCGCGCGTTTCGTGGTGGCGGCCGGCGAGATCGTGCCGTTCGCGCTGGCATGGGGGCCGTCGCACCTGTCGCCGCCGGAGGCGATCGATCCGATGATCGCGCTGGAGGATTCACTCGCGTTCTGGGAAGACTGGTCGGGCCGCTGCCGCGACGTCGGCGAATGGAGCGACATCGTCCGCCGCTCGCTCGTGGTGCTCAAGGGCCTCAGCTACCTGCCCACGGGCGGCATCGTCGCCGCACCCACCACCTCGCTGCCCGAGTGGATCGGCAGCGAACGTAACTGGGATTACCGCTACTGCTGGGCCCGCGACGCGACGTTCGTGCTCTCGGCCCTGGTCAACGCTGGTTACCACGGCGAGGCCAGCGCCTGGCGCGACTGGGTGCGCCGCGCGGTCGCCGGTTCGCCCGGGCAGTTGCAGGTGCTCTACGGCCTCGCCGGTGAGCGCCGCCTGGAGGAATACGAACTGCCCTGGCTGCCCGGCTACGAGGGCTCGCGCCCGGTGCGCGTCGGCAACGCGGCGTCGTCGCAATTCCAGCTCGACATCTTCGGCGAACTGGTGGGCGCGTTCTCCCACGCGGTGCGCCATGGCGTGGCCCTCCAGCCGGAGGCCGACAGCGTGCAGGAAGTGTTCCTCGATCACCTCGCCAGCATCTGGCGTCATCCGGACGAGGGCATCTGGGAGATCCGCGGCGAGCCCCGCCATTTCGTGCATTCGAAGGTCATGGCCTGGCTTGCGTTCCAGCGCGCGTCCGAGCAGCCGCGCCAGGCGGGTTCGCCGTTGTCGGCCCGCTGGCGCGGCATCGCCGACGAGATCAAGGCCGACATCCTCGCCAAAGGCATTGACCCGAAGCGCGGCTGTTTCACCCAGTCATACGGTTCGACCCAGGTCGATGCCAGCCTGCTTCTGGTGACCCTGACCGATTTCCTGCCGCCCGATGATCCACGCGTGGTCGCCACGGTGCGCGCCGTCGAGAGCGATCTCCTCGTCGATGGCTTCGTGCTCCGCTACGACACGCGCAGCGGGGTCGACGGGCTGTCGCCGGGCGAAGGGCAGTTCCTCCCGTGCAGCTTCTGGCTGGTGGAAAACTACGTGTTGCTGGGCCGTATCGACGAGGCCCGGGCGCTTTTCGAGCGGCTGATCTCGCTGACGAACGACCTCGGACTGCTCGCGGAGGAGTACGATCCCCGGTCGAAGCGCCTGCTGGGCAATTTCCCCCAGGCCTTCTCGCACGTCGCGCTGGTCAACGCCGCCTACAGCCTGGCGCGAGGCAGCAGCGCGACGGCGGATGTCCACGCCGCCCCCGAATCCACCTATCCCCCAGGAGTTCGCGCATGAGTCAAGCCACCGCCAAGCGCACCAGTTCGCGCGCCCACCCGGCCGATCCGTGTACCGTCGTCATCTTCGGCGCGGCCGGTGACCTGACCAGCC
Organism: Luteibacter sahnii; assembly: GCF_034063545.1. Taxonomy (NCBI): domain Bacteria; kingdom Pseudomonadati; phylum Pseudomonadota; class Gammaproteobacteria; order Lysobacterales; family Rhodanobacteraceae; genus Luteibacter; species Luteibacter sahnii. Next base: position 224,115 of record NZ_JAQLOK010000001.1, read on the forward strand.
GCCTCGTGGTACCCGCGCTCTACAACATGCGCCGCACGGGCCTGTTGTCCGACAACTTTTCCGTCGTGGGCTTCAACCACGGCAAGATGACCGACAACGCGTGGCGCGGCAGCCTGCATGCGGCGCTCGAGCGCTACGTGGGCGCCGGCGGCCGCAAGCTCGACGAAGAGGCGTGGGGCTGGCTCAGCGCGCAGATGACCTACCACGCGGGCGATTTCGATGACCTCTCCGCGTTCCACTCCCTGGCGGGCAAGTTGCGCGACATGGAGCGCAAACGTGGCACCCAGGGCAACGTGCTGTTTTACCTCGCCACGCCCGAGCGCTTCTTTGGCGACGTGATCGAGCAGTTGCAGAAGGCCGGTCTGGTCGATGACGGTGGCCCCGACGGCCGCTTCTGGCGACGCGTGATCATCGAGAAGCCGTTCGGCCACGACCTGCCGTCGGCCCGTGCGCTCAACGAGCGCATCCTCAAGGTGCTGCGCGAAGACCAGGTCTACCGCATCGATCACTTCCTCGGCAAGGAGACGGTGCAGAACATCATGGCGTTCCGTTTCGCCAATGGCCTGTTCGAGCCGATCTGGAACCGCGACCGGATCGACCACGTGCAGATCACCGTAGCCGAAACCGTCGGCGTCGAGCGTCGCGGTTCGTTCTACGAACAGACCGGCGCGCTCCGCGACATGGTGCCGAACCATCTTTTCCAGTTGCTGGCGATGGTGGCGATGGAGCCGCCGTCGTCCTTCGATGCCGAAGCCGTGCGCACGCGCAAAGCCGAGGTGATCGAGGCGATCCGCCCCGTGCAGCCGGAAGATGCCGTGCGCGGCCAGTACGGCCCGGGCGCGGTCAATGGGCAACTGGCCGCCAGCTACCGAGACGAGCCCGACGTGGCCCCCGACTCGGTCACCGAGACCTTCGTGGCGATGAAGCTGTCGATCGACACCTGGCGCTGGTCTGGCGTGCCGTTCTACCTGCGCACGGGCAAGCACATGGGCCGGCGTACCACCGAAATCGCGATCCGCTTCAAGTCGGCGCCGTTCGCGCCGTTCCGTGGCACGGGCATGGACGCGTTCGGTCCCGACTGGCTGGTGCTGCAGATCCAGCCCGACGAAGGCATCTCGTTGCAGTTCGACGTGAAGCGCCCCGGTCCGCGCGTGGAGCTGGCGCCGGTGCGCATGGATTTCAAATACGCCGACTGGTTCCGCGCCGAACCGAACGTGGGGTACGAAACCCTGCTCTACGATTGCATGACCGGCGACGCCACGCTGTTCCAGCGCGCCGACATGGTCGAGGCGTGCTGGCGCGCCGTGCAGCCGATCCTCGACGAGTGGGCGCAGCGCATGCCCGCCGACTTCCCGAACTACGCCTCGGGCAGCGCGGGCCCGGCGTCGTCCGACACGTTGCTGGCCATGGGCGGTCGCTCGTGGCGTCCGCTGAACTCGTCGAGCGAGCCGCTGGCGCGCAAGTCGGCGCGGAGCAAGGCCGATGCCGCACCGGCGGTGGGCAGCGATGCGCCCCGTGCCGCGACCGCCAAGCGCGCGCCCGCGAAGAAGGGCAGGGGGGCTGCCGCGAAGACGGCCACGCCCGGCAGGAAAGCGACCGCGACGCGCAAGACGGCGTCGCGCCGTGCGACGGGTGCGACGCCCGCCGCCGCCAAGAGCGCGTCGGCCCGCAAGGTGGCGCCCGCAAAGACGGCCACCCGGAAGACTGGTGCGCGTCGCAAGCCCGCGGGACGTCCGCGCGCCAGGTAAGCGCGACGCTATCCCGTCAAAATGAAAAGGCCCCGCCTTCACTCGGCGGGGCCTTTTCGTTGTCGGCATGATCAGTGATCGTGCTTGTCGTCCTTGTGTTCGGGTTCGCGGTGTTCGTCATGCCGCGGCGCCGGCCTCGACTCGGGGTGCCCTTGGGGGCGTGCGTCCGGGCGCGGCGCCGGTCGTGCCTCCATCCGCGGTTCGGGGCGCGGTTCCGGACGGGCGTCCATGCGAGGTTCCTCGCGGGGCGGCATGCGTTGATCCATGCGCTGTGGTTCCATCCGCGGTGCCGCGCCCGGGGTGTGCTGGGCGAAGCGCGCCGCATCGTTCGGCGGCATACGCGGCTCGACGCGGTCCTGGCGCGGCGCCATCGGCTGCGGGGCCGGGGCGTGCCGGGCGTCCATCATCGGCTGTGCCGGGCGTGCCGCTGCCGGCGTCGGCTCGTGGGCGGCCAGCGCCTGGCGGTCGCGCGCGAAGGCCTCCGCACCGCCGGGATGCTCCGGCGCACGAGGCGCGCCGGGCCCTGCCTCGGGCAGACGCTCGTTACGCTGCATCATCGCCGGGTCGACACCGTGCGGCGCGTTGGGCGCGGGCCGACCTGCGGCGAACGTGCGCGGATCCACCGGGCGTCCCGGCTCGCCCGCGGGACGCGGCATCATCCCGGCGCGTTCGGCACCCGGCGGGGGCAACGCCGGCCGCGCGTTCGGCGCCGTGGCGCGCATCATCGCGGGGTTGAAGTTCGGGCGCTGCATGTGCGCGAAGTCCGTCGCGCGCGGCGCCATGGCCGCCGCCGGTCCGCCGGCCGGGCCCGGGGGCGGCGCGCCGTTGTAGGTGTTGTTGCGCACCGACACGTTGCCGAAGTTGTGCCGGTTGTCGATGTGCACCGAACGGTCGATGTTGGTATAGCGGTTGATGACCGTATTGCGGTTCACGACATACGGATGATTGTCATAGACCACGGCCGGCGGTCCGTAGCCGCCACCGCGCGGGCCACCCCACGACGTGTTCCAGGCATTCCAGCCCCACGGATGGTCGTGGTGATGCGCGAAGAGTTCGCCGACCAGCACACCGACGCCGAAAGACACGATGCCGGTGGCCACGAGATCGCCGCGGTCGGGGGCGGGCTCGTACCAGCGTTCGGTGGTGTAGACGCGCGAATACACCGGCTCGCCGTAGACGACATCGGGATCGTAATGCGGCACGTAGACGACGTCGGGTTCTGCCGGTTCGATTTCGATGGTCTGCGCCGGCGGTTCCACGACACGGCGTTCCTCGACCACCGTGGTCGTGGTGGTGGTCGCCTGCGGCTGGGGCGTGTCCACCACGCGGATCTTCTGCTGCGGCGTATCGGCCAGCGAACCGTGCGCGCGGGCGCGCTGGCGCATGACCTGGATCGCGTTGAGCACGTCGGTGGGCTCGGCCGCGTAGGCCGCCCCCAGAGCGGCGGTCCAGTCGTTATGGCCGTCCAGTTGGTCGACCACGGCGGGGAAGGCGACCAGCGCCTTGACGCTCGGGTCCCACGGCTGGTTGCTGGCGGCGTCGATGAGCGCCGAGCCGCTCAGGTTGCGGTTGTCTTCGAGGAAACCGCGCGCGGCGTGCACGTCGTCGGGATGCGTGGACGCGGCGAGCGTGAGCGCGACCAGCTTGTCCGGGAACAACGCGATCGGCGAGACCAGCGCGTAGAGCTGTTCCGCCGTCGGCGGCTGGTAAGCGGGTGCCGGCGGTGCCGCGTTGTCTGGCGCTCCCGTGGTGGCCGGCGGTGGCGCGGCCGCGGTGTCATCCGCGGGCGCCTGGCGCTGGCAACCGGCAAGCATGCCGACGATAGCGACCGACAGCGCGGTCATCAGTACGACGTCCTTCGTAGTGTGTCTCATGGTGCCCTCTCGTCCCGGATCGCCTGTGGACCCGGCGTGGCGCCAATGTCGTTTTCGGCGCGTGACTGGGCGCTGTCTGGCGGCGCAAGGGCTTGCGGTTTTGCAGTCGGGTTTAGCGGGGGTTTGGGTGGGGGTGGCCGTAGGGTGGGGCGCTCGGCTTCGTGGCGAGGGCGAAGCGGGTTGTTGGGGGTGGGAGGTGGGAAGTGGGGGCGCCTGCCCCGCACGTTGGGGAGTTGGAAGGCTCGCGTGTGCGTTACGCGACCCTTTGGTGGCGGTGGATACCCCTCGACACCCAAAGCAGCGTCGGCCGGGCCCTCGACCGCACGCCGGACCGCGTCCCCACTTCCCCCCCCAACCCCCGCTTTTCCACGCTGCATTGCAACAAGCAGCCCCGTCCAAACCCCTCCAACGCACCTCTCTCGTAACCACCAACCCCTTTCCACGCGAAAACAGCCACTTGCCCGAAAAGCACACCATGCCCCCATCAAGCTGGATCGATCCAAAAGACCAATGCGCATTCCGCACTGCACTATTTTGGTCTTCTCGATTTATCCAATGAAATCATGGTGATGTGCGCACTTGACCATCCTTGGATCGAGTTAAAAATCAGTTGACTTCACTGTCGGGGGAATTAAGAATCCAGCGATAACACGGCCTTGCCACGGCAAGACCGGGCTTTCGCGCCAGAACCCGCAGACCGGCGGCGCGCAAGTGAAAAAGGGCGACAAAAAAAGACCCTCACGCAGCGCATGTTCCCGACGCCGGTTTTCAGCCGGCGCGGTCCCGTGCGCTCGGAAAAAAGCAGACGCGGGAGCGGGGACCCGACAGCGATCGGGACCGGCTTCCTTTCCCTTTCCAGGAGATCGATGTGACCCACCGTATCAGCGTACTTTCCATGGCCATCCTGGCCGGTCTGCTCGCGACAGGCAGTGCGATGGCGCAGGACGCCAACGCCGCCCCGTCCGCGAACGACGCCGGGACGACCGCCCCCGCCGGCCAGTCCACTCCCCAGAACGCGGCCGACCTCAGCGGCATCACCGTCACCGGTATCCGCGCGAGCCTGCAGAAATCGCTCGACCTCAAGCGCAATGCCGATTCGATCGTCGACGCCATCTCGGCCGAAGACGTGGGCAAGTTTCCGGACACCAACGTCGCCGAATCGCTGTCGCACCTGCCGGGCATCAGCGTCGATCGCAACTTCGGCGAAGGCGACAAGGTCAGCATCCTGGGCACCGACCCGGCACTGAACCGCCTGCTGCTCAACGGCCAGACGCTGGCTTCGACCAACTGGACGTCCGACCCGAACAACCCGGACAGCCGCTCGTTTGACTACAGCCTGCTGACCTCCGAAATCATCGGCAACGCCCAGGTCTACAAGACCCCGCAGGCGAAGATCGACGAAGGCTCCATCGGCGGCACGGTGATCGTGAACACCCGCCGTCCGCTGGACCTCAAGGCGAACACGCTCACCGGCAACGTCAGCTACAGCTACAACGACCGCGCGGACACCGGCAAGCCGAACGCGTCGGTCTTCTACAGCTGGAAGAACCAGGACAACACCTTCGGCGTGCTCGGTTCGCTCATGCACTCCGATCGCATCATCGACCGCCAGGGCACCGAGATCTTCGGCTACCAGCGCGCGAACGATCCGACCGACACCAACCCCAACCACCAGTTCGCCCCGGGGGTGGTGCCGGCCGACCAGCAGCCGACGTACCCCACCGCGATCAACACCGCGTGGTTCCAGCAGAAGCGCAAGCGCGACGGCGTGTCGACCGGCCTGCAGTGGAAGCCGAACGACGCGTTCGAACTCAACTTCACCGGCCTGTACGTCACCGAGAAGTTCGACAACTACAACCAGAGCCGCTACGGCGACTGGTCGAGTTCGGCCCCGTACGCCACCTCGGCCTCGGTGAACCATGGCGTGATCACCAACGCCAACTACGGCCCGCTCGCCCCGACCTACCTCGACGGCTACGAGCGCGAGTCGAAGGTCAACACCGGCGCCGCGCAGTTGCGCGCCGACTGGTACGGCGACGGCTGGACCGCGTCGAGCCAGATCGGCTACACCGGTTCGACCGGCGGTTCGGAAGGCATCTGGAACGCGCAGTTCAAGTCGCTGGGCGGCTACAACTGGAACCTCGCGGGCGAGCACCCGCAGATCAATTACAACTTCCCCGACAATCCGTCGGCGGCGACGATCAACGGCCTCGGCTTCAGCCGCGCGCCGACCTACGACCGCGAGCGTTACTTCCAGGCCGACTTCGCGCATGACGTGAGCTGGGGCCCGCTTAACCAGATCGAGGTGGGCGTCAAGGCGACCAACCACTACAACGGTCAGGATGCCTACGCCTCGCGCTTCCCGTCGCTCGCCAGCATGGGCGTCGGCGGTCTCACGCTGGCCGACTGGGCCGGCGGCCAGACCCCGGACGGCTACCTCGGCGGCCTGAACGCTACCCCGAGCATGGAAAACTGGACCACCCTCAGCAAGGGCCAGCTCAAGGACAGCGTCAACGGACTCGTGGATATCTACGGCGCGCCGATCGATCCGAAGGCGACCTACGCGATCCAGGAACAGAACCGCGCGTTCTACATCCAGGGCGACTTCGCCGGCGACGACTATCGCGGCAACCTCGGCGTGCGCTACTTCCGCACCCGCGACACGGTGGACGGCTACAACGCCGCCGGCAACGATACGTATGCGCCGGTGAACAAGCGCAGCGCATACCACAACTGGTTGCCGTCGCTGAACATCGCCTACGACGTGGCCTCGGATGTGACCCTGCGCTTCGCCTACGCGCAGACGATCGCCCGTCCGCGCTACCAGCAGATGACGCCGTACGTCGCCCTCGACGACCGCAGCCTCACCGGCTCGCGCGGCAACACCGACCTGGGTCCCTACAAGGCAACCAACTACGACTTCTCGGCCGAGTGGTATTTCTCCGAGAACAGCGTACTGGCCGCGGAGCTGTTCTTCCGCCGCATCTCGGGCTACATCCTCAATACTCAGGTGCTCGAGACGCACTACAACCTGACCAACCAGCGCGACGATCTTTACCAGATGCAGGTGCCGATCAACGCCGGCGTCGCCAAGGTCAAGGGCGCCTCGCTCACCTACCAGCAGAACTTCGGCCTCGGCTTCGGCATGATGGCCAACTACACCTACTCCGACGCGGACACCAGCAACGACTTCCCGCTGCCGTACAACTCGAAGAACTCGTTCAACCTGTCGCCGTTCTTCGAGCAGGGCCCGTGGAGCGCGCGGGTGACGTACAGCTGGCGTTCGTCGTACTTTACGTCCATCGCCGCGCTGCAGACCCAGCAGATCACCGGCATCTTCCGCCAGCTCGATGCGTCGGTCGGCTACCAGATCAACGACCACATGCGTATCTCGCTGGATGGCACCAACCTTCTGGACGAGACCTACCAGGTGTATGACGATCGCCCGAGCCAGCCGCTGTACTCGTACAAGAACGGACGCACCTACACGCTTACCCTGGGCCTGAAGCTGTGATGCGGCGCGCGTCGCTGGCCCTGGCGCTCTGGCTGGCCGCCGGAGCGGCCGGCGCCACCCCGCCGACGGAGAAGGACCTCTCCGCCGGCTGGCGCTTTCGTCTCGCCCAAGGGACGCAAGCGGACGCGCACCCCGACCTGAAGGACTGGCTCCCGGCGCACGTGCCGGGAGCCGTCCAGACCGACCTGCTCGCCCTGAAGAAGATCGACGATCCCTTCTGGCGCGACAACGAGGCGAATCTGCAATGGATCGGCCTGTCCGACTGGGACTACCAGCTCGATGTCGACGTGGACGCGGCCACCCTTGCCCGCGGCCACGTCGATCTCGTGTTCGAAGGGCTCGACACCTACGCCGACGTCTCGCTCAACGGAAAGAAGGTGCTCAGCGCGGACAACATGTTCCGGCGCTGGCGCCTGCCCGTGAAAGACATCCTGCACAAGGGCGCCAACACGCTCGTGGTGCATTTGCAGTCACCCATCGGCCGCCTGTTGCCGTGGCTGATGAAGCAGCCGTACTCCCTGCCCGGTGAATTCGATTCGTCGTTCGGCGACGAGCCCAAGGGCAAGCAGACGTCCAATTACGTGCGCAAGGCGAACTACCAGTACGGCTGGGACTGGGGTCCGCGCTACGTCACGCTCGGCATCTGGCAACCGGTGCGGCTGGAGAGCTGGGACACCCTGCGCCTGGCCGATTTCCACGTCGCCCAGAAGCACGTGGATGCCGACACGGCCCAGCTCGAAGGCCAGTTCGACGTGCGCGCGGACAAGAGCGGTCCGGTGACGCTCACGCTCGACTGGACGGCGCCGGACGGCACGCACGGTCACCAAGCGCGCGACGTGGCTCTGAGCAAGGGCGAAAACCACGTGGCGCTGCCGCTGACCATCGCCCACCCGCAGCGCTGGTGGCCGGTCGGCTATGGCGATCCCAGCCTTTACCGGTTCCACGCCGAGGTGGTTGCTGACGGCCAGGCCTTGGCCAGTGTCGATCGCGAGACCGGCCTGCGCAGCGTCGAACTGCGCCGGGAGAAGGACACCTGGGGCCGCAGCTTCGCTTTCGTGGTCAACGGCGTGCCGGTGTTCGCCAAGGGCGCCAACCTGATTCCGTACGACAGCTTTCCCTCGCGCGTCACGCCCGAGCGCCTGGAGGCGTTGCTGCATTCGGCCCGCGACGCCAACATGAACATGCTGCGCATGTGGGGCGGCGGCACCTACCAGGACGACGCCTTCTACGCGGCGGCCGACCGCCTGGGCATCATGATCTGGCAGGACTTCATGTACGGCGGCGCGATCACCCCGTACGACGACGCATTCCGCGAGAACGCGCGCATCGAAGCGGTAGAGCAGGTCACGCGCCTGCGCGACCATCCGTCGATCGTACTGTGGGCCGGCAACAACGAAGTGCAGACCGGCTGGGACGACTGGCCGGATCGCCAGGACTTCCGCAAGTTCATCAACGCCGATGAAGTCAAGCGCATCGACGACGGCATGCGCGAGCTGTTCGGCAAGACGTTGCGCAAGGTCGTCGCCGACCTGTCACCGGGTACGCCTTACTGGGCGAGCTCGCCGAGCACGGATTACGACGGCCCGGCCAATGTCGAAAGCGACGGCGACTACCACTACTGGAAAGTGTGGTCCGGGTCGGAGCCGATATCGCATTACCTCGACATGACGCCGCGTTTCCAGTCGGAGTATGGCCTGCAGTCGTTCCCCGTGATGGCGACGATCAAGGCGTTCGCCGCGCCCGACGACATGCAGCCCGAGTCGAAGGTGATGCGCGCGCACCAGAAGTTCGCCAACGGTGACGGCAACCAGCGCCTGCTGCTTTACATCCGCCAGGGTTACGGCGAACCGAAGGACTTCCCGTCGTTCGTCTACCTGAGCCAGGTGATGCAGGCCGAAGGCATCGAACTGGCCGCGGAGCACCTGCGCAGCGCCCGCCCGCGCAACATGGGCACGCTCTACTGGCAGCTCAACGACGTGTGGCCAGGCGCGTCCTGGGCCAGCGTGGATTACTTCAACCGCTGGAAGGCGCTGCAATACCACGCACGGCGCTTCTACGCGCCGGTGGACGTGGTGCCGTTGCGCCGCGAGGGCGTGACCGACGTCTTCGCCGTGTCCGATCGCACGACCGGTTTCGACGCGACCCTGCGCCTGCGCGTCTACGACATGGGCGGCAAGCTGTTGCGCGAAACGAGCCAGCCGGTGCATGCCGCGGCGCTGGCCAGCACGAACGTGCTCAAGCTCACCGATGCCGCGTTGCTCAAGGGCGCCGATCCCAAGCGCACCGTGGTCGCCTTCGATCTCATCGAGCAGGGCGAGACACTCGCGCATCACCTGCTTTATTTCGACGCGGCACGCGATCTCGCGCTGCCCAAGCCGGAACTATCGTGGAGCGTGGGCGGCGATGCCCATCATCCGGTCATCACCGTCAGCGCCAAGCGCCTCGCGCGTGCCGTGTGGATCGATACCGGCGACCTGAATGTTCGCTTGGCCGACAACGCCTTCGACCTGCTGCCGGGCGAAAGCCGTCGCATCCAGGTGCAGGGCGACGTCGATGTCGACACGCTGCGCCACGCCGTATCCGCGATGTCGCTGGTCGACGCCCTGAAGGAGCACACCCCGTGAACCCCAGTCGCCGCAACCTGCTCAAGTGGCTCTCGCTCGCCCCCGGCCTCGCCGTGGCCGGCGGCGTGGGCGTCGCGTCCGCCGCCTCGCGCTTTCCCAGCAAGCGGCCACCGCTGGCCAGGCGAAAGTTCACCAGCCCCGCGGTCGAGGCCTTGATCGTCGCCACGAAAAAGAAGATCGGCGATCCCGAACTGGCCTGGCTGTTCGAGAACTGCTTCCCCAACACGCTCGATACCACGGTGGAACTCGGCCGGCTGGACGGCCACGAAGATACCTTCGTCGTCACCGGCGACATCGACGCGATGTGGCTTCGCGATTCGTCCGCCCAGGTATGGCCCTACCTGCCGCTTACGCCGAAGGACGAAGCCCTGCGCAAGCTGTTCCGCGGGCTGATCCGCCGCCAGGCGCGCTGCATCGCGATCGATCCCTACGCCAACGCCTTCATGCCCGATCCGCGCGGCAAGAGTACGCTGGACTGGGCGCAGTCCGATGACACCGACATGCTTCCCGGCGTGGGCGAGCGCAAATGGGAAATCGATTCGCTGTGTTATCCCGTGCGCCTCGCGCACGGTTACTGGCAGACCACGGGCGATCGCGGGCCGTTCGACGACGCGTGGCGCGAGGCGACCCGGCGCATCCTGCATACGTTTCGCGAGCAGCAGCGCAAGGACGGCCCGGGTCCTTACCATTTCCAGCGCACGTCGCCGCATCCGACCGAGAGCCAGTTCCTCAAGGGGTACGGTAATCCGACGCGTCCGGTGGGCCTGATCCATGCGATGTTCCGTCCGTCGGACGACGCGACGCTGTATCCGTTCAACATCCCGGGCAACCTGTTCGCGGTGGTCACGCTGCGTCGGTTGGCGCAGATGCACGGCACGCTCTACGGTGATTCGGCGTTCGCGGCCGAGTGCAATGCGCTGGCCGACGAGGTGCATGCGGCGATCGAACAGTACGGCGTGGTCAAGGACCCGCAGGGCGATTTCTGGGCCTACGAGGTCGACGGTTATGGCGACCAGTTGGTGATGGATGACGCCAACGTGCCCAGCCTGCTCGGGCTGCCGTACCTGGAATGCACCGGGCGCGATGCGCGCTACGCCCGCACCCGCGCGGTGGTATGGGGGCCGCGTAACCCGTACTTCTTCAAAGGCAGCGCCGCCGAAGGCATCGGCGGCCCGCATGAAGGCCTGCGCCTGATCTGGCCGATGTCGATCATGATGAAGGCCTTCACCACCGACGACACGGCGGAGATACGCCAGTGCCTGCAGTGGCTCAAGACCACGCACGCCGGCACGGGTTTCATGCACGAGGCCTTCGATCAGGACGATCCGTCCAAGTTCACGCGAAGCTGGTTCGCCTGGGCTAACACGCTCTTCGGCGAACTGGTGGTTCACCTCGCGGACAAACACCCCGATACCCTGCGGCGCGTCTGACGCCGCCTTCGTTGGAGCGATTCATGGTTACCCGTCGACGTTTTCTCCAGGGCATGGCCGCGGCGACGGCCGTCGGCCAGTTCGGTTCCCTTTCCGCGCTGGCCCATGGCGTGCAGCAGGCCATGGAACCGGCGTCCGCTGGCCCAGGCGCCGCCGCGAATCGCGTGCTCGGCTACGTCGACGTCTTCGTTGGCTCGGGCGGCCACGGACACACCTATCCCGGTGCCACGCGTCCGTTCGGCATGGTGCAGCTGAGCCCGGACACCAACAACGCGCAATGGGACGGCTGCTCCGGCTATCACCAGGGCGACGGATCGATCATGGGCTTCTCCCACACGCACCTGTCCGGTACCGGTGCGTCGGATATGCTCGACGTGCTGGTGATGCCCGCGATGGGACCGGTGTTGCTCCAGCCCGGCGATCGCGACTTCGACGGCGTGAACTATGTGTCGCGTTTCGACGCGAAGAAGGCCGGTGGCGAAAAGCCGGAAAAGGGCTACAAGACCGGCGTGAAGGGCTACCGCTCGCACTACACCGGCGAGCAGGCGCATCCGGGCTACTACCGGGTGAAGCTGACCAAGCACGATATCCTCGCCGAGCTCACCGCCACGCTGCGGGCCGGCATTCACCGCTACACCTTCGACAAGGACGGCGACGCCCACCTGCTCGTCGACTTCGCCCATGGCTACCAGGACGACCCGCGTGAGCCCACGCGACTGAGCGACGTCGAAATGCGCCTGGTCGGCAACGACACCCTGGTGGGCGGTCGCCGCGTGTGGCAGTGGGCGAGCGGTCGCGTGATCTACTTCGCGATGAAGCTCTCTCGCGCGCCGACTTCGGTCACCCTGTACTCCGACGACAAGGCGCTGCCGGCCGGCAGTACCGAGGTCAAGGGCGACAACCTCAAGGCCGCGTTGCATTTCGACCATGCGTCGAAGGCGCCGCTGCTGGTCAAGGTCGGCATCTCCGGCGTAGACATCGACGGTGCGATGCGCAACCTCGACGGCGAAATCCCTGGCTGGGACTTCGATGGCGTGCGCGCGGCGGCCGAAGCCGAGTGGGTCGCCGAGCTGTCGAAGATCCGCATGGAGTCCTCGTCGGACAAGGTCAATCGTCTTTTCTACAGCTCGCTCTATCACACCATGCTCGCGCCCACGGTGTTCAGCGACATCGACGGTCGCTACCGCGGCATGGACAAGGCCGTGCACACGTTGCCGGCCGGCCGGCACAACTACAGCACGTATTCGCTGTGGGACACCTATCGCGCCGCGCATCCGCTCTACACGCTGTACCAGTCCGATCGCGTGCCCGACATCGTCGACGGCCTCGTCCGTCTCGCCGTCGAAAGCCCCAGTGGCGCGCCCGTGTGGCCGCTGCAGGGCATCGAGACGGTGTGCATGATCGGCTATCACTCGGCCGTGGTCGTGGCCGAGGCGCAGGCGAAGGGTTTCAAGGGTATCGACTACGCCAAGGGCTGGCCGGTGTTCCGCCGTCGAGCCATGCAGGACGACTACTTCGGCCTGGGCTACTACCGCCAGCTCGGTTACATCCCCAGCGACAAGGAAGGCGAAGCGGTCAGCAAGACGCTCGAATACGCCTACGACGATTGGGCCGTCGCGTCCATGGCCGATGCGCTGGGCCATGCCGAGGAGGCCGCCGCACTGCGCAAGCGTTCGCAGAACTATGCCAACGTGTTCGACAAGACCACCCAGTTCTCGCGTCCGCGCGATGCCGCGGGCCAGTGGATCGAGCCGTTCGACCCGATCGCCATCGGCCATTCCTCGCGCTGGCGCGACTTCACCGAGTCCAATGCCTGGCAGGCCACCTTCCTCAACCAGCACGACGTGTACAACTACATGGCGTTGTTCGGTGGCGAGGACGCGTTCGAGAAAAAGCTCGACGGGCTGTTCAACGCCGATCCTACCCTGCCGGACAACGCGCCGCCGGACATCGCCGGCATGGTCGGGCAGTACGCCTTCGGCAACGAGCCAGGCCACCATATGCCTTACCTCTACGCGTATTCCGGCTCGCACTACAAGGCGCAGGCCCGCGTACGGATGCTGCTCGACACGATGTACCTTCCCGAGCCGGACGGCCTGCCCGGCAACGAGGACTGCGGCCAGATGAGCGCGTGGTACATCATGAGCGCCATGGGCCTGTATTCGGTCGATCCGGTCAGCACGAACTATGTGTTCGGCAGCCCGATCGTCGACCGCGCGCAGATCGACGTGGGCGGGGGGCGTACGCTGACTATCGAGACGAAGAACAACGGCGAAGGCCGGCCGTACATCCAGTCGGTCACGTGGAACGGCCAGCCCTGGACGAAGAGCTGGATCTCCCACGCCGAACTCGTGGCCGGCGGCACGCTCAGCTTCACGATGGGGGAGACCCCCAACAAGGACTTCGGCAAGGCACGGGCCGACCGCCCGCCGTCCTACGGTGCCCCCGCGCCGGCCGCGTGAGGCCCCCGTGCCGGCGGCCGTCGAGCGGATGACGCCGTCGGCACCGGATCGCCGATGCGGTCGGCTCACGTCCTCCGGTCGCCCCGGCCCGGTGGGAGCGGACCGCGTCCTCGAACCCCCAGGACGCCAGCGGAGCCGGAGAGGCGGGCGACACCATGGTGGGGGACTGGCTGCCGTTGAGGGGGCATCCCTTCACGGCCAATCGACCGGTCGCGCCACATGCTGCTGTCGCCTGAACGACGAAAGGGGGCCAGCATGTCTTACACCGGACGCATGTACGTGCGCATGTTCCTGCCTTGCGGCGTGTGGCTGGCGGGTGGATCGGTCGCGGCCGCCGTCGCGCGCGCGGCCCAGTCCATGCCCGGTTCGTTCGGCATGACCTCGCTGTATTCGAACCTGCCCGCCTGGCTGTTCGTCACCGGTGCGACGGCTGCGCTGTTGCTGGGCATGGTGCAGGTAGGGCGCCTGCGTTTCCGCGACCGCGACTGCTACGTCTGCGGCTGCCTGCTCGGCGCGGAGCGCACTGCACGGGGTGGGCTTGGCCGCACCCGACGCTGCCTGGGCTGCGGCAAGGTGCACGGGGTGAACCACCGGCTCGCGCCGCACCTGCGGCCCCTTGCCAGGGCGGTGGACGAACCCGCGCCCGTGGCTACGAGCGTACGTTCGTCACCGTGATGCGGTGACCGATGCGCTCGAGCAGGGCGCGCAGTGCCTCGGCGTCCTCCCGGCTGGCGGATTCCTCCAGCGACAGCCAGAGCGTATCCCCGGACAGGCCATGGACCTTCTCGTTGAATTCGATTTCGATGGCGGCCTTGCCGCCGGGCTGGACGACGGATACCGCGAAATTGCGTGACTGCACGTGACCGCTCCCCTGTGCGTGGTCGAGATGGGATGGCCCCATTTTACCGGTCCGGTACGTCGCGCGCGCTCGGTGCAGCGCGGATATGTGAAGGGCGCCTGGTCCTACGTGCGGCTTCCCAGCGGCGCGGCCACGTCTTCCAGCGAGCGCCGCTCGGCGGCGATGCCCAGGCAGGCGGCGGCCAGGGCGCCGATCACCATCAGCGCCGCGCCGAGCGCATAGCCCCAGCCGATCGACGACCGCTCGCCCGTGCCGATGAGCGAACCGAACAGCCACGGACCGACGACGCCTCCCAGTGCTGTGCCGAACGCGTAGAACAGAGCGATCGCCAACGCGCGCAGCTCCAGCGGAAAGCTCTCGCTGACCGTGAGGTAGGCCGAGCTGGCGGCGGCCGACGCGAAGAAGAACACCACGCTCCATGCCACCGTCTGCGTGCGCGCGTCGAGCCATCCCTGAACGAAAAGCCAGGCCGTGGCGAACAGCAGTCCGCCCGAAAGCAGGTAGGTGGTGACGATCATCGGCCGCCGGCCCCAGGTGTCGAACCATCGGCCCAGCAACAGGGGGCCCAGGAAATTGCCGGCCGCGAAAGGCAACAGGTAAAGCCCGACGTCGGCGTCGGCCACGCCGTAGAAGCGGCCAAGCACCAGGGCGTAGGTGAAGAAGATGGCGTTGTAGAAGAAGGCCTGGGTCGCCATCAGCACGAGGCCAAGCACCGTGCGCCGGGGGTAGTCGCGAAACAGCGTCCGGGCCACGTCCGCCAGCGTCAACGCATGCGGACGCAGGCGAAGCCGGGGCAGGGGCCCGGTCGGTGGCGCCGCGCCGAGGCGCCGCTCGATGTCGGCGACCACGGCCTCGGCCTCGTCGATCCGCCCGTGCAGCATCAGCCAGCGCGGGCTTTCCGGGATCCAGCGACGCAGCACGAGGATGCCCAGGCCCAGCAGCGCGCCGAGACCGAAGGTGAGTCGCCAGCCGAGTTCCGCCGATACCCAGCCCATGTCGAGCAGCAGCACCGCACCCAGCGCACCGAGGGCGGCGCCGAGCCAGAAGCTGCCGTTGATGACCAGGTCCGTATGCCCTCGGTAGCGGGCGGGGATCAGTTCCTGGATGGCCGAGTTGATCGCGGCATATTCCCCGCCGATGCCGGCCCCGGTGAGCATGCGGAAGATGACGAAGGTGACCAAGCCCGGCGCGAAGGCCGTGGCCGCGGTGGCGGCGAGGTACAGGCCCAGCGTGAGGGTGAAAAGCTTTTTGCGACCGAGCCGGTCGGTGAGCCAGCCGAAAAACAGCGCCCCCACCACCGCGCCGACGAGGTAGAGGCTGCCGGCCAGTCCCACCTGCGCGTCGGTGAGGTGGAGCACCGGGCTGGATTTGAGCGCCCCGGCGATCGAGCCGGTGATCGTGACTTCCAGGCCGTCGAGCAGCCATGTGATGCCCAGTCCCACGGCCACCAGGGTGTGGAAGCGCCCCCAGCGCAGGCGGTCGAGCCGTGCGGGCACATCGGTCTCGAGCGGGGCGTCGTGGGTCGCGGTCGGGTTCATGCCGGCACCCTACGCCGTGCGTCGTGGGCACCGCGTCAGCGCGGCACGCGCAGGCCGCCGGGTACGCCGCGTGGGGACAGGGTGACCTGCCACAGCTGATCGCGACGGCTGCGGAATACCCCCGCGGAGCAGGCCAGGTAGAAACGCCACATGCGCCGGAAGCGCTCGTCGTAGCGTTTGCCCAGCCGAGGCCATGCGGCGTCGACGTTGGCCAGCCACGCCATGAGGGTGCGGTCGTAGTCCGCGCCGAAGTTGTGCCAGTCCTCCACCACGAAACGGTCTTCCAGGGCGGCGGCGACCTGGCTCATCGCCGGGATCACCGAGTTGGGGAAGATGTATTTTTCGATCCACGGATCCGGCCGGCCAGGGCGGCTGTTGCTGCCGATGCAGTGGAGCAGGGCGAGCCCCGCCGGGGCGAGGCAGCGGTGGGCCACGTCGAACCACGCGCGATAGTTCTTGTGGCCGACGTGCTCGAACATGCCCACGGAAAGGATGGCGTCGAAGCGTTCGTCGAGTTCGTGGTAGTCGCGCAGGTGGATGTCGATGGGCAGGCCCCGGCAGCGTTCTCGCGCGTCGGCGGCCTGCTCGGCCGAGATCGTGACGCCGACGCCGCTCACCCCGTAGCGTTCGGCCGCGTACTTCAACGCCTCGCCCCAACCGCAACCGATGTCGAGGACGCGCTGGCCCGGTTGCAGTCGCAGCTTGCGGCAGATCAGGTCGAGCTTGGCCTCCTGCGCGTCGTCGAGGGTGTCGGCCTGGGCCCAGTAAGCGCACGAATACACCATCCGCTTGCCGAGCATGGCCTCGAACAGGTCGTGCCCCAGGTCGTAATGCTGCCGACCCACGTCCCACGCATGGGCGCCGCGCTGCATGTTCAGCAGCCGTGCGCGCAGGCTCATGCGCAGCGTATCGAACGTGCGCAACGACTCGTCCATGCGCGACGAGAGCACGCGGCTGAAAAAACCCGGCAGGTCGGCGGCTTCCCACCAGCCGTCCATGTAGGACTCGCCCAGGCCCAGCGAGCCGTGCGCGAACACGCGCGCGTAGGTGCGCTCGTCGTGCACCACCATGTCGGTGGCGCGCTTTCCGCCGAGGGTGATGCCGGCCTGTGCGAGCAGGGCCTGGGCCCGGGCTTTCAGTGCGGCATCGGCGCTCATGAGCGGTTACCTCGCTAGGATGGCCCGTGTGGCGATGAGGCCGCCGATGGTCATCAGCAGCGACCCGAAGAGGTTGAGGCAGACATGGGCGACGAACCATCCGTAGTGCTGGCGCAACAGCAACCCGGTGGCCTCGGCCGAAAAGGTGGAAAACGTGGTGAGGCCGCCGAGGAATCCGGTGGCGACAAGCAGGCGCACTTCCACCGGCAGCGCCTGGTAGTGATCGAACACGGCCAGCGCCACGCCCATCAACAGGCCGCCGGCGAGGTTCGCGGCGAGCGTGCCCAGCGGGACGTCGGTGAATAGCGGATTGAATGCCGCGGCCAGCCACCAGCGCAGCCAGCAGCCGAGCATGCCACCCACGCCTACCGCCAGGAATCCGGTGTAACCCACGACGAACTCCGCCACGCCACGTTGAAGCGATTATGGGCGCATCTGCACCGCCGGACCAAGCCACCGGGCCCGGCGGGTATACTGGCCGCACCCCTTCCGGTGCAGACGCCGCCCCATGACGACCGCCAAGCGCGACATGCGGCGCTACCTGCCGTTTCTGCTCGCGGCCCTGACGATGATCGGGCCGTTTTCGATCGACGCGATCTTTCCCGGCTTCCCCGACATCGGTCGCCATTTCTCGGTGGGCGAGGTGGCGCTGCAGCAGTTGCTGAGCGTCTACCTGCTGTCCTACGCGGTGATGAGCCTGTTCCATGGCGCCATCTCCGACGCCTACGGGCGTAAGCCGGTGATCGTCGTGGCGATGGCGGTGTACACGCTGGCCACCCTGGGTGCGGCACTGGCCACCAGTTTCGGCATGTTGCTCGCCTGCCGCGTGCTGCAGGGGGTGAGTGGCGGCGCGGGCATCGTGGTGGGTCGTGCCGTGGTGCGCGACACCATGCAGGGCGAAGAAGCCCAGCGCATGATGTCGAAGGTGATGATGATCTTCGGCGTGGCGCCGGCCATCGCGCCGATCGTGGGCGCGTGGCTGCTCGGCATCGACGGCTGGCGCGGTATCTTCTGGGCGTTGTCGGGCTTTACGGTGCTGCTCACCCTCGCCACGGCGCGTTTCCTCGACGAATCGCACCCGCCATCCCGGCGCTCGGTCTTCCGTCCGCGCCCCCTGCTGCGCAGCTATCTGAGCATCCTGCGCGACCTGCCGTTCTGGCCGTTGGCGATCGCCGCTTCGATCAATTTCTCAGGCCTGTTCCTTTACATCGCGTCCGCGCCACACCTCATCCGCGATCTGTTGCATCTGGACGCCAACGGTTTTCCGTGGCTCTTCGTGCCGGTGGTGGCCGGCATGGTGATCGGTGCCTTCGTGTCAGGTCGCGTGGCCGGACGCGTGAGCGCCATTCGCACGGTGGGCTGGGGCTACGTGCTGATGTTGTCCTCGTGCGCGATCAGCCTGGCGCTGGCGTGGCTGCTGCCCGTGCCGCGCGTGCCTTGGAGCACGCTGCCGCTGGCCTTCTACGGCTGCGGCGTGCAACTGGCGTTTCCCACCATCACGATCCTCATGCTGGATCGGTTCCCCGATCAGCGCGGCGCGGTGTCCTCGGTGCAGACCTTCGGCAGCCTGCTTTTCACGGCGTTCGTCGCGGGCGTGCTGTCGCCCGTGCTGTCGGTGAACATGCGGTTGCTGGCGGTCGGTTCGCTGGGCCTGTGCCTCGCGGGCCTGTCGGGCTGGGTGTGGTATGTGGCGATGGAGCGCCGCGGCGTCACTCGGGCTCGCGCCGCGGCGGCCTCGCGTGTCGCCGGCCAGATCGAGGCCGACGAGCCGATGTGACGCCGGCCCCGCGCCGTGCCGCACGGGGCGGCGCCTCGCGCACGGATGCGAGAGGCGCTTACGTCCCTGCCCCGAGGGCTAGCAGCAGCGACCGCCGGTGCCGCGATACCTCGCCTCCTGGCGTTCGCGGAAAAACGCCTTGTACGACGGCACCTGGCGTTCGGGATGGTGTGCGCGCAGATGCCTCACGTACGCGTCGTAATCGGGCACGCCACAGCAGAGGCGGGCGGTCTGTACCGCCCATTTCCAGACTCGAGCGATCATGACGATCACCTCACGGCGTCACGCTGGACAGCGCGACATAGGGTTCTTCCTGCGCGGTGGGCCGGTTGGCGCGCCATGCCTTCACGATCACCCGCAGCGAGAACGCGAGCATCGTCAGCACCAGAAGCATGAACAGGCCGGTGAGGATCATGTCCACGCGGTTGTTGGCGATGATGCGCTGCATCTCGTCGGCGTTTTTCGCCGGCGCCAGCAGACGGCCTTCGGCCAGGGCGGCGGTGTATTTGTCCACCACCGCCGTGAAGCTCACCTTCGCGTCGAAAAGCTTCTGCCATCCGGCGGTGAGCGTGCAGATCACCAGCCACGCGGCCGGCACCGCCGGCACCAGCACGTACCGTTCGCGCTTGAGCTTCACCGTCACCACGGTGGCGAGCATGAGGGCGATCGCGGCGAGCATCTGGTTGGCGATGCCGAACAGCGGCCACAGGGTGTTGATGCCGCCCAGCGGATCGACCGCACCCTGGTAGAGGAAGTAGCCCCACAGGCCGACGCAGATGAGCGTGGCCACCACGTTGCCGAGCCACGAGTCGGTCTTCTTCAGCGGGGCCCAGGCCATGCCGGCCAGTTCCTGGATCATGAAGCGGCCCACGCGCGTGCCCGCGTCGACGGTGGTGAGGATGAACAACGCTTCGAACAGGATGGCGTAGTGATACCACAGCGCCATCATGCCCTCGCCGGGGAGGATGCCGTGAAGCAGCTGGGCCATGCCCACCGCGAGGGTGGGCGCGCCGCCCGCGCGACCGAGGATGGTGCTCTCGCCGATGTTACGCGCGGTCTCGGTCAGTTCGCCGGGCGTGACCATGAAGCCCCAGTCGCTGATCGTGCGCGCGGCCTGCTCGACCGTGGTGCCCACGATGGCCCCGGGCGAATTCATCGCGAAATACACGCCCGGGTGGAGCGACGCCGCGGCGATCAGGGCCATGATCGCGACAAAGGCCTCCATCAGCATGCCGCCGTAGCCGACCATGGTCGCTTCGCGCTCGTTGGCGAGCAGCTTCGGCGTGGTACCGGAGGCGATGATCGAATGCCAGCCCGACACGGCGCCGCAGGCGATCGTGATGAACAGGAACGGGAACAGGTTGCCTGCGAAGACCGGGCCGGTGCCGTTGACGAACTGCGTCAGCGCCGGCATGCGAAGGGTCGGCGCGGCGAGGAAGATCGCCAGTGCTAGCAGGGCGATCGTACCGATCTTCAGGAAGGTGGAAAGGTAATCGCGCGGCGCCAGCAGCAACCACACCGGCAGCACCGAGGCGAAGAAGCCGTAGCCGATCAGCAGCCAGGCCAGCGATTTCGCGTCGAAGTCGAACAGCGCGGCGAGGGCGGGCGTGTCGTTCACCGTCTTGCCGTACCAGATCGACAGCAGCAAGAGCACGAGGCCGACGAGCGACACCTCGAGGATGCGCCCCGGCCGGATATAGCGCAGGTAGACGCCCATCAGCAACGCGATGGGAATCGTGGCCGCCACGGTGAAGGTGCCCCAGGGGCTGTGCGTGAGCGCCTTGACGACCACGAGCGCGAGCACCGCCAGCACGATCATCATCAGCACCAGCACGCCGACCATCGCGATCACGCCGGGTACCTGGCCCAGCTCCTCGCGCAGCATGTGGCCGAGCGACCGTCCGTCCCGGCGCAGCGAAAGGCCGAGGATCATGAAATCCTGCACCGCGCCGGCGAAGACCACGCCGACGAGGATCCACAACGTGCCGGGCAGGTAACCCATCTGCGCAGCGAGCACCGGGCCCACGAGCGGACCGGCGCCGGCGATGGCGGCGAAGTGGTGGCCGAACACGACCCAGCGGTCGGTGGGCACGTAGTCCAGGCCGTCGTTGCGCAGCACGGCCGGCGTGGCCCGGGACGGATCCAGCACGAGCACGCGGCGCGCGACGAACTGGCCGTAGAAGCGGTAGCCGATGACGAAGACGGCCATCGACGCGGTGACCAGCCAGATGGCGTTGATCGGTTCGCCGCGGCGAAGGGCGACGACGCCGAGGCACCAGGCGCCGACGAGCGCGATGGCGGCCCAGAGGATCTTGCCAGCGGGGCTGGGTTTGGGAATGGCGCTATGCATGGTGTTTGGAGCTCCCCTTGCGGATACGACAAGGGTCGTCCCCCGTGGGGCCGGGGGTCAATGCGTGGCGGGCGCCCGGCGTATTAGCCATTGGTCGAATAGGAGGCTTGAGCCGGAGGCGTTCCCCCGCCATGCTGGCGGCTCGAACCCCCTTTCCCCGGACGTCCGATGATTCGCGAGATCCTCAAGATGGGTGACGAGCGCCTTCTGCGCATCGCCCCTCCCGTGCCGGCCCGGATGATCGGCTCGGCGGAACTGGACGCGCTCATCGCCGACATGTTCGACACGATGCACGACGCCGGCGGCGTCGGCCTGGCCGCGCCGCAGATCGGCATCGACCTGCAACTGGTGATCTTCGGGTTCGACCGGGCCGACCGCTACCCCGACGCGCCGCCGGTGCCGCGGACGATCCTGCTCAACCCGGTGATCACGCCGTTGTCGCTGGACATGGAAGAAGGCTGGGAGGGATGCCTGTCGGTGCCGGGCCTGCGCGGGGCGGTGAATCGTTACTCGTTGATCCGGTACCAGGGGATCGATCCCCTGGGCGCGGTGATCGACCGTACCGCGGAGGGGTTTCACGCCCGCGTGGTGCAGCACGAATGCGATCACCTGATCGGGCGACTGTATCCGTCGCGTATCACCGACTTTACAAAGTTCGGATACACCGACGTGCTGTTTCCGGGCATGGACATCGGGGACGACTGAGGCGGGGCGCGGCGTTATTTTCATCGCGGTAACCCCGCTCCCTTGTGCGGAACTCGCCTCGAAGGTGGACACCGAAGCCTCTGGCCTGGACGCCTCAACGCCTCAACGCCTCAACGCCTCAGCGTCCGAGTCGACGCCGGGGTGGGCTCCTGCGCGACGAGCGCGCGTTATTCGGCCTCGGCCAGTGCTTCGACGATCACCAGCAGGGCCTTGCGGCGTTCCTTGGGCAACCGGCTGACCAGGCCCACGAGCCGTAGCTGCTCGCGGGAATCGGCACGATACAGAGCGGGGCTTTCGCGCACCCCGGTGGCGCCGTTCGGGGCACCCCGGCCGGTGGCCAGCCACTCGAAGTTCACGCCGAAACGCGTCGCCATGTCGATCTGGCGTTCCAGTTCGGGCAGGCCCAGGTCGCTAAGCCATTTTCTCGCGGTCTCGCGGCTGACGTCGAAAAGATCCGCCAGCTGGGTTATGCGGCCGCGGCCTTTCTTGACGCCGGCCATGTCGAGCGCGACATGCAGGCGCTGTGAAAAACCTCGGTTGGTAGGTGGCATGGCAACTCCGGTGTAACGCGTGGCGCCCTTGGAAGGCCGGTATTGTTCGATACCCCGGAGCGGCAGCGTAAGCCTTTTGCAGTTGCCAAATCGTGCAATTTGCGACTGCTATGGGTCTAGCCGCTTTTCTCGGAAAGAATTGACCAATTTTCTCATGTCGTCGGCCGCGCGATGTGCTACTTCGGCGAAGTCCGATTCGGCGCTAGCGTAGATGATGGCGCGCGAGGAAGAAATCATCAGACCGTGACCGTCGCGTGTGCCGCCGTGGGCCATCACGGCCTTCACGTCGCCGCCTTGTGCACCGATGCCCGGCACGAGCAGGGGCATGTCGCCGACTACCTCGCGCACCCGGCCAAGCTCTTCCGGCCAGGTCGCCCCGGTCACCAGGGCGCAGTTGCCGTTTTCGTTCCACTCACGGGCGATGGTCTCGGCCACGCGCAGGTAAAGCGGTCGTCCGCCGCAGTCCATGGCCTGGAAATCGGCGCCGCCCGGATTGGACGTCCGGCACAACAGGATGACCCCTTTGTCCGCCCGGTTGAGGAACGGCTCAATCGAGTCGCGCCCGAGATACGGGTTGAGGGTGACCGCGTCGGCTTCGTAGCGGTCGAATGCCTCCGCGGCGTAATGCGTCGCCGTGGAACCGATGTCGCCGCGCTTGGCGTCGAGGATGACCGGGATACCGGGGTGCCGCTCATGGATATGGCGGATCAGGCGTTCGAGGGCGCCTTCTGCCCGTTGGGCGGCGAAGTGGGCGATCTGCGGCTTGAACGCGCAGACCACGCCGGCGGTCGCGTCGACGATGTCGCGGCAGAACGTGAAGATGCCTTCCTCGCCGTCGAGCCCGGCGGGCAGGCGGCCCGGTTCGGGATCGAGCCCGACGCAGAGCAGTGAATCGTTGCGACGCCAGGCGTCCGACAGGGTGGTCATGAAACTCATGGGTGCCTCGCCGTCAATCGTGCAGGGCAGGCGCGCGCACCTCGCGGTGGATGATCAGCGTCATCCATCGCGCAAGGCGCGCGCCTGCCGGTTCATGTCCGGCCGGTCAGACCAGCTTCTTGTACTTCACCCGCTTCGGGCCGGCGTCGTCGCCGAGACGGCGCTTCTTGTCGGCTTCATATTCGTTGTAGTTGCCGGGGAAGAACTCGACGTGCGAATCGCCTTCGAACGCGATGATGTGGGTGGCGATGCGGTCGAGGAACCAGCGGTCATGCGAGATCACGATCGCGCAGCCCGGGAACTCGAGCAGCGCGTCTTCGAGCGCGCGCAGCGTCTCGACGTCGAGGTCGTTGGACGGTTCGTCGAGCAGCAGCACGTTGCCGCCCTGGAGCAGGGTCTTGGCCATGTGCAAGCGGCCGCGCTCACCGCCCGACAACTGGCCGACGATCTTCTGCTGGTCGGTGCCCTTGAAGTTGAAGCGGCCGATGTAGGCGCGCGACTGGATCTCGAAGGTGCCGATGGTGAGGATGTCCGAACCGCCGGACACCTCTTGCCACACGTTTTTCTTGGCATCGAGCGCGTCGCGCGACTGGTCGACGTAGGCGAGCTTCACCGTGTGGCCGAGCTTCACCTCACCGGTATCCGGCTGCTCCTTGCCGATGATCATCTTCATCAGCGTGGACTTGCCCGCACCGTTCGGACCGATCACGCCGACGATGGCGCCGGCGGGGATCTTGAACGAGAGATCTTCGATAAGGACGCGGTCGCCGAACGACTTGGTGACGTTCTTGAACTCGATCACCTCGTTGCCCAGGCGCTCACCCGGCGGGATGAAGATTTCGTTGGTCTCGTTGCGGCGCTGGTACTCGACCGAGTTGAGTTCTTCGAAGCGGTTAAGGCGCGCCTTGCCCTTCGACTGGCGGCCCTTCGCGGCGGAACGGACCCATTCCAGTTCTTTCTTGATGGCTTTCTGGCGCGACTTCTCCTGGTTGGCTTCCTGGGCGAGGCGCTGGTCCTTCTGCTCGAGCCACTCGGTGTAGTTGCCCTTCCAGGGGATGCCGCGACCGCGGTCGAGTTCGAGGATCCACTCGGCGGCGTTGTCGAGGAAGTAGCGATCATGGGTGACCGCCACCACCGTGCCGGGATAGTCGTGCAGGAAGGTTTCGAGCCAGTCGACCGATTCGGCGTCGAGATGGTTGGTGGGCTCGTCGAGCAGCAGCATGTCGGGCTTGGAAAGCAGCAGGCGGCACAGGGCCACGCGGCGCTTCTCGCCACCGGACAGCGGGCCGATCTTGGCATCCCACGGCGGCAGGCGCAGCGCGTCGGCGGCCACTTCGAGCTGGCGCTCAAGCGCGTGCGCGTCGTTGGCGGCGAGGATGCCTTCGAGGGCCTCCTGCTCCTTGGCAAGCTTGTCGAAGTCGGCGCCTTCTTCGGCGTAGGCGGCGTAGACCTCCTCGAGGCGTTTCTGCGCATCGAGAACTTCGGAAACGCCTTCTTCGACGGCTTCGCGGACCGTCTTCTCCGGATTGAGGTCGGGCTCCTGGGCAAGGTAGCCGATCTTGGTCCCGGGGTTGGCACGGGCTTCGCCCTGGAAATCGGTATCCACGCCGGCCATGATCTTGAGCACGGTCGACTTGCCGGCGCCGTTGATGCCGAGCAGGCCGATTTTCGCGCCGGGGAAGAAGGACAGCGAGATGTCCTTGATGATCTCGCGCTTCGGGGGAACGATCTTGCTCACCCGGTTCATGGTGTAGATGTATTGCATGGACGCTCCGTGGGGAAGGCCGGCGCCCTCCCGCAAGGCGACCTGCGGGAGGGCAAAAACGCCATTATAGCGCCTCGCGGCGGGCCGCCGGAGGTCGCCTTCACGGGCCGAAGCGGCCCAGCCGTGCCTCGGTCTCCCGCGCCGCGCCGATGTTTTCGGCACTGAAATGCCCGCAGAACAGACTGTCCGCGTTTGGCCACATGGTGGTGACGCATCGCCGTCCGTTGGTGTCTTTCCCCGCCCGGGCCAGCTCATGGCGCTCGCCGAGCAGGTGTCCGATCTCATGGGAGGGCACGGTCGGATGACTGGATACCGACGCCATGCCGTAGTGGCCTTCCAGCCTGTCGACCCTGCCCACATAGCCGGGTAGTTGGGCATAGCCGCGCACCAGGAACAGGTTCAGCCGGTTCGGCGCGTCATGGCGAGGCGTTTCGTCATCCGGTGGGTAGAGGTAGGTCAGGCGGCTTTTCCAGTCGTCCAGGGAGGTGGCCGTGGGCGCGAAGCGCGTGGTGACCCCGGGCACGTGCCGACGCAGGTACAGGTGCACGGTGAGCCCGTCGAAGTGGTCACGGGTCGCCTGCTCGATCCAGGCGGCGAAGAACGTCGACACCAGGTCGTCGTCGGTCCATCCCTCGCTCCACTCGCCACCCTCGGTCGTCTCGTCGTTTTCGAGACCGTCCTCCACGTAGACGTATAAATACATGTCGGTGTACGCGGCCCCGCTGCCGTCGGCGCCGCTGCGCCGGAGGGCCGGTGTGGGGTCGGGATCGATGCGGTTCGACGGAAGCGGCCGGTGGGCGGACGTCGATCGGGTCGCTGCCCGAACGCCCCGGTCGTCGACGACGACGACACGCCGCTCGCCCGGTCCCCCGAGAACGACCCGCAGGACATCGCCGTGGCGTACGGCCACGCCGGGCTCGCCCTGCCAGGTGACGTGGAAAAGGGGTTCGCGCCGGTTATCCGCGTAGGTGACGTCCGCGCGAAGGCGTTCGTCGATCCGGAGCATTCCCTCGCCGGTCACGACGTCGGCCGGAAGGCCGCGCGCGACGGCGTCGTCGAATCGTGCGACGGCATCGTGGGCGGGGGCGGGGGCCGCGAGAATGAGCGCGGCGAACGCGCAGGCCGCCAGCCAACGGGGGCGGCACGAGGATGCAGGGGATGTCGAGCGCATGGATCGTCCTTGATCGGGCAGGGCGGGCCGTCATGGCCCGACGCCGGCAAGCATAGACCGCTACGCGGCGGCCGGGTGGCCGCTGGCCATCGCCGGGCCGATTTCCTACGCGCCATGGGGCGGTTCGCTTACACGACGGGCCGGTCGCGAGGGGCGTGAAATCCGGGCGCTGGTTGCAACTTGCCCGCTCGGCTACACTTTTCGCCTTTCCCCACGCACTTCGAACGAGGTCGAGATGTTCCCGAAGGATGCCACGATCGCCGGCTATGACGACGAGCTCGCCAAGGCCATCGCCGATGAATCCCGCCGCCAGGAGGATCACGTCGAACTGATCGCCTCGGAGAACTACGCCAGCCCCCGCGTCATGGAGGCCCAGGGCTCGACGCTCACCAACAAATACGCCGAAGGCTACCCGGGCAAGCGCTATTACGGTGGCTGCGAGTTCGTCGATGTGGCCGAGAAGCTCGCGATCGAGCGCCTGAAGAAGCTCTTCGGCGCCGACTACGCCAACGTGCAGCCGCATTCGGGATCGCAGGCCAACCAGGCCGTGTATTTCGCCCTGCTGACCCCCGGCGACACCATCCTGGGCATGAGCCTGGCCCATGGCGGCCACCTGACCCACGGCGCCAAGGTCAACCTCTCGGGCAAGATCTTCAACGCCGTGCAGTACGGCATCGACCCCGACACTGGCCTGGTGAACTACGACGAGGTCGAGCGCCTCGCCCTCGAACACAAGCCCAGGATGATCGTGGCCGGCTTCTCCGCCTACTCGCAGGTGCTCGACTGGGCCCGCTTCCGCGCCATCGCCGACAAGGTCGGCGCCTACCTGTTCGTCGACATGGCCCACATCGCGGGCCTGGTCGCCGCCGGCGTTTACCCGAGCCCGATCGACCACGCCCATGTCGTGACCTCCACCACGCACAAGACCCTGCGCGGTCCGCGCGGCGGCATCATCGTGGCCAAGGGCCTGGGCGAAGAGCTCGAGAAGAAGCTGCAGTCGGTGGTGTTCCCGGGGATCCAGGGCGGCCCTCTGATGCACGTGATCGCCGCCAAGGCCGTCGCCTTCAAGGAAGCCCTCGAGCCGGCGTTCACCGAATACCAGAAGCAGGTGGTGGTCAATGCCAAGGCGATGGCGCGCACGCTGATCGAACGCGGCTACAAGGTCGTCTCCGGCGGCACCGAAAATCACCTGATGCTGATCGACCTGATCGGTCGCGAGGTAACGGGCAAGGATGCGGAAGCCGCGCTGGGCAAGGCCCACATCACGGTCAACAAGAACGCCGTCCCGAACGACCCGCGCTCGCCGTTCGTCACGTCGGGCCTGCGCGTGGGCACGCCCGCCATCACCACGCGTGGCTACAAGGAAGCCGACACCGTGGCCCTGGCGAACTGGATCTGCGACGTGCTCGACGCCCCGGGCGACGACGCGGTCATCGCCGCGGTGCGCGAGAAGGTGACGGCGCAGTGCCAGACGTTCCCCGTCTACGGCTGATCGATGCACTGTCCCTTCTGCCAGCATGAAGACACCCGCGTCATCGACTCCCGGCTCACCGAGGACGGTGGCACCGTGCGCCGGCGGCGCGAGTGTCCGCAATGCGGCGAACGGTTCAACACGTTCGAGACGGCGGAGCTCAAGCTCCCGGCGATCGTCAAGTCGGGCGATCGTCGCGAGCCGTTCGACGAGCACAAGCTGCGCGTGAGTTTCGAGCGCGCCCTGCAAAAGCGTCCCGTCGCCAGCGACGCGGTAGACGTCGCCATGCGCGCCGTCACCAACGACCTGCGTCGCAGCGGCGAGCGCGAGGTGCCGTCGCGCCAGGTCGGCGAACTGGTGATGCGCGAACTCAAGGCGCTCGACCAGGTCGCCTACGTGCGTTTCGCGTCGGTATACCGCCGCTTCGAAGACGTACACGCCTTCCGCGAAGAAATCGAAAAGCTCGAACGTGACCTGCCGTCGCTCGAGGGCCTGCAGCTTCCCTTGCTGGAGGCTGCGCGACGCGGGCGCAAGAGCAGCTGACCGCCCAGGACATCGCATGTCGCGTCCCTTCTTTCCCGCCATGGACCACGTTCACATGGCGCACGCGTTGCGGCTCGCCGAACGCGGCCTGTACACCACCCAGCCCAATCCGCGCGTCGGTTGCGTCATCGCGCGGGGCGATACCGTGCTGGGCACCGGCTGGCATCCCGAGGCCGGCCAGCCGCACGCCGAGGTGTTCGCCCTGCGCGAGGCGGGGGAGTCCGCCCGTGGTGCCACCGCCTACGTCACCCTTGAACCGTGCGCTCATCATGGGCGCACGCCGCCATGCGCGCAGGCGCTGATCGCCGCCGGCGTCGGTCGCGTGGTGATTGCGCATGAGGATCCCTTCGCCCAGGTCGACGGCAAGGGCATCGAGCAACTGCGCGCCGCCGGTATCGGCGTGCAGGTGGGGCTGATGCGGGAGGCGGCGCACGAACTCAATGCGGGATTCTTCAGCCGCGTGCGGCGTGGCCGCCCCTGGGTGCGCGTGAAGCTCGCGATGAGCCTCGACGGACGCACCGCGCTCGCCGATGGCGCGTCCCAATGGATCACCGGCGAAGCCGCGCGGGCCGACGTGCAGCGCTGGCGCGGGCGATCCTCGGCGATTCTCACCGCGAGCGGCACCGTGCTGGCCGATGATCCTCGCCTGACCGTTCGCCTGCCGGCGGGGGAACGCTTCGTGCCGCCGTGGCGCGTCGTGCTGGATACGACCCTGCGCACGCCGGATGGCGCGCACGTGCTCGACGTCGACGCGCCGACGGTGCTCATGCACGCGCCGGACGCGGTGGTGCCCACGCATCTGCGCCAGGCGCGATGCGTCGCCATCCGTCGCGACGAGGGTGGCCTCGACCTGCGCGCGGCGCTTCACTGGCTGGCGCAGCACGAGGTTAACGAAGTGCACGTGGAGGCGGGTCCCGTGCTTTGCGGCGCCCTGTTCGCGCAGGGCCTGGCCGATGAATTGCTGATCTATGTCGCTCCGGTCTTGCTGGGGCACACCGCGCGGCCGATGCTCACGCTTCCGCCGCTCGACGACATGGCCTCGCGCTGGAAGCTGAAAGCGATCGACCGGCGGCAGGTGGGCGAAGACATGCGGTTGGTGATGCGGCCGGACACGGACCCCCAAGGATGACGGGTCTGTCTACCGTTCGCTGGGGCATCGTCGGCTGCGGTGCGGTAACCGAGGTCAAGAGCGGGCCGGCCTTTTCGAAGGTGCCCGACGCGTCGCTGGTTGCGGTCATGCGTCGCGATGGCGACAAGGCACGCGATTACGCGCGACGCCACGGGGTACCGCGCTGGTATGACGATGCGGATGCGCTCATCCACGATGCGACGGTGGATGCGGTCTACGTCGCCACGCCACCGTCCAGCCATCGCGACCTGGCGCTCGCGGTGATCGCGGCGGGCAAGCCGCTCTACCTCGAAAAGCCCATGGCGATGAACCATCGCCAGTGCCTGGAGATCGTCGAGGCGGGGAGGGCGGCGGGCGTGCCGGTGTTCGTCGCGTATTACCGTCGCGCGTTGCCCCGTTTTGGCGCCATCGCCCGCCTGCTGCGCGAGGGTGCCATCGGTTCGCCGCGGCTGGTGAACGTGGTGCTGCACCATCCCTTGGAGGACCGCTATCGCGATCGGGCGAACCTGCCGTGGACGGTGCGTCCGGAGATTTCGGGGGGCGGCATCTTCGTCGACATCGGTTGCCACACGCTCGACATCCTCGACTTCCTGCTTGGACCGATCGCCGACGCGCGCGGGATGGCCACGAACCAGCTCAAGGCGTATCCCGCCGAAGACGCCGTGGCGATGGCCTTCGCGTTCAGAAGCGGCGTGCTCGGCACCGGCGTGTGGAATTTCGGTGCCGACCGGCGCGAGGACCGCGTCGAGATCGTCGGTGACCGCGGTCGCCTCGTGTTCGCGACCTTTGGCGACGGCCCCATCCAGCTCGACGCCGAGGGGCGGGTGCAAGACATCCGCGTCGCCAATCCAGAGCATATCCAGCAGCCGTTGATCGCGACGGTGGTCGATGCCTTGCTGGGGCGGGGCGAGTGCCCCTCGACCGGCGACACGGCGGCGCGCACGAGTTGGGTCATGGATCAGGTGCTCCATCCACCGGTGCGGTAGGCGCCGATCCTGCGGCGGCGGCCCCGGCAAGTGGTTGGGCGCGCGGCCAGGGTGCACGCCTGCATGCTCCCCGCGCTGCGGGCGGTTCGGTGCCGCGTGGTATCCTGTGCGGATACAAGCGTCTTCAGGGCGGGGCGAAACTCCCCACCGGCGGTAGGTTTCCCTGCGAAACGAGCCCGCGAGCGCTCCCGGCCTCGCGCCGGGAGGTCAGCAGATCCGGTCCGATGCCGGAGCCGACGGTCACAGTCCGGATGAAAGAAGACGGTGTCGTGCGCTCCTCCACGGGGCGCGTGCCGCCATGCGCCTTGGGGCGTTTTTCGCTCACCACCGCGGGAAACGTTCATGAAAACCCATCGCTCCATCGTCTCCCCGCAGGGAGGCGTCTGACATGTTCACCGGCATCATCCAGGCCGTCGGACGCATCGCGCGCCTCGAGCCGCGCGGCGGCGACGTGCGCCTCGTGGTCGATACGACCTCCCTCGACATGGGCGACGTCGCCCTGGGCGACAGCATCGCGGTGTCCGGCGTGTGCCTGACGGTCGTCGACTACGGCGCCGCGCATTTCGCCGCCGACGTCTCCAACGAAACGCTCTCGCTGACGTCGCTCGGCGCTCGCCGTCCCGGCGACCCGGTCAACCTCGAAAAGGCCCTGCGCCTCGCCGATCGCCTTGGCGGTCATCTCGTGTCCGGCCATGTCGACGGGTTGGGCAAGGTGGTGTCCGTGGCGCCCGACGGGCGCTCGCAGCGCTGGACGTTCGAGGTGCCGCGCGACCTCGCCCGCTACATCGCGCACAAGGGTTCGGTGTGCATCGACGGCACCAGCCTCACCGTGAACGAGGTCGACGGCCAGCGCTTCGGCGTGAACCTTATCCCCCACACGGTGGAACACACGACGTTCTCGGCGCGCCGCCCCGGCGACGCGGTGAACATCGAGGTCGACGTCGTGGCGCGCTATATCGAACGCCTGCTTTCCGCAGGCGGTACGCCACGCCTCGACGAGGCTTTCCTGAAGCAGCACGGCTTCGCCTGACCGGACGTCCCATCGCATGGCTTTCAACACCATCCCCGAGATCCTTGAGGATTTTCGCAACGGCCGCATGGTCGTGATCCTCGACGACGAAGACCGCGAGAACGAGGGCGATATCGTGATGGCCGCCGAAAAGGTGCGGCCCGAAGACGTGAACTTTATGGTCCGGGAAGCCCGCGGCCTGCTCTGCCTCACGCTGACCGAGCAGCGCACCCGCCAGCTCGGTCTCAAGCCCATGGTCAGCGACAACAATTCGCCGTTCCATACCAACTTCACGGTGTCCATCGAAGCTGCCGAGGGCGTCACCACCGGCATCTCCGCGCACGATCGCGCGCGGACCATCCAGGTTGCCGCCGCGCCCGACGCGACGCCTTCGGACATCACGATGCCAGGCCACATCTTTCCGCTCACGGCACAGCCGGGCGGCGTGCTCACGCGCGCGGGCCACACCGAAGCCGGATGCGACCTCGCGGCGATGGCGGGCCTGGAGCCGGCCTCGGTGCTGATCGAGATCCTCCACGACGACGGCTCGATGGCGCGTCGCCCCGAGCTGGAAGCCTTCGCCGCGAAGCATGGCCTGAAGATCGGCACCATCGCCGACCTCATCCGTTACCGGCTCGAGACCGAAAAGACGATCGAGCGCGTGCACGAGGATCACGTCGATACGGAGTTCGGACCGTTCCGCCTCGTGGCATATCGCGACGGCATCCGTCGCGGGCTGCACTTCGCGCTGAGCCGTGGCGCGGTGGAGGATGGCGAGCCCGTGCTCACCCGCGTGCACGTGCGCAACACGCTGTCGGACGTGCTCCACCTGCGCCGCGACGACCTGGGCCTGACCGTCACCGAGGCGCTGCGGCGCATCGGCGAGGCCGACCGCGGCGTCTTGTTGGTGCTGTCCGGCGAGGACACCCCCGACGCCCTGCTCGCCCGGCTCAAGGGCGAACGCGCGCCCCTGGTGGCGCCGAAGGACGACCAGGAATGGCGTCAGCTCGGGCTCGGTGCGCAGATCCTCGCCGACCTCGGGGTGAAGCGCCTGCGCGTGCTCGGCACCCAGCGCAAGTTCGTCGGCATCGCGGGCTTCGGCCTCGAAGTGGTCGACTAGCCCACCGGCGCGAGGTTGCCAAGGCCTCGCGCACTCCGTATCTAGTAGCCCCTGACGCCCCGATAGCCCGGACCCGATGACCTACGACATCCGCCTGATCGCCCCTTCCGGTTACCCGCACGACGTGCCGGCCGTACGCCGCGGCGTCGAACGGCTCGAAGCGGCCGGTCACCGCCTGTCCGGCCTGGACGTGCTTGATCGCCGCCAGCTGCGGTTCGCCGGCACCGACGCGGAGCGTGCCGGCGATCTCAACGCGCTGGTCGACGGTCCGTTGCCCGACGTGGTGCTGGCGATCCGCGGCGGCTACGGCGTGCATCCGCTGCTGCCCCTGCTCGACTACGAGGGGCTGCGTCGCCTGGCGACGGCGCCCGTGGCGCTCATCGGGCATAGCGACTTCACCGCGCTGCAATGCGCCCTGCTGGCGCGCAGCGGCGTCGTCACCCTCGGCGGTCCGATGCTGGCGTCCGATTTCGGGGCGTCCCGGCTCGATGCCCTGACCTGGGACCACGTGTGGCACGTACTTGCCAGCGATCAGGCCGAGGTAGCCTGGGAATCGCCGGGTACGCCCGCCGTCGCCGTCGAAGGCACGATCTGGGGCGGCAACCTCGCGATGCTCACCAGCCTCGCCGGTTCGCCGTATTTCCCGGAGGTCGACGGGGGCATCCTTTACATCGAAGACGTGGCCGAGCCACCGTACCGGGTGGAGCGCATGCTCTACCACCTGATCCACGCCGGGGTGCTCACCCGGCAGAAGGCCCTGGTCCTGGGCGATTTCACCAGTTACCGCGTGGCCGAATACGACAACGGCTACGACCTTCCGCTCGCCTTCGATCGAGTGGCGGCCGCAGCCGGCATCCCCTTCGTCGCCGGGCTGCCGTTCGGCCACGGGCCGACCAAGGTCACCCTGCCGTTCGGGTCGGCGGGGCGCCTGGAAGTAAGTGGCGGTCGCGCCCGGCTCGTCTTCGCCGGGCACCCGCGACCCAAAACCCCGTAAAATAGCCGGCCGCCCGGCGGCCGATCCGTCATCAGGACACCCACATGAAAATCATCGAAGGCGATTTCGCCACTCCCAAGGGCCGTTTCGCCATCGTCGCGGGCCGCTTCAACGCGTTCGTCGTCGAACCCCTGGTCGACGGCGCGCGCGACGCGCTGGTGCGCCATGGCGTGAAAGACGACGCGATCGACCTCATCCGCGTACCCGGCGCGTGGGAGATCGCCCAGGCCGCCTACAAAGTCGCCGGTTCGGGCCAGTACGCCGCCGTGATCGGCCTGGGCGCGGTCATCCGCGGTTCCACCCCGCATTTCGACTACGTGGCCGGTGAGGCGGCCAAGGGCCTGGGCCAGGCCGCCTATGCCCACGGCGTGCCGGTGTGCTTCGGCGTGCTCACCACCGACAGCATCGAGCAGGCCATCGAGCGCGCGGGTACGAAGGCGGGCAACAAGGGTGTCGACGCGGCGATGGTCGCGATCGAGATGACCAACCTCTACGCGAAGCTCGGCCAATGACGCCCACGCCTCCCCACGGTATCGATCTCCAGGCCCGCTCGCGCGCCCGCCGTCGCGCGCTCCAGGCGCTCTACGCCTGGCAGGTCGGCGGCTCGAAGATGGGCCAGGTCATCGCGCAGTTCCGCCATGAGCAGGACATGGAAGTGGCCGACCTCGAATACTTCGAAGACATCCTGCGTGGCGTCGAGCAGCACGTGGCCGAACTCGACGACGGCATCAAGCCCTTCGTCGACCGCGAAGTCGGCCAGATCGACCCCATCGAGCGCGCAGCCCTGCGCATGGGTGCCTACGAGCTGAAATACCGCCCGGACGTGCCCTACCGCGTCGTGATCAACGAGGCGGTGGAGGCTACCAAGCGCTTCGGCGCCGACCACGGCCACAGCTATGTGAACGGCGTGCTCGACAAACTCGCGACGCATTGGCGTACGGCCGAGAAGCGATCCTGACGTACCCGCGCGATCCCCGCGCGTCGATGGAGTACGCATGGAATTCGACCTGATCGACCGCATTCGCCGGCACACCGACGTCCACCGAGACGACGTGCTGACCGGCATCGGTGACGACGCGGCCGTCGTCGCCGTTCCGACGGGACGCGAACTGGCCATCGCCGTGGATACCCTCGTCGAGGGCGTGCATTTTCCGGTAGGCACCGCGCCCGCCGACATCGGCTGGAAAGCCCTGGCGGTCAATCTCTCCGACCTTGCCGCGATGGGCGCCACGCCCGCGTGGGCGCTGCTCGCGCTGACCCTGCCAACCCCGGACGAGGCTTTCGTCGATGGTCTCGCGCGCGGCTTCGCCGAGTTGGCCACGCCGTTCCGGCTGGCGCTGATCGGGGGCGATACGACGCGCGGCCCGCTCACCGTCACCGTGGCCGTCCACGGCTTCACCGCGCCCGACGGCGCGCTCCTGCGCTCGGGAGCCCGGCCGGGCGACGTCGTGATGGTCACCGGCACGCTCGGCGACGCCGCCGCAGGCCTGCGTTGCCTGGCGGAAGCCGATGCCTCGCCCTACGCGGCCCTCGTCGACCGGCTCAACCGGCCTACGCCACGGGTGGCCGCGGGGCAGGCCTTGCGTGGCGTGGCCACCGCCTGCATCGACATCTCCGATGGCCTCGTGGCGGATCTGGGCCATATCTGCGCGGAGAGCGGCGTGGGCGCAGACATCGACGCGGCGATGCTGCCGCGCTCGGCGGCGATGCTGGCGCATTTCCACGACGCCGATGCGCTGCAGTTCGCTTTGGGCGGCGGCGACGATTACGAACTCTGCTTCACCGTGCCCGCCGACCGTGCCGGCGACGTGGCCGCCGACCTTGCCCGCCTGGGCTGTGGCGCGGCGCGTATCGGCCGCGTCGTCGAAGGCTCGGGCGTGCGCGTCACCGGCACCTCGGGCGAATCGGTGATGCTGGCCCGCACCGGCTGGAACCACTTCGCCGCATGAGCACGAAGTATGTCCTCGACCCGGCCGATCGTCGCCGCCTGCTCGCATCCCCCGCGGGCTGGATCGCCTGCGGCTTCGGGTCGGGCCTGGTGCCCCGGGCCCAGGGCACGGCGGGATCGCTCGCGGCGCTCGTACCGTGGCTAGTGCTGCGCGACCTGCCATGGCCGGCGTGGATCGCGCTGATCGTGGCGTCGTTCGCCGTCGGTGTGTGGGCGTGCGACGTGGCGGGTCGGCGCATCGGCGTCGACGATCATCGCAGCCTGGTCTGGGATGAATTCGTCGGTCAGTGGATTGCGTTGCTGCCCGCGCTCTGGGCGCCCTGGTGGGCGGTGCCGCTGGGCTTCGTGCTCTTTCGCGTGTTCGACGTCGCCAAGCCGCCGCCGATCGGCTGGTTCGACCGGCGCGTGAAAGGCGGCCTGGGTGTCATGCTCGATGACGTGATCGCTGGCCTCATCGCCGCGGTCGTGCTCTGGATTGTCCTGTCGTTCGTCTGAGGAAATCGCCATGCAATATCGCCGACTCGGCGCCACCGGCCTGCAACTGTCCGCGCTGTCTTACGGCGCGTGGGTCACGTTTGGCCGGCAGGTGGGCCGTTCCGACGCCCGCGAGTTGATCGCGCTGGCCTACGACCATGGCGTGAATTTCTTCGATAACGCCGAGACCTACAACGCGGGCGAGGCCGAAACGCTGATGGGCGACGTCATCGCCGACCTGCGCCTGCCGCGCGATGCGTATTGCGTGTCGAGCAAGGTGTATTTCGGTGCGGTGACCGATCCGAAGCCGACGCAGAAAGGGCTTTCGCGCAAGCACGTGTTCGATGCCTGCCACCAGGCACTGCAACGTCTGCGCGTGGATTATCTCGACCTGTATTTCTGCCATCGTCCCGACCCGGACACGCCGGTGCTCGAAACCGTGTTCGCGATGGATACCCTGGTGCGGCAGGGCAAGGTGCTTTACTGGGGCACCAGCGAATGGCCGGCGGCGCTCATCGGTGAGGCGCATCGCGTGGCGAACCAGTACGGCCTGGTGCCGCCGTCGATGGAGCAGCCGCAATACAACCTGCTGCACCGGGAGCGGGTCGAGCGCGATTACGCGCCGCTGTATGCCGCCCATGGCATGGGCACCACCGTCTGGTCGCCGCTGGCGTCGGGCCTGCTGACCGGCAAGTACAACGACGGCGTGCCGGACGATTCGCGCCTGGGCCACCCGGATTACGCGTGGTTGCGCGATGCCCTGCTGGCCGACGACGGCGCGGCGTTGAAGACCGTGCGTGCCCTGGCCCCGATCGCGCAGGATCTGGGCGTGCCGATGTCGAGGATGGCGTTGGCGTGGTGCCTGAAAAATCCGCACGTGTCGACGGTGATCCTCGGTGCGAGCAAGCAGGCCCAATTGGAAGACAACCTCAAAGCCCTGGACGTCGTGGACCGGCTTGACGACACCGTGATGGCCAGGATCGCCGCGGCGCTCTGACGGCCACGGGGACTGCGCACGTCGTCGCAGCCATGCCGGCTGGCGCCGGATCGCCGATGCGATCGCTCAGGGGCGCCTTCGGAGCTACACGTCGCCGTAAAGCGCCTGCAACGCGGCGATGGCCGCCAGCCCGGCGGTTTCCGTGCGCAGGATGCGGGGGCCGAGGCGCAGTCCGGTGAACCCAGCTGTCGCCAGCGCCGCGCGATCGCGTTCGCCGAAGCCGCCTTCGGGGCCGATCGCCAGCACGGAGGAGCCGGTCAAGCCCAGTTCCGCCGGCCGCACCGTGCCCTCCGGCAACAGAGCCAGTCGCACCGGCGCCTCGGCGTCCAGCGCCCCTAACCACGCCGACAACGGCAGCGCGGCCTCGATGACCGGCAACCGCGCGCGCCCCGACTGCTCGCACGCGCTCGCGGCGACCGCCCGCCAGTGCAGCAGGCGCTTCTCGGCGCGCGCGGCGTCGAGCTTCACTTCCGAGCGCTCGGTGATCAGCGGGACGATCCGCGTGATGCCCAGTTCGGTGGCCTTCTGCACGATGAGGTCCATCTTTTCGCCACGCGCCACGCCCTGGGCGAGCGTCAGCGACAGCGGCGACTCGTTGCGCACGACGCGGCCCTCGCCCAGCGTCGCGCGCACTTCGCGCTTGCCTACCGCGCTCAGCACGGCGTCGTATTCGATGCCGTCGTGCCCGGCGAACAGCACCACCGGCGCGCCCACCTCCAGGCGAAGGACACGGGCCAGGTGTTCGCCGGCCTGCGCGGGCAGGGCGATGTCGGCGCCGCTGGACAAAGGCATGTCGGCATGAATTCGGATCGTGCGCATGGAGGGATTCTCGTCGGGAGGATCAGGCGACGGCGGTCTCGATACCCGCGATGGCCGTGTCGACCATGAAGTCGATCTCCTGCGGGGTGATCACGTAAGGCGGCATGAAGTACACGATGTTGCCCAGCGGGCGCAGCAACGCGCCGTGCGCGAGGCCATGGCGGTACACCCGCAGGCCGCGCCGGTCGGTGGCGGGAAACGGCGCGCGCGTGGCCTTGTCGGCGACCAGTTCCACGGCCGCGATCATGCCGGTCTGGCGCACGTCGCCGACGTGGGGATGGTCCGCCAGCGGCGCGATGCGCCGCGCGAGGTGCGCGGCGAGTTCGCGGTTACGCTCCAGCACCGGATCGTCGCGGAAAATCTGCAACGTGGCGGTGGCGGCCCGGCAGGCCAGCGGATTGCCGGTGTAGCTGTGCGAATGCAGGAACGCCTTGCCCGCCGCGTATTCCGCGTAGAACGCCTGGTAGACGTCATCGGTGGTGACCACCGCGGACAACGGCAGGAACCCCCCGGTCAGGCCTTTGGACAGGCACATGAAGTCGGGCGATACACCGGCCTGTTCGCAGGCGAACAGCGTGCCCGTGCGGCCGAAACCGACAGCGATCTCGTCGGCGATGAAGTGCACGTGGAACTCGTCGCACAGTGCGCGCAGCCCGGTGAGGTAGGAGGCGTCGTACATGCGCATGCCACCGGCGCACTGCACCAGCGGCTCGACGATGACCGCGCAGGTCTCGTGCGCGTGTCGCTCGAGCAGCGCACGCATGTCGCCCAGGCGGCGGGTGGCGACCTCGCGCGGCGTCTCGCCGGGCTCGCCTTCGTAGGTGTCGGGCGAGGGTGCGAGTTCCGGGGTGAGCAGCAGGGGCGCGTAGGTGGTGCGATACAGCGCCACGTCGCTGACGGACAGCGCGCCGAGGGTTTCGCCGTGGTAGCTGCCGGTAAGCGCGATGAACCGTGTTTTCTCGCCGTGGCCGCGATTGAGCCAATAGTGGAAGCTCATCTTCAGCGCCACTTCGATGGCCGCCGAGCCGTTGTCGGCGAGAAACACCCGCTCGAGCCCGGGCGGGGTGATGCGCACGAGTTCTTCCGCCAGTTCGACCGCCGGCGGATGGGTGAACCCGGCGAAGATGACGTGCTCCAGGCGGTCGAGCTGGTCTTTCAGGGCCGCGCCGATCCGGGGCTCGGCATGACCGAAGAGGTTGGTCCACCACGAGCTGACGGCGTCGAGGTACCGCTTGCCGTCGGCACCGACCAACCATGCCCCTTCGCCACGCAGGACGGGTACCATCGGGAGGGTTTCGTGGTCGTGCATCTGGGTACACGGGTGCCAGAGCACGGAAAGATCGCGCGCTGCCAGCGCGTCGGGCCGCGGGGCGGCGAAAAGGGCGTCGTTCATCCGCCCATGATCGCCGCCAGGCGGCTCTCTCTCAAGTGAGGTGGCTGTTGAAGTGGTTCCGCCGGATCGTCATCGCGATCGCACTCCTGGCCCTCGGTGCCGGGCTGTTCTACGTTTTCCTGCCCGCGCGGGTGGTGGCGGCGCTCATCGAGCAGCGTGCCCATGGTCTCACGCTCGACGGGGTGTCCGGCACGGCCTGGGACGGCCACGCCGCCCGGGTGGTTTCGGCCGGCGGTCGTGACCTCGGCGTGCTCGAATGGCGGCTCGGCCGCGACGCCATCCTGGGACGCATCCACCTGGACATCCACCTGC
Organism: Luteibacter sahnii; assembly: GCF_034063545.1. Lineage (NCBI taxonomy): Bacteria > Pseudomonadati > Pseudomonadota > Gammaproteobacteria > Lysobacterales > Rhodanobacteraceae > Luteibacter > Luteibacter sahnii. The sequence continues at coordinate 263,771 of NZ_JAQLOK010000001.1, forward strand.
AAGGCGCGGCAGGGCGCGTCGACGCCCACGTCGAGCGCACGCAGCCCGGGCTCACGCGCTTGAGCGGCGTCGCGTTCCGGCTCGACGCCGGCGCGCTGGCCGGGCCCGCGCTGCCACGCGAACTGGTGCCCCAGGGCATGATCGAGGGCACGGTGCCCCGGGCCGACCTGCAGGACAACTGGCCGATGACGCTCGACGCCGACGCGCGCTGGCGTGACGCGGCGGTGCGCACGCCCGAGGGCGTCGTCGCCCTTGGCGGCATGGCTTTCAAGGCGAACAGTCGCGCCGGCGTGCTGCGTGCCGCCCTCAAGGACGACGGCGACGGTTCGTTGCGGGTGGACCTCGGCGTGGCCGGCTCGCCGCTGGGCTGGCGCATGGACGGCGTGCTGGCGCCGCGCATCGCCGATACCGCGCTCACCCATCTCATCGCCCGTTTCGGCCCCGTGGGGCGCGACGGCACTGTCGTTTTCCACCGCAAGGCGGGCCTCGCGCCCGCGGACACGCCATGACCGACCTCCTCGACAAGGCGCTCGCCGCCGCCCGCGATGCCGCCGGTGCGGCCGCCGAGATCATCCTCCACTACTGGCGCACCGGCACCGACGTCGACCTGAAGGGCGATGACACGCCGGTCACCGTCGCCGACCGCGAGGCGGAGCTGGCCATCCGCCGCATCCTCGCCGCCGCGCTGCCCGAAGCGGGCATCTATGGCGAGGAATACGGCGCCGACGACACCTCGCGCGAGTGGTTGTGGCTGGTCGATCCGCTCGACGGCACGAAGAGCTTCGTGCGGCGCACGCCGTTCTTCTCGACCCAGATCGCCTTGATGCACAGGGGCGAGACGGTGCTCGGCGTCTCGTCGGCGCCGGTGTACGGCGAGCGCATGTGGGCGGTGCGTGGCCGCGGTGCGTTCCTGGACGGTAGCCCGGTGCGCGTGGCCCCCACCGCCCGCCTTGCCGATGCCGTACTGTCCACGGGCAACGTCAAGACGCTCACCCGCGACGCCCGCTGGGATGCCCTGGGCGGCCTCATCCGCGACAGCAACCGGATCCGCGGCTACGGCGACTTCTGCCACTACCACCTGCTGGCCCGCGGCGGCGTCGACCTGGTGATCGAATCCGACGTGGGTATCCTCGACGTCGCGGCGCTGGCGGTCATCGTCAGCGAAGCCGGCGGCGTGTTCACCGACCTCGACGGGCGTCCACCGGGCCTGGCGACCACCAGCGTGCTCGCTGGCGTGCCGGCCATCCACGACGCGGCGCTGGCGCGGCTGCGGGACGCTACAATCGCCCGATGAACAAGAGCCCCACCATCCTCGCCACGCGCGACGCGACCGACAGCCACCTCCGCCGCGTCGAGGAAGTCGACCTGGAGTTTTCCAACGGCGAGCGTCGCACCTACCAGCGCCTCAAGAGCGGTGGCCACGGCGCGGTGTTCATCGTGGCCCTGCGCGACGAGCACACCGTGCTGCTGGTGCGCGAATACGGCGTGGGCCTCGAACGCTACGAACTGGGGGTGCCCAAGGGGCGCCTGGACCGCGACGAGACGGTGGAGCAGGGCGCCGATCGTGAGCTGAAAGAAGAAGTCGGCTTCGGCGCCCGCAAGCTCACGGTGCTCGGGGCGCTGTCGCTTTCCCCGTCGTACATGACCCATATGGCCCACGTGGTGTTGGCCGAAGACCTCTACCCCGAGCGCCTCCAGGGCGACGAACCCGAAGAACTCGACGTGGTGCCCTGGCGCCTCGACGACCTGCACGGCCTGATCGCCCGCGACGATGTCACGGAGGGACGCTCGATCGCCGCGCTGTTCATGGCGCGCGAATACCTCGCGGGTCGGTATCGCCCCGCATGAGCGTGGGAGATCCCTCGGCCTACCTGGAGGCCCTGCGCGACATCGCACGCCGCGCCGCGGACGCCATCCTCGAGGTCTATGCGCAGGATTTCGACGTGGTCTGCAAGGCGGACGACTCCCCCGTCACCGCCGCGGACCTCGCGGCACAGCGGGTGATCGCCGAGGGCCTTGCCGCCCTTACACCCGACGTACCGGTGATTTCCGAAGAGGCCGCGGCCGCGTCGTGGGCCGAGCGCCGCACGTGGCGCCGTCATTGGCTGGTCGATCCGCTCGACGGCACCCGTGAGTTCGTCAAGCGCAACGGCGAGTTCACCGTGAACATCGCGCTCATCGAACACCACCGGGCGGTGGCGGGCGTCGTCCTCGCCCCGGTCAGCGGCGACACCTACTACGCCGCGCAGGGCGCCGGCGCATGGCGCCAGGCCAGCGCCGGGGACACTCCGGTTCGCATCCGCTCCCGTCCGGTGGCCGACACCCTGGGCATCATCGGCAGCCACTCGAACCCGGGCGCGATCACCCGGACGCTGCTCGAACGCCTGGGCCCGCACGAGCGGGTGCCACTGGGCTCTTCGCTGAAGTTCTGCGTGATCGCGCGTGGCGATGCCGACCTCTACCTGCGCCTGGGCGCCACGTCCGAATGGGACACGGCGGCCGCGCAGTGCGTGCTCGAGGAAGCCGGCGGTGCCGTGCTCGACCTGGCCGGCCGGCCGTTCCGCTACAACACGCGCGATTCGCTCATCAATCCCGAATTCATCGCCTGTGGCGACACCACCGTCGACTGGGCGGCGCGACTCATCGATCCGGACCGGCGCGCATGACCCGCCCCATCGACGACCTGCTCGCCATCATGGCCCGGCTGCGCGACCCCGACACGGGATGTCCCTGGGACATCAAGCAGAGCTTCGCCACGATCGCGCCGTATACGATCGAAGAGGCTTACGAAGTGGCCGATGCCATCGATCGCCGCGACATGCACGACCTGCGCGACGAACTGGGCGACCTGCTGCTCCAGGTGGTGTTCCATGCGCGCATGGCCGAAGAAGACGGTCACTTCGCGTTCGGCGACGTGGTCGCGTCGATCTGCGACAAGATGCGGCGCCGACACCCGCACGTGTTCGGCGACGTCACGCACGACAGCGACGCCGAGCGTTCGCGCGACTGGGATCGCCTCAAGGCGGAAGAACGCAAGGCCAAGGGCACGGACGACACCAGCGCGCTCGCCGGCATCTCACGCGGCCTCCCCGAGTGGCAGCGCGCGGTGAAATTGCACAAGCGTGCCGCGAACACCGGTTTCGACTGGCCCGACTACCGACCCGTGCTCACCAAGCTGGCCGAAGAAATCGACGAAGTGCGACACGAGTTCGAGCATGGCGCCGACCCGGCGCGCCTGGCCGACGAGATCGGCGACGTGCTCTTCGTCGCCACCAACCTCGCGCGTCATGCGGGAGTGGATGTCTCCCACGCCTTGCGCGGTGCGAATGCGAAGTTCGAGCGGCGCTTCCGTGCGATGGAATCGCTGGCGGCGCAGGAAGGCCGCACGCTGTCGTCGTATCCGCTGGACGAACAGGAGCACCTCTGGGCCCGCGTCAAACGCGACGAGACCCCGCCGTAGTAGCGCGCCCTGCGCGCGACCGGGTATCCGTTCGCGCACAGGGCGGGCACCACCGATTACTTCGCCGCCGGCCCCTGTGACGACATGCGCGCCTTGAAGGCTTCCATCTCGGCGTGGCGCTTCTGGTCCTGGGCGAGGCTCTCGTCGAGGCTCTTGCGCATCGTGGCGATCGCCGCGTCCGTGTTCTGCGGCTGCATCTGCGCGCGGGCGAGGTGGCGATACGCGTAGTCGCGCACCATCGGGTTCTGCGACTTGGCCAACACCTCGTTGTAGAGCGCCGGCAGTTCCTTCTGGCGGCCCGACATCACGTAGAGGCGTTCGAGACTGCGCAGGTCGCCGATGACGCCGTTGCGGCCCATCATCTGGCCGCGACCGTGGTGGCCCCAGTGGCCATGGTCGGCCGGACCGCCGGCGGGACGGGGGCCCTGCGGCGCGTGCGGGGCGGCGGCGGGCGCCGGCGGCGTCGGAGCGGCATCCTGCGCGAACGCGAAGGCGGCCGAGCCGGCGAGGAGGAGGGAGGCGACGCTGGCGATGAGGGTCTTGCGCTGCATGGAGGTTCTCCGGATTCGGTGGGTCTTGCACGGGAAAAAACGTGCCGCCCGGGTGCCGGTTGACCGCGATGTTGCCGTCCGATCAGTTTCGCGTGAAATCGGGTCGTGCAACCTTTTGCGTCCGGCGCGCATCCATCCCTCGTCGATCCCATCGCCCAGGAGGAAAACCCATGCGCCGTACCCTGCTTGTCCTGTTGCTGCTCGCTCCCGTCGCGGCCATGGCCGACGATGCCCAGTGCGCGTTCCGTGCCGACCGCCAGCTCGATCTCGACCTGACCGGGGTACGCCATGTGCTGTTGAAGACGAACGCCTTCGACATCAACGTGGAGGGTGCATCCGGCGGCAAGGGCACCGCGCACGGCCGGGCCTGCGCTTCCAGCCAGGCTTTGCTCGACGCCCTCACCATCGCGCAGTCCAGGCAGGGCGACACGCTCACGGTGGAGCTGAGCCCGGACAACCACACGTGGTCGTTCGGGCACAGCTACACCGACTTCCGCGTCGACGTCAGCCTGCCGGCCAACCTGCCGGTGACCGTCGAGGTCGGCTCCGGCGACGCGAAGGTGCATGGCGTCGCTTCGCTCGAGGCGTCGGTCGGCTCCGGCAACCTCGACGCCAGCGACATCCGTGGCGATGTGGCGGTCACCGGCGGATCGGGCGACATGAAGATCGCGCGCGTCGGCAAGCTCAGCGTGAAGTCGCTGGGTTCGGGCGACCTCACCGTTCGTGAGGCGGCCAGCGTCGGCATCGGTTCGGTGGGCTCCGGTGATGCGAAGCTCAACGACATCCAGGGTGACGTGGAGGTGCGTTCGGTCGGATCGGGCGACGTGGAGGTCGACAACGTCCGCGGCAACCTGACCGTGCATTCCCGCGGCAGCGGCGACGTCAATTACCATGGCGTCGGTGGCAAGGTCGACGTACCGCGCGACGACGATCGATGATGCCACGCGGGCCGGTCGGCCGGATATGATCCGTTCGCCCCGAACGGAACGATCCCTGGATGACCTGGTTGCCTGAATCGCTTCGCGCCCTCCGGCGCGACGTGCTGTTTATCGTGTTGCTGCTCGTGGCGGTCGCTTTCGCGATCGCCGTGCCGTCGCGCGTCCCGGCGTGGCCGTCGCTCGTCGACTGGCCGACGATCGCCGCCCTTTGCGGCCTGCTGCTGCTGACCAAGGCGGTCGAAGCCAGCGGCGCGCTGGACGTGGCGGGGCACTGGCTCATCGACCGCACGGCGACCCGCCGCATGGCGGCGCTGGTGCTTGTCGCCGCGACAGCCGTGCTGTCGATGCTGCTCACCAACGATGTCTCGCTGTTCGTCATGGTGCCCCTGACGCTGAGCGTGTGCCGCATCGCGCGCATGCCGGCCACGCGACTGGTGGTGTTCGAAGCGCTCGCCGTCAACGCCGGCTCGATGCTGACGCCGATCGGCAACCCGCAGAACCTCTTCCTGTGGCAGCAATGGGGCATCGGCTTCGGTGGCTTCGTCGAGGCGATGCTGCCGTTGGCGGGCCTGGCCCTGGCCTTGCTGCTGATCGTGACGGCACTGGCGTTTCCCGCCGACACGCTCCAGGTGCACGAGCGCGGTTCACGAGGTGCCGATCATGCTTTGCTGATCGTGGCTGCCGCGCTTTACGTACCGTTTCTGGTGCTGGCCGACATGGGCCATGCGGCGTGGGGCCTGGTGGCCGTGCTGGGGGTGTTCCTCGTGTTCCGCCGCCGTATCGTGGGCGCGATCGACTGGGGCCTGCTGCTGACCTTCGTGCTGATGTTCATCGACCTGCGCTCCCTGGCATCGCTCGATGCCGTGCGTGGGTTCGTCGGCTCGCTGGGCCTGTCGCATCCGGCCCATCTCTATGTGACGGGCGCTTTCGCCTCGCAGGTCGTCAGCAACGTGCCGGCGGCGATCCTCCTGGCGGCGTATTCCCACGACTGGCGCACGCTGGCCTGGGCCGTCAACGCGGGTGGTTTCGGCTTCGTGCTCGGTTCGCTCGCGAACCTGATCGCGCTGCGTCTGCTGGGCGACAAGAGGGCCTGGATCAGCTTCCACGCATGGTCGCTGCCCTTCTTCGTGGTGGTGGGCCTGCTCGGCCTCCTCCTGCTGTAGGAGCGCGCGTTGCGCGCGGCGGAGGCGGCCCCGATCGCTCAGGCCCGGCGCGTGCCCTTTTCGCCGGTGTTGCTGTTGCCCTTGTCGTGCGCCTTGATGAAGTCACGTACGTCGGGGTACACCACCTCGCGCCAGCGGCGGCCGCTGAAGATGCCGTAATGGCCGGCGCCGGCCACGGTGATGTGCTTCTTGCGCTTTTTCGGGATGCCCTTGCACAGGCCGTGCGCGGCCTCCGTCTGGCCGAGCCCGGAGATGTCGTCGAGCTCGCCTTCGATGGTGAGCAGGGCCGTGTGCTTGATCGCCGCCGGTTTGACCCGCTCGCCGTGCACGTCCCACGTGCCCTTGGGCAGGCGGTGTTCCTGGAACACCGTCTCGATGGTGTCGAGGTAATACTCCGCCGGCATGTCGAGCACGGCGTTGTATTCGTCATAGAACTTGCGATGCGCCTCGGCGTCGTCGAGGTCGCCCTTGCGCAGGTTTTCGTAGAAGTCCCAGTGCGACATCAGGTGGCGGCTGGGGTTCATCGCGATAAAGCCGGCGTGCTGCAGGAAGCCCGGATACACCTCGCGGCCCGCGCCCGGATACTGATAGGGCACCTTGTGGATGAGTTGGCTGCGAAACCACGACAGCGGTCGCGTGGTGGCGAGGTTGTCGACGCTGGTCGGGCTTTTGCGCGTGTCGATGGGGCCACCCATCAGGGTAAGCGTGGCCGGCGTGGCCTCGCCCCGGGCCGCCATGAGCGACACGGCGGCGAGCACCGGCACCGTGGGCTGGCAGACCGACACCACGTGGGCGCGATGCACGCCCACGTGGCGGATGAATTCCTCGATGTACGACACGTAGTCGGCGAGCGAGAACGAGCCCTCGCTCGCCGGGATCATGCGTGCGTCGACCCAGTCGGTGATGTAGACCTTGTGGTCGCGCAGCAGCGTACGCACGGTGTCGCGCAACAACGTGGAGTGATGTCCCGAGAGCGGCGCCACCACGAGCACGGCCGGATCGTGCTTCATCGTGTCGACCGTGGCCTGGTCGTCGGAGAAGCGCTTGAAGCGCTTGAGCGTGCAGAAGGGCTTGCTCATGGCCACCTGCTCGACGATAGCCACGTCGTGGCCGTGCGCATGCACGCTGTGGATGCCGAACTCGGGCTTCTCGTAGGCCTTGCCCAGGCGGAACATCAACTCATAACCCGCCGCGGCGCGGTCGGCTCCCGGCATGCGGGCGAAGGGGCTGGCGGCGTCGCCGAACATCTTCGCGCTCGCCTCCGCCCAATAGGTGAGCGGGCTGAGCATCGAGCGTTGCCATTCGTGCATGAGGTAGAGCATGCAGGTTCCGGGGGCGGGAAAGTGGGCGCATCATAACCAGTTGCGCCGCGTCATGTGTAAAGCCCCTGTTTTAGCTCGATTTAAAGATCACCCTTGCGGCAGACCAGCAGGATTTCATCGACGCCCGGGGCGGGCGAGAAGCCGGGTTCGAGGCGCAGCGGCTTCTGGAAGCGCACGCCCAGCGGCATGAAGACGCGGTTGTACCACCACATGGCGCGGGCGCGTTGGTGGGTGAGGAACCACTGCCCCAGATCGAGCAGCTTCGAGGATTTCGGCTGCATGCCATAGACCGCGCTGCGCTCGATGTGGAAGTCGTGGCGGGCGAGCAGGGCGCGGATTGCCTCGGGCTCGTAGCGCCGGTAATGGCCCACGAAGTCGTCGAACGCCGTCCACGCCGCCGGGTGAAGCGGCACGGAGATCAGCAGGCTGGCGCCGGGTTCGGCGACGCGGGCCAGTTCGGCGAGGGCGCCGTCATCGTCCACCACATGTTCGAGGATGTCGAAGGCGCAGACGAAGTCGAAGCTGCCGTCGCGGAAGGGCAGCGCACCGATCATGGCGTTGGCGACGCGGGCGCCGTGCCGGGCCAGTTCGGCGAGCGCGGGGCGGCTGAGGTCGGCGAACTGGGTGTCGGTCAGCGGCAGGCGCGGACGCAGGCCGGGCGCGATCTCCAGCCGGCGCGTGCTGCGCCCCACCAGTTCGGCCACCAGTGGCCAGGTGTTGAAGCGCTGCGGCGCGAACAGCTTCGCCTCCGACCACAGGGCGTCGTAAAAGCGCCGGTTGCTGCCAATGAGATCGGCGTCGGTGCGCGGGGCGGGCGTCCCCGAGGAAAGCGATGCGTGTGTCATGCGAAACCTCGGGGGAAGGGAGCGGCGTGGTGGTGTCAGCGCAGGCGCGCCAGCTCGCGCAGCAGCGGAAGCCGGCGAATGCGAACCGCGGTGGCCCGGAACACGGCGTTGGCCAGGGCGGGCGCCGCTGACGGGACGCCCATGACGCTGGCGCCGGTCGGCGCCGCCGTGGACGACACGATGACGGTCTCCACCTCGTTCGGCATCGCCTGGGCCGGCGACAGGGGATAGTCGCGCAGCCCGGTCTGCTGCACCTTGCCGTCCCTGACCGTGATGGCGAGATTGAGGGCGGTGGACAAGGCATCCATCGTGGCGCCCTGCAGCTGCGCCTCCAGGCCGAGCGGATTCACCACCCGACCGACGTCGGCCACGCAGACGGCGCGCACGATGTCGATGCCGTCCTGCGTGGGCGCAACCTCGACCGCGTGGGCCACGTACGCACCGAACACATAGGCGCAGGCGATGCCCAGGCCGTTTTCGCTGCGCAGCCAACGGCTCCAGTCGAGCTTGTCGGCCGCCAGTTTCAGCACGTTGGCCAGCCGTGCGGTGTCGATGGGACCACCGCGACCGCCGTAAGCCAGCTGGCGAGGCTCGCCCAGCAGGTGGAGGCGGAAGTCGAGCGGGTTCGCGTTGAGCGCGTGGGCGAGTTCGTCGATGAAGCTTTCGCTGGCAAATGTCGGAGTGACGTTCGGCGAGCCGCGCCAGTCGCCGCGTGGCAGCTGCGACGCGAGGGGATACCAGTCGCTGCGGTAGTTCGGCACGACACCGGCCGGCAGCGCGTCGGCGACCAGCTCGGACTGCCACAGGCGATCGTCGGGCACCTGATGGCCCACCAGTGCGGAGGGGCTGGCCATGCGCTGGTGCCAGCCCACGAGGTTTTTCTTGCGGTCGAGCGAGGCGCTGATGCGATGCACCGCCAGCGGCCGATAGTAGTCGTGCGCGAGGTCGTCGGCGCGCGTCCAGAGGAGTTTGACAGGCCGGTTGCGGATATCGTCGGGCTTTTTCGCCAGCGCCACGGCGAGCGCTTCGGCGACGTAATCCGAGGCCAGGCGCCGTCCGAAGGCACCGCCGCCGCGTGGCACGCGGATATCGATCTGGCCGGGCTTCATGCCGGTCATCCGCTGCACCACCGCGTAGACGTCGCGGGGTGACTGGGTGGCGGCGATCACGGTGACGCTGGTGTCCGGATCGAGCCGGACGATGCAGGCGGGCGTCTCGGCCGTGGCGTGAGCCATCCAGGGCTGAACGTAGGTGGCATCGAGCGTGCGTGCGGCCTTCTTGCGTGCCGTGGTCACGTCACCGTCGTTGCGCACCGTGGACGGCGTCGCGTCGTCGTTGCCGAACAGATCGAGCGCCTGCTGCTCCAGCGTGGCGGCCGACGGCTCGGCGGTCGCGCCGGGCTTCCAGGTGGCCTTGAGCGCGGCGCGGCCGGCCAGCGCCGACCAGGTGTCCTCGGCGAGCACGGCCACCGCCGGCGCCTGCGCGGCCATGCCCGGTACCTGGCCCGCGTCGGGCGCGATGTCGATCACGGCGCGCACGCCCTTGATCGCCGAGGCGGCCTGGCGGTCGGCCTGGTCGAGGCTGCCGCCGGGATAGGGGCAACGCGCCAGCACCACCACGAGCGGCTCGCCGATGGTCTCGTCGAAGGTATAGGCCAGCGTGCCGGTCACGACGGCGCGTGCGTCCACGTCGCCCGCGGGCTGGCCGATGAGGCGGTAGGCGTCCGGCTGCTTCAGGGGCGGCGCCGTCGCGGGGGCGTCGATGCCAGCGGCGGTGGCGGCGAGGTCGGCGTAGGACACGCGACGGCCATCGGAGGCCGTCACCATGCCTGACGCGACGCGGAGCTGGTCGGCCGGCACGCCGAGTCGGCGCGCGGCGGCCTGCAGCATCAGCCAGCGGGCCAGGGCGCCGGCCTGGCGCAGGTCGGCCCAGGCGGCCGGAATGCTCGTGGCGTCGCCGCTGCGCTGGCGACCGTAGGTAAACGTCGGCTGGCCGTTGTCGTCGTCGACGCCCAGGCCAAGCGATTCGACGACCACGCGCTGCCAGTCGGCGTCCATCTCGTCGGCGATGATCCGCGCGAGCGAGGTGGCGGTACCTTCGCCGTTATCGGGGTCGCGCACGCCGATGAAGATGCGCCCGTCGGCGGCTACGCGCAGGTAGGGGCCGAGTTGCTTCCAGGTGTCGCCCAGCAGCGCGAGCGGCACGGGCTGCTCGGCGGCCTGGACGGTGCCGATGCCGATCACCAGGGCGCCGGCGGTGGTCGCGGCGTACTTCAGGAAACGGCGGCGCGACAGACGGACCTCGCCGCTCATGCCTTGGGATCCTTCAGGGTCGCGGCGGCTCGCTTGATCGCCTTGCGGATGCGGCCGTAGCTGCCGCAGCGGCAGAGGTTGCCGATCTTGTCGATGTCGGCGTCGGACGGGTTCTTCTGGCGCGAAAGCAGGTCGACCGCGGCCATGATCTGGCCCGGCTGGCAGAAACCGCACAGGATGGCGTCTTCGTCGATCCACGCCTGCTGCACCGGATGCAGCGTGCCGTCCTTGCCGGCAAGCCCTTCGACGGTGGTGACCCGCTTGCCGGACATCTTCGCCATCTTCATCTGGCACGACGGCACGGCCTTGCCGTCGACGATCACCGTGCAGAAACCGCATTCGCCCTGGTCGCAGCCGTATTTGGCGCCGGTCAGGCGGAGCACGTCGCGCAGGTACCACAGCAGCGGCATCGCCGGGTCGCCCGTGTGCCGGAAGCGCTCCTCGTTGACGATGAGGTCGATGCCTTCGCGTACGGGCTTGGGCGCCGGCTGGTTGGGATCCTGGGCGGCGGGAACGGGTACGGGCGACGTCGGGCCTTGCTGTGCCATCTGTTTTCCTCGGCTGAACCCGGGCATTGTGGCATCCGTGCCCGGGTTCAGCGAGCGACTTTACTGAACAGGCGCCGCCACACGGCATACACGGGCAGCCCGGCGAGCACCACGAGGCAGACCACCGCCGCGCTCATCGGCTTGGACCACGCATAGGCCACCACCACCGCGATCACGGTGGCGAGGAAGACGAGCGGCAGGAGTGGGTACGCAGGCGTGACGAAGCTCGGGCGGTCGCCGGCCTTGCGGCGATACCAGAACAAGGTCGCGATCGTCACCGCGTAGGCGGCCCAGTCGCCGAAGGCGGCGAAATCGAGCAACTGACCATAATTGGCCGCCAGTACGAGCACCATGGCCCAGCCCGCCAGCATCACCAGTGCCACGTTCGGCGTGCGATAGCGCGGATGCAGGCGCGCCACGCTGGAGAAGAACAGGCCATCCTCGCCCATCACCTGCAGCACGCGCGCGCCGGCCACCAGCGTGATGTTGCAGAAGCCCAGGGTGGAGATCGCGATGCCGATGGCGATGATCTTCGCGCCCGCATCGCCGAACACGCGGCTCATGACATCCGCCGCCGGCGCCTGGCTCGCGGCGAGGCCCGCGTGGCCGAGCACGGCAAGGTAAGCGTAGTTGGTGAGCACATAGGCGCCGATCACCACGAGCATGCCGACCACGAGCGCGCGGGGCAGCGTGCGTTGCGGGTCGCGCACTTCGCCGGCGAGGTTGTTGAGGTAGCTGAATCCGGAAAACGCGAACAGCACCGGAAGCAGGGCGCCGGCGAGATTGCCCGAGGGCGGAATCGTCGAGGGTGCCAAGGCCTGCGTGGTGCCCGCGCCGGCGAACGCGAGGCCGGTGACCACGAGCACGGTGATGGCCGCGAGCTTGAGGATGGCGAAAACGTTCTGCACCTGCGCGCCCAGCCGGATGCCGAACAGGTTGATGCCCGTCACGAAACACATCGCTCCCACCGCCAGCGGCTTGACCAGGCGGGGCGACAGCCCGAAGACCGAGGTGGCGTAGCTGCCGAAGATCGTCGCCACCGCGGCGCTGCTGCCGCTGTAGATCACCAGCAACATGGTCCAGCCGAACAGGAACCCGGCCAGCCGTCCGAAGGCTTCGCGCAGGTAGACGTAACTACCCCCGGCCTCGGGCCGGCGGGCGCCCAGTTCGGCGTAACACAGGCATCCCACCAGGGTCAGCAGGCCGGCGGCCACCCACAGGCCGAGCAGCACCAGGCCCGACTCGGTGCGCTGGGCCACGATGCCCGGGTTGAGGAAGATGCCGCCGCCGATGATGCCGCCCACGACGATGAGCGCGGCGTCCAGGAGGGTAAGGCGGCGGGCGTAGCCGGGATGGTCCATGCGGTGCGGGTCTGTTGGCGGGGCAAGGGTGGAGGATGGCGTGGGCGGGGGGAGATGGGAAGGGGACGGGCTCGTGTTTGCCTTTTTCCCGTTGCAGCGCAACACTTCGACCGATTTGCCGGCCCATCCCGGCGACTACTTTCCCCACCACCCAAAGAGTCCCGTGAGCGAGAACGCAAACGCGCCGTTGCCCGCCAACGCGCCCTGGATCGTCATGAAGTTCGGCGGCACCTCCGTGGCCACCGCCGCACGCTGGCGCAACATCCTTGAACTGGCCGCCAGCCGCCGCGCCGAAGGCGCCCGCGTGCTGATCGTGGTATCGGCCCTGTCCGGCGTCACCGATGGCCTGAAACAGCTTTGCACTCACTCCGAACCCAAACGCCGCTCGGACGCGGCCTCCGCACTGGCCGATCGCCACCACGCCCTGCTCGCCGAGATGTCGCTGGCCATGCCCCGGACGCTCGGTGCGCGCCTGGCCGACCTCGCCGGTCTGGCCGGCAACGGTGCGGGGGATCTCGGCGAACTGGCCTGGCAGGCCGCCGTGCAGGCGCACGGCGAACTGATGTCGAGCGCGCTCGGTGCGGCCTTCCTCAGCGCCAACGGCCTGCCCACCACCTGGGTCGATGCGCGCGAGTGCCTGCATTCGGTGGCCCTACCCAACCAGAACGAGCGTACCCGCCTGCTCTCGGCGATGGTCGAGCCGCATCACGACGCCGCGCTTGCCGCGTCGCTGGCGACGCGTGGCGACGTTTTCATCACGCAGGGCTTCATCGCCTGCGACGAGACCGGCCGCACGGTGTTGCTCGGCCGTGGCGGCTCCGACACCTCGGCGGCCTACTTCGGCGCCCTGCTGGGCGCCGCGCGGGTGGAGATATGGACCGACGTCGCGGGCATGTTCAGTGCGAATCCGCGCCAGGTAAGCGGCGCGCGACTGCTCCGGCGGCTGGATTACGAAGAGGCCCAGGAAATCGCCTCCACCGGGGCCAAGGTGCTGCATCCACGCTGCCTGTCGCCGTTGCGCGAGCCCCGCGTGCCCCTGCTGGTGAAGGACACCAACCGTCCCGAACTCGAAGGCACCGTGATCGGTCCCGAGGTGCGCGAGCATGCGCCGAGCATCAAGGCGATCAGCGCGCGCAAGGGCATCACGCTGGTCTCGATGGAATCGGTCGGCATGTGGCAGCAGGTGGGTTTCCTCGCCGACGTGTTCGATGCGTTCAAGCGCCATGGCCTTTCGGTCGACCTCATCGGCTCGGCGGAGACCAACGTCACCGTGTCGCTCGATCCGACCGAAAACCTGCTCGATTCGGATGCCATCGCCGCGCTCGCCGCCGACCTGGCGCGGGTGTGCCGGGTCAAGGTGATCGCGCCCTGCGCGGCGATCACGCTGGTCGGCCGTGGCATGCGTTCGATGCTGCACAAGCTGTCAGGCGTGCTCGCGGAGTTCGGCCAGATGCGCGTGCACCTGATTTCGCAGTCGTCGAACAACCTCAACCTCACCTTCGTGGTGGACGAGGACGTCGTCGACCAGATGCTGCCGCGCCTGCACGAGTTGCTCATCGGCGCCGGTGCGCTGCGCACCGACGACAGCCTGGTCTTTGGTCCGAGCTGGCAGTCGCTCTACGGCAGCGGCGACCCGGCCCTGCCGTCGGCCGCGTGGTGGCAGGCCGAGCGCCCGCGTCTCATCGAACTGGCAAGGCAGCGCACGCCGCGCTACGTCTATCACTTGCCGACCGTGCGCGCGCAGGCGCGCCAGGTCAAAGGCCTGCGTGCCGTCGACCGCGTGCATTACGCGGTCAAGGCCAATACGCATCCGGGCATCCTCAAGGTGCTGGCCGAGGAAGGCTTCGCGTTCGAATGCGTCTCGCCAGGCGAACTGGCCGCGGTGTCCGCGGCCGTGCCGGACGACGTGCCGCTGCTGTTCACGCCCAACTTCGCGTCGCGCCGTGACTTCGCCGCGGCGTTGTCCACCCGCGCCACCGTCACCATCGATGCGCTGCATCCGATGGAACACTGGGGCGACCTCTTCGCCGGCCGCGACATCGTGCTGCGCGTCGACCTCGGTCGCGGGCTCGGCCACCACGACAAGGTGAAGACCGGCGGCGTCGGCAGCAAGTTCGGCGTGCCGATCGAACACATCGATCGGTTCCTGCGCCTGGCGGGCGATGCCGGCGCGCGCGTGATCGGCCTGCACGCGCACCTGGGCTCGGGGATTCTTGATGCCGCGCACTGGGGCGAGGTGTATTCGCAGCTGGCCGCGCTGGCCGAACGCATCGGCACGCTGTCGGTGCTCAACATCGGCGGTGGCCTGGGCGTGCCCTCGCATCCGGGCGAGTCGCCGCTGGACATGGCCGCGCTGGACCGCGTGTTGACCGCGGTGCGCCAGGCGTATCCGCAATTCCAGCTATGGATGGAGCCGGGGCGGTTCCTCGTCGCCGATGCGGGCGTGTTGCTGGCCCGGGTCACCCAGGAGAAAGAGAAGGGCGCCAACGTGCGCTACCTCGGCATCGACACCGGCATGAACAGCCTGATCCGGCCCGCGCTGTACGACGCGTGGCACGAGATCGCCAACCTCACGCGGCACGGCGAGCCGGCGACGACGATGTACCAGGTCGTCGGCCCCATCTGCGAGTCCGGCGATACGCTCGGTTCCGACCGGCGCCTGCCTGAATCGCGCGAGGACGATGTCATCCTCATCGCGCAGGGTGGCGCGTACGGCGCGGTGATGGCATCCCGATACAACCTGCGCGACGAGGCCGACGAGGTGCTGATCCCGTGACTTCCGTGTACACCGATCCCCGCGCGAGCCAGCGCTTCCGTTTCGTGCGTCATGCCTACGTCGATGGCGTCGCCGAGCTGGCCTATGCGTTCGACGACGGCCCGGAGCTGGTCGAGCGGGTGAGCTTTCCCGGTGCGCCCGCCGTGCCTGCGGGGCGCGAGACGGCCTTTGCGGCTGCCCTGCGCCTGCTGCACCTGGTCGCCGGCGTCAGCTATTACAAGGCGGGCATCCCCGGCACCCTCGTCGTGGAGGGCGAACCGCTCGACGAAGACAGCGCCTCGCTGGCCGATGCGCTCTACCTGCACGGCCTGGCCGAGTTCGCCTATCGCAACCGGCTCGACCTGCGCGGCCGCATCCGCTTTCCGTTCGCGGCCAAGGGCGGCGGCAAGGCGCCGGCCGTGGGGCTGCCGAAGCGATCGCTGCTGCCGATCGGCGGCGGCAAGGACTCCGTCGTCGCCGTCGAGGCGGTCAAATCCATCGGTGCCGACGCCACCGCGGTGTGGGTCGGCAATTCGCCGCTTATCGCCGCCTGCGCCGCGCGCACGGGGTTGCCGACGCTGAACATCGGCCGCGAACTCGCGCCCGGCCTGTTCGAACTCAACCGCCTGGGCGCGTGGAACGGCCACATCCCGGTCACCGCGATCAATTCGGCGATCCTCACCCTGGCGGCCATCCTCTACGGCTATGACTCGATCGTGTTTGCCAACGAGCGCTCGGCCTCGGTCGCCACGCTCGAGTACGACGGCCAGGAAGTGAACCACCAGTGGAGCAAGGGCTTCGGTTTCGAGAAGACCTTCCACGACTACCTGCATTCGCACGTGGCGGCCGATCTCGATTACTGCTCCTTGCTGCGGCCGTGGTCGGAGCTGGCGGTGACCAGCGCCTTCGCCCGCCTGGGCGGGCATTACTTCGACGTATTCTCCAGCTGTAACCGCAACTTCAAGATCCTCGGCCCCAAGCCCGCGGACCGCTGGTGCGGGCAGTGCCCGAAGTGCCACTTCGTGTTCCTCGCGCTGGCCCCCTTCATGGCCAAGCCGCGCCTGTTGTCGATCTTCGGGCGCAACCTGCTCGACGACGACGCGCTCGCCGGGGCGTTCGACGCGTTGCTCGAATACAAGGACCACAAGCCGTTCGAGTGCGTGGGCGAGGGCGACGAAGCGCGCGCCGCGCTGGCCGCGCTCGCCGAGCGGCCGGAGTGGCGCGAAGACGCCCTGGTGGCGCGTTTCCGCACTGAGATCCTTCCGCAGATCGATCGCGCGGACCTCGCGTTGGCGCCGTGGCTGATGCCGGGCGCGTCGCACCTGGTGCCCGAACGCCTGCGGGGAGCGCTGGATGCGCTGGGCTGATCTGGAGGGGCGGCGTGTCGCCGTCTGGGGTTTCGGTCGCGAGGGGCGCGCGGCGCTGAACGCGCTGGCGCGACACCTGCCCGGCCAGGCGGTGGACCTGCTCTGCGCCCCCGCCGAGGCGCGCGTGGCCGGGGATGCGTTCACCTCGGTTCGCGTGCGCACCCAGACGCCCGACGAGGCGCTGCTGTCCGGCTACGACGTCGTGATCAAGTCGCCGGGCATTTCCGCGTACAAGCCCGAACTGCTGGGCGCGCAGGCGCGCGGCACGCGCTTTACCTCGGGCACCGCGCTGTGGTTCGGCACGCATCCGGGCGAACGCACCATCGCCGTGACCGGTACCAAGGGCAAGAGCACCACGTCGGCGTTGCTGGCGCACCTGGCGCGCTCGCTGGGCGTGCGCACGGCCCTGGCGGGCAACATCGGCCTTCCTTTGCTCGAACTCGACGGCGCGTCGGCCGCGCTCTGGGTGATCGAACTGTCGAGCTTCCAGACCGGTGACGCCCTGGGCGTCGATCTGGGCGTCGTGACCAGTCTTTACGAAGAACACCTCGACTGGCATGGGTCGCGCGAACGCTACGTCGACGACAAGCTCAAGCTGCTCGCCGCGTCGGCGCGCGTGCTGGTGAACGCGACGCAGCCCGCGCTGCTCGCGCGTGCGGTGGCCCATCCGGGACTCATCACCTTCGGCGATACGGCGGGATGGCACGTCGCCGAGGGATGGATTCGCCGCGGCACGCAGGACGTGGTGCCCGCGTCGGCCGTGGCGGCCCCTGGCCTGCACAACGCGCTGAATGCCTGCGCGGCGCTGGCCGCCCTCGAACAGATGGGCCTGGACGCGCGCGCGGCGGCACCCGCCGTGTCCACCTTCGTACCGTTGCCGCATCGCCTCCAACCGCTGGGCCAGCACGAGGGCTTGCACTGGGTGAATGACTCCATCAGCACCACGCCCCTGGCGAGCCTCGCCGCGTTGGAGAGCTTGGGGGAGCGGCGCGTTGCCCTGATTGTCGGCGGCCACGATCGTGGCCTCGACTGGATGTCCTTCGTCGACGCGATGGGGCGCCAGGCGCCGTTGGCCATCGTCTGCCAGGGTGCCAACGGACCACGCGTCGCCGATGCGCTGGAGGCCGCGGGGGTGGCGGGCGTGCATCGCGCGCTCGACCTCGCGGCCGCCGTGGCCGCCGCGCGCCACGCGCTCGGTGGCGATGGCGTGGTCGTGCTGTCGCCCGGTGCGCCGAGCTTCGACCAGTTCAAGGATTACGCCGAGCGCGGCCAGCGGTTCGCGGCGCTCGCGGGCTTCGAGCCGGGCGTGGCATCGATCCAGGGTCTCGGCATCGCCTGATGCCGAATCGCCGATACCTTCGGCTCACACCCTTCGGCATTTGACGTTCGTCAAACCGTCGACCGACGGTGGGGAGCCGATCGCATCGCCGAGCAACGTTCACACGACGTCAATCGTTTGCCGCCGCCAGCAATGTCCCCACGACCGCGGCCAGCGCGGCATACAGTTCCGGCGGCACGTCCTCGCGCAACCGTACGGCAGCGAGCAGGGTGGCGATCTGGGGATCCAGGTGCGGCGCCAGGCCCATGGCCTGGGCGCGTTCGAGCATCGAACGCACGCCGTCGGCGTCGATCCGCTGCGTGCTGCCGTTGCTGGTAGGCGTGGCCAGTCGCAGCCGCACGCTGCGGCGCGGCGAAGGAAGCGACGTCGTCATGCGCGGGCCTCGAGCAGCACCGCGCTGTACGCGCCCGTGGGCACGGGTATGCCATGCAGGCACGAGAACTGGTCGAGTTGAAGCCCGCTTTTTTCCAATTGGCGACGCAGCGACACGAACGACGCCTCCAGGTGCGACACCGTCTCCACGTGCTGCGCCCACAGGCGCACGGTGACGCGGGGCATACGCAGCTGGATTTCGCCCTGCACCGGTCCCAGCGTCGGCGGATCGATGGCGAAACCGACGGTCCAGGCGCCATCCACCTCACCGGCGGACGGCTTGCCTTCTTCGATGCGCAACTGGAGCACGTCGTAGCCCCCGCGCACACCGGCCAGGGGAATCTCGAGCATCCATAGCCCCGCCTGTGGCTGGGATTCGAGCTGGCCGATCTCCACCCGGGAAATCGCCGCGCGTACGTCCGTGCGCAACTGGCTCACCAGCGACTCGATGTCGTTCTCGGTGAGGGGCAGTTCGGCGGCGCGCGGTTGCGCGACGAGCGCGCGCTGGGCGAGCGGGGGTGGGGTGTCGGTCGCCGGGCGGCCGGGAACGGTACCCGGTCGCGACGTCGGCACATCCGCCAGCGCCCGGCGCAGGACGAGCAAGGCCGCCTTAAAGTCGTCATCCGCTGGCATCGGTTCCTCGGGCTGGGCGAGGTTGGCCTCCAGGAACGCGCCACTCTTGGCGATCGCTTCCTTCATGCCTTCGGGCGAGGCGAGTGTTTCGGGTTTGACGATGGCGCTTTCGAGCGTGGCCAGCGCTGCGCGTAAAGGGGCGGGCAGGGCACGCGCCAACGGGCGGCGCGCCAGCGTCGCGAGCGTGCCCAGCAACGACGCGTAGCCGTTCTGCTGGGGAAGTCGCTCGCGTAGTCCCTGCATCGCGAACCGCTCTTCCGGCGGCGCGGCGATCACCTCCAGCTGCGGTTGCGGCCCTTGCGTCAGCACGCGCACCTGGAACTGTTGCGGCAACGAGGTGCCCGCCGGATCGGCTTCGACCGTCATGCCGCCGATATCGAGCAACACCTTGCCCACGTCGGTCTGGCCCATCACCCGCGCCGACAGCAACGTGCCCACCCGCCATGCGTCGACGGCGGCCGTGGTGCCCGCAGCCGCGCCGGCCCAAAGCTGGGCAGCGAAACTCGTCGGCAGGATGTTCAAGGCGCAGGTCCTCCGGGGGGGCCTGGGCGGCACCCCCATGGGGCCGCTCCTGTGGTTAGGAGAATCGGCGGGGGACGCGGGAACTTTAGGGGGATGGGACGTGTGGGTGGGCGCTTGGGAGGTGGGGGTCAGGAGATGGGGGGCGGGAAGTGGGGGCGCCACCCCGGCGTGCGCCTGAGGGTACTGGACACGTCACGCGGGGGCGCGCGTCCGTCACGCATTCGGTTCCCTCGCGCGCCTGCCGGACCACGCCCCCACTTCCCGCCCCCCATCTCTCAAGCACCTCCCAAGCACCCAAACCATCAAGCCCCCAAAGCGCCCAACCGCCCATCCACCCACCCCCTCAGCCTCCCGCCGAACCACGCCCCCGCTTCCCAACCGCCACCTCCCGCACTGCTACAATCTTCCCCATGACCCTCCCCTTCGATCTCCTCGCCACCGACGGCGCGGCACGGCGCGGCCGTCTCCGTTTCGGCCGTGGCACCGTGGAAACCCCCGCGTTCATGCCCGTGGGGACCTATGGCTCAGTGAAAGCCATGACGCCCCGCGACGTGCTCGACATCGGCGCGGAAATCATCCTCGGCAACACCTTCCACTTGTTCCTGCGGCCGGGACTGGACATCGTCGGGGAGTTCGGTGGGCTGCACCGATTCATCGGGTGGGACAAGCCGATCCTCACCGATTCGGGTGGGTTCCAGGTGTTTTCGCTGGCGCACAAGCGCAAGATCACCGAAGAAGGCGTGACGTTCGCGTCGCCCGTGGACGGCTCGAAAGTGTTCCTCTCGCCGGAGGAATCGATGCGCATCCAGAAAGTGCTCGACTCGGACGTCGCGATGATCTTCGACGAGTGCACGCCGTACCCGGCCACCGAAAAGGTGGCCTCCGATTCCATGGAGCTCAGCCTGCGCTGGGCCGAGCGCTCGCGCCGGTCGTTCGACGACCTGAAGAACCCGAACGCCCTGTTCGGCATCGTCCAGGGCAGCACGTTCGAATCGCTCCGCCACCGCTCAGCCGAGCAGCTGATGGCGATTGGCTTCGACGGCTATGCCGTGGGCGGCCTGGCCGTTGGCGAACCGGAAGCCGAACGCAACCATACCCTCGACGTCACCCTGCCGGTGCTGCCGGCCGACCGGCCGCGCTATCTCATGGGCGTGGGCCGTCCCGAAGACATCGTGGAAGCCGTGCGGCGCGGTATCGACATGTTCGACTGCGTCATGCCGACGCGGAACGCCCGCAACGGGTTCCTGTTTACCCGTGAGGGTACGTTACGTATCCGTAACGCGAAGTTCGCCACCGATACGCGCGTGATCGAAGAGGGTTGCGATTGTTACGCCTGTGCGGGCGGGTTTTCCCGGGCCTATCTGCGCCACCTCGACCGCTGCAACGAGATCCTTGGCAGTCAGCTCGCCACGATGCACAACCTGCGTCACTACCAGCGGTTGATGGCCGGACTGCGCGGTGCGATCGAGGCGGGCACCCTCGACGACTTCGTCGCGGATTTTTACGAAGCCCGCCGAAAGGCCATCGTCGACGGCTGAGCGCCCTTGCGCGGGGGCCTTGCCGTCCCCAAAGCCAGAGCGGGACGCGGTTCATAACCGCCGGGGTGCGTGGCATAATCCACGATCTTTTTACGTGAATGGCCGGTTTTCCTTGGCCGTTCCATGACTTGCGAGAAATCTGATGAGCCTCACGACGATTGCCACGCTTGCGCTGCAAGCCGCTCCCACCGCCGGCGGTGCCCAGGGCGGCGCCCTCGGCCTGTCGCCGCTGATCATGATGGCGGTGCTTTTCGGCATCTTCTATTTCATGATGATCCGCCCGCAGATGAAGCGCCAGAAGGAGCACCGCGCGCTGCTGGCCGCGCTCGCCAAGGGCGACGAGGTGGTGATGAGCGGTGGCCTGGCCGGTCGCATCGACGACGTCGGCGAGTCGTTCGTGCGCGTCGAGATCGCGCCGGGCACCGTCGTCCAGGTGCAGAAAGGCGCGATCACCCAGGTGTTGCCGAAGGGCAGCCTGAAGAAGTCCTGAGCTTTTTCTTCCAAACGCGTCTGTCGCGGCCGGCGTACGGCCGCTCCCATGGAATGCCATACACATGAGTGATTTTCCACGCTGGAAATACGCGCTTGTCGTGATCGTGCTGCTGTTCGGCATCGTCTACGCCCTGCCGAACGCTTTCCCGCCGCAGCCAGCCGTGCAGATCTCCGGCAACCGCGGCACCACGATCGATGCCAGCCTCAAGGGCAAGGTGGAAGGTCTCCTCGCCGCCGCGAAGGTGCCCGCCACATCGATCCAGATCGACGACAAGGCCGGCCGCCTGCTCGCGCGCTTCGGCGGCGCGGATGCACAGTCGAAGGCGTCCGAAGCGCTTCGCACGGGCCTCGGCGACAACTACACGGTGGCGCTGAACCAGGCCAGCACCGTGCCGGCCTGGCTGCAGGCGATCAACGCCAACTCGATGCCGCTGGGCCTCGATCTCCAGGGTGGCGTCCACTTCCTCATGGAAGTCGACAAGAACGCCGTCATCGACACCCAGGAAACGCGCTACACCGACGACATCCGCTCGATGCTGCGCGACAAGAAGGTCAACTACGACTCGGTCAGCCGCAACGCACGCGGCCAGGGCGTCAACGTGGTGTTGCGTACCGAGGCCGATCGCCAGCAGGCAGCGTCGCTGATCGGCTCCGATTACCCGGAGCTGCAGGTGGCCGACGGCCCGTCGACGGGTAACCGTTTTGCGCTCAACGCGACGATCAAGCCGGCGAAGCTGCGCGAGATCTCCCAGGGCATGATCACCCAGAACCTCACCACCCTGCGCCAGCGCGTCAACGCGCTGGGTGTGTCCGAGCCGCTCATCCAGCAGCAGGGCACCAACCAGATCGTGGTGGAACTCGCGGGCGTGCAGGACACCGCCGAGGCGAAGAAGATCATCGGTGCCGTGGCCTCGCTGCAGTATCGCGCCGGCCTCTACACCTCGCAGGAAGCCATGGAGGCCGCGCGCACGGGCAACGTGCCGCCGGATGCCAAGCTTTACTTCGGTCGCGACCGTCGACCCTACCTGCTCAGCAAGTCGGTGATCGCCAGCGGCGACGAACTCGTCGACGCCCAGTCGGGCCGCGACCCGCAGAACGGCACGCCCATGGTGAGCGTCACGCTCAACAGCTCCGGCGCGCGCAAGATGCAGGAGTTCACCAACAACAACGTCGGCAAGCCGATGGCGGTGCTCTACACCACGCGCACCACCGAAACGAAGATGGTCGACGGCAAGGAAGTCAAAACGCCCAAGATCGTCGACGAGGTGATCAACTACGCCAACATCAGTAGCCCGTTCGGCAAGAAGTTCCAGACCAACGGCCTGCCGTCCGACGCGGAAGCGTCCGAACTGGCGTTGCTGTTGCGCGGCGGTTCGTTCGCGGTGCCCGTGGACATCGTCGGCGAAAGCGTCATCGGTCCCAGCCTGGGTGCCGACAACATCGACAAGGGCTTCAAGGCGGTGATGCTCGGCCTCGGGCTGGTGCTGGTGGCCGCGGCCATCTACTACAAGCTTTTCGGCCTGGTGGCCGACATCGCGCTGTTCTTCAACCTGGTGCTCCTCGTGGCGGTGATGTCGCTGATCCACGTGACCCTCACCATGCCCGGCATTGCCGGTATCGTGCTGACACTGGGTATGGCGATCGATGCCAACGTGCTCATCTGCGAACGTATCCGTGAAGAACTGCGCAACGGTTCGTCGCCGCTCGCGTCGATCCGCACGGGCTACGACAAGGCATGGGCGACGATTCTCGACGCGAACGTGACCCACCTCCTCGCGGCGCTGGGCCTGATGACCATGGGCTCGGGCCCGATCAAAGGCTTCGGCGTCACGCTGTTCATCGGTATCCTCACGTCGATGTTCACGTCGGTGACGGTGACCCATGCCATCACGGCGCTGATCCACGGCGGCCGCAAGCTCAAGACCCTGTCGGTCTGACGGGAGGGACGCCATGGAAATCTTCAATCACAACGCGAACTTCAACTTCCTCGGCCTGCGCCGCTTCAGCATCGGGCTGGCCGTGTTGCTGATCGTCGCCTCGGCGGCGCTGATCGGCGTGCGGGGCTTCAACTACGGGCAGGACTTCCTCGGCGGCGTGTCCGTCTCGGTCGCCTTCCAGAACCCGGTCGACACCAATGACGTGCGCGCCGCGCTCGAGAAGAGCGGCGTGGACAATCCGCTGGTGCAGGCGGTCGGCGGCACCCGCGAGGTGGCCGTGCGACTCCTGCCCAAGGACGACGCCAAGAACGGCGAAGCCTCCATGAGCGATGACGTCGCCTCGCGAGTCGCCAAGGACGTCGTGAAGGCGATCCAGGTGGCCCGTCCCGACGCATCGATGAAGAGCTACTCCTTCGTCGGCCCGCAGGTGGGTGCGGAGTTGCGCAGCGACGGCATCGTCGCGGTGATCTTCGTCATCGTCGGCATCATGGGCTACCTGTGGATCCGCTTCGAGAAGCGCTTCGCGATCGCGGCCCTGCTCACGGAGATCCACGACGTGCTGGTCACCCTGGGCATCTTCGCCCTGACCCAGCGCGAGTTCGATCTGACGGTGCTTGCGTCGGTGCTGGCCGTGGTCGGCTACTCCATCAACGACAAGGTGGTGGTGTTCGACCGCGTGCGCGAACTGTTCCGTTCGAGCCGCAACGCGTCCCCTGAAGAGGTACTCAACCGGTCGATCAACAGCACGCTGTCGCGAACCATCATCACCTCGTTGTTCACCGGCATCACCATGGCCGCGCTGTTCTTCATCGGCGGTCCGGTGGTGCACGGTTTCGCGATCACGATGCTGATCGGTATCGTCGTGGGTACGCTGTCGTCGATCTTCGTCGCCAGCCCGATCCTCCTTTGGCTGGGCGTGTCCAAGCAGGACCTCATGCCGCGGACGAAGGAAGACCCGGAACTCGCCCGGAGGCCTTGAGGGCGGGAGAGGGGGCGCGGGGTGTCTCTTCGCCGAGGTGCACTACGCACCGCCGCGGCGGACCCCGCCTTCCCATCTCCCTCCCCAAAAAGAAAGCCGCCCCCCCCGGGCGGCTTTCTTTTTTGTCACACCCCGTCCCTGAGGATCAGTAATAGTCGTCGCCGTCCTCGGTGGCGCCTTCCGCGTCATTGGCCAGCGTGACCACGACGTAGGCGGAGCCCACGAACGAGGCGCACAACCAGGCGTAAGCTATCTGGATGGCGGTGCGCGGGATGGCAGCCGCCACGCGCGGCGCAAGGGCGAGGCCGGCGATGCCCACGATGGCGAGCACGGTGGCGACGGCCCACGCGAGGCGCCTGGACGGCGACGCGGTGGTGATGACGTTCATAAGTGTTCCAACCCCTGTTCCTGTTGCGTGTCACGACACCGTGAAAGACGCGTGATGTCGCTTGAGACACGAAATACCCCACACGAACCGGTACGGCAAGTGCCCAAATGCTGAACACGTTCCTTGATTCCGTAAGCACTTTCGTGCAAATACCCGATCCTGCTCCATTTTTTCTTTCGAAGGGACTGTTTCATGGCTGAGCGAGTTTTTCCCGGCTTCACGCTGCGCACGTCGGCGGCGCGTGAAGGCTCCCGTTTTACCGCCCTGCTGTCGTCGTGGCCCGACGGCGGTGGCCATCCGACCTATTTCGCGGTTTACGAAAACCGTAGCTTCCGGTCGGAAGACGACGCGCTGGCCGGTGCCGACAAGGCCCTCGCGCTCGTGCTGGGCGTCGAGGAAGACGGTGCGCCGACGTTTGCGGAGGGTGAGACCGGCTTCGACGATGACCCCGGTGCCTCGGTCTAAGCCAAAACGGCCAATGTCGGCGTCCCGTGAAAACGCCGCTTGACAGGCGGCTATGGCGCGGCGCGTCATAGGATCCGGGGGAGCTGGCAACGAAGCGGGCGTGCGATGAGCGAAGGAGAAGGGCGATACCGGCAATTCGTTGAAGCCTCGGCTGATTGCATGAAAGAACTCGATCGCGACGGCGTGATCCGCTTCATCGGTGGCGCGGGGTGCCTGGCGCTGGCGCAGGATCGGGGCGGCCAGCTAGTCGGCACGCCATGGATCGAGGTCTGGCCGGAGGAGGTCAGGGCCATGGTGCGGCGTGTCCTGGACAGGGCCTCGGGCGGCGAGCGCGTCGACTTCGTGAGCTGGCGACAGGCGCCCCGTGGTACCCGGCGCTGGTGGGAGGTGATGGTGGCGCCGGTGATCGCCGGTGATGCCCTGGACCACTTCATCGTCATCAGTCGTGACATCACCGAACGGGTCGAGTTGCAGTCGGCCCTGGAGTCGATCAACGCGGTGCTGCAGGAGCGCCTGAACGAGACGGTGGCGCGGTCCGCGGTTGCCTCGAACCGCTACGGCACGCTCTTGGAGCGGCTCGAATCCGAGCACGGCGCCCGTCGCGACGCCGAAGACCAGATCGACGGACTGGCCGGCCAGCTGGAGATGGCCCACCGCGCCCTCGCGCTGGCGGAGGCCGGGGCCCGGCAGGTGCAGAAACAACAGGCGATCGGCCAACTGGTCAGCGGCATCGCCCACGACTTCAACAACATGCTGCAGACCGTGATCGTGAGCCTGTCCGGGCTCCAGGAGGAGGCGGACGCGTTGACCCCGCACCAGCGGCGCATGCTGACCTACGCGATGGAAGGCACGCGCCACGCCACCGCGCTCACCCGTCGTCTCCTGGCTTTCGCCCGTAACCAGCCGGAGCGTGCCGAGGCGATGGACCTCGGCGAGGTGGTGACCGGTTTCGCCGATTTCGCCCGGCATGTGATGGGCGGACGGGTGGGTATGCAGGTGCGCCGGCCGGTCGTGCCGTTGCCCGTGTGGGTCGACCGTCACCACCTCGAGCAGGCGCTGATGAACGTCTGCCTCAATGCCCGCGACGCCATGCAGGGCGTCGGTGACATCGTCGTCGACGTGGGGGAGCGCCCGTTACCGCCGCACGATGACGACGCCCGGGAGCCGCGGGCGCCCCAACACGTGTTCGTCAGCGTGAGTGACGAAGGGGGCGGCATGTCCGAGGAGGTACGACACCGCCTGTTCGAACCGTACTTCACGACCAAGGAAGGCGGGTCAGGCCTCGGCCTGGCACAGGTCTACGGCATGGTGGCCCAGGCGGGCGGCGGCGTGGAGATCGAGAGCGAGGCGGGCGTCGGCACGCGGGTCCGGCTCGTGTTTCCCCGGTATGCCGGACCGCTGGAGTGACGTGCCGGAAAACGTGACGAATGTCCTCAATCTACGGCGCGACCGGCCGATAAGGAAAACGACTGGGAGGAAGTGAACGTCATGTTGGTCATTATCGGTTCGATCGTCGTCCTGGTCTCGGTGCTAGGGGGTTATGTCCTCTCGCACGGTTCCATCGGCGCGCTTTGGCAACCCTACGAGCTGCTCATCATTTTCGGGGCGGCGGTGGGCGCGTTCATCAGCGCCAATTCGATGGAGATCGTTAAGCGTTCCGCGACGGACGCGCTGGCCCTGCTGAAGGGCCCGAAATATCGCAAGCAGGATTACGTCGACCTGCTTTCCCTGCTGTACGACATCTTCACGAAGATGCGCAAGGAGGGCCAGCTCGGCATGGAGGCGCACATCGAGGATCCAGCGAATAGCACGCTGTTCTCCGCCTACCCGCGCCTGGTCGCCGAGCATCACCTGATCGACTTCATTACCGATTGCCTGCGCCTGATCGTCGGCGGCAGCATGGATCCGCACGAACTGGAGCAGTTGCTCGAGGTCGAACTGGAAACACACCATCACGAGGCGGCGGCGCCGGCGCTCGCCGTGCAGAAGATGGCCGATGCCCTGCCGGGTTTCGGCATCGTGGCGGCGGTGCTTGGCATCGTCATCACGATGAAATCCATCGACGGTGACGCGGCCGTCATCGGTGAGCACATCGCCGGTGCGCTGGTCGGTACGTTCCTGGGCATCCTTTTGTCGTACGGCTTCATCGGGCCGCTCTCGGCCGCCATGGAAGCCCGGGTCAACACCGACGGCAAGGCGTTCGAGTGCGTGAAGGTGGCCCTGATGGCCAACCTGCGCGGCTACAACCCGATGGTCTCGGTGGAATTCGCCCGCAAGAGCCTGCAGTCCAGCGCGCGTCCGACCTTCCAGGATCTCGAAGCGCATCTGAAAACGGCGCGCTGACATGAGCGAGTTGCGTCAGGTCATCATCGTCC
This sequence comes from Luteibacter sahnii, assembly GCF_034063545.1. Taxonomy (NCBI): domain Bacteria; kingdom Pseudomonadati; phylum Pseudomonadota; class Gammaproteobacteria; order Lysobacterales; family Rhodanobacteraceae; genus Luteibacter; species Luteibacter sahnii. Next base: position 291,433 of record NZ_JAQLOK010000001.1, read on the forward strand.
GTCGAAAGAAGAAGGGCGGCCACGGCCACCACGGCGGCGCCTGGAAAGTCGCCTACGCCGACTTCGTGACGGCGATGATGGCGTTCTTCCTCGTGATGTGGCTCGTCGGTGCCGGCACCAAGCAGCAACGCGCGGCCATCTCGGAGTATTTCAAGAACCCGAGCCTGACCCAGGGGCAGTCCACGATGGCACCGTCCGGCAAGATGGGGCCCGGCGGCGCGAGCACGAGCATGATCAAGCTCGGTGGCGCCATGGACCTTCCCAAAGGGCCGGGCGACCAGCAGGCGTTCGCCAAGCCGGCGACCGCGGCCGACGTCGACAAGCTGGCCAAGGAAAAAGAACACCGCCGGCTCGAACAGCTGATGAAAGACCTCAGCGAAGCCATCGCCAAGAGCCAGGCGATGGCGCCCTACAAGGATCAGCTGCTGCTGGACATCACCTCCGAAGGCCTGCGCATCCAGATCGTCGACAAGCAGAACCGCCCCATGTTCGATACGGGCAGCGGCGCGCTCAAGTCGTACACGGTGCAGATCCTTCATGAGCTGGCCGGTTTCATCAATCAGGTGCCGAACCAGATCAGCATCTCCGGCCATACCGACAACGCGCCGTATATCCGCGCCGACAGTGCCTACGGCAACTGGGAGCTCTCCGCCGATCGCGCGAACGCCGCGCGCCGCACGCTGGTCGACGGCGGCATGAGCCCGGAAAAGGTCGCGCGCGTGGTCGGCCTCGCCGCGTCGGTGCCTTTCGACAAGACCAACCCGTCGGCGCCGATCAACCGTCGTATCAGCATCGTGGTGATGACCCACGAGGCGGCAAAGGCGGCGATGTCGCCCGAAGTGGCGGGAAACGACACGGACGCGTCGCCGCAGGCGCCGTCGTCCACCGCGGACATGACTCACGTGCGAAGCATGAATCCGCCCGCCGCGCCGGCCCCGTCATCGCCGGCGATGACCGCCATGACGCCGGCCCAGGCACCCCGCTGAGCGGGGATGCCATCCGCGTCACTTGAAACGGTCATCCGGGCCGGTCAGTATCGGAAGGGCATGGGGGGAGGAAACCGAGTGGAAAATTACGGCAAGTTCAGGGTGGTCGCTCGCGCGGTCAAACATTTCGGCGATGCCGGGCAGCAGGTTTACCGTCCGACGTATCGCATCCTCGACCACATCGGCGAGGAGATCGACGCAGGCGAGGGCGCCATCGATTTCGGCGACGTCACCAGTGCCTACAACGAGGCATTCGCGATGGGGCGGGAGCGTTTGCGTGAGTTGACGTCGGCGATCCAGTAACGCCGCGTCGAAACCCTACGCTGGATGCGACGCGTCGAGCCGCACCGCGTCGAGTTGGGCGGGTGTGCCCACGTTGCGCCAATAGCCGTCGAAGCGCTCGCCGGTCAGACGGCCTTCGGCGATCGCACGCCGGTAGGACGGCAGCAGCTTGAATGCGCCGGGCGGCTCGCTCGCGACGAGCTCGCGCCGATACACGCCCACGTTGCCGAAGGTCAATCGGTCGCCGTCTTCGAAAAGCATGCCGTCGCGCAGCGCGAAATCGCCCTCGGGATGAAACGCCGGGTTGGGCACCATCACCAGGTGCGCGAGGCCCTGCGGCTCGCGGGGAAGCGCGTTGTAGTCGATGTCGCTGACGATGTCCGCGCTCACCGCGATGAACGGTTCCGGCCCGAGCAGGGGCAGCGCGTTGCGCATGCCGCCACCGGTTTCCAGCGGCTGCGGGCCTTCGTACGAATAGCGCAGTCGCACGCCCCATCGCGAGCCGTCGCCCAACGCGTCGGGAAACCGGTCGGCCATGTACGACGTGTTGATCACGATGTAGCGCACGTCCGCGGCGGCAAGCTTTTCGATGTGATGCACGATGAGCGGCGTGCCGTTCACCTCCAGGAGCGGCTTGGGCGTGGCGTCGGTCAGCGGACGCATGCGCTCGCCACGGCCGGCTGCGAGAATCAGCGCATGCCTCATACCGGCCGCGCCACGGTGATGTCGCGGTCGCCGATGCGCGCTTGGATGTCATCGGCCAGGGGTGCGAGGTCGACGTGGCGGCGCGCGGTGTCGAGCACGTAACGCAGCACGCGCGGCAGGTCGGCGAGGTAACCCGGCTTGCCGTCGCGGTAACACAGCCGGCAGAACAGGCCGAGGATCTTGATGTGCCGCTGCAGGCCCGTCAGGTCGAACCATCGACGGAACCGATCGGTGTCCACCGTGTCGTCGAGCAGGCGGGCATCGAGCAGGCGCAGGCGGTAGGCCTCGACCCAGCCTTCCACGCGCTCGTTGTCCCACACGATGTACGCGTCGCGCAGCAGCGAGGCGAGATCGTAGGTGATCGGTCCGGACATCGCCCCCTGAAAATCGATGATGCCTGGCGAGCGGTCCGCGGTGACCAGCAGGTTGCGGCTGTGGTAGTCGCGATGCATGAAGGCACGCGGTTGTTCGGCGATGGCCTGCAGGATGCGGGTAAAGGCCAGTTCGACCACGTCCCAGTCGCCGCAGGCAAGGTCGGCGCCCAGGTGCCGCTGGAGGAACCAGGTCGGCATGATCTCCATTTCCATCGTCTGCCAGGCCGGATCGAAGGCAGGCAGCCCGGCGGTATCGACCTGCTTCTGCATGCGCAGCAGGGCGTCCAGCGCGTCGCCGTACAGCGCGTCGACGGTGCGTTCGTCGAGTTCGGGCAGGTAGGTGCGCGTGCCGAGGTCTTCGATCAGCAGGAGCCCCTGCACGAGGTCGGCCGCCATCACCTTGGGCACGTGCAGGCCTGCCTCGGCGAGTCGCCGGCCGATGGCGATCCAGGGCGCGGGGTCGTCCTTGTCGGGCGGCGAATCCATCACGATCACCGGCTGGCCCTCGACGTAGCCCCGCCAGTAACTCCGGAAGCTGGCATCGGCCGAGGCCGGTTCGAGGGTGAGGGAGGGCAGGGCGGTGACCTGGCGGGCCCAGGCCAGGCGCGCGGTCGCGCGGTCGTCGGAGGCGGTCATGGGCCGGGAGCTTAGCAAGCCGCCGGCCGGTGTGGCACATCGCTGCCGGGCCGGGTGGTACTCCCGGCGCGCCGTGGCGTGTACGCTTCGTTTCTTTTGGAAGCCTGGGCCCCCATGGTTCTCACTCCTGATCCGCGGATCGGCATCATCGGTCTGGGTTACGTCGGGCTGCCGCTCGCGGTCGAGTTCGGCAAGCATTTCGACACCCTCGGATTCGACATCGACCCGGTCCGCATCGTCGAACTGCGCGCCGGGCGCGACCATACGCTGGAAGTGGATCCCGCTGCGCTCACGGCAGCCGGCCGCCTGCGCTACAGCGACGACCTGGCCGAACTGGCCGGCTGCAACGTCTACGTCGTGACGGTGCCCACGCCTATCGACGAAGCGCAGCGCCCCGACCTGGAGCCGCTGGAGCGCGCCTGCCGCATGCTCGGCGGGCTGCTCGCCCGCGGCGATCTGGTGATTTTCGAATCCACGGTGTATCCCGGCACCACCGAAGAAGTGTGTGTGCCGATCCTTGAGCAGGGCTCGGGCCTGGTGTTCAACCGCGATTTCCACTGCGGCTACAGCCCGGAGCGGATCAACCCGGGCGACCATGCGCGGCGCGTGGTGGACATCCGCAAGCTCACCTCCGGTTCCACGCCCGACGCGGCCGAACGCGTCGACGCGCTGTATCGCACCATCATTCGCGCGGGCACGCACAAGACCTCGTCGATCCGCATCGCCGAAGCGGCCAAGGTCATCGAGAACGTGCAGCGCGACGTGAACATCGCGCTGGTCAACGAGTTGGCCCTGATCTTCAACCGCCTGGGCATCGACACCGGCGAGGTGCTTGAGGCCGCGGGCACGAAGTGGAACTTCCTTCCCTTCCGCCCTGGCCTCGTCGGCGGCCACTGCATCGGCGTCGACCCGTATTACCTTACGCACAAGGCCGAGGTTACCGGTTACCACCCCGAGCTGATCCTTGCCGCGCGACGCATCAACAGCCGCATGGGCACCTACGTGGCCGACCGCGTCATCCGCCTGATGAGCGAGCGCCGGCTGCACATCGTCGATGCGAGGGTGCTGGTGCTGGGCTTCGCCTTCAAGGAAAACTGCCCCGACCTGCGCAACACGCGGGTGATCGACATCGTGCGCGAACTGCGCCAGTCGATGGCCGACGTCGAGGTCTACGATCCGTGGGTGGATGCCGACGAATGCGACCGGGAATACGGCGTACGGCCGGTGGATGCGATCGACGAAGGCGCCTACGACGCGGTGATCGTCGCCGTGGCCCATGATCAGTTCCGCGCCTTCGGGGCGGCGACGATCCGCGCCTTCGGCAAGCCCGGTGCGGTGGTGTACGACGTCAAGTCGGTGCTTCCGCAGCACGAGGTGGACGGCCGCCTCTGATGCCGCCGCGCGGCGCTTGACCTGGATCAATACGCCCCGGTTGCCGCGCGCCGATGATGGACTCCCCTCTTCGAGCGGAGCCATCGCCATGAACGACAGCCAGCTTCGACAGGATGTCATCGACGAACTGGACTTCGACCCGAGTATCGATGCGTCCGGTATCGGTGTCGCCGTCGCGGACGGTGTCGTGACGCTCACTGGCCACGTGCCGGCCTATGTCCAGAAAGTCGACGCCGAACGGGCGACGTGGCGGGTCAAGGGCGTCAAGGCGATCGCCCAGGAGATCCAGGTACGCCTTCCGGCGGAGGCCAGGGTTAACGACGACGAGATTGCGTCGCGCGCGGTGCATACCATCGCGTGGCACGCCTCGATTCCGCGTGGGCAGATCCACGTGAAGGTCGCCAACGGCTGGGTGACCCTGTCGGGCGAAGTGCCCTGGCATTACCAGCGGCAGTCCGCCGAGGCCTCGGTGAAGCGGCTGGGTGGCGTCAAGGGCGTGATCAACGCGGTCACGGTCGCGCCGACCGTGTCGTCGGCCGACGTGCGCCGCCACATCGCCGACGCGCTTCGCCGGCATGCCGACGTGGAAGCCGATCGCATCCGTATCCGCATCGCGCCCGAAGGCGACGTCACGCTGGAGGGAGACGTCGACGATTACGACGAACGCCTTGCCGTCGCCCGCGCCGCCTGGTCGGTGCCTGGCGTGCACGCGGTGCACGATCACATGCGCATCGGCTGATCCCGGTCGCGCCGGATCGCCGTCTTTTCTCCTCGTCCAAGGGGTCGCCCATGTCGCCCATGCCTTTCACCCAACCGTCGGCGGGTCCGTCGCGCCAGCCCGCCGCCTTCAGGGACATCGCGGTCATCGCCAACGATTTGCCTTGCGACAGCGCGGCCCTCGCGACGGCCGCCGCCCTGGCACGCCACCACGGTGCGGAACTGGACGTGGTGCAGGTGCTCGCCATGCCGCTGTCGGCCGTCGACGCCTGGTCGCTCGTGCCCGATCCGGCCTGCGTGGAACGCTATGCGCAGATCCGCGAAGCGGCGGCGAAGCGCGCCCTGGCGTTCCAGCGCGGGTTGCCGCCCCTTGGCGTGGAGGGCCGCGTGCTGACCTTCGAGGCGTATGGCGAATCGCCGGCCGGCATCGCGGCGACCGCCGCCCGCCGCGCCGACCTTAGCGTCATCGCGAGGCCCGACGGTCCCCCGTCGGACGCCTCGCGCGTGCACGATGTCTTCGCCGCGCTGTTGCTGGAATCCGGCCGGCCCGTCCTGCTGGTACCGGCCGGTCACGCGTCACCATCGCTGCCACCGCGGCACGCGGTGATCGCCTGGTCGGACACGCGCGAGGCAGCACGTGCGGTCCACGACGCGCTGCCCTTGCTCGCGTCGGCCGAAACGGTGGACATCCTCATGGTCGATCCGGTGGCGTCGTTTCTCGAAGACACGGCCTCCTTCGGCTCGGTGCTCGCGGCCCACCTGGAGCGACACGGCGTGACCGCCCGCATCGTCACCGAGACGTCGCGGGGACGCCTCGTCGCCGGCGTGATCCTGGATCGCGCCAGTCGCGCGAAGGCCCAGTTGATCGTCGCCGGCGGTTATGGGCACAGCCGGTTGCGCGAATGGGTGATCGGCGGCACCACGCGAAACCTGTTCTTCGACACACCCGTTCCCATCCTCTTCTCGCACTGACCGCCGGAGCCCGTCATGACCCTCATTCGCTCCGCGCCCATGCCGGGCTGCCACGCGGGGACGCCGCCCGCGTCGGAAGATCACGGGATCCAGGTGCTGGCGGACGGCAGCCATGTGCTGATACGGCCGCTGCGTCCGGACGATCGCGAGCGGGAGCAGGCCTTCATAAGGCGGCTCTCGTCCGAGTCGCGACGGTGCCGCTTCCTGGGCGACATGCGCGAGGCATCCCCCGCGCTGATGGACTCGCTCATGGACGTGGACGGCATCCGTTCGGCCGCCTTTATCGCGCTGGTCCACGATAACGGCGAACTGCGCGAGATCGGCATCGCCCGCTACTGCGCGACGGACGATCCCGCGTGCTGCGAATGCGCGGTCACCGTCGCGGACGACTGGCGCCATCGCGGTCTGGCCGTCGCCCTGATGCGCCACCTGATCGATACCGCGCGACGGCACGGCTTCCACCGCATGTTTTCCGTCGACTTCGCGGAAAACCACGACATGGAGGAACTCGCCCGCTATCTCGGCTTTACGCGGTCGCACGACCCCGCCGATCCCACGCTCGCCGTGCATACGCTCACGTTGTGATCGTCGACCGGCCGGCGTCTCGCCCGTGATCATCTACACCTGCCATGGCGCCGCCCTCGGCGTCACCGGGTCGTGCCACGAGGTGGAATGCGGCCCAAGCCGCATCCTCGTCGACTGCGGGCTGTTCCAGGGTACCCGCGACGCCGCCGGGGCCAACCGCCGAGGATTCGCCTTCGATGCGCGATCGATCGACGCGGTGCTGCTCACCCACGCCCACCTCGACCACTGCGGGCGCCTGCCGCAACTGGTGCGCGACGGATTCGCCGGGTCGATCGTCGCCACGCCGGCGACCCGCGACCTGGCGCGCATCGTCCTGCTGGACGCGGCCCAGTTGCAGGAAGAAGAAGCCCGCAGGGCACGCCGGCACGGCATGAACGATGCCGCGCCGGCATTCACCGTCGACGATGCCTTCCGCGCGATCGAGGCGCTCGACCGGCCGGCCGCCTACGACACGCCGCTGGCGATCGTGCCCGGCGTGACCGCCACGTTTCTGGACGCGGGGCACATCCTCGGTTCGTCGTCGATTCTCCTGGAACTACACGACGGCGCCTCACAGCGGCGCATGGTGTTCTCGGGGGATCTGGGTCATCGCGGATCGGGCATGCTCCGCGCGCCGCGTCCCGCGCCGCCAGCGGATGTCGTGGTCATGGAAACCACCTACGGGGATCGTCCGCACCGATCGTTCGAGGCCACGCGCGACGAGTTTCTCGGGGCGGTGAACCAGACGTTGCGTGCGCACGGCAACGTCGTCATCCCCACATTCGCCCTCGAACGGGCCCAGGACATCCTGCACTGTCTCCATGAGGGCATCCGCGGCGGCAGGATACCGGCTGGCGTCACCGTCGTCCTCGACTCGCCCATGGCGATTTCCGCCACCGAGATCTTCCGTCGCCACGCCGACGGGTTCAGCGATGCGTTTCGCGGCGCGTTGCGGCAGGGTGATCCCTTCGCCATGCCTCACCTGCACTTTACCCGAGGGGTGGAGGAGTCGATGGCGGTCAACGCGATCCAGGGCGGTGCCGTGATCCTCGCCGGCTCGGGCATGTGCACGGGTGGCCGCGTGCGCCACCACCTGCGGCACAACCTGCCCCGTGACCGATCGTCCGTGGTCTTCGTCGGTTACGCGGCCGAAGGCACACCCGCGCGCCAACTCGTGGACGGTTGCCGAAGCCTTCGCATCGGTCGGCGCGACGTGCCGGTGCGGGCACGGATATGGACGATCAACGGCTTTTCCGCGCACGCCGATGCGCCCGAACTGCTGGCCTGGCTCGGTGACGAACCGCGCCCGCGCGTGTTGCTCGTCCATGGCGAGCCCGCGCGCGGCATGGCCGCGATGCGACAGACCCTGCTTCGCCGTGGGACGAATGCCGTGTGTCCTTCGCCTGGCGCGCCGTGCCGCCTCGCCTGACGGCTAGTGATGCAGGAACAGGGCGACCGGCGCGTGTTCGAGCACGTGCCGCGTCGCGCCGCCGAGCACGCGCTCGCGCAGCCGCGAGTGGCCATACGCACCCATCACGACCAGGTCGGCCTTGAAGCGGCGGCTCTTCTCCAACAGTGCCGCGCCGGCACCCGAGGGCGTGGCATCGATGCGACGTCGCGTCACCTCGATACCGTGGCGCAGGAGGAACGGCAGCGGTTCGAAGGCGGGGAGCGTCCCTTGCGGCCGGTGGGGGGCACCGTCCAGGAGCAGCACGTCGTGGGCGGCGGCAAGCAGGGGCAGGGCGCAGCGGATGGCGCGCGTCGCCGCGCCGCTGCCGTCCCAGCCGATCGTCACGCGGTCGAAGGTGCCGCTGGGCGCGCAAACGGGGGGCAGCACCAGCGTCGGAATGCCGGTCCCGAGCAGGAGGTCATCGAAGCCGTCCAGGGCGTCCGGGGCGTCGACGGTGCGCTTCTGCACCACGATCAGGTCATGCCATGTCGCGAGTTGGCGCAGTCCGTTCGTCACGTCGGCCTGGATCGCCGTCCACCGGGCGTCGCGTGCGCCGGTCGTGCGCGCCATCCGTACGAAGGCATCGCCGTCGCCACCCGGCGCCATATCATGCCGGTGATCGACATCCGTCGCCGGGGCGCTGAGCAACGCCATCACGGTCGGCTCGTGGGCGATGTGCACGCCACCGAAAAAACCGGGCGGCAGCGTGCAGCCGGTGACGCTGCCCTGGGCGCGCGCGGCGAGACGCTGACCAACGTAAGAGGCCGCATCGCGCGGCGATCCCACGATCACCAGAACGTCACCGACCGCGGGAAGGCACGATTGCAGCGCGGTCGCGGTAGGCTTGCCGGAACGGACGGAGGTCGACATTGCGGACTCCAGGCAGCAGGATTCAGTGGGGATAAGGCGTGCGACAGACCAGCACGGGCAACGACGTGGTCAGGAGGATTTTCTGCGTTTCGCTTCCCAGCAGCAGGCGTTGCAGGCCCCGCCTGCCATGCGATCCGACCACGATCAGGTCGCAATGCCGGGCTTTGGCGGCGTCTTCGATCGTGACGTGGATTGGCGTTCCGATCTCGTAGAGCGTGTGGCAGGTGACCCCGACCGTGGCGGCGATCTGTTCTACGTCACGCAGGTAGCGCGCCGCCTGCTCGCGCGCGTTGTCGAGATAGATCGTCTCGCTGGCCGGCAGCATCATCTCGCCGTAGGTCGTCGCGCGGAACGGCTCGATCACGTGGAGGCCGGTCAACGTCGCGCCGCATAGCCTGGCCAGCTCGGCCGCGGTGCGCGTGGCGACGGTCGCGACGGACGATCCGTCCGTCGCCAGGAGAATGTGTTTGAACATGGGTCGTCCTCCGCTACGGATCGATGATGGCAGCGTGGCCGCCGTCGCCCTTGATGTGGGTCAATCGCGGCTCAACGGACCACGACGAGGGGCACGCGCGCATGCGCCAGCACTTTCAGCGCCACCGAACCGAGGAACAGGCTGCCGATTGCGCCGCGACCGTGCGATCCCATCGCAATGAGATCGAAGCGTCCCCGGCGGGCCATCTGCACGATTTCCTCCGCGGGATCGCCCACGCGAAGGGTCTCTTCGTGCAATCTTCCTTGCCGGGCGAGCAGCCGGCGGGCGGCGCGCATCGCCGCCGTGCCGTTATGGGCATGGAACTGCGCCATCGCGACCGGGTCGAGGTAGCCGCTGACGTGGACGCTGAGCGGCACGTCTACGTGGATGAGGTGCAACGACGGGCCGTCCGCCGCCGACGGCCACTGCCGCAGCACGAAACGTAGTGCGCGTTGACTTGGGTCGCCCCCGTCGACGGGTATCAGGATCTTCATCGCGCATCCTCCCGGTGTCCGGCATCGCCGCGGCGTCGCCACGCATGCTGGCGCGTCGCGGGATGCCTGGCTTGACGTGGATCAAGGACGCGTCGCCACGTGCGACCTACAACGGACACCGACCGACCACGGAGCCAACCATGAGCGCGACGAGCAGCGGTGCATCCGCCCATGGGCAGCGCCCCGCCCTTCGTGACATCGGCGTCGCGCTTTCCGGGACGGCGGCCGATTCGGCCGCCGTCGATGCCGCGATCCAGCTGGCGCGATGGTACGGCGCCCACCTGCACCTGCTGTCGGCGGTGCTGATGCCGGCGCCCCTGGCCAATCCCTGGGCGCTGGTGCCGGATCCCGGCTTTTGCGACGTGTACGACGACCTGCGCGAGGCCGCCCGTATCGACGCGGCGTCATGGCGCAAGCGATTGGTGGCGGCCAACGTGGCAGGTGAGGTCGTGTTGCTGGAGAGCCTCGCCGAGCCAGCCCAGCGGATGGCGGCGGCCGCGCGTTGCGCCGACCTCGTGCTGATGGCGATGCCTTACCGTTCGCCGATGGACACCGCGGTCGTGCACGCACACTTTTCCGGACTGCTGTTCGGCACGGCCGCGCCGGTTCTCGCGGTGCCCCCGGCGCTGCCCGTTACCTTGCCGCCGCATCGTGCCGTCGTGGCGTGGTCGGATACCCCTGAAGCCGCGCGGGCCCTCCACGCCGCGCTGCCCCTCTTGCGCGATGCCGAAAGCGTCGACGTGCTCCGGATCGACGGCCCGCCCGACGACGATGGCGCGGCCGATCGCCTGTTGCGCCACCTTACCCGGCATGCCGTTACGGCGCGTCACATTCGCGTCGCTTCCGGCGAGGGCACGGTGTCCGAGGCGATCATCGACCATGCCCGACGTCATGGCGCCGGCCTCATCGTCGCCGGAGGCTACGGGCACGGGCGCTTCCGGGAATGGGCACTCGGGGGTGTCACGCGGGAACTGTTCCTCGACGCGACGGTGCCTGTGCTGTTTGCCCATTGAGCCGCTTCAGGGGCAGACCAGCACATCCGCCGGCGAACGCCTCCGCCTCACGTCGGCGAGCGGGCCGGCATCGTCCGCCCGCGGCACGATCACCAGGTCGCAGGCCAGGCGCGTCACCATCTCCGCCACCATGCCGTCGGTGCCGTCGCCGAACGCGAAGCGGCAGGCGCATGCCACGCCAAGGCGACGCGCCACGCGCCGCGCGCGGGCGAACAGCGCATCGCCCCGTCCTACTGCATCGCGCGACGCGCCCGCGTCGTCGCGCTCGCCGCGATGCACCACGTAAACCAACGTCACGCGCGCGCCGAAGCGCTGGCCCAGTCGCATCGACATGACCGTGGTGCGGAAGGCGTTGGGGCGATGATCGAGAACGGTGAGAAGGTGCTGGAACAAGGCAAGGGGTCCTGCGCAAGCATGGCGTATATGAGCGCCGTCGGCCGACGCGGCACATTGACGCGCATCAATGCGTGGCGCCCGCTCCGCATCGCCGTGTCGTTACATTTCGTTACGCGCCGTCACGCGGGCGTCGATGTCGCCGGGCGCGTCGTGGCTATGCTGAGCGCGGCAGATCACGAAGAGGAGGGTGGCAGCATGAACGGTCCTGTCGCTTCGACGCCTCGCGCGTCATGGGCCCCGTCGACGGTCGATATCGATGCCTTGCGCGTTGCCCTGGCGGTGGTACGCCGAAAGCACCGCGCAGGGCACCCGCTTTATCGCGCCGGCCAGCCCTTTCGCGCACTCCACCTGGTGCACGTGGGCTCGTATAAGGTGTGCGACCTCGCGGCGGACGGACGCGAAAAGGTCGCCGGCTTCAAGATGCGCGGCGAACTGCTCGGCGTGGAGTCGATCGGCCTGCCGGGCTACGCCTGCGACGCCGTGGCGCTGGAAGACAGCGAAACCTGGGAGCTGCCCTGTCCGGCGGTGCTCCAGGCCGCGCACGATATCCCGGGCCTGCAGGAGCAGATCGCCGGGGCGCTTGCCGCGGAGATCCGCCGCGACCGATCGTGGATGCTGCGCCTGGGCACCTTGCCCGCGGAGCCTCGCGTCGCGGCCTTCCTTATGGACATCGCGGCGCGTTACGCGGGGCTTGGCTACAGCGCGCGGCATTTCATCCTGCGCATGACCCGCCTGGACATGGCGAGCTTTCTCGCGCTGAAGCACGAAACGGTCAGCCGTGTGCTGGGCCACCTCACCGACCTGCGTTACATCGACGTCCGCCGCCGCGAGGTGCGGTTGCTCGACGTGGACGCGCTTCGCGCCATGGCGTGCGCTCAGGCGGCCTGATCAGGGGTCGCCGTCGAACAGCGAGCGCAACGCGGCGGCGAGCTGGTCGCGACGGTAGGGTTTGCGCAGGAGCCGGCGACCCTCCAGGCGCCGCAGGTCGTCGACCCCGGCGCCGTATTCGTAGCCGGAGGCCATCAACACGTTCAGTCCGGGGTGCCTGGCGTCGAGGGTATCGGCGAGGTCAAGACCGGATTCGCCGTTGCCGAGCACCACGTCGGTGAACAATGCGTCGATCCGGGCGTGCCGATCGAACGTGGCCAGGGCGTCGGCGACGGTGTCCGCTTCCAGAACCCGGTAACCGAAGCCGCGCAGGAAGGCGACCGCCACACGGCGCACCTCGGCTTCGTCCTCGACGACGAGCACCGTCTCATTGCCCCGTAGCGGCCCCAGCGGCGCGGGATGGGCCTCGTCACCTTCGGCGACCGGCAGGAACACCACCACGCGCGTGCCGTGGCCGGGACGGCTCTCGATCGCCAGGTGACCCCGGGATTGCGCCACGAAGCCGTACACCATGCTCAAGCCCAGGCCGCTGCCCTTGCCGGCCGCCTTGGTGGTGAAGAAAGGTTCCAGGGCACGCGACGCCACCTCGGCGGACATCCCGTGCCCGGTGTCGGCGATGGCGAAGGCCACGTAGCGGCCGGGCGCCGGTCCGGCGCCATCGCCCTCCTGCTCGTGCAGGTGCGCGGTGATCGACAGCCTGCCGCCTTCCGGCATCGCGTCGCGCGCGTTCAGGGCGAGGTTCAGCAGTGCCGCCTCGAGCTCCCCCGGGTCGGCGAAGACCGGGGGCAGGTCGTCGGGGCATTCGGCCACCAGGCGGACGTGCTCGCCCAGCGTGCGTCCCAGCATGTCGTTGAGATCGGCGAGCAGCAGCTCGCTGCGCACGTGCTGCGGATGGAGGCGCTGGCGCCGCGAGAACGCCAGCAGCTTTCGCGTGAGCGCCGTCCCGCGCTCGACCGCGCGGGCGGCGCTGGCGACCGATTCGCGCATCGCCGGGTCCTCCAGCCCCTGCGCTTCGATCAGTTGCAGGTTGCCCGAGACGATGGTCAGCAGGTTGTTGAAGTCGTGGGCGATGCCGCCGGTCAGCTGGCCCAGCGCGTCCAGGCGCTGGGCATGCGCGAGTTGCTCTTCGCTGCGACGACGCTGCATCGCCGCCGCAAGCATGTTCGCCACCGAACTGACGTAGTGCTGGCGATCCCGGTCGGGCGGAACCTCACGTGGCACGACGACCACCAGGTAGCCGCCCGGCACCTCACGGTCGGGAAGGGGGGCGACGATCGCGTCGACGTCACCTGGCCCGTTGTCCAGCGGCAAGGGGATGCGCAGGCACGCGCCTTCGTCGAGGGATGCTCCGCCCAGGGGAAGCAGGCCGTTCAGCCACGTGCCCTCGCCCAGGAATCCGCGCAGCGCGTCGAGCCGGCCTTCGCACGCCACCACGCGGTAGGTCGGTCCGCTGGCTTCCCGTAACACGAGGGCGACGGCCGGCACGGCCAGCATGGCGAGCATGATCGCCGGCACCTCGGCCATCGCATCGTCGTGATGCGCGGCGACGAGGATGCGTCGGCTGATGTCCGCGAGGCTTGCGTCCAGGTGCGCGCGCGCCAGCGCCTGGCGGGCACGCCGTGTGTCGGCGATGTCGCGGATCGACGCGGCGAACAGCGTGCCGTCGCCGGACACGGGGCTCAGCCCGATCTCGACGGGGAACGGCGTGCCGTCGGCGCGCACCCCGGTCAATTCTTCGCCGCGGCCCATGTGACGCACGCGCGGGTTCGCCATGTAGCCGGCGCGATGGCCGACATGCACGCGGGCGAGCGTGGCCGGCATCAGCTGCTCGACGGGGCGGCCGCGGAGCGTACCGGGCGCGTAGCCGAAGAGGCGGTCCGCCTGCGGGTTCGCGAGCACGATCGTGCCTTGCCGGTCGACGACGATCATCGCGTCGGGCGCGGTGCGGAACAGCGCACGAAACAGTTCGGTATCGGCATCGTCCGCGTCGACGGTCATGGCGAGGTCACCGTGGGAGTGAAGACGTAGCCCGCGCCGCGCACCGACTTGATGAGGCGAGGCCGTCCGGCATCGGGCTCGATCTTCCGGCGAAGGCGAGCCACCTGCACGTCGATCGCCCGGTCGAACGGGCCCGCGGCGCGCCCGTAGAGATGCGACATCAAGTGGTCGCGAGACAGCACGCGATGCGGGTGGTCGACCAGCACCCTCAGCAGCGCGTATTCCCCCGTGGTCAGTTCGACGATGCCGCCATCGGCGGCACGCAGCGTGCGCGAGCGCGGGTCGAGCACGTAGCCGTCGAAGCGATAGGCCGACGGCCCGTCGGTCGCCGACACTGTGGTCTGCCGCCAGCGCCGCAGTACGGTACGGACGCGAGCGAGCAGTTCGCGCAGGTCGAACGGTTTGGTCACGTAATCGTCCGCCCCCAGTTCGAGCCCCACCACGCGGTCCACGGCGTCGCCGCGCCCGGACACGATGATCACGGGCCCGCGCCAGATGTCGCCCAGGCGTCGGGTGATCGAAAGGCCATCCTCGCCGGGCAGCCCCACGTCGAGTAGCACCAGGTCGACCGGCGATTCGCGCAAACGCCGGCGCATGTCGTCGCCATCGGCCGCGGTGACGGTGCTGAAACCGTTCGCCGAGAAATAGCGCGAGAGGAGCGCCGTCACGTCGGCGTCGTCGTCGACGATCAGCAGACGGTCCCCCGGCAGCTCGTTCGGTACCATGCCAACGCCTCGTGGAGTCGCGGTGATGCCCTTCGCCCGGGCCATCGTGTCTCACCTCACGGCGAGTCCTGGGCACGGCACACGTTAGCAGAGCGTCGTCGTCCGTCCTACCCGACCAACGACGTAGCGTCGCGCTGCCGACGCGACGCGGGTTGATCCAGGTCAAGGCACTCGCGGGCGACGCGCGCAAGCATCGAGCCACGTTCCTGCCGGGCCGTCACGATGCCTGTCGATCCGCAGAAAGGTCTTATCGTTCCGCCCGATGCCCCTTGGGCGATGGTGCTGCGTCGTCCGGGCCAGGCGCTGTCTCGCGAACCGTTTCACGTGGGCAATCCCTTGCCGGGCGAGGTGCGCCTGCGCGTGGAAGCGTGTGGCGTCTGCCGCACCGACCTGCACGTCGTCGACGGCGAGTTGCCGCCGATGCGCTCGCCCGCCGTACCGGGCCACGAAATCGTCGGTCGCGTCGATGCGGTGGGGGAAGGCGTTACCTGGCCGGGCGCGGGCGAGCGTGTCGGCGTGCCTTGGCTCGGCGGCACCTGCCATGTCTGCGACTACTGCCTGGAAGGCCGCGAAAATCTCTGCGATGCGCCCGAGCTTACCGGCTACACCCGCCATGGCGGATACGCGACGCACGTGACCGCGCGGGCGGACTACGTCGTCGCCCTGCCGCCCGGCAGGCCGCCCGTCGCGATGGCACCGCTGCTCTGTGCGGGGTTGATCGGCTGGCGTTCGTTGCGACGGGCAGGGTACGGCCTGCGCCTGGGTCTGTATGGCTTCGGCGCATCGGCGCACATCGTGCTGCAGATCGCACGCGCCCAGGGCCGGGACATCTTCGCGTTCACCCGTCCCGGCGATGTCGACACGCAGCGGTTCGCGCGATCGCTCGGCGCGTGCTGGGCGGGATCGTCGCTGGATGCCCCGCCGACGCCGCTGGACGCGGCGATCATCTTCGCGCCCGACGGCGCGCTCGTACCGCGCGCGCTGGGCCATCTGCGCAAGGGTGGGCGCCTGGTGTGCGCGGGGATCCACATGTCGGACATCCCCTCGTTTGCGTACCGGCCGTTGTGGCACGAGCGCGAAATCGTCTCCGTGGCGAACCTGACGCGCGATGACGCGCGGACGTTCTTCACCGCGCCCGAGTGCGCCGACGTGGCCTGCACGACCACGGCATACCGGCTCGAGCAGGCCAACCAGGCGCTCGACGACCTGCGCCACGGTCGTTTCGAGGGCGCGGCGGTACTCGTGCCGTAACCGCTCAGAACACGCCGATCGCGCCCAGCGCCACCAGCGCCATCACCGCCGTGGTCGTCCAGCCCAGCCACAGCAGGGGGCCGCGCACGGCGAAGCGTCCCATCAACGAGCGATGCATCGCCACCGCCATCACCCCCGCCATCAGCGGTACCGCGGTGACCCCATTGACGACGGCCGACCAGAACAGCAGGCGAAAGGGATCGATCGGAAGAAGCGCGACCGCGCAGCCGGCGAGGGTGGCCAGGGCCAGCACGCCGTAGAAGATCATGTCCTGGCGCGCGGTTCGGGCAAGGCTCGCGGGCCTGCCCGCCACTTCGGCGACCGCGTAGGCCGCCGAAGCGGCGAGCACCGGCACGGCGAGCAGCCCGGTGCCCACGATGCCGATCGCGAACAGCCCCGACGCGAACGGACCGGCGAGCGGCGACAGCGCGGCGGCGGCATCGGCGGCGCTGCGTACCTGGGTGATGCCCGCCCCACGCAGCACCACCGCGGAGGTGAGCATGATGAAAAACGCCACCACGTTGGAATAGGTCATGCCCACGCCGGTATCGAAGCCGATCCGCCGCAGCGCGTCGCCGGCCTGCTCGGGTGCCTCGGTAAGCGGGCGCTGGCTGGCGTCGCCCTGTTCTTCCTCGACTTCCTGGGCGGCCTGCCAGAAGAACAGGTAAGGGCTGATGGTGGTTCCGAAGACCGCCGTCACGGCGACGAGCGTGTCGTGTCCCAGGTGGGTCGGCCAGGCCTGCCGACTTACCTCGCGCCAGGGCACCTCGATGATGCAGGCGGTCGCCACGTAGGCGAACAGGCTCATGGTCATCGCCTTGAGCAATGGCGCGTAGCGCGGAAAGGGGATCAGGGTTTCCAGCGCCAGCGAAACCAGTGCGCACAGCAGGGCGAGCGCGGCCGCGTGCCCACCGGTCAATAGCGCCAGCACCTGTCCCATCGCGCCGATGTCCGCGGCAAGGTTCACGATGTTGTTGAGCACCAGCAGTGCGACGAGCGCGGCCACCCACGGCCGGGGAAACACCCTGCACATGTTGTCGGCGAGGCCACGGCCGGTCACCCGTCCCACGCGTGCGCTGACGGTCTGCACGCCGATCATCAGGGGCGTGGTGACGACCGTGGTCCATAGCATGCCGTAGCCGAACTGCGCGCCCACCTGTGAATAGGTGGCGATGCCGCTGGGGTCGTCGTCGGCCGCGCCGGTCACCAGCCCCGCGCCGAGGCGTCGGCGCCATCCGTGCCGCGACGGCGAGGCGGTGGGCGGCGTGGATTCGCTGGCATCGGACATCGGTCAACTCCGTGGTGTCGGACGGCGTCGATGGAACCACACGGAACGCTACGCCGTCACCCACGAAACCAGCGCGAACGCCGCCACCATGGCGGCGATGCCGGGCACCACGCGCAGCGCATACGCACGCCCGCCACGCCAGCACGCGAAGGCGCACTTGAGCAGCGCGTTGCTCGCCAGCGCGATGAACACGCCCGTGCGTGCCACGCGCAGGGGCGTGGCGTCCGTGGCGAACGCCTGCGCCATCGACGCGGCCGCGGCGTGCACGTCGATCAGGCCCGACAGCGCCATCGTCCACGGAACGCTTGCCGCGCCCCATACGTCCCGCGCGATCGATGTCGCCAGCAGCACCGTTCCCAGCAGCGCGCCGAAGCGCAACGCCGTCCCCAGCTCGAAGGGGCGGTCGCCCAACGGCGTCGCCTGAGGTGGTGCGTCATGCAGCGCACGCCAGCCCACCGCGGCGGCCGCCATCACGACGAGGGCGGCCGCCGCGAGCATCGGCAGGGCGAGCCGTGCGAGCAGGTTCGGCGACGGCGTGCCGATCACCACGGCCAGTTGGACCACCGTGGCCACGTTGGACATGAGCGCGGCGCTCGCGGCCGCGGGCGCCAGTCGCGGCGTATCGCGGGCGCGCTGGCCCATGAGGGCGACCGTGGCGATACTCGACGCGAAGCCGCCGGCGAGGCCGGCGAGGGAAAGGCCAAAGCGCAGGCCGAACGTCCGCAGCGAGAGGTAGCCGAGCGAGCCGATCGCCATGACGGCCACGACGAGGGTCCACAGACGGTGCGGGTTGAGCGCACCCCACGGATCCACGGCTCGGTCGGGCAGCAGCGGCATGATCACGAAGGCGGCCGCGGCGAGCGTGAGCAGGTCGTGCAGTTCCCGTCCCGAGAGCCATTGCCTCGACAGGCGATGCAGGCGCCGCCGGTTGGCGAGCAGGGTCGCGACGATCACGCCCGTGCCACCGGCGAGCGCCGGCGATCGCATCGCCAGGGCACCGAGCAGCAGCGTGCCGAGCATGGCGACCTCGGTGGTCAGCCCGCCATCGCTCCGCGCCGCACGCAGTCGGCGCGCGACGGCGACGAGCGAGAGGAAGAACCCGGCGACGTAGGTCCCTTCGGGGCCGACGAGCGCCGCGACGGCACCGGCCAGGCCGACGAGCGAAAAGGTGCGTACGCCGGCCGTCCGAGGCGTGCGGGAGGGTTTGGCGCGTTCGCGTTCGAGCCCGATCAGCAGGCCGACGGCCAGGGCCACCCCCAATCCCATGACGTCGGCGAGCCTCATCGGCGAATGTCTCCATCGGCGTCGGGCGAGCGGAGGTCAACGTCGCGCCGGCAGCCGCCATCGGCGAGGCGGCGGGGTTTCGCGAATGTCGTCGCACGGGGGTGGCAGGGGCACGACGAGCACCGGTGCCTGCGCGTCGGCCAGGATCCGCCGGGCGATATGCCGTCGCCGTCGCCACGGGCCTTGCGTATCCGCCCCCAGCACGATGACGGCGCATCCCGTGTCGCGGGCGGCGTCGAGGACGGCACGCGCGGGGTCCGGGTCGAACGCCAGCCGGGTTTCGAAACGCACGCCAGACTGCACGGCGAGAATGCGCGCCCTGTCCAGGCAATCTTCGGCACGTGCGAGCAGTTGCGGATCGGCGGGAATTTCCGCGGCGGCGAGGGTGGAGCGCACGAGCCCGCAGTGCCGCCACGCGAGCATGGAGTGCACGATGACCAGTGGCAGTCCGAGCGCGCGCGCGAGCGCCACGCCGGCGATCACGATAGGCGACGATGCCGGCCAGCCGTCGGTGGCGACGAGGACGCCGCCAGGGGCAAGGCGCGCGACAGCGATCGTCGACGGATGGGCCGGAACCCCCCCGGGCATGGCGAGGCCGTTCATGCCGCCACGATCAGCGTGAGGTCGTCGTGGGCGAACATGTCGCGCGTGGTGCCACCCAGGGCGAGTTCGCGCAGCCGCGAACGCCCCCATGCCCCCATCACCACCGCATCGGCGCGCAGGTGTTTCGCCATGCGGCGGATGGCCGTCGCGGGAGGTTCGTCGTCGGCCATATCCGCCCACCCGTAGGGCACCTCGTGCCGACGTAGCCAGTCGCGCAGCCAGGGATCGGCGTCCTTGCGACCGCGACTTTCGCGTTCGCCCGCGAGGATCGTGACGTGCCGTGCCGAACGCAGGAACGGTAACGCGTGCCGGATCGCGCGCAGCGACACGGATGAACCATTCCACGCGACGAGAAACCGCTCCATGAAGCCCACGGACGCGCCATCGGGCACCAGCATGACCGGCGCGACACGCGTCATGACGGTGCGCGCCAGCATCGCGGTGCCCCGCGACATGCCGCCACCGCGGGTGTCCAGCCGACCGATCACCAGGTCGGCCAGGCTGGCCCGGCGTGCCAGGGTCGTGCGATGCAGTCCGCGGCGGACTTCCCAATCACCGCGCACCTGCCGCAGCCGGCAGGTGTCCATCCACCACTGCCGCTTGCGCTCGGCGACGTTTTCCTCGTCTTCAAGCAACAGCAGCGGTTCGGGCAGGGCAATGAGCGTGGCGTCGAGATCGACGATCTGCAGTCCGGTCAGGTGCGCGTCGAAACGCTTCGCCAACTCGAATGCCACGCGGATGTGCGGGGTGTCCCGTTCGGATGACCGAACGTCGACCAGGATGTCCATGCGACCTCTCCTTTCGGCTCCGGCGAAGAGGAGTCTATGGCTGCGACGGCGTCCCGGCGCTTGATGCAGGTCAACGTCCCGGCGGGCGTCGTGCTCAGGACAGGTTGTAGCCCTTCTCTTCGTGCAACGCGATGTCCAGGCCGATCATTTCCTGCTCTTCGTCGACGCGCAGTCCCACCGTGAGCGCTACCGCCTTGAGCACGATCCATGTCACGACGGCGCTGTAGACGACGGTGAAGGCGACGCCCTTGCACTGGATCCACAACTGGACCCACGCGCTGTCGACCGTGCCGAAGCCACCGAGCGCCGCGGCGGCGAACGGGCCGGTGAGTAGGGCACCGACGATGCCCGCGACCGCATGCACGCCGAAGACATCCAGTGAGTCGTCGTAGCCGAAACGTCGCTTGAGCCGCGTCGCGCAGAAGAAACACACCACGCCGGCGACCACGCCGATGACCAGCGCGCCACCGGGGCCGCACGTGCCTGCGGCCGGGGTGACGGCAACGAGCCCGGCGACGGCACCGGACGCGATGCCAAGCACGCTTGCCCGGCGATGGGTGATCCACTCGACGGCCGTCCATCCGATTGCGGCGGCGGCCGTGGCGACCTGCGTCACCAGCATCGCCATGGCGGCACTGCCGTTCGCGGCCACGGCCGACCCGGCGTTGAAACCGAACCAGCCCAGCCACAGCATGCTGGCGCCGACCAGGGTGTAGCCCAGGTTGTGCGGCGGCATCGGCACGTTGGGGTAGCCGCGGCGCTTGCCGATCACGAGGCAGGCGACCAGGCCGGCGATGCCCGCGTTGATATGCACGACCGTGCCGCCGGCGAAATCCAGCACGCCCAGGTCGCCCAGCAGCGAGCCCGGACCGCTCCACACCATGTGCGCCACGGGCAGGTAGGCCAGGGTGAACCACAACGCGGTGAACCACAGCAGGGCTGAGAACTTCATGCGTTCGGCGATGGCCCCGACGATGAGTGCCGGCGTGATGATCGCGAAGGTCATCTGGAACATCACGAACACGGCTTCGGGCACCGTGTTGTAGAGGCTGCCGGGCGCCAGGCCCGCCAGCATCGCGCGGCCGAAGCCGCCCACGAAAGAGTGCACGTTGGTCGTGCCCGCCGC
Organism: Luteibacter sahnii; assembly: GCF_034063545.1. Lineage (NCBI taxonomy): Bacteria > Pseudomonadati > Pseudomonadota > Gammaproteobacteria > Lysobacterales > Rhodanobacteraceae > Luteibacter > Luteibacter sahnii. Next base: position 312,710 of record NZ_JAQLOK010000001.1, read on the forward strand.
CATGCCGGCGGTGTCGAAGGCGATGGAATAGCCGTACGCCACCCACAGCACGGTCACCAGGGCCGTGATCGCGAAGCATTGCATCAACACGGAAAGGAGGTTCTTGGCGCGCACCATGCCGCCGTAGAACAACGCTAGCCCGGGGATGGTCATCAACAGCACCAGCATGCTCGCGGTGAGCATCCAGGCGGTATCGCCCGAGTCGAGCTTCATCGTCTGGGCGAGGGCGAGGATCGGTTCAGAGCGCATCGGCGTCGACCTCCTGGGTGCGGATACGGATCGCCTGTTCGAGATCCATCACGAAGACCTTGCCGTCGCCGATCTTGCCGGTGCGCGCGGCCCCGACGATCGCTTCGATCGCCGCCTCGGCGCGATCGTCGGTCACCGCGATCTCGATCTTGAGCTTGGGCAGGAAGTCCACCACGTATTCCGCGCCCCGGTAGAGTTCGGTGTGTCCGTGCTGCCGTCCGAAGCCCTTGACCTCGGTCACCGTCATCCCCTGGACCCCCACCTCGGCGAGCGCCTCGCGCACGTCGTCCAGCGTGAACGGCTTGATGATCGCGTGGATCCACTTCATGCGGCGTGCTCCCCGGTTGGCTGGATTTGATGCGGAGCAGCATGAACCGTGCCAGGCGTGACATGCGGTCCGCGCGGACTCCCAGGACGTGGCGACCGTCGTCATGCATCATGTTGGTGCAAGACGTCCCGTTGGTGGTGCAATGCACACGCATTGCCGAGCGACCGGGCGGCTACGGCGTCGGTGACGTTGCGTGAAGGGTCGTTAATTAGTACCATTTTGGTCCTGTATCCCCTATCCCTGTATCGACGATGCTCCGTGTCAGCCGACTGACCGACTACGCGACCGTGGTGATGACCTGCATCGCCGCGCATCCGGCCGACGTGCTGAGCACCGCCCAGATCGCGGACGAGGCACGGCTGGAGCTCCCCACGGTGTCGAAGTTGCTGAAACTGCTCGGCCACGCGGGCCTGGTCGACTCCTTTCGCGGGGTCAACGGCGGCTATCGCCTGGCCCGGGCGCCGGAAGCGATCAGCCTGGCCGACATCGTCGAGGCGGTGGAGGGGCCCATCGGGATGACCGAGTGCAGCACGGCCCAGGGCCAGTGCGAGCGGCTCGCCACCTGTGGCGTGAGCGGCAGCTGGCGAAGCGTCTCCGGCGCGATCGACGGCGTGCTGCGCGGCCTCACCCTGGCCCGGATGCTGGCCGACCGCCCCATGGCGCCGGCCCGGAGCGCGAGCGACACCGCGCAGGCAAACGCATGAACGAGAGCGAACACATGACACGCGAAGTGGCAGCGCCGGTGCGCGACAACGCCGAAGTCGAGGCGGCCCTCAACCGCCGCTACGAGGCCGGTTTCGTCACCGACATCGAATCCACCAGCCTTCCGCCGGGCCTCAACGAGGACATCGTCCGCCAGTTGTCGGCCATCAAGGGCGAGCCGGCGTGGATGACCGAGTGGCGCCTGGCCGCCTACCGGCACTGGCTGACCCTGCCCGAGCCCGACTGGGCCAAGCTGGAGATCGCGCCGATCGACTACCAGGCGGTGAGCTACTACTCCGCGCCCAAGGCCGGCCCGAAGTCGCTCGACGACGTCGACCCGAAGCTGCTGGAAACCTACGAAAAGCTCGGCGTCCCGCTGCATGAGCGCGCGAAGCTGGCCGGTGTGGCGGTGGACGCCGTGTTCGACTCGGTGTCGGTCGGCACCACGTTCCGCAAGGAACTGGCCGAAGCAGGCGTGATCTTCTGCTCGATGTCCGAAGCCATCCGCGAATACCCCGACCTGGTACGCCAGTATCTGGGGAGCGTGGTGCCGCCGGCGGACAACTACTTCGCCGCGCTGAACTCGGCCGTGTTCTCCGATGGCAGTTTCGTGTTCATCCCCAAGGGCGTGCGTTGCCCGATGGAGCTGTCGACCTACTTCCGCATCAACGCGGTCAACACCGGGCAGTTCGAGCGCACGCTGCTGGTGGCCGAAGACGATGCGTACGTGTCCTACCTCGAAGGCTGCACGGCGCCGATGCGCGACGAAAACCAGCTGCATGCCGCCGTGGTCGAACTGGTGGCCCTCGAGCGCGCGCAGATCAAATACTCCACGGTGCAGAACTGGTATCCGGGCGACGAGAACGGCGTGGGCGGTATCTACAACTTCGTGACCAAGCGCGGCGACTGCCGTGGCGCCGACTCCAAGATCAGCTGGACGCAGGTGGAGACCGGTTCGGCCATCACCTGGAAATACCCCAGCTGCGTGCTGCGCGGCGATCGCTCGGTAGGCGAGTTCTACTCGGTGGCGCTCACCCATCACCGGCAGCAGGCCGACACCGGCACGAAGATGATCCACGTCGGCAAGGGCACCAAGTCGAAGATCGTCGCCAAGGGCATCAGCGCGGGGCGCAGCTCCAACAGCTACCGGGGCCTGGTGAAAATCGAGAAGGGCGCCGACGGCGCGCGCAACTACACCCAGTGCGATTCGCTGCTCATCGGCAAACAGTGCGGCGCGCACACCTTCCCCTACATGGAAGTGAAGAACCCCGGCGCCATCGTCGAGCACGAGGCCACCACCTCGAAGATCTCCGACGACCAGTTGTTTTACTGCCTCTCGCGCGGCATCGGCGAAGAGGACGCCGTGTCGATGATCGTCGACGGCTTCTGCAAGCAGGTGTTTCGCGAGCTGCCGATGGAGTTCGCCGTGGAGGCGAAGAAACTGCTCGAGGTTTCGCTCGAAGGCGCGGTGGGTTGATGGGCATCATCGGCTCCGCACCCGGCATCACCGACCTGCGCGCGCTGCTGGCGGCCATCGATCCGGTGGTCGACCCGGTGCCCAAGCGCTTTCTGCACGCCTCGCACGACAAGGCGCGCGAGCGCGCGGCCGACGCCCTGATGATGTTCCGCGAAGCCGAAGGCACCACGCTGATCGTCGACGCATCCGACGACGAGGCCGACCGCATGCTCTGGGCATGCATCACGCTGCGTGTGCAGTCGAGCCTCACCGCGGTCGGCATGATGGCCGCCGTTTCCGCCGCGCTCGCGAAGCGTGGCATTCCCTGCAACCCGGTTTCGGCGTTCCTCCACGATCACATCTTCGTGCCGTGGGATCGCCGCGACGACGCGCTCGATGCGCTCTCGCACCTCACGCCCTGACGGACAGCACCGCCATGCACATGCTCAAGATCGACAACCTCCATGCCCGCGTCGAAGGCAAGGAGATCCTCAAAGGCCTTTCGCTCGCCGTGAAGCCGGGTGAAGTGCACGCCATCATGGGGCCGAACGGCGCGGGCAAGTCCACGCTGGGCAACGTGCTGTCCGGCCGCGACGGCTATGAAGTGACCGACGGGTCGGTCACCTTCGACGGCCGCGACCTGCTCGCGCTCGAACCGGAAGAACGCGCCGCCGTCGGGGTGTTTCTCGCGTTCCAGTATCCGGTGGAAATCCCGGGCGTGAACAACACCTATTTCCTGCGTGCCGCGCTCAACGCGCAGCGGCGGTTCCGGGGCGAGGACGAACTCGATTCCATGCGCTTCCTCAAGCTCGTGCGCGAGAAGCTCAAGGTGATGCAGATTTCCGACGAACTGCTGCATCGTGCGGTGAACGAGGGCTTCTCCGGTGGGGAGAAGAAGCGCAACGAGATCTTCCAGATGGCCGTGCTCGAGCCGAAGCTCGCGATCCTCGACGAGACCGACTCCGGCCTGGACATCGACGCGCTCAAGCAGGTGGCCGAAGGCGTCAACGCGCTGCGATCGCCCGAGCGCTCGTTCATCGTGGTGACCCATTACCAGCGCCTGCTCGACTACATCGAGCCCGACGTGGTGCACGTGCTGGCCGGTGGGCGCATCGTGGAAACCGGCGACAAGACCCTTGCCCTCAAGCTCGAGGCCGAAGGCTACGCGTGGCTCGCCGAAAAGCACCCGGCCTTGCGCAAGGCCGACCTGGCCGGAGTGCCGGCATGACCCTCGCGCCGTCCCCGTTCGTGCGGGCGGTGCTGGACGCTGCCGCCACGCTACCGCCCAGTGGCATCGCGTGGCTCGACGCCGCCCGCCGCGAACACCTGGAGGCCTTTGCCGCCACCGGCCTGCCGGAGGTGCGTAACGAGGCCTGGAAATACACCCCGCTGCGCGCGCTGTCGCAGCGCGCCTTCGCGCGAGCGGAGCCGGCGGTCGCTCGCGATAGCGTCGTCGAGGCCACCGCCTTCGCGCTGCCTGGGGTGGACGGTCCGCGCGCGGTCTTCGTCGATGGCGTGTTCCGCGCCGATCTGTCGACGCTGGCGGTGGGGCAGGGCGTCGACCTGCGCTCGCTGGACGACGCGCTTCGCGCGCAGCCCGAGCCCCTGCGTTTCGCCCTGGCCCCGCGCGTTGCGCGCGGGGCCGCCGACGCTTTCGCTCACCTCAACGCCGCGCTCGCCACCGACGGCCTTGTGCTGCGCGTGGTCGACGGCGCGACGCTGGCGGAGCCGCTGCACGTGGTGCACGTCTCCAGCGGCCGGCAGCCCGACAGCGCCTGGCACACGCGCGTGATCGTCGAACTCGGCCGGGGTGCCCGGGCGACGGTTGTCGAACACTATGCGTCGCTCGACGAGGGGGCGCAGCTGGGCACGGTGGTGAACGATTACGTCGTCCATGAACACGCCTCGCTCGACCTCGTGACGATGCAGGCGGCGTCCGCCGCGACCACCCTCTACCGCCGCGGGCACGTGCGCCTGGAGGCCGATGCGGTAGCCACCCTGCACGCGCTGGAACTGGGCGGTGCGCTGGTGCGCCACGAATTCATCGCGGAGCTGATCGGCGACCGGGCACGCTTCGCATCGCGCGGCGTCTTTGCCCTCGCCGGGCGCCAGCACGTCGACACCCAGCTTGACGTCCGGCACGCCGCACGCGACACGGCGTCGGACGCGCTGTGGCGCGGCATCGCCGACGGCCGTTCGCGGGGTGTGTTCCGCGGGGCCATCGTGGTGGCCGAGGGGGCCGACGGCACCGACGCGTCGCTCAGCAACAAGAACCTGCTGCTGTCGGCCCAGGCCGAGATCGACACCAAGCCTGAACTGGAGATCTATGCCGACGAAGTAAAGGCAGCGCACGGCGCCACCATCGGCCAGCTCGACGAGCGTTCGCTGTTCTACCTGCGTTCGCGCGGCATCCCGCACGCCCAGGCGCGCAGCCTGCTCACGCTGGCCTTCTGCCGCGCGGCGCTTGCGTCGCTGCCCGGTGAGTCGTTGCGCGAGCACCTGGGCGAACGGCTGGCGTCCCACTTGCCGGCCGCCGTGACCGAATGACCCTGGAGTCCGCCATGAACGCCCGACCCGAAGCGGCCGCGCCTGCGCTCGATGTCGAGCGCATCCGCCGTGACTTTCCCTTGCTGTCGCGCACGGTGCACGGCAAGCCGCTGATCTATTTCGACAACGCCAATACCGGTCAGAAACCGGCGTCGGTCATCGAGGCGGTGGATCGCCATTACCGCGAGCACAATGCCAACGTGGCGCGTGCCGTGCATCTGCTGGGCGAGGAGGCCACGGGCGCCTACGAGGGCGCGCGCGACGCGATCGCGCGGTTCATCAACGCGCCGTCCCGCGACGAGGTGATCCTCACCTCGGGCACCACGCAGTCGATCAATCTGGTGGCCTACAGCTACGCGTTGCCACGCCTCAAGCCCGGCGATGCGATCGTCACCACGGTGATGGAGCACCACGCCAACATCGTGCCGTGGCAGCTCGTGGCCGAGCGCACCGGCGCCACGGTGAAGGCGGCACCGATCGACGCCGACGGCGAGCTGATCCTCGAGGCCTACCTGCGCCTGCTCACGCCCGAGGTGAAGCTGGCCTGCGTCGCCCACGTGTCCAACGTGCTGGGCACGGTCAATCCGGTGCGCGAAATCGCGCGCGAGTGCCGCAGGCGTGGCATCCCCCTGCTCGTCGACGGCTCGCAGGCCGCACCGCACCGTCCCATCGACGTGCAGGCGCTGGGTTGCGACTTCTACGCCATCACCGGGCACAAGATGCTGGCGCCGACGGGCACGGGCGCGCTGTGGGCCCGGCGCGAACACCTGATGGCCATGCCGCCGTTTTTCGGCGGCGGCGAGATGATCCGCGAGGTACGCTTTGACGGCACGGTGTTCGCCGATCCCCCGCACCGTTTCGAAGCGGGCACCCCCAACATCGCGGGTTTCGCGGGCGTGTCGGCCGCGATCGATTACCTGCAGGGCATCGGGTTCGACCGCCTGAAAGCGTATGAGCAAGACCTGCTCGCCTACGCGACGGACGCCCTCGAACGCGTGCCCGGCGTGCGTATCTTCGGCCGGGCGAAGGAGAAGGAGCCGGTCATTTCGTTCCTTATCGAGGGGGCCCACGCGAACGACATGGCGACCCTGCTCGACCTGCAGGGCGTGGCCGTGCGTTCGGGGCACCACTGCGCGCACCCGCTGATGCAGTTCTTCGGCGTGCCCGCGACCCTGCGTGCGTCGCTGGCGTTCTACAACACGAAGGCCGAAGTGGATGGCTTCATCGAGGCCATCGCGAAGGTGCGCACGCTGCTGCTCTGATGGGATCGTCCCGACGATTGGCTACAATCGGCCGATGGACATCCCGCACACCTTCCGCACGGCCACCGCCGCCGACGTTCCGCTCATCGCCGCCCTCGTGGAGTCGGCCTACCGCGGCGACGCCAGCCGCGTGGGCTGGACGACCGAAGCCGATTTTCTCCACGGCCGGCGCACCGACGTCGACGAAATCCGAACGCTGCTCACCGGGGAGAACGGCCGCTTCGTGCTGTTCGAGCGCGACGGTGAGCTGCTGGCGTCGTGCTACATCGAACGGCGCGAGGGCACCTGCTACTTCGGCATGTTTTCCGTGCATCCGCCGGCGCAGGGCGCCGGTATCGGGCGCCTCGTCATCGGGGAAGTCGAGCGCATCGCCCGCGACGAATGGGCATGCCGACAAGTGGAAATGACGGTGATCGACATCCGTGCCGAGCTCATCGCGTGGTACGAACGGCGCGGATACCGGCGCACCGGCCGGCATGCGCCGTTTCCGTATGGCGACGAGCACTTCGGTCTCCCCCAGCGCGACGACCTGCGCTTCGAATACATGGTGAAGGACCTCCACGCATGAACGGCTGGATTCGCGTCGGCACCCGCAGCGACCTGCTGCCGGGAGAATATCGGGTGGTGTGGGATGGCGACACCGCGATCGCGGTCTACAACATCGATGGCGACCTCTATGCCATCGAAGACGTCTGCACGCATGACGGCGGCGAGTTGGCGGGCGGCCCCGTCATCGGCTTCGAGGTGGAGTGCGTGCGCCACGGCGCCCGTTTCGATGTGCGCAGCGGCGGGGTCACCTGCCCCCCGGCCTACGAGCCAGTGACGACGTTTCCCGTGCGCGAGGCCGACGGGGCGATCTGGACGCGCGACGATCGGTGATCCGCCCGGGAGCCCGAGGGCTCCCCGTCTAGAAGTGGTAGACGAACGCGAGGGTTTCAGTCACCTGGCGCGTCGAACCGAACCCGCGCACCAGGGGGCTGTCGCCCGCGTTGCCGATCAGCTTGCCGTAAGACACGGCCAGCGCGAAACCGGTGTGCTGGGAGGTCGGGATGAACGCGTCGTACTCGAGGTCGACCATCTGCCGGCCGGCGCCGGGCTGCCATGCCCGGGTGCCGAGCGTGGCGGCTTCGGTCGCGTTGAGGCCGAAAAAGCGCCGCATCGCGGGGCCGTTCATGCCTTCGACCTGGATTTCCAGCGAGTGCTGGATGTACCACACATCGGGTAGCTGGTAGTCGGCGTAGAGGGCGACATAGGCGCCGGCGCCGTCCGTGTCGTGGGCGACGTGCCCGCCCACGCTGAAGCGCTTGGTGAAGGCGTATTCGAGGTAGCCGCCGCCCACGAAACGGGGCGACAGCGAGGCGACCTTGCCGCCGAGCGAGCCCAGGTCGTCGTGGGTGCGGCCCCACAGCCAGTTGCCGTAGATGCCGCCGTGCCATCTGTCGCCGTGGATCAGATCGATGGTGAGGCCGTCGGCGGTCGACAGTTCGCCCACGCCCGGCAATTCGATGTCCACGTAGGGAATGGCCTGGTTGCGGTGGTCGCTGGCGCCGGGCCAGGACGGCATCCGCTGCACGCCCGCGCCGAAGGCATAGGTCGGGGTGGCGTCCTCCGCGTGAGCGGCGGCACAAGCCAGGAACGGGACGAGAAACGCCAGGAGCAGACCGCGCATGCGAAAAAACCGGGGGAGGGGACGTGAAGATGCCGAGGATGCCATAAAACCCCGTGATCACGCCGTTATCATGGGGAAAGGGATCGGAAAGAATGGTTCCGTAACCTCACGATCAATCCTCGCCAAGACGTATCCGGACGTGTCTAGTCATCTTTCCTGGAACATCCTCTGCGACTTCGACGGCACCATCGCCGTGGAAGACGTCATCGACTCCCTCCTGGACCGTTACGGCCGCCCGGGGTGGGAAGTCCTCGAGCGCGACTGGCGCGCCGGCGTCATCGGCTCCGCGGCCTGCATGGCGGGCCAGGTGGCCCTGCTGGACATGAGCCAGGACGAACTGCGCCGCCACCTGGCGGGCCTGCACATCGACCATGGCTTCGCCGCCTTCGTGAAGGCCGCCGACGACCTCGGCATGCCGCTGGAAATCGTCAGCGACGGCCTGGACCACGCGATCCACGCGATCCTCGCCAACCACGGCATCGGCGGCCTGCCCACCGTCGCCAACCACCTGCTCCAGGCCGGTCCGCGCCAGTGGAGCCTGACCTCGCCCTACAGCGTCGACGGTTGCCGCAGCGGCACCTGCAAGTGCGCCCGCGTATCCAACGCGAAGGCGCGCGGCGGCAAGACGCTGCTGATCGGCGATGGCGCCTCCGACTTCTGCGCGGCCGACCGCGTCGACTTCGTGTTCGCCAAGAACCGTCTGATCGAGCACTGCCGCGCCGCCGGCATCCCGTATGCGCCCATCGCCAGCTTCGACGAGGCGCGCGAATTGCTTCCCGCCCTGCTCGACGGCCGCCTGCCCCCGCAGACCGTCCTTCCCACGCTTGCGCCGAACTCCCAGGAAATCCCCGCATGAACGTTCTTTCCCGCAACCCCGATCTGGTCATCGACGACGCGACCCTGCTCGCGGACGAGGCGAAGTACTGCTCGTTCGGCGACACCGTGCATTACGTCGATCCGCCGAAGATCTTCCGTCACGCCGAAGGCAGCTACATCTACGACAGCGAGAACATCCCGTTCCTCGACCTGCAGATGTGGTATTCGGCCGTGAATTTCGGTTACGGCAACAAGCGCCTCAACGACCGCCTCAAGGCGCAGATCGACCTGCTGCCGCAGGTGGCCAGCCAGTACCTGCACCAGGGCAAGATCGAGCTGGCGAAGACCATCGCCGTCGACGCGAAGAAAAAGTTCGGCCTCGACGGTCGCTGCCACTTCAACGTGGGTGGCGCGCAGGCGGTGGAAGATTCGCTCAAGCTCGTGCGTAACGCCCGCGGCGGCAAGAGCCTGATGTTCGCCTTCGAGGGCGGCTACCATGGCCGTACCCTGGGCGCGTCGTCCATCACCTCCAGCTACCGCTATCGCCGCCGCTTCGGCCACTTCGGCGAGCGCGCGCAGTTCATTCCGTTCCCGTACCCGTTCCGCCGCCCGAAGGGCATGACGCCGGAGGAATACTCCGACGCCTGCGTGCGCCAGTTCGAGCGCCTGTTCGAAACCGAATACAACGGCGTGTGGGATCCGAAGGTGAACGAGGCCGAATACGCCGCGTTCTACGTGGAACCCATCCAGGGTACCGGCGGCTACGTCATCCCGCCGAAGAACTTCTTCATCGACCTGAAGAAGGTGCTCGACAAGTACGGCATCCTCATGGTCGTCGACGAAATCCAGATGGGTTTCTGGCGCACCGGCAAGCTGTGGTCGATCGAGCACTTCGGCGTGCAGCCGGACGTCATCGTCTTCGGCAAGGCGCTCACTAACGGTCTCAACCCGCTGTCCGGCATCTGGGCGCGCGAAGAGCTGATCAACCCGACCATCTTCCCGCCTGGCTCCACCCACTCCACGTTCAACTCCAACCCGCTGGGCACGGCCTTGGGCCTGGAAGTGATCCAGATGGGCCACGAGCTCGACTACGAGACCATGGTGGCGGCCAAGGGCAAGCACTTCCTCGAGGGTCTGCGCGACCTCCAGAAGCGCCACAAGGAAATCGGCGACGTCGACGGCCTCGGCCTCGCGCTGCGCGCCGAGATCTGCACCGACGACGGCTTCACGCCGAACAAGGCGCTGCTCGATCGCATGGTCGACATCGGCCTGGCCGGTGGGCTGACCCACAACGGCAAGAAGATCGGCCTCGTGCTCGACGTGGGCGGCTGGTACAAGAACGTGATCACGTTCGCCCCGTCGCTCGACATCAGCCACGACGAGATCGACCTCGCCATCTCGCTGCTCGACCAGTTGCTCACGCTGGCCAAGCGCGGCGGCTGATCCCCCGGAACCCCAGGTCCGATGGGCTTCGTGAACCAGCTCGAGCCGGATACCCTGCTCGAGCACTTCGCCCGCCATCCGCCACCGGGATTCGTTCCCCGCGTCGCGGCGGATGGTGCGCCGCTGTTCGTGACGCCGTTCGACCTGCTGACCACGGCCGACGACGACCTGCGCAAGCGGGTGTCGTCGTTGCCGTTACAGGGGGCGCTCAAGCGTTTGCTGACCCCGCGCACCTGTTTCGCCGGCACCACCGTCTCGGAATATTCCCTGTTCGCCGCGTCGAGCGATCCGGCAACGGTGGCGCGCGACTGGGCGGCGCGGTTCGGCCGTGAAAACCCGTTGCTGATCGTCAAGGACCTCGCGCTCGATTCCCCGTTGACCAGCCTCGCCGATCGCGCGTGGACGGCACGTTTCGTCGACGCTGCCCGAGACGAGGGTTACTTCGTGGTCGAGGGGCAGGCGCTGGCCTACGTGCCGATCGAATTCGCGTCGATCGACGACTACCTCGGTCGCTTGTCGTCGTCGCGACGCAAAGACCTTCGTCGCAAGCTGCGTTCGCGCGAACGCCTGCGCGTCGAGCGCGTACGCACGGGCGAGCCGTTCGCATCCGACGACCGCGTCGATGCGTACTACGCTCTGTTCGACAACGTCTACGCGCAGAGCGAGGTGCATTTCGACCGGCTCGGTCGCGACTTCTTCGCCGCGGCGTTGCGCGGGCCCGGCGGCATCGTGTTCGCCTATTACGACGGCGACGCGCTGGTGGGCTGGAACCTCTGCTACGAGCACGAGGGGAAGCTGCTCGACAAGTACGTGGGCTTCGCCTACCCGGCCGCCCGCGATCTCAACCTTTATTTCGTCAGCTGGTTCGTCAACCTTGAATACGCGCTGGAGCGCGGGCTCGCCTTCTACGTGGCCGGCTGGACCGATCCCGAGGTGAAGGCCCAGCTCGGCGCGCGTTTCCACGTAACGCGGCATGCGGTGTTCGTGCGCAACCGCCTGCTGCGCGCGGTGCTTCGCCGTTTCGCACATCATTTCGAATCCGATGGTCGCTGGGAGGCGCACGATGCGGCAGCCGGTTGTTCTTGACGTCGACGGGTCGGTGGGCGCTATCGCGCGCCGCATCGTGCTGCCGTTGCGCGAGTGGGAAGAGGGTGTCCGCTTCGGCTGCTCCGTCACGCAGCTGCGCCGTTTCGCCGTCGCGATCGGCGACGCGTTGCCGCGCGACCATGGCACGGTTTTCCTCGGCAGCGGCGACTTCCATCATCTCACCTGGCCGCTCGTCGAGCGGGTGCCGGGCACGGAAGGCTTCCAGGTGGTGGTGCTCGACAACCATCCGGACAACATGCGCTTTCCGTTCGGCGTGCACTGCGGTTCGTGGGTGCGTCGCGTGGCGATGATGCCGCGCGTCTCGCACGTGCACGTCATCGGTATCACCTCGTCCGACATCGGCCGCGGCCACGCCTGGGAGAATTACCTCGGGCCGCTGCGCGCTGGCAAGCTGACGTACTGGTCCAGCGGCGTCGACGTGGGCTGGGCGCGGCGCCTGGGCATCGGCAAAGCGTTCCGTACGTTCGCTTCGTCGGGCGCGATGGTCGACGCCTTCGTCGACATGCAGGCCGCGTCGACCGAGCCGGTCTACCTCTCGATCGACAAGGACGCCTACGCACCCGACGTGGCGATGACCAACTGGGACCAGGGCACGCTGAGCGAAGAGGGCGGCGCCGCGATCGTCGGCTCCGTCGCGGGTCGCGTGCTGGCCAGCGACGTCACCGGCGAGATCTCGCGCTACCGCTACAAAACCTGGTGGAAGCGACGGCTCAGCGCGATGGACGGGCAGGAGACGATCGACCCCGTGCGGCTGTGCGAATGGCAGGCGCAGCAGCATGCCTTGAACGTGCGCCTGCTATCGCTCATCCACCGCTGAGCGAACGGCTCACCAGCGGCCAATGAGGTGCTGTACGGCGAGGCTGGTCAACGCCACCGCCGCCCACACGCCCAGGCCGAGCAGGATCGGCCGCGGACCGGTCGACGCCATCTTGCGCAGGTCCGCCGACAGCCCGATGGCCGTCAGCGCCACCACGATCAGGCCTTCCGCGATCAGGTGGATCACCGGCAGCGCCGGCTCGGGCACCCAGCCCAAGGTGCGGATGGCCGACGCGACGAGAAACCACAGGATGAACCAGGGGAAGATCCGGGCGAGGCTGAAATCCGCCGAGCCGCCGCGTTTCTCACGCAGCGCCACCACGAACGCGATCGCCAGGCAGATCGGAATGATCAGGGTCGCCCGGGTGAGTTTCACGATGGTGGCGTAGTCGCCGGCGGCATGGCTGTAGGTATAACCGGCGGCCACGACCGACGAGGTGTCGTTGATCGCCGTGCCGGCCCACAGGCCGAAGCCGAGATCCGACAGGCCCATCCAGTGGCCGAGCGCAGGAAAGGTCAGTACGGCCACCAGGTTGAACAGGAAAATGGTGGAGATGGCGAAGGCCGTGTCGTGTTCGTCCGCCTTGACGATGGGTACCACGGCCGCGATGGCCGAGCCGCCGCAGATCGCGGTGCCCACGCCGACCAGCAGCTTCAGCATGTCGTGCACGCGCAGCAGGCGACCGAGCGCGAGGGCGACGAGGCCGGCGGCCGTCACGGTCGCGAGCGTGACCGAGAGCGATTCGGCGCCGGTCCGGGCGACCTGGGTGATGCTCAACCCGAAGCCGAGCGCGATGATCGACCACTGCAACACCTGCTTCGAGGCGAAGCGGATGCCAGGGGTGAAGCGAGCCGACGGCGAAAAAAACTGGCGCACGAGGATGCCCAGCACGATGCCGAAGACGGCGCCGCCGACCAGCGGTAGCCGGCGGCCGAGCGCGAAAGCCACGGCGGCGAGGCCGAAGGCGAGGGCGAGGCCGGGCAGGCGGGCAGGCGAAGCGGGGGTGGACATGGCAGGCATCCGTAGCGGGAACCCGTTCATTGTCGCGACGTGGATTCAATAAGCATATTGAAAATGACTTATTCAATGTATAAATAATACTTATGCAATCGGTCAGTCCTCGCCAGCTCGACGTGTTCGTCGCCGTCGCCACGATGGGCAGCGTGCGCAGCGCGGCGGAGCGGCTTTTCCTCAGCCAGCCGGCGGCATCGATGGCCCTGGGCGAACTGGAGCGCCAGATCGGGGCACCGCTTTTCGATCGTGAGCGCGGTCGCCTGCGCCTGAACGATCGCGGACGCGATCTGCTGCCGCTCGCGCGTGAACTGATCGAGCGCCACGCGGAGTTCGGGCGGCGTGCCCGGGGCGGCACCGCCGGCCTGACCGGCGAGATCGGGGTCGGCGCGAGCAACACGATCGGCAACTACCTGGTGGGCGACCTGCTCGGCCCGTTCGCGACGGCGTGGCCGGGCGTGTCGTTGCGCCTGGGCGTGGCGAATACCTCACGCATCGCCCAGGGCGTGCTCGATCACGATTTCGACGTCGGCTGCGTCGAAGGCCCCGTGACGCATCCGGCACTGGAGGTGCGACCGTGGCGCGACGATCGCCTCGTCGTCTGCGCCCGGCTGGGGCATCCCCTGGCGGCGCGCAAGCGGCTGCGTCGAGAGGATTTCGCGGACGAGCGCTGGGTGTTGCGCGAGCGCGGTTCGGCGACGCGGTCGCTCAGCGAGCGGGCATTGGCCGAACTCCCCGAAGGACGCACGGTGCTGGAACTCGACCAATCCGAGGCGATCAAGCAGGCCGTGATCGCCGGGCTGGGCATCGCCTGCCTTCCTGAGGTCGCCGTGACCGACGCGGTGCAAACAGGTCGCCTCGCGGTGCTACCGACGCCGTTCCTCGATTTGCGCCGCACGTTGTCGTTGCTGGTGCATCGGCAGCGTTATCGAGGCGCGGTGCTTGAGGCATTTCTGGCGACCGTGGCGTCGAGGTAAGGCCCGTTCGCCGATACCCCGAGCCATCGCGAGAGCGCCCCAGCGCAACGGTGCCCGCAATCGCGCAAAAAAAACGCCGCGGAAACCGCGGCGTTTTTCGTCCAGCTAACGACCGGCGATTACCAGATCTTTACCTGCTTGTCGCCCGAACGCACCATCTTCGAGTCTGGCTTGCACTGGAACGCCGTGGCGAAGGCTTCCATGTTCGACGGGGCGCCGATCGCGCGAAGCGAGGCCGGGGCGTGCGGGTCGACGTTGAGGTAGAGCATAGCCTGCTTGTCGCGCACGCTGCCGCGCCACACGCGCGCCCAGTTGAGGAAGAAGCGCTGGTCCTGCGTGTAGCCGTCGATCTTGCTCTGGGCTTCCTGCGGGTTCTTCTTCAGGGCTTCCTGCAGCGCGTCGTAGGCCACGTTGATGCCGCCCAGGTCGGCGATGTTCTCACCCAGGGTCAGCTTGCCGTTGACGTGCAGGTCCGGGTGGTCCTTGAGCGGGGTGTAGTCGTTGAACTGCTGCACGAGCTTATCGGTGCGCTCGTCGAACTTCTTGCGATCTTCCTTCGTCCACCATTTCTTGTTGTTGCCCTCGCCGTCGAACTGGCTTCCCTCGTCGTCGAAGCCATGGCTGGCCTCGTGGCCGATCACGGCGCCGATGCCGCCGTAGTTGATGCCGTCGTCGCCGTTGGCGTCGAAGAACGGCGGCTGCAGGATCGCGGCCGGGAAGTTGATCGTGTTGTCGGTCGGGTTGTAGTAAGCGTTGACCGTCTGCGGCGTCATGCCCCACTCGAGGCGGTCGGTCGGCTTGCCGATCTTCGCGATGTCGTAGTGATAGTTGAACTTCGAGGCGGCCTCGACGTTGCCGAAGTAGTTGTCGCCGTTGACGTCCAGGCCCGACCAGTCACGCCACTTGTCCGGGTAGCCGATCTTCGGCAGGAACGTGTTCCACTTGGCGATGGCTTTCTGCTTGGTCTCGTCGCTCATCCAGTCGAGCTTCTCGATGCGCGCCTTCAGGGCGTTGCGCACGTTGGTGACCAGTTCGTTGGCGCGCTCCTTGGCCTCCGGCTTGAACACCTTGGCGACGTAGAGCTGGCCGAGGGCTTCGCCCATCGATCCGTTGACCGTGCCCAGCACGCGCTTCCAGCGCGGCTTCTGCTGCGGCTGGCCGGCGAGGGTCTTGCCGTAGAAGTCGAACTTGTTGTCCTGGAAATTCTTCGACAGGTAAGGCGAGGCGCTGTCGATGGCGTGGAAGCGCAGGTAGGCCTGCCACGTGGATACCGGCGTGGATGCCAGCATCTTGTCGAACTCCTTGAAGAACTTCGGCTGCGACAGCGAGAAGCCCTTGTCGATCGTCACGCCCTGGGTGGAGAAGAACTTTGCCCAGTCGAAGTGCGGGGTAATCTTGTCGGCCTCGGCGACCGTGACGAAGTGATACTGGTTCTCCGGCGCGCGCAGTTCGACCGGCGCCAGCGAGGCGGCGGCGAGCTGGGTTTCGAACTTCATCACGAGGTCGGCCTGCTTGGCCGCGTCGGCGTCCGGTACGCCGGCCAGTTCGAGCGTCTTGGTGATGTAGGCGACGTAGGCCTTGCGGTTGTCGGCCTGCTTCGGATCGGTGTAGTAATCCTTGGTGGGCAGGCCCAGGCCGTCCTGGTTCGCGTAGCCGATCTGCATCTTCGCGTTCTGGAAATCGGCGCCCGCACTGAACGAGAACACGTAGCCGTTGCCGTCGTTGAAGCTGGTGTCGAGGAAGCCGACGATGTCGCTCGGGGTCTTGAGCGCGTCGATCTTGGCCAACTCAGGCTTCAGCGGATCGATGCCGGCTTTTTCGATGGCGGCGTCGTTCATGCCCGAGCGGTAGAGGAGACCGATCTTCTGCTCGATCGAACCGGCCTTGGCCGAGTCGGCGCCCTTGTCGGCGGCGTCCACGATCTCGTGCTGCGTGTTGAGGCTGTTTTCAGCCAGCTGGTCGAACGCGCCCCACCGGGTGCGGTCGTCGGGAATCGGATTGGCGGCCACCCACTTGGCATTGACGAAGCCGTTGAAGTCGTCGCACGCGTTGATGCCGGTGTCCAGGTCGGCCACGTTGAAGGTCGGACCGGCCGGCTTGGCGGCCGCGGCGGCGGTGCTGGCCGGGGCCGGCGCCGAGGCGGGGGCGGCGGGCTGGGCGGGCGCGGCGGTATCGTCGTGCTTGCTGCACGCGGTGCCCGCGAGCGCGATGCTCAGGGCCAGCGCGAGCGGCTTCAGGTACGGCTTGGTCATGGATGTCCCTCAGGGTTTGGGTGGTTCCCGGCGCGCGGGCACCGGCGGACCCCGAGGATACCCGCCCGGAAAAGGGTATGGGCGGGCATGTGACGGAAGTCATGGATGCCCGGCGGTCCGTCCCATTCCGTGACCGGGCGCATGGGACGGCACCTGACGGGGCGCTTGTCCCGTCTTTGTCATGCACGGGCGATACCCTCGCGCCAGACCGCATGACAGGGGATGCGGGCGAAGCCACCGGCACTGTCCCAACGTTCGAGGAGCCACGTCATGCGCAAGTTACTGGCCGTAGGCATCGCCTGCGTGCTCACCCTGTCCGCCGCGTCGATCGCCGCGCAGCAGCTCGCTCCGGCCGATCAGCCGTCCGCCCTGGGCCTGTTCCCGGACCACGGCGGCCACCGCACCGCCACCCCGATCAAGCACCTGGTGGTGATTTTCCAGGAGAACGTCTCCTTCGATCATTACTTCGGCACCTATCCGTTCGCCCAGAACGGCAGCGGCGAGCCGTCGTTCTACGCCCGCCCGTTCACGCCGCGGGTGAACGGTCTCGACCATCGCCTGCTCACGAACAACCCCACGGCGAAGAACGCCGCCAACGGCGACGGCGCGATCAACCCGTTCCGCCTGTCCCGCGCCCAGGCCGCCACCGCCGATCAGGACCACGATTACACCGCGGAACAGCGCGCCTTCGACGGCGGTCGCATGGACCTGTTTCCCAAGTACACCGGTCGCGGCGAGACCCTGCCGGGCGCGGATGCGTCGCAGGAAGGCCAGGGCCAGGTCATGGGCTACTTCGACGGCAACACCGTCACCGCGATGTGGAACTACGCCCAGTACTTCGCGATGAGCGACAACAGCTACGGCACGACCTTCGGCCCGTCGACGCCAGGCGCGATCAACCTCATCGCCGGGCAGACGGCGGGCGTGGTCGACACCCTCAACGGTACGGGCGACGAGACCGACGACGGCCATGGCGGGCTCACGCTGATCGGCGACGCCGATCCGCTGGGCGACGTCTGCTCCTCGCCGACCGCCAACCAGGTGACCCTGGGCGGGCGCAACATCGGCGACCTGCTGAACGACCGCGGTGTCACCTGGGGCTGGTTCCAGGGCGGCTTCGACCTGTCACGCGTCAACGCCGACGGCAGCACCGGCTGCGCGCGCCGGACGTTGTCGGCGGTGACGCATGCGTCGAAGAACGACTACAGCCCGCATCACGCGCCGTTCCAGTACTACCCGTCGACCGCCAACCCGACCCACGCGCGGCCGACCTCGGTGGCGATGATCGGCAAGACCGACGCGGCCAACCATCAATACGACCTTACCGATTTCTACGACGCGCTCGACGCCGGCCACCTGCCGTCGGTCAGTTTCCTCAAGGCCCCGGCTTACCAGGACGGCCACGCCGGCTATTCCGATCCGGTCGACGAGCAGGCTTTCGTGGTGCACGTGATGAATGCGCTGCAGCAGAGCGGGCAGTGGCGGGACACCGCCGTGGTGATCGCCTACGACGATTCCGACGGCTGGTACGACCACCAGGAACCGCCGCACGTGAACGCCTCGGCCGGCAGCGCCGACGCGCTCGACGGCGACGGCGCGTGCAAGGGCCGGGCGACGCTGCCGGGCCTGGATGGCAAGACGCCGGCCCAGGGTCGCTGCGGCTTCGGCCCGCGCCTGCCGCTGCTGGTCATTTCGCCATGGGCCCGCGAGAACTTCGTCGACCATGGCGTCACCGACCAGAGCTCGATCACCCGCTTCATCGAAGACAACTGGCTCGACGGCAAACGCATCGGTGGCGGCTCGTCGGACGCCCAGGCGGGCAGCCTCGACCGCATGTTCGATTTCGTCCTCCCGCGCCTGTTCGATCGCCAGTTGATCCTCGACGAATCGACCGGCCAGCCGACCCGGCGCCCGGCGTGGCCGTGGCCGTTCACCCCCACGCATGGTTGATCGTCGCCGCTTCCTCAAGGGGGCGGGGCTGTGGGCCGCGGCGGGATGGCTCCCGTCGCGGCTGCTCGCGCACGACATGCACGCGATGAAGCACGCCGCCGATGGCCAGGTGGGCAACGCGCTGTGCATGCACGCCATGGGTGACGCCACGCGCATGCCTGGCCTGGTGGATCCCGCCACGCTCGCGCCCTTCGTCGATGCCCTGCCACGGCCGCCGGTGCATCGCCCCGCCGCCGGCGATACGCTGCGCATCCGCATGGCCCGCAGCACGCACACGCTGCATCGCGACCTCCCGCCCACCGAGTTGTGGACTTACGACGGCCACTACCCCGGCCCTACCATCGAGGCGCACACAGGCGTGCCGTTCGACGTGGTCTGGGAAAACGCGCTGCCGACGACGCATTTCCTGCCAGTGGATCACGCGATCTGCGGCGCGGAAAAGGACAAGCCGCAGGTACGGGCGATCGTGCACCTGCACGGCGCGAAGGTGCCGCATACGGACGATGGTTACCCGGAAGATTGGTACGTGCCGGGCAAGGCGCGCCGGCACCACTACCCGAACGCGCAGGATGCGGCGACGCTCTGGTATCACGACCATGCGATGGGCATCAATCGGCTGAACATGTATGCCGGGTTGATGGGGCTCTATCTCCTGCGCGACGCGCACGAGCTGTCGCTCGGCCTTCCGTCGGGCGACTTCGAGCTGCCGTTGGTGCTGGCCGATCGGCTGCTGCACGCCGACGGTCGGCTCTACTACCCCGATTCGGGCGACGCGAAAGCGCCCTGGGTGCCGGAGGTGTTCGGCAACCTCACCCTCGTCAACGGCGCGATCCTGCCGCGGGCCGACGTCCAGGCGCGGCGCTATCGCCTGCGCGTGCTCAACGCCGCCAACGGGCGGTTCTATCACCTGCGGTTCCGTGACGGTCGTCCCTTCCAGGTGATCGGCTCCGACCAGGGGCTGCTCGCGGCACCGGCGACGGTGCGTTCGGTGTTCGTCGCGCCCGGCGAGCGCGTGGACCTCGTGGTGGATTTCGCCGCGGCGCGCGGTATGGCGGTCGAACTGATGAACGACGCGTTGCCGCTGATGCGCTTCGCGGTGGGAGCCGGTCAGGTGCGGGACGACAGCCGTGTGCCGGCGACGCTGCGGGAGGTGCCGCGTTTGACGGAAGCCAGCGCGTCGAAGACGCGCGAGTTGACGCTAGACGAATACAGCGATTGCATCGCGACGCCGATGCTCATGTTGCTCAACGGCAAGCGCTGGCACGATCCGGTCACGGAGACGGTGAAGCTTGGCAGCACCGAGATGTGGAACCTCGTGAACCTCACCGAGGACACCCATCCCATCCACTTGCACCTGGTGCGTTTCCAGGTGCTCGACCGCCGGCCCTACGCCGTGGACGAATACATGGAGAAGAAGACGCTTCGTTACGTCGGTCCGGCGCAGGTGCCGCCGCCGCATGAACGTGGATGGAAAGACGTGGTGCAGGCGTACCCGGGCATGGTGACGCGCATCGTGGCGACGTTCGACGGATACCCAGGCCGTTACGCGTGGCATTGCCATCTCGCCGAGCACGAGGCGAACGAGATGATGCGGCCGTTCGAAGTCGTGGCGTGACCGTCGCACCGGCGCAGGCCGGTGCCCTCGGCCCTCAGTGCAACGGGAGCGAATCCAACGCCCGGGCATCCAGCCTCAGCACCGGATCGTCGCCGACCTTCTGCGCCGTGTACCACGGGCTGCGTTCGAAGAAGAACGCCAGCCGCGCGCGGGGACTGGCGGCGAACGTCGCGTCGCTCTTCAGCTTCGCCTCGAACGCCGCCTTGAGCGACGGATCGGCGGCGAGCATCTTGCGTGCGAGGGCTTCGACGACACGCGGCTCGCCGTATTCTTTCGGCTCGAAGATCGCGTCGAGATAGCCCCAGCGCAGCAGCGAATCCGGCGCGTGTGCGTCGAGCAGGTTGAGCGCGAGGATGGCCTCGGCGGTATCCCCGCGCACGATCACCGTGCCCGCGGGCAGGGTGACCTCCTCGCGCGCCGTGGCGATGTCCACGTCCTTGAGCATGTGATGACCCTCGAACGGCTTCTCCGCCCATTGCGGATGCGTGAGCACGTCGCGTGCGACCGTCACCCGCGCCGCCGCCGCGGTGCGCGTATAACGGATGCCATGCGCATCCAGGCGGTCGATCACCACCGTCCACTGCGGCGGGATCGCCCAGGCGGCCGGTACCGGGGCCGAGGCGTCGGGCAGCAGGTTCGCCCAACTCGGGATGCGGTAGTCCTTCGTCACCGTCGGGTCATAACGCACCCAAAGGTCACCCGAGATCTCGCTGGGCGTCTGCGTGAACGCGTAGCCCTTGAGGGTGACCGTCACCGGGGTGGGGTCTTGTCGGAACGTCACGGGCACGTCGTTTCCCACCCGCGATGCGGCCCACGCGTCGGCCTCGCGGGATGCCCGCAACAGCGCGGCAGGATCGGCGTTGACGTGTGCCATCACGCTGCGCACCACGTCGTAGGTGCCGTGCACGCGCACGGCGTAGGGCTTGAGCATGTGCGTTTCGATCAGCAGCCCGGCGCGGTTGCGGATCGCCGCGTAACCGGTGGAGAAGCGCGGCCCCGAGCCGAAGTTTTCGATGCCTTTGGTGATGTCGCGACCGTCGCGAAACTCGAGGTAGGGCGAGGCGAGATGGCCCATCCGCTCGTATCGCGGCATCACGTCGCCCGCGTAGGCGGCTTTCTGCCAGGCCGCGATCGAGGGCGGTAGCTTGTGCGGGTCCTCCGCGTACCAGGTGAGGTCGTAGGGATAGTCGGCACCGTCGGTGGTGTGGATGTCCACCAGCAGGTCGGGTCGCCAGGTGTTCCACAGGCCAAGCCATGCGCGGGTTTCGGGCGCATCGGCCTTGACGTAGTCGCGGTTGAGGTTGAGGTACTGCGACTGGCCACGAAAGCCCATGGTCTGCGGGCCGTTCTGGTTGATGCGGAAATACGGGCCCGTGTTCTCGTGCCCGTCGACGCTGTAGACCGGGATGAACACAAGGACCGCGTGATCGAGCAGGTGTGGCAGGCGTCCCGTGACCGCGAAATCGCGCAGCAGCATGAGGCCGGCGTCCTTGCCCTCGATCTCGCCGGGATGGATGCCTGCCTGCAGCAGCACGATCGGCTTGGCCGCGGCGCGTGCCCGCGCCGGGGTCAGGTCGCCGTCGCGCGCCGCGATCACCACGATCATGGGGCGGCCTTCCGGCGAGGTTCCGAAGGTTTCCACGCGAAGCCGGTCCGGCGCCGCCGCCGCGAGGCGACGCAGCCAGTCAACGGTGTCGCCGTAGGACGGCGTGGTGCGGAACCCCGACGCTTCGGCGGGCGTGATCCAGGCCTCGGTGCAACGCGCCGCGAGTGGCCAGACGCAGGCGAGGGCAAGCAGCAGGCGGGCGGAAAGCGTCGCGGTCATGGCGTGGTCCGGCAGGGCAATCCGGCATTGTGGGATGTTTTTCCGGCCCCGGCGACTCATGGATAAAAAGAAGAAGGCGTGATCGCCCCGGCCGACCTGCGGCGATCCAGGGCGGACGACCGACGGGCCTTTCCGGCCTGGACCCGCCGTATCGCCTAAGCCCGCGCTAAGCTGGCCGTCAGGATAATCCCTCTTTTCTTGCCGGACAGGTCGCGCTTCCCTTGCACATCATCCTTGTCGAAGACGATGCCCAGTTGGGCGATGCGATCCGCCGCGCCCTCGAACGCCTGGCCTATACGGTCAGTTGGTTTCGCGACGGCAACCAGGCCCTGATCGCCCTGCGCGAGCACGACGCCGACCTGGTGCTGCTCGACCTCGGCCTGCCGGGCAAGGACGGCCTGGACGTGCTTACCGAGGCGCGTCGTCTCCGCGTGAACACGCCGCTCATCGTGATGTCCGCCCGTGACCGGCTCGATGCGCGCATCCGGGCGCTCGACGCCGGCGCGGACGATTACCTCGTAAAGCCGTTTCACCTGGACGAACTCGCGGCGCGGATCCGTTCGCTCGCGCGGCGTGTGCGCGGCGCGGCGGTCAACCGTATCGAGGCGGGGGCCCTGTCGCTCGACCTGGGCACGTTCGAGGTCACCTGGCACGGCGAACGGGTGGACCTGACCCGCCGCGAATTCGCCCTGTTGCAGGCGCTGATGGAACGAGCGGGCCGGATCGTCCGCCGCGAGGCGCTGGAAACCTCCCTCTACGGGCCGGATACCGTTGTCAGCACCAGTGCGCTCGAAGTGCTCGTGCATGCCCTGCGCCGCAAGCTCGGCGCCGGTGCGATCCAGACCGTGCGCGGCTTCGGCTACATGGTGCCGCGGGAGCCCAAGTGAAGCCCGCGAGCCTGCGCAAGCGGCTGCAATGGCTGATCGTGCTGGTGTTGCTCGCGGTGCTGCTGCCGCTGGGCGTGCTCAGCGCGCAGCGTACGCTCGAAGAAGTGGACGAACTCTCTGATGGACGCCTCGCCCAGGCCGCGCGTACGCTGGAGGTGCTCGTGGGCCGCATCGGTGTCGAACAACTGCGCACCCAGCGCCATGCCCGCCTGACGGTGCCGAGTTTTTCCAACCATCCGCAGGAAGTGACCGTGCAGGGGCGCACGTTCGAATCCGAAGTGGGCTTCCAGGTATTCGACCGCGACGGCACGCTGCTACTCGCCACGGAAAACCTGGCCGGCGTGCCGCGGGTGCCGGCGCCGGACGGCTCCTTCGAAGACCTCACCAGCGAACACTACACGTGGCGCGTGTTCACGCTGATCATGGAAGAGCAGGGCATCACGATCCGCGCGGGCGAGCGATACGACAGCCGTCACGAGATCACGCGGGCGCTGTGGATCGAACACGGCCTGCCCATGCTGGTCGGCCTGCCGCTGCTCGCGTTGCTGGTCGGCTGGGCGATCCGTCGCGGATTGGCGCCGCTGGAGGAACTGGAGCGGGCGCTGTCCGCGCGCGAGCCCGGCAGCCACGAACCGATCCACCTCCCCGAGGCACCGGCCGAACTCGAACCGCTGCTGTCGGCGCTCAACGAGCAGATCGCCCGCATCGAGCATGCTCTCGCCCGGGAGCGTCGTTTCAGCGCCGACGTGGCGCATGAACTGCGCACGCCGCTGGCCTCCACCATGATCAACCTCGAAGACGCCATGGCCTCGGCCGGCCCCGACGACACGCAGACGGCGCTGGAGGCCGCGAGGGCCTGCCTGGTATCGCTGGCCCGCCGCACCGAGCAGTTGCTGGCGCTCGCGCGCCTGGAGGCCGGTGCGGCCTCGGGGCCGCGTACGCCGGTGGACATCGCCGAACTCGCCCAGGAAACCCTCGACGAGTTGTCGCCGATCCTCGAACGCGGTGGCGTGGAACTGGGCATCCGTGCGTTACCGGAAGGGCTCGTCGTCGAAGGCTACCCCGTCGCGCTGGGCGCGATGTTGCGCAACCTCCTGGAAAACGCGTTTCGTCATGCGCCCCCGGGTGGACACGTGGAACTGTCCATCGCCCGTGGCGACGACAGCGTGGTCGTCGAGGTCGTGGATGATGGTCCGGGCATCCCGGCGGATCGTCGCGCGTCGATGTTCACCCGTTTCGAGCGCGGCGTGGATACGCAGCACGGCTACGGGTTGGGCCTGTCGATCGTCCAGCGCGCGGCGGAACTGCACGACGCGCGGGTCGAGCTGCTTGATCGCGAGGGGGGGACGGGGCTGCGCGCCGTGATCCGTATCCCCCTCGCCCGCTGAGGGTCAGAGCGGCCTGGCGATGGCGCCGATGAGGTCCTTGCCGTCGCCGCGCACGAGGTGCGGATACTTCAGGCCCCCGTGGTAGTCGACCGCGACGTGGCGGTAATCGTCGACGTCCTTCACCAGGAAATCGATCGGGGCGTTGCCGCCCTTGGCTGCGGTGATAGCGCCCTTGAGCGTCTGGAAGCTGAAATCCTTGCCGTTGACCGCGACCACGGTCACGCCCGGCACGAGGCCGGCGCGCGCCGCCACGCCATCCCACTGGGCGTCGCGGATCTCGCCCTTGTCGCTCACCACCACGCCGAGCGAATACGCCAGGTTCACCGCCTTGCGCAGCGTTTCGCCCGTTTTCATGAAGGGCGTGGGCTTGTCATCGTAGACGAGCTTCCAGCCGCCGCCTTCGATGCCGTGTTCGGGAAGCGTGTCGCCCGTGGCATCGAGGCGATCGCGCAGGAAGGTTTTCCAGTCGTACGGCTGGACGCTGTTGAGCGCGGCGATCACGTCGTCGAAGGTGTAGGTCTTCGGCACGTAGCTGCCGTTGTCCATGCCGTAGAAAGCGCGGGCGAATTCATCCAGCGTGTGCTTGCCGCCGGAGAGCTGGCGGATCTTCGTGTCGACGTCGAGCCAGAGCAACTGGCCTTCGGGGTAGTAGTCCGCGCCGCGGCGGTAGTTGCCCCAGCCGCGGGTGCCGTTGGCGGTGAGCGGGATGGCGTCGGCGGTGTCCTGGAGCGAACGCCACGAACGGCCGGTCCGTGCGGTCATGTCGGCGGCGATGCCCGCGAGGGAGTCGCGCCACTGGTCCGTAGTCCAGATCCCCGAACGCGCCGTGAGCACGCCGGACCAGTAGTCGGTGAGGCCTTCGTAGACCCAGAGCAGGTCGTCCTGCATCGGATCGGTGAACGTCGGCGTCCACAGGTCGGCGGGGCGGCGGAACTTGCCGTTCCACGAGTGCACGTATTCGTGCGGCAGCAGGCTGCCCGCGGCGACGTTGACGTCCGCGTCGGTGAGGAAGTTGGCGAAGAGGCGGTCATCGCTCGACTGGTGGTGTTCCAGGCCGAAATGGCCGGTGTGGTCGGAGGTGACCAACAGGAAGTCGTAGTGACCGTAGTGGTGCGCGCCGAACAGCTTGTTGGCCTGCACCACGAGCGAACGCTGCTTCGCGATCTGCGCGTCGGAGGCTTTCACGCCCTCGGCGGTATCGCCGGTGATGTCCAGGTGCACGGGCACTGCCTGGCCCGGCGCGAGATCGACGCGATTGAAGTACTTGCCGGTCAGCACGGGCGAGTCGACGAGGTTTTCGTAGCTCACCGGCTTGAAGCGCACGGTATCGCCCTCCTGGCCGTCGTTCTCCAGGGCGCTGGCGAACTTCCAGCCGGCAGGCAGCGTCACGCTGGGAGCGATGGTGATCCGGCTCGTGTAATAGCCGGCCGGGTAGAACGACACCTCGTTGAACGACAGCGGGATGTAGTTCGGCGTGGCGGGGGCGAGGTATTCGAAGGACAGTTCGAGCGTTTTCACGCCTTCGGGCACGTCGACGTGGAAGGCGTACATTTCCTTCAGGTCACGCCGCCACGGGATGCGCTTGCCGTTGCCGGTGACGGTGAAGCCCACGACGTTGGGAAGCGGTCCGGTGGGGCCGTGTTCGCCGGGGATCCACTTGGGGTAGTAGAGCACCGCATGGCCGGGGCTGACCGGGATGCTCTCGTGCACGTGGAAGATGTGCCGCTGCTGGTCGGAGAGATCGACCTGCAACGCGAGCTGGCCGGGGTAGGGCTGGTCGACCGGGGCGGGAAGGTCCTGCGCCCAGGCGCCGGTGGTGGTAACGGCGGCGACGGCCGCGGCAAGGGTGGCGCGGCGGAGCGAACGGCGCATGGCTCGGTTCTCGCGGGTGGAGTAAGCCACCGATGGTAGGAGCCTGCGCAGGGCGGACCTGTGCCAGAGGTCACGGCCGTTTGAAACGGGGGACTACGCCGGACCGCGGGGGCTGGCTAGCATGGCCGCATGAAAGCCCGCACCCTCCGTCGCATCTTCAACCTGTGGCCACCCTTTCTCTTCGCCGGCATCCGCGTGCAGCGGCTCGACGACGATTACCGGTATGCCCGCGTGAAGCTGAAGCTGGCCTGGTACAACCGCAATTACGTACGGGTGCACTTTGGCGGCAATCTGTTTTCGATGACCGACCCGTTCTGGATGATCATGGTGCTCAAGTGCCTGGGCGACGACTATGTCGTATGGGACCAGGCGGGCGAGATTCGCTTTGTCGCGCCGGGACGGGCCGACGTGTTCGCGGATTTCCAGATCGACGAGTCGGTACTCGATGAGATCCGTGCGGCGACGGCGGGTGGCGAGAAGTGCCTGCGCTGGTTCGAGACCGACGTGCGCACGGCCTCGGGCGAGGTGGTCGCCGTGGTGCGAAAGCAGGTGTACGTCAGGCGCAAGCGACGCTGACGGTCGTTCTGGCGATGTACCCCCGTTGCCTGACCTTTGCCGAGCCCGCCGATGTAGCGTTCTTGCGACCACCGACCGCATTGCCGTAGATCCCGTCCTGCGCAAGGACGACGGACCTTCGGCCCGTCGCAGACCGGTGGTCGCCGCGCCGTCAGAACAGCAGCGATGCCATCTTGCGGCGATACGTGCCCACGAGCTCGGCATCGTCGAGGGTGGCGAAGGCCGCCAGGAGACGCTTCTTCGCCTGGCCGTCGTTCCAGTCGCGCTGCCGCTTGAGTACGTCGAGGAATTGATCCAGCCCCGCCGCCGCGTCGCCTTCGATGAGCAGGCGTACACCCAGCAGGTCGCGGGCTTCCCAGTCGCTGTCGTTGGATTGCAGGCGCTGGCGCAACGCTTCGATGTCCGGGGCGCCGGCCAGGGCGCGGGCCAGCTCCAGCTGGCTACGCAGGCGGACGGCGCGCGCGTCGGTGGCGAGGTTGGCGGGGAGGGCGTCCAGTTCGGCCTGGGCCGGGTCCACCTGCCCCGCGCGCATCAGGGCCAGGGCCAGGTCGAGCTTCAGCTCCGAACGGTCCGGCTCGGCCGCGATCGCCTGCTGGAGCCGGTTGATGGCGTCCTCGGCCGACTCGACCGGCGCGAATACCTCCGCCACCTCATCGCCGCCTTCGGACGGCACGATCCCGTGGCTCTGGAGGAACTCGCGAATCTGGCCCTCGGGCAGGGCGCCGGTAAACCCGTCGACGATGCCACCGCCGCTGACCAGCATCACCGTGGGAATGCTGCGCACCTGGAACGCCGCGGCGATCTGCTGTTCCGCGTCGACATCAACCTTGGCCAGGCGGAACGCGCCGGCATATTCCACGGCGAGCTTCTCGAGTATCGGGCCGAGCGACTTGCACGGGCCGCACCACTCGGCCCACAGGTCGACCAGGATGGGGGTATCCGTCGACGCTTCGACCACGTCCTTCTGGAAGCCGGCCGTGGTCGCGTCGAAGATGTGCGGGCTGGTGCTCTGGGCGCTGCTCACGGGGATGCTCCTGGATGATGAACCGACCCGCCGAAAGATCGGGGGAGCCCCCGAGCATATCAAGCCCGTCATGCGGCGTTTACGCCGATTTGCGATCATGTGGCACCGGGCCGACGCGGCCCCGCTTTCTGGACCGCATGGACAAGGCGCCCTCCCTGATCGTCTGCGAACACTGCGACACCGTTTACCGGCGGCAGCCCCTTGCCCGTGGCCAGGTCGCCCGCTGCACCGTCTGCGACGCCGTGCTCGAACGCCACCAGTGGTTGAGCGTGGATGGCCAGTTCGCCCTGGCCCTGACGGGCCTGATTGTCTTCGTGATCGCCAACGTCTCGCCGATCGTCACCCTGAGCCTGTCGGGGATGCAGGCTGACACCACGCTGTGGGGTGCCGTCATCGCCATGTGGAACGACGACGCCCAGGTGGTATCCGTGTTGACCGCGTTGACCCTGTTCTTCTTCCCGCTTGCGCAGATTCTCATGCACGGGTGGGTGCTCTGGTTCGCCCGGAACGGCCGACGCGCCCCCGGTTTCCGCGCCGCGATGTCGGCCCTGGTCCGGGTCAAGCCGTGGAGCATGATCGAGGTGTTCATGCTGGGCGTGCTGGTCGCCGTGGTGAAAGCCCACGCCTATTTCGACGTGGCGCCCGGCGCCGGCATCTGGGCTTTCGGCGTGCTCACCGTGCTGGTCACGGTGTTCGCCAGCCACGACCCGCGTAACCTCTGGGATGCCACGACGGAGGCGCGACCGTGAGCGACGCGAGCGACATGAGCGAACTGCCGAGGGCGCAGGATCTGGGCATGATGAGTTGCCACGTGTGCCGGCTCGTCACTACCTACAGCGACGATCCCGACGCCTGCTGCCCGCGATGCCACAACCGGCTGCACCCGCGAAAGCACGGCAGCCTGGCCCGGTCGTGGGCGCTGCTGATCGCGGCGGCCATCTTCTACATCCCGGCCAACGCGTTCCCGATCATGCGTACGCAGAGCCTGTTCGACAAGGACGACAACACGATCCTCAGCGGCATCGTCGAACTCTGGCGGGCCGGTTCGCCCGACCTGGCCATCATCGTCTTCACGGCGAGTATCGTGGTGCCCGTGCTGAAATTCGCCATCCTCGGCTACCTGCTCGTGTCGGTGCAGCGATCGAGCGACTGGAGCGCCCGTCGGCGGGCGAAGCTTTACCGGTTCGTGGAACTGGTCGGTTACTGGTCGATGCTCGACGTGTTCGTGGTGGCCATTCTTTCCGCGCTCGTGCATTTCAAGGTGTTGTCCCGCGTCGAGCCGTTGCCTGGCGTGGTGTATTTCGGGGTGGTCGTCGTGCTGACGATGCTGGCGGCCATGAGTTTCGATCCCAGGCTCATCTGGGACAAAAGGAAAGCGCAATGAGCGACACCCCCCAGGGCACTCCCGCCGGTGGCGATTCCCTGCCCCAGCCGCAGGTCCGCCGGTCGCGGCTAGGCTTCTCGCTGATCTGGCTGGTGCCGATCGTGGCCGCCCTCGTGGGCGTGTCGCTGCTGGTCCACTACATCCGTTCGGCCGGCCCGCACATCACGGTCACCTTCCTGACCGCCGAAGGCATCGAGGTCGGCAAGACGCAGGTGAAGTACAAGAACGTGGTGATCGGCAAGGTCACCAACATGCGCCTGTCGAAGGACCGCACCCACATCTCCGTGGAGATCGACCTCGACAAGGACGCCAGCGCGTTCGCCACCAAGGGCACCCGCTACTGGGTGGTTCGTCCGCGCGTCGGCGCCAGTGGCGTCTCGGGCATCGATACCCTGCTTTCCGGTGCCTTCATCGGCGCGGATGCGGGCGATTCCGATGAAGAGCAGAACGCGTTCAAGGGCCTGGAGATTCCCCCGGCGGTCACCCATGGCTCGCCCGGGCGGCGTTTCGTGCTGCACGCCGACGACCTGGGGTCGCTCGACATCGGCTCGCCGGTCTACTACCGGCGCATCCAGGTAGGTCGCATCGTGTCCTATCACCTCGACCCGGACGGCAACGGCGTGACGCTGGAGCTCTTCATCGATGGCCCGAACGATCGCTTCGTGTCCAAGGACACCCGCTTCTGGAACGCCAGCGGGGTGGACGTGTCGCTGGGTGCCGACGGTCTGAAGATGAACACCCAGTCGCTCGCCACCGTAATCGCCGGCGGCGTGGCCTTCGAAGACCCGCGCGGTCCCCACGACGACACGCCCGCGCCGGAAATGAACGCCTTCACCCTGTTCAACGACCAGACCACCGCGCTGGCCCCGCCGGACGGCAAGCCTTACTACTTCCGCATGCGGTTCGAACACTCGCTGCGCGGCCTCAACGTCGACGCCCCGGTGGAAATGATCGGCATGAAGGTCGGTCACGTCGTGTCGGTGACGCTCGACTACGACCCGAAGACGAAGACCTTCCCGGTCATCGTCGGTGCCGTGGTCTATCCGCAGCGACTGGGCAAGGCGCACGACAAGCTCGTGCAGTCGGCCGGCGGCGGCGACGACGAAGCCGCGTTCCCGAAGATCGCCGCGGCGCTGGTCGCGCATGGCCTGCGTGCCCAGGCGCGCAGCGGCAACCTGCTCACGGGCCAGCTCTACATCGCGCTCGACTTCGATCCGAAGGCGCCCAAGGTCGCCTTCGACCCGAACGCTAAGCCGCTGGAGATGCCGACCGTGGCGGGTGACTTCGATCACCTCCAGGAGCAGATCTCGAACATCGTCGACAAGGTCGAAAAGATTCCGTTCGATTCGATCGGCCGCAACCTCGACGGCAGCCTGAAGGAACTCCACGGCACGCTCCAGCAGGTCAACACCGACTTGCTGCCGGAAGCGAAGAAGACCCTGCAGGGTGTCAACGCGACCGTGGGCACGGCCAACGACGCGTTGTCCGAGAACTCGCCGCTGCGCCAGAACATCA
This sequence comes from Luteibacter sahnii, assembly GCF_034063545.1. Lineage (NCBI taxonomy): Bacteria > Pseudomonadati > Pseudomonadota > Gammaproteobacteria > Lysobacterales > Rhodanobacteraceae > Luteibacter > Luteibacter sahnii. The sequence goes on from NZ_JAQLOK010000001.1 coordinate 343,382, forward strand.
CCCTCACGCTCGAGGAACTCCAGCGCACGGTGCGTTCGGTGCGGGCCTTCACCGACTACCTCGGCCGCCACCCCGAGGCGCTGCTGCGCGGCCGTAGCGCCGATGCGCCCGCCCCGGCGCCGTCGACCACCCCGAAGGGCAAGGACGTACAGCCATGACCAAGACCCTCCGTTTCGTCGCCCCGTTCGCGCTGCTGGCCGTGGCGGCATGCTCCTCGGCGCCCACGCGCTTCCACACCCTGGTGCCCCCGGCCGCCGCGCCGGCCACCACGTCGGCGCCCTTCGTCATCGACGTGCAGGCGGTCAACGTGCCGCCGCAGGTCGATCAGCCCGCCCTGGTGCTGCGCCACGGCGCGAACGGCGTCTCAGTGATGGACGGCGAGCGCTGGGCGTCGCCGCTTGGCGACGAGATCCGCACCGCGCTTGCCGCCGACCTGTCCCAGCGGCTCGGTACGCATGACGTGCACGGGCTGGCCGTGGGCAAGGACACCGCCGTGGTCCGCGTGCAGGTGGACGTGCGCCGTTTCGATTCGGAACTGGGCGGTAACGCCACGCTGGAGGCGGCGTGGTCGGTGCGTGGCACCCGGGCCGCCGCGGATTGCGCCTCGCGCTTCAGCCAGCCGGCGGGCAGCGATTACGACAGCCTCGTGAGCGCCCACCAGCGTGCCATCGGCGATCTGGCGGATGGCATCGCCGGGGCGGTGAGGTCGGTGGCCGCGGGCCAGGTGCCTGCCTGCCGTTGAGTCGTTCGCCCCGGTGCCGGGCGAGGATCGGGCGTTCCGGCGCCGCGATCCTCGCCAGCCGGGCTACCCGGCATCGTCGCCCGGAAACGCCTGGTCCAGCCAGGCCGGCACGGGAAGCCCCTTGCCGCGCAAGAAGCCCGGGTTGAACAGCTTGGCTCGATAACGCATGCCGCCGTCGCACAGCACGTTGACGATCGTGTGCCCCGGCCCCAGCTCGCGGGCCAGCCGCAGCGCCCCGGCGAGGTTGACGCCGCTGGAGCCGCCCACGCAGTAGCCCTCGCGATGGAGCAGGTCGTGCACGAGGGGGAGGGACTCCTCGTCCGGGATCGACCAGGCCCGGTCCACCGGTGCCCCGTCGAAATGGGCCGTGATCCGGCTGCTGCCGATGCCCTCGCTGATCGAGCTGCCCTCGGCAACCCGTTCACCCGTCTCGACGTAGCGCGCCAGCGCCGAGCCCGCCGGGTCGGCGAGGGCGATCCGAACCGCCGGATGTCGCGCCTTGAGTGCCCGCCCCACGCCCGCGAGAGTACCGCCGGTGCCCGCCGCACAGTCGAAGCCGTCGATCCGGCCACCGGTCTGCACCCAGATGTCCGGCCCCGTGTGGGCTTCGTGCCAGTCGCGGTCGGCCGTGTTGTCGAACTGGTCGGCGAACCATGCCCCGCCGATCGTCGCCGCCAGCGCACGGGCGACGTGGGCATAGTGGCCGGGATCTTTTTACGGCACGGCCGGCGCCAGGCGCTGGCGTGGGTGGTCATGGTGCGATGGTAATCCGCCCTCGGTCGGCGCGCCGGCGATGCCGAGATGGCGCTCGAAGGCTTTTCCGGGCGAAAAGCGCCTATTTCGGCTTCATGAACGAATGCGTTGGGATCATGGATGGATAGGCGTCTGGACGTCTAAACGTCTGTTGACAGGGATGGGGTCCGGGCGTATCTTCGGTTCCACTCATCGAGACCGGCTGAGGGACAGGCCCTTTGAAGCCGGGGCAACCTGCGGATTTCCGCGACGGTGCCAACTCCTGCGGGGCGTGCATGCACGCCAGCCGATAGATGGGATGTCCGTTTCGGGCGCGCTGCCGCGCACCCGCCGCGCCGACAGTCCGTATGACGGTTCCGCAGGGCTCGACCCTTCATCGCAGGAATCGTCCGACATGTCAGCCGAGCCCCTCACCGTGACCTCTCTCCTCCAAGCGACGACCGTCGCGGCGCCGCGTTGCGCGGCCGACCTCACCGAACAGCGCGGCACGCGCCGCGTCCGTATCGTGCCGGCCTACGGCAACGGCGCCGTCGACCTCGACGTGCGCTACCTCTGGTGCGGCGCCCCGGACGGTCCGACCGTGATCGTGCAGGGCGGCATTTCCGCCGATCGCGACGTGTGCGCGGGCCGCGATCGCGGGGCGGGTTGGTGGGGCCCCCTGGTCGGCGAAGGCGCCGCCGTCGACCTGTCGAGCTACCGGGTGCTGTGCATCGACTGGGTGGTCCCATCCGAACTCGGCCACGTGCCTTCGGTGTCCAGTGGCGACCAGGCCGCCGCGCTGGCCGCCCTGGTGGACGAACTCGGCATCGGTCGCGTGCATGCCTTCGTCGGCTCCTCCTACGGGGCCATGGTGGGGCTGGCCTTCGCGGCGCGTTACCCCGACGCGCTCAAGTCGCTCGTGCTGCTGGCCGGTGCGCATCGGCCGCATCCGCTGGCGACGGCACAGCGGTCGATCCAGCGCGGCATCGTCCGCCTCGGCCTCGACACCGGCCGCACCGACGAGGCGCTGGCCCTGGCACGCCAGCTGGCGATGACCACCTACCGCGGCAGCGAGGAATTTTCCCGTCGCTTCGCGGCGGGGCCGGCGTGGCGCGATGGCCGCTTCCACTTTCCCGTCGAAGACTACCTCGAGCATGCCGGCCGTCGTTTCGTCGAGCGCTTCGATGCACAGCGGTTCCTTGCGTTGTCCGAGTCGATCGACCTGCACGACGTCACGCCCGAAGCCATCGCCGCGCCGGCGACGCTGGTGGGCTTTCCCTCCGACCGCCTCGTGCCGTTGGCCGACCTGTGCGAGTTGCAGCGACGCCTCGCTGGCACGGCCACGCTCGACGTCGTCGAATCGCCGTATGGACACGACGCGTTCCTGAAAGAAACCGCGCAACTGGCCCCCGTGCTGCGCCGCGCCCTCAACGACTGTCGATAAGAACCGCCATGACCGACTCCCGCCTCTGCACCCGCGCCGTCCGCGCCGGCATCGAATCCGACACCCAGCACGGGGCCGTCGTGCCGCCGCTGCACCTGTCGACCAACTACGCGTTCGAAGGCTTTGGCCGCAAGCGCGCCTACGATTATTCGCGAAGCGGCAATCCCACGCGCGACCTCCTTGCCGACGCGCTCACGGAGCTGGAAGAGGGCGCCGGGGCGGTCGTCACCAACACGGGCATGTCGGCGGTGGCGCTGGCGCTCGAACTCGTGCCATCCGGCGGCCTCGTGCTGGCCGCGCACGATTGCTACGGCGGCACCTGGCGCCTGCTCGACGCCTGGGCGCGCAAGGGGCGCTTCCAGGTGCGCTTCGTCGACTTCACCGATCCCGCCGCGCTCGCCGATGGCCTCGCCGCGAAGCCGGCGTTGGTGTGGATCGAGACCCCGTCCAATCCGCTTCTGCGCATCACCGACGTGCGTCATGTCGCGCAGGCCGCGCATGCGGTGGGTGCGCTGGCGGTGGTCGATAACACGTTCCTCTCGCCCGCGTTGCAACAGCCCCTGACGCTCGGTGCCGACGTCGTCGTGCACTCCACCACCAAATACATCAACGGCCACAGCGACGTGGTGGGCGGTGCCGTGATCGCGGCCGACGCCGCCGTCGCCGAGCAGCTGAAGTGGTGGGGAAACTGCAACGGACAGACCGGCTCGCCGTTCGACGCGTTTCTCACCCTGCGCGGCGTGCGCACGCTGGCCGTGCGTCTGCGTGCCCATGAGGAGAATGCACGGCGGATCGCGGATCGTCTCGCGAGCCATGAAGCGGTCGAACGCATCTACTACCCGGGCCTCGCGTCGCATCCCGGACACGCGCTCGCGCGGCGCCAGCAGAAGGGCTTTGGCGCGATGCTGAGCTTCGAGGTTGCTGGGGGAGAGCCGGCCATCGAAGCCTTCGTCGACGGCCTGCGTTACTTCTCCCTGGCCGAATCCCTGGGCGGCGTCGAAAGCCTTATCGCCCACCCGGCCACCATGACCCACGCGGCGATGGCGCCGGAAGCGCGCCGCGTGGCCGGCATCGCCGATAACCTGCTGCGTCTGTCGGTGGGCATCGAAGACGGTGACGACCTGATCGACGACCTCGATGCCGCGCTTGCCCGCGCAGCGGCGGTGTCGCCCGCGTCCAAACGCAAGGTCGGCGCATGAACGCGCTGGCCACCGATGCCGTCTCGCCGCCGCGCACGGCCGCCGTGTTGTTGGGCACGGGCGTGGTGGGGCGGGCGCTGTTGGCCCTTCTGTCCACCGGGGCCGCGCGGGATATCCGGCTGGTCGGCGCCGCCAACTCGAAGCGGCAGCATGCCCAGCCCGATGGCTTGACGCCGGTGGACGTGGTGCAGCGGTTGGCGGCGCATCGCGACGGCCGCGACAACGCCGCGCTGTTGGCCGCGCTCGACGACAGCGGCGCGTCGTGCAAGGTGGTCGTCGACGCGACGGCGTGCGCGAAGGAAGCGGGCCGGCACGCCGAATGGTTGGCCGCGGGGTACCACGTGGTGACCGCGAACAAGGCGTTGGCGGGCGGCCAGCTGTCCGGCTGGCGCGCGTTGCAGGCGGCGTCGGCGCGGGGTGCGGTCTACGGCGATGCCGCCACGGTTGGCGCCGGTCTGCCGGTGCTGTCCACCTTGCGACGCCTGCGGCGTTGCGGCGACAGCCTGCTGACGCTCGAAGGGGTGTTTTCCGGATCGCTCTCGTGGCTCTTCAACCAATACGACGGCTCGCGGCCCTTTTCGGAACTGTTGCTCGACGCGCGGCGGCTGGGTTTCACCGAGCCGGACCCCCGCTCCGACCTGTCCGGCGAGGATGTGGCACGCAAGCTGCTCATCATCGCGCGCAACGCAGGCTTCGCCCTCGGGAGCGACGAGGTGGAAATCGAGAGCCTCGTGCCGGAAGCGCTCCGCGACGTGGATACGGCGACGTTCCTTGACCGGGTGAAAGCGCTGGACGCGCCGTTGCATGCCCGCCACGAGGCGGCGCGGGCGAAGGGCAAGGTGTTGCGCTACCTGGCGCGACTCAACCAGCGAGGGCGAGCCCGTGTCGGTCTCGTCGAGGTGGATGCCTCGCATCCGGCATCCCGGCTGTCGGGCACCGACAACCAGTTCGCCCTCACCACCACGCGTTATCACGCGACGCCGCTGGTCATCCAGGGACCGGGCGCCGGTCCCGAGATCACGGCGCAGGCGCTACTGGGCGACGTGTTGTCGCTTTGACGGGACCGGCGGGGGGGGGCGCCAGCACCCTTTCGATGTAGCACTCTCGCGACATCAAGAAGCCAGATAAGAAAAAGGCATCTTCAAGGTGCCTTTTCCGCTTAGCGATGGCCGGTAGCCCGTTCGGCTTCGTCCGCGCTGGGCGGCAGGTCCATCTCGTCGTCGTGGTGGAAGCGCGCGGCTTCGACCATGGGCGTGCGCCAGCCCGTGCGGATGCCCCACACGTAGAACACGGCGCCGATCACAGCGACGAGCGCGAGGTCGTAGCCATACGGGATGTAGTCGTGACCGCCGAACGTCTTGCTGCCGGCCCACGATACGGCGGCAATGACCGGCAGGTAGACGATCAGCCACCACGCGCCGCGCAGGTGGCGGCCGAAGTCGTCCCAGCCGCTCTTGGCGGTGTAGTAGAAATAGATCGGCAGGGCGACGACCATCAACAGGATGATCTCACCGGTGAGCGGCCACTTGGCCCAGTACAGCAGCTCGGTGGCGAAGATGAACGCGAGGGCGGCGAGCACCGGCAGCCCGGGAATGCGCAGCGGACGCTTGAGCTCCGGCGCCGTGCGGCGCAGGGTCATGACGCTGACCGGCCCGGTGAGGTAGGAGATGATCGTCGACACCGAAATCACCGCCGCCAGCGTGCCCCAGCCGCGGAAGAAGAACAGGAAGATGAAGCTCACCACGAGGTTGAGCCACATCGCCGGCCGCGGGATGCCGAAACGCGGATGGATATGGCCGAAGATCTTCGGCAACTGGCCGTTGCGCTCCATCGCGTAGATCATGCGCGCCGTGGTGGCGGTGTAGGTGGCGCCGGTGCCGCTGGGGCTGATGAAGGCGTCGGCATAGAGCAGGATCGCCATCCAGTTGATCATCAGCGCGGTGGCGAGTTGGGCGAAGGGCGAGGCGTATTCGAGGCCGGCCCAGCCATGGCCGAGCTGGTCGGGCGGCACGGCGCCGATGAAGGCCACCTGCAGCAGCACGTAGACCACCGTGGCGAGCAGAATCGAACCGATCACGGCCAGCGGCACGTTGCGGCCCGGGTTACGCGCTTCGCCGGCGAGGTTCACCGGGCTCTGGAAGCCGTTGAAGCTGAATACGATGCCCGAGATCGCCACCGCCGTCAGGATCGACGAGATGTCGATGGCGTGGGAGCCGCCGTGCGCACCGATATGGAAATTGCCCGGGTTGTAGCTCGTCGCGATCAGTGCGATGCCGGTGGCCGCGGGCACCACGAGCTTGAACACGGTGATGGCCGTGTTGCTCTTGGCGAAGAGCTTCACGCTCCAGAAATTGAGGAAGAAATAGACGAACACCAACACCACGGCGATCGCCAGGCCCGGCGGCGTGAGCTCGCCATGGCCGTTAGTGACGACGTAGAGGTCTTTGGTCCACGTGGCCCATTCCCATGGCCACGACGCCATGTATTGCACCGAGGCCTCGGCCTCGACCGGGATGACCGAGACGATGGCGATCCAGTTGGCCCAGCCCGCGATGAAGCCGACCAGCGAGCCGTGCGAGTAATGGCCGTAACGGACCATGCCGCCGGACTCGGGGAACATCGCACCCAGTTCCGCATAGGTTAGGGCGATGAACAGGATGATGACCGCGCCGATGATCCAGGCGTAGATCGCCCCCGGGCCGGCCAGTTGGGCCGCGTGCCAGGCGCCGAACAGCCAGCCTGAGCCGATGATCGAACCCAGGCCGGTCAGCATGAGGGCGAAGGCGCCGACGTCGCGGCGGATGTGCTTGTGGGACATGGTGACTCCGGTCGGACGGGCCGGGGTAACCTGGCCCTGGGCAACACAAGGGCCGGATGATGACAGCCCATGGCCCGCCTGTCAGCCCGCGGTCCGCCGCGCAAACCGGCCGCCGGTCGATATACACTGACCGGCGCGGTAGGGATCAAGGGGTTCGGATGCGTTCGAGGCGGGTCGTCGTCGGCATGTTGTTCATGGCGCTCTGGGCATGCGGCACCGCCGCAGCCGACGAGGCATGGAACGACAAGGGCCGTGCGATCGATTCGGAGTCCTACGACCGTACCGCCAAGGGTTTTTACTTCACCCTGCACCCCGGCGAAGACCCCGTGGACTCCGTGCGGCGCTGCGCCATGACCATGCGCGAACTGGGCCACCTGGCGTCGGTATCGTGCTTCGCGTACACGAGCCGGCAGCGGTTCGACACCCGCCAGGGAAAACTGCGGATCTGCTATTCGGCCGTCGCCAACTGGTGGGGGCAGGACGAACCGGTGCGGGTCGAGACGGTCGACCGGCTACCCCGGATCTGCCCCGGACGCTAAGACACCCTCCGGGCAGGAGCGCGCCCCGCGCGCGACAAGCCCACCCGGCGATAAGCGGAAACCCCCGCTCGCCCCGGCCTCAACACTCGATCACGTTCACCGCCAAGCCACCCCGCGAGGTTTCCTTGTATTTGTCCTTCATGTCGCGGCCGGTGTCGCGCATGGTGGCGATGACCTTGTCGAGCGACACATGGTGCTTGCCGTCGCTCTTGAGCGCCATGCGGCTGGCGTTGATCGCCTTGACCGCCCCCATGGCGTTGCGCTCGATGCAGGGGATCTGCACGAGACCGCCGATCGGATCGCACGTGAGACCCAGGTTGTGTTCCATGCCGATTTCCGCGGCGTTTTCCACCTGGGTGACGCTGCCGCCGAGCGCGGCGGCGAGCCCGCCCGCGGCCATCGAGCAGGCCACGCCCACTTCGCCCTGGCAGCCGACTTCCGCGCCCGAAATGGAGGCATTTTCCTTGTAGAGGATACCGATCGCGGCCGCGGTGAGCAGAAACTCGACAACGCCGTTCTCGGACGCGCTGGGGCAGAAGTGCCGGTAATAGTGCAGCACGGCGGGCACGATGCCGGCGGCGCCATTGGTCGGTGCGGTGACCACTCGGCCACCCGCGGCATTTTCTTCGTTCACGGCCAGGGCGTAGAGGTTGACCCAGTCCAGGATGGTCAGCGGATCGCGCAGCGAGGCCTCCGGCTGCGCGCGCAGTTCGGCCGCCATCGCGGGCGCGCGGCGGTTGACCTTCAGGCCGCCCGGGAGCGTGCCCGGCGACCGCAGGCCGCGGCTGACGCAATCCTGCATCGCTTTCCAGATGGTGAGCAGGCCGGCGCGCGTCTCGTCCTCCGACCGCCAGATGCTCTCGTTGCGCATCATCAACTGGGCGATGCTGAGACGGTGTTCGTGGCAAAGCGACAGCAGTTCGTCGCCCGTGGAGAACGGATAAGGCTGTTCGCTGGTGTCGGCGACGATGCGGTCTTCCGCCGCTTCGTCAGGGTTGACCACGAAACCGCCGCCCACCGAGTAGTAGTCGCGTGTGGCCAGTTCGTTGCCGTCGGCGTCGTACGCCGAGAAGCGCATACCGTTGGTGTGGAACGGAAGCTTCTGGCGCTTGTTGAAGACCAGGTCGGATTTTTCGTCGAAGGCGATTTCGTGCCGGCCCAGGATGCGGATGCGTTTGCTGCCGCGAATACGCTCGAGCGTCGCGGGGATGGCATCCGGATCGACGCGGTCGGGCCATTCGCCCTCGAAACCGAGGAGGACGGCCTTGTCGGTGCCGTGGCCGCGGCCGGTCATGGCCAGCGAGCCGAACAGTTCGCAGCGCACCCGGGCCACGCGCTCGAGCACGCCTTTTTCTTCAAGCCAATGTTCGGCGAAGCGCGCGCCGGCGCGCATGGGGCCCACCGTGTGCGACGAGGAGGGGCCGATGCCGATCTTGAAGAGGTCGAAGACGCTGACTGCCATGGGAAGGCTACGAAAAAGGGGACAGCCCGCTATTCTACGCCCTGCCGCCGACCGACCCCATAGGCCCCTGGATGTCCCTCTTCACGCTGTTCCAGCGCGACGACTGCCACCTCTGCGACCAGGCCCTCGCGGTGCTGGCGCAGGCCCGGTTTCCCGATTTTTCGTCGGTGTTCATCGATGACGACGACGGGCTGGAGATGCGTTACGGCGCCCGTGTGCCGGTACTGCGGCGCGACAGCGACGGCGGGGAACTGGACTGGCCGTTCGACGCGGCCACCGCCGCCGCGTTCGCCGGTTCATGACAGCGTGGTCGGAACGCACCTGCGCGCGAACTCAGGTGAGCCAGGGCGAAAGGCGCCAAGTGCCGGTGGGAGCGGATCGTCGCCGCGACCTCTCGACGCCGCTCGTGCGAGTGAGGCGGTGATGCTGCTTGTGCGTGGTCATTACCGTCGCTCGGACCATGCCGGCTGCCGCCGGATCGCCGATGCGATCGTCGGGACACCGTGCGTCGGGCGCTAGGTCTTCAGCCGCTTGAGGATTTCTTCCCGCGCCTCTCGCAGGATGGAATCCCGGTCGAGGCTGGCGACGATATCGGCCACGGCGCGCTTGGCCCCCTGTTCGCCCCACGATTTGCCGGCCACCAGGTAGTGCTCGGCGGCACGGCCGATGAGCACCGTGGCATACCAGCCCAGGGCGCCTTGCGCGGCGGCGGTCACGACCACCGACAGGCCGCCGCTGAGCCCCTTGAGCGCGGAAGACACCAGTTGCATGCCCCACACCGCGCCCATCAGCGCGGCCAGCTGGGTGCTGATCACCGCCACCAATCGCCCGGATTCGCTCCGGGTGAGCGGCAGGCCGTACACCCGGCTCAATTGCACGACCATGGCCGCATCCAGGCCGCCGGCGAGCAGGAGATCGGCGACGGGCACCGGATTGAGCGCCACCGCCACGGCTTTCGCCACGCAATACTGGCGGATAGTGCGCGACGCCACGTCGCGGCGCGTGGCGGCAATGCGCGCGCTTAGCTGATCGGTGAGCCGGCCCGCGAAGAGGCCGGCGTTAATCGCCGACAACGTCTTGCCTTCCCGCTCGGCGATGGCGACGAGGCGTGTCTTCAGCGCCGCCACGTCGGCGGCGGGCAGCTCGCGATGCCGCCGCTCGTTGCCGTGCGCGTCGACCTCGATGACCTCGCGTCCCGTCGGCCGCGCGGCCACCGCGATCACGTCCTCGCGCCGGATGAGGCCCTCGGCATGGTCGCGCAGGCGATCGAGCAGTCCGTCGCGTTCGTCGTCGGCGTATCGGTCGGCCTTGTTCAGCACGAGCAGCAACGGCCGCCGTGTCGCGGACAGCGTGCGCAAGGCATCGCGTTCTTCCCGGGTGAGATCGCCGTCGGCGACGAAGACGATGAGGTCGCTGACTTCCGCGACCTCGAACGCGAGCCGCTCGCGGTCCTCGCCCCCCAGTTCGTTGATGCCCGGCGTATCGATCAGCACGAGGCCGGCGTGGGCGGCTTCGTCGAGCCGGGCCACGTCGGCCCGCGTGGTGGTGCCGTGGAGCACGCCCACCTCGAACGCGTCGCGGCCCAGGAGCGCGTTGCCCAGGGCGGACTTGCCGGCCGAAACGCGGCCGAAGACGGCGACATGGAGTTCTTCGTTTTCCAGCCGGTCGAGCATGTGTTCGACGCGACGGAAATCCTCGGCCATCGCCGCGCGTACGTCGGCGGGGATGGACGGATCGTCGAGCAGGCCACGGAGGCTGGCGGCCACCGCGCCGCCACGGGCGTCGTCAGCCGGCGACGCCGACGACGCGTGGGTCAGGCGGCCGGTGAGGCCGCGCAGGCGTTCGCGCCAGCCGGCCACGCGCGGCTTACTTCGGCTGCAGGTTGAGCGTGCCGTTGACCAGCACGTCGTCGGCGATCGTCGAGGTGTCTTTGTATTCGCCGCCGCCCACGCCGAAGTCCAGGCGCTTGAGCGAGCCGGTGACCATCAGCCGCGCGCCCCCGGCGGCCGGCGAGAACACCACCTTCAGCGCCACCGGCTTGGTGATGCCGTGAAGGGTGAGGTTGCCGTTGGCCATGACGTTGCCCTTGGCGTCCTTGGTGAATCCCGTGGTGACGTAGTGCGCCTTCGGAAACCGGGACGCGTCGAAGAAGTCGGCGCCGGGCAGGGCGGTGTCGCGGTCGTTGTCGCCGGTCTTCGCGCTGGCCACGTCGACCGTCACGTCGAATTTCGCCGTGGCCAGGTTCGCCGGGTCGTAGCTGATGGTGGCGTCGAACTTGCCGAACGTACCATCGAACTGCTGCCCCTGGAACTTGCCGCTGAAGCCGAGCGTGCTGCCCGGGCCCACTTTGTAGTCGGCGGCCGACGCGGCGAGAGGCATCGCCAGGGCGAGGGCGAGCAGGGAGAAACGGCGAATCGACGGGATCATGGTTTGTCTCCGGGGGAGGGGGTGAGGTGGCGGCGGGCGCGGCCGAAGGGAAGCATGCGCCGGAGGGTGTCGTCGCGATCGATGAAATGATGCTTGAGCGCCCCGCCGGCGTGCGCGACGAGCACGGCCACGAGGAACCAGAACAGGTATTCGTGCACCTCGACCAGCACCGCGGCGACGTCGGGGTCCTTCGCGGTCAGCGCGGGAAGGTTGAAGAGCTTGAAAAACTGCAGCGGAAAGCCTCGCGCGGAGTTGAAGAGCCAACCCGACAGCGGGATCGCCACGATGAGCACGTAAAGCAGTCCGTGCACGATGGTCGCGGCCACGTGCTGCCAGCGCGGCGCGGGGTCTTCGGCAGGGCGCCGATCGAACAGCCGCCAGGCCAGGCGCAGCAGGAACAGCGCGAGCACGGTCAGGCCGATCGACTTGTGCAGCGCGAACAGGTTGATCTTTTGCATGGACGGCTTGAGGTCGTCCATCCACAAGGCGAAAACGCCATTGCCGATAATGAGCAGCGCCATGACCCAGTGGAGGGTCTTGGCGATCGTGCTCCAGCGGCCGGGTTCACTGCGCAGGGGCATCGTGGGTGTCCTTGGAAGAAGAGGGGGCCTCGCCGCCTCGGATGGCTTCGACTTCGAGCCAGACGGTGACGGTGGTGCCGACGGAGTTGCGGTTGGATGTCATGCCGAACGCGGTGCGATCCAAGGTGAGGCTCGACGAGAAGCCGGCCACCGTGTGCAGTCCGTAGATGGTGCGACCGATCCGGTTGACCCGGAATGGGATGTCCAGCGGTACGGTGACGCCGCGCAGGGTGAAATGGCCGTGGACCACGCCCTCGTCGGCGCCACGCTTTTCCACGGCATCGCTGACGTAACGGGCGGTATCGCCGTGCGCCGTATCAAGAAACGCACTGGCGCTCACGGCCTTGTTCCAGGCCGCGTCGCCCATGTCGAGGGAGGTCAGGTCGATCGTGGCCTGCACGGAGGACTTCGACCAATCGTCCGGATCGAAACGCAACGTGCCTTCGCGTACCTTCAGCCGCCCGAACGCCCGGGAGAAGCCGTTATGGTCGACATTGAAGACGACCTGCGTGTGCACCGGGTCGAATTGGTAGTCGACCGGGGTCGCGGCGACAGCCAGGGGGACGAGCGCCAGGCAGGCTGGCAACAGCAAACGCGCGGAGGGCATGCGGGGTGTCCTGTTCCGGGGTAGGGCCGCGACGCGGTCGACGGGAGGGAGTGTCGCCGAGCGGCCCGTGCTTGTCAGCCTGCCGGACCGCGAACTCATCGTTCACCCCGCGAACCGCGCCACGCGTCGCGGGTCAGTTCGGTGAGCCGGGCCAGGCGCGAGGCCGTGCCATCCTCCAGCAGCTCGCGCATCCGTCGCGCCGCCTCGGCGCCGTCCAGTCGGTGGCTTTCGGCGAGCGTGGCGGCGAGCGCGCGGCCGAGGCTGTCAAAGATCAGGGCGTAGGCGAACGCGTGGAGCACGCCGCCGCCCAGGGTGCCCAGGCCCGGAAACGCCTTGAACGCGTTGCCCGCGATCGCCAGCACCACGGAGGTGCCGGTCCGGAGTGTCAGGCGCGCCTCGCGCAACAGCGACTCGACCTCGATGTCGCTCACCCCGACGCCATACAACCGGGCCAGGTCCCGGGCGAGGCTGGCGGCAAGGGCGCCCTGCACGATCAGATCGGTGCCCGGCGCGACCGCGGCCATGGCGCCCACGATGGCGCGGCGCGCGTGCCGGGTGACGATGCGCTCGGCCTCCCCGGCGCGGAACGCGGCTTCGCTCTCGCTGGTGCGTTCGTGCAGGCGGGCCAGCACGGCGTTTTCCCGCTGCGATTCGAGCGCATCGACGCCCGGGGCGGTGAGCCGGGCCAGCGCGTCGCGCAACGCGTCGACGTCGGGGCGGCGTGCCCGGCGCACGTCTTCCACCCGGCCGTCGGTAAGCCGGCGGGTGAAGCGTTCCTCGCCGCCGGCAGACGTGGTCACGATGGCATCGGGCATGCCCTCGGCGTGGGCCGTCACGCGGGTCAGGATCGCCTCGCGCTCCGCGTCGGTCCATTGGTCGGCTTTGTTCACCGCCAGCACCATCGGCTTGCCGAAGTAACCCAGCCAGCGCACCTCGCTCGCCTGCGTGCGCGTGAGGTCACCGGCGCACACGTAGATCACCGCGTGGGCGCGCAGCACCTCGTCGCGGGCCAGCCGCTCGTGCGCCTCGCCGTCGGCTTCGGCCGAGCCGGGCACGTCGGCGATCGTCCAGGTATCGCCGTCGGGGGCGAGGCCGTCGTAGAGCGTGACCTCACGGGTGGTGCCGCCGCGGGCGTCGCTGGCGGCCTGCGCCCCGGGAAGCAGCGCGGCGATCAGCGCGGATTTGCCCACCGAAATCTCGCCGAAGAGCGCGAGGTGGATGCGCCGGCTTGCCCGGCGGCGGTCCAGTTCGTCGAGTTCGGCGCGAAGCGATTCGGTGCCGGCGTGCTGGTCGCGCAACGCGTCGATGCGCGCGGCGATCGTCTCGCGGTCCGGCGCCGCGACGATCGCACGCTTTTTCCGGGGGCGCAGCCAGTACGCGCCGAAGGCGACGCCGGCAACGAGCATCACGGCCAGCACCGCCCCGATCAGCCAGCGGATGCCGAGGGGCAGCGTCATGAAACGCTGGGCCGTCGACAGTGCCTGTTCAAGGGTCGCGAACAGCAGCCAGGCGAAGGCGGCGATGCCGATGGCGGCGGTCAAGAGACGGAATCGACGGGACATGCCGCTGATCTTACGCGGAAGCGTGTCGGCGATGGCTTACATATATATCAGTTATTTACCGGGCTCTTTCCGCCGGGTGGCATGGCAAGATGACAGGGATCGATTGGAAGCAGGCGTCATGCAATTCACGCACACGGCGAGATGGATGCTCGCGCTGGTCGCCGCCCTTCTCGCGGCGTCCGTCAGGGCCGGGGCACCGCAGCCGCCCGTGCCCACCCCCCAGTTCCGCAGTTACAGCCAGCTCGACGGCCTGCCCAGCAGCAACGTGCAGGCGGTGGCACAGGATTCCCGGGGATTTCTCTGGGTCGCCACGCCCGCCGGCCTTGCCCGTTTCGATGGCGCGGAGTTCACCTTGCCGGGCGTCGGCACCGATGGGCGCCACCCGTTGCTCCTGAACGGCATCACCGCGATGGCCGTCGACCACGACGACCGGATATGGATCGGCGGCAGTGACATCGGCGTGGCGCGTTTCGATGTCGATAGCGGGCACTTCGTGCAATGGCGCGATGGGCTGTCCGACGACGACGTCCGCGCCATCGCGCAGTCCCGCGACGGCAGTGTGTGGGTCGGCACCGCATCCGGGCTCGATCGCATCCTTCCCGACGGCAGCGTCGAGCGGATGGCGACCGGAGCGGACGCGCCAGGGGTGGCGGTGCATGCACTGCACGCGACGGATGACGGCCAGTTATGGATCGGCGACGACCGCGGCGTGATGGTCATCGACGCGCGGCGGCGATTCGAACGCATCCCGTTCGTCGATGCGACGCCGCGCGTACGCCACGTCGGTGGCCGGTCCGACGACCTGCTGTTCTCCACCGACCGCGGCGTCTACCGGCTCGGCGGCGACGGACGGCTGCATCGCGATACGCGCCTGCCGGCGGTACTGACCTACGCCACCTTGAACGACAGCCACGGCAACCTGTGGGTGGCCCATCTGGACGGTCTCTCGCTGCTCGACCGGTACGGGCGATTGCACGACGTACGGGGCGCGTGGGTGGCGTCCAGGGGCATGCCGGGGCGCAATGTGCGAAGCCTGGTCGAGGACGCCGAACACGGCGTCTGGTTCGGTCTTGCCGATGGCGGCCTGGCCTACCTGGGTCCCGGATGGGATGACTTCAGCCGCTTCACCCACGTCGCCACGGACGCCGACAGCCTGCCCGCGCGCGCCGTGACCGCCGTGGCGGCGAAAGGCGACGCGGCGTTGTGGGTGGGGGGATACCGTGGCTGGATCCGTGCCTTCGACCCCGCGACGGGCAAGGCGTCCGCAGGGTTCGACGTCGGGCCGGCGCGCATCCAGTCCCTGCTTGAGGTCGCCGGCCAGCTGTTCATCGGCACGGTCGACGGGCTGTCGGTGCGCTCGCGCGGCCGGACGCACGCCGTTGCCCGCGAACGCCTGCGGCGTCCGGTCACCATGATGGTACGGGACGGTGCGACGGGGCTCTACGTCGCGGCGCATGGCCAGGGCCTCTTCCGGCTCGACGCCCGCAGCCACGCGATCGCCGAGATCCCGTTCGAGTCGCCCTGCCGCGGCATGACCGATACCCGCCAGATGGATCTCGTGCATGGCGAGCTCTGGCAGGCCAGCGTGGCGGGCCTGGCCCGACTCGACGCGTCCCGCCGTACGATGCGCCGCGTGGAGGGCGTGGCGGCCGGCAGGATCAACGCCTTCGAACCCGATGACGAAGGTTTCTGGGTGGTCCGTCCGGATGTCCTGGAGCATTACGCATGGGACGGACGCGCCGCCTCGCTCGACCGCAGCTTCGGCGGTGGCGACGGCTTTCCCACCAACGACATCCTCAATATCCGGCGCGATCTCGCCGGGCGCCTCTGGCTCTACGGGCAGACCGGCGTCTGGCGCTTCGACCCGGCGCACGCATCGTTCCGCCGCTTCGGATTGGCCGACGGCCTATCCAACGGCGAGTTTACCCACCCCGTCACGGTGCAATTGGCCGACGGCAGCATGTACGGCGCCACCTTGGGCGGGCTGGTCGGCTTTCGGCCGGATCACCAGCGCGATCACACCCATCGCCCCTCGCCCGCCGTGCTTGGGGCCACCGTCTCGCGGGAGGGGCGCCGTGAGGCCTTGCCGATCGAGGACGGCCTGCTGCGCATCGGCTGGAACGACCGCGACCTGGAAATCCGCGCGCGGGCGCTGTCGTTCGTCGACCCCGACGATCACCGCCTTCGGGTGACCCTGGAACGAGACGGCGACGCGATCCAGGCCGTGACCGGGCGCGCCGGCGACTATCGGCCGGGCCCACTCGCTCCCGGTCGCTATCGGCTGGTGTTCGTGGGCATGCCGCGCGAACCCGCCGCCGTGTCCTCGGTGCCGCTGGACATCCGCGTCGACGCCCCGCCGTGGATGCGCTGGTGGGCGTGGATGGCATACGCCGGTGCTGTCGCGGTGGCGGCCGGTGCGGGCGTGCGCCGCACACGTCGGCGGGTCCGGCAGGCGATGCGGTTGCGGCTGGCCGAGCAGGAGCGGCAGCTGGCCGAGCAGGCCAATGCGGCGAAGACGGAGTTCATGGCGACACTCGGTCACGAGATACGTACGCCGATGACCGGCGTGCTCGGCATGGCCGAACTGATCGCCCAGACGCCGCTCGACCCGACGCAACGCACCTATGTGGAAGCGGTCCGGCGTTCGGGCGCGACGCTGTTGCGGCTGATCAACGACGCGCTGGACATCAGTCGCATCGAGTCGCGTCAACTGGTGCTGGAAAACGAGGTGGTGCCGGTCAGGACGCTCGCCGACGAGGTGGTGGCGCTGGCTGGCGGCACCGCGCGAGCCAAGCAACTCGCGTTGACCGCGGCCGTCGATGCCGACGTGCCCGAGGCCGTGGTTGGCGACACCGTGCGGTTGCGCCAGATCCTGCAGAATCTGGTGAACAACGCAGTGAAATTCACCGAGCGAGGGGCCGTCTCGCTGCACGTGGGATGGATTGACGACCACCTGGTGGCCACCGTGAGGGACACCGGCCCCGGCATGTCCGGTGAATTGCTGGGTCGGCTGTTTTCTCGCTTTTCCCAGGGCGGCTCTCCCCAGCGCGCCGAGGGCTCGGGCTTGGGTCTCGCCATCTGCCATGAGCTATGTGCGCTCATGGGAGGCAGTGTGACGGTGGACAGCCGGCCGGGTCACGGCAGCGTGTTCGTCGTGCGACTTCCCTTGGCGCCGAGCGTCGCGGAACGCGGTGTACCGACACCGGCACCGGTCGGGGGTGTCAGGTGCCGGCGGCTTCTCGTGGTCGAGGACGATCCCATGATCGCCGAGGTCATGCTCGGCCTGCTCCGCCAGCGGGGACATGAGGTGACGATGGTCGGCGATGGACTGAGCGCCATGTCGGCGTTATCGCAGGCGTCGTTCGATGTGTTGCTGCTCGACCTCGACCTTCCGATGGTGAGCGGCTTTCAGGTCGCCCGCATGGTGCGGCGCATCGCCCACCTTGACGCCATGCCGATCGTGGCCGTGACGGCGCGCTCGGCCGGCGACGAGAATGCCGCGGTGCGCGAGGCGGGCATGGACGGCCTGGTTCGCAAGCCCATGACCGGCGCCGACCTCGACGCCGTGCTGGACACGGTTTCGCGGTCGGCCGCGCTAGCCGAAGCGCCTGAAATAGGCGAGGGCGCCGACGACCAGCAACGTCGTGGGTAGCAGGTTCGCCAGCAGGGGCGACAACCCGTAGACGGTGCCGAAGTTGACCATCGCACCCTGGAGGAAATACCAGCCGATCGCCAGGATCACGCCGATGAAGAGGCGCTTGCCGAAGCCGCCCGAGCGCAGCGAACCGAACGCGAACGGCATGGCGCACAGCACCAGAACCAGGGTGTTGATGGCGAACAGGGCGCGCCCCCAGAAAGCGACCGCGTAGGCCCCCGGGTTTTGTCCGTTGGCTTCGAGGTAGCGCATGTTGCGGCGCAGGTCGGCCATCGAGAGGTATTCGGGGTGGATCACCGACTGCTCGAGCACGTGGGGATTCAGCCGCGATGCCCAGGTCTGCGTGGGCTGCTGCGACGAATGCGTGCCCTTGTCGTCGAGCGTGGTGGTGCGCACGTTGGACATCACCCACTTGTTGCCGTCGTGGATGGCGCTGTCGCCGTGGGAGAACTCCTGCACCTGGCCGTCGGGCGTGAAGGTGAAGACACGCACATCGACCAGCTTCACCGTGGTGTGGTCGCCATCCTGCACGGCGATGGCCGACTTGGCGTTGATGATCTTGCCCGCGTCGCGCGCCCACAGCCCGCTGCTGGTGGCGCCGAGGTTGCTCGAACGCATGCGCACCTGGATGGCCTGGGCGTGCTGGTCGCCATAGGGCGCCGCGGTTTCGCCCATCACCACCACGCCGAGGGTCAACACGGCGATGACGCCGGCGGCCGACGCGGCGATGCGCAGCTTGGACATGCCCGCGGCGCGCAGCGCGGTGAGCTCGCCGGTGGCGGCCAGGCCGCCCAGGCCGAGCAGGCCGCCGATCAGGGCGGCGTTGCTGAACATCTGGTAGAGCCGGCGCGGCACCGTCAGCATGATGTAGGCGATGGCGTCGTAGAGCGTGAAGCCGTTCTTGCCGATGTTGCCGAGCTGGCGCACGAACTGGGTGAGGGCGTCGAAGCCGGTCAGCACCAGCCATACGAGCAGCAGCGTGCCCAGCACGCTCATGCCGATCAGCCGGTCGGCGCGCTTGATCGTCAGGGCGCTCACGCGGCGGCTCCCTTGACCCGACGCGCGGTGTTCTGCCGCCAGAAGAACCAGACCGCCACGGCGAAGACGATCGCGTGGAGGATCCAGATCGGGATCGAGGTGTGAAGGTGCTCCTTGATGATCTGGGCACGGGCGATCAGCTGCCAGATCACGTAGATGAAGTAGGCCAGCACCGCGATGAGCAGGCGGCCGTAACGCGCGTCGCGAGGCGCCTGCCGGGACATCGGCAGCACCATCATCATCAGCACCACCGTGCTCACCGGGGCGGCGAAGCGCGACACGAGTTCGCCGAGCGAATCGGCGTCGCGGGCCTTGAACAGGTCGAGCGTGGTGGACTCGTGCGCCGGATCGGTGTCGCTGTCGTCGTCGGTGATGCTCGACAGCGAGGCGTCGTTGCGTTCGTACTTCATGCGGCGCCAGTTGTCCGAGCCCAGCGGAATCTCGAACTGCCAGCCGTCGTAGAGGGCCAGGAAGCGGTTCTGGCCGTCGCTCTCCTGGTACATGCGGCCGCTCTTGGCGTTGACCACGCGCACCTGCACGTTGCCGGCGGAATCGGTGTGGTCGGAGGCCAGGAAGGTCTTGCCCAGGACCGTGCCGTCGCGGCTCAGGCTGTCAACGAAGATGATGCCGCCCTTGCCGGGGAGTTCGGTGAATCGGCCCGCGTCGAGACCGGCGGCGATCACCGATTTGTTGGCGGCGGCGATGACCTGGTCGGCGGTACGCGCCGAGAGCGGGCCCAGCCACAGGGCCACCGTGCCCACCACGAGGGTGGCGATCACGGTGAGGATGGCCACCGGCCGCAGCATGCCCCGCGGCCCCATGCCCGAGGAGGCGAGTACGTGCATCTCGCTCTCGCGGTACATGCGGCCCAGGGCGATGAGCGTGCCCAGGAACGCCGACATGGGCAGCAGGGTAGAGAGGAGGTCGACCATCTGCAGGCCGAGCACCTCGAACATCACGCTGGGCTGGATGCTACCGTTGGCGACCTTCTGCAGCACGGTGGCGAAGGCGCCGCCGGCGAAGATGACCAGCAGCACCACGGCCGTCGCGATGACGCCATAGGCAAGTTCACGCAGGAAATAGCGGTCTAGGATGCTGAGCATTTGGTAGAATTGGCGGTTCGTGCCGCGTCAGTCCTGGCCGGCAATCCTTAAGTCTAGCCTGTCCGGGCCCCGGCGGGCTTTCGCAGGGCAGTTAGCTATGACGGTTCAGTTCAGCCTCGGTTCCAACGCTCCCGAATCGACCGCCACCCCGGTGGCCGTGGTCGGCGTCTACGAGAACGGTATCCTGACCAGCGCCGCCGCGCGCATCGACACCGCCGCCGGCGGGGCGATCAAGCGACTGGTCGAAGCCGGCGACGTCACCGGCAAACCGGGCAACGTGGTGACCCTCCTGCAGCCGTCCGGCGTGGCCGCGGCCCGCGTGCTCATCGTGGGCCTGGGCGCGCAGAAGGGCTTCGATGCCGGCCGTTACCAGCGGGTCACCCTCGAGGCGGCGCGCGCCATCGGTCGACTCCCGGTCACCGAGGCCACCAGCTGGCTGACCGAGATCGACGTCCCCGGCCGCGACGCGGCCTGGCGCGTCCGTGTCGGCGCCCTGGCGATCGACCACGCCGCCTACCGCTACACCGCCACGGTCAAGCCGCGCGACAAGGCCCCGCCCGAACTCGCCTCGGTCACCCTCGTCGCCCCCGCCGACGCGGAGCCGGGCCTCGTCCAGGCCCGTGCCATCGCCGAAGGCGTGCGCTTCGCCCGCGAGCTGGCCAACCTGCCGCCAAACATCTGCAACCCCGGCTACATCGCCGACCAGGCCCGCGCCTTCGCCGACGCCAACGAGGGCGTGACCTGCGAGGTGCTCGAGCGCACCGACATGGAACGCGAGGGCTTCGGTTCGCTGCTCGCCGTGGCCCGCGGTTCGGCGAACCCGCCGCGCCTCGTCGTGCTGCAGTGGAACGGTGGCAAGGAGGGCGAGCGCCCCTACGCCTTCGTCGGCAAGGGCATCACCTTCGACACCGGCGGCATCAGCCTGAAGCCGGGCCCGGGCATGGAAGAAATGAAGTTCGACATGGGCGGCGCCGCGGGTGTACTCGGTTCCTTCGTTGCCGCCGTGCGCCTGAAGCTGCCGGTCAACCTGGTCTGCGTCGTGCCGGCCGTGGAAAACATGCCCGACGGCGATGCCTACCGCCCGGGCGACGTGCTCACCAGCCTCGCCGGCATCACCATCGAAGTGCTCAACACCGACGCGGAGGGGCGCCTGATCCTCTGCGATGCGCTCACCTACACCGGCAAGCGCTTCGACCCGCACACGATCATCGACGCCGCCACCCTCACCGGTGCCTGCGTGGTCGCCCTGGGCAAGCACGCCAGTGGCCTGATGACCAAGGACGACACCCTCTCCGCCGAGCTGCTCGCAGCCGGCGACAGCACGCTCGACCGCGCATGGCGCCTGCCTCTGTGGGACGACTACCAGGGCCAGCTCGACTCGGTGTTCGCCGACGTCGCGAACATCGGCGGCAAGTACGCCGGCGCCATCACCGCGGGCTGCTTCCTCGCCCGCTTCACCGAAGGCCGCCGCTGGGCCCACCTCGACATCGCCGGCACGGCTTGGGACGAAGGCCGCAAGGGCCTCGCCACCGGCCGCCCGGTGCCGCTGTTGACGCAGTGGCTGCTCGATCGCGTGGCCGCCGGTTGATCGTCCGCCCATGCCGCGCGCCGACTTCTACCTGATCGACAAGCCGCGGTTCCGTGACGATCCGCTGCTCCTGGTCTGCGAACTCGCCAAACGCGCGTTCGCGGCCCAGCAGCCTACGCTGATCCTCACCCGCGACTTCGAGCAGGCCGAGGCCATCGACGAGCGCCTGTGGGATTTCGACGAAGACGCCTACATCCCGCACCAGCTGGCGGGCGATGACGACGACGGCAACGTCGCCGTCCTCATCGTCCCGCCCGGCGTGGACACCGCCGACCGCCCGATGGTGATCAACCTGCGCGACGTCTGCGCGCCGGGCCGCTACGACCGCGTGCTTGAAGTGGTGGCCGCCGATCCGGCCGAGCGCGAGGGTTCGCGCACGCGTTGGACGGAATACAAGCGCGGTGGTTTCGAAGTGAACAAGCACGACATGTAGCCTCGCTTCCGTCCGTGCGTGACGCGCGCCCGGGCTGCCTCCGTTGACGCGAAACGAAAGCGTGCGCCGCCGCCGGATGGTCGAGGCGATAGAGGCCCCCTTTACCCTGGGCGCCCCTCATTGGAATGGCAATGATGAGTTGTTTCTCATGGCAACTCGTGATTGTCTTCGGAGGCCCCATCCCCTGAGAGCCGCGTCGGCGCGTGGACTCTGCCGAATTCACGCAGGCGGATTTGTGCCGAACGCGGTCGGTGGGAAAGATGGCCCCCGTTGTCATCCAATGGCTGGGGAGAAATACGTGAAGCAAGGGTTCGATCTTTCGCGTCATGTCCGCGAATACCATTACGATTTCGTCACCGTCATCGACGAGGTGATGAGTCCGCAGCAGTGCGGTGTATTGCGATCGCGCATCGAAAGGCTCATTGCGGAGGGGCACGTCAAGTTGGTCGATCACGTGGGGCTCGGCAACACGGCCGTGTCCGATGAAGGGGGGCGTTACCTGCACCATATGTTCGAAGGCGAAGACGTCCGACGCTTTCTTCCGGAACTGACGGCGGTCTATCACGCCGCGCTCCCGCTCGTTTCGGCCGTGACCTCCCAGGATGTCGTCGTATCGCCGTATCCTCGGTCTGACGTGAACATCAAGGTCTATCCCCCGGGTGGCGGTACCTTGGGAGAGCACTACGATACGAACGGCATCACCGTGCTCTTATTCCTGACGACCAACCGCGAGGCGCCGTTGCGCATGCAGGTGCCCCGTTCCCATCCCTCCCGGGGACGATGGACCGAGCGGCGGGACATCCACGCGACGGAGGGTTCGCTCCTGGTCATGAAGGGGCGCGAGGTGTTGCACGACTGCGAGCCGACGATTCGGGAAAGGAAGATATCCGTCGTGCTCAATTATTACGTTCGCGGCGATACATGGCGGCACGCCGCGTTCGACGACTTCGTTTACGACGGCGTCGCGCCCCCGGCGGAACAGAGCGCATGAGATGGCCTCATCTTTTTCTGGGCGTGCTCGTCACCGTCATCTGGGGAAGCAACTTTTCGGTCATCGAAGTGGGCTTGCGCGACCTGGACCCGTTTCTTCTCACAGGTTTGCGCTTCACCCTCACGGCGTTTCCCCTTGTGTTCGTCCTGCGCCGGCCGCGCGACGTGCCGCTCATGGCCTTGGCCGGTTACGGCGTGGTCTTTGGCGCGGGGCTCTGGTGGGTCGTCAATCTGGCGATGGCCAAGGGCATGTCACCGGGCATGTCCTCGTTGGTGTTGCAATTCAGCGCGTTCTTCACCGTGCTGGCCAGCGCGATATTCCTGCGTGAACGCATGAAGGTAGCGCAAGTCGTCGGCATGCTGCTTGCCGGGTCGGGACTGTGCGTCGTTATCACGAACACACCGGGTACGGCGACGACGACAGGCGTCGCGCTCGTGCTGCTCGCCGCGTGTGCGTGGACGGTTTGCAACCTCATCGTCAAGCGCTATCGGCCCGCCGACATGATGGCGTTCGTCGTATGGTCGAGCCTGTTTTCGGCGCCCGTCCTGCTTGGCCTGGCGTTTGTCGACAGGGGTTCGGCACCGTTCGTGCACCTGGTGCGTGACGTGAGCTGGACTGCCGTGGGTTCGGTGCTGTTTCAGGCCTACGTGACCACCGTGTTTGGCTACATGGTGTGGAACAACCTGATGAAGACCTATCCGGCGGCCATGGTGGCACCGTTGTCGCTGATCGTTCCGATATCCGGGATGGCTACGTCTTACCTGGCGTTCGATGAGCGTTTTTCGGCAGGCGTCTGGCTTGGGGTGCTCGTGATGTTGCTGGGTATCGGCGTGTTTGTGTGCGCGCCTTGCGTGCGATGGCAAAGGATGGCCGGTCGAGGCGCCGTGCCTCCACCGTCATCCGGTTGATGCCAGGCTCCTCGGTGGCGAAAAGCGTCCCGGCGACGGGGCGTGCCACCGGGGAACCCGCACCGGTCGGCACGCTTTACGCCCCTTGCGCCAACGCGGCGTCGCGACATCAACCGCCCAGCTTGCGCGCCTGCTCCCGCATCGCATCCGCCTGGCGGGTCCAGTCGGCGATGCGCTGGCGCTCCTGCTCCACGACCTCGGCCGGCGCGTTGGCGACGAAGTTGGCATTGCCGAGCTTCGCTTCGCACTTGCGTATTTCCGTCTCGACGCGGGTGATCTCCTTCGCGAGGCGGGCCTTCTCCGCGTCGAGGTCGATCAGACCCTCCAGGGGAATCAGTACACGCATGCCGCCGACCACCGCGACGGCGGCGGCCGGCTCATCGCCGTCGATCCACGTCGGCGTGTCGACACGGCCGAGGAACGCCACCTGCGCAGCGAACTTGGTCGCGCGGGCGCGATCGGAGGCGTCGCCGTCGGCGAAGAACAGCGGGATGACCTTGCCCGGCGCGATGTTCATTTCCGAACGGATGCGGCGGACGCCGGTCAGAACGTCCTTCACCCACTCGATCTCGGCGGTGGCGGCGGCATCGGCCGTGATGTCCTCGGCGTCGGGATAAGGCCGCAGCATCAGCGTGTCGCCCTCGATGCCCAGCACCGGGCGCACGTTCTGCCAGATCTCTTCGGTGACGAACGGGATCAGCGGATGCAGCGCGCGCAGCAGGGTTTCGAGCACGTGGACGAGCGTGTAGCGCGTCGAGGCGATGGCCCCGGCGTCGCCGCCGTTGAGCGCAGGCTTGGAGAGCTCCAGGAACCAGTCGCAGAATTCGTTCCAGGTGAACTCGTAGAGCGCCTGGGCGACGAGGTCGAAACGGTAGGCCGCGAGTTGCTCCTTTACGGTCGCCAGCGTGTCGCGCAGTCGGGTGAGGATCCAGCGCTCGGCTTCCGTCGACGGCGCCACGGGCGCGACGGGGCCTTCGCCGAGGTTCATCAGGACGAACCGCGAGGCGTTCCACAGCTTGTTGACGAAGGCCTTGTAGCCGCCGCAACGCTCCAGGTCGAACTTGATGTCGCGGCCGTGGGTGGCGAGCGAGGCGAAGGTGAAGCGCAGCGCGTCGGCACCGAAGGCGGGAATGCCCTCGGCGAATTCCTTGCGGGTGGCCTTGTCGATCTTTTCGGCCATTTTCGGCTGCATCAGGCCGCGGGTGCGCTTGGCCAGCAGGTCGTCGAGCGTGATGCCGTCGATAAGGTCGAGCGGGTCGAGCACGTTGCCCTTGGATTTGGACATCTTCTGGCCGTCCTTGTCGCGGATCAGCCCCGTGACGTAGACGTCCTTGAACGGCACCTCGCCGGTGAAGTGATCGGTCATCATGATCATCCGGGCGACCCAGAAGAAGATGATGTCGAACCCGGTGACCAGCACGTTGGTGGGCAGGTAGCGGTCGAAGCCGCGCTCGGCCTGCGCCTGCGGATCGGGCCAGCCGAGGGTGGAGTGGCTCCACAGCGCCGAGGAGAACCAGGTTTCGAGCACGTCGTCGTCGCGGCGCAGCGCACCGGTGTAGCCGCGCGAGGCGGCGATCGACTGCGCCTCGGCCTCGTCGTGGGCCACCACGATGCCGCCGTCGTCGGCATACCACGCGGGGATGCGATGGCCCCAGGTGAGCTGCCGGCTGATGCACCAGTCCTGGATGTTGCCCAGCCAGTGGCGGTAGGTGTTGATCCAGTTCTCGGGGACGAACTTCACCTTGCCCTGTTCGACGAGTTCCATGCCGCGCGCGGCCAGCGTGTCCATCTTCACGAACCACTGCCAGGTGAGGTAGGGCTCGATGACCTGGCCGGTGCGGTCGCCGCGCGGCACCTGCAGCTTGTGCTTTTTGGTTTCGACGAGCAGGCCTTCGGCCTCCAGGTCGGCGAGCACCGCCTTGCGCGCCACGTAGCGATCCATGCCCCGATACTTCGCGGGCGCGGCGTCGTTGATGGCGGCGTCGTCGGTCAGGATGTTGATCAGCGGCAGCTGGTGGCGCAGGCCGATCGCGTAGTCGTTGAAATCGTGCGCGGGGGTTATCTTCACGCAGCCCGTGCCGAAATCCTTCTCGACGTAGTCGTCGGCGATGATCGGAATCTCGCGGTCGGAGAGCGGCAGCCTGAGCATGCGGCCCACCAGGTGCGCGTAGCGCTCGTCCTCGGGGTGCACGGCGACGGCGACGTCGCCGAGCATGGTTTCCGGACGCGTCGTGGCGACGACGAGTTCGCCCGACCCGTCGGCCAGCGGGTAGCGGATCGACCAGAGCGAGCCGTCCTCTTCGTCGCTGACCACTTCCAGGTCGGAGATCGCGGTCTTCAGCACCGGATCCCAGTTGACCAGCTTCTGGCCGCGGTAGATGAGGCCCTCGTCGTGCAGGCGCACGAAGGTTTCGACGACCGCCCGGGACGGGCCGTCGTCCATCGTGAACACCTCGCGGCTCCAGTCGCCCGAGACACCCATGCGACGCATCTGCCGGCCGATGGTGCCACCGGATTCCTTCTTCCACGCCCATACGCGCTCGATGAACGCATCGCGGCTGACATCGGCGCGCTGCGTGCCCTCGGCGTTGAGCTGGCGGGTGACGACCATCTCGGTGGCGATACCCGCGTGATCGGTGCCCAGCTGCCACAGCGTGTCGAAGCCGCGCATGCGGTGGTAGCGCACCAGCGTATCCATGATGGTGTGCTGGAACGCGTGGCCCATGTGCAGGGTGCCCGTGACGTTGGGCGGCGGCAGCATGATCGTGTAGGGCGTGCCCTTGCCGGATGGCTTGAAGTAACCGTTGGCTTCCCAGTGGGCGTACCACTTCGACTCGATCTGGCTGGGCTCGAAACTCTTGTCCATGCGGTGGGCTCTCGGCGCGCGGCCCTGGGTGGGCGCGGATTGGCAGGCGAAAAGAGGATCATTGTAGGCGATACTGGCCGGATGACTGAACACGAAGTGGCCGCGATCCTCGGCGCGGAGGGCCCGTTCGCCAGCGACGTCCCGGGTTTCGCGCCGCGCGAGGCCCAGCAGCGCATGGCGTCGGCGGTGGCCGGGGCCATCGACGAGCGCGACCTGCTTATCGCCGAGGCGGGCACCGGAACCGGCAAGACCTTCGCCTACCTCGTGCCTGCCCTGGTGTCGGGGCGCAAGGTGATCGTTTCCACCGGCACCAAGGCCCTGCAGGACCAGCTCTTCTTCCGCGACCTGCCGCGGGTGCGCTCGGTGCTCGGCAGTCGGGCGAAGCTGAGCCTGCTCAAGGGGCGGTCGAACTACCTGTGCCTGCACCGCCTGGACCAGGCCGTGCGCGAGGGTACGCCCGATCGCCGCGTGGCGGGCCAGCTGTCCGCGATCCGGCTCTGGGCCACGCGCACGCGGCGCGGCGACCGGTCCGAGATGGCCGAGATTCCCGAGGATTCCCCGCTATGGCCGCGCGTCACCTCCACGCCGGAGAACTGCCTGGGCGTGGAATGCGCGTTCTTCGACGACTGTCATGTGGTGAAGGCCCGCCGCGACGCGATGGAGGCCGACCTGGTGGTGGTCAACCACCACCTCCTCATGGCCGACCTGGCCCTCAAGCAGGAAGGTTTCGGCGAGATCCTGCCGGGTGCCGATGCCTTCATCCTCGACGAGGCGCACCAGATTCCCGAACTGGCCGGCCAGTTCTTCTCGCAGAGCGTGAGCGCTCGCCAGCTGACCGACCTGGGTCACGACGCCCTGGCCGAGGCGCAGGGTGTCACCGGTGCGATGAGCCAGTTGCTGGAGCCGGTGGAGGCGCTGGGTGATACCGTCAAGCGGCTGCGCCTCGCGATGGCGACCTTGCCCGAGCGTGGGCCGTTCGGGGCGTTCGATCGCGCCGCCGCCGCCCACGAGGGCCTGACCGAACTGCGCGAGGTGATGGCCGCGCTGGCCGACCTGCTCTGCGGCCTGGGCGAGCGATCGCGCGGCCTGGCCAACGTGCATGAGCGCGCGCAGATGCTGAGCCTTCGGCTGGATCGCATCGCTGAAGAGCATTCGGCCGCCGACGTTCGCTGGTACGAGGTCTCGCCGCGAGGATTCTCACTCCACGCCACGCCGCTCGACCTCGCCTCGCCGTTGCGGGCGATGCGGTTGTCCACCAATGCGGCGTGGATCCACACCTCGGCCACGTTGTCCATCGCCGGCGATTTCTCCCATTTCGCCCGTCAACTGGGCATCGACGATCCACGAACGCTGCACGTCGAAAGCCCCTTCGATTACCGCAGACAGGCGCTGGCCTACCTGCCCAAGGATCTCCCCGAACCCTCGGCCCGCGATTACACCGACAAGGTGATCGCCGCCGTGCGTCCGGTGCTGGAGGCGTCGGGCGGGCGCGCCTTCCTGCTGTTCACCTCGCATCGCGCCTTGCGCCGCGCCGCCGAGCTGCTGGAAGGTCGCTCGCCGTGGCCGCTGTTCGTGCAGGGCACCGCGCCGCGTCATCGCCTGCTGGAAGACTTTCGCGCCAGCGGCAACGGCGTGCTGCTGGGTGCGGCGAGTTTCTGGGAAGGCGTCGACGTGGCCGGCGACGCGCTCAGCGTGGTGGTGATCGACAAACTGCCCTTCGCCATGCCCGACGATCCGGTATTGCAGGCGCGCCTGGAAGCCCTCGAAGAGGCCGGCATCAATCCCTTCATGGGCTGGCAGGTGCCCACGGCCGTCATCGCGCTCAAGCAAGGTGCCGGCCGGTTGATTCGCGACGTGCACGATCGCGGCGTGCTCGTGCTGTGCGATCCGCGCCTGTCCACGAAGGGCTACGGCCGGCTGTTCCTGGCGAGCCTGCCGCCGATGCCGCGCACGCGCGAGCTCACCGACGCCGTCGCGTTCCTGGCGGACAACGACGCCGCCTGAAGCCTTTCGATCGGCCGATGACGCCCCGGATTTGCCACACCCGTGGCCCGGGGGCGTCCGGCGAGGCTCACATGCTCCGCGGTGATCCCCTTACGAAGGACCCGCCCGATGACACGCTGGATGCAATCCATGACCGCCAAGGTGCTTGGCGTCGGCCTGCTCGCCCTGATCATGATGATTCCGCTCGCCCAATCGAACGGCCTGGTGCGCGAGCGCGAGCTCATGCGGGCCGCGGCCGCCGAGCGCGTGGCCGACGGCTGGGGCGGCCCGCAGACGATCGGTGGCTTTGCCCTGGCCGTTCCCACCCGTGGCGAAGAGCGTGACCACGACGGCCGACTCGTCGCCACCCGCGAGGGCACGGCCATCGTACTGGCCGACGAGCAGGTCACGGTGGCCGACCTGGCGGTGGACCAGCGCCGCTTCGGGATGTATGCGGTGCCGGTCTATACCGGGGACGTGACGATCCGTGGCCGCCTCCTTCCGTCCGACGTGCGACGCTTCGCGGCGGCGTCGACCACGCGCTGGGATCCGTCGCGGGCCGAAGTGCGCGTGTTGCTCGCCGACACGCGGGGATTGCAGGGCGTCACCTCGTTCACGGTGGACGGCCGCACGGCCACGCTTGCCTCGTCGACCGCACGGATGGGGCCGTACACGGTGCTCGCGGCGCCGTTGCCGATCGACCCCGCGCGCGACACGCCGGTGGACGTGGCGCTCACGCTGCGCATCGCCGGCACCGAGGCGTTTTCGGTCCTGCCACTGGCGCGGTCGACCAGCGTGCGCATCCGCTCGCCCTGGCCGGCCCCCAGCTTCGTCGGCGCGCTGCTGCCGGGCACGCGGCATGTCAGCGCACAGGGTTTCG
Organism: Luteibacter sahnii; assembly: GCF_034063545.1. NCBI lineage: Bacteria > Pseudomonadati > Pseudomonadota > Gammaproteobacteria > Lysobacterales > Rhodanobacteraceae > Luteibacter > Luteibacter sahnii. The sequence goes on from NZ_JAQLOK010000001.1 coordinate 372,940, forward strand.
ATGCCTCCTGGCAGGTGTTCGATCTCAATCGGGCGTATGGACAGCAATGGGACGCGGCGGACGACGACGTGGCGCAGCGGCTGGACGCGTCGGCGTTTGGCGTGAAGCTCTACCAGCCCGGCAGCGTGTACCAGAAAAACGACCGCGCCGGTAAGTACGGCCTGCTGTTCATCGCCTTGACGTTCGTGGCGTTCTTCCTGTTCGAGGTGCTCAAGGGGTTGCGCCTGCACCCGGTGCAATACCTGCTCGTGGGAGCGGCGATGGCCAGCTTCTACGTGCTGCTGCTGGCGCTGTCCGAGCAGATCGGTTTCGGTCCGGCTTACGCGATCGCCGCGTCGACCGTGGTGCTGATCGTGGCCGGCTACGCCATGGCCGTGCTCCGCGCACGGCGCGCGGGTGCGGTGCTGGGCGGCGTCCTGGGCCTGGTTTACGCGATACTCTACGGCCTGATCGGCGCGGAACAGTACGCGCTGCTCATCGGTTCGGTGGTGCTGGTCGCGCTCGTCGCGCTGCTCATGTACCTCACCCGCCGCATCGACTGGTACGCCTATGGCGTGCCTCCCCTCACGACGCCGGATACGCCATGAACTTCCTCGCCATCGAAACCTCCACGGAAGCCTGCTCGGTCGCGCTCGTCCACGGCGACCAGGTGATCGAGCGCAGCGAGATCGCGCCGCGCCGCCACGCCGAACTGGTGCTGCCGATGGCCGATGCGTTGCTTGCCGAGGCCGGTCTCGGTCGCGCCGCGCTGCAAGGCATCGCGGTGGGCCGGGGGCCGGGTGCCTTCACCGGCGTGCGCCTGGGCATCTCGCTGGCCCAGGGCATGGCCATGGCGCTCGACGTGCCGGTCGTGACGGTGTCCTCGCTCCAGGCGCTCGCGCTGGAGGCGCCGGAGGACGATGCCGCGATCCTGTCGGTGACCGACGCGCGCATGGGCGAGATCTACGTCGCCGCGTGGAAGCGCGAGACCGACGGCAGCGTGTCGCTCATCGACCGCGAGCGCGTGGACACGGCGGCGGCCCTTCGCGTGCCCGATGCCGCGGCATGGCACGTGGTGGGCAGCGGTTGGGCCACGTACGAGGCCGTGCTTCGCGAGCGCCTGCCGGGTGCGATCCGCTCCGCCGACGGCCTGCGCTATCCGCAGGCACGGCATGTGGCCGAGATCGCCGCGAAGGGATTCCGCGAGGGCGCGGCGGTGGCGCCGGAGCTCGCGCTGCCGGTCTACCTGCGCGACAAGGTCGCGCTCACCCTCGTGGAGCAGGGCAAGGCCTGAGCCGTCGCTGGCGGGCGCGGCTAACGGGAGACGATCACCGCTTCGATCACGGCGCAGACGTGTTCGAATGCCTCGTCGTCGAGCCACGGGCTGTTGCTGATGGTGAGCGTGCGCGCGGCGAAATCGTGGGCGTGGGGCACGTCGTCCGCACCTTCGAGCGGCCCGAGGTAGTCGTAGCCCGGCAGCGCGTGGATGAACATGCGCGCGACGCCGTGACGCGACGTCCAGAGGCGGTCGAGCATCGCGTCGCGCGACGCCTCGTCGGGCACGCGCAGCATCAGGTACGGCCAGGTGCCGCCCGCGTCGTCGAACACGTGCACGCCCGGTATCCCCCGCAGGCGGGGCAGGCGTGCCCGGGCCTGGGCCGTGGTGGTGGCGATGAACGGGCCGAGCCGGGGAAACGCCCTCGCGCCTACCGCGCGGCGCCAGCGGCCCACGCGATGCAGGGGGAAATCCACGTCGAAGTGTTCGCCCGCCGCACCGAGCAGGTCGCCCTCGTTCAGCGCCTTGCGTACGCCGTTGCCATAGGCGAGCGCCATGCCCGCCGGCCGGTAAAGCGCCATGTAGCCGGCCAGTTCCAGCGAGCGGCGCAGTTCCCATCCCGGGTGCCAGCGTGCGATGCGTTTCGCCGTCCGCCGGAAACGTGCCCGCCAGGCCTCGTCCTGCGCCACCAGCAGCCCGCCTTCGAAGATCGACAGGCCCTTGCCGGCCGCGAGGCTGAAGAAGCCGATATCGCCGTGGGTGCCGGCGGGCCGACCGTCGAGTCGGGCACCAAGCGCCTGGGCTGCGTCTTCGATGGTGAGAGCGCCCACCGCGTGGGCGATGGCGTTGGCACAGGCCACGTCGGCCACGCGTCCGCCCAGGTGGGTGGGCACCACGGCCAGCGTGCGCTCGCCGCAGGCCTCGGCCAGGCGCGCGGGGTCCATGTCGAAGTGGCCCGGACGCAGGTCGACCAGGCGAGGCACCAGGCCCGCGCGGCGCACGGCGAGCGGCACCAGGGGACAGGTGAAGGCGGGAATGGCCACCTCGCGGCGCGAGGGTGCCTGTTCCGCCAGGGCGGTCAGTGCCACGGTGAGCGCCGCGGTGCCGGAACACGCCAGTTGCACCTCGTCCACGCCGAGAAAATGCGCGACCTGGGCCGTCAGCGGCGCGCGGACATCCCCGGCCAGATCCCGTGCATGCAGCGGCAGGCCTGCGGTGGGCGGTGCTTCGCGCTCAGGTCGTAACCGCATCGGAGGTCGCCTCTTCGCCGCTTTCGGCGAACGCCAGGCAGACGATGCCGGCGACGATCGCCGCCGCGCCGAGGATCTGCGTGGGCGTTACCGGCTCGGCGAACACCCACCAGGACAGCAGCATCACGCTCACCACCTCCAGGTGCGAGGCGGCGAAGGCCGGGCCGATCGGCGCGTGCTTGAGCAGGCTCATCCAGGTGACGAAGGCGCCGATGTAGCCGACCACCGCACCGTAGATCCAGGGGTGGGAAAACACGCGGGCGATCCAGGCGGTGCTCATTTCCACCGGCAGCGCATGGTTGCCGGCCATCTTGAAGCAGACCAGGTTCAGCGTGTCGAAGGCCAGCAGCAGCGCGAAGCCCACCAGGTAAAACCGCTTCATGCGCCGATCCCAACCACCGCCACGCCGACGGCAACCAGCAGGATGCCGGTGACACGCAGCGGGCTCAGTCGCTCACGGAAGAGGAACCGCCCCGCGATCATGATCGCGATGATGTTGATCGAGCCCAGCAGCACGCCCTCGGACAGCGGCACCAGCGACAGGAACGCGATCCACACAAGAAACTCGGCCACGTAGCAACCGATGCCGACCCAGATCCAGGGGCGGGCAAGCATGTATTTCCAGCGCGCCAGCCCATCGCCCGCCCGCTCGTCGCCGGCGGCCGCCTTGAAGGCGAGCTGGCCGCCGGTGTCGAGCACGATGTTGGCGATCCACAACGCTACCGTGAGGCCGTTCATGCCACTCAGGCAGCCATGCGGGTGGGGCGCGCGTCGCGGGCGATACGGCCGAAGAAGTCCGCCGTGCGTTCGATCAGCATGCGCCGTTCGCGATCGATGGTGATCATGTGGTAGCTGTCGCCGAGCAGCAGCATCTCGATCGGGCCGCTCACGTTGCGCGCGACCAGGTCGGCGTTGGCGACGCTGGCGATGTCGTCCTCGACGGCGTGGGCCACGAAGCAGGGCGCCACGACGTTGGCCAGGCGGCGGCGCACGTCGCGGGCCAGCCACATCATTTCGGCCACGGCGAACCAGGGGTTGCCCGGCAGGCCGGCGCTCTTCGCGTCGCCCGAATGCATCGCCGAGCTCACCTGCGCGCGCAGGCGCTCGTCACGGATACCGTACGGCGGCTGCTCGATGAAGCTGCGCTTGCGACCGATGCCCAGGCGCTTGAGGATCGGCAGCAGGAAGTTGAATCGGCGCTCGATCCAAGGCATCGACCAGCCGTCGTAGCGGAACGTGGCACCGAATACGCCGACACCGTCGACCCATTCCGGGCGGACGGCCGCCAGGCGCAAGGCGAGCACCGCACCCATCGACAGCCCGGCCACGAATAGCCGGTCGACGCGCCCGCGCAGCTGCTCGGCGGCGCGCTCGACGCTGTCGTACCAGTCTTGCCAGGAGGTGGCGACCAGGTCTTCCTCGGTACCGCAATGGCCGGCCAACTGCACGCCGACCACGGTGAAGCCTGCCCGGTTGAGGCCCTTGCCGACAAGGCGCATCTCGGTCGGGGTGCCGGTCAGCCCATGGATGAGCAGGACGCCATCGCGTCCGCCTTCGAAGTGGAATTCCGCCGTATCGCTCACGTGGTCGGTCTCTGCTCAGGTATCCAGATGATACCTATGCTGCCACGGAGCGGTTTCACCTGGCTTTCCGGCGCCTCAGGCGGCCGGGAGCGACAGCAGGGCGGGGAAGCGGATCTCCACGCGCAGGCCGCCGGCCTCGCCCCGGGTGAATTCCACCCGGGCGGCGTGCCGCTCGGCGATGCTCTCGACGATGGCCAGCCCCAGGCCGGTGCCGTCCTCGTCGCCGCCGGGCACCCGAAAGAAGCGCTCGCCGAGTTGGGCGAGGAAGGCATCGGGCACGCCGGGGCCGTCGTCCTCCACGGCGAGCACAATGTCGGCCACCGCGTCTTCCACCGACACCGTCACGCTGTGCCCGCGGCCGGCGTAATGGAAAGCGTTGTCGACGAGGTTGTCGATGACCTCCTGCACCTGCAGGGCGTCGCCGCGCACGAACACGGGGCGATCCAGGCCTTCGTAGCCGAGATCGACGTTGAGCGCGAGCGCCTGGTGCACGCGCATGCTCACGGCTTCGGGCACGATCTGGCTCAGGTCGATCACCGCCATGCCGTCGTGGTCGGGCAGGTCGGGCGACTGGGTGCGGGTGAGCGCGAGCAACTGCGCCGAGGTGCGCGCCGCGCGGGCGGCGAGGCGATGCACGTGGTCGAGGGCTTGCGCCCGTTGGGCTTCGTCGGTGGTTGCGGCGTAGCGCTCGACGTGCAGTTGGATGCCGGCCAGCGGCGTGCGCAGCTGGTGCGCGGCGTCGGCGATGAAGCGCTCCTGCAAGCCGAGCATGTTGCGCATGCGCGCGAAGAGGTCGTCGATGGTGCGGGTGAGCGGCAGAATCTCCACCGGCACGTCTTCCTCGCCGATCGGGCCGAGGTCGTGCTCGCGGCGGCCCAGGCGGGCGGTGAGCGGCTCGAGCACGCGCAGGCCATGACTCACGCCGAACCACGTCAGCAGCAGCACGGCACCGATCAGCAGCGCCTGCATGGGCAGGGTGAGGAAGAGGATCTCACGCGCGCGCAGGTGCCGGTCGCGGAGGTTTTCGGCCACCGTGATGGTCAGGGTGTCGCCCGCTTCGTTGCGGTTGGGGATGCGCATCACCGCAGCGCGCAGCGCGCGATGCCCGAGCATGGTGTCGTAGAAGCGCGGTGTGACTTCCAGCGGAACGGGAAACCCGGGCCCTTCCAGTTTCGCGTTGCCGATCATGCGGCCGTGATGCTCGCTGACCACGGCGTAATAGTCGCGCCCGTCGGGATCGTATTCGAGCAGGAACCGCGCCTGTTCGGTCAGTTCGCCACTCATCGCGTCGTTGCTGATCAGCTCGGAGAGCGTGAGCGCCTGGTCGGAGAGATCGGTGTCGTGGACGCGGTTGGAATACGCCAGCGCGACGAAATAGCCGATCACCGCATCGAGCAGCAGCACGCCCAGCACGGGGACGAGCAGAAACGTGAGCAGGCGGCGGCGGAGGCTTGGGCGCGGCGGCCGCTTCGCCGCGATGCGCCGATCATGCATCCGGTGTTTCTTCGAGGAGATAGCCCAGGCCACGGATGGTACGCACGCTGGTGCCCGAGCCCTGGAGCTTCTTGCGCAGGCGGTGCAGGGCGATGTCCAGGCCGTTGTCGGTGAGGTCTTCGTCCCAGTTGCATAGCGCCTCGACGAGCTGCGCGCGGCTGGTGACCTTGTCCGCGCGGGTGGCGAGGGCTTCGATCAGGCCGAATTCGCGCGCGGTGAGGTCCAGCGGCGTGTCGCCGATCCATGCGCGATGGCCGGGAATGTCGAGACGGAGCCGGGCGATGCGGAATTCCGGCGTGCCGTGGGTGGTGCGGCGACGGGCGAGGGCGCGCACGCGGGCCTCGAACTCGGCCAGGGCGAAGGGCTTCACCAGGTAGTCGTCGGCACCGAGGTCGAGCACGCGTACGCGTTCCTTCAGACCTTCGCGCGCGGTGATCACCAGCACGGGCAGGCTGGAGCCGCGCTTTCGCGCCCGGGCCAGCACGTCGCTGCCGTCGAGCGAGGGCAGGCCCAGGTCGAGCACGAGCAGGTCGTAGTCGTGGCCGCGCAGGGCGGCGTCGGCGTTGAGGCCGTCATTGACGTGATCGACGGCGTGACCGCCCTGCTCGAGGGAGGCCCGCACGGCGGCGGCGATGGAGGCGTCGTCTTCGGCGAGGAGAATGCGCATGGGCGAAGCATACGCCGAGCGGACCGTGCCGCGCATGCTGTCGTGTAAGGCTTTTTCGGTGGCCTTCACGCACCGTTGAACGGCGATGCGTAAAGGCCTGCCACCGGGTCAGACCACACGCAGGCGAACCTTGCCCTCGTGGATGCCGTCGAAACGCAGCACGGTCAGGTCGGGAATCCATGCGACGCCCTGGGGAATCTCTTCAGGATGGTCGCCCGCGATGGCGATCACCCAGGCCCCGGCGGCCTGGCCGGCCTCGATGCCCGCGCGGGCGTCTTCGAAGACGACGCAGTCGGCGGGATCGGCCTGCAGGCGCGACGCGCCCAACAGGTAGCCTTCCGGGTCGGGTTTGCCGAGGGTCACGATCTCGCCGGTGACCATCCGCGGCGGCAGGGCGATGCCCGCCGCGCCCAATCGCGCCGTCGCCAGCACGGTGTCGGCGGACGTCACGATGGTCCACGCCGACGGTGGCAGCGCCGCGAGGAGTTCGTGCGCCCCGGGAATCGGCACGATGCCGTCCACGTCGTTCACTTCTTCGGCGTACAGCGCCTCGTACTCGGCCTGCACGTCGAGCCCGGCGGGCGTGAATTCCTTCACCGAGTCGTACATGCGCACGCCGTGCAGGCGGGGTAGCACGGCGTGCCAGTCCAGACCGTGCGCGTCGCACCAGCGTTTCCAGATCTTCTCGACCACCACGCGGGAGTCGATGAGGGTGCCGTCCATGTCGAACAGCAGCGCGGCCGCTTCGATCAGCGTGCCCGGTTCAAGTCGCATGTTGCCTCCAGGGGAAGGGGGACGTTCGCGCGTATCGCGAAAACGCCCACCTTACCCGAGCGGGCGCGACCCGTCAGCGATCCGCTTTCGCGACACCGTTGCGCACCGCTTCGGCGATCAGCGAGTCGAGTGCCTGGTTGGCCTGGTCGTTGGCGTCTTTCTGGCGACGCGCCATGTCGACGTCGAGTCGTCCCTGTTCGGCCTGGGCGCGGCCGAGCGTGGCGATCTGGTCGGCGAGCATGGCCTGTTCGCGTCCGATCGCGGCATGGCCTTCGGCGTATTCGGCGCGCGTGCGCGGGTCCGGGCCCGGCCGGACTTCGTGCGCCACGAGGTCGGCCTGGCGCTGCGATAGCTTCGCCATCCGTTCGTTGAGCGCGGCCTGCTCGGCGGCCACCCTGGCGCCGCGTTCGGCACGTTCGCGGGCCGCTTCCGCCGGCTGCGATGCCTTGGCGTAGATCGCATCGATGCGCTTGAGGTAGGCGGGATCGTCGACCACCCAGGCCTTCTCGCCATCGCGGTACCACGCGACGGGTGTGTTCCCGTGCCGTGCGGCGTCGGCGCGCCGGAAGTCGTCCTTATCGCCGCTCATCACCGTGACGTCGCCGCCGTAGTAGATGAAGGCCTTCGGCGGTCGCGTGTCGCTCGTCACGCGTACCACCTGCATGCCCCTGGCTGGGCCGACCGGCGGTGCAGGCGGTGCGGGCGGTGCTGGCGGTGCGGACGGCAGCACGCCATCGGCGGGCGGCGCAGGCGGCGCGGGAGCGGCCGGCGGACGCGGCGCGATGACGACCGGCGCCGAGGCCGGCGCCGCGTCCCGCGCGGTGACGACGCGCCAGGGAAGTGCCGCGGCCACCACGACCACGGCGATGAGGGCGAGGGTGAAGGCGCGCGGGGGCGTCTCGTGCATGCGACCGAGCATGGTGAGTCTCCTCTTCAGGGTAAGGAACGTGGGGGACGCGCCGGGCAGCGCGTGATGGGGCTGCGGTGACACGCCGAGCCGGAGCAGCAGGCGGCCGTAGGTCTGCGCCGCTTGTCCGCCATGCGAGACGACGAGTGCGTCGCAGGCGGCTTCGCGGCACAGGGCGTATTCGCGCGCGGCCAGGTGGGCGAGCGGGTGGAAGAAGAACAGGCTGCGGGCGATCGCCGGCAGCCAGCCGAGCCACAGGTCGCCGCGGCGCACGTGGGCCAGTTCGTGCATGAGGGCCATGTCCCGTTCGCGCTCGTCGAGTCCATCGTCCAGCGGCAACAGGATGGTCGGGTGCCACGCGCCGACGACTTGCGGCGACGTGACGTCGGCGGACACCGCGAGCCTCGGTGAGCGGCGCAGGCCCAGCTCACGGGCACGTCGCGCGCACAGGGCTTCGACACGCGCGTCGTCGTGCGGCATCGCACGTCGCAGCATGCCGGGCAGGTGGCGGGCGCGCCACGCCGCGACGACGAGCTGCACGAGCACCGCGGCGGCCCACAGCACCAGCACCAGCGTGGTCCACGGGAGCCCGTCGGACGGCGGCATCGTCGCGGCCGCCGAAGGCAGGTCGATGTGCCGGGCGTCGATGACGATCGTGGTCGACGCGTGGGCACGTGGTGCGGGAAGCAGGGGCAGTTCGAGCAGCGAGGGGCAGGCGATGCCGACCACCATCTGTGCGCTCAGCAACCACCACAGCGTGGCGCGCATCCCGGCGGACAACGACGGCAGCATGCGACAGATCAGCAGCGCCAGGCCACCGAGCACCACGGCCTGGGCGGATGCGTGGGCCAGCCGCGAAAGCACCAGATCGGCGAAGGTTGGCATGTCAGCGCCCCTTGCGCCGCGATTGCAGCGTGTCGACCAGGGCTTCGAGTTCGGCCAGCTCCGCGTCGCTCACCTGGCCGCGTTCGGCCATCCATGCGACGAAGGGCGAGACCGAGCCCTGCAGGGTCTTCTCGACGAAACGCCCGATGGCGCCCGTCATCACCTGCTCGCTGCCGTTAGTGGCGCTGTAGCGATAGGCGCCCTCCGCCTTGCGCCGGGAGAGATACCCCTTCGCGCGCAGCCGTTCCATCATCGTCAGCACGGTGGAGCGGGCCAGCCCGCGCGGCTCGCCGTAACCGGTGAAAACGTCGCCCACCGAACGTTTCGGCGTGGCCTGGATGTACTGCAACAAGGCGAGTTCCTGGTCGCCGATGGTCTTGCCGCTCATGCGATGCTCCTGACTACATTTGTAGGCAGGATGCGCTTGGCTACAGGTGTAGTCAAGGGGTGGGAGTGGGATGGGGGTGGGGAAGTGGGGGCGCACGCTCGCGAGGGAGGGGGCACGTGGCGCGGCGATCTCCCGCATCGCCGCGCCACCTCCCGCTTCCCGCTCCAGAAGACGTTTTTCACGGAAGTCTGGGGGCCATCCCGGCGATCAACCTCCTGGCCGGGTGGATGGGTCGATCCCGCGAGTCGTGGTGCTCTTGGGGGCCTGGTAGCGCCAGAGCGCGTTGCACCTAGCAGGGCCTGTATCCGCTCAGCCTCCGCCCCCACTTCCGCGATGAACCAAAAAAAAGCCCCCACCTCGCGGTGGGGGCCTTTCACGTGCACTGCGCGGATCGGTCGATCAGGCGGCGGCGTCCTTGAGCTTCTTGAGCGGACGGACCTTGACCTTCACCGAGGCGGGCTTGGCGGCGAACCAGCGCTCTTCACCGGTGAACGGATCCTTGCCCTTGCGCTTCGGCTTGGCGGCCACGGCGACGGAGGTGATCTTCAGCAGGCCGGGCAGCGTGAACGTGCCGGCGCCCTTCTTGTGAACCGACGCGGAGATCGCGCCTTCGAGCGAGGCCATCACGGCCTTGACGCTCTTGCTGTCGACGCCGCTCTGCTCGACGATGTGCGCAACCAGCGACGACTTCGACAGCGGATCCTTGATCGGCTTGAGGGCGGCCGGGGCCTTGGCGGTCTTTGCAGCCTTGGCGGGCGCCTTGGCAGCTTTCTTCGCCGCCGTTTTGGTGGTCTTGGCCATGGTTATCCTTGTCACGTGATTCGAATGGTGCGGCCATTGGCGGCCGGTGCCCAGCGGGCGACTCACTCTAGCGTTGCTTTGGTCCGCTGAAAATAGGGTCCGCGAAGATTTTTTCCGTTTTGGGCCCTTTTTTTTCGGGGTTTGTCTGACGCGTTGCGGAAAAAGTCAGCCTCGCGCGTCCGTCGCGGGCGTATGATGATCCCTCGACGCGAACTCTGGCACGATGTGTACTGTTCCGCGGCTCGCCCCCAAGGCCACGATGCTCCCACTCACCGACAGTCACGGCCGTACCAAGCGCAAGCTGCGGATATCGCTTACCGATCGCTGCAATTTCCGCTGCACGTACTGCATGCCCGAACAGCCGGACTGGCTGCCGCGGGCCAGCCTGCTCTCGCGCGATGAGGTCGTGCGCCTGGCCGGTCTGTTCGTGGCCCACGGCATTGAGCAGATCCGGCTCACCGGCGGCGAGCCCCTGCTGCGCCGCGATCTGCGCGAGTGCGTCCTCGCCCTGGATGGGCTGCGTGCGCAGGGCCTGCGCCGTCTGTCGATGACTACCAACGCGTCACGCATCGCGCCGCGAGCGGGCGACCTGGTCGCCGCGGGCATCGATGACTTCAACGTGAGCCTGGATGCCGTCGAACCGGCGCTATTCCGGCGGATGACCGGCCGCGAGATCGCACCCGTGCTCGACGGCATCGACGCGCTCGTCGCCGCTGGCGCGAAGGTCAAGCTCAACGCCGTGGTGCTGCGCGGCGACAACGACGGCGACGTCGTGGCATTGCTTGAATGGGCGATGCGACGGGGCCTGCCGTTGCGCTTTATCGAGTACATGCCGCTGGACGCCCCGGGCCAGTGGCGCCGGGATGCGGTGGTGTCCGAAGCGGACATGATCCAGGCGATCCGGCAACGTGGGCACACTGTCGAGCGCCAGGCCCGGGGCAACGATCCGGCCACGCCCTGGCGTGTCGACGACGACTACGACCTGGGCATCATTTCCACGGTATCCCAACCGTTCTGCAGCACCTGCGATCGCCTGCGGCTCACCGCCACGGGCGAACTTTTTACCTGTCTGTTTTCCCCCGTGGGTACGCCGTTGGGCGCGCGCATGCGAAGCGGCGACGACGACGAGGCGCTGGCCGCGATCGTGCGGCGCGCCGTGTGGCTGAAAGACGCCGGCTATGCCGTGCGCCCCGGCCCCGTCGAACGCGCCACCACGATGCACTCGATGGGGGGATGAGCCCGACCATGACCACGATCGTTTTCGAATTCTATGCCAGCCTCGAACGGCTGGCCGGCACCCGCGAATTCCCACTCGACGTCGGCGACGCGCACACCGTGGGCGATGCGTTGCTTGCGCTTGACGCCGCCCGGCCCGACCTGGCCGAACGGCTCGCCCGTTGCGCCTGTGCCGCGGGCGACGCCATCGTGCGTCGGCACGATCCGTTGCCGGCGGATGGCCGCATCGCCCTGCTGCCGCCAGTGGCGGGAGGCTGACCATGGAGCGTGCCGTGCTGTCCCATCATCCCGTCGCCATCGATCCGCTGCTTGAACTGGATGCCCATCCCGAGTGCGGGGGGCTGGCGCTTTTCGTCGGCACCGTGCGCGATCACCACGAGGGTCGGAGCGTGATTCGCCTTCGCTACACCGCGCACGAAGCGCTTGCCGCGAAAACCATCCGCGACGTGGAAGACGCCACCCGTCGGCGGTTCGGCGTGCCCTACGTGCGCATCGTGCATCGCCTGGGCGACCTGGTGATCGGCGACGTGGCGATCGCCTGCGTGGTGCGCGCACCGCATCGCGCCGAGGCGTTCGACGCCTGCCGTTACGCAGTGGACGCGGTCAAGCATGGCGCCCCGATCTGGAAAGAAGAATTCTACGCCGACGGCAGCAGCGCCTTCGTCGAAGGTTGCTGCATCCGCGACGACTTCGACACCGACGCGCCGTCGGTGCCGCACTCTCACTCTCACGCGCACACGAGTCACGGATGAAAGACGTCGGCCTTAAACCGGATTCCCTGCGCGTGGCCCGGGCCAGCGCGACGCTGCACGCACCGGCCCATTGCATCGAGTTGCTGCGCAGCGGCGAAACGGAGAAGGGCGACGCGCTGAAGACCGCGCGCGTCGCCGGCATCCTCGCCGCCAAGCGCACCGACGAGCTGATTCCGCTGTGCCATCCGCTACCGATCCATCGTGCGGAGGTTTCGTATGACCTCGCCCAGACCTCCGTGCGCGTGACGGCCGAGGTGCAGACCATCGGTCCCACCGGCGTGGAGATGGAAGCGCTCACCGCGGCCAGCCTCGCGGCGCTTACCCTATATGACATGCTCAAGCCTTATTGCGAGCCCGATGACATGCACATCGGCGACTGCCGGCTCGAACGCAAGACGGGCGGAAAGTCGCACTATCGGCGCCACCTGTCGCAGCCGCGCGCGGCGGCCGTCGTGGTGCTCTCCGATACGGTCGCGTCCGGCGCGGCACAGGATACGGCCGGGGCTTTCGTTCGCGACGCCCTCGTCGAGGCCGGTTTCGATCCGGTCGACTACCGGGTACTGGCGGACGATGCGGACGCGCTGCGTGACGCGATCGGTCAGCTGTCGGCGTCTGGCGTCGCCCTGATCGTCACGGTAGGGGGCACGGGCCTGGGCCCGCGCGACATCACCGTCGATACCGTATCGCCCCTGCTCGATGTTGAGATTCCCGGGATCATGGAAGCCGCGCGCGCGTTCGGACAGCGGCGCATGCCGTTCGCGATGTTATCGCGGGGCGTCGCCGGTTACGTGGGCGATGCGTTGCTGGCGACCTTCCCCGGCAGCCGCGGCGGGGCGTCCGAATCACTCGCGGCCACGTTGCCCGGCATCGTCCACCTGCTCGAAACCGCGAGGCGGGGCGGACGCCACGCCGGCGGCTACGGCGGAGACGCCTGACGATGGCCTTGCTCGCGCTCGAGGAGGCGCTGGCGCGGTATGCGGCGTCGCTGCGGCCGCTGCCGACGCAGCGCGTGCCCGTGGAGATGGCGTTGGGTGCCGTGTTGGCGTCGGCGCCCGTCGCGCGCGTCTCGTTGCCGCGGTTCACCCAGAGCGCGATGGACGGCTATGCCTTGCGCGCCGCGGATGGCACGCAGGCGCGGCACCTGGTCGGCACATCGGCGGCCGGATCGCCCACCGATGTCGTGGTCGGCCCGGGGCAGGCGATACGGATTCTCACCGGCGCCGTACTGCCCGACGGCGCGGACGCCGTGGCCCGCCAGGAGATCGTCGACCGGGACGGCGACACGCTCGTGTTGCGCGAGTCGGTGCGCGTGGGCGCGGCGATTCGCCACGAAGGCGAAGAACTGGCCGAGGGCGCCGTGCTCGCCGAGGCGGGCCAACGCGTGACGTCGGGCCTGGTCGCCTTGTTCGCCATGGCGGGCGTGCATGAGGTGGATGTTCACCGGCGGCCTCGCGTCGCCGTGCTGATCACCGGCGATGAGGTGCTGCGTGCGGGCCAGCCGCTCGGTCCGGGCCAGGTCTATGACGCCAACGGTCCCCTCGTGCGCGCGTGGATGGTGGAGCACGGCTACGGTGAGCCGGTCGTCGCCTATGTCCACGACGACGAAAGCGCGCTGGAAGAAGCCCTGAGCGCCGCGCTGGACAGCGCCGACCTGGTCATCACCAGCGGTGGCGTGTCGGTGGGCGATCGCGACTACGTGCCGCTCGTGGCGGATCGTCTCGGCGTGCGCCGGGTGTTCTGGAAGGTGGCCCAGAAGCCAGGCAAGCCCCTCTGGTATGGCCTGCGCCACGACGGCAAGGCGCTGCTGGGCATGCCGGGCAATCCCGGTGCGGTGCTGGTGTGCCTGGCGATCCATGCGCGGGCCATACTCGGCCATCTGGGCGGCGAAACGGCGCCCCAGCCGGCGTGGCGCCAGGGAACACTGCAAGCGAGCATTGATGCCGACGCCGAACGCGATCGGTTGGTGCGGATGCGGCTGGATCTGAGCGATGGCATCGCGCGTCTGTGGGCCCTGCCCCGGCAGGAGTCGCACATGTTGAGCAATCTCGCGGCGGCGCACGTGCTGGCGTGGTTGCCGTCGCGGACGACCGTGTTCGCCGAGGGCGAGCGCATCGCCTGGATACCCCTCTAAACGCGTTCGCAAGCGAGGGCCGGCCGTGCGCTGGCCCTCGCCGAAGGCGGCGTGTTACCAGGCTTTCACGTCCGACACGACCACGGTGTAGTCCTGCATGTCGGGCGAGTAGCGGAACAGACGACCGAGGTCGAAATCAACGCTCTTGCCCGGCTCGATGTTCGACGTGCCGGCGGGCCAGCCCTGCTTGCTGGCGATGACCTTGCCCGAGGCGTCCTTCGCATCGATGCGGATCTGCGCGGCGGCGGCTTCGGTGCACTTGTTGACCAGATTGCCCTTCATGCTGAAGCGCGGCTGGCCGGCACCCTGCTGGAGCTTCACGGCGAAGCCGTCGATGGAGAAGTCCTTGGCCGAGCAGGCGGCGTGGGCCGAGATCGGGGCTGCGATCAGCAGCGCGGCGACGATGGCGATCTTGTTCATGGGGAAGTCCCTGTAGTGATGAATAAACCGGCGCCGGATGAAGGCGTTGCCGGTCTTATCGGCGGGAACTTCCGGAGCTTTAGGGCTTAAGCGACGACCGCGTCGAAAAGGTCGGCCACCGGCGTGACGGCCGGTTCGAACCAGCGCTTGACCGGGGCGAAGCTGCGGCGGTGCACGTCGCACGGCCCCAGCCGCGCCAGGGCGTCGAGGTGCTCGGGCACGCCGTAGCCCTTGTGCCGGGCGAAGCCATAGCCCGGGTGCACCGCGTCGAGGGCATGCATATGCCGATCGCGGCTGACCTTGGCCAGGATCGACGCGGCGCTGATCGCGGGTTCACTGGCGTCGCCGCCGATGACCGCACGTGCCTCGCAGGGCAGGGTGCGCGGCAACCGGTTGCCGTCGATCAGGGCCATCTGGGGCGCGAGCGCGAGGCCCATGAGCGAGCGCGTCATGCCCACCATGGTGGCCTGGAAGATATTGATGCGGTCGATTTCCTCGCGCTCGACGAAGATCACCGACCAGGCCAGCGCGCGCTCGACGATGCGGCCGTAGAGCTTCTCGCGGGTGGTTTCGTCCAGTTGCTTGGAATCGTTGAGCCCACGGATCGGGCGCGCCGGATCGAGGATGACGGCGGCGACGACCACCGGACCGGCGAGCGGTCCGCGACCGGCTTCGTCCACGCCGGCGACGATAAGGTCGCGGGCGAGCTGGCGGGTAACGTTGGACTTGCGAGGCATGGCGTGAGGCTAGTGCGCGTCGGTGGCCGCAGGCAACCCGCGATCGGCCAGCATCCCGGCGATCGCGTCCGCGGCATGGTCCGCGGCCCGGCCGTCGAGCCCTCCACGCAGTTGCTGGTGCAGGTATTCGAAAGCGGCCACCATCGCACCCCGCCGCTCGCTGTCGGCCAGCAGGTCGAGCGTGGCGCCGGCGAGGCGTTCGGCCGTGCAGTCGTCCTGCATGAATTCGGGCACCAGGCGTTGCTGGCCCAACCCGCAGGCGCGGGCGAGGATGTTGGGCAGGCTGTAGACGTCGGTCTTCAGCATGCGTAACGCCTTGGCGATGCGATAGCTCGTGGGCGACACGCGGTAACCGACGACCATCGGGCGCTTGGCGAGCATGGCCTCCAGCGTGGCGGTGCCGGAGGCCAGGAGTACGGCATCCGCGGCGAGCATGGCCTCGTGGGCCCGTCCGTCGACGAGTTGGGGCGGCGTGCCCGGGAAGCCGGCGAGCAGCTCGTTCAGCCGGGCGTGCACGCGTTCGTTGGCCGAAGGCACCACGATGCGTACATCGGGTCGCTCGGTAGCGATGCGCCGCGCGGCGTCGATGAAGATGGCTCCCACGCGTTCGATCTCGCTGGGCCGGCTGCCGGGCAGGACGGCGAGCACCGGGGTGGCGTGGGGCAGGCCGAGGGCATCGCGTGCCGCCGCGCGGTCCGACACCATGGGAAAGCGATCCGCCAGTGGGTGGCCGACGAACCGCGCGTCGACCCCGTGCCGGGCGTAGATGGGCGGTTCCATCGGAAACAGGCAGAGCACGCGGTCCGCCGAATGACCGATCTTCTCCGCGCGCTTCTCGCGCCAGGCCCACACGGAGGGGCTGACGTAGTGCACGGTGGCGAGGCCCGCCTGCTTGAGCCGACGCTCGACGCCGAGGTTGAAGTCGGGCGCGTCGATGCCCACGACCACGTCCGGTCGTTCGGCCAGCAGGCGTCCGACGAGCGTCTTGCGCAGGCGCAGCAGGCGGGGGAGGTGCCGCACGACTTCGGCGAAGCCCATGACCGAAAGCTCGCGGATGTCGTGCCACGACTCGAAGCCGCGGGTGAGCATGCGCGCACCGCCGATGCCCGCGAAGCGGGCGCCGGGATAGCGCCGTCGCAGCGCGTCGATGAGGTCGGCGCCGAGCTGGTCACCGGAGTCTTCGCCGGCGACCAGCGCGATGAAGGGAGCGGAACGGGGCTGTGCCATGCCGTACCCGGGTCAGCGGGCGAGCGAGCGCTCGCTGCGATCGAGGAAGTCGAGCATCTGGCGCACGTCTTCGCTGCCTTCCGCCTGCGCCTGCAACTGCTCGCGGGCTTCGGCCAGCGGGAGGCCGGCCATGTAGAGCGTGCGGTAGGCGCGCTTGATGGCGGCGATGCGCGTGGTGTCGAAACCGCGACGTTTCAGGCCTTCGCTGTTGATGCCGCGCGGACGGCCGCGGGTCTCGTTCGCCATCATCACGAACGGCGGCACGTCGGAACCGACCAGGCAGCCCATGCCGAGGAAGGCATGGGCGCCGACCTTGCAGAACTGGTGCACGCCGGAATAACCCGACAGGATCGTCCAGTCGCCGATCTCGGCGTGACCGGCCAGGGCCGAGTAGTTGGAAAACACGATGTTGTTGCCGACCTGGCAGTCGTGGGCGATGTGCACGTAGGCCAGCAGCCAGTTGTCGTTGCCCACGCGGGTCGCGCCGCCGCCGTCGCCCGTGCCGCGGTTGATCGTGACGAATTCGCGGATGAGGTTGCGGTCGCCGATGATCACTTCGGTGCGCTCGCCCTGCCATTTCTTGTCCTGCGGCGGACCGCCGATGGAGGCGAACTGGAGGATGCGATTGTCGCGGCCGATGGTAGTGGGCCCGTCGATCACCACGTGGGGACCTATGACGGTGCCCTCGCCGATCGTGACGTCCGAGCCGATGATCGTGTACGCACCGACGCTGACGTTGTCCGCGATACGCGCGGAGGGATCGATCTGCGCGGTCGGATGAATCATTTGTCGCTCCTGGCGGCGCACATCAGCTCGCAGCACGCCACGACCTTGCCGTCGACGAGCGAGCGGGCCTCGAACAGCCCCATGCCGCGGATCAGGCGCTTGAGCGAGACCTCCATGCGCAGCTGGTCGCCCGGGGCGACGACCGCGGAGAAGCGGGCGTTGTCGACCTTCACGAGGTAGAACAGCGGGCTGCCGCCCTGGCCGTCGAGCTGGCTGGTGATCTGGGTGAGCAGGCCGGCGGTCTGTGCCATGGCCTCGACGATGAGCACGCCCGGCATCACCGGGTGGCCAGGGAAATGACCCTGGAAGAACGGCTCGTTGATCGTGACGTTCTTGATGGCCGTGATGCACTTGCCCGGCTCGATCTCGATGACCCGGTCGACCAGCAGGAACGGGTAGCGGTGCGGCAGCAACTGCTGGATCTGTTCCACGTCCACCGGGAGCTTCACGGCGGGTTTCGAATCGCTCATTGCCCTTTGTCCTTTTCCAGCGCCGCCAGGCGGCGCGCGTACTCGTCGAGGTGTTTCATGCGTGCCGCGTTACGGCGCCACTGGCGGTTTTCCTGCAGCGGCGAGCCGGAGGAGTACTCGCCCGGTTCGCGGATCGAGGCCGTCACCAGGCTCTTGGCCGTGATGGTAACCCGGTCGGTAAGTTCGAGGTGGCCGAGGATGCCCGCGTTGCCGCCGATGAGGCAGTAGCGGCCGATCTTCGCGCTGCCCGCCACGGCCGAGCAGCCGGCCATCGCGGTGTGCGCGCCGATGTGCACGTTGTGGGCGATCTGGATCTGGTTGTCGAGGCGGACATCGTCCTCCAGCACCGTATCGTCGAGCGCGCCACGGTCGATCGTGGTGTTGGCGCCGATTTCGCAGTCGTCGCCGATACGGACGCCGCCCAGTTGGGGCAGCTTCACCCAGTGGTCGCGGTCGAAAGCGAGGCCGAAGCCGTCCGAGCCGATGACCGCGCCCGGATGGACCAGCACGCGCTTGCCGAGCGTGACCCGGATCACGAGGGTCACCCGGGCCACCAGGCGTGAATCGGCACCCACGACGCAGCCCGGGCCGATGGTGCATCCAGGCCCCAGGATGGCGCCTTCCTCAATCACCGCGCCGTCCTCGACCACGCAGCAGGGGCCGACGCTCGCGGTGGGATGGACGCGCGCGGAGGCCGATACCACGGCGCTGGGATGGATGCCGCGGGGGGCGGACGGGTGCTTCTCGAACAGCGCCGCGATTTTCGCGTAGGCGACGTAGGGGTCGTTCGCCACGAGGGCCGCACCCTTGCGTAGCGGCAGGGCATCGGCGTTGAGCACCACGATGCCGGCCTGGGTGTCGGTCAGCTGCGAGGTGTATTTCGGATTCGAAAGAAAGGTGAACTGCGTCGGCGTGGCCGCGGCCAGCGTACCGATGCCGTCGACCGCGGTGGCCGGATCGCCATGCGCTTCGAGCCCGAACCGTTCGGCCAGCTCGCCTAGGGTGAATTGCGGATTCCCGCTCACGGAAGTGCTCCCAAAAGAAAGGGGTGGCAAGGATCGCTCCCTGCCACCCCACGATTCTACTTACTGTTCACGCCTTGCGGTTCACGCCTTAGAACGTGTTGCCGAAGGTGAACTGGATGCGCTCGACGAAGCGGTTGTCGGCATCCTTCTTACGGAACGGCACGGCGAAGTTGATGATCAGCGGACCGATCGGCGCCTGCCACTGCAGCGACAGACCCGTGGAGGCGCGCAGGTCGCTGGCGTTGAAGGACTGGTAATCCTTGTAGACGTTGCCGACGTCCACGAACCACGACACGCGGGCCGTGTTGACGTCCTTGAGGAAGGGCAGGGGCAGGAAGACCTGCGCGGTGCCCAGCACCTTGAACGCGCCACCGATCGGCTGGCCGTAGGTGTAGTAGCCGCCCGAGCAACGGCCATGGCTGTCCGGGGTGGGGTTGGCGCTGCCGCCGTCGCAGAGGCGGGGACCCAGGGTGTTGTCCTGGAAGCCGCGCACGTCTCGCACGCCGCCGGCGTAGTAGTTCTCCCAGAAGGGGAACTGCACCTTGTCGCCCTTGCTGTAGATCTTGGCGCCGATGCTGCCGTCGGGATTGATGGCGTAGCCGTCGTTGGAATACGTCTGGCCGTAGGTCTTGCCGTAGCCGACCTGGCCGTCGAGGTAGAGCACGAAGCCCTTGCCGATCGGCCAGTAGTGGTTGGCTTCGCCGAACAGCTTGTAGAACTGCACCGTGGAACCCGGCAGCGCGCCCTCGATGGACGCCGACAACTGGCCGCCGCGGGTCGGGGCCCAGTAGCTGTTGCGGGTGTCGTGGGTGTAGCCCAGGCTCGACGTCCACGAGTGGACGGTCTTGTTGCCGATCGCCCGCTGGTACGCCGACAGCTGTTCGGGCGTGAGCGCCGAGGTGTTGATCAGGTTCGAGCTGACGCCAAGGCTGGTCGACAGCGAGTCGTAGTCGGTGATCGGGAACGACAGCGTCGTCTGGAACGACTTGGTGCTGTAGGTATAGTTCGCCAGATCGGTGTCGCCGTAATCGAGCTTGCTGTAGCCGATGTTATAGCCCAGCTGCACGCCCGAGTCGGTGAGGTAGGGGTTCACGTAGCTGGCGTTGACGCGCTTGTAGTACGTGCTGGTTTCCGCGCCGACCGAGAAGCGGTCGCCCGTACCCAGGAAGTTGTTCTGCGACACCGAGGCCGACAGGATGATGCCGGAATACTGCGAGTAGCCCACGCCGAACATCAGCGAGCCGGCGGACTGTTCTTCCACCTTCACCGTGAGGTCGACCTGGTCGACGGTGCCCGGGACGAGCTGTTTGTCGATGTCGACCGTCTTGAAGTAACCCAGACGCTGCAGGCGGGTCTTGGAACGGTCGATGGCGCCCTGCGCGTACCACGCGCCCTCGAGCTGGCGCATTTCGCGGCGCAGCACCTCGTCTTCGGTGCGGGTGTTGCCCTGGAAGACCACGCGACGCACGTAGACGCGCTTACCCGGCTCGATGAACAGGGTGAGGTCGGCGGTGCGCTTGTCCTTGTCGAGCTTGGGCACTGGGGTGACCTTCGCGAAGGCATAACCGATGTTCGCGAGGATGCCCTTGATGGCGTCGGTGCTGGCTTCGATGGCGGCGTGGTTGAACGTGTCGCCCTTGTGCACGTAGACCAGCTTGCGCAGGGTATCTTCCGGCAGGATCAGGTCACCGAGGAGCTTCACGTCGGAGACGGTGTAAACCTCGCCCTCTTTCACGCTGGCGTCGACGTACATCGCACGCTTGTCCGGGCTGATCGCCACCTGGGTGGAATCGATGCCGAAGTCGGCGTAGCCGCGGTTGAGGTAATAGTTGTTGAGCTTCTCGAGGTCGCCCGAGAGCTTTTCGCGCGAGTACTGGTCGTCCTTGGAATACCAGGACAGCCAGTTGGTCGTGTTCGACTCGAAGCCCTTGCGGATGTCCTTATCGGGGAAGGCCTTGTTGCCGATGATGTTGATTTCTTTGATCTTGGCCGCCTTGCCTTCGCGGATCTCGATGTCGATCGCGACGCGGTTGCGGTCCAGGCGGGTGACGTGCGGTTCGACCGACACGTTGTACTTGCCGCGGTTGTAATACTGACGGATCAGCTCCTGCTGCACGCGATCGAGCGACAGGCGGTCGAAGGTCTCGCCTTCGGCCAGGCCGATTTCCTTCAGGCCCTTGCGCAGGTCGTCTTCCTTGATGTCCTTATTGCCACGAAGCGTGAGCTTGGCGATCGCCGGACGCTCGATGACCTTGATCACCAGGATGTCGCCCTGGCGGTCGAGTTCGACGTCGCTGAAGAATTTGGTCTGGTACAGGGCGCGAATGGCGGCCTGGGCCTTGTCTTCACTGAGCGTGTCACCCTTTTCGACGGGCAGGTAGCTCAGCACCGTGCCCTGCGCGATGCGGGTCAGGCCGTCGATACGGATGTCGGAAACGACGAACGGCTCGAAGGCAAGCGCATTGGCGGACAGGGAGGCAAGCAGGATCAGGGCGGCGATACGCTTCATCGTCGATTCCGTTGGGTTAAGTCCAGTCGCTGGCGGACGAGGCCGGCAACCGAAGAGGAGCACGCGCCGGGCTCATGCCTGGCGTCGTTCGACCGTGGGCGCGGGTGCGTCCATGGCCGGGGTGATTCGTGTGTGGTTCGGGTCCGCGCAACGCGAGGGCCTTCGTCACGATACGAGCATTCGTTGGATGTCGTTGAAGAACGCCAACCCCATCAGGGTAAACAGCAAGGCGAGCCCCACATACTGGCCTGCGATCATGGTGCGTTCGCTTACCGGACTGCCCTTGACCAACTCGATAAGGTAATACAGCAGGTGTCCGCCGTCCAAGACGGGAATCGGAAGCAGGTTCAGGATGGCCAGGCTGAGCGACACCAGGGCGAGGAAGTTCAGGAACCAGCCCAGCCCTCGGTTGGCCGAGTCGTTGGCGACCTGCGCGATGCCGATGACGCCGGAGAGGTTCTTCGTGGAGGCCTCGCCCGAGAGCATCTTGCCGATGAGCCCCAGGGTGTTGCGGGTGCCCGTCCAGGTGGCCGACAGCGACTCGGTAAACGCGCGCACGGGGCCGTAACGGAGAATGGCGGTTTCTGGAGGAACGGCCGAGACCCCGATCATCCACCGGGCCGGCTGGCCCGCCTCGGATTTCATGCGGGCCGTGAGCGAGACCGTCTTCGGCTGGCCGTCGCGCACGATAGCCACCGACAGCGTGGGCGATTTGGCGGCTTCCTCAGGCACCTGTTTGGTGAACGCCTCGAAGTTGTCCACCGGATGGCCGTTGACGCCGACGATGCGGTCGCCCGGGCGCAGGCCTGCCAGTGCGGCGGGGTCGCCGGGCAATACCGTGCCGACCACGGCGGGCAGGGGCGCCATGGCCAGCCCAAGTGCGTTGAAGCGCTGGCCGATGTCGCCGGTGTTGTCGATCGTCTGCAGGGGCAGCACTACGTCGCGACGCGCACCGTCGGGATCCGCCACGCGGACCGGCAACGGCGAAGTGCCGAGCAGCGCGTTGGCGAGGACGTCCATCGCATCGCTCCAGGTGTCCACCGGCTGGCCGTCCATCGCGACGATGCGGTCGCCGGGCCGGATGCCGGCCTGGGCGGCGATGCTGCCGGGTGCCGCGGTCACCAGGGGCGCCACGTCGGGCTTGCCGACCACGTACATCGCCCAGAACGCGGCCACGGTGAAAATGAGGTTGAACGCCGGACCGGCGGCCACGATGGCGATGCGCTTCCAGACGGGCTTGGCGGTGAACTCCTCGCTCATCTGCGAGGGATCGACGTCGGACTCGCGGGCGTCGAGCATCTTCACGTAGCCGCCGAGCGGAATCGCGGCGATCTGGTATTCGGTGCCGTCTTTCGCCACGCGCCGCCACAGCGGACGGCCGAAGCCCACCGAGAAGCGCAACACGCGGACGCCGCAGCGACGGGCGACCCAGTAGTGACCGAATTCGTGAAAGGTCACCAGGACGCCCAGCGTCACCAGCAACCAGAACACGGAACCAAGGAAGGGGCTCATCGGGGAGGCGGGTCTCGAAAAAACGTTTGGGTGGAAGGAGTTTAGCAGTAAGCGCGGCGGAGCACGTCGCGGGCGGCGCGACGCGCCTCCGCGTCACGCGCCGCGAGGGTCTGGACATCGACCACGGGTTTGGCCGGCAGTTCCTCCAGGACACGCTCGACCAGCTCGGCGATACCCAGGAAGGGCAGGGTACCGGCGAGGAACGCTTCCACGGCGACTTCGTTGGCGGCGTTGAGGATGGCGGTGGCATCGCCGCCCGCCCGCAGCGCGTCGAAGGCCAGGGCCAAGCAGCGGAAGGTGTCGGTATCCGGCGCTTCGAAGTCGAGGCGGCCGTGGGCGGCCAGGTCGAGCGGGGGGACCCCGGCCTCGATCCGCTCCGGCCAGGCCAGCGCGCAGGCGATGGCCGTGCGCATGTCGGGGTGGCCCAACTGGGCGAGCATGGAGCCGTCCACGTAGTCGACCAGCGAATGGACCAGGCTCTGGGGATGCACCACCACGTCGATGGTCTCCGGCGGCGCCTGGAACAGGTGGTGGGCCTCGATGACCTCCAGCCCCTTGTTCATCAGGGTGGCCGAGTCGACCGAGATCTTGCGACCCATGGACCATTTGGGGTGGGCGCATGCCTGTGCGGGCGTCACGGTGCCAAGGTCGGCGCGCCCGCGTCCGCGGAAGGGGCCGCCCGATGCCGTCAGCACCAGCCGGCGCACGCCGCCGCGCCCGGCGACGGGACGGCCCGGCGGCAGGCACTGGAAAATGGCGTTGTGTTCGGAGTCGACCGGGATCAGGTCACCGCCGCCCTCGCGCAGTGCGGCGAGCAGGAGCTCGCCAGCCATGACGATGGATTCCTTGTTGGCCAGCAGCAGTCGCTTGCCCGTGCGTGCGGCGGCCAGGGTGGAGTCCAGGCCCGCCGCGCCGACGATGGCGGCGACCACGGTGTCGCAGAGCGGTCCGGCGGCGGCCGCAGTGACCGCATCGGCACCCGACGCCACCTCGCAGCGCACGCCCGCCGCCGCCAGGCGCCGTACCAGGTCGCCCTCCATGGACGCGTCGGCGACGATGGCCAGGTCGGGACGGAAGCGCTCGCAGAGCGTCGCCAGCGCTTCGGTGGACTGGTTCGCCACCAGGACGCTGGCGCGGAACCGCTCAGGGTGACGGGCGATGACGTCGAGCGTGCTGGTGCCGATGGAGCCCGTGGCACCTAGCACGGCCACCTGTCGAACGGCCATGGTCAGAGCCCGAGCAGGATCTTGCCCGCCGCGAAGATCGGCAGGGCGGCGAACACGCTGTCGAGGCGGTCGAGCAGGCCGCCGTGGCCCGGGAACAACGCGCCGGAGTCTTTCACGTCGGCGTGCCGCTTGAGCAGGCTTTCGAACAGATCGCCGACCACGGCGATGGCGACGGTCGCCACGCCGAGCACGAGCATGCCGGTCAACGGCACCCCGCCGCGCACGCCCAGCAGGTAGCCACCGAGCACGGCGACCGCGCCGCCGGCCACCAACGCGCCATAGACGCCGGCCCAGGTCTTGCCCGGACTGATGCGCGGGGCGAGCTTGCGCCGGCCGAACTGGCGACCGCTGAAATATGCCCCCGTATCGGCGGCCCAGACGATCACGAGCGCGAGCAGGGTCCAGCCGGGGCCGCGGTCGCCGCCGTGCAGCGAAATCGCCGAAGCCAGCGCGGGCACGACCACGAGCACGCCCGCCCCAAGCTTGAGCAGGCGGTTTTCGCTGTTGGGGGCCGCGGCGAACGTGAAGCGGCGCAGCCAGAAGCAGCAGCCGATCCACCACGCTACGCCGACGAACACCAGCACGGTGAGGACGCCCGGCGTACGCACCACGACCAGCGCGGCCAGCAACGCCGCGCCCACGGCCGTCACGATGCCGCGGCCCACGGGGGTGCGGCAGCCGGCCAGCAGGCTCCATTCCCAGGCGGCCACCACGAAGACCATTGCCACCACCGCGGCGAACAGGCCAGTGGGCGGCAGCAGGATCATCGCCAGGACCAGGGGCAACAGGATGGCGGCGGTAAGGATGCGTTGTTTCAGCATGGGTGCGGATTCAGCCCGTGGTGGCCACCTGTTCGCCGGTGCGGCCGAAACGGCGCTCGCGGCGGGCGTAGTCGTCGAGGGCCTCGGCGAGGCAGGCCTGGTCGACGTCGGGCCACAGGGTATCGGTGAAATACAGCTCCGCGTAGGCGAGCTGCCAGAGAAGAAAATTGCTGACGCGACGTTCGCCGCCGGTGCGGATGAAGAGGTCGAGCGGGGGCTGGTCGGCAAGGCAGGTGTAGCCATGCAGGCGCGACTCGTCGATGTCCGCGACGGTCATCTCCCCGCGCGTCACGGCCTCGGCCGCCTGCCGCGCCGCGTGGGCGATATCCCATCGCCCACCGTAGTTGACCGCGACGTTCATGTTGAGCGACGTGTTGCCCGCGGTACGGGCCATGGCGCCCTCCATGCGCTGGCGCAACTCGGGGGCGAAGGGCGCCAGGTCGCCGACGAAACGGATACGCACGCCGTTGCCGTTGAGTTCGTCGACCTCGCGGTCGATGGCCTTGAGGAAGAGCTCCATCAGGGCCGACACCTCGGTGGGAGGGCGGCTCCAGTTTTCGCTGGAAAACGCGAACAGGGTGAGCGATTCGATACCCTGGCGCAGGCAGAACTCCACGGCCTCGCGCACGGCTTTCTGCCCGGCGTGGTGCCCGAACGTGCGTGGGCGCAGACGCTGTTTCGCCCAGCGGCCGTTGCCGTCCATCACGATGGCGAGGTGGCGGGGCACCCGCGCGTCGGGCTTGACGGCCATGCCGGCGGACCGATGGCGCGTCAGAGCGCCATCAGCTCCTTTTCCTTCTCGGACACCACGTCGTCGACCAGCTTGACGTACTTGTCCGTGAGCTTCTGGATATCGTCGTCGGCGCGCTTCTTGTCGTCTTCGGTGATGGCCTTGTCTTTCAGCAGCTTGTCGACGTGCTGGATGGCGTCACGGCGGACATTGCGGATGGCGATCTTGGCCTGCTCGCCCTCCTTGGACACGCCCTTGGCGAGCTCCTTGCGGCGCTCCTCCGTCGGCGGCGGGAAGTTGAGGCGGATGTCCATGCCCATGGTGGTCGGCGTGATGCCGAGATCGGACGCCATGATGGCCTTCTCGATCGGACCGACCATGGCCTTGTCGAACGGCTTGACCGACAGGGAGCGAGCGTCCGGCGTGGTGACGTTGGCGACCTGGGCAAGCGGGGTGTCGGTGCCGTAGTAGGGCACCTTGATGTTCTCGAGGATCTGCGGGTTGGCGCGACCGGTGCGGATCGACTTGAGGTCGTGCTTGAGCGAATCGATGCTCTTGCCCATGCGGGTCTCAGCATCTTTCTTGATGTCGTTGATCATGGGCTTGTTTCCGTGGAACGGTCAGCAGGCGAGTATAGCAGGGAGGGCGAAGGCTGCCGGGCCGGGGTCAGCCCGCGTTGACCAGGGTGCCCACGGATTCGCCCTTCATGATCTTCATGAGGTTGCCCGGCGCGGTCATGTCGTAGATGCGCAGGGGCAGCTTGTTTTCCCGGCACAGGGCGATGGCGGCGGTGTCCATGACCTCGAGCCGGCGCTCGATCACCTGGTTGTAGGTGAGGTGCTCGTAGCGGGTGGCATCGGGGTGGCGCTTCGGATCGGCGCTGTAGACGCCGTCGACCTTGGTGGCCTTCAGCAGCAGGTCGGCGCCTACCTCCACGGCGCGCAGCGCGGCGGCCGAATCGGTGGTAAAGAAGGGGTTGCCGATGCCGGCGGCGAACAGCGCGACGCGGCCTTTTTCGAGGTGGCGGATGGCGCGGCGGCGGATGAAGTCCTCACAGACCTCGTTGATCTTGATCGCGCTCATCGTGCGGGCTTCACCCCCGAGCTTCTCGATCGCGTCCTGCATCGCCAGGGCATTCATGACCGTCGCCAGCATGCCCATGTGGTCGCCGGTCACGCGGTCCATGCCCGCGGCGGCCAGGCCGGCGCCACGGAAGATGTTGCCGCCGCCGATGACGACGCCGACCTGCACGCCAGCGTCGCGCACTTCGAGGATTTCTTTCGCAAGGCGGCCGATCACCTTCGGATCGATGCCGTAGTCTTCGCTGCCCATCAAGGCTTCACCGGAGAGCTTGAGCAGGATACGGCGGTGGTTCAGCGGGGTGCTCATGGGGGATCTCCAGTTTGTGTGGGGCAAAACGGGCGTAGTGTAGCGCGCGGCGTTTGTGACAGTCAGGTGAAGGAATGTCGCGGTTGGCGACGGCAGGGGTGGGCGCGCCACATGGCGTTGCGCTGACGAAGTGCGCCTCCACGCCCCGCGCCAAAAAAAGGGGCCGCGATCGCTCGCGGCCCCTTGCTTCCTGAAACGGTGTGCCCGGCTTACGCCAGACCCGCCTGCTTCATCACTTCTTCGGCGAAGTTGTCGACCACCTTCTCGATGCCTTCGCCCACCGCCAGACGCTGCACGCTGACGATCTCGGCACCACCCTTCTTGAGGGCCTCGGCGACGGTCGTCTCGGTGTCGATCACGTACGGCTGGCCGACGAGGGTATTCTCGGCGAGGATCTTGTTGACCTTGCCCGAGACGATCTTGTCGAGGATGTCGGCCGGCTTGGCCTTCTCCTTGTCGGACATCTTCGAAAGCTCGATTTCCTTTTCCTTCTCGAGGAAGTCGGCCGGGACGTCTTCGACCTTGATGAACTTCGGATTCATCGCGGCGACATGCATGGCGATGCCCTTGGCCAGCTCTTCGGAGCCGCCCTTGAGCGCCACCAGCACGCCGATTCGGCCGCCGTGCGAATAGGCACCCAGCACGCCGTCGGTCTCGACGGTGGCGATGCGACGTACATCGAACTTCTCGCCGATGGTGAGGGTGAGTTCCTTCGCGCCTTCTTCCACCGTGGCGTTGCCCAGCTTGGCGGCCTTGAGCGCTTCGATGTCCTTGGCGCCGGACTCGAGGGCGACCTTGGCGACGTCCTGGGTGAACTTCACGAACTGTTCGTTCTTGGCGGCGAAGTCGGTTTCGCTGTTGACTTCGACCATGGCGCCCTTGCCGCCGTCGACGGCGATGGCGACCAGGCCTTCAGCGGCCACGCGATCGGCCTTCTTGTCGGCCTTGGCGAGGCCGTTCTTGCGCAGCCATTCCATCGCCGCTTCGATGTCGCCATTGTTTTCGACGAGCGCCTTTTTGCACTCCATCATGCCGACGCCGGAACGCTCGCGCAGATCCTTGACGAGGCTAGCGGTGATCTCAGCCATGGTGATTCCTCAATGGTTTCGTTGGGCGCCGCGGCGGGGTTGCCGCGGCGCCGGGTAATGCCTTGCGTGCGAAGGGGGTGGGGCGCTTACGCGCGACCACGGCCACCGTCGCGACCGCCATCACGGCGCGGGGCGCCCTTCTTGGCGGGCGGACGACGGTCGCCACGCGGGGCGGCGTCGTCCTTGGCGACCGGGTTGCCTTCGTCGTCGAGCTCGACGAACTCGTTGGCGTCGCCGCGGGCGGCGTGCTGCGGAGCGGCGGCCTTGCCCTCCAGGATGGAGTCGGCGGCGGCGCGGGCGTAGAGCTGGATCGCGCGGATGGCGTCGTCGTTACCCGGGATGGCGTAGTCGACCAGGGCCGGGTCGTAGTTGGTGTCAACCACGGCGACGACCGGGATGCCGAGCTTGCGGGCTTCCTGCACGGCGATGTCTTCGTGGCCGATGTCGACGATGAAGAGGGCGTCCGGCAGGCGGTTCATGTCCTTGATGCCACCGAGGGAGTTCTGCAGCTTCTCGCGCTCGCGGCGACGGGCCAGCACCTCGTGCTTGACCAGGCGGTCGAACGAGCCGTCGGTTTCGGCGGCCTCGAGTTCCTTCAGGCGGGCGACCGACTGCTTGACCGTGCGGAAGTTGGTCAGCATGCCGCCGAGCCAGCGGGCGGTCACGAACGGCTGGCCGGCGCGGCCGGCTTCCTCGGCCAGCGCTTCACGGGCGGAGCGCTTGGTGCCGACGAACAGGATGGTGCCGCCCTTCTGGGCCAGGCCCGAGAGGAAGTTCATCGCGTCGGTGAAGAGCGGGAGCGTCTTCTCGAGGTTGATGATGTGGATCTTGCCGCGGGCGCCGAAGATGTACGGCGCCATCTTGGGGTTCCAGTAACGGGTCTGGTGGCCGAAATGGACGCCGGCTTCCAGCATCTCGCGCATGGTGACTTGTGCCATGGAAATACTCCTGGGCGAACCGCACCGGGCGGTTCTATGGGGGTTGGGACCTCCACGCATCCCCGGCTTCGACCCGGTCCGGCCGCGGAGCCTTTCGCTCTCGGACGGCGGAACGGGCACCCCGAAGGCGGTGCCGATGCGTGTGTGGCGTTAAAAGCGATCGCCCGACGCAGGGCCCATGATGGCGCCATGCGGTTACAATCGCGCTTCGTATCGCCGCCGTGGCCACGGATTCGTGGCTTCGCCGGACGGCAAAACTCGCTAATTGTAGCCTTCCGGGTGTTCCCGCCGCAAGCCGCACTGGATTTCGCGTCCGGGAGCCGCCATCTCGACGATGGGCCCAATCCCCTGAGGGCAAAGGAAAAAAAGAGAGACCATCATGGCAGTCGTACCGAAGACCCCCGAAGAGATCCAGGCCATGCGCGAGGCCGGCCGCCTGGCCGCCGAGGTGCTGGCCATGCTGGTGCCGCACGTCAAGCCGGGCGTCACCACCGAGGAACTCGACCGGCTTGCCCACGACCACATTGTCAACGTGCAGAAGGCCGTTCCGGCCAACGTCGGCTACCGGGGCTTCCCCAAGACGGTTTGCACCTCGGTCAACCACGTGATCTGCCACGGCATCCCCAGCCCCGCCAAGGTGCTCAAGGACGGCGACATCGTCAACATCGACGTCACCGTCATCAAGGATGGCTGGCACGGCGACACCAGCCGCATGTATTTCGTAGGCACCCCGAGCGTGCTGGCCAGGCGCCTGGTCGAGACCACCTTCGAGGCGATGATGAAGGGCATCGAGGCGGTGAAGCCGGGTGCCACCCTTGGCGACGTGGGTGCGGCCATCCAGAAGCACGCCGAGGCGGCGGGGTTCTCGGTGGTGCGCGAGTATTGCGGCCACGGCATCGGCAAGGTCTACCACGACGAGCCGCAGGTGCTGCATTACGGCCGCCCCGGCACCGGCCTCGAGCTGAAGCCGGGCATGACCTTCACGGTCGAGCCGATGATCAACGCCGGCAAGCCGCAGACGAAATCGCTGCCCGATGGCTGGACGGTGGTCACCAAGGACCACTCGCTGTCGGCCCAGTGGGAGCACACGGTCGCGGTCACCGAGCACGGCTTCGAGATCCTCACGCCCTGGCCCGACGCTGCCTGATCCTGGCGGGCCCGACGGCCTTGCCGATTCCTTCGCCCACGCCGAGGCCTGACGTGCCGCTTCCACCGCTTCCGCGCTTGCCCGCCGTGGTGCCCCGCTCGGGCGTCTCGCCCGAGGCGAGGCGCTCGTTGCGCCAGTTGCTGGGTGACGCGGACCGAGCGCTCGCCACCAGCTTCCGCGACGGATCGGACGCCACCGCGCTCGCCGCTCGCCGCGCTGATGTCGTGGGACGCGTGGTGGTGCACGTCTGGAGCGCGTGCCTGGGCGACACGCCGTCCGCGGCGCTGTTCGCCGTCGGCGGCTTCGGGCGGGGCCTGCTGTTTCCGTGTTCCGACGTCGACCTGCTCGCCCTGATCGACGACGACGCCACGGCGCTTTCCCGCGCCCTTGAACACTTTTTCGCCTGCCTGTGGGACATCGGCCTGAAGCCAGGCCATGCCGTGCGCACCGTGGCGCAGTGCCGCGACCTGGCCGCGCGCGACCCCAGCGTCTTCACCAGCCTGCTCGACGCACGCTGCCTGGTCGGGCACGCCGGGCTGGCGACGGGCCTGCGCGGCATCCTCGACGATCCCTCGCTGTGGCCGGCGCGCGACTACCTGCGCGCCCGCGTGGCCGAACGGGACGCGCGGCATGCGCGCTACGACGACACCGCGCAGAACCTCGAACCCAATCTCAAGGACGGTCCCGGCGGCCTGCGCACGCTCGACGCGATACGCTGGCTGGGCCGCCGGCTGGCGAACGCCCCCGATCTGGACGACATGGTCGCCGAAGGTCTGCTCGAACCGGGCGAAGCGACGCGGCTGGAGCGGGCGGAAAATACCTTGCGCCGCTACCGCTTCGCGTTGCACCTGGAGGCGGGGCGCGCGGAAGAACGCCTGCTGTTCGATTACCAGCGGGCGCTCGCGTCGCGACTGGGTTTCGAGGACGAACACGCCAAGAACCTCGGCGTCGAACAGTTCATGCAGGGCTATTACCGCGCGGCGACGCAGATCGAGCGCTCGGGCACGCAACTGGTGGAGCGCTTCGAGGAGATGCTCGCGCCGGACACCGACCCGCAGCCGGTCGGCACCGACTACGTGCGTTACGGTACGCGCATCGCCCCGCGCAACCCGAAGCTCTTCGCGCATCGTCCGGCGGCGCTGGTGGAGATCTTCATCGCCCGCCTCGACGAGCCGGGCATCACCGGTTTCACCGCCGAGACGATGCGGCGCATCCAGCACGCCGTGTCGTTGCATGGCGAGTCGCTCGCCGGCGATCCGCAGGTGCTGGGCGCCTTCCTCACGCTGCTGCGTCGAGGTGCGCTCGCCGTGGACGCGCTGTGGCGGATGAACCGTCACGGCCTGCTGGCCGCGATCCTGCCGGCCTTCGGCACGGTGGTGGGGCGCATGCAGTACGACCTGTTCCACGTGTATACCGTCGACGAGCACACGCTGCGCGTGCTGCGTAACGTCGCCCGCTTCGCCGATCCCGACGCGCGGCGGGAGTTTCCCATTGCGTGCGAGATCTGGCCGCACGTCGAGAAGCCCGAACTCATGCTGCTGGCGGCCCTGTTCCACGACATCGCCAAGGGCCGTGGCGGGGATCACTCCGTGCTCGGCGAAGGCGACGCGCGCGATTTCTGCACGCGCGTGGGCCTGCCCGATGACGACGTCGACCTGGTCGCCTGGCTGGTTCGCCAGCACCTGCTGATGAGCACGACGGCGCAGCGCCAGGACATCACCGATCCCGCGGTGGTGCATCGCTTCGCCGGCATCGTCGGCGACTGGGAGCACCTGGACCACCTCTACCTGCTGACCATCGCCGACATCATCGGCACCAGCCCCAAGCTGTGGAACGCATGGAAGGATCGCCTCCTGGCCGATCTCTACACCGCCACCCGATTCGCCCTGCGCAGCGACCTGGCACCGCCCGCACACGCGGGGGCGCGGGTGCGCGAATGCCGGGAGCGGGCCTTGTCGATGCTGCTGGGCGAGCGCATCGGCACCGACGACATCGCGCGCGTCTGGGCGGAGTTTCCGGACACGAGTTTCCTGCGCCATCGGCCCGAACAGATCGCGTGGCAGACCGCGGCGATCCTGCGCGCCGG
This sequence comes from Luteibacter sahnii, assembly GCF_034063545.1. Classification (NCBI taxonomy): domain Bacteria; kingdom Pseudomonadati; phylum Pseudomonadota; class Gammaproteobacteria; order Lysobacterales; family Rhodanobacteraceae; genus Luteibacter; species Luteibacter sahnii. Next base: position 405,174 of record NZ_JAQLOK010000001.1, read on the forward strand.
CGGCGTGACGCCGCTGGTGGAAGTGCATCCCTTCTCGGTGCGCGGCAGCACCGAGTTGTTCGTCTACGCCCCCGACCGCGACGGCCTCTTCGCCACGGTCACGGCGATGCTCGACCGGCTGCGGTTTTCCGTCGTGGAAGCGCGCGTGCTGGTCTCCACCAGTGGCATGGCGCTGGATACGTTTCTCTTGCTCGAATCCGACACCCAGGCGCCGGCGACGCTGCAACGCGCCGACGAACTGCGCGTGCGCATGCATCGCGCGCTGGAACAGTCGGCGGGACAGGGCCTGGTCAAGCGCAGCATGTCGCGCCACCTGCGCCACTTTCAGATGACGCCGCGCATCGAATTCGCCGACGCCGGCGAGCGCACGCAGCTTGCCCTGGTCTGCACCGACCGGCCCGGCCTGCTCGCCGCGGTGGCGCAGGCGCTGGCCGAAGCGCAGGTGCGCGTGCATGATGCGCGTATCGCCACGTTTGGCGAACGCGTCGAAGATTTCTTCCAACTCACCGATCGCAGCAATGCTCCGCTATCGCCCGAACGCCGGGAGATCCTGCGCGCGTGCCTGCTGCGGCAGATCGGCCCCGAACCCGCCAGGACTACCTCCCATGCAGATGCAAACGCTTGAGTCGGTCATCGACGCCGCCTTCGAACGCCGCGCCGACCTCACCCAGAACGACATCGAAGGCGGCCTGCGCGAAGCGGTCGACCAGGTGCTTAACCTCCTCGAATCCGGCGAGCGCCGCGTGGCCGAGCCGGACGGCAAGGGTGGCTGGATCGTGCACGCGTGGCTGAAGAAGGCGGTGCTGCTCTACTTCCGCATGAACGGCAACCGCGTAATGGATGGCGGTCCGTCCAGCGCCTTCGACAAAGTGCCGTTGCGCTTCACCGGCGGCGACGAGATCGAATACGCCACCCTCGGCGCGCGCGTGGTGCCGGGCGCCCTGGTGCGCCGAGGGGCGCACATCGCGAAAGACGCCGTGCTGATGCCGAGCTATACGAACATCGGCGCTTATGTCGGCCCGGGCACCATGGTCGATACGTGGGCCACCGTGGGTTCGTGCGCGCAGATCGGGGCCAATGTGCATCTCTCCGGTGGCGTGGGCATCGGCGGCGTGCTGGAACCGCTCCAGGCGAACCCGACCATCATCGAAGACAACTGTTTCATCGGCGCGCGCTCCGAAGTGGTCGAGGGCGTGGTGGTCGAGAAGGGCTCGGTGATCGGTATGGGTGTGTTCCTGGGCCAGTCCACCCGCATCTATAACCGCGCCACCGGCGAGGTCAGCTACGGTCGCGTGCCGGCGGGCAGCGTCGTGGTGGCCGGCAGCCTGCCGGCGAAGGACGGTACGCACAGCCTCTATGCCGCGGTCATCGTCAAGCAGGTCGACGAAAAGACCCGCTCCAAGACCGGCATCAACGAACTCCTGCGCAGCGGCGAATGACCATGACCCTGACCGTATACGGCCTGCCCAACTGCGACACCTGCAAGAAGGCCCGCAACTGGCTCGACCGCTTCGGCGTCGCCCACACCTTTGTCGACTACCGTGCCGATCCCGTGCCCCCCACCACGCTGAAGGCGTGGGCGCAGTCGCTGGGTGGCTGGGAAAAACTCATCAACAAGGCGTCCACCACCTGGCGCACGCTGTTGCCGCAGCGCAAGGACCCCCGCACCGAGCCGGAATGGACGCTCCTGCTCAAGGAATACCCCGCGCTGATCAAGCGCCCGGTGGTCGTGCAGGGTGACGAGGTGTCCGTCGGGTTCTCCGACAATGCGTTCAAGAAACGATTCGGCACGTAAATCGCCCCTCTCGAAGCGGCCCAGCCCATGTCCCCCGTGATCGCACTCACCCACGACCTCATCCGCCGCCGTTCCGTCACGCCGGAGGACGCCGGTTGCCTGCCGCTGATCGCCGATCGCCTGGCCCGCCTCGGTTTCCGTATCGAGCACCTGCGCTTCGGCGATGTCGACAATCTCTGGGCCACGCACGGAGACCGGGGCCCGGTACTGGCGTTCCTCGGTCATACCGACGTGGTGCCGAGCGGGCCGGAAGACCGCTGGACGTCGCCGCCCTTCGAGCCGACGCAGCGCGAGGGCCTGCTCTACGGCCGCGGCGCCGCCGACATGAAGGGCTCGGTCGCGGCGATGGTGGTGGCGCTGGAGCGGTTCGTCGGTGCGCATCCCTCGCATCCGGGCACCGTCGGTCTGCTGTTGACCAGCGACGAAGAAGGCGTGGCGCTGCATGGCGTGCGCGAGGTGGTGGAGCACTTCACCCGGCGCGGTCAGCGCATCGATTACTGCGTGGTGGGTGAGCCCTCCGCCAAGGCCCGCCTGGGTGATCTCATCCGGGTGGGGCGGCGTGGGTCGTTGTCCGGCACGCTGACCGTTCGGGGCGTGCAGGGCCATGTCGCCTATCCTGAAAAAGCCACCAATCCCATCCACGTGTTCGCGCCCGCGCTTGCCGCGCTGGCGGCGGAGCCCTGGGACGCGGGCAGCGCGGATTTTCCGCCCACGTCGTTCCAGGTGTCCAACCTCAACGCGGGCACCGGTGCGAACAACGTCATCCCGGGCGAACTGGTGGCGCTGATCAATTTTCGCTTCTCCACCGCGAGTACGGCCGAGGACTTGCAGGCGCGTACCGAAACGATACTGCGCGCCCATGGCGTGGACTTCGCCATCGACTGGCATCTGTCGGGGCATCCCTTCCTCGCCCCGCCGGGCGGCCGCCTGCGCGAGGTGGTGTCCGGCGTCTGCCGCGACCTGTGTGGCATCGATCCGGAGCAGAGCACGGGCGGCGGCACCAGTGACGGCCGGTTCATCGCCCCGATGGGTGCCGAGGTGATCGAACTGGGGCCGGTCAACGCCACCATCCACAAGGTGGACGAGTGCGTATCCCTGGCGGATCTGGAGGCCTTGCCTGCGCTTTATGAAGCGATCTGCCAGCGTATCCTGACCTGACGTCGCTTCAGACGCCCACGGCAACATGCGGCCGCGCCCGCATGATCGCTGGCGCCATCGATGGGAACCTTTCCGGCCCTTACCCGCCGGACTCCTCATGCGAAAGCCCCTTCTCGCCCTCATCGCGCTCGGTAGCGTGTCGCTAGGCGTCGCGCACGCCGCCTCCCTCGACGACACCCGCATCCCTTCGGTCGTCGTCATCAGCGTCGACGACACGGACGAACCGGCCGGCTTTTCGCGTCTCATCGATGGCTTGCTCGCCGAAGGACGGCGCGTGGCGCTGAGCGGCACGCTGGCATCGCTCAAGCGCCTGCGACCGTCGTTCGCTTACGTGTGGCCGTCCACCAACACGGTGGTGCTCGACCCGGCCGCAGGGCTGGGCATCTTCGGCTTCGACGCCGCGGATGACGCGTCGCGCGATCGCGTGCTGTCGCTGTGGCCGTGGGAAGACGATCCCTTGGCGGCCGCATTCTCGCGCGTGCCACGGGCCGCGTCGGATTCGGTGTCGAGGCACGTCAAGTTCGACGTGCTGGCCACTTCCCCCGCAGCGGTCTGCCAGAGCTTCGGCCGGGAGATGACCACGGCCATGTTCAAGGACGTCACGCCGACGTCCGACCAGCGGGCGGCGTTTCGTAAGGAACTGCGTCGCTGGTGCCAGCACGGTCATCTTTCTGTCCACCTGGCGGAACCGGCCCCACTGCAGATCGACACGTTTGCCACGTCGGATCAGGCACGGCTCACGCTAGCCTCCGAATGGGCGTTGATCCGTTCCGACGATGTCGCCACCGGCACGAGGTATTTTTTCTGGAACAAGACGCTGGGTGACGGTGCCGGCAACGGGTTTACCCTCGGCCGCGACCATGAGGGACGGACGGACGGCGAAGGCGGTTTCGAGGATGTGATCGACGTGGCCATCCACTCGGGCTGGGGCGACGTCTATCCGGGTGACGACACGTTCGCCTGGCCGACCGCCTCGACGTTTCCGTTGGTCGGAAACGTTCGCCTGTTTCGCTGTGACGGACCGGACGACAGCCGACCGTCGGATTGTCCGGTCGCACCGATGGTGAGAAAGCTCTATCCCACCGATTCGGTCGACGGTTCGGTAAACCGGGCCTCTGGCGAATCTTTCGCATTCGGCGGCGAGGCCGCGGTGGTGGGTTCCGCGGTGAAGGACGGCCTCGGCGTATCGGTGAACTTCGGCCTGGCGACGATCCTGGGCACATCCACCGTGTCGCATTCGGACATGACCATGACGAGCATCCGCAGCAACGCGGACCGCATCTTCTCCCGCAGCACCTGGTGGCGGCCGGATGTGCTGGCGATGGTCGAGTGGATTCGGGCACGCCGGCACGAGGGCAGCCTTGCCAAGGCATCGCCGCTGGCCGGCACGGTAAATCCACGTTACGAAATACTCTGGGAACTTCCCGCCAGCGGCAACGGGGGGCGTACGCTGCCTTACCACGTCTTTTACGAGTTGGGCGTCAACGCGTGCACGCAAGGCTGCGTGTGCCGGCTCGCCGGAAAGCCGCGCGTGGGGTGGGTCGACCATGTGCTGGTGCACATCCCGGCGGATTGAGCGTATCGCTCAGCGCTTCTTCGGAAACACCGCGACCATCCCGGCGTACGGTTTGGTCATGAACGCGGGGGCGCCAGCATAGCCCGCCGTCGGGGTGAACGTCTGCGAGATGGTACCGTCGAGGAACAACGCATCGCGGCAACCAAGACGGTCACGGAACAAGCGGGCGAACGTGTGGAAGTTCACCGGTGCACGGCTCACCGCGAACACCACCTCGTGGGGCGATGTCGCGCAGACCCCACTACGCCATTTCATGCTGTCGGAGCCATCGTCGAACTGGGTGTTGATGTCGCCGTCGATCACCAGCATGGGGCCGGATTGCGTCGCCCACCGCGGCTTGCGGCCCTCGGCGCGAAAGGCTTCGCTGGTGCGAACTTCGGCGCTGCCATCGTCGTAAACGGCGAAGACGCCGTTGGGCAGCAGCGAGAAATTGCCCGAGCGGGGATTGCCATGGGCGAGGTTGAGCGGAACGATCGTCTTGCCGTTCTCGACGTACAGTCCGAGCGGCTTGAAATCACGATCGTAAATGCCTGCATTGGTGGCGAAGAGCAAGGGCCGCCCCTTGCCGTCCGCCCAGGTCTTCAGTGCCTCGATACCGCCGAAGGGTTGGCCGGTGTCGGGGTTGCGCCAGTAGAACTCGATATCGTCGCGCGTGGTGTCGACGGTCACGGTGAAATACGACTGGCTGTCGAATACGACATCGTGCCCGTCCACCGCGTCGGCGGCCGGTGAGCAACCGACGGCGAGCCCGACGAGGGCCGGGACGATGAACAGGCGTGACGCGATGCGGATCATGCGGGGAACGAGCGGGTGGGGCATGCCCCCGATGTTCGCCGGGCGCCACCGCGCGCGCAAGGGGCAGGGCGCCACCGCGCAGCCGGGAGCGCGTAAACTCCGTGGTTTTCCCCGCTTTCGTCATCGCCATGCCCTATACGCCCATCGTCGCCACGCTCGGCTACGTGCTTTCCCCGGATGGCCAGCGCGTGCTCATGATCCATCGCAACGCGCGTCCGGACGATCAGCACCTGGGCAAGTACAACGGCCTGGGCGGCAAGATGGAACCCAACGAGGACATCGCCGCGTGCATGCGGCGCGAGATCCGCGAGGAAGCCGGCATCGAGTGTCTCGACATGCGACTGCGCGGCACGGTCAACTGGCCGGGTTTCGGTAAGCAGGGCGAAGACTGGCTCGGCTTTGTCTTCGTGATCACGCGCTACGAGGGCACGCCGCTATCGTCGAATCCGGAAGGCACCCTGGAATGGGTCGCCGTGGATGCGCTGGACCGATTGCCGATGTGGGAGGGCGACCGGCATTTCCTGCCGCTGGTGTTCGACGCCGATCCCAGGCCGTTCCACGGCGTGATGCCATACAAGGGCGGCCATATGGTCTCCTGGCACGTCACCCGCCTGTAGAAGCCGGCCCCACGGGCGATCCGACGCAGCCGGCCCGTTCACGATGCGGCGCATGGCCTCATGGGCTCCATGCGCCTTTATCGTTGGCGGGCAGGGCCCACCCCTGCCCGGTCAGCCTGTCGTCTCGATCCGTTCGACGCGCCGCAGGCCGCGCGGCAGCACGCCGCCGCGGGTGGCGCGGCTGCCGCCGTACTCGACCAGGTCGGCCCATTTCAGGGTGAGCTTGCGCTGACCGGCATAGAGCGTGACCTCGCCCTTGCCCTCGGCGACCACCGCCACGCCCACCACGCGCTCCTCGCCCGAGGCCAGCTTCGCCTTCGGGATCTCGATGAGCTTGTTGCCCTTGCCCTTGTCGAGTTCGGGCAGTTCGGCTACCGAGAACATCAGCAGGTGGCCTTCGCCTGTCACCACCACGATGCGATCGCGCGACGGGTCGGCGGAGATGACCGGGGCCAGTACGCGTGCCCCCTCACTCAAGGAGATAATCTGCTTGCCGGCCTTCTGGCGACCCGTAAGCGCCTCGAAACGGGTGACGAAGCCGTAACCGAAGTTCGTGGCGAGCACGACGCGGGTGTCGTTGTCCGCGGCGACCACGGCGTCGAAACCGGCGCCCGCCGGCGGACTGAAACGACCGGTGAGCGGCTCGCCGTTGCCGCGCGCCGATGGCAGCGTGTGCGCGGGCGTGGCGTAAGCCCGGCCGGTGGAATCGATGAAGGCGACCTGCTGCGTGGTGCGGGCGCGCGCGATCGCCAGCAGGCTGTCGCCCTCCCGGTACGACAACGCCTCACCGTCCATCTCGTGGCCCTTGCCGGCGCGCACCCAGCCCTTCTGCGAAAGCACCACGGTAACCGGCTCGGAGGCGACCAGCGCGCTCTCGTCGAGCGCCTGCGCCGCACTGCGCTCGATCAGGGGCGAGCGGCGCTCGTCACCGTATTTCTCGGCATCGGCGCGGAGTTCTTCCTTGATCAGCCCCTTCAGCTTGGCCGGGGACTTCAGCAGCACGTTGATCCGCGCACGCTCTTCCTCGAGCTTGTCGCGCTCTTCATTGATTTTCATTTCCTCAAGGCGGGCCAGCTGGCGCAGCTTGGTCTCGAGGATGTAGTCGGCCTGCTCCTCGTCGAGGCGGAAGCGGGCGATCAGCACCGGCTTGGGTTCGTCTTCGGTACGGACGATGCGGATCACCTCGTCGAGATTGAGGTAGGCGATGCGCAACGCCTCGAGCAGGTGCAGGCGACGCTCCACCCGGCCCAGGCGGTGGGTGAGCCGGCGCGTGACCGTGTCGGTGCGGAAACGCAGCCACTCGCCCAGCACCATCTTGAGGTCTTTCACCTGGGGCCGGCCATCGAGGCCGATCATGTTCAGGTTGATGCGGAAGCTCTTTTCCAGGTCGGTCGTGGCAAACAGGTGCTGCATCATTTCGTCGAGGTCGACGCGGTTCGAGCGCGGCACCAGCACCAGCCGGATGGGATTCTCGTGATCGGACTCGTCGCGGAGATCCTCCAGCATCGGCAGCTTCTTCAGCCGCATCTGCGCCGCGATCTGCTCGAGGATCTTCGACGGCGACACCTGGTGGGGCAGCGCCGTGATCACGATGTGGGTGTCTTCGCGCACGTACACCGCGCGGGCACGCACCGAGCCGGTGCCGGTCTGGTACATCGCCAGCAATTCGCGGCGCGGTGTGATGATTTCGGCCGTGGTGGGGTAGTCCGGGCCCTGCACGTGCTCGCAAAGGTCGGCCACCGTGGCGTCGGGATCGTCGAGCAGGCGGATGCAGGCGCTGGCCACCTCGCGCAGGTTGTGCGGCGGGATGTCCGTGGCCATGCCCACGGCGATGCCCATCGAGCCGTTGAGCAGCACATGCGGCACGCGGGCTGGCAGCCAGGAGGGTTCTTCGAGGGTGCCGTCGAAGTTGGGCGCCCAGTCGGTGGTGCCGTGGCCCAGTTCGGAAAGGAGCAGCTCGGCGATGGGGGTCAGGCGCGACTCCGTGTATCGCATCGCCGCGAAGCTCTTCGGATCGTCCGGCGAGCCGAAGTTGCCGTGGCCGTCGACCAACGGGTAGCGGTAGGAGAACGGCTGCGCCATGAGCACCATGGCTTCATAGCAGGCCGAGTCGCCGTGCGGGTGGAACTTGCCGATGACGTCGCCGATGGTGCGCGCGGATTTCTTCGGCTTGGCGGTGGCGGCCAGGCTCAGCTCGCTCATGGCGTAGACGATGCGCCGCTGCACCGGCTTGAGGCCGTCGCCCACGAAGGGCAGGGCGCGGTCGAGCACCACATACATCGAGTAGTCGAGATAAGCCCGCTCGGCGTATTCCTTGAGCGGGATCTGTTCGTAATTGGCTTGCAGATTCATGGGCTTGGCTATCCTTCTGGCGCGCCGCGGCGCGTCGTTAACCGGACGATGGTGCCAGAAAGGCGTCTCAGGGGTGTAGACCGAATCGCGTCAGTGCGCCGCGGGCGCCCCGGGACCGTGCCGGTCGGCACCCTGCCGAAAAGGCCATGCGTCCTGGGAGGGCGCACCCTGATGATGAGGCACCTATCGCTCTGGAGTTCGCCATGCGTCGTCGTGCCACCGCCTTGTCCCTGGCGCTGCTTGCCCTCTCCACCGGTGCCATGGCCGGCGAGGCCTCGCCGGAGGCTGCCGTCACCCGTTACGTGAAGGCCGAGGGCGCCTTCGACCTGGCTGCGCTCAAGGCCGTGCTGGCGCCGGGTTTCGTCGAGATATCGCCGCGGGGCGAGGTCGACGAACACGATGCGGTGTTGTCGTTCTATGCGCCGGAGAAGAAGACGCCGGCCCCGCCCCTGTCGGTGATCGATCTCAAGGCGCGTACCCAGGGCGACGCGGCCGTGGTGACGGCGACCCTGGTGCTGACGCTCGCGCCGGGACAGGAACGACGCATGACGCTCGGCGCGACCGCCGTGCGGGCCGCGGACGGCTGGCAGTTGCGTTCGGCGCAGTACACGCCGGTGCCACCTCGGCCGGCACCGGCGCACTGAGCCTTCAGAGCGTGAAATCGGCCGCGATCGGGAAGTGGTCCGATGGGTAGTGGCCGTTCTTCGAGGTGGTGATGGTGCGCTGCCACGTCGGCGCCACGCCGCGGTAGAGGATCCAGTCGATGCGCTTGACGGGTTGGCCCGTGAACGCGTGGAAGGTGCCGTCCGGGCCGTCGTGCGTCGGTGCGGTGAGGCGGGCGTCTTTCAGGCCCTCGGTGAGCAGGGCATGCGCCTGGCTGTCCGGGCCGGTGTTGAAATCGCCGGTGAGGATCACCGGCACGCCGGCCGGCAGCTTGGCGATCCACCCGGCGATTTCGCGCGCGCTGCGCGTGCGGGCGTCTTCGTCCTGGTCGCGGTAGGGAAAGTGCGTATCGAGCAGATAGAACCGCTTGTGGTCGGCGATGCGCTCGAACAGCGCCCAGTTGACCATGCGCGGCATGACGTTGCCCCAGGTGATGCTGCCGACCTTGTCGGGCGTGTCTGATAGCCAGAAGTCGCCCTGTTCGATGATCTTGAGGCGGTCTTTCTTGTAGAAGATGCCCATGTGTTCGTCGTCGTGGCCGCCGTGGCGGTCGCGGCCGAACCACGTATAGGCGGGCAGGCGGGCCACGGTATCGTCGCCCTGCGCCTTGTTCAGTTCCTGCGTGCCGATGACGTCGGGATCGACCTGGCGGATGGTGTCGGCGAACAGATCGCGCCGCTTCGCCCAACCGTCGGCGCCGTCGTCGGCTTTCATCGTGCGTACGTTGAACGACATGACCTTGAGATCGGCCCCCACGGCGGGCAGGGCGAGGGCGGCGAAGGCGGCGACCGCGAGGGTTCGGAATCGGATCATCGTTGGCTTCCGGCAAGGGCGAATTGCCCCACTATAAGGCGTCTGCCTGCCCCGGCGTGACAGAATAGGCGGGTTTTCACGTGACCGCGGAGTGTTCATGAGCGATCCCGCCGATGGCGTCTCTCGCACCAACGGCCGCCGCGTCGCCCTGGCGATCGTGGCGGTGGCCTTCCTCGCGTCGTTGACGACGCTGCTGCTCGCGCTGGGCGCGTCCCGTCGTGCGAACGAACGCGATGCGGCCGGCATGGCCGCCGATTCGGCCGAGCTGCACAGTCTGGTGTCACGGTGGATGACGCAGCGCGACGCGGTGATCGCGGTGCCGGCGACCGATCGCGACGAGGCCCTGAAGGCGCTCGGCGCTCGCGCGGCCCCGCTTGCGACCTGGGCGCCGCGCACGCCGTGCGGGGCTCAGGCGCGCGATCAGCTGGTCGCTTCACTGCGCGCCGATAACGTGCGCCTTCAGCGGGGCGACGCACCGCACGACGACCCTTCCGCGATGCTGGATGCCTCGCTGAAAGCCTGCGAAGCCAACCGAGGCCGCGACGTCAACATCTAGGCGACGCCGATCTATCCCCACCCGATGTGGACAGTCGCTGCATAAGCCTGTGGATAACATCCCCGCGGCGTTCACTGCCAACGGCTTGCCTTAGCCTGGTCAAAGAGTGACCAGGCCGACGCGTTCGCTCAGCTGATGCCCGTGGGACCGTCGAGTACGTTGCGCACCTTGCGCAACAGGTCCATGCGGGCGTACGGCTTGTTGATCACGTCGAAGGCGACGCCGCCATCGTCGGTGCGTTCGATCGAACTGGAGGCATAGCCCGTGGTGAGCAGCACCTTCAGGCTGGGCAGGATCGATCGGGCGCGTCGCGCCAGGGCGACGCCATTGAGCTTGCCCGGCATCACCACGTCGGTGAACAGCAGGGCGAATTCCTTGTCGCGCTCGAGAAGGTGCAGTGCTTCCTGGGCGTCGGTGAGCGACACCACGCTGTAGCCGTGGCCCTCCAGGATCGCGTGCGCCAGCTCGGCGAGATCGGCGCGGTCGTCGACGACGAGGATGCGCTCGTGGCCCGTCCGATCGGTGGAGCGATCGATGCGCGGCACGCGGCCGCCTTCGCGGTGATCGACGCCGTCGCCGGTGGCCGGGAAGTAAAGCGTCAGCGTGGTGCCTTCGCCCTCCACGGAATCGATGGCCACCGCGCCGCCCGACTGGCGGGCGAAGCCGTAGACCATGGAAAGCCCCAGGCCCGTGCCCTTGCCCTCTTCCTTGGTGGTGAAGAAGGGGTCCATCACATGGGCGAGCACGTCCGGCGTCATGCCCATGCCGCTGTCGATCACGTCGATGGCGATGAACTCGTCGCCGCGCGTGGCGAGGTCGCCGTTGTTGGCGACTTCCAGCGGCGTGGCGTTACGCGTGCGCACCACCAGGGACTTCTTCGCCGCCCCCTGCATGGCGTCGCGCGCGTTGATGGCAACGTTAAGCAGCGCGACCTCGGTCTGCGTCGGATCCAGGCGCGCGTTGCGCACGTCCGGCGACAGTTCCAGTTCGAGCGACACCTCGGGGCCGAGTGCCCGCGCGAGCATGTCCTGGAGGTTGGACACCACGTGATTCGGATTCAGCACGCGACCCTGAAGGGTCTGCTTGCGGGCGAAGGCGAGCAGTTGCGAGGTGAGCGTGGAGGCCCGGCGGATAGCACCGCGCGCACTGCCCACGAAATTGAGCAGGCGCGGTACGTCGGGCTCGGGGCGCGACAGGCCCGCCTCGATCGCCTCGACGTAGCCCACCATGACCTGCAACAGGTTGTTGAAGTCGTGCGCGATGCCGCCGGTGAGCTGCCCGAGTGCTTCCATCTTCTGCGCCTGGCGCAAGGCGTCCTCGGCGTCACGCCGCCGGCTGACGTCGAGCTGGGAGGCGAAGAAATAGATCACCTGGCCGCTCTTGTCGTACACCGGCGAGATGAAGAGCGCGTTCCAGAACGTGGAGCCGTCCTTCTTGTAGTTCAGGATCTCCGTGGAGATCTCGCGCTTGGCTGCCACGGCCTCGCGAACGGCGGCGATGGTCACGCGATCGGTCGCCGGGCCCTGCAGCAGGCGGCAGTTGTGGCCGATCAGCTCCTCTTGCGAGTAGCCCGTCATGCGCAGGAAGGCAGGGTTGGCGAAGATGATCGGGTTGTCCGGCCGGTGCGGATCGGTCACCACCATCGGCATACGCGTGGTGGCGACGGCGGCGAAGAAAATGTCGCCGCTGGGATGGTCCATGCCCTCGTAGAGCACGTGCATCCCGTTACCTTCGGAGGAGAGGTTGTCCTCGGCCATCGTGTCGCCTTCGCATGAGATATTTGCGGATTTTCGCATGCGGCAAAGGCACTGGCATCCATCGGTCGCCTTCACCTTTGTCAAAGACGACGAAACGGTTCAGTGCACGAAAAGATAGATGTCTAAACAGCGTGAAAGAGATGTGGGAGTCTATTTCACGCCGAGGCGCTCTCTCAGTGCCTGGGCCTGCGAACGAATCGCTGCCAGCTGCTCCCCGGACAGCCGCTCGAGCGAACGCCATTGCAGGGCGGCTCGCGGGTGGTGGGCAAAACGCGCTTTGTGCCGGTCCAGAAAATCCCAGTAAAGCGTGGTGAACGGACAGGCGTCGTCGCCCACCGCGTCGCCGGGGCGGTAGCGGCACCGCTTGCAGTAGTCGCTCATGCGGTCGATGTAACGTCCCGAGGCGGCGTACGGCTTGGAGACCATGCGGCCGCCGTCGGCGAACTGGCTCATGCCCAGCGTGTTGGGTGCTTCGACCCATTCGATGGCGTCCACATAGATGGCCAGGTACCACGCGTGCACCTGCGCGGGCTCCACGCCGAGCAGCATGGCGAAATTGCCGGTGACCATGAGCCGCTGGATGTGATGCGCATAACCGTGTTCGAGGGTCTGGCCGACGACCTGGGCCATGCAGTTCATGTCGGTGTCACCGGTCCAGTAGAGATCGGGCAGATGGCCGTCGGCACGCAGCGCGTTGCTGTCGAGAAGGCGCTCGGGGTTCAGCCAGTAGACGCCGCGCACGAATTCGCGCCAGCCCAACACCTGGCGTATGAACCCCTCCGCCGAGGCGAGCGGTACCTTGCCGTCGTTGAAGCGCTCGATCACGGCCGCGATCACCTCCGCGGGCGCGAGCAACTTGAGGTTCATCGAGGTCGACAGGCGGGCGTGATACAGCCACGGGTGGTCGCTCCACATGGCGTCCTGCCACTGGCCGAACACGGGCAGGCGATGGTCGAGGAAGTCGCGCAGCGCCTGCTTCGCCTGCGCACGCGACACCGGCCAGTCGAATGCGTCCAGGCGACCGGGATGATCGGCGAACACGGCTTCCACGTCGTCGATCACCGCCTGGGTGACGTCGTCGGGCAGGAAGCGGCGTGGCGCTGGCACCCAACCGGGCCCTTCGCGGCCAAAGTGGCCGCGGTTCTCCGCGTCGTAATTCCATTGGCCGCCGACCGGCTTGCCGTTTTCCAGGAGCACGTCGTGGCGCACGCGCATCCATCGGTAGAAGTGTTCCATCCGCAGTTGGGTCTTGCCCTTCGCCCATTGGGCGAAGTCGTCGACCGAGACCATGAAGTGGCGGTCGGGACGCTCTACCAGCGCGACGCCGCAGGCCTGCGCGACCTCGCGCAGCCCCTCGCGGAGGCGGTGTTCCCCCGGGCGCACCACCACCACGCGCTCGGGCCGGTGCCTGCGCAGGGCCGCCGCGAGTCGTGCGAGCAGCCCGGCGGGTCCCCTGTCGCGCAGGTGGGTGTACTCCACCGGAAAGCCGTCGTCGCGAAGCGCCTGTGCGAAGTGTCGCATCGCCGCGAGAAATACGACGATACGAGCCTTGTGCGACCACACGTGGTCGCCTTCGCCGCGGCGCTCCGCCATCCAGACGACGTCCACGGCGGGATCGAAATCGTCGAAGACATGCGATTGGCGGTCGAGTTGATCGCCCAGGACGACGACGAGATGGCGCATGGCGGACTTCCAGGACGGGATAGGTATTGTCCTCACGGTATCCGTCAATGCCGGGCGAATGCGCGCCGGTTATCCACATCGCATGTGGACAGTGTCTGCATAACCGTGTGGAGAAGTCCGCTACGGGCTTTCGGGTCAGCAACTTGCGTTGTGCTGGTCATCGATCGACCAACGCAGGGGCGTGCGGTGCAGCCGCACTATCCACAGGCGGTGTGGACAGGACCTGCATAACCCTGTGGACAAGTCCGATAGGACCCGCCGGGTCAATCACTTCCTTTGTGTTGGTCATGGTTTGACCAAGCCGACGACTCTTGCGTCGCGGCTATCCACAGGTCGTGTGGACAGGGTCTGCATAACCGTGTGGACAAATCCGATTCGGTCTTTTGCCTCAGGGACTTGCCTTGCGTTGGTCATGCGGTGACCAATGCTTGGATCAGCGCTTGGGCAGGTTCAGCCCATTGACCGCATCGAGGATGTGCCGGATCGACCCCGCGGTGTCGTAGGCGACTGGGCGGGGCGGCGGGTCGTCGAACGCCGATGACGCATCCCACGACGCGTCGACGGTGACGGTTTCCTGCGCGTGCAGGCACTCCAGCTGTTGCCGTTCTTCCTGCCCCAGCGGGCGCCGAAGGTACGCCTGGGCGACGTGGAACCACGTGTCGAGCGACTGCCGATCAAAGTCCATGGCACGGTGCCTCGAATAAGGTGTGAAGGGTCATCGGCGCCGTTCCCGGAAAGTTGAGCTATCCACAGCCGGTGTGGACAGGTGCTGCATAAGCATGTGGATAACCCCGTTTCCTCACGCGCCCGCAAGCACTTGCGTTGCGCTGGTCAGACAATGACCACGGCCTCGCCCGCGGTCTCGTGCCGGAAAACAGCCCAGGTCAGGCCACGAAAACGCCACGACCGATGACTAGCATGGCCATGCTCCCCCACAGCCATCGGCGTTTATCCACAGCCGATGCGGACAGCGCCTGCATAACCGTGTGGATAACGACGATCTGCCGAGTCATAACAAGGTGTTGCGTCGTGCTGGTGATTCGCTGACCAGCCCGGTGGACGACATTCGCCGATCTCTTGCACCACCTGCCGAAAAAGGACCAGATGCGCTCCCGGCTTCCATTTGCGCTCACCGCGTTGGCATTTGTTGCCGCCTCGGGCGGCCTTACCGCATGCCCGATCGAGCGCGCGACTTACGTCTACAGCACCGATCGACACGTCACCGCGACGTTCGCCGATCTCGGCGTCGTGAAAGGATGGATGTCCCCGCTCGCACTCGGGGTCCATCTTGGACCGTCGAAGGCGAGTTACTGGTTTCTCTTCGATCATGGCTCGGCCCGCCGCACGGCGCTGATCTCGACGACCGACGTGCATGCGGCCGGGTGGCGTCCCCCGGCGCCGGACGGCGGCGTTCGCCCCCTTGGTGAAACCAGCTATCTGTCGTGGGACGGGGATCGGCGGGTACGGCAGGCGATTCCCCTGCCGGGCGATCGCGCCCCACGGTTCCTGCTGCTTCCCGAGCTTGAAGAACTGCTCTGGTACCGGGCCACGCCTCGCGTCGGACTGGCCCAGGGCCTGTTCACGTATGCGGCATGCCGCCAATGAATCGGAAATCAGGAGCGGCGCACGTGGAGCAGGCGATGCAAGATCATGCCTGCGATCATCGCGAGCACGAACCCGGCGACCGGCCACGGCTGGATGGCGAGGTCGGCCAGGGCCGGCCCGGGGCACAGGCCGACAATGCCCCAGCCGATGCCGAAGACGGCCGCGCCGGCGAGTAGCGACCGGTCGAGCTGGCGCGACGTAGGTACATGGAAGCGGTCGTCGAGCAGGGGCCGCTGGCGCCGACGACGGATCTGCCACGCGATCACGGACGGCACCAGCGCCGACGCCATAACGATGGCAAGGGATGGGTCCCAGGCCCCCGCCACGTCGAGGAACGCGCGCACGCGCAGCGGGTTGATCATGTCGGACAGCACGAGGCCGACGCCGAAGAGCAAACCCGTGGCGAGACTGGCGAGCCCCTTGATCACGGCATGCCCCACAGGTGGCGCATCGCGAAGACGGTCAGCGCGGCGGCGGTCATGAAGACGGCGGTGGCCGCAATGGACCGGGGAGAAAGACGGGCCAGGCCGCATACGCCATGCCCGCTCGTGCAACCCGAGCCGAGCCGCGTGCCGTAACCGACCAGCAGGCCACCCAGCAGGAGGGCGGGCCCTCGCGGCGTCATCGACACGGTATGTCCCGGCACGAGCGCATACGTAACCCCGGCCGCCACGATCGCGCCGATGAGGAAGAGCAGGGCGCCCTTGCGATCGCCCCCTTTCGACAGGCCCAGGGCTATGCCGAGCATGCCCGACACGCCCATGACGCGTCCGGCGGTGAGCAGCAGCACGCCGGCGGCCGTACCGATCGCCAGGCCGCCGAGTGCGGGCCAATACCACGCCAACGGAAGGAGTGCGCTTGCCATCAAAGAAGGTCCAGCGGCAGCTTGAGGTAACTCACGCCGTTGTCCTCCGGCGGCGGCCGGTCACCCGCGCGCATGTTGATCTGGATGGACGGCAGGATGAGGCGGGGCATCGGCAGGGTCGCGTCGCGCCGTTCGCGGACGCTGACGAAGTCGTTTTCGCCGACGCCTTCATGGACATGCACGTTGCCGGTCCGCTGTGCACCGATCGTGCTTTCCCATGCATAAAGGTCGCGCCCCGCGGCCTTGTAGTCGTGGCACATGAACGCACGCGTGGCGTCGGGCAAGGCCATGAGGCGGCGAATCGAGCGATAGAGCGTGCGAGCGCTGCCGCCGGGGAAATCGCAGCGTGCGGTGCCGTAGTCCGGCATGAACAGCGTATCGCCCGCGAACACGGCGTCGCCGATCACGTAGGCCATGCAGGCAGGGGTGTGTCCTGGCACGTGCAGGGCGGTCGCTTGCAATCCGCCGATGGCGAACGTCGCGCCATCGTCGAACAGCGTGTCGAATTGCGACCCGTCGCGAGCGAAGCGGTCGTCTTCGTGGAAGATCTCGCCGAAGGTGCGCTGCACCGCCGTGATCTCACGTCCGATGGCGATGCGGCCACCGAGCGTGTCGCGTAGCCATGGCGCGGCCGTCAGGTGATCCGCGTGCACGTGGGTTTCAAGAATCCATGCCACGTGCAGGTCGTGACCGATCACGACATCGACGAGGGCCTGCGCGCTGCGGGTCGCGGTGCGCCCGCTGGCCGCGTCGAAATCGAGCACGCTGTCGATGATGGCGCAGGCCGTGCTGCCGGGATCCCGCACGAGGTGGCTGACCGTATAGGTGGCTTCGTCGAAGAACGACGTGACCACGGGGCGTCGCGCCGGATCGTCCAGCGCGGCCAGGCTGATCGCCTGGGCGGCGACCAGCGCGGCGTCATCGTGCGGCAAGGGCGTCATGGCGCGATTTTACGCCTGGCGGACGCGTTCGCCACGCGGCGTTTGGCCGCGCCGCCAACCCACTCGCACGGGCCGCTAAGCAGCCGCGATCGTTACGAGGCTTCGGCGGCGCTACTGGTGGCCATGGTGGCGGCGGCGCTGGTTTTCAGGCAGCGCGCGGCGTCCTCGGCACATTGAGGGTGCCAGGCACGTCACGCCGTGTCGGTCACGTCGTCGAAGGTATGGCGGGCGTGCCGGATCGCGTCGTGGTGGCGCTCCGCCCAGTGGACCAGGCCCGCCAGCGGCTCGAGGATGGTCTCGCCCAGGGCGGTCAGCCGGTAATCGACGCTTGGCGGCTTGGTGGGATACACCGTGCGTTCGATGAGGCCGTCGCGCTCCAGGTCGCGAAAGGTCTGCGTGAGCATCCGCTTGGAAATATCGGGAATCGCGCGCTGGGCGGCGCTGAAGCGGTGCGGTCCGCTGGACAGTAGGGTGAGGATCAACGTGGACCATTTGTCGCCGATGCGATCGAGCACGTCGCGCACGGGGCAGGCGGCGTCGAGCGACCACGGCAGTTCGCCGGGTGCTGACAACGGGGGCGCGGCGGTGGTGGTTACCTTTTGCTTACCCTGTCCCAAAATCCTGCCTCCTTACGGGCCGTGGTCTCCAAAAGTATCCTTGTCTTATTCACGAGCCACAAGGAGCCCGTCACCATGTCCGCTATCCCGAAACTGTTCGTTACCGCCGCCACGGGCCAACTCGGCCGCGGCGTGATCGGGGCGCTGCGTGAGCACGTGCCCGCCGCCGCCATCGTGGCCGGTGTCCGCGAAGCGTCGCTGGACACGCCGGCGGTCGCCGCCCTGCGCGAGCAGGGCATCGAGGTGCGCGTCGCCGATTACACCCAGCCGGCGACCCTGGCGAATGCCTTCGAGGGCATCGACCGGTTGCTGTTGATCTCGGGCAACGATATCGGGCACCGCGTCCCCCAGCACCGCCATGTGATCGACGCGGCCAAGGCGGCCGGCGTGACGCTGCTGGCCTACACCAGCATCCTGCATGCGGACACTTCGCCGTTGTTCCTCGCCGAGGAACACCGCGACACCGAACAGGCGCTGATCGCTTCTGGCGTGCCCCACGTGCTGCTGCGCAATGGCTGGTACACCGAAGTGTTCACGTGGCGCCTGCCCGCGGCGCTCGCGAGCGGCGTCCTGGCTGGCGCATCCGGCGAAGGTCGCACCTCGTCGGCCGCCCGCGCCGACTATGCCCGCGCCGCGGCGGTCGTGCTCGCCACCGAAGGCCACGCCGGGCAGGTTTACGAACTGGCAGGCGATGCCGGTTTTACCCTTGGCGAGTTGGCTGCCCTGGCCCGGAAGGTGACCGGCAAGCCCATCGTCTATCACGACATGGCGCCGGCCGCTTTCCGCGACGCGTCGGTGGAGCAGGGCGTGCCGGAACCGTTCGCGCGGATCCTGTCCGACACGGATGCGGGCGTCGCCCAAGGGGCGCTGTTCGACACCAGCGGCACGCTATCGCGGCTGATCGGCCGCCCGACCACGCCGTACCAGGACACGATCGGCGCGTTCCTGACGGCTCCGAGCCACGGCGACGGGAACACGGGGCACGGCTAATCCCGTGACGCGACCGGTGCGGGCACGGCCGTCGTGGCCGCCCGCATCGGTTGCGAAGGGCTTGGTGAGTTATCTGCCTGCGGACCCCAGGACGCTCCTCAACGGGCGGTGCCCTGGCGGTGGGCATCCAGCCATGACGCGATGCGCGACACCACCTCCGACTCGATGCCGAAGTAGCCATGCGGTGTCAGCGAGCCGCAGTCGCGGTCGGATTTTTTCACGCCGCCACTCACCTCGAGCACGTGGACGTCGGGACTCGACGTCATCGACGCGGCGATCCTGGAGGCGTTCCCCGGTGGCGCGACATCGCAGCGGTCGTCACGATTGGCCACGACCAGCGCCGGCACGCGCACGTTCGCCGGGTCCGCGTCGAACACCGTTTCGCCGCTGCCTCCCTTGACCGACACCGACTCGGTAAGCACGAGGCCGGCAAGACGTCCCTCAGGTGCATGCGCCGCGCCGTTCATCGCGGCGATGGATCCCTGGCTCGTCCCCAGGAGAAACACCGGGCCGCCGACGTGC
This sequence comes from Luteibacter sahnii, assembly GCF_034063545.1. Taxonomy (NCBI): domain Bacteria; kingdom Pseudomonadati; phylum Pseudomonadota; class Gammaproteobacteria; order Lysobacterales; family Rhodanobacteraceae; genus Luteibacter; species Luteibacter sahnii. The sequence continues at coordinate 424,479 of NZ_JAQLOK010000001.1, forward strand.
GCGTGCGCATACGCGATGAGCTCCTCCACCCGCTGGCCGTAGGCCGGGGTGCTGCGCTGGCCGCGCAGGTTGGCATGATCGATCGTGTCGGGTATCACCACCGAGTAGCCGTGCGCGTTCCACAAGGCACGCGTGCGCACGACGACGTTGTGTCCATGGCGGATGTCGCCGTCGCCGTGGAGGCCCACGTCACCCTCGCCACCGGGCAACATGACGATCGTTCCTTTGGACGGGGTGGCTTTCGCCACGAGTATCCGTTGCATGTCGCCGTCGGCGAAGCGAAGGGTCTGGATCGCATCGGTGTCGCCGCGGGGTCCCGTCTCGGCGGGCGCCCCTGATGCGGCGAGCATGCCGCAGAGAGCGAACATGAGCGAGGCGAAGGTTTTCATGGGCGGCGGCATCATGTGGCGTTGCGGCTGAGCTTAAGCGCTTTCGTTCGACCGCGACGCGTTTTCGGCACCGCGTCACGTTCCGTGGGAAACCGCACGGGAACTCGCAAGATTTCGTCCGGCGCTTCTGCCACCCTCGGGGCTCGTTGCACAGACTCCTGGAGGGGAACGGCGTGAGCGCTGGCGCGGAGCATTGGAGGTCCTGGGGGCAGCATGTCGCCGTCGCGGCGGCGTACGCGGCTTTCTACCGGATCGCCTACCAGTTGAGCATGGCCCATTGGGAGCTCACGGTGGGCTTTCGCCTGTGCTGCCTGTTGCTGGTGCCCACGCGTTTCTGGCCGGCGCTTGCCTTCGGTGAATTTTTGCCGGTGTTGGAAAATGCGCTGGCCTGCAAGGACGACTTCGGCTCGACGTGGGCGATGGTGGCGTCTCTGCCGCAGATCGTGCTGTGCATGGCGGTGATGAAGCCCTTGCGCCGATGGGGCGCCCTGCGCGACGCCGACGGCGGCATCCACATGGGCTACGTCATCGCGGCCACGCTCGCCTGCGCGCTCATGAGCACGCTGCGCGACACGGTCTCGCTGGCCGTCGCGCTGGCCGGGCTTTCCAGGGAGGGCGTCGACGTGCATACGCTTTACGTCGGTTTCAGTGCTTACCTGCTCGGCGGCTACCTCGGCGGTCTCACCCTCGTGCCGACGTTGCTCGCGCTGGAGGATCGGTTCCGCGCCGGGCCGTCCTGGGCGACGTTCTGGCGCAGCGCCCTCACGCGCGACATGTGCGTCGGGGTGGTTCCTGCCCTCATCCTCCTGACATGGCTGGCGAATACCGCCGACGGCCAGGCGGCGCAGCAGGCCGCGCGCCTCGCGATGCTGGTGACGGCGGTGGCCATGGCATGGCGCCACGGGTGGCAGGGCATGGCGGTTGCCGGCACGGGTGCCAGTGTGGCACTGGCCCTGACCAGTCACGTCGTGCGCGACCCGGCGGTGATCTATGGCCAGGTCGCGCTGGCCCTGGTGATCTCCGCGGGCCTTCTGATGGGCGGCAAGCGCCAGCCCGCCGCCCATCCGCTGCTGCGAAACGGCTAAGCCTCAGGGACCGCCCTTGTTGCACTCGATCGGATCGGTCTTGCAGTCGGTCGGTACGAGCATCAGCCGGGCGGTGCCATCCGCCTGGGGTGCGACGAACGCCTGGACGGTGTCGTCCTGGTAGACCTGCACGGACTGCCGACTGGCCGGCGGCGGCAGGGGCTCGTCCGGCGTGGAAAGATTGCCGGCGTCGCTACCGATGGGCAGCCCCACAAGGCTGTAGGGCGTCCGAGCGAACGCGCCACGCACCGTGCCCTGGGCGTCGTTGATCTGGATGTAGCGGGTCGAGCCGCGCGCGAACACGTAGACGTGCCAGTTAGGGCTTGAGCTGACGTCGGTGGCGTTCGGCCAGGACTGGCCCAGGCCGGTGGAGGGAGGCGAGGCGGCGAGCGCCGGGCCGGCAAGGAGCCCGGCGAGCAGGGCGAGGGACGGCAAGGTACGGCGGACGTGCATAGGACCTCCATGGTCGTACGGGTGGCCCGAGCGTAGCGCGGGACAGCGCGGGTCCGTACGGGCAAATTCGGTAAGAAACCAGCGCCCTCGTCGCTTACAGTCCCAGGTCGGACAAACCCGGGTGGTCGTCTGGCCGGCGGCCGAGCGGCCAATGGAACTTGCGCTCGCTTTCCTTGATCGGCATGTCGTTGATGCAGGAGAAGCGGTGGCGCATCAGGCCGTCGGCTTCGAATTCCCAGTTTTCGTTGCCATACGAACGGAACCAGTTGCCGGCGTCGTCATGCCATTCGTAGGCGTATCGCACGGCGATGCGATGGTCGGTGAACGCCCAGAGTTCCTTGATCAGTCGATAATCCAGCTCTTTCTTCCATTTGCGCGCCAGGAATTGTCGAGCCTCTTCACGGCCGTTCGTGAATTCGGTGCGGTTGCGCCAGACCGTATCGAGCGAGTAGGCGAGCGATACCTTGTCGGCGTCGCGCGTGTTCCAGCCGTCTTCAGCGAGTCGTACTTTTTCGACCGCCGATTCACGGGTGAAGGGCGGAAGGGGCGGGCGATGTTGAACTGGGGACACGGTAGATCCTCCATCAGAATGGACGCGGCTTGGGCTTGGGGATGTTCTGGATCGGAAGGGCGCTAGCTGGCGCGCCGTTCCAGCACCAACTGCGCAAGGCTCCTTGCATGGTCGGCGGCGGCATGATCGCCCGTGACATAGGCCACGGTAATGGCGCCTTCGATCAGTACGAGCAGTTGCCGGGCTACGACGTCCGGCTGCTCGATCTTTAGTTGTCCGGCGAGTTCGAGCGTGTATTCCAGCAGCCTCTGCTTGTGCAGCCTGGCAATCCGACGAACCGGATCGTCGGGGTCGCCCGTTTCGCCGGCGGTGTTGATGAACGCGCAACCACGGAATCCCGCCGACTCGAACCAGGCTTTGAGCACGGTAAACAGGTTGAGGATGCGGTCCTTCGGGTCGTCAGCCTTGTCACATTCGGCTCGGAACCATTGCATCCAGCGGACGTCTCGCGCGCTGAGGGCTGCGGCCGCCACTTCGTCCTTGTTGGTGAAATGGCGGTAGATGCTTTTGCGTGCGACGCCGGAGGTCTTCACCAGAAGGTCCATGCCGGCGGCGTGTATACCGTTCCGATAAATCAGATCTTCGGCGGTCGTCAGGATTTTTTCTTTGGTGTCGTTCGTCGCCGTGTTCATGGCTCTAAGGTAGAACGATCGTTCTACCGTTGTCAACGGCCGCGGCTGCGGCGAGATGGCGGCGCAAAACCGCAGTTTGTCGCACCTGTTCCAGGAGGATGGCCCTGATCCACGCTTCCAGCGGACCGCATCCCGTCGGGCCGCTCAGCGGAATGAACTTCCTGGCCCACGCCCAGACGGCACCGATTCGGTCACGGCGTCGTACTGGGCTCATCGAGGCCGGCAAGTCGTTGCCACAGCCAGTCGGACGCAGGTTGAAGCTCGGCACCTTTTCGCTTAGCCACGGAAATCGACAGCATGCGATCGGATTTCCACGACGTGGACGCCAGTTCGACGAGCTTTCCGGACGCAAGATCGTCGATCACCCAATGTCGCGGCATCCCTCCCCATCCCAACCCGGCGAGGAGCATGCCGTGGCCGCGCCAAGATCGTTGATGTGCCAGATGTTGGGCGAACACAACGACGTCTCCCTCCCCCGCGTGCGTCCGGGTCGAACAGCGCGATCTGGACGTGATCGGTCAGATCCTCCGACCTGACCTCTTTCGCGATCGTCGCCAGCGGATGATGCGCCGAGACCACGGCGATGACGGGCGCGGGCGCGACGGTGACGACATCCAGTTCCGGATGTATCTGCGACGTGCCGTCCAGGAGTCCCAGGGTCGCCTCATGATCCATCACCTCGCTCGCTGCCCCGCCCGCGTTGTGCATGATCACGCGGGGCGAAACATCGGGCCAGGCGAGCCTGAACGCTTTCAGGGCCCGATAGAGATCGCACATGGGAAACATGGCGTCGACGGCTAACCGCACTTCCGTTTCCGCTCCCGCTGCCAGCTCTCTGGACACCGCCTGAAAGACATTCACTTCGTTGCAGATACGACGTGCGCGCGCCAGGAGCGTGCTGCCGGCGACCGTGATCGACGGGCGATAGGCGCTCCTGTCGAAAAGCGTCACGCCGAGCTGGTCTTCCATGCGCTTGACGCTATAGCTCACCAACGACTGGGTTTTACCCAAGGCGCGGGCCGCTGCCGAGAAGCTTCCGTGATCCGCGGCAGCGATGAAAACCCGAAGCTGGTCGAGCGAAAAGGCATCTCCATCGGGGATCTTGATTATCGTCCTTACGGCGAGCAGACATTGGGGCTATCCTCCCCGGGATTTGGTTATTCCGGTCATGTGAACGACCCCGATACGGGTTTGGTCTATATGCAGGCCCGTTACTTCGACCCGACCATTGGCCGGTTCTACGGAGTCGATCCCAAAGCTCCCGATCCGGGCAAACTCGAAAACTTCAATCGGTACGCTTACGCACGGAATAACCCGGTGCGATATGTTGATCTGGATGGCAAGCAGTCGTGGTGTACGCCAGGAAATTGTGGTGCTGATAGCTATCTCAAAGCTTCAAATGATATTGCTTACTTTCGAGAAAACTTCGATGTTGTCGCGGAGGTTAAAGGGGCTGGTGGACCTGGGCTGGAGTTGAACTACAACTTGTCGCAAGGGCGAGTAGAACTGAATTTTCTACCGGTCGCTCAGGGGGCGGAATTGAGCGTTTAAGCACAACCCAAGACGCCCATCGCAGTGCCGATCGTAGATACGCCGATCACGGGGAAGATGGCGATGAGTTGGGGTGTGGGTGCCGACATCGCGGCAGTGGCTAAGCTTGGGCTCGATGTCAAATACGATCCAGGTGGTAAGTTCGAGTTGACACCCAAAGCAGGATTTGGCGCCGGAGAGTTTCAGCAGTTTTCCCCTCGATCAATTTGCTGGAGTGGCGGGCTCCGCAGGATCAGGAGCATAAGGCTACAAATCAATAGGAAGCATCATGACCCCGGCCCAGTCCCTACTTATCGCGGTAATTTATGGCGCTATCTACTACGTTCTTGCACGCGGAGCGGTCGGCCGCGTCATGGACGTGGATGATGCTTATAAGGGTCGTTGGACGCGGCCGGGCCTCGGCGCGAATCCGACAAACTCGTTCGCTATTGTGCACATCATTTTTAATATGAACCTCCCGAAGGCGAGTTACCCTGCGCCGCTTAAGCTGCGTATCTGGACGGCGCGAGTGATGTTATGGCTTTGGCCTTTTGTGCTCCTTGGCGCTTTGTTCGTCGATTGGCGCTGAGTCGCCTTTGACTTTCCGTGCCAACGTACCGTGTGCTTCATTGGACGGCCGATGACTTATCCATTGCACCACGTGGAAGAGGAGCTTGCTCGGCCAAAGCCGTCATCAGCGGCGTCGCGATCACGACTTCGCAGCCGGCAAGAAAGCACCTCATGTGATAGATATCGGCGCCATGAGACCTCATCTCGGGGACAGGGCTGCCCATCGTTGGTCGTTCGGACAGAAGGTGTTCCTGCTGGGCGAGTGGAGGCTCGAACAGGTGATGTTCGAACGTACGTCCGATCGCCTCTCCGCGCGGGGGCGTGCGCGGTAGGCGCGATAGATCACCTGTCGCTCGCGAAGCAATCCGCAGCAAAGCACTTCGGGTCAGATAGCGCTGAGTCCGCCGTCGACGACGAGTTCGGCGCCGGCGATGTAACTGCCCTGGCTCGATGCGATGAATAGCACCGCGTCCGCGACCTCTTCCGTTCGCCCCAGTCGCCCCATCGGCACGAGTTGGTTAAACATGTCTTCAGCGCCCGGTCGGGTGTCGAGGTAGCCGCGCATCAGCTGCGTCTCCGTGCCACCGGGCGCGACGACATTGACGCGGATGCCGCGGTCCTTGAGGTCGGCTGTCCAACTGCGGGCAAACGAGCGCACGGCCGCCTTGGTTGCGTTGTAAAGCGACTGGCCTGGAAATCCTTTGCTGCCAGCGACAGACCCGTTGAGCACCACCGCGCTGCCCGCACCGAGCAAGGGCAGGGCCTTCTGGACGGTGAAGAGCAGGCCGCGGACATTGACACCAAAGATGCGCTCGAAGTCGTGCGCCGTGATGTCGTCCAGCGAAAGCGCCTCGGAGTCCGCCGTGCCTGCGTTCGCGAAGAGCACGTCCAGCCTGCCGTGATCCTCGCGGATGCGGTCGTAAAGGCGGTCCAGATCGGCGGCGTTGGCCACGTCGCCCTGGACGCCTACGGCCCTTTCGCCGAGCGTGGCAAGCGCGGCGTCCAACCGGTCCTGCCGCCGACCGGTGATGTACACGCGAGCACCTTCCGCGACGAATGCCTTCGCCGTCGCCAGGCCAATGCCTTCGCTGCCACCGGTGATGGCCACGATTTTGCCGTCGAAACGTTGGTTCAGCACTGATCTTTCCTTAAATGGAGGTTTGCTCCACTTAATATATGGAGGCATCATCCGCTTTGCAACCAGGACCTTCCATGACCGATCCCTCCCCGACCCTCGACGAGACGCCGCTGCGTGCGGACGCTGCGCGCAACCGCGAGCGCATCCTCACGGCGGCGGACGAGGTGTTCCTGGAGCGTGGTGCCGATGCCTCGCTCGACGACATCGCCAAGCGCGCGAAGGTCGGTATCGGCACGCTCTATCGCCGGTTTCCCACGCGCGAGGCATTGCTCGGAGCGCTTTGCGACGAGCGGTTGCTTGCGCTGGCGGCGAACAGCCGGTCACGCGATGACGCGATGGACCCCGATGCATCCCTGCGTACGTTTATGATCGAACTCGCGATGCACGCCAGCCATTACCAAGGACTCGCCGTTCTGCTGGGGACCGTGCTCAAGAGCCACACGACGGGATGCCAGGCGGGACGTGCCGAGGGTGAGCGGCTGTTGAAGCGCGCACAGGAGGCAAAGGTCGTCTCAGGCACTGTTTCGTTCGACGATCTGCTTTGCGTGATCACGGCCATCTGCCTCGCCGTGGAGCAGGGCGGCCCGACGACGTCCCGCGTCACGCACCTGGTCGACCTGTTTCTCAATGGCATCAGCGTGCGCTGAACATCACCAACCGTCGTGGCGGGGGGGGGGGGGGCGAAGCCAGGAGCGGTGCTATCGACCGCCGACGACGCGACACCGCTGCGGCATGCGGTCATGGCGCCAAACGATGAGCGGGATGTTGTTCCCGGCTTCATCCCGCAAAGATACGGATGGGTAACGCACACCCTTGAATCATCAGTATCACCCGGGGCATCACGGCGCCCGCTTGACGATTCAGCCGTGCACCTCGCTGAGCTTGGTGCAATGACGGGGCATGGGATGGCTTGCGATGGCTTGCGATGGATGCCGTCGTTTTCGTCACCGTCACGGGTTCGGCACCTGCCTGTCGTGCGAAGGGTGGAGGACTCTACGCTCAACGAGCGCCGTTCGACTCACCGTTCAGGTCGGACGAAAGGCGGTCGACAAAATCGCGCACCATGCGCGGGATGTAGCGCGCGGTGGGGAAAATCGCGTGTATCGGCAGCGAGGTCGTCCGATACGTGGTGAGTACCCTCACGAGTGTGCCGTCGTCCAAGGCATCGGCCAGGGCAAAGTCGGGACCATACACAATGCCGCCGTTCGTGATGGCTGCGGTACGGAGGATGTCCATGTTGTCGGCCTGCATGCGAACCGTCGGCAGTCCTGTTTGTCGGTGACCGTCGGGCCCGATGAAGGTCCAGTCTCCGCGCGACACGGCGCCCTTGAAGGCAAGGCAGGCGTGTCTATGTAGATCTGCCGGCTGCGCTGGCACACCGTGAGCCTGCAGGTAGCCTGGGGCGGCACATGCCACCATATGGCATGTGCCGACGCGCCGCACCGTGAGCGCGTTGTCGGACAACTCGCCAATGCGTATGGCCAAATCAACGCCCGAAGCCAGCAGGTCGACGTGCCGGTCCGTGAGATCGAGGTGGACTTGCATACTGGGGTGCGCGGCAAGATAGCGGGCGACCGTCGGGCCAACGCGCCGGGCACCGAAAGTGATGGGTGCTGACACGCGAAGCGTGCCCCGGAGGGCATGGTCGCGGTCGGTGACCTCCCGGGCAGCGTCCTCCAATTCAGCCAGGATGGGTTTGCAGCGCTCGACGTACCGCTGGCCGGCTTCCGTCATGGTCAGCGTTCGGGTGCTGCGTTGAAGCAGCCGCACGTTCAACTGCGCCTCCAGTGCGCGCAGGTGCCGGCCCGCCATGGCGGGCGACAGGCCAAGCTGGCGCCCTGCTGCGGCGAGGCTGCCGCTTTCGACGGCGCACACCAGCACCCGGATGGCGAGTAGTTGATCCATGGTCTGATTATGTACTTTGAGTATCGATTATCAATCAGTTTCGTCCATTCCGTACGGCCACGATCGACGTCATCCTTTCTGCACCGTCCGATCATGGTCGAAGGAGCAGAAAATGAAGATCCAGAGCAATGGCGTGTCACTGAACGTGCGGGTGAAAGGCGATGGAGAGCTGACCCTTGTATTTCTCCACTACTGGGGCGGGTCGTCCCGGACCTGGCACCACGTCACGGGCATCCTCGCCGGCCGTTTCCAGACGGTCGCCGTCGACCAGCGCGGGTGGGGAGAGTCAGCTGCGGGAAGCGGTGATTTCAGCGTGGAGACCCTGGCTGACGATGTCCAGGGCATCATCGACACGCTGGCGCTCAAGCGCTACCTGATCGTGGGTCACTCCATGGGAGGGAAGATCGCCCAGCTTCTTGCTTCGCGTCGTCCCGTGGGCCTTGCCGGCGTCGTGCTGGTCGCCCCCGGTTCTCCGGGGCCGTCGATCTTCCCACTTGAGCAGCGAAAGATGATGGCCCACGCTTACGACACGCGCGAATCGATAACCGCAACGGTCGCCCAGGTCCTGGCGGGCAAGACGCTTTCGGATGCTGACCTCGCCCAGGTCGTCGAAGACAGCCTGCGGGGTGCGCCAGAAGCAAAGGTCGCTTGGCCAATGGCCACGATGATGGAAGACATCCGCAGCAGCGTCGCGCACATCAGCGTGCCCGTGCTCGTCGTCGCAGGTGAGTGGGACAAGGTTGACCCCGTCGAGCTGCTTTCGTCCCATGTCCTTCCCCATCTCCCCGGTGCCAACCAGGCTGTTTTGCCCCGCACCGGACATTTGTCACCCCTTGAATCGCCCGTTGAACTTTCGGCGCTCATTGACCGGTTTGCCCATCACTGCGGTGGATGATGGGGTTGCGCCACCGGCGGCCGTGGAAGCCCGGATCGGACGCTTCCGCTGAGGACGGCGAATTCGACCCCGACATCCATGCTTCATCCCAGCAGGCGGCTGTCGGTATCCGTCGCCTTGCGCAAGAGCCGCGCCGGCCCTGATCTAATGGGTCATCGGTGCCTTGAGCTCAGGGGTAAACAGCCTCCATCGGCCGTCTTCGCCCTCAAGGCTCAGGTAGGCCTCACCGTGGGCGTTGCGTAATCGCGCGGCAAGCTTTGCTGCGCAAGCGACCGCCTGATGACGGGACGAGAAGGTGCAGCTCTCGCCCTCGGGGCACGCCACACGCCAAAGGTTGTCGGGCGGATGGAGAGGAATATCGAAGACGACCATCGAACCGGGCACCTGGGGTGAGGGCGATTCACTATGCCCAGTCCGGTGTTTTCCTGTGTCAATGACGCCAACACGATTGTGAAGAATGAGCCGGGTCAACCGCGCCGGGCCGGGCCGGCGCGGAACCCCCGGCACATCGACGGATAACGAAACGTCGCACCCGGGTAGGCGTCGATCGTGCAGACGCCAGGTGGCCGATCGACGCATACCGATGGGGGCGACCGCCGTGAGGTTTTTTTGCTTGGATATGCCCACGCGACGATGCGGTGGCGCAACGCGTCGCGAGTCGCCAAGCCCGGCTGGTTTAGCTTTCGACGGCTCTCTATGATGGATGTCCCATCCCGCGTCTTAAATGACATGTCTGTTGCCGCGAGCAAGAAATCCGATGTGCTTTTGACGCAAGCGTCCCCCGACGACCTGGACCGCCTGGTGTCCATACGGATCGAGGCCATGCGTGAAAGCCTTGAGCGCCTGGGGCGATTCGATCCGGTTCGTGCTCGCCATCGGTTTGTGGACGGCTTCGATGCCAGCGCGACACGACGCATCGAGTTGTCGGGCATGCTGGTGGGTTTCGTGGTTCTCAAGACCGTTGGCGATGAGTGGTTGCTCGATCACCTTTACGTAACACCGCGCGTCCAGGGCAAAGGGATCGGTTCAGAGGTGCTCTCCCGCATCGTCAAGGAAGCCGACGAGGCGGGGAAGCCGATACGAGTGGGGGCGCTGAAGGAAAGCGATTCGAATCGCTTCTATGTTCGCCATGGCTTTGTCCACGTCGGTAGCGGCGAGTTCGATAACTACTATGTTCGGGTCAAGGAGGGGATGGATTCCCGTTCACCGCTCGCGAGCATGCCGAGCTGGACACGTTCATGACCCGACCCACGCCGGGTAGGCGCAGCATCATGGCCTGGGTGGCCGCACGCGATCCGGTGACGTGGGTCTGGTGATGTGGCGAACCGCTTCCGCGGCGGCGTTGCTGGACGAGCCATCCTCGGTGTCGACGACCCCGGTGTGGTTGACCCCTATCTCAAGACGTCCCTGTACAGACCGCATGATCTGCGATGTAGCGTTGATCTATGGCCTGGCGCGGATGGACCGTGGGCCACCGTGACGGTTACCGACAACAGCTTACGCAGAGGCTATGAAAGGCGACCAAGGCCAGGGGCCACCACGGTGGCGAAAAGCGCGACGATGACCAGGGCGACGCCGATGAATGCGTAACTTCGACGAATGGGACGGCTCGTCACGTCATTTTTCTGCACGGAGAAAAGAAGCATCACGTGCCCGAAGGGTGCAACGGCAAATGTCATAAATCCATCCATGGCCGAAGCAAGAGCGCCGCCGTGCCATAACGCAGCAAGAGCCGGCGCAGAGAGCGCGGCGCCAAGGTAGGGAACGATCAGGCGCATACGACGGCCTTCAATCAATGAGGCGGCCGCCCGCCGCATGACCTGAAATGTCAGCCAGTAACCAACGATACCCAGGCTAGCCGCCATCACGTGCCATTCCTTTGGCCAGTCTAAATCCCTGGCTACGTGGCCCCAGTCATCGCTACCGTCAACCGCCTCCGCAACCATCTGGGCGAAGAACCAGAATAGAAGCATGCTCGCGATCGTAAACAGGGCTAGCCTGACGAGCGGATCTCGCGACCGACGCCGGAATACGAAAAGCACGGCTAGACATCCGACAAACAAGGCGCCGATGGGGCCTCCACCGTCCGCAATCCAGGTCGCCCCGTCGCATCTGAAAACGAGAAAGGTCAGAAGGGTTATGGTTCCGCCATCCAGCGCACACCCCAGCCCGTGGCCGATCATCTCGTGAGCGACTGAGCCAATAATGGCAACCAGGGCGCCAAGCACGGTCATTACTAACCAGTCGTCGCTTGCCGGGTCGTATCGGGTTTTTCGCATCTGTCCGACTCACCAAAAAAATGTGTCCACTAGGTGCGGACACCAAGCTGCTCCAGCGCCGTCCGTGCGGCGGACCCATCCTCCTCCACGCGAATATTTGTCCCCAGCGCTGGCGCTAGAGTTCCCTATAAAAAATTGCTGCTCCCCCTCTGTCAGAAACGTCAGTTAAGCTGCCGATGCTGCATCGCCTCATACACCCACAAGGCCTTGTGCCGCGACAGCGTTTCTTCGCCCATGAGCACGGATTGCAATGGGCGAGTGTATGAACGAGCTCGATGCAGAATAGCGAATCCGTGGGTCTCCAAATCACCCCGGTAGACGCAGTTCGCACGAACAAGCCAAGGTAGCTGGACCAACACATCGACGTTTTAGCCGAGGCCCATGGAGACGACAATGCCTGGCAAATCGGGCATCGCCAGACCGGTTTGGAGGTTCTCGACAATGAACACATGCGAGACGGGCCAACGAAGACCCGCAAGGTCGTCACCCTATGGTTACCTAGGCGCGGACGCGGTGGACTGGCCTCAGCGCAGCCTGGTCCGTCCGTAGCAGAGTGTGCTGAGGCCGCCCCGGGATCACGACGATCTGCCTGGCCGAAGGGGTAGCCATGGGTGTGTTTGGGTGACGGCGGCATGAGGTGTCTTCGGTCGGTTGCCGACGTCTTCGTCGTTTCCACAGGTTCGGCACCCTGCCCATCGTCACGGTTGACTGACCATGCGTAAGATCATATCTTGCATTGCAAGATGAAAAGCCCTGACGACAAAGCCACGGACCTCTCGCGTCGCTCGCAACTGCTTAAAGGCCTCGCTGAACTGGCCGTTCTCAGTGCCATGCGAGACGGGCCGCAGTATGGATTGAGCATTGTCGATCGTCTCAACGACGAAGCGGGCCTCGACGTTGCCGAGGGCAGCATTTACCCGCTCTTGCATCGGCTCGAGAAAGCAGGCTCCGTGCGCTCGGAGTGGCTGATCGTGGAGGAGGGGGCCCGGCCGCGGAAATATTACGAACTGACAGAGGACGGGCATTCCGAACTCGCGGCAGCCACGGCGCAGTGGAGCAGGATCAGCCATTCACTCACCGGATTCCTTCGCAGAAAGGTTCCTCATGAATCCGAATAACGCTGTCACCACGCGCGTTTGGCTACGTCGCCTTCGTTGGTCACTCAGCGCGCTCCCTCGCGCGGATCGCGATGACGTCACGTGCGAGATCGAATCGCATATCAGCGACCGAATCGCCCAAGGCATGATTGAGGAGCACGTGCTTACGGCATTGGACCCACCCGAGTGCTATGCCCGTGCGTTTCTGGATGATTTTGAGTTGAACGCTGCTCTCGCGAATCAAGGTCTTCTGGCCATGGGCAAGGTCGCGTTGCACCGGATCACGCGGAGTTTGGCGGCGTTCGTTGGCGTGGTCGCTGCGGGGTGCCTGGGCGTTATGGCCATGGCTCTCCGTAGAATCAGATACGTTGTTCCTGATTTAACCGGGACGGTTCATTTGTCGTCATCACGAGCATGGGGCACTATCCGCCCTTGGCGTTACTATTCAAGGACACTGCCATGCCCCCACGTTCGCACCGGACCGCTTGGATTCTCCTGGCTGGTCTTGCGCTATCCGGCTCGGCGTGTGCCGCCGAGCCATCGGCCGTAACCATTCGTACCCAATCATATCCTCGACTGCCGTATTCGGAAGCGACCTATTACGTCTACGAGCGGGATGGGAAAGTCATCTGCACAAAATTGAAGATTTGCGACAAGTACGAGCACTGCGACGTGGACTACCACGCTGGCGCCTACCTGGATCCGCTGGACCAGCGTACGGACGATCCGTACGGGATCACCGCTGCGGCGCCGATTCCCAAGGCCAAGCGGGCCAAGCACGAGTGTCTGGCGAAGTTCGTGCCTGACGCCCTCTGACGCTCGCAGTCAAAAAGGCCGGCTCGTGACGCTTCACTGAGAAGCTGGGTCGGCGTTGGTCAAACGTTGAGCCAAGCGGGTGCGCGTGAGACACCATCGATTTGGACCGCCACACCACATCCGCGTCCATGCGTTCCCCTCGCTCGTCAGACTAGGCGAAGAATTGCCCACGTAGATGGAGGTTGTGGTTGTGACATGCCACACGCCCGCTCCGCGGACGACGTCAGGTAGATCGGCGTGGTCCAGCAGCAGGTTGCTGCGACGCTGGCCTTGGACATCACGCCGGTGCCGGCGCCCAGCACCGGCTACGCCACCGGCAGCTATACCGTAGCGGTCGCGCCGTGATGGACTGTACTCAACAGGTGTGCGGCGAGGGCAGCAGCGCGCCGTCGCCCAAAGGTCCAGCCCTCCCGAGGTACGCACACGCCAGACGCCGGCCGGGTGTTCGGACAAGCGAATACATCGCTGAGTGTCTAGCCGCCAACGGCTATCGATCGCCTGTGGCGACCGAAGCTGCTATCCCGTAACTTGCGTGTCCATTGGACCGGGGCAAGCTCAACGTGCCTGCTCAGAAGGCGGCAAGGCGAAGTGCCCAAACGGGCGTGTCGCTTGCTCGGCTAGCAGGTCGACGAACGCACGCACCTTCGGTGGTCGAAAGCGTGCCGTGGGGAAAACGACGTGGATGCCGCCCGAAGGCAGGCCCCATGTCGGCAGAACGCGAATCAGCCGCCCGGCCGCCACGTCGTCCGCAATGGCGTAATCGGGCAACACTGAGAGCCCCACCCCCATCAGAACCGCCTGACGCACCGGTAGTGTCGCGTCAAGCAATAGTGAGGCCGGCAGGTCAACCTCCCGCGCCTCACCGTCGCTTCGCGAAAACCGCCAGCGCAAGGGCTCACGAAGGATGGTATTGGCGACGAAAGGAAGCCGCGCGACGTCTTCCGGGCCATCAAGACGATCAACGTCCGCTTGCCAGTGTGGCGCCGCCACCAGCCACTGATGGAACGTACCGATGCGACGAGCTTGTAATTGCGTATCGGTGATCCAGCCCACGCGCACGGCCAGCTCGATGTTGCGTGCCATCATGTCCAGTGTCTGGTCGCTGAGTACCGCGTCGACCTTGCACTGAGGATATCTCTGCATGAAGGTCGCGATGGCCGGTACGACCACGCCGATGCCGTAGTCCAACGGAGCTGTGAGCCGCAGTTCACCCGAAGGCTCGCTCGCTGTTTCGGAGAGTTCGCCGAAGGCGTCTTCTGCATCACGAAGGATCGCCGCGCAGCGCCGGTAAAACGCCAGCCCGGCTTCGGTGGGGCGCACGGTCCGTGTCGTCCGGAACAACAAGGCCGTGCGGAACTCCGCCTCCAGCCGGGCGACCTGCTGGCTCACCACGGCCTTCGTGATCCCCAGGCGTTCCGCGGCAGCGGTGAACGACCCACATTCCACGACGGCGGCAAAATACCCGAGACGCTTGAGATTTCCCCAGTCGGCCATGGATGCTCACTGTATGCCAATGATAGACAGTCTGTGTATTTCGGAGTGATTTATAAGTCAATAGGGGCCACCTACGATGTGCGCCAACGCCGTCCTGGAAGTAGCATCCATGCATCTTCGTACTGCACATCCCTGGCTCAAGCGGGTTCTTGCGGCCGGGGCGTCGTTCCTGAGCTGGGCGGTCCATGCGACCCCACCGGTCCGCGATGTCGTCCTGGTCCATGGTGCGTTCACCGACGGATCGAGTTGGTCAACAGTGATCTCCGGACTGCAGCGGGATGGCTATCGGGTCACCGCTGTACAAAATCCGCTGACCTCGTTGGCCGATGATGTGGCGGCTACGCAGCGGGTACTTGCCCGACAGGGCGGCGACGTGGTGCTGGTCGGGCATTCTTGGGGTGGCGCTGTCGTCACCGAAGCAGGAAACGCCGCCAACGTGAAAGCCATCGTCTACCTGTCCGCCCTGGTTCCTGACAGTGGCGAGTCGGTAGCGACGTTGCTCAAACGTCTGGATGCACCGATGACCGGCATGACGCCGGACAGCGACGGCTTACTCTGGCTCACCGACCCGGATGCCTATCGACGGACGATGGCGGGCGACTTGCCGAAAGGTCGAGTCGAACATTTGGCCTCCGTGGCGCCCCCGATCGCAGCCAGTGCATTCGATGACTCGGTGTCTCATGCGGCGTGGCGAGACAAGCCGGCCTGGTATCTCGTCACGGTAGGCGACGGGGCGTTGCCCTCGAACGTGCAGCGGGCCATCGCAGAGCGTATCCATGCGCAGACATCCTCGGTGGCGTCGAGCCATCTTTCGCCCGTATCTCATCCGATGGCCGTGGTGAAACTCATCGAAAAGGCGGCGAACGCGGTATCGCGCTGACGGAGCCTCTGTCGCCCCTTGGTTGCCAATCGTCGTCGGTCGCGCCGACGCATCCCCTCCTGTCAATTATTCTCGGAGACTTCACCATGCAACTGCTTCATCTGGATTCCAGCATCCTAAGGGACGCATCGGTCTCGCGCGCCCTTAGCGCGGCGGTGGTCGATACGGCACGTCTTCGCCATCCAGGCATCGTGGTGGTCTATCGCGATCTCGTCGCTGATCCGGTGCCACACCTGGACGGCGCGATCGCTGCGGGGTTTCGTCCGGTGGCCGGCAACGATGCCGATAGCGTGACGCACGCAGAGCACGAACGCTCCCGATCATTGGTCGACGAGTTTCTCGCCAGCGACCTGATCGTGATTGGCGCGCCGATGTACAACTTCTCTGTGTCCACCCAACTCAAGGCATGGATCGATCGCATCGCACAGCCGGGAAAAACGTTTCAGTACACCGCCCAAGGCCCCGTCGGCCTGGCGGCAGGAAAACGGGTGATCGTCGCTTCCACGCGCGGCGGGAT
This sequence comes from Luteibacter sahnii, assembly GCF_034063545.1. NCBI lineage: Bacteria > Pseudomonadati > Pseudomonadota > Gammaproteobacteria > Lysobacterales > Rhodanobacteraceae > Luteibacter > Luteibacter sahnii. Next base: position 440,730 of record NZ_JAQLOK010000001.1, read on the forward strand.
GTATTCCGCGGGACCGGCGGCTGCGATGGACTTTCAGGAAGCGTACTTGAAAGCCATGTTCGGTTTTCTCGGCATCATTGATGTGACGTTTGTGCGGGCGGAGCAGTTAAGTCGTGGCGACGAACTGCGCGCACAATCGATCTGTGACGCCCATGCGGCCATCGACGCGGACTGTTTTCTTGCCTCTCACTGACCCATAAGGAGAACACCATGCTCTATATCGTTACCTTGACATACAGTCGGCCAAAGGTCGAAGTCGACGGCCATCTGGACGCGCATCGCAGTTGGCTGGTCGAGCAGGTCCGCGCTGGCCGCGTTCTGGCGGCCGGGCCGATCGATACAGGCTTGGGTGGGCTGATTCTGGCTCACGCCGAAAATCGGTCAACACTGGATGCGGCACTGGTGGCCGATCCGTTTTATGTGCACGGCGTGGCCGACTTCCACGTGCAGCCGTTTTCGCCTGCGCTGCGTGCCAATATGTTTCCGGCGGCGTGGGCCGTCGATGCCAAGGCCGTGTAGTGGCGCTTGCAACCGGGTGTGTCCGCGAGCTCCGAAGCAAAATCAATCGCAAGGCTCTGTTCTCGTTACGAGTGGATAGCTGAAAACACCGGAAAATCCATCCACTTCTAATAAAAACAGAGCTAATCGCAAGGTGTTTAGATATTTGTCGATTGCGGAACGACGAAGTGAGCAGGAATCCTGAAGACGCTACGAATGCTTCGACGTCCTTGTTGAATCGTCATCGGCGTAGCGTGATCGGGGCAGGGGAGTCTTGACGGAGCCATGCCATCCTGGCAATCACCGTGCGGTCAAGCGAATGAGTTTTTCACTGCCGCTAGTTCACTGGTCCTAAATCCGCCTATCGTGGTGCCGTCCCAATGCCAAAGGCAGCGATCCCATCCCCATTCGACGCCTTAAACAGCGTTCCGCTGGTGAGCCTGGCTTTAGACGCAGCTGTGAAGATGTCCCTCGCGCTGGGCGACAATCCTGCGCACGTCGAGCCATCCGGTGATCGCCTGCCGGACGAGGATGAGTTCTATCTGCTCAACGTTGGCGCTCGCCTTGCACATCTTCTGGCCGTCTGCTCGCATCTCCACGCCATTCCTATAATGGTGGGAACGTTCCGATCGACACCAGAGTCGGCTGCAGCCAGCACGGCAACGTGACTTTCAAATACAAACGTCATTAGTTGATTGAAGACGTCCTGAAACGCCTGACCGCCGCTTTCATGCAGCTTGTTTCGAAAGATCACGTTGTGCACAAAGGTTGCGTCCATGTCCCCCTCGACCATCGCAACTGATGGCATCAAGCATATGTGCGTGATGAGGGTTGTTCACGATTCTTGTCAGGGCGTCGCCCGCATAGGGGCAGCATGAATGACACGGTTACGTGGCAATCGCGTGAGAAGGTTTTCCGTCCTACATGACACAGTCGAAAACGGGCACCGAGCGGGCAACCAATTGCAGTCGCCCAAAAGAAAAAAGACCTGCGTAAACGCAAGTCTTTGAATAAATGGTGGCTCGGGACGGAATCGAACCGCCGACACGGGGATTTTCAATCCCCTGCTCTACCAACTGAGCTACCGAGCCACGAGTGCCTGCAATGCGTGTTGCGGCGTGTGGAGCCGCGTATTAAATCGGGTAGCGGGACGCGCGTCAAGCGTTTTCGTCGGGTGGCACGTAGCCGGCCGCCTGGGCGACGTCGCCGCCGCCGAAGAAATATTTTTCCATCTCGCCGGAGAGGAAGCCGCGCGTCTTGGGGTCGAGCGGCGACAGGCGCATCTCGTTGATGAGCATGGTCTGGTGGGCGAGCCACTGGGCCCAGGCCTCCTTGGACACGTTGTCGTAGATGCGCTTGCCCAGTTCACCGGGCCAGGGGGCGAAGTCGAGGCCGTCGGCGTCGCGGCCGAGTTTCACGCAATGGACCGTGTGCGTCATGGGGCGATCTCCGGAAGATGGTCGAGCAGGGTGCGCACCGGGGCGGGCAGGCCGAGCGAGGCGATGTCCTCGCGGTCGCACCAGCGCCGGTCGGCGCGGTCGGCCACGGCGGCGAGCGGGGCCGCATGGTCGAACAGAAGGGGGCTGACGTCCAGCCGGTAATGGCTGAAGACGTGGGTGAACGCGGGCAGGGGCTCCGCCGCGTGCACGCGCGCGAACGTGGTCGCCACGGCCGGCGCGGCGTCCGCGTCGACCGCCTCGGGCAGGCTCCATAGCCCCGACCACACGCCTTGCGTGCCGCGTTTTTCGAGCAGCACGCGTCCGCGTCCGTCGCGCATGAGCAGCATCGCGACGGCGCGCGTTGGGATTTTCTTGCCAGGCTTTACCGTGGGCAGCACGGTCGTGAGCCCGTCACGGTGAGCGACGCATGTGGCCGCGTGAGGGCAGAGCAGGCAGGCCGGCTTGCTCCGCACGCAGACGGTGGCGCCGAGGTCCATGATCGCCTGCGTATAGTCGGCGGTGCGTTCGTCGGGCGTGTGTTCGTCGGCGTGCCGCCAGAGGCGTTTTTCGATGGCGCTCTCACCGGGAAACCCTTCGATGCCGTGGTAGCGCGTGAGCACGCGTTTGACGTTGCCGTCGAGGATGGGGAAACGCAGCCCGTGCGCTTGGGCGAGGATGGCGCCCGCCGTGGAGCGACCGATGCCGGGAAGGGCCATGAGGGCGTCGAGGTCGCGCGGCAGGTCGCCGCCGTGACGTTCCACGCATAGCCGCGCGGCATGGTGCAGGAAACGGGCGCGACGGTAGTAACCCAGCCCCGACCACAGCGCGAGCACGGTGTCCTCATCGGCATCCGCGAGGTCGCGCAGGGTGGGCAGGCGCTCGACGAACCGCTGGAAGTAATCCAGCACCGTGACCACCTGGGTCTGCTGCAGCATGATTTCCGACAGCCACACCCGATAGGCGCTGCGCGGGTGTTGCCAGGGGAGTTCCTTGCGTCCGTGGTGGTCGTACCAGCGGAGCAGTTCGCGGGCGAAAGCGTTCAAGGCGCGACGCCTACCGTGGCGGTGGCGGCGGGTGCGTCGGGCGTGGCGCGTATGCGCAGGCCCTTGACGTGCAGGCTGCCCGCGTCGACGTTCTGCGCCTGCACGGTGCCGACCAGCGGCGGCATCGTCAGCGACCCGGTGCCGCGGATGCCGGTCCACCACTGCGCAAGCGCCAGGGGCGGAAGGCGCAGGTCGGCATGATCGGTGTCGCCATCGAGCTTGAGCGCGACGTAGAGCGGGTCGTTCTCGTTGGCCGGCGTGACGCGCAGCGCCACGTCATACGGTGTGGCATCGTGGCGCGTCACGCGGCCGGTGAGCGACGCGCCGACATCCGCGCCGCCGCGCCACGTGGCCGTGCCCTTGAGCGTGGACTCGAAGCGTGGATCGCTGTCGAGGCCGAGGGTCATGTCGGCCAACGTGAGTACGCCGCGCGACAGGGTGGGCACCGTGTCGAGATCGAGCGCGTAAGGCGTGCCGTCGGCCAGGTGGGCGGACAGCGTGAGGGTGAAGCGACGTCCGCTGGCGAGGCGGTCGGCCTCGGCTTCGATGTCCGACAGCACCAGTTTCGTACCGCGCAAGAGCGTGCCGCGCGCAATGCGGAAGCCGGCATCGATCGTCGGCAGTGTCGCGCCCGCCGTGGAGGGGCGGCTCGGCAACGTGTCGAGATAGGCCGACACCGCGTCGACGTCGATGCGTGCGCCTTCCACTTCCAGCCGGGAGATGGTGGCCTCGCCGCCGAGCAGGGTATGCCACGGCAACACCACACGCCCCCGCGACGCGACGATGAGCGGTGTGCTCGACCCTTCGCCGCGTAGCATGACGCCTTCCAGATCGAGCGCGGGCGAGGGCCACAGGGTGGGGCTCGCGGGGTTGGCCAGGGTCAGCTCCAGACCTGCCGCCCGGGCACGCGATTGCAGCAGGGCGGTGAAGCGTTCGGGTTGCAGCACGACATAGGTCGCCACGACCGCCGTGACCAACAGCAACGCGCACACGCCGCCGAACACGTAGAGGCCGGCGCGCAGCCGGCGGTTCATCGGCATGACGTCGCCAGGCGGCCCACCGTCAACCTCCCAGTCGTGCGGGCAGGAGGCCGTCGACGAAGGCTTCGGCGTCGAATACGCGCAGGTCGGTGGCGGTTTCGCCCAGGCCCACGTAGCGGATGGGCAGGGCGAACTCCCGCGCCAGCGCGAACATGACGCCACCCTTGGCGGTACCGTCGAGCTTGGTCACCACCAGGCCGGTGACGCCCGCCGTGTCGCGGAACTGGCGCAACTGGCTGATGGCGTTCTGGCCGGTGGTACCGTCGATGACCATCAGCACCTCGTGCGGCGCGGCGGTGTCGAGCTTCTTCATGACGCGGGCGATCTTGCCCAGCTCGTCCATGAGGCCGCCCTGGGTGTGCAGGCGTCCCGCGGTGTCGGCGATCAGCACATGCGTGCCGCGCGAGCGAGCGGCCTGGAGGGCGTCGAAGATCACGCTGGCCGAGTCGGCATCCTGGCCCTGGGACACCACCGGCACCTTGTTGCGCTCGCCCCACGTCTTCAACTGCTCGACGGCGGCAGCGCGGAACGTGTCGCCCGCGGCGAGCATCACGCTGCGGCCTTCGTCAGCGTAGCGGCGGGCAAGCTTGCCGATGGTGGTGGTCTTGCCCACGCCATTGATGCCGACGGTCAGGATCACGAACGGCGTGTGCGTGCCCACGTCGAGTGGGCGCTCGACGGGTTTGAGCAGGGCGACCAGTTCGGCACGCAGAGCGGTGAGCAGGGCCTGCGCGTCGGCGAACTCGCGCTTGTGCATGCGCTTGCGCAGCGCTTCCACCAGCCGGGTGCTGGCCTCGACGCCGACATCGGCGGTGATCAGGGCGGTTTCCAGCTCGTCGAGCAGGTCGTCATCGAGCTTGGGGTGGCGCACGAAGAGCGAGCTGAGGCTCTTGGCGAAACCGCTGCCCGAAAGGCGTTCGCGCCAGCTGCGGCGTGCCGGCTGCGAGGCCTCCGCGGCGGCTTCGGCGGCGGCGCTCGCGTCGAACTCGCCCGAGAGCTCGGGCACCTCCGGTTCGGCCGGCGCGGTTTCGGCCAGGGCTTCGGTCAGGCCTGTCGCGGCGTCGGTGGACGCCGGGTCGGCGGCGCTGGCCCGGACGTCATCCTCGACGGGCGTGGCCTCGGGGGCCGGGGCGGCGTCGACGGGCTTCTTTTTCCAGAACTTGAGCATTGCGCGGCGGATTCAAAGACAATAGGCGAATGCTAGCACTCCCGCCCCCACTGGCCGCTGATCGATGAACGGGACCGGCCGCATCCGTGTCATTGGCGGAAGCCTTCGCAACTCGCGGCTGGATGTCCCGGACCGGCCGGGACTGCGGCCGACCACCGACCGGGTGCGCGAGACCCTGTTCAACTGGTTGCAACCGGTGATCGAGGGCTCGCGCTGCCTCGATCTCTACGCCGGCACGGGCGCCCTGGGCATCGAGGCGCTTTCCCGTGGCGCGGCGATGCTGACCTTCGTCGAGCGTGAGCAGGCGCTGGTTGCCGCGCTTAAGGCCAACCTCACCCGGTTGAAGGTGCAGGCCAGCGTCGTGGCCGACGATGCCGCGCGCTGGCTCAAGGGGGGCGGCAAGCCGTTCGACGTGGTGTTCATCGACCCCCCTTTCGCCGACGGCGCCTGGGACACCGCGGCGACACTGCTGGAAGAAGGCGGCTGGCTGTCCGCCTCGGCCTGGATCTACGTCGAATCCCCCCGCGCCGCCGTGCTGCGCCTGCCGGCCAGTTGGCAGCCGCATCGCCAGGGGCAGGCCGGGGAGGTTGCCTACACCCTCTATCGCCGCACCCTTTCCGATCCGTTAAGCTAATCCGCGTTTTCCCTTGCCTGCGTTCTCCATGACTCCTCCGCCGGTCAATCCGCGTCTCGCCGTCTACCCCGGCACGTTCGATCCGATCACGAACGGCCACGCCGACCTCGTGTCGCGCGCCGCGCCGCTGTTCGACCGCATCGTGGTGGCGGTGGCCGAAAGCCGCAGCAAGGGGCCGGGCTTCAGCCTCGGCGAGCGCATCGCGCTGGCCCGCCTGGCGCTGGCCGACCTGCCCAACGTCGACGTGCGCGGTTTCGACTGCCTGCTGGCCGACTTCGTGACGGAGATCGGCGCGGGGGTGATCCTGCGCGGCCTGCGCGCGGTGTCCGACTTCGAATACGAATTCCAGCTCGCCAGCATGAACCGTCACCTGATCCCCAAGGCCGAGACGCTGTTCCTGACCCCGGCCGAGCAGTACAGCTTCATCTCCTCCTCGCTCGTGCGTGAAATCGGTCGCCTGGGTGGCGATATATCCGGCTTCGTGCATCCGGCGGTGCAACAGGCCATGCGCCAGCGCTGGCGCCATTCTTGAACCTAAAGGTGATCATCATGCGTAAGTTCCTCCTCGCCGCGTCCGTGGCCCTGACCGCCTCGCTGGCCCTGTCGGCCTGCAACAAGTCCGACGACGCCGACAAGGCCTCCACCCAGCAGGAAGCAGCCGTCGCCAAGCCGTCCGATCCGAAGGACACCAAGGCGTGGAGCCAGTTCTTCGGCCAGATCGTGCGCAAGAACATGCAGGGCATGACCGCCGACCGCCCGTTCCCGTACTTCGTGCCGGCCGGTGACGACCAGGAAGGCCAGGACGGTCGCCAGCGCCAGCTCGACAACGTCCAGGGCACCGTGGCCCGTGGCGTCACCCCGGGCAACATGCTCGTGTTCGGTGGCCCGTCGTCGGCCAAGACCGCCGACCTGATCGTCGACGCTTTCAAGAACGCCCAGCCGGGCTCGTTCAAGAACGTGATCGTGCTCTTCATCGGCGATCAGGCCGACCAGCAGCGCGTCGCCGACGCCCTGGCCCCGACCGGTGCCACCTACCGCTTCGTCGCCATGTGACGACGCGTCACGCACCACGCGTGGCTCGTGAAGAAGGGCGCCCTGGGGCGCCCTTCTTCGTTGGGGTGCGACTTGCGCTAAAATGAGCGCATGTCCCTCATGATTCTCGACACCTGCGTCAACTGCGACGTCTGCGAGCCCGTGTGCCCGAACAAGGCCATCTCGCTGGGTGAGTTGTATTACGTGATCGATCCCGACCTGTGCACCGAGTGCGTGGGGCATTTCGACAACCCGCAGTGCGTCGAAGTGTGTCCGGTGGAATGCATTCCGCACGATCCCGATCGTGTCGAGAGCCGCGAACAGCTCATGCTCAAGTACGAACACCTCATGGCGAAGTCGGCTTCCTGAGCCTTCTGGGTTAATCTGGCCGGCAGTAATGACTGTCCGGAGAGACACCCCATGACCCGTCTTTCGTCGTGGCGCCTGATCGCCGCGAGTGCCTTTCTCGTGGCCGGCACAGGCGTGGCGTCCGCCAGGGATGCCGCCGCCGACACGCCGTCGCGCGGTCCGGGCCACGCGGCCATCGCCAGCGCCAACTTCCTTGCCACCAACGCCGGTTTCGAAGTGCTCGGCAAGGGTGGCAACGCGTTCGACGCGGCGGTGGCCGTGTCCTCGACACTGGCCGTGGTGGAGCAGCAGAGCTCGGGCCTGGGCGGTGGCTTCATGGCCTTGCTGCACCGGGCGTCGGATAACCGCGATGTGTTCGTCGACGCCCGCGAGACCGCGCCCAGGGCTGTCGACATGAAGGTCTACGTCGGCAAGGACGGCAAGCCCAATCGCGAGGTGTCCACGCGTGGCCCGCTGTCGGCCGGCATCCCCGGTGAGCCGGCCGGCCTGGCCTGGATGGCCCAGCACTACGGCAAGCTGCCGTTGTCGGTGTCGCTGGCGCCGGCCATCCGCGTCGCGAAGGAGGGCTTCCAGCCCGACAGCCGTTTCCTCGGCGCCATCGCCGACCACAAGGACGACCTGGCGCGCTACCCCGCCTCGGCGGCGGTGTTGTTGCCGGGAGGCAATGTGCCCACCGCCGGCTGGACATTGAAGCAGCCCGATCTCGCCCGGACGCTCGAGCGCCTCGCCGCGCAGGGGCGCGACGGCTTCTACAAGGGCGAAACGGCGAAGCTGCTTGTGTCGTCCACGCGCAAGGCGGGCGGCAACTGGACCGCGGCCGACCTGGAAAGCTACACGGTGAAAGAGCGCGAGCCGCTGCGTGTCGACTACAAGGGCTATCGCATCGTCACCGTGCCGCCCCCGTCGTCCGGTGGCGTGGCGATCGCCGAGATCCTCAACATCCTCGGCGGCTACGACCTCACCCGCCTCGACGTGGCGCATGCCACGCATCTCGTCATCGAGGCGATGCGCCGGGCGTTCCGCGACCACAACGAATACCTGGGCGATCCGGACTTCGTGAAAATGCCCCTCGACATGCTTCTGTCGACGTACTACGCCGACGGCCTGCGTGCCACCATTTCGCCCGACAAGGCCACGCCGTCCGATCTGCTGCCCACGGCCATGGCATCGGAGCCGGGCATGCACACCACGCATTTCTCGGTGATCGACGCCGACGGCAACATGGTCGCCTCCACGCTCACGGTCAACCTTGAGTTCGGTTCCACCTTCGTCGCCGAAGGCACGGGTGTGTTCCTCAACGACGAGATGGACGACTTCGCCCTCGTGCCCGGCCAGCCGAACGCGTTCGGCCTGCGCGGTTCGCTCGCGAACGCGCCGGAGCCGGGCAAGCGGATGCTCTCGTCGATGTCGCCGAGCTTCGTGTTCGGCGCCGATCGCACGGCCGTCATCGGTTCGCCGGGCGGTTCGACCATCATCACGCAGGTGCTCGAAGGCATCCTTGCCTTCATCGACGGGAAGGATGCCTCGGGCATCACCGCGCAAAAGCGCTTCCATCACCAATACCTGCCCGATCGCGTGGATGTCGAACCCGGCGTGTTCGACGATGCCACGGCCAAGGCGCTGACGGCTATGGGGCATGTGCTGAAAGAGCGTTCGCCCTGGGGATTCATGAACGTGGTCACCTGGGACCATCGCACCGGCAAGCTCGACGCCGCGAGCGATCCGCGCCGGCCGTCGGGCCTGGGCAAGGTGCAGTGAGGTCGATGCCATGAAACTGTGGTCGCTCATCGGCAATTCGCAACGGCTCGACGGCGGAGCCATGTTCGGCAACGCACCGCGTGCGATGTGGGCGCGCTGGATCGAGCCCGACGAACAGAATCGCATTCCGCTGGCGTGTCGTTGCCTGCTGGTCACCGGTCTGGACGGACGCAACGTGCTGTTCGAAACCGGCATCGGCGCGTTTTTCGAGCCAGCCCTGCGTGAACGCTACGGCGTGGTGGAAGACCGGCATGTGCTACTCGATTCGCTGGCCTCGGTCGGGCTGACGCACGAAGACATCGACGCGGTGGTGCTTTCGCATCTGCATTTCGACCACGCCGGCGGCCTGCTCGCCGCGTGGGAAGACGGCCGGTCGCCGCGCCTGCTGTTTCCCAACGCGCGCTACCTCGTGGGGGCGGAGCACTGGGCGCGTGCCCGGCATCCGCACCCGCGCGACCGGGCATCGTTCATTCCCGAACTGGCGGCGTTGCTCGAGGCCAGCGGGCGGCTCGAACTCGTCGAGCCGAACCGCTCCAGTTCGCTGGGCCAGGCGGTGCGATTCACCTTCTCCGAAGGCCATACCCCCGGGCTGATGCTGGCCGAGGTGGCGGGCGTGGTGTTTTGCGCCGACCTCATTCCGGGGCGCCCGTGGGTGCACCTGCCGGTGACGATGGGCTATGACCGGTGGCCGGAGCGGCTCATCGACGAAAAGAAGACGTTCCTCGACGACAAACTGGCGCGCGGGGTGCGGCTGTTTTTCACCCACGACCACGGCTGCGCCATGGCATCGGTGGCGCGCGACGACAAAGGCCGCTATTCGGCGGTCGATCCACGAGAGACACTGGTCGGGCTGGACGCCTGAGCCAGCGTGAACGGGACGGGGCGGGATGAAGTACACGAAAACGCATGACAAGGTCCGCTGGGCGTGGCGAGCGGTGGGCGTCATGGCTCTGCTGGCGGCGCTGGCGCTGATCGCGTGGAATGAACAGCGGCCGATGGCCTACCTCGCCGCCGTCAGCCGGCAGGGGGCTCCGGTGCTGGACCTGGGCGACCAGGGGCGCCCGGGATCCGGCCTGCACGGTTCGACGACCCGCGTCGACGGCATGCCGCGGATCATCGACGCACCGTACGACCGGGAGTTCGGCGTGCGTGCCGAATCCCCGTTGCTGGTGCGGCACGTGGAAATGTTCCAGTGGCGCGAGGTCACCGTAGGCGGGCAGACCCATTACGAACTCGACTGGGTCGATCATCCTGTCGAATCGTCCCGTTTCGCCAAGCCGGCCGGCCACGCCAATCCCGGCGGGTTCCCCATCCAGGGGCGTCAGTTCGAAGCGGGCGAGGTGAGGCTGGGACATTTCCGGCTGTCGCAAGCCATCGTGCGCGCGTTTCCGGGACGGGTAGCGGTGTCGCCCAACGAAAAGACCCTGCCGGCCAACCTGGCGGCGACGTTCCAGCGTGCCGGCGATGACCTCATCACCAGCGCGAAACCCGACGTGCCCCGGCTGGGCGACCTCCGCGTGAGTTGGGAGGCCGTGCCGGTGCAGACCATGACGGTGGTGGCGCGGATCGATGGGGACACGCTGGTGCCGGGTGCGGCGTCGGGCAACCGTCCCGGCTTCGAAGTGCAGGTGGGAGATCGCCGCCTGAGCGATGTCATGCCGGCCACGCCCGAGCCGCCCGAGGCGGTAATGACGGCGCGCGTGCTGGCGGCGCTCGTGGCATCCTTTGGCGTGTTGCTGGCGGCCGCCGGCACGCGCTTCCAGGGCGACCCATGGTTCGCGCTCGGGGCGGGCACCGTCGTGGTGACGGCCGCGGGAGGGCTCCTGTGGTTGGGCACCGACGCGATGGTCAGCAGCGTGTGGTTATTGGTGGCTGTATTGGGCGCGGGGCTGGCGATCTGGCGATCGCAACACCGGCACGCGCGTGACGTCTGACTTTTCGGGAAACCCTCTCGCATGCGTATCACCGGACTCTATGCGGCACTGCTGGCCCTGCTCATCCTTGGACTCGCGGTGCGCGTGATCCTGCTTCGCCGGCGCCACCAGATCGGTTTGGGCGACGGCGGCCACCGCGATGCCGCGTGCGCCATCCGCACGCACGGCAACGCGGTCGAATACGTGCCCATCGCGTTGATCCTTCTCCTGGTGCTGGAACTCAACCAGACCCTGCCCCTGCTGCTGCATGTGTTCGGCATCACACTGCTGATCGCGCGCCTGGCGCACGCCATGGGCCTGTCGTCGTCGCCGGGCTACTCGGCGGGGCGCGCAGCCGGCGCCGCACTCACCCTGGTGGTGATCGCCGCGATGGCTTTGCTTCTCATCTGGCAGTACGCCGTCATCCACCTCCTGACCTGACCCCATCACGAGGGCACAGGAGCGGACCATGTCCGCGAACCCTCGGCGCGGCGACGGTGCGAGGGATTGCCGCCACCGGCACGATGCCGGTGCGTGGGGCGGCAGTGGATCAGGCCTGCGCCGCGGCGGAACCGTCGGCGAACGCGTAGACGTGGTCGGCCCAGCTGGCCGCGTCGCGGTAGATGGTGGCCATCTTGAGCATGTGCTGCTCGGAGTCGGTCTGCAGTTCGCCCTGTTCCCAATGGCGGATCTGGTCGAGGATCGTCGCGAAGGGGCCGGTGCCCTCGAGGAGTGCCTCGCGGATTTCCAGCGCCAGCGGCAGGTGCTCGAGCACGTAGGCCATCGACGCGTTCATCAGCGTGTCGAGCAGCGAGAACAGGCCGGCGGTGAAGGCCATCTCCTGCAGCTCGGGCTTGACGCTGCGAGCCAGTTGCTCGCACATGTGCGCGCGTATGAGCGCCAGGCGCAGCAGCTCGGGCGGACGCTCGTCCATGCCCGACACGGCCATGGTGAAGATCCAGTTGCGCATGCGGTTGACGCCGAAGAACACCGCCGCCTGTTCCACCGATTTCAACTGGCGGGGCAGGGCGAAGTAGGCGGAATTCACGCAACCCAGCAGCTTGTAGCTGAGGATCGCGTCGTCGCGGACGATCTTGCCCAACTCGACCGGGCCGTTGTCCGGATCCTGCAGCGCGCCCATGAGGCGTAGCACGCCGAGCTTGTTCGGGGTGAGCCGCGGCATGTCCACGCGTTCCGGGCGCAGCAGGTAGCGGCCCTGGAAACCGTCGACGTCCTGGTCGGCGTAATCGATAAAGGTTTCGTGCGTGTCGATGCCGGTGACGATCACCTTGACGCCGAAGGCGTGAACGTAATCGATGTGTGCGCGTGCGGCGACGGGGTGGCGATGGTCCACCGCCACCTTCGCGAACTGCACGATCCGCAGCAGCGCGTCGACGCCGGCGCGATGCACGGGATCGGCGGGCAGCGTGAAGTCTTCGAGCATGAACAGGCAGCCATGGCCCTTCAGCTCGCGCAGGCGCACCAGCAATTGCTCGTCGTCGCCCACGTCGGCGCTGATGCTGGCGCCCAGCCGCGCGTTGTGGCGCAGGATGTCGGCATGCTGCACGAGCAGTTCGCGCGACATGTGCAGGAACGCCCGGTTATCGCGCACGAGGCGCTTGAGGCTGCCATCGACGATGGCGCTCAGCGTGGCCTGGGTGTGCGCCAGCGAGGCGGTTTCGATGTCCAGCCCGGCGGGTCGGGGAAAAAGCAGCTCGTAGGCGAACAGCGCCTGCTTGCGATCGAGGACCGGCACGCGAACGATGGGGAGGATTCCATCGTCGTTCACCGCTATCGGCTGGGGGGTTGCTGCCATGTCTATCGTCGTGCGCCGTGGGGTGAGTTCGCGATGGAGGATACTGCGGGGCGTTGGCTCAGACCTGTGCGAGGGTCGCAGAACGGAGCTTGATCCGGGCGGCGCCGTCCGGGCCGTAGGTGGAACCGTTCGGGCCGTCGCCGGAGATCACCGCGAGCGCCTGACGGACCTGACCGATCCGCTGGCCGACGATACGGCCGTTGGTGTCGTTGATCCGGCGACACTCGAGCAGGCGATCCACCGTATGCGACCAGCGCGGGTCGTTGAGCGAGTCGATGCCGGCGGCGTCGCTCAGTTGGCGGCGCTCGACGTCGAGCCGCTCGATGCGGTCCACCGAGGCGCCCTTGGCGCGTCCCACGGTTTCGATCGTGGCGGCGTCGGCCTGGTCGAGCGCCATGCGCTCGTCGATCAGGTGCGCGTGCAACTGGTCGACCTCACGGGCGAGGTCGGCCATCACGGCGGCCAGCGCCGTATCGAAATCGGAACCGTGGGTGGGTGTCATGCCTTGCCGCCGATCTGGCCTTCCATCGCGAGGAACTTGCTGGCGATGGCCTGGGCGTCCGGTTTATAGGTGCCCTCGGCGAGACGGGCGCGGATGGCTTCCACTCGGGCGGTGTCGACGCCTTCGCCACGGCTGGCGGCGTCCAGCGCCTTGGCCGAGTCGGTGATGCGCACGCTGTCGGCGGTGCCGCGCACGGGTGCGGCGGCCGGGGCCTGGCCGGCGGAACCGGCGGCGGCGTTGGGCGTGCGCGCCGGGACGGCGAGCTGCGCAGGGGTAAGGCCGGGTTTGATCGTATTGGTCATGAGGGGGTCCTCGGAACGATGTCCTTCGGAAGGCTTATCGGCGTGCCGGGGACGAACTTTAGCGGGCGCGGGGGTGAAAGTGTGATGGATCGACCCTTTGTTTCATGGCAGGACGGCGACGACCCCCGGCCCGCTGATCACCGCGTCGACGATCCGTCCGGACGACGCGTTGCGCACCTTCACGCGGGCCCCGGCGTCGCCGGCACCCATCGCCACGCCGTCGGCGCGGATGGTGACCCCGTCCACCGTGGCCTCCATGCTCACCGCGTCGCCCACGCGCACGGCCTGGCGGCCGGCGAGCATGCCCGGGGTGAGTACGGTGCCCGCGTTGATCGGGCGCGCCAGGGCGCGGCCCTCGACCTGGTCGAGCGCGGCGATGTAGCCGTAAGCGAGCGAGGCGACGTCGCGCTCCTCGCTGTGCACGTCGGCGGCACCGATGCCGTCGCCCCGGGTCAGGGGGCGGCTGGTCACCAGCACCGGGGTGAACAGCTTCACCCGCACCGGCACGCGGACGGTCCATCCGCCGGGCACGGGACAGTGCACCGTCACGCTGACCCGTGCACCGAGGGCACGGTTGCCGGGCAGCGAGGCGTCCGGTGTCATCGGGCAATCGGCCAGGCGCAGCCGGCTGTCGAGCGCGACGGCGTCGGCCTCCATGCGGGCGCCGGGCAGGGTACGGTTCTGCCGCAGCCACGCCACCGCGATGTCACGCACCTGATCGACCGACGTGGCCGCCGCGACGAACGGGCAGGCCAGCGAGGCGAGGGCGGCGATCGCGAGGGCGAGGCGGCGGATCACGCCGCGCGCTCCGCGAGGGCGGTGGACAGGCCCTGGGTGATCGCGTCGAGTTCGCGCGTCAACCCCGGCAGCATCTGCGCGGCCTCGGCCTGGCGACCTTCGCCGATGGCCAGCGCATAGACCGACGCCTGGGCCGAGAAACGGTCGGCGGCGGCCCGCACGCCATCGGAGGCCGCATCCGAGCGGCGCACGCGGAACTGATCGATGCAGCGCAGGAGCGGCGTCGTATCGAGCCAGCGGCGATCCAGGCCGGCGGGATCGCGCGAGGACAGTTCCAGGGCGTAACGCAGGCCCTGGCAGGCTTCGCGGATCATCTGGCTCAGCGTGGCGGCATCGAGTTCACCCTCGGTCTCCAGGCGGGCCAGGCCCAGGCGGTGGGCCAGCACGGCGGCGCGGGCGGCGGCATCGGCCTGGCGGCGGGTCTCCGTGGCGGTGCGGCCGAGGCTGGCTTGGGCGGCCTGCACGCCGGCGATGCGGCCCTGCAGCGTGCCCATGCCGTCGCGCGCGGCGTCGATGCCCTCGCGGGCGGCGCGCACCACGCCGTCGACGCGACCCAGCGACGCCTGCATGCCGGCGATGCCAGACTGGGTCTGGTCGAGGCGGCGCAGGCTGTTCTGCACGGCCTCGTCGAGCTGGCCGGAGAATTCGCCGACGGCCTGCGTCACCTGGTCGATCTCGGCGGTGGCCTGGGTGGTCTTCTCGGCGAGCTGCTTGACCTCGTCGGCGACCACGGCGAAGCCGCGGCCGGCTTCACCGGCACGGGCAGCCTCGATCGCAGCGTTGAGCGCCACGAGGTTGGTCTGGTGGGCGATGTCCTGCACTGTTGCGGTCAGCTTGCGGATGGCGGTGAAGTAATCGGCGAACTGGGCGTGGTTGCGGCTCATGCCCGACAGCGCGCTGCGCAGCAGGCGCAACTGGCCGTCGAGGTCGCCGGCCTGGGCGATGCCTTCGCCGCCGGCGTCGGCCATGCCGCTCACGCCGGAGCGGGCCTGGTCCAGGGCCGTCGAAATCCTGGCGCCCGACTCCGTCAAACGACCGGCGGCATCCCGGGCCCCTTCGACGGCGGTGCCCAATTCCTGCAACGTCAGGCCGAGGGCCTGGGCATTGGTGAGCACCATGCCCTGCTGCTCGATGGCCTGGATGGTGGTGGCCGGCGCGGTACGCGGCTCGGCGGGCTTGAGCAGGGCGCCCAGGGCGCTGGCGGCCGCCGGATACTGGGCGGCGAGCGCCCGCACGCGGGCGGCGTCACCCGCGGCGGCGGCTTGGGCGAGAAGACGGACGTGCTGGCTCCAGAGGAGAGTCATGGGTGCTTCGCTTTTGGTGGGTCGCCCACTACATCGGTCGCGGGGCGCTGTTCTTGAGCGAAGCAATACCCGTGCCAGTCGCCAGGAGCGCGCCCTGCGCGCGAGGGGCGTCGCGTCGTAAAGAATCCACGCGTCGGGCCGATACCCCCATACACCTCGAACGACGCAGCCCCGATGGCCCGACCCCTCCTCGACACCGTGGAAACCTTCACCCGCCTCGCCGGCCACAACCGCGTGGCGATGCTGCTGTTCCGCCTGGGCGAGCGCCAGGCGTTCGGTATCAACGTGTTCAAGGTGCGCGAGGTGCTTCGCCGGCCGCGCCTGGAGCGCATGCCGAGCATGCACGAGCTGGTGGCGGGCAGTTTCGACTACCGCGGCCATACCATTCCGGTGGTGGACCTCGCCGCTGCGATGGGGTACCCGCCGCTGGCCGGCGTGGATGGCGCGCACCTGATCGTCACCGAGTTCAACCTGTCGGTGCAGGGATTCCTGGTGTCCGACGTGGACCGCATCGTGCACGTCGACGGCGCCCAGATGGCGGCGCCGCCCGCCGCCCTGGGCTACGGCCCCCGCGTGAACGCGGTGACGCGCCTGGACGGTGACCTCGTCGCCATCGTCGACGTCGAGCAGGTGCTGTCCAGCGTCGACCCGCGGGCGGTCGAGGTATCCGACCGCGTGCAGAAGGCGGCCCATGGGCAGTCGATCGCCAATCGGCGCGTGCTGGTCGTCGACGACTCGGCGGTTGCCCGCAAACAGATCGTCGACCTGTTCCGCAAGCTGGAACTCGAATGCGTGGTGGCGAAGGACGGTTCCGAAGGCCTGGAGCGCCTGCGCCAGCTGGTGGCCGGCCCGGCGGCCGAGCGCGTGGCCCTGGTGGTGTCCGATATCGAGATGCCGACGATGGACGGCTACGCGATGACCCGCGCCATTCGCGACGAGCCCCAGCTGCGCCACCTCAAGGTGCTGCTGCACAGTTCCCTGAGTGGTGTATTCAATGAGGCGATGGTGGCCCGCGTGGGAGCGGATCGCTTCATCGCCAAGTTCCAGCCGGACGTGCTCGCCACGGCCGTCATGGAACTGCTGCCCGCCTGACGCGCGACGGCCCACCGTCGCCGGATCGTCTCCGGCGGGCGACGGAATTCCGCCGCCATCGCCCATGTTCCTTCTGAAAACGGCGCCACGGCGCCGTTTCGCATTGCGCTTTCCACCGTGGCACGCCTCTTGCTGAGCCCCTCGGGCCAAGTCAACGAGAGGGCCCGTGCCCATGATCGACTCCAAGGATCCGCTGTTCGGCGTGCATGCCCAGGCCCTCGGCCTGTGGCAGCGCCGTGCCGAGGTCATTTCGTCGAACCTCGCCAATGCCGACACCCCGGGCTTCCTCGCCCGCGACCTCGATTTCCGCAAGGCGATGTCCGCCGCCACCGGTGCGATGGACGGCGATCGCCTGTCGATGACCGCCACCGAGGCAGGGCACATCGGTGGCAACCCCGCCGTGGCGCTGGCCGAGGCCAACCAGCTGGCGTATCGCCAGGAAACCCAGCCGTCGATGGATGGCAACACCGTGGACACCCAGGTGGAGCAGGCGCAGTTCGCCAGCAACGCCATCCACTACCAGGCCTCGTTGAGCTTCATGACGGCCCAGATCCACGCCATGCGTATGGCCATCACGGGTAGCAGCTCATGAGCCTCCTGAAGATCTTCGACGTCGCCGGTTCCGGCATGGCCGCGCAGTCCGCGCGCCTGAACACCACCGCCAGCAACATGGCCAACGCCGACAGCGTGTCCGGCAGCGAGGCCACGGCCTATCGCGCGCGGCAACCGATGTTCGCGGCGGTGCAGCGCCAGGTCGACGGCCAGATGGAAAACGAAGGCGTGCGCACCCTCGGCGTCACCGAGAGCCAGGCGCCCGTGCAGTCCCGCTACGAGCCCGGTAACCCGATGGCCGACACCAACGGCTACGTGTATTCGAGCAACGTCAACCCGGTCGACGAGCTGGTCAACATGATCTCCGCGTCGCGCTCCTACCAGAACAACGTCGAAGTCATGAACAGCGCCAAGCAGCTCATGCAGAAGACGCTGGACCTCGGCAAATAAGGATTCCCCATGGCTGTCGACTCCGTCGCTACCAACACGTTCGGCTCCAGTACCTCCACCTCGAACCAGCTGCAGCAGCAGACGCTTTCGCAGTCGGATTTCCTGAAGCTCATGGTCACCCAGATGACCAACCAGGACCCGACCAAGCCCATGGACTCCACCCAGATGGTGGCGCAGATGGCGCAGTTCTCGCAGGTGGCCGCCACGCAGCAGTTACAGCAGTCGTTCGACTCGCTGGCGTCCAACCTGTCCGGCGACCAGTTCGTGCGCGCATCGGCGATGGTCGGCCACGACGTGCTGGTGCCGTCCTCCGCGGCCAAGCTGCAGGGCGGCACGATGAGCGGCGCGGTGAACGTGCCCAGCTCCGGCACCATCGTCAACGTGCAGATCAAGGACGCGGGCGGCAACGTCGTGCGCACCCTGCCGCTGGGCCAGCCCGATACCGGCCTGGTCGACTTCACCTGGGACGGCAAGTCCGACGACGGCACGCAGCTGCCGGACGGCGCCTATCAGATCTCCGCTACTTCCGGCGGGACCGCGGCGAGCACCTTCGTGCGCGGCAAGGTGGAAGGTGTCGGTGCCTCAGGCACCGATGGCACGTACGTGCAGGTGGCCGGTTACGGCGGCGCCCTGCTCAGTCAGATCGCGCAAATCCTGTAACGCACAGCGAGGAATTCCACCATGCCTTTCGATATCGCCCTCAGCGGCCTCAACGCGGCGTCCACCGACCTGGAAGTGACCGCCAACAACATCGCCAACGTCAACACCGTCGGCTACAAGGGCTCGCGCGCCGAGTTCTCCCAGGTGTATTCGGTGGCCGGCGAAAACCTCTCCGCCACGGCCGCCGGCAGCGGCGTGCGTGTGACCAACATCGCCCAGCAGTTCGGCGACGGCAACCTCACCCAGACCGGCAACTCGTACGATTTCGCACTCAGCGGCGAAGGCTTCTTCACCCTTCACGACGGCTCGGGCTACTCGTATTCGCGCGCGGGCAACTTCCATCCCGACGCCAACGGCTTTATCGTCAACGCCACGGGCCAGCGCGTGCAGGTGTATCCGCCGACGCCCACGGGCGGTTTCAACATCTCCTCGCTGTCCGACCTGCAGATCACCACCGGTTCGGCGCCGGCCAAGGCCAGCGCCAACATCGGGCTGACCGCCAACCTGCCCTCGACCGCCACCGCGCCGGCCGTGACCCCGTTCGACCCGACCAACGCCCAGACCTACACCAACCTGTCGACCTTCCAGGCCTACGATTCGCTCGGCGCCACCCATACGGTCAACGTGTATTACGCGAAGAACGCCACGTCCAACGGCTGGGACGTGCACATGACCGTGGACGGCACCCAGATGAAGGATGCCAACGGCAACCCGCTGACCCAGCAGCTGACCTTCAGCGCCGGCGGCGCCATCGCCACCCCGGCCAACGGCAAGCTCGACTTCGGCCCCGTGTCGCCCAACCCCGGCGCGCAGCCGATCGACCTGGCGATCGACGTGAGCAAGGTGACCCAGTTCGGCGACACGTTTTCGACCACGGCGGTCACCAACGACGGCTACTCGGCCGGCAAGTTCTCCAAGATCGACGTGGCCAAGGACGGTACCGTCTCGGCCATCTACTCCAACGGCGCCACGATCCCGCTGGGCCAGCTGGCCATCGCCACCTTCGCGAACAACCAGGGCCTGCGCCAGCTCAACGACACCAATTGGGTGCCGTCGTCCGAATCGGGCCAGCCGATCCGCGGCGTGGCCAACTCCGGCGACGTCGGCGTGGTGCAGTCGGGCCAGCTCGAATCCTCGAACACGGCCGACCTCACGGCGCAGCTGGTGAACATGATCAAGGCGCAGCGCAACTACCAGGCCAACGCGCAGGTGATCACCACCGATAACCAGCTGACCCAGACGATCATCAACATCCGCAGCTGACGGCGGGGGATAAGCCATGGATCGTTCCGTCTACATCGCGATGACCGGGGCCACTCAGGTGATGCGGGCCCAGGCCGAGGTCGCGCACAACCTCGCCAACGCCAACACCACCGGCTTCAAGGCCGAGCTGTCGGCCTTCCAGTCCATGCCCGTGCAGGGCGACGGCCTGGCCACGCGCATCAATGGCGTGGCCCAGGGCAAGGGCTGGGACAGCGCTGGCGGCAAGCAGATGGAGACGGGCAACGACCTGGACATCGCCGTGCAGGGCGACGGCTGGATCGCCGTGCAGGCGCCGGATGGCAGCGAAGGCTACACACGCGCGGGCAACCTGCGCGTGGATGCCGACGGATTGTTGACGGACGCGCGCGGCAATCCCGTCGTGGGCGGCGGTGGCCCGATCACCATCCAGCAGGCCTCGAGCCTGAAGATCGGCGCCGACGGCACGATTTCGGTCGTACCGCTGGGCGAAACGCCTTCCACCGTCGCCACGACCGACCGGATCAAGCTGGTCAATCCCGGCAACGACCAGCTCAGCTACGGCAGCGACGGGCTGATGCACATGAAGGACGGCAGCCAGGCCGAGGCCGACGCCAACGTCCGGGTGACCTCCGGCGCGGTGGAATCGAGCAACGTCAACCCGTCCGAAGTGCTTGTGCAGATGATTTCGCTCTCGCGCGAGTTCGAGATGCAGGTCCGTTCGATCAAGGCGGCCGACGAAAACGCCCAGTCGGCATCGAAATTGCTACAGGTGGGGTAACCCCCGGCGCGCGACGCAAAACCGTCGCCGGCACGCAACGCGCCCGACGGCGCAGGAGTCAACGATGTTCACGTCCCTCTGGATCGCCAAGACCGGCCTCGATGCGCAGCAGACGCGCATGGACGTCGTGTCGAACAACCTGGCCAACACGAACACCACGGGCTTCAAGCGCGCCCGCGCGGAGTTCGAGGACCTGACCTACCAGAACCGTGGCCAGGCCGGCGCGCAGACGACCGAACAGACCCAGTCGCCCACCGGTTTCATGATCGGCACCGGCGTACGCGTGGTCGGCACGCAGAAGATGTTCGAGCAGGGCGGTTCGCAGCAGACCGACAACCCCTACGACGTGCGCATCAACGGTCGCGGCTTCCTTCAGGTGACCCTGCCCGACGGCACCGTGGGCTACTCGCGCGACGGCTCGCTCAAGCGCAATTCGGACGGCCAGATGGTGACCAACGACGGTTACCCGATCGAGCCGGCCATCACCGTGCCGGCGAACGCCACCTCGCTGACCATCGGCAAGGACGGCACCGTGAGCGTCACCACGCCGGGCAACGCCGCCGCCCAGCAGATCGGCCAGATCCAGCTCGCCGATTTCACCAATCCGGCCGGCCTGGAGCCGCGCGGCGACAACCTCTATGTCGAAACCGCGTCCAGCGGCGCGCCGCAGACCGGCACCGCCGGCCTCAACGGCCTGGGCACGCTCGAACAGAACTCGCTGGAAACCTCGAACGTCAACGTCGTCGAGGAGATGGTCAACATGATCGAAACCCAGCGCGCCTACGAGATGAATTCGAAGGCGATCTCGGCCTCCGACCAGATGCTCCAGTTCATCACCCAGCAGACCTGATGACCGCCATGAACCGTCTCCTTGCCCGTCTTTCCGCCGCCGCGCTGCCGCTCGCGCTCCTGGCCGGTTGCGCCATGGTGCCGCCGACCCCGCGCCCGATGTACAGCGCGACCATGCCCGACGAGCCCGTCGCGCCCGCGCAGCCGACCGGGTCGATCTATGCCGACCAGCAGTCGATGGAACTGTTCGCCGATCCGCGCGCGCATCGCACCGGCGACATCCTGACGATCACGCTGGTGGAATCCACCCAGGCGAGCAAGAAGGCGGCGACCAGTACGAACAAGAAGAACGGCAGCAACATCGCCTCGCCCACGTTGCTGGGCCAGGGCCTGCGCATCGGCGGCAAGACCGCCGATAGCGCGCTGTCGAGCAACAACGCCTTTGCCGGCGACGGCTCGTCGAGCCAGAGCAACCAGCTCTCGGGCGAGATTACCGTCACGGTGTCCAGGCGCCTGTCCAACGGCGCACTGATGGTGCAGGGCGAGAAGTGGCTCACGATCAACCAGGGCGAAGAGCTGGTGCGCATCTCCGGCATCGTCCGCCCGCAGGACATCGGCTCGGACAACGTCGTGCCCTCCAGTCGCGTCGCCGATGCGCGCATCGAATACGTGGGCAAGGGCACGCTGGCCGATTCCAATACGCGCGGCTGGCTGTCGCGCTTCTTCGATTCGAAGTGGATGCCGTACTGATGAACGCCGTCGCCCGTTTCTTCGCCGTCGCCACGCTTGCCCTCGGCGTGCTGGCGCCCGCGCACGCCGACCGCATCCGCGACCTCACCCAGGTCGGTGGCGTGCGCAGCAACCAGCTCGTCGGCTACGGCCTGGTCGTGGGCCTGGATGGCAGCGGCGACCAGACCAGCCAGGCCCCGTTCACGACGCAGAGCCTGGAAAACATGCTCCAGCAGTTCGGCGTGAACGTGCCGGCGAACGTGCGGCCGCAGCTTAAAAACGCCGCCGCGGTGACCATCACCGCCGAGTTGCCGCCCTTCGCCAAGCCCGGCCAGCGCATCGACGTCACCGTCGCCTCGATCGGCAACGCCAAGAGCATCCGCGGCGGCGAACTGCTGATGTCGCCGCTCAAGGGCGCCGACGGACAGATCTACGCCATCGCGCAGGGCAGCGTCGTGGTCGGCGGCGTGAGCGCCCAGGGCAAGAGCGGTTCCAGCGTGCAGGTGAACATCTCCGCCAGCGGTCGCATACCCGGTGGCGCCTCCATCGAGCGCAGCGTCGCCACGTCCTTCGACAAGGGCGGCGACATCATGCTCAACCTCAATACGGCCGACTTCACCACCGCCGCGCGCGTGGCCGAAGCGGTCAACCGCAACTTCGGCGCCGGCACGGCCCGCGCCATCGACTCGGCCACGATCGCCGTGCGCGCTCCCATGGACGCGTCGCAGCGCGTGGCGTGGCTGTCGACGATCCAGGGCCTGGACGTGACGCCGGGCGATGCACCCGCGCGGGTCATCGTCAATTCGCGCACCGGTACCGTGGTGATCGGCTCCGACGTGAAGGTCGGCGCCGCCGCGGTCGCGCACGGTGCGATCCAGGTGACGATCAGCGAGCAACCCCAGGTCAGCCAGCCCAATGCGTTCAGCCGCGGCCAGACGGCCGTGGTGCCGAGCAGCCAGGTCGCGGTCAGCGAGGAGGGTGGTCACATGTTCAAGTTCGGGCCAGGCACCAGCCTGGATGCCATCGTGCGTGCCGTGAACCAGGTCGGCGCCTCGCCCAGCGACCTCATCTCGATCCTTCAGGCCCTGAAGGAGTCCGGTGCCCTGCGCGCCGAACTGGTGGTGATCTGACATGGCCGCCGCCGTCGACACGCAGGCCCTGGGCACCTACACCGACCTGTCGGCGTTGGGTGGCCTGAAGTCGGCCGCGCAGAAGAACGCGAACGCCGCGTTGCCGGCCGTCGCCAAGCAGTTCGAGTCGATCTTCACCCAGATGATGCTCAAGTCGATGCGCGACGCCAGCGCGTCCATGGGCGACGACATCATGGGCTCGCAGGCGGGCGATACCTACCGCCAGATGTTCGACCAGCAGCTGTCGGTGACGCTTTCGCAGGGGCGCGGCATCGGCATCGCCGACATGCTCATCCGCCAGCTCGGTGGCGCATCGTCGGCGTCCAAGGGCGCCAACGACGGCCTTTTCGCTGGCGTGACCGGCGACGCCACCACGGCGTCGGCGATCTCGTCGCCGTCGGACAAGAACAGCGGCCTGATGGATTCGCTCGAGGCGATGGTGGGCAAGGCCGGCCGCATGGTGGGCGACGGCGCCAACGCCGTCGCCAACGCGGTAGGCAAGCTGGACATCGACGGCCCGGAGGATTTCGTGCGCACCTTCGCGCCGCACGCGATCGAGGCCGCGCGCAAGCTCGGCGTCTCGGTGCGTGCGCTGCTCGCCCAGGCCGCGCTGGAAACCGGCTGGGGCAAGCACATGCCGCAGCAGGGCGCGACCGCGAGCAACAACATGTTCGGCATCAAGGCGGGCAGCAGCTGGGACGGCAAGCGCGTGAGCGTGCCGACCCTCGAATACGAAAATGGCGTGGCGGTGCGCAAGCGCGACAATTTCCGCGCCTACGATTCGCCGTCGCAGTCGTTCAGCGACTACGCCGACATGGTGTCGTCGAGCCCGCGTTACGCGGCGGCGGTGGGGCGGGGTGACGACATCGCCGGCTTCGCCCACGCGCTCACGCGCGGCGGCTATGCCACCGATCCGAGCTACGCGCAAAAGCTGGTCGATATCGCCAACGGTCCAGTGATGAAGCAGGCGCTCGCCGCGCTCAGTCACATCGCCGACGCGCTGTGACCGTCACCGCGACCCTGACCCGCTAAGCCACGAGGACACAAGGACACGACGATGGCCGATCTGCTTTCCACCGGGGTATCCGGACTGCTTGCCTCGCAAGTGGGCCTCTCCACCGTCGGTCACAACATCAGCAACGTGAACACCGCGGGCTACACGCGGCAGACCACGTCGTTCAACGCACGCGCGCCTCAGTATTACGGCGGCATGTACATCGGCCAGGGCGCCGATGCGGTGAGCGTGCAGCGCTCGTACAGCCAGTTCCTCACCCAGACCATGTGGTCGGCTACCTCCAGCCAGAGCCGCGCCACCCAATACGCCGCCTATACCGCGGCGACGAACAACGCGGTGAGCGGCTCGGCCAACCTGCAGACGGCTCTGGACGGCTTCTTCGGCGCGGTCAACGACGTGGCGAACGCGCCGGTCGATACGGCCAGCCGGCAGGCGCTGCTGGGCAAGGCCAATACGCTGGTGTCGACATTCCGCTCGCTGTCCTCGCAGTTTCAGCAGATCGACCAGCAGACCAACCAGCAGGTCACCAGCGCGGTCGGTGACATCAATTCGTTGGCCCAGAGCATCGCCGACCTCAACGGGCAGATCCAGAAAGCCTACGCGGGCGGCGCGGCGCCGAACGACCTGCTCGATTCGCGCGACCAGGCGATCACCCAGCTGTCGGCGATCGTCGGCGTGAGCGTCACCGAAAACAGCGACCACATGGTGACGGTGTCGATCGGCAACGGCCAGCCGCTGGTGGGCGCCACCAACGCGGTGAAGCTGACCACGGCGACCAACCAGTACGACTCCTCGCGCCTGGAAGTCGTCGGCCCGGGCGGGTCGGTGATCAGCAACCAGCTGGGCTCCGGCTCGCTGGGCGCGGCGTTCGATTTCCGCACCACCGTGCTCGACCCGGCACGCAACCAGCTCGGTCGCGCGGCCATCGCGATGCAGAGCGCATTCAACGCCCAGCATGCCCAGGGCGTCGACCTCAATGGCGACCAGGGCGGCAATTTCTTCTCGATCGCCGACCCGGCGGTGTTCAACAGCGTGGCTAACACCGGCAACGCCACCATGGCGGCCAAGATCACTGACGTAGGCAAGCTGAGTGCCTCCGATTACGTCGTGCGCTACGACGGCGCCAACTGGTCGGTGACCACCGCCGATGGCACCACGGTGCCCTCGACGGGCAACGGCTCGGTCGCCAACCCGCTGACCGTCGATGGCTTGCAGATCACCGTGCCCAGCGGGACGCCCCAGAAGGGCGACAGTTTTCAGATCCAGCCCACGCGCAACGCCGCGTCGACGATCAGCGTGGCGATCTCCGACACCAACAAGATCGCGGCATCCGGCCCGCTCGTGGCGACCCGCTCGCCGTCCAACACCGGCAAGGGCGTGCTCGGCGCGCTCACGGTGACCAACGCCGCGGATCCGAACCTGAAGACGCCGGTCGTCATCCAGTTCACCTCCCCGACGACCTACACCGTCAACGGCGGCGCCGCACAGACCTACACCGACCCCGGCACGATCGCAGGCAACGGCTGGACGCTCAAGCTTTCCGGTGCGCCTGCCGCTAACGATACGTTCAACGTGAACCCCGCGAGCTCGGCAAGCGGCGACAACGGCAACGCGCTCGCGCTGGCGAACGTGGCCAACCTCGGCGTGCTCGACAAAGGCGTGACCACGATCGGCAAGTCCTACAGCCAGCTGATCGCGCAGGTCGGCACGGCGGGCGCGCAGGCGAACACGGCGATGTCCGCGCAGCAGAGCATCCTCGACCAGGCCACGGCGGCGCAGCAGAGCCTCTCTGGCGTGAACATGGACGAAGAGGCCTCCAACCTGCTGCGTTTCCAGCAGGCCTATGCGGCGTCCGCGCAGGTCATCAACGCGGCCAACACGGTTTTCGATTCCCTCCTGAGCGCGGTACGAGGCTGATCATGCGAATTTCCACCACATGGGGTCAGCAGCAGGCGGTCAATTCGATGCTCAACCGCCAGTACGACCTGTCGCAGACCCAGCTCGCGCTGGGCAACGGCAAGGCGATCCAGACGCCGTCGGACGACCCCGCAGCGGCGGCGCGCGCGGTCGACGTCAGCTCGGCCAGCGCCCAGAACGACCAGTACACGCGCAACATCCAGTCGGCGTCGAACCGCCTTTCCACCGAGGAACAGGCGCTTTCGTCCGCGGGCGACATCCTCGACCGCATCCGCACCCTCACCCTGCAGGGCAACAACGGCACGCAGACCGATGAGTCGCGCAAGTCGATCGCCGCCGAACTGCGGCAGAACCTCAGCGCCCTGGCGGGCCTGGCGAACACGCGCGACGGGCAGGGCGAATACATCTTCGCCGGCAGCCGCACCTCGACCCAACCGTTCACCCTCAGCGACCTGTCGGTGACCTACGGCGGCGATCAGAACCAGCGCATGGTCGCGGCGGCGCCGGGTATGCAGGTGGCGACCGGCGACGACGGCGATTCGGTCTTCATGGCGATCAAGGGCGGCAACGGCACCTTCACCGTCGGCGCGGGCGCCGCCAACACCGGCACGGCGGTGGTGCAGACCACCTCGGTGACCGACGCCAGCCAGTGGGACGGGCGCAATTACGGCGTCACCTTCACCTCGCCGACCACCTACGAGGTGCACGACCTGACCGACCCGACTGCGCCGGTGGTCTCCACCGGCACGTACACCGGCGGTGCCGGCGCGATCCAGTTCAAGGGCGCCCAGCTGAACATCACGGGCACCCCCGCCACCGGCGACACCTTCAGCGTGTCGCCGTCGTCGAACCAGGACGTGTTCTCCAGCGTCGCCGGCATCATCAACGCCTTCGAGGCCGGCAACGGCGGCGGTCCGGCGATGAACAACCAGGTCAACGCGCAGCTGATGAACCTCGACCAGGCGCAGGGCAATTTCCTCAAGACGCGCACGCAGATCGGCGCGCGGATGAACGTGCTCGACCAGCAGACCGACATCGGCTCCGACGCGAGCCTGCAATACAAGAGCACGCTGTCCAACCTCACCGAACTGGACTACGCCAGCGCCACGAGCAAGTTCGCGCAGGAGCAGTCCGCCCTCGACGTGGCCCAGCAGGCGTACGTGAAGATGCAGAACCTGTCGCTTTTCAATTACCTCAAGTAATCGATTCCGGCGAAGGCGCGCGGATGGGGTCCATGCGCTTTTCGCTCTGATTATCACGGGCGGCCGACCGCCGTCTTTTACCGCTTTCGCGTTATTTGCCCATCACCGGCAAATCATCGAAAAAGGCCCTAAACCCTGTGCGATCCATGCCGATACCCCTCGTGACGGCAGCTGGGCAGGGTGCTCCTACCGGGCCTGCGTCACATGAAGTCGCTACAGCGTCAGAAAATCCACTCAAGTTTCTTCCCGGCGTGCCGTAAACCTCTCTGAGGCGGAAGGCTTCCCTAACGGAACCCCGCCGGACTACGCCGCAACTTATTCCGGCATTCGGTTCCGCTTACACAGGATCATTCCCATGTCTCTGACCATCAACACCAACATGATGTCGCTGACCGCCCAGCGTAACCTGAGCGCGTCGCAGAACAAGCTGTCCTCGGCCATCGAGCGCCTGTCGTCGGGCAACCGCATCAACAGCGCGAAGGACGACGCCGCCGGCCTCGCCATCTCGACCCGCTTCACCACCCAGATCAACGGCCTGAACCAGGCGGTCCGCAACGCCAACGACGGTATCTCGCTGTCGCAGACCACCGAATCGGCCCTGGACGAAGTCACGAACAACCTGCAGCGCATCCGCGAGCTGGCCGTGCAGTCGACCAACGCCTCCAACTCGTCCAGCGACCGCGCCGCCCTCGACGCCGAAGTGCAGCAGCGTCTGTCGGAAGTGACCCGTATCGCCACGCAGACCAACTTCAACGGCATGAAAGTGCTCGACGGCTCGGCCAAGAACCTGAGCTTCCAGGTCGGCGCCAATGTCGGTGAAGTGATCTCCGTCGGCCTGAACCAGGGCATGAAGGCCAACCAGGTCGGGCAGCTGGCCCAGGCCTCGGTCGCCACCACGTTCCCGGCGGGCCTGAGCCTGGCCAACGGCGACCTGACCATCGGCGGCACCAGCGTCACCGGCAACTTCACCGACGCCAACTCGCTCGCCACCGCCATCAACGGCGTGTCGGCCGGCCTGGCCTCGGTGGTCAACGGCGAAATCAAGCTGACCAACGGCACCAACGCGGCGATCACGGTCGCCGGTAACAAGGCCACCAGCCTGGGCCTGAACGGCACGCTCGCCGCCAACACCGGTACGCAGACCTCCACGGGCGTCAACGCCGCCGTGACGGCCCCGGCCCAGCCGGTGACCATCGCCGCCGGCCAGCTTTCGATCCAGGTCGGCAGCGGCACCGCGTTCAACATCTCCGGCACGTTCAAGTCCACGCAGGACCTGGCCGACGCTATCAACAGCCAGTCGTCGCAGGGCATCTCGGCCTACGTCGGCCAGAACGGTTCGCTGAACATCGCCTCGGCCCAGGCCCTGACGATCACGGCCACCGCCGGCAGCCCGGCCGCCACCCTGGGCTTCACCTCGCAGAACGTCGCGGTGGGCACCGGTACGCTTGCCGACTCCAGCATCGCCACGGTCGACGGCGCCAACGCCACCATCAACCGCGTCGACGCGGCCCTGCAGTCGGTGTCGAGCCTGCGCTCCAACCTCGGCGCGGTGCAGAACCGCTTCGAGTCGACCATCTCCAACCTGCAGAACATCTCGCAGAACCTGACCTCGTCGCGCTCGGCCATCACCGACGCCGACTTCGCCCAGGAAACCGCGAACATGTCCTCGGCACAGATCCTGCAGCAGGCCGGTGTGTCGGTGCTCGCCACCGCCAACCAGTCGCAGCAGATCGTCACCAAGCTGCTGGGTTAATCGGCAGCGCTACCACCCCGGGGTCCGCCCCCGGGGTTGGCAGGGTAATTGCTTAGTTGTCCGCGGCGGCCTTCGACACGGGGGCCGCCGTCGGCAAATTGGCGCCCGGGCAGTGAGGCGTCTTCCACGGAGCACCTCATGGCAACCAGTCCCGTCAATCTCGGCTCCAGCTCGATCGATGTGCCGACCATCGTCAAGAACCTCGTCGCCAACAAGCGCGCGGCACCCGACCAGGCGATTGCGGACAAGCTCAGCCAGAACAGCACCCAGATTTCGTCGCTCGGCAACTTCACCTCCTCGGTGAGCGCGCTGCAGACGGCCATCGCCTCGCTTAGCGACGGCACCGCCTTCCAGACCCGCAAGGTCGCCATCGGCGACAACACGGTCTTTACGGCCATCACCGGCACCAACGCCCAGCCGGGTAACTACGACATCAAGGTCACCCAGCTGGCGGCCGCGCAGAAGACCACGTCGCCGGCCTTCACCAACAGCAGCACCGCGGTCGGTACCGGCACGCTGACCATCGCCATCGGCGACAAGTCGATGTCGCTGAATGTCGACAGCACGAACAATTCGTTGCAGACGATCCGCGACATGATCAACAAGTCGTCGGACAACCCGGGCGTGAGCGCCAGCATCGTCACCGGTACCGATGGCGCGCACCTGGTGCTGTCGTCGAACAGCGCCGGCGCGGCCAACGCGTTCAAGGTGACCAGCAGCGGTGGCGACGGCAACCTGGCGTCGTTGAACTTCGACCCGGCCAGCGGCACGCCGACCGTGGCGGCCCAGGACGCCAAGTTCACGATCGACGGCCTCGCCGCGAGCAGCTCGACCAACGTCGCCACCACGGCGATCGACGGCGTGACGATCACCCTTGCCAAGACCGGCGAGACCACCCTCAGCGTCACCAACGACATGAGCGCGGTGACATCCGGCGTGCAGGGCCTGGTCAATGCCTATAACAGCTTCATCGGCACGTACCAGCAGCTGACCAAGTACGACCCGACCAACCAGCAGGTGGGCGCGCTGATCGGCGACGCCACCGTGTCGTCGATCAAGAGCCAGATCTCGACCCTGCTCGGCAAGCAGTTCACCGGCAATGCGACCGGCCCGTCGTCGCTCAGCGACCTGGGCGTCGCTTTCCAGACGGACGGCACGCTCAAGCTCGATACCACCAAGCTGACCAACGCGTTGACGAACAACCCGCTGGAAACCCAGAACCTGCTCAGCGGCAGCAACGGTATCGCGCCGGCGCTGAACACCCTGATCACGGGCTGGACGTCGTCCACCGGCATCCTGACCCAGCGCCAGAACAACCTCAATCAGGCCACCAAGGACCTGAACGCCCAGCAGGACGCGCTCAACGATCAGATGAACGCCTACTCGGACCGGCTGACCAAGCAGTACACCGCGCTCGACGCGATGATGACCAAGCTCGCCGGCACCACCAGCTTCCTGTCGCAGCAGTTCGACATGCTGGCCAACAGCAAGTCCTGACGATTTCTCGAGGATATCTTTCATGTCTTACGGCTATTCCCGCGGCGCAGGCGCCTACCAGCAGGTCCATGCCCAGGGCGGCGTGGAAACGGCGGACCCGCATGGCCTCGTGACCCTGCTGATGGACGGCGCGCTGGAGCGCATCCGTTTCGCCCGCGGCTGCATGGTGACCGGTAACGTCGCCGGCAAGGGTGAGGCGATCTCCAAGGTCATCGAGATCGTGGGCGGGCTGCAGTCCGGCCTGAATCCCGAGATCGAAACGCCGCTGGTGGGCCAGTT
Source organism: Luteibacter sahnii (assembly GCF_034063545.1). Lineage (NCBI taxonomy): Bacteria > Pseudomonadati > Pseudomonadota > Gammaproteobacteria > Lysobacterales > Rhodanobacteraceae > Luteibacter > Luteibacter sahnii. Next base: position 471,431 of record NZ_JAQLOK010000001.1, read on the forward strand.
GGCCGACTTGTACGACTACATGAGCCGGCGCCTGCTCCAGGCCAACCTGCATGACGATACCGAGGCGCTGGACGAAGTCTCCCGCCTGCTCAACCAGCTTCGCGCCAGCTGGGTCGCCATTCCCGTCGAGGCCCGCCAGGTGGCTGGAGCGGGCGCGTGAACGACGTGCTCTGGTGTGACGTGGCCCGGGTGCTGGAGCTCACCGAGTCGATGCACGCCGCCGCCAGCGAATCGCGCTGGGACGACATGGCCGATCTCCAGGCCGAGCGCGATCCCATCCTCCATGCCGGCACGATGCGCCAGGCACCGGAGACCATGGAAACGCTCAAGTCCATCATGCTTTTGGAAAACCTGATCACCGACCTCGTCTCCGCCGCCCGCGACGAGGCGGCCCAGGCGTGGGACGAGGCGCGCCGCGTGCGCCGCGCCGTGGCCGCGTATAGTTCGTTCTGAGCAGGCCATGGCGGGGAGGGGTGCGATGAGCGACGACGGCTGGAAGGCCTTTTCCGAGCGCGTGGCCTGGGATGCCCGGTTCCACGCCACCTGCGAAACCCGCGAGCGTCCCGATCCGTCGGAACTGGCCCTGGTGAACGACCGTAACGCGTCCGTGCTGGTGGCCGTTTCGGCCCTGATGGAGCGGCGCAGCGAAACCAGCGAAGACGACGGCGCCCTGAGCCAGGAGATCGTCCGGCTCGACGCCAAGCTCAATGTCCTCATGGAAATCGTCAACCGGCTGCTGTTGCCCCAGGCGGGCCTGCCGCCGCGCATCCCCGTGCGTTTCAACGCCCACGGCGCGGTACTGCCTTGGGACGGCTTGCCGCCCGTCGGGCAGGCCGTGGTGCTGCGGCTTCATTTCGACGCCTGCCGAGCCCTGCCGCTCGAATTGCCGGGCGTGCGACTGCCGGGGCCGTCCGACGGCCGGGGCTTCATCGGTTTCGAGGGGCTCACCGAAGCGACCCGCGATGGCATCGAGCGCCTGGTGTTCCGCCAGCACCGGCGCCAGGTGGCCGAGGCGCGCGCCCAGGCCCGTCCGGGCGACGGCGGTGACGGCCGCGGCGACGTACCTTAGTCGTGGCCTAGGGGGCGGCGCGTTGTCCCCCAACGGTTTCGGCACTAAGTGACCTTTTACGTCACGCGACGAAAAAACGTCTTGTGGCCCCCTGCGTCACATTCGTGACGTGTGTCGTCAAACGTGACGTCTTCACGTTTTCGCGACGCGATCTGGCGATTTCGCTCACATCCTTGCGAAGCCCCGCGCGACGTGCTTTTACGTCGTCGCGCGCCGGAATTCCGTCGTTGGCACGCTCTTTGATTGATACCTCCCGTGAAGTCGATCAGCACTTCGAACCGACCTGGTGAGGAACTCCTAATGAAGTCGTCCAACTTTCTCGTCGTCGAATCCGACCGTTCCCGCGCCGACGGCATCATGTCGGTGCTGGCCTTCCTCGGATACCGTCCCGTGCCGGCCACGAGCCTGCAGGAGGCCGATGCGATGGAAAGCTGGCGCGGCGTGTTCGTCGGCACGGTCCAGAGCGAAGCCGAACTGGACGCCTGCATCGGCGCGCTCGGCCGCAACGGTCGCGACCTGCCGATGCTGGTCGCCGCCGACTCGCCGCTGGCCTCGACCCTGCTCGCCGACGACTCGCGCAACCACAGCGTCGAGCTGATCGAACTGCCCCTGCGCTACGAGCGCCTGTCCGAAGCCCTGCGCGCGCTCCAGTCACGCATCCAGCCGCCGGCCGCCAGCCTGCGGATGGTCGGCCAGTCCGGGCCGATGCAGCGCGTGAACGGGCTGATCCGCCAGGTGGCGCCGTTCGATTCGAGCGTGTTGGTGCTGGGCGAATCCGGCAGCGGCAAGGAAATGGTCGCCCGCACCATCCATGAGTGCTCGCCACGTCGCGACAAGCCGTTCATCGCGATCAATTGCGGCGCGATCCCCGCCGAACTGCTCGAGAGCGAGCTGTTCGGTCACGAGAAGGGAGCCTTCACCGGTGCCATCAGCACCCGCAAGGGCCGTTTCGAACTGGCCGAGGGCGGCACGCTGTTCCTCGACGAGATCGGCGACATGAGCCTGCCGATGCAGGTGAAGCTGCTGCGCGTGCTGCAGGAGCGCGTGTTCGAGCGCGTGGGCGGCAACCGTCCGCAGCGCTGCGACGTGCGCATCATCGCGGCCACGCACCGCAACCTCGAAGAGGCCATCGAGCGCGGCGGCTTCCGTGAAGATCTCTACTACCGCCTTTCCGTGTTCCCGCTGGAGATGCCGCCGCTGCGCCAGCGCCTGGAAGACCTGCCGGCCCTGATCGGCGAATTCAACCAGCGCCTCGTGCAGCGTGGCTTGTCGTCGGTGCGTTTCTCGCCCGGCGCCATGAACGCCCTGTGCCGGCACGGCTGGCCGGGCAACGTGCGTGAGCTGTCCAACCTGGTCGAGCGCATGGCGATCCTCATGCCGCACGGTGAGGTGCGCGCGGCCGACCTTCCGGAAAAATACCGTGGCGCCGCGCCGCTGGAAGAAGTCTCCGGGGCCGCGCTGATCGCCATGATGGAAGCCGAGCCTGAAGTCACCGAAAGCTTCACCGCGCTCGGCGGGGAGGGCGATCCCTCGGTGCTGCCGCAGGGCGGCCTCGACCTGAAGGATCACCTCGCCGGCATCGAGATCGGCCTGATCCGCCAGGCGCTGAACTCGGCTAACGGCGTGGTGGCCCACGCCGCGAAGCTGCTTCGCGTGCAGCGCACCACGCTGGTGGAAAAGCTCCGCAAGTACGGGCTTTCCGAGGCCGCGCAGGCCGGTTGAGCGCCGTCTTCGCGCGACGGGCGCGATTGGCACACCTCGTGCATCGCGTGTCATAAGTCCGATACCGCGCTGGAAAACCGTCATGAGCACGATCGACGTCAACAACCTTCTCTCCCAGATGCGCCGCATCAGCGCGCAGACCGAGATGCCCGCGATCCGCGGCGTCGGCGGCCTGGGCAACGAGACGGCGCCGGTCGCGAAAGGCAGCTTCGGCGACGTGCTGCGTCAATCGATCGACGGCGTGGCCAAGGCGCAGGACAAAGCCGAAAAGCTCTCCAACGCGTTCGAGCGTGGCGATCCCAGCGTGGATCTCGCGCAGGTGATGATCCAGGGGCAACGGGCCGACCTCGGCTTTCGCGCGATGACCGAAGTACGCAATAAGTTCGTCGATGCGTACAAAGAAATCATGAACATGTCGATCTGATCGACCCCACGAACCGATTGAGCCCGAACCATGGCCGATAACGGCGTAGCTAACACGGAAAGCGGCGGCAAGCGCATGGACTCGCTGAAGTCCCTCGCGCAGACGCCTGCGGCGCGGCAACTCTTCATGCTGGCCGGTATCGCCGCCGCGGTGGCGATCGGTATCGCGGCGGTGCTGTGGTCGCGCGCGCCGAACTACGGCCTGCTCTATGGCGGCCTCGAACAGAAAGACGCCGCAGCCGTCACCCAGGCCCTGCAGGCGGCCAACACGCCCTATACGCTGAGCACCGACGGCAGCTCCATCTTCGTGCCGGCCGCCGACGTGGCGGGCGTGCGCCTGAAGCTCGCCGGCCAGGGCCTGCCGCAGGGCGCCGCGGCGGCCACCGTGCCGGGTTCGGATTCGCCGTTCGGCATGAGCGACATGGCCGAGCGCGCGCGCTATCAGTCGATGCTCGAAAGCGACCTCTCCTCGACCATCGCCGGGTTGCAATCGGTGCGCGCCGCGCGCGTGCACCTGGCCATGCCCAAGCCGTCGGCGTTCATCCGCGACAACAAACCGGCCAGCGCGTCGGTGGTGGTCACGCTGTACCCGGGACGCCAGCTCGACCAGGGCCAGGTCGCCGCCATCGTGCACCTGGTGGCCGCGAGCGTGCCGGGTCTGGATACGCGCCAGGTTTCGGTCATCGACCAGGCTGGCAACCTGCTGACCGTCAGCGATCCCGATAGCGCGATGGCGATCGGCGACACGCGCATGCGCCTGTCCAATCGCATCGAGGCCACGTATACCCAGCGCGTCGAAGACCTGCTCACCCCACTGGTGGGTGCCGGCAAGGTGCGCGCGCAGGTGTTCGCCGACCTCGATTTCGCGCAGACGGAAAAGGCCAGCGAAACCTTCAATCACGACAACCCGGCGCTGCGCAGCGAGCAGACCAGCAGCGAGACGCGCAGCGACGGCGCCAGCCAGGGCGGCGTGCCCGGCGCGCTGAGCAACCAGCCGCCGAACACCGGCGCCAACGCCACGGCGGCCAACCCGGCCAACGGCGGCGCCAAGCCGGGCGCCCAGGGTGCCACGACGCAGACGGCGCAGACGCCGACGCAGAATTCGCAGAGCGCGACGCGCAATTACGAACTCGATCGCACGGTCAGTCACGTGACCGACCCGGCCGGCAAGGTCGCCCGCCTCACGGTCGCCGTGGTCGTCGACAACAAGCAGGTGGTGGGCAAGGACGGCAAGTCGACGAGCGTGCCGTTCACGGCCGACGAACTGGGCCGGCTCACCGAACTCACCAAGAACGCCGTCGGTTTCAGCGCCGCGCGCGGCGACAGTGTCAGCGTGATCAATGAGCCGTTCCGCGGCGAAGTGGCCGATGCCGAACCCGAGAGCGCGCCCTTCTGGGAGCATCCGGGCATGCTCGACCTGATCAAGCAGGGCCTGGGCGTGATGGTGGCCCTGATCGTCGGCTTCTTCGTGCTGCGCCCCATCCTCAAGGGCTTGCTGAAGCCGGCCCCGGTGATGATGAACAACGTGGCGCTCGCGGGCCCGATGCCGACCGTGTCGGTGATGGTCGATGACGACGACATGACGCCGGACCGCGTCAGCACCAGTGCGCAGCCGCAGCTCGGCTCGCCGCACCTGCTGGCCTACGAACAGAAGGTCGGCCTCGCCAAGCGCATGGCCGCCGAGAATCCGAAGCAGATCGCACAGGTCGTGAAGAGCTGGGTGGGCGACGATGGCGGCTGATACGAAAGAGATGCTGACGGGTGCGCAGAAAGCGGCCGTCCTGCTGCTGACGCTCGGTGAGGAGGACGCCGCGTCGATCCTCAAGCACCTCGGCGCGCGCGAAGTGCAGGCCGTGGGCACGGCGATGGCCGCGCTCAAGAACGTGTCGCGCGACCAGGTGGAGACCGTGCTCACCCAGTTGCAGGAAGACGTCGGCCAGCACACCGCTATCGGCGTCGGTACCGAGGAATACATCCGCCGCATCCTGGTCAATGCGCTGGGCGAGAACAAGGCCGGTGGCCTCATCGATCGCATCCTCCTGGGCCGCAGCAGCAAGGGCCTGGAGTCGCTCAAGTGGATGGAGAGCCGCGCGATCGCCGAGATGATCGGCCAGGAGCACCCGCAGATCATCGCGCTGGTGATGGCGCATCTCGAGCCCGACCAGGCGGCCGAAGTGATCAGCTATCTCCCGGCGCGCACGCGCAGCGACGTCATCATGCGCGTGGCCACGCTCGACGGCGTGCAGCCGCATGCGCTGAACGAACTCGACGAAATCATGGAGCGCCAGTTCTCCGGCAACTCCACCAAGCTGAAGTCGGCGACCGTCGGCGGCCTCAAGGCCGCCGCGGACATCCTCAACGCGATGGAGACCGCGCGCGAGGCCGAGTTGATGACGGCCATCCGTGGCATCGATGCGGGCCTGGGCGAGCGCATCGAAGAACTCATGTTCGTCTTCGACGACCTGGCCGAACTCGACGACCGCAGCATGCAGACGCTGCTGCGCGAGGTGCCGTCGGCCCGCCTCATCACCGCGCTCAAGGGCGCCGACGCGGCGATCCGCGAGAAGATTTTCGCCAACATGTCCAAGCGCGCGGCGGACATGCTGCGCGACGACCTCGAGGTGAAGGGTCCGGTTCGCCTCTCCGAGGTGGATGCGGCACAGAAGGAAGTGCTGGCCACCGCGCGCCGCCTCGCTGACGCGGGCCAGATCAATCTCGCCGGCGGCGGGGACGAGTTCGTCTGATGAGTCTTACGTCCATCCTCTCCCGCGAGCGGGTCGAGCGCTTCGAACGCTGGGAGCTTCCCGTGGTCGGCGCGCCCGACCCCGAGCCGACGGCCGAGGCCGCCGAAGACGCCGGTCCGCAACGACCGACCGTGGCCGAGATCGAGGCCATCGAACGGCAGGCGCGCGAAGAGGGCTTCAATGCCGGCCTGAACGAAGGCCGGGCCATGGCCAAGCGCGAACTCGCGGCCCAGGTCGCCCGCGTCGACGCGATCATCGCGGCCATGCAGCGCCCGTTCGCCGACCTCGACCATGAGGTGGCGGGCGAACTGGCGGCGTTGGCAACCGTAATCGCCGAGCGCGTGCTCGGCTTCGAGATCGCCACCCGTCCCCAGACCATTCTCGACGTCGTGCGCCAGGCGGTGGACGCACTGCCGGCGGCGACGCGTCATCTGAAGATCCACCTCAATCCCGCCGACGCGGCGATCGTGCGCGAGCATCGCAGCGCGGTCGATCCCGACGGCACCGTGGTGGACGACGCCTCGCTCGAGCGCGGCGACGTGCGCCTGGAAAGTGAACATTCGCGGCTGGATGCGCGCGTGCGCACGCGGCTGGCCGCCGTGATCGACAGTGTGCTCGTGGCGCCGATCGCGCCGGCTGGCGAGGACGATACCCCGTGAACGCCGAGTCGCACCTGGCCGCGCGCAACGCCCATTGGCGCGATGCGCTGTCCGCACAGGCGGCCAACGCGGCGCGCGTGCGGCCTCTGCAAGCCGAAGGCAAGCTGCGCCGCGTGGTCGGGCTTACCCTCGAAGCGGTCGGCTGCGAGGCCCCGGTGGGCGCGCGGTGCATGGTCGCCGCGGCGGACGGCAAGTCGCTCGAAACCGAGGTGGTCGGGTTCGCCGACGGCCGCCTGCTGTTGATGCCCACCGGTGAAATGCACGGCGTGCTACCCAACGCGCGAGTCACGCCCGTCGCGGCGGTCACCGGTGTCCCGGTGGGCGATTCGCTGCTGGGCCGGGTGATCGGCCCCGACGGTGCACCGCTCGACGGACAGGGGCCGCTGCTGGCGCGCGATCGCGCGCCGCTGCGGCGCGATCCGATCAACCCGATGCTGCGCCAGCCGATCGACACCCCGCTGGACACCGGCGTGCGCGCGATCAACGCGTTGCTCACCGTTGGCCGCGGCCAGCGCATCGGTCTGTTCGCCGGCTCTGGCGTGGGTAAGTCCACGCTCATGGGCATGATGACGCGGTTCACCAATGCCGACGTGGTGGTGGTGGGCCTGATCGGCGAGCGTGGCCGCGAAGTCAAGGAATTCGTCGACCATACCCTCGGCGAGGAGGGACGCCGCCGCGCCGTGGTGATCGCCGCGCCGGCCGACGCGCCACCGTTGTCGCGCCTGCGCGGCGCCCAGGTGGCGACCGCCGTCGCGGAGCACTTCCGCGACGAGGGCAAGCGCGTGCTGCTGCTCATGGATTCGTTGACCCGCTACGCGCAGGCGCAGCGCGAGATCGCCCTGGCGATCGGCGAGCCGCCGGCGACGAAGGGTTACCCGCCGTCGGTGTTCGCGATGCTGCCGGCCCTGGTCGAGCGCGCCGGCAACGATGCCGAGGGTCGCGGTTCGATCACCGCGTTCTACACCGTGCTGACCGAAGGCGACGATTACCGCCACGATCCCATCGCCGACTCGGCGCGCGCCATTCTCGATGGTCACATCGTGCTGTCGCGCGACATGGCCGAAGCCGGCCACTATCCCGCCATCGACATCGAGGCCTCGATCAGCCGCGTGATGCCCGCCGTGGTCAGCAAGGAGCACATGCGTTCGGCGCAACGCTTCCGCCAGGTGTATTCGGCGTATCGCCAGCAACGCGACCTCATCGCCGTGGGCGCCTACCAGAAGGGCAGCGACCCGCGTACCGACGAGGCCATCGCCCTCTACCCGCGCCTGTCCGCGTTTCTCCAGCAAGAGACCGACGAACCCGTCGATCTCGACGAGGCCGTCAACGGCCTCGCCGCCACCACCCGGGCCGACTGATGCCATCACGCGCCGACCGCCTGCAACCCGTGGTGGATCTTGCCGCCGAAAAGGCCGAGGACGCCACCCGTGCGCTCGCCACGCACCAGCGCGCGCTGGCCGACGCCGAGCACCAGCTCTCGGAACTGCGCCGTTACCGCAACGAATACGCCGAGATGCCCGCGGGCATCGGCGTGAGCGCGCTGCTCAACCGGCAGCAGTTCCTGCAGAAGATCGACATGGCCATCGTGCAGCAGCTGGGCGAGGTGCAGCGCCGCGAGCGTGCCCTCGACGCGGCGCGCGGCGCGTGGACCGACGCGCGCGGTCGCGCGAAGGCGCTCGATTCGGTCACAAGCAAATACCGTGAACAGGAGCGCAAGTCGCAGGACCGCCGCGAGCAGGAACAGGCGGACGAACGCTCCCAATACCGTCGCAACGGCCGGAGCGCGGACTGACGCGCCGGTGCCTCGTCTTGCCAGGATCTTTCCCGATGAATAACGCCACGCTTGCCCTCAACGTCGCCGCCCCGGCCAGCACCGCGCCAGCGGCTTCGTCGAACGACACTTCGTCGTCGGCTCACGGGTTCGACGCGGCCATGGCCACGGCGCGCGCCGACGCCGGCAGGTCCACCTCGCCGCCTCCGCCGCCGAAGCCAAAGGCGGGTGCCTCGTCGACGCCGCCCGACGATACGTCCGCCAACGGTGTGGCGTCCACGACACCGGCGCAGGCGAAAGCACCGGCCACGACCGACGACGATGCCACCCGGCACGACGACGACGGCAAGGATGATCCCTCCGCCACCGATGCCACGCTCGCCAGCGCGGTGCTCGCCCTGATCGGCGTGGCGCCCAAGACCCCCACCGCGCCATCGACCACGCCGGCCGATGCACTCGGCCATGCCGCCGGTGCGGCCGTCGGCGCGACTGCCACTAGCCTGGGCGATCTGCCGCCGCTGGGCACCGACGCGGCGGCGACCGGGGCGAAAGACGGGTTCCTGGCGTCCCTGGGCCTCCATGCCACGACGGACGCGACGGCCGTGGCGCCGCCGAACGTGTTCACGTCGTTGCTCGCCGCCCAGGCTACCGACGCGATACGCGACAAAGCGGACACCCGAAGCGCGACCGACCTGATGCAGGGTTCGCCCATGCCGCCGTTGCACCTGTCGAGCACGAACGTGGCGGCGGTGCCGCAGTGGCAGGCTACCCAGCCGGCAACCTCGCCGCACTTCGCCCAGGAACTCGGCGAGCAGATCGCCTGGATGGGCGCGGGCCAGATCAAGGAAGCGCAGATCAAGCTGCATCCGGAAGAGCTCGGCTCCATGGACGTGCGCGTCAACCTCGATGGCGGCAAGGTCAACGTCGCGATCATGGCGCAGCATCCGGCGGCGGTGCATGCCGTGCAGCAGACGCTGTCCCAGCTCGATGCCATGCTCGCCCATCACGGCCTCGAACTCGGCCAGGCCGACGTCGGCCAGCGCCAGGCGGGGCAGGGCGGCGACGGAGGCGCGTCGTCGGCGCGCGGCGAGGCCGCTGGTTCGGCCGACGCGGCGCCGACGGCATCCGTGGTGGCCACGTCGCCGGTATCGCGTGGGCTGCTCGACGAGGTGGCCTGACGCCTCCTCGCGTGACGAGGCGTCGTCACGCGTCAAAAAACCATCGTCGATGCATGGCATGCCACTTGCTTTAACGTAGACAGGGTACAGTCCCGCCCCGTCATCCGTATCGAAGAGGTTTTACCTGCATGGCCGCCGATCCCAACACCGCCGACGCCGCCCCCGAACCGAAGAAGAAGGGCAAGGCGAAGCTCCTGATCATCGGCGCCATCGTGGTACTCGCCGCCGGCGGTGGCGGTGCGTTCGTGCTGCTCAAGGGCGGCCATGGCAAAGGCGCGCCCACGGCGGCCGAAGCCGAAAAGGCCAAGCCGGCGATCTACCTGCAGATGGACCCGGCCTTCGTCGTCAATTTCCAGGACGACACCGCCCTGCGTTTCCTCCAGGTGGGTGTCAACGTCATGTCGCACGATCCCGAGGCGATCGCCGCTGTCAAAGAGGCGGATCCGGAAATCCGTAACGCGCTGCTCATGCTGTTCTCCGCACAGGACGTGAAGTCGCTGTCGGACGTGAAGGGCAAGCAGAAGTTGCAGGCTGCGGCGCTCGCCGAGGTGCAGCGCATCCTCAAGCAGAAGATCGGCAAGCCGGGCATCGACGCCCTGTATTTCACCAGCTTCATCATGCAGTGACGCGGGAACTCCGTCGATGAGCGACATCCTCACCCAGGAAGAAATCGATGCCCTGCTGGCGGGCGTGGAAGGCGGTGCGGTCGAGACCGATCTCGACGAACCGGTCGAGCCCGGTTCGGTCCTCGATTACGACTTCACCCAGCAGGACCGCATCGTCCGCGGCCGCCTGCCGACGCTGGAAATGGTCAACGACCGTTTCGCGCGCTACTTCCGCGCCAACCTGTTCAACGTGCTGCGCAAGTCGTGCGAGGTCTCGGTGCTTGGCGTGAAGATGACCAAGTTCAACGAGTACGTGCATTCGCTGGCCGTGCCGAGCAACCTCAACCTCATCCGCATCAAGCCGCTGCGCGGCACGGCGTTGATGGTGTTCGAGCCGCGCCTGGTGTTCACCGTCATCGACAACTTCTTCGGCGGCGACGGGCGCTACCACGCCCGCATCGAAGGCCGGGATTTCACGCCCACCGAAAACCGCGTCATCCAGATCGTGCTCCAGGAAGCGTTCGGCGCGATGGCCGAAGCCTGGGCACCCGTGCTGAAGATGCAGTTCGAGTTTCTCAATTCCGAGATCAACCCGCAGTTCGCCAACATCGTCAGCCCGACGGAAACCGTGGTGGTTTCGCGTTTCCACATTGAACTGGACGGTGGCGGCGGCGAAGTGCATCTCACCCTGCCGTATTCGATGGTGGAACCGATCCGCGAGCTGCTCGACGCCGGCGTACAGAGCGACCGCGCCGAACGGGACGAACGCTGGATCCAGAACCTGCACGAGGAAATCCTCGACGCGGAAGTGGAAGTCACGTCCATGCTCGCCGAGGCGCGCCTGACCATCGGCGACTTCCTGCACCTGCGCAAGGGCGACGTGATTCCCATCAACATGCCCGACCTGACGACCGTCTTCGCCGAAGACGTGCCGATCTTCCGTGGCCGCATGGCCAATTCCAACGGCAACAAGGCCATCCGTTTCGAGACGCTGATGCGTCGCAACGGCGCACGCCCCGCCCCCTTGCCGGTGGAGCCGTTGGCCGACCCGGCCTGACGAAAACGCCTCCCGAAGGCGGGCTAGGGCATGGGTGGGAGCGGATCGTATCCGATCCCTCAAGGTTGCCTGCATACGAAAAAATGCCATGCGACGATCAGGCGAGCTGTGACGGCTCGTTTGATTGCCGACGGTCTTTTGGTCAAGTTAGCTAACCAACACGCTGTTTTACGTGAGCGAGAGTCATCACATCAAGTTGTCTGTGTGGCTGATCGGCCCGCCGTAATGTCAAGGCTTTGACCCGTAGCCAATGTGTGCACAGGCCTTCGGTGTGCATATGCGGAGCACACGGCGGCGACTGCATGCGTAGACAATCTCACGAAGATCCGTGGCGAGCTTTCGCTGGCTGCGGACCCCGCTGCTGGCAATCCAGTGATGCTTGATCAGACCGGTAAGGCGGGCATCGTCGTCTGATCGTCGGCGCTGCGCCAGGCGTAGAGAGTCTTAGGGGTAATCACATTTGCGATAAAATCTCGATTTCGTCGTCAAGTTAGCGACGCACTCGCCATTGCGCTGGCGAGTTACGGGCAGGCCAAGGCACGCTCCTGGACGTCACACGTAGCGATCGGATTCGGGCTGGACGGCGTGCAAGCGGACCCATCCATCGGTCGAAAATGTTCATCGCTATGATGGCGCCTGGTATGCACTCATTAAAAAACCAGCAGGCGCTGCGATTTAGGGCTAGGTGTTTCTGATAAAGCTAACTAGTGGATGTAAGTGCCTTCGTAGTACATGATGTTGTCAGCGTTTTTGACGGCGTTGAACTTGTCCTTTGCCGCGAGAGACCGGGCACCCTGGTGCCCGTAGGCATAATCACCAGTTCCTTCGCCCCACGTATCTACGTAGTGCGAGACTTCGTGGATGAGCGTCAAAACTTGGCTATCGTAGAATCCGTCGCTTTGTTTTAGATTGAAAAAGCCCTCGCAAAATGTAATTGTCCGCGTCTGGGGGATTGTTCAGGCTGCGGTCCGGGAGTCGTATCCGGGGCAGCCGCATAGATAATTCCCTGCGCCGATGCGAAGAGCAATTGAATTCATGAAATGTATCATTTCAAAGTCTACGTTCGTCCGCCAATAGTCGGTGTAAGACGGCTTTGAGTAATACACTCCGCCAGTGTTCTGCGTGGGGCCGAACCAAGTAGTGTAAGTGGCATCGTCTTTGATTCGGCCTTGATAGATTGGGGTGCCAGACGAGTCTTCGCTCTGTACCACCGTGTAAAGAGTCTCGATTCCTTGAAGTGCATTGAGGGAAACGTTGTAGGCCTCCAAAGCCGCTGCACGGATCGTTGTCGTCTGTGCGCTGGTGCATTGCTGGCCGTCTGAAGTTTGAGTCGGCTGCGACAGCGCCATGCTATGAGAAGATGCACCTGTTTTCGGTGGGGCAATCCATATAGATACTGATTGACTGGCTTGGTAGTTGTAATCGCTGTCAATCTCGCCGTCTGCGTCCATATGGATAGTCAAGGTATATCCCTGCGTATAGCTGACTTGAAACGTTCCTGCTGTCGTGAGGTCGTAGTCAGTGGATAGATCAACATCCTGCAACATCGATTTTCCAGCATCGATCTTGAAGAAGTAGGTGTCCGGGTCTCGTGGCGCGACTCGTACCATTCGACCGGTGAACGGCACCTCCTTGCCGCTCGCATCAGTCACTTTGAATATTTTCGTCATCAAGTGATTGCTGGGTGCGTAGAATGGGCTGAGCGACTTCGGAATGTACACGGCGTTAGTGCCGGTGTTTGTTACCGTAACCGTTACAACGCTGGAAGATGTCTGATTAACCAGTGAATGCGGAGCGATCTGCACGTCGATGTCAGAAGCAATGCAGCTAAAGGATATGAAGATGGGTATCAAAGCAAAAACAGAAAAGAGAAATGGTCTTTTCATGTATACCTCCAAGTGAGTCCCTGTTCCCTGCGGACGCGAACCTAGCACGCGATCCTATGCGGTTCAATTGCCGGGAGGGCCACCACGTTGGCGTTGAAAGATGCGGCGAACATTGCGGAAAAATGCGTCGTAACCGCAACTGGCGTGATCGGAGTCGTGTCAATGAGTTCGTGAACGACTTACCGAAGTAAGTTTGCTGCTGCGTCGTCCGCGGAGCAAAGGGGCCGGGCCAACACCACGGTAGAAGGCATAGGCCATACCGTCGTACTCGATGACGGAGACAGCTCTGCCGATCCTTGGCCGCAAGCAGCGATGTGTGGATGCGATGCGCCTTGTATTGGATTCAAGGAATACTCATCGGTGTCGGTTTCGACGCCGGACCTGAAAAGTTGAGGTCATCCCTGTCGCGTCGCGCACCCGTCTTATCCGCCGTATTCGAGCCTCATTAAACGCTTGTGTGTGTATGCGTGCTCTTGCTTTGTGTACGTGCGCCTATCGAGGTGTCTTAGCAATACGAACGGCTGAGCTTCCGCTTTTGGAAGGCCCCTTCTCGTTATGGTTCTTTACAGAACCTCAAGAGCGCCTCCTGAATACAGGTCCCGCTGCCGGCCCGGACAGTGAGACCTGAGCCTTCAGTGCGCACCCTCAAGGCGAGTTCCGCACTCGTTAGCGGCCGCAGGTCCGATTGGTCACACCGGCCGCGTCGGCGGCCTTTCGTTTCGAACGCGGAGGGGATTTGCGGGTAGCGAGGGTGGGTAGCAAGGTTTCCCGCGAAATGCTCAGGTGTAACGCGCTCTGGCGATACGCGGTTGCAAGACCGCCACGACCCGCCTGATGGAATCAGCCACCCGATCGCCATGGCGATGGCAGGGATGGCTCGCGGTTATTCGCAGTGAACTTTTTAAATACTGATCGCATGTCGGGCGTCCACCCGAAAGGCGCGTCGCCGCAGCCTGGGCCGTCAACTGACCGACACCGTGACTAACTGCCGTCGAGCGTCAGCTTTCCGTCAAGGGCGGTCCGTGCAACGCGGGTTCCAGGGGCTAGTGATCTGATATTACTGGCAAATATCGAATACTGGCCCATGGCATGGCGTTTGCTTCCCAGCAGGCGACCCTAGGCAACCCCCCGGAAACGCCATGAACGATCCCATGAACCCCGACATGCTCGACGGCCAGAGCGACAGCGCGCTCGCCCAGGCGGCCGGCCTCGGCGAGGTCAACCTCGACGTCATCCTCGACGTGCCCGTGACCATGGCGATGGAAGTCGGCCGCACCAAGATCAGCATCCGCAACCTGCTGCAGCTCAACCAGGGCTCGGTGGTGGAACTGGACCGCGCCGCTGGCGAGCCGCTGGACGTGTTCGTCAACGGCACCCTCGTCGCCCATGGCGAGGTGGTGGTGATCAACGAGAAATTCGGCATCCGTCTCACCGACGTGATCAGTCCGGCCGAACGCGTCCGCAAGCTCCGGTGAGCCGCATGCGCCACATCGTCGCCGCCGTGGGCGGCCTGCTGCCTGGTGCCCTGCTGGCCGCGCCGGTCGCCGGGGCCGCGCCGGTCGACACGGGGGCGGAGCTGGTCCGCGTGTTGATCAGCCTGCTGGGCGTGGTCGCGCTGATCTTCTTCGTGGGCTGGATGAGCCGGCGCGCGCAGGCGCGTATCCGTCCCGGCGGCCGCCGGATCCGCGTGATCGAATCGATGCCGGTGGGCATCAAGGACCGGGTGATGCTGATCGACGTGGGTGGCACGCAACTGCTCGTGGGCGCGTCGCCCACCGGCGGGCTACGCACCCTGCACGTGCTCGACGCCCCGCTGCCCGACGACGCTACGCCCTCGCAGGGCGCCGCGCCGCGCGGCTTCCGCGACGTGCTCTCGCAGTGGAAGCGGCCATGAGGCGCGGGCTGGTGTTTCTGCTGCTGTTGCTTGCCCCGGTGGCGGCCTTCGCGGCCGATCCGCAGGGCATCCCCCTGGTGAACGTGCAGCCGGGTGCCGGCGGTGGGCAGCAGTGGTCGCTGTCGATCCAGATGCTGGCCCTGATGACGGCGCTGACCGTGCTGCCGGCCATCCTGCTGATGATGACCTCGTTCACCCGTATCGTCATCGTGCTGGGTTTCCTGCGCCAGGCGCTGGGCACCAACAGCACGCCGCCGAACCAGGTGATCCTCGGCCTGTCGCTGTTTCTCACGCTGTTCGTCATGTCGCCGGTGCTCAACAAGGCCTACGACGCGGGCGTGAAGCCGTACATGGACGGCACGATGAACGTGCAGGAGGCCCTGCCGCTGGCGGCCGCGCCGTTCAAGCACTTCATGCTCGAACAGACCCGTGAGCCCGACCTTCAGCTCTTCACCCGCCTGGCCGGCGACGAACCCTACGCCGACCGCGACGCCGTGCCTTACCGCGTGGCCCTGCCGGCGTTCGTCACGAGCGAGCTGAAGACCGCCTTCCAGATGGGCTTCCTGCTGTTCATCCCGTTTCTCATCATCGACATGGTGGTGGCCTCGGTGCTCATGTCGATGGGCATGATGATGGTCTCCCCGATGATCATCTCGCTGCCGTTCAAGATCATGCTCTTCGTGCTGGTCGACGGCTGGACCCTGCTGCTGGGCACCTTGGCGGGAAGCTTCTTCACATGACGCCCGAATCGGTCATCGGCTTCGGCCAGCAGGCCCTGCACATCGCCATGCTGGTCGGCGCGCCGCTGTTGCTCACCGCGCTGGCGGTGGGCCTGCTGATCGGCATGATCCAGGCCGCGACGCAGATCAACGAGCAGACGCTCAGCTTCATCCCGAAGCTGATCGCCATGGCCCTGGTGATGATCATCACCGGCCCGTGGATGCTGCGCACGCTGGTCACCTTCACCCGCGGACTCATCGAGTCGTTGCCGCAGGCGGTGCGTTGATGCCGCTGGACCTCGGCCAGCTCTCCGGCTGGGTAGGCGGCGCCTGCTGGGCCATGGCCCGGGTCTCGGGCCTGATGCTGGTGGCGCCCGTGCTGGGCGCGTCGCTGATCCCGGCGCGCATCCGCCTCGGCCTGACCGTGGTGCTGACGATGGTGCTCGCGCCGCTGGCGCCGCTGGACATCAAGCCGCTGTCGGCGCAGGGCATCGAGGTGCTGGCGCAGCAGGTGCTGATCGGTGCCGCGCTCGGCTTTTTGCTCAAGCTGGTGTTCGAGGCCGTCGCCTTCGGCGGCCAGTTCGTTTCCCAGGCGATGAGCCTGGGCTTCGCCGAGGTGGTCAACCCCGGTGTCGGCGGCACCGTGCCGGTGCTGAGCCAGTTCTACACCATGCTGGTGACGCTGCTGTTCCTGGCGCTCAACGGCCACCTCCAGCTCATCGACCTGCTCGCCGACAGCTTCCGCACCTTGCCCGTGGGCACCCAGGGCATCGGCGCCGACGGCGTATGGGGCGTGCTGGGCTTCGCGACCCACCTGTTTTCCGGCGCAGTGCGCGTGGCCTTGCCTGCGCTCACCGCGCTGCTCATCGTCAACCTGGGCTTCGGTGCGATCAGCCGCTCGGCGCCGTCGATGAACCTCTTCGCCGTCGGCTTTCCCATCACCATCTGCCTGGGCATGGTCGCCCTGTGGCTGGCCCTGCGCGGCCTGCCGGGTGCGTTCGACACCCTGCAGACCGCCGCGTGGGATGCCATGCGCCAGCTTGTCGGAGGCCGCCCGTGAGCGAGGCCGCCGACAAGGAAGACCGCACCGAATCGCCCAGCGAAAAACGCCTTCGCGAGGCGCGCGAGAAGGGCGACATACCGCGATCGCGCGAGCTGTCCACCGCCGTGGTGGTGTTGTCCGGCGTGGCGACCCTGATCGCCACCCGCGACCAGATGGCCCAGCACGCGGCCAACATCATGCACGTGGGCCTGCGCTACGGCCGCGACGACATGTTCGCCGAAGACGGCCTGCGCCATGCCTTGGGCGCGGCGGCCCTGGAAGCCCTGAAGATGCTCGGCCCGGTGTTCACGGCCACCATGGTCGCCGCTATCGCGGCCCCGGCCCTGATGGGCGGACTCCATTTCTCCGGCCAGGCGCTGCTGCCCAAGTTCGATCGCCTCGACCCGATCAAGGGCTTCGGCCGCCTCGTCTCGATGAACGGGCTGGTCGAGCTGGGCAAGTCGATCCTGAAGCTGGTCTTCATCGGTGGGGCGCTGCTCTGGTTCCTGCGCAAGAGCGTGCAGGACATGTTCGCCACCGGGAGCGGCCCGGTCGGCGAGGGTATCGCCCATGCGTTCGGCCTGTTCGGCCATGCCTCGCTGATCTTCGGCTGCGCGCTGGGCCTCATCGGTCTCATCGACGCGCCATGGCAGAAGTTCAGCTTCACCTCGAAGATGAAGATGACCAAGCAGGAGGTGAAGGACGAGCACAAGGAAAACGAGGGCAGTCCGGAGCTGAAGTCAAAGATCCGACAGATGCAGCAGCAGATGGCGCGCCGCCGGATGATGGAAGACGTGCCCACGGCGGACGTCATCGTGGCCAATCCGACCCACTTCGCCGTGGCCCTCAAATACGACGAAAACCGCATGGGAGCGCCGCGCGTGGTGGCCAAGGGCGTCGATCTGATCGCCGCCCAGATCCGCGATGTGGGCGCCGGTGCGAAGGTTCCGGTGGTCGAAGCCCCGCCGTTGGCACGAGCCTTGTATCACACGACCGACATCGGACGCGAAATCCCCGCGGCGCTGTATGTCGCGGTGGCCCAGATCCTGGCCTACGTGTTCCGTTTGAAGCAGGCGATCGCCATGGGCGACCTCCCGCCCGATCTGCCCCGGCAGGACATCGATCCTGAGCTGCTCGGGCCGTACCGCATGGATAACTGACGATGGCAGCGACGACCAATCCCAACCTCCTCGGCACGCTCCGCCAGATCGGCCGGCGCGGCGTGGCCGCGCCGCTGGCGATGCTGATCATGCTCGGCATGATGATGCTGCCGCTGCCGCCGTTCATGCTCGACCTGCTCTTCACCTTCAACATCGCGTTGTCGCTGGTGATCCTGCTGGCCACGATGTACGTGATGCGGCCGCTGGAGCTGGCGTCGTTCCCCACGGTGGTGCTGTTCGCCACCTTGCTGCGCCTGGCCCTGAACATCGCCTCCACCCGCGTGGTGCTGCTGCATGGCCACAATGGCCCGGGCGCGGCCGGCAAGGTGATCGAGGCGTTCGGCGAGTTCGTGATCGGCGGCAATTTCGCGGTGGGTTTCGTGGTGTTCGCGATCCTTACCATCATCAACTTCGTGGTGGTGACCAAGGGTGCCACCCGCGTGTCCGAAGTGACCGCCCGGTTCACCCTCGACGCCATGCCCGGCAAGCAGATGGCGATCGACGCCGATCTCAACGCCGGCCTTTTGACACAGGAACAGGCCCGCGAGCGCCGCCAGGAAGTGCGCGAGGAAGCGGACTTCTACGGCTCGATGGACGGTGCTTCCAAGTTTGTGCGCGGCGACGCCACGGCCGGCATCCTGATCCTCGCCATCAACATCATCGGCGGCTTCTTCATCGGCATGCTCCAGCACGGCCTGTCGGCCGGCGAAGCGGCGCGCACCTACACGCTGCTGACCATCGGCGACGGTCTCGTGGCGCAGGTGCCTGGCCTGATGCTCTCCATCGCCACCGCGGTGATCGTCACCCGCGTGTCCAAGTCGCAGGAGATGGGCAAGCAGGTGATGGGCCAGCTCTTCGGCCAGCCCAAGGCGTTGGCGGTGGCGGCTGCCGTGCTCGGCACCATGGGCCTCATCCCGGGCATGCCGAACCTGCCGTTCCTGATCCTCGCCGCCGTCGCCGGTTTCGGCGCGTGGAAGCTGCACCTGCGCCAGCAGGAGGCCGCCTCCGGCGTGGTCGCCGGCGCCGCCGCCCCGGGCACCGAACTGGCGCTGGAGGCCGCCCCCCCGGCCGAGCGTCTGGAACTGTCCTGGGAAGACGTCGCCCAGGTCGACACCATTGGGCTGGAAGTGGGCTATCGCCTCATCCCGCTGGTGGACAAGGCCCAGGGCGGCGAGCTGATGGCGCGGATCAAGTCGGTGCGCCGCAAGCTCTCGCAGGAACTCGGTTTCCTCGTGCCGTCGGTGCACATCCGCGACAACCTCGACCTCGCCCCGCATGGTTACCGCATTTCGCTGATGGGCGTGCCCATGGGCGAGGCTGAGATCCACACCGAGCGCATGCTCGCGATCGACCCGGGCCGCGTGCATGGCACGATCAACGGCATCGCCACCCGCGATCCGGCCTTCGGGCTGGACGCGGTGTGGATCGAGCCCGGCCTGCGCGAACACGCGCAGACCCTCGGCTACACGGTGGTCGACCCGGCCACGGTGATCGCCACCCACCTGTCGCACATCCTGCAGAACCACGCCCACGAGCTCATCGGCCACCAGGACGTGCAACAGCTGCTCGACCGTCTCGCGCAGCAGACCCCGAAACTGGTCGAAGACCTCGTGCCCAAGCGGCTTTCGCTCGGCGCCATCGTCAAGGTGCTGCAGAACCTGCTCGCCGAGCGCGTGCCGATCCGCAACTTCCGCGGCATCGTCGAGTCGCTGGCCGAACACGCGGGGCAGAGCCAGGACCCGGGCGTACTCGCCGCGGCGGTGCGCGTCACGCTGGGCCGTCAGATCGTGCAGGAAATCGCCGGCCTGGGCACCGAGGTGCCCGTCATTACTTTGGCGCCGGAACTGGAACAGATCCTCCTGCAGTCGCTGCAGGGCGGCGGTCCGGCAGGCGCGGCGGTGGAGCCCGGCCTCGCCGACCGCCTCCAGCAGAGCGTGGCCGATGCCGCGCGGCGCCAGGAAGCCACCGGCGAACCGGCCGTGTTGCTCGTGTCGCCGGCCCTTCGTCCGTGGCTTGCGCGCTTTACCCGGCATGTGGCCCAAAACCTGCATGTACTTGCCTACAACGAGGTTCCCGACAACCGTCGCGTCAAGCTGGTGACGGCACTGGGACGGTAAGGGCGCCAGGCAATGAGACACCGTTCGCCGAATCGGCGGACGGACGGAACGAACATAGCGATGCGGGCATGGCCGGGCATCGCCAGAGACAGGATCGAAGGCATGAAAATCAAGCGATTCGTTGCTCCCGACATGCGCCAGGCCATGCGCCAGGTGCGCGACGAACAGGGTCCGGATGCCGTGATCCTGTCGACGCGCCGTCTCGACGACGGCATCGAGATCATCGCCGCGCTCGATTACGACGAGGCCCTCGTGCGCGAAGCGGGCTTCGCACACGACGCGCCGGCCGCCAAGGCCACGGTGGCGCCGGTGCAGGACGACCGTGCCGCGCAGCGCGCCGCGCGCATCGACCAGGCCCGCGCCGCCACGGCCGCCGCCGTCGAGCGAGCGGCCCGGGCTGACGCAGCCGTGCATTCGAATGCCCCCCAGCGTCACGCCAGCGCCGCCCTGGCCGAGAGCGTCGCCGACGTGGTGCGTGCCGCCACCGCCTCCCCGGGCAACGACGCCGCGGTGAACGGCATGCGCGCGGAGATCAACGACCTGCGCGAAATGCTCCAGGTGCAGCTCTCGGCGCTCTCGTGGAACCACATGGAGCGCGAGCAGCCGCTGCGCGCCCGCGTGCTGCGCGAACTGACCCGCCTGGGCATCGACGCCGACGTGGCTCGCGCGCTGTGCGCCGAACTGCCGTCGGCCATGACCTCCGACCAGGCGCGCTACCTGCCGTTGGGACTCATTTCGCGCAACGTGCGCATCACCGGTCGCAATTTCGACACCGTCGGCGGCGGCATCACCGCGCTGGTGGGCACCACCGGCGTGGGCAAGACCACCACTATCGCCAAGCTCGCCGCCCGCGCGGTGCTTCGCCATGGCGCCGCGAACGTGGCGCTGATCAGCACCGACCAGTATCGCGTCGGTGCCGGCGCCCAGCTGGAGCGTTACGGGCGCCTGCTCGGCGTGCGCGTGTTCAATGCCCACGACGCCACCAGCCTGCGCAACGTGCTGTTGCAGCTGCGCGGCCGCCATACGGTGCTGGTGGATACCGCCGGCCTGGCCGGTAACGATCCGAAGCTGCAGGAGCAGTTCGACACGCTCCGTGCCATGGCCGACCTGCGGGTCTGCCTGGTGCTGGCCGCCAACATGCAGTCGCAGGCGATCGATGGCGCCATCCGTGCCTATGCGCCGTTGGCGCCGCAGAGCGCGATCCTCACCAAGCTCGACGAGGCGCCGCTCATCGGCGGCGCCATCTCGGCCGTGATCCGCCACCGCCTGCCGCTGGACTACACCACCGACGGCCAGCGCGTGCCGGAGGACATCGCCTCGGCCGATGCGCGCAAGCTGGTGCTGCTGGCCGCCCAGCGGGTCAAGCAGCGCAACGACGAGCCCGATCACGCCATACTTGCCGAGCGTTTCGGCCTGTCCGCTTCCGTGCCGGTCTGACCGAGCGAGGCACTTCCATGAACATCGCTACCGCCCACACCTCCTTTTCTCCGGCAGTGACTTCCTCCATGAACACACACGTCGAAAACACCCAGGCCGCCGGACTCGAGTGGCTGTCCGACCGCCGTCCCACGCGCAGCATCGCGATCGCGGGCGGCAAGGGTGGCGTGGGCAAGACGACGGTGGCGGTCAACCTCGGCATGGCCCTGGCCATGGGCGGGCGCGACGTGCTGCTGCTGGATGCCGACCTGGGCATGGCCAACATCGACGTGCTCCTCGGCCTGCAGCCGGTGCGCCATCTGGGCCACATGCTCGAGGGTGCGTGCCGCATCGAAGACCTGGTGCTCGACGCCGCGCACGGCCTGAAGGTGATCCCGGCCACGTCGGGCACCCGCCGCATGGCCCAACTGCCGAACATCGAACATGCCGCGGTCATCCGGGCCTTCGACGAATACCCGCTGGCCCCCGAATACCTCATCGTGGACACCGCCGCCGGTATCTCGGACAGCGTGTCGATGTTCGCCGCGGCCTCGGACGAGGTGGTGGTCGTGGTGTGCGACGAGCCGGCCTCGCTCACCGACGCCTACGCGCTGATCAAGGTGCTCTCGCGCGAGTTCGCCGTGAACCGTTTCCGCATCGTGGCCAACATGGTCCGCCATGCGCAGGAGGGCCGGGCCCTCTTCGAAAAGCTTTCCCGCGTGACCAGTCGCTTTCTCGAGGTGTCCCTCGATTTCATGGGCATGGTTCCGCACGACGAATACCTGCGCCAGGCCATCCGTCGGCAGGCGGCGGTGGTCGACGCGTGGCCGAGCAGCCGGTCGGCGGTCGGATTCAAGAATCTGGCCAGGTCGGTCGATACATGGGGTGAACCCGAGCCCCGCGTGCAGGGACGGATCGGCTTCTTCGCCGACCGTGCCCATCTGGGAGGAGGGTTGCCGTTGTGAGCGTAGCGAGCGAATACCTTGAAATCACTCGGGTTCCGGCGGATCAACTGGTCAAGACCCATGCGCCGCTGGTGCGCCGGATCGCCTATCACCTGATGGGCCGGCTGCCGCCGAGCGTGGATGCGAACGACCTCATGCAGGCCGGGATGATCGGGCTGCTCGAGGCCGCGAGGAATTATTCCCCGACTCGCGCGGCCAGCTTCGAGACCTATGCGGGCATCCGCATACGGGGCGCGATGCTGGACGAACTGCGCAAGACGGACTGGACCCCGCGCTCCGTCCACCGGAAGTTGCGCGAGGTGGCGGAGGTGACGAGGCAGATTGAAAACGAGACGGGTGGCGACGCCGACGACGCGGAAGTGATGAAGCGCCTGGGCATCGACGCCATGGAGTACAACCAGATCCTGGCCGACGCGGCGAGCGCGCGTTTGCTGAGCCTGACGGCGCCCGAGGGCGACGAGGGCGCGGCGATCGACGTGGCCGATCCGGACGCCACCGGGCCCGACGGACTGTTCGAGCAGGACGGCATGCGCGAGGCGCTGGCCCAGTCCATCGACGGACTGCCCGAGCGCGAGAAGCTGGTGATGTCGCTGTACTACGATGACGAGCTCAACCTGAAGGAAATCGGTGCGGTGCTGGGAGTGAGCGAATCGCGCGTGTGCCAGATCCATGGCCAGGCGCTCATTCGGCTCCGCGCTCGCATGTCAGGCTGGAAAGACAAACCCTGACGGCATTCCGGTGCCGTCGCCGGTCAAAGAAAAACGCGCAGTAGGCGGAGAGACGTTTTGGACAAGAACATGAAAATCCTGGTGGTGGACGACTTTTCCACCATGCGGCGCATCGTCAGGAACCTGCTGGTGGAGCTGGGCTTCACCAACACGCTGATCCAGGAGGCCGAAGACGGCAATGCCGCGCTCGCGCTCCTGCGCTCGCAGTCGTTCGACCTGGTGGTGACCGACTGGAACATGCCCAACATGACGGGCATCGACCTGCTCCGCGCCATCCGCGCCGACGCCAATCTCAAGGCGATGCCGGTGCTGATGGTCACGGCGGAAAACAACCGCGACCAGATCATCGCCGCGGCGCAGAGCGGCGTGAACGGCTACGTGGTCAAGCCGTTCACGGCGGTCACGCTCAAGGAAAAACTCGACAAGATTTTCGAACGTCTCGCCGCGGCGGCGGGCTGAGGAGCAGGCATGAACACGACGATTTCCGCTGGCCAGGACGTGGCCCCCGAACTGCGCGAGCTGCTCGACGCCGACGACGCCACCGCCTTCGAACAGGCGCTGGACCGCCTGATCCGTAGCCGTGAACAGCACATTTTCCTCGCCCTGGGCCACCTCGCCCGCGACCTGCACGAGTCCGCCCGCCGGCTCGCCGCCGACATCTCGCACGATGGTAACCCGGGCAACATGGGCGACGCGCGCAAGCACCTGCGCGACGTGCTCGAGATGAGCTCGCAGGCGGCCCATCGCACGCTCGACTTCAGCGAGCGACTCCGCCCGCAGGCACAGTCGCTCGCCCGCGACGCCGACGAGGTGCTCGTGCTCGACCCGGCCGATGCGTCGTTCGCCTCCAGCGCCCGTGCGCTCGCCGTTCGCGTGGGCGACTTCGCGCAGAACTGCGACATCGGCCTGGGCGAGATGGTCGAGGCGCAGTCCTGGCAGGATCTCTCCGGCCAGCGCGTGGCCCGTGTCGAAGCCTTCATGGCCAAGGTCGAATCCTCGCTCGTCGAACTGGTGCGCCTGACCGGCTCGCTCGCCGGGGGCACCGCGCCGGCCGCGGAAAAAGTCAGCCAGGACGAAGTGGATCGCCTGCTCAGCGAATTCGGCTTCTGAGCGGCACGATGAGCGTGGAGCTGGACAACGAGCTGCTCAACGTCTTCCTGATCGAGGCGCGCGAACTGCTCGAGACCCTGGGCGAACAGCTCGTGGACCTCGAGGCCTCGCCGGGCGACGTCGACCTTCTGAACGCGGTGTTCCGTGCGTTCCATACCGTCAAGGGCGGTGCGGGCTTCCTCGGCCTGCACCCGATGGTGGAGCTGTGCCACCGCGCCGAAGACCTGCTCAACGAAGCCCGCAACGGCGCGATCGTGCTCAACGCGGGCTTCATGGACGCGTTGCTGGAGTCGCTCGACCTGCTCAACGACATGATGCGCGCCGCCGACGGCGGCGTGCCGATCGAGCCGGCCTCGCGTTCGCTGCTCGATCGCCTGCTGATCCCCGGCCGCGCCGCGTCCGCCCCGCCGGTGGCGCTGGCGACGCCGGTGTCCGCGCCGGTGGCGGCCGCGCCGGCGTCGCGGCCGCACGATCCCATCGAAGACGAATTCGAAGCCATGCTCGATGCCGCGCGCGCCGAGCAGGCGCCGGCGGCGGCCCCGTCGGGCACCATCAGTGACGACGAATTCGAAGCGTTGCTCGATTCGCTCTACGGTACCGGTGCGCCCGGCGCGGAGTCCGAGGCAACGGCGACACCGGCACCGGCACCCGCCCCCGTCGTCGCGGCGGCCGATCCGAACGTCATCAGCGACGACGAATTCGAAGCGTTGCTTGATTCCCTGCACGGCACCGCCGCACCGGGCGCGCATGCCGTCCCGCCGCCGCCAGCCCCCGCGCCCGTCGTCGCACCGGCGTCGGCCCCCGTCCCGACGCCTGCCGTCGTGGCCGCGCCCGCGCCGGGTCCGGTCGCGGAGACGCCGGCCCGCGGCGGCGAAAAACGCCAGGCGTCGGGGACCGACACCACCGTACGCGTCGACACTCACCGCCTCGACAACCTCGTCGACGCGGCGGGCGAGCTGGTGCTGGTGCGCAACCGCCTCACCAACCTCGCCCCGCGCGGCTCCAACGATCCGATGGAACGTGCCATCGGCGAGCTGGAGCGCGTGGCCGAAGACCTCCAGAACGCCGTGCTGCGCATGCGCATGCAGCCGGTCGGCAAGCTGTTTTCCCGTTTTCCGCGCATCGTCCGCGACCTGGCCCGTCAGCTCGGCAAAGAGATCGAACTGGTCACCGAGGGCGAAGACACCGACATCGATCGCACCGTGGTGGAGGCCCTGGCCGACCCGCTGGTGCATCTGCTGCGCAACGCCGTCGACCATGGCATCGAGATGCCCGAGGCACGCCAGGGCGAGGGCAAGCCCCGTCAGGGCACCGTACGCCTCGCCGCGGGCCAGTATGGCGACCGCATCGTCATCACGGTCACCGACGACGGCAAGGGCATGGACCCGGAAGTGCTCCGCCGCAAGGCCGTCGAAAAGGGCCTGATGGACGCCGAGCAGGCCGCGCGGCTGGACGAGCGCGAGTGCTACGAGATCGTCTTCCGCCCGGGCTTCTCCACGGCCAGCCAGGTGTCCGACATCTCCGGTCGCGGCGTCGGCATGGACGTGGTCAAGACCAAGATCGTCGAACTCGGCGGCACGCTGTCGATCGACTCGCGCGTCGGCCACGGCAGCACGGTACGCCTGTCGGTGCCGCTCACGCTGGCGATCCTTCGCGTGCTCATGGTGCGCGTCGGCCATCGCCTGCTCTCGCTGCCGATGTCCAACGTGGCCGAAGTGTTCGAACTGGCCGACGGCCAGGTGCAGCGCCTGGACGGCCGCGTCGTCGCCAATCACCGCAACCGCGCCTTGCCGCTGGCCGATCTCGGCCGCTGGGCGGGCGTGGCGGGGAAGGGCGGTCACGTGGTGGTGGTGCAGATCGGTCACCAGACGCTGGGCTGCCTGGTCGACGAGGTGCTCGGCCGCGAAGACGTCATGGCCAAGCCGCTCGGACCCTTCCTCAAGGACGTGCCCGGCGTGGCCGGCGCGACCATCACGGGCGACGGGCGCATCTCGCTCGTGCTCGACCTGGCCGGATTGGCCGACGATGCCGGGCAGGTGCTGCCCACGCTGAGGATGGCTGTCTGACATGGATGTCGTGAGTCTCGTCGGCACGATCCTGGCCTTCGTGGTCATCATCGTGGGAACCATCCTCAAGGGCTCCAGTCTCGACGCCCTGTGGAATCCCGCCGCCTTCGTGATCGTGTTCCTCGGCACCTTCGCCGCCCTGCTCGTGCAGACGCCCGGCCCCGTGCTCAAGCGCGCGTGGTCCATGCTGCCGTGGGTGTACAACCCGCCCGACATCGAGTCGGAAGACCTCGTCACGCGCATCGTGGGATGGAGCGAGATCTCCCGACGCACCGGGCTCCTCGGGCTGGAGCCCGCGATCGAGCGCGAGACCGACCCGTTCATCCGCAAGGGGCTGCAACTGCTGGTCGACGGCACCGAGCCCGACGCGATGCGTTCGGTGCTCGAGGTGGAGGTCTACGCCCGCGAGCACACCGATCTTGAGGCGGCCAAGGTCTTCGAGAATGCCGGCACCTATTCGCCAACCATGGGCATCATCGGTGCCGTGATGGGGCTGATGGCGGTCATGCAGAACCTCGCCGATCCCAGCAAGCTCGGCCACGGCATCGCCGCCGCCTTCGTCGCGACCATCTACGGCATCGGCCTGGCCAACCTGCTGGCGTTGCCGATGTCCTCGCGCCTGAAGGGCCTGGCCCGCAAGCGCTCGCAGATGCGCGAGATGCTCGTCGAAGGCCTGGTCTCGATTGCCCAGGGCGACAACCCGCGCCACATCGAGAGCAAGCTGCAGGGGTTCCTCTCGTGAAGCGACGCCACCACGAAGAACACGTCAACCACGAGCGCTGGGCGATCCCCTACGGCGACCTCATCACGTTGCTGCTGGCGCTTTTCGTGGTGATGTACGCGGTGTCGGCCGTGAACGAAACCAAGTTCAAGGTGATGGCGCAGTCCATCAACGAGGCGTTCAACGGCACGGGCAAGGTGATCGACCCGGTCAGTCAGTCGTCGCCCGCCACCCAGGTGCCGCTGCCGAATCAATCGCGCTCGCCCACGGCGTCGCCCATCGCGAAGATCGACGTGCCCATCCCGCCGCGCAATCTGCCGCTGCCGGGTCACGAGGGGGCCGCCACCGAACACCAGGACGGCACCAAGCGGCAGACCGCGACCGCCAACGACGCCGATGCGGCGGCCGGCAAGACCGAACAGAACAGCCTCAGTCAGATTTCCGACGAAGTGCAGCGGGCGATGAAGCCGCTGATCGACAAGAGCCTCGTGAGCGTGCGCCAGACGCAGGACTGGCTCGAGATCGAGGTCCGCACCGACATCCTTTTCCCCGTGGGCGTCGCCAGGCTGCAACCCCAGGCCGAAGACGTGCTGCGCAAGCTCGCCGGTATCCTCGCCCCCTTCCCGAATGCGATGCGGATCGAGGGCTACACCGACAACACGCCCATCGCCACGTCGACGTTTCCCTCCAACTGGGAACTGTCGGCCGCCCGCGCCGCCACGGTGGCGCGGCTGCTCACGCTGGCCGGGGTCGACCCGCACCGGGTGGGCATCATCGGCTGGGGCGAGTACCGCCCCTCCGCCGACAACGACACGCCCGACGGTCGCAATCGCAACCGCCGTGTGCTGATCGTGGTGATGAGCGACAAGGCCGCACCGGCACGCTTCTACAGCGACGCCGATCGCGTGGACCTCTCGACGACCGCGCAGCCGTCGTCCGCGCCGCGCGCCGCCGTGCAAGCGCCGACGGCCGGTGCCGCCCGCTTCGCACCCGCGACGGAGACACGCTGATGCGCATCTGGGCCGTATCCAACCAGAAGGGCGGCGTGGGCAAGACCACCACGACGGTTGCGCTCGGCAGCCTGCTCGCCGAGGAAGGCAAGCGCACGCTGCTGGTCGACATGGATCCGCACGCATCGCTGTCAGGCTACATCGGCGTGGAGGGTGAGGCGCACGGCAGCGTCTACGATCTCTTCGGCGTGAGCGGCAACCCGCCGCCCGTGCGCACCCTGGTGCACGCGACCAGGTGGAATCAGCTCAGCGTGCTGCCGGCGTCGGCGGCGATGATCACGCTCGATCGCCAGCTGGGCACGCGTCCCGGCATGGGCCTGGTGCTGTCGCAGGCGCTGGCCGAGCTGGCGCCGGATTTCGACCACGTGCTGCTCGACTGCCCGCCGGTGCTGGGCGTGCTGATGGTCAACGCCCTGGCGGCGAGCGACCGCCTGCTCATACCGACGCAGACCGAAGCCCTCGCGCTGGCCGGACTCGAGCGCATGGTGCGCAGCCTGTCGATGATCGAGCGCTCGCGTGGCAAGCCGTTGCCGCGCACCATCGTGCCGACCCTCTACGACGCCCGCACGCACGCCTCGCGTGCCAGCCTGGCGCAGCTTCGCGAGCAGTACGGCAGCGTGGTCAGCGAGGCGGTGATCCCCACCGATACCCAGATCCGCGAGGCCAGCGCCGCCGGCGTGCCGCTGGCGCATTGGTCCGCCGCGCGTCGCGGCGGTCTCGCCTACCGCCAGTTGCTCGACGAACTGCTGGCCCTGCCGATGCCGTCCGTGACGGACGCGGCCGCGTGAGCGACGCCATGCAGGATGTCGAACAGATCGTCGCCGATTACCTCGCCGAACTGCTGACGCCGGCTCCGGCGCCCGTCGCGAAGCCTGAGCTGAAGGTGGTGCCGATCCAGAGCTGGCGCGACGCCACGGTGGCCTCGCGCCAGGCCGATCCCCGCTACCTCCTTTGCCGGGCGGGGGGCGTGAAGCTCGCCGTGCCGATGGCCGACGTGACGCATATGGTGCCCATGCCGCCATTGAGCCCGCCGAACGTGCCCAATCCCATCTGCATGGGGCGTTGGCGCCATCCCGGCGGCGAAGCCCGCGTGGCCGATATGGGGGCCGTGCTGTCGCCGGACATGGCAGGCATCTCGGTGGCCACGTTGGTGATCCTGCGCGACCGCGCGTGGGCCATCGCCTGCGTGATCGACGACGAGCCGGTGGAATTGCACGCCGACGCCATCCAATGGCGGCAGGGTGCCACCTCGCGCCCCTGGCTCGCGGGGATGTCGAAAGAACCCAAGTGCGGCGTGGTCGATACCGCGGCGCTCATCTCGTGGCTGGAACAGGAACTGGGCCCATGACCGAAGCCTTACGCGACGACCGCAGCACCTGGCTCGGTTTTTCCCTGGAAGGACAGCGCTACGCCGTGGCGTTGTCGAGCGTGCGCGAAGTGATCCGGCCCGGCGACATCACGCCGGTGCCCGGCGCCCCGGACGACGTGCTCGGCATCGTCAACCTGCGCGGCCAGATCGTGCCGGTGCTTGATGGCCGCCGCCGCTTCGGCCTGGATACCCACGTGGACGCGGAAAAGGAAGACGCCCAGCGCGTGATCGTCTTCGACGACGCGGGTACCGTGGTGGGCATGCGCATCGACCTCATCGGCGAGATGCTTCGCCTGGCACCCGACGAGATCGCACCGCCGCCGCCGGGACGCGCGGAACGCCGCGACGATCCGGTGAGCGGCGTGGTCACGCGCGACGAGGGCTTCATCGCGCTGGTCGACGTGCAGCGGCTCTGCCGCGCGTAGGAGCGCGGCCTGCCGTCGGTGGGTTATCCTCCACGCTGATTCCGGAGCCTGCGCGCATGAACCCCATCATCGGTGACGTGCTGATCGCCCTGGCCGTCCTCAACCTGGTCGGCCTTCTCCTGGTGTTTTACCGGTTGGGCCGGGTGCGTCCGGCGCCCGCGAGCGAACCCAACGCGCCGCCCGTGCCGGTGCCCGATCCGGAACCGACGATCCAGCCCGACCAACTCGCCGGCATGCTTCGCCGGCTCGAGAACCGCCTGGGCGACATCGAAGACCAGGTGCGGCGCACGCCCACCGTCAACGTCGCCACCGATAGCGGCGCCACCTCGGATCGCACGTTGGCGCTCGCCCAGCGCCTTGCCCGCCAGGGCGCGTCGGTGCAGGACATCGCCGACACCTGTGGCATCTCGTATACCGAAGCGGAACTGCTCCACCGTTTGCACGCCGCTCGCTGATCGCCGCCATCGGCCGCTGTGGTTCGGGGCGCGGTGCCCCGTCGCGAGCGCCGGCCTTGCGGCGGCGCTCGCGCACGGCTAGCGCTCCAGGCGATAGTTGAGGCTCGCCCGCGAGAAGTCCGTGGCGTTCTGCGCTTCGAAGTTCCACCGGTGGCTGAAGATATAGCGCAGGGTGATCACCTGGCCCGGATCGAACAGGCCGACGCCATAACTCAGGTAAAGGCGCGGCGAGAGGTATTTGCCCACGGTGAACGCCGACGTGCCGCCGAGGGCATCGTTGTTGCTCACGCCGATGTCGTCGATGCCGAGTTTCGAGCCCACGCTCTTGGCGAGCAGGTCGCCCGCCGCCGACCCCAGCGCCTGGGCCGCCGCGCCCACCATGTTGCCTTCGCCTCCCTTCACCTGCGACAGCGGCTTGCCCGTGACGAGGTACGAGAGCGCATCGGATTGCTCCATCACCGGGTTGGAGAACACGGTGAGGATCGGGCGGCGCGCCGTGCCCGACACGTAGAGGCCCACCTTCTGGCCCTCGTCGATGGTGGCGTTGGGATTGAGCGTGCGCGACGCGCGGATGTTCAGGGCGGGATTGTCGATGGGGGTGGAGGCGAACAGCAGCTGGCCCTGCTCGATGCTGAGGTCCTGGCCGTACGCCTTGTAGGTGCCGTCGACGCCGATCTGGCCCTGGCCCGTGGTGGCCCGGCCGGGCCGCTCGCGCACGTCGAGCTGCCCAGTGATCCGGCCGTCGATGCCGAAGCCCACCAGGTGTACTTTCTGGCCGAGGTCCACCCGGATGTCGGCGCTGATCGGCGCGGACTCCGCCGCCGCCTCCTGTTGCTTTTCGTCGACCACCACCACGTCGGGCGAGGCCTTGGTGGCGCCGGCGCCGGGTAGCTTCTCCACGTTGACGTCGGCCATGTCGACGTTGAGCTTGCCGGTTACGTTCATGCCCTTGGCGTCCTGCACGATCTGGATGTCGGGCGAGATGACCGCCTTGGCCGCCGGGATATCCACCGCCGTGAACGCCGAGCCGACGACACCCAGGTGCATCTGGGCGCCTTCGCCGAGCGCCGCGTTGCCCTTGACCGACAGGGTGCCCGCACCGGAGCGCACGGTGCCGTCGAGCGCGTAGTTTTTCGCGTCGGCGGTGGTGACGTCGAAGCGGCCGTCCTTGAGCTTCAGGCCCGCGCTGGGCACTTCGGCGGCGAAGCCGTCGAGCAGGGCGTGACCCGTGACCGCGGGTGCCGCCACGGTGCCGCCGAGGTTGAAGTTGGCATTGACGCCGCCCTTCACGTCCGCCAGCTCGGTGGTGAGCAGTTCGAGAAACGACAGGCTCTTCAGATGCAGCGCCACGCTGCCGCCCAAGGCCTGCTGCGCACCGCTGATACTCACGTTGCCGTCGACGCTGCCGCCGTCGTTCAGCGCGGCGCGCAGCGTGATGCGCTGGTTGTCGGGCGAGAGCTGCGCGTTCGCGCTGAGGTTGTCGTAGACGAGCAAGGGCTCGTCGGCGCGGTCGACGTAGGCGATGGAACCATGCGTGCTGCCGATCGTCGCCTGGCCCGACAGAGCCCCGGCCGCCGTGCGGCGGAGGGTGCCGTCGCCCTCGATGATGCCTTCGGCGCGCATCGGCGACTGCGAGGCTTCGGCCAGTGTCATCAGCAGCGACAGCGGCACGCGACGCAGGCGGTAAGACGCGTCGAGGTTGCCTGCGGCGTCCTGCTTGCCCGCGACGCACAGCAGGGGATCGCCCGCCGTGAGGCAGAGATCGCCCAGGCTGGCGGCGCCGTTCTTCCACGCGAGCGCGGTGGGGTTCTGCAGGCGCCACGGCGGCAGCCCCTGGAAGTCGAGGTCCAGGCGCGAAAGGGTGCCGTTCCAGGCATCGTTCTTCAGCGATCCGCCCAGGGCCAGCACGGCGCTCAACGGCTTGCCGTGGGCGTTGACGCTGAGCTGGTGGCGCTCGGCATTGCCGTCGGCATCGATCGTGACGCGGTCGAACACCAGGCCGCCGCTGACCAGGTTGGTGGCGTTCACGTCGAGCTTGCCGCCGGGCTTGCCGATGTCGGGCACGTCGGCGTCGAGCGTCAATGCGGCGATTTTCTGCCCGGCGTAGACCAGGGTGTTGCCGCGCAGGTTGGCCGTGACGGCGAGGTGCGGCCACCGGCCCTTCGCGCCGATCTGGCCCTGCAGGCGGCCGCCGGCATCGGGCAACCAGTCGCCAAGCGAAGCGATGGCCAACGTCAGCGTCGCGTCGTTGCTCGTGTCGCCCTTGGCATCGAGGCGGATCGTGCTGCCACCGGAGGCGAGGTCGAGGGTGCCGTTGACCACCTCGTCGGGTTTGAGCGTGAGTGTGCCCTTGCCGCGCAGCGGGCGCTGGCGCAGCGTGCCGTCGAGCGTGCGTACCTGGACGCTGCCGAGGGGGCCGTCCTTCGCCAGGTGCCCTTCGGTGCCGAGATCGAGATCCAGCGCGCCGCTCCAGTCGGCGAGCAACTGGCCGGGATCGAAGCGGCGCCCCTTCAGGTCGAGCTTCCAGGCGACGTCCGGCTGCAGGGTGATCGTACCCGTCGCGGCGAGGTCGCCCTTGGGCTGCCGGAGGGTCAGCGTGCGCACCTGCACCGCTTCGGGCTTGCCGTCGACGTCGAGCGTGAACTTGCCGAGCTTGCCGGGCGGACCGATGTCCACGTCGCCCTGGGCGTGGTAGGCCTGCGCGCCGCCCTTGAAGGTCAGGCGACCGGCGCTGGCGAGGTCCTGGCCCGCGACGTTGGCCGGCACGAGCACGTCGTTCCAGGTGAGCGCGAGGTCGGCGGTGAGGGGCTGGGCGGCGATCTCCACCGTGCCCTTCGCGGTCAGCACGCCCTTGACCTGCGGTGAGCCGACGGTGAGTTCGTCGAGCGTGAGGCGACGGTAGTCGTGATCGAACGATGCCTTCATGGGGGCAAGGCGCACGCGATAGTCGTTGAGGTCGAGGTCGCCGGTAAGGTTGGCGCCGTAGCGGTCGCCGCTGCCCTGGACGGCGACCGCGACCGATCGCAGCGAGCTGTCGCCGATCAGCGGCTTGGGATCGAACCGCGGCGCGTTGATCTTCGCCGTCCAGGCGAAGTCGCCGCTCTGCGCGAGGTTGGCATCGACCTGGGCCACGAAGGGCAGGCGCAGGTGGATCAGCGTGTGTGCCTTGGCTCCGTCGCTGTGCGCTTCGATATCGCCCGCGTAGTCGACGCCGCCGGCTTTCCATGCGAAGGCGGCTTTGCCGTCGCCGCTGTAGCCCTTGCCCACGGCCAGCCGCCCGTCGAGATCGACCCGTCCATCGGGCGCGCGCAGGGCGAGCGTTTTGAGATCGAGCCCCTTGCCGGTCCACGCGCCGGCAAGATCCAGTGCATGGGACTCGAACAACGGCTGGCCGCCTTGGGTGATCTTTACGTGGCCGACGTGCACCTTGTCGAGCACCAGGTCGATCGGCGGCTTGAGGGAAAACGGCTCGGAGGGCGCGTCCGGTTCGGACGAGGCCGGCGGCAGCGCCACGTCGATGCCGTCCACGGTAAGGTCGTAGACGTGGGCCCGCTTGCGCAGCAGGGCGCCGAACGCCAGGTCGAGATGGGCGCTGGCCACGCGCACCTCCATGCCCTTGCCGTCGCGATAGCGTACCCCGGTCAGGTCGAGTGGCCCGGCGAGCCGGCCGTCGGCCTTCTCGACGACAAGCGCGTTGTCGGTGAAGCCCTGGGCGCGCGCCAGGGCGAAACGGAGTCCGGAGGCGGTGCCGACGAGCCACCACACGCCCAACGCCACCACGAGCAGCAGCACGCCCAGGGCCACGCCGATGCGAAGGAACCATGTCATGCCGGCGCTCCTCACAGGTCGGGTCCAATGACGACATGCAGGTGGATGCCGTGTTCGTTCTTGTCGCCGATCGGCACCGCCACGTCCGCGCGGATCATGCCCACCGGCGACAGCCAGCGAACGCCGAGACCGGCACCCACGCGCGGGCTGTAATCGGTGCCAGTGAACGCGTTGCCCGCATCGACGAACGCGGCCATGCCCCATTGCCGGGTGAAGTAATGCTCCACCTCGGTGCTGCCCACCAGCAGGCCTTCGCCGCCGATCACGCGATTGAAGCTGTTGCGCGGTCCGATGCTCTCGAAATCGTAGCCGCGCACCGAGCGGTCGCCACCGGCGAAGAACCGCAACTGCGGGGGCAGGGCGCTGAAGTCATCGGTCCATATCTTGCCCGCGCTGCCGCGCAGGATCAGGCGGTTGTCGCCCCAGAACGAGCGGATCCACTTCGCATCGCCGATCACCTGGGAGAATCGCGCGTCGGAGAGCAGGGTGCCCGCGGTGCTGCGGCCGGTGAACGTGAGCGACCAGCCGTCGCGGACGAAGGTCGGGTTGTCGCCGCGTTTGCGGCTGAGCGTGATTTCGGGATAGAGCAAGGTGCTGCGGCCGCGTTCGAGACCGACCGCGTTGTCGCCTTCGCCACCGCGCTTGCCCACCGTGAACGTGCCCGACAGCGCGTTGATGCCGATCGTGCGCTGCCAGCCATGCCACAGCCGCGTCTCGTTGGCGACCAGTTGCAGCGTGCGCGACTTCGACGTCACCGTGTTGGCGTCGCGGTAGTTGGCGCCGAAGTTGAAGCTGCGCTGGTTCGGGCCCGGCATGGGGATCTGGTAGAGCGTGGACAATGTCTTCAGCCGCTGGGCGACCACCAGTTCGTTCTTCCACTTGTGCCCGCGGTCGTTCACCCAGCGCTTTTCGATGCCGCCACGCAGGCCCGGGCCGGTGTCGGTGCCGAAGAAGGGGCCGCCGGTGTAGATCGTGCGCTTGGCCGGGGCCAGTTCCACGTCGACGTCGATGTGGCCGGCGGTCGCATGGTCGGTGTCGGGCATGACGTTGACCACCGCGAAGTAGTCGGCGCCGTTGAGCGCCTGCTGCAGTTCGAGCAGCTTGCTCTGGGAGAAATAGTCGCCGCTCTTGAATGGCACGTAGCGATCGAGGAAATCCTCGCGGAACTGCGAGTTCTTGAACACGATCCGGCCGAAACGGTAGCGCTCGCCGGCATCCCACGTCAGGTGCACGATGGCGCTGTGCTCGGCGCGGTTGACCTCGACGCGGTGCGTGACCAGCCGCGCGTCGAGGAAGCCGGTGGCGGTGAGCGCACCGCCGACGGCGTCCCGGGCGCCGTCGTATTGGCCGTCGTTCAGTGTCTGGTCCTTGAGCGCGTTCACCCCGCGCAAGGCATAGCGCACGGCGGGCACCTTTGCCGCGGTATCGTCGATCTGCACGTCCACGGCTGTGACCTTCACCGGCGCGCCGGGCACGACGTGCAGGGCCACATGCCAGTCGTTGCCCACCTGGGTCAGGTCGCCGGTGGCCGTGGCCTCGTAATAGCCATAGGGGCGCAATGCGGCCTGCACCTCATCGGGTGCTTTTTCGTAGAGGCGGCGAATCTGCGCGGCGGTGACGTTGCGCGTGGCGTACTGGCTCAGTTCCACGCCCGAGACGACCGCGCCCTTGAGGGAGTCGTCGACGCCGTCCACGGTCAGCACGATGCTGGCGTGGGCCATGGCAGGGAGGATGAACCACGGAAGCAGCAGTCCATGGCGTCTGGTGAGGCGCATGAGCGTCCTTCCGTTCAAGATCCAAGGCCCCGCGTATGACGTGGCCGCTCAAGGGGATCGTGTCCGGACGCTCCCCCAAGTGTGGGTCGAACGTTACGTTACCGTGTGTCAAGTCGGGGTGTCGAGCGATGGGGGCGCTCAAGCTGAACGTGTGTTGGGAACGGCCCGTGGCGTGGGGCGCCCACCGTCCGGGTGAGGTGGCCGGAAGGGGCGCGTGGCGACGACATCGCCGGACGGCAGGGGGCGTCTGCCGTCGGCGTCGCGCTTTGCGTGCCCCCCGCGGGAATCAGCCCGCTTCGTCGCCCGAGCGGAACGCAATCCACGCGCCGACCATCGCCGACACGTAAGGGATCGACTGCGCCGCGAGGATGAACATCCATAGCGTGCTTTCGACGTACTGCGTGCCGTAGTGCATGCCCATGCCGATGATCGCCAGCAGCAAGGCCACCGCCATCAGCACTTCCTCGCGCACCGGGGCGAACGCGGCGAAGCTGCTGCCGCCCATGCGCCGGCTCTTGGCGGTAACGACGAACGCCGTCTTTTCGCGGGTGAGGCCATGCAGGATGCCCCGCGCGATCGCGTGCGACAGGCCCATGCTGGCCACCGAGGCCATGATCGTGTCATACCAGCTGCACGGGACTCTCGCGCGGTAGAGCACCACGCCGAAGATCGCCTTGGCGAAGAAGAAGCCGATCACCGGGATCAGGAACAACTGCATCGGCAGGTTGAAGTAGTCGGGCGCGTAAATCATGCCGGCCGTCCACAACAGGCCCATCATGGTAAAGACGTAGTGCAGGGCGTCGGCGAACCAGGAGAACCAGCCGGTGAGGAAGTGGAAGCGCTGACCCGCCGAGAGCGGCCCCTTGCGCGTCATCCAGTGCCAGCGGCCCTTGAGGATCTGCATGGCACCGAAGGCC
The DNA here is from genome assembly GCF_034063545.1 of Luteibacter sahnii. Taxonomy (NCBI): domain Bacteria; kingdom Pseudomonadati; phylum Pseudomonadota; class Gammaproteobacteria; order Lysobacterales; family Rhodanobacteraceae; genus Luteibacter; species Luteibacter sahnii. The sequence goes on from NZ_JAQLOK010000001.1 coordinate 508,262, forward strand.
CAGCGGTAGCGCTGGCTCTTGTAGGCCTTGAAGTCGGCGGGGGTCAGGCCCTTGCCCATCAGTTCGTCGACGTAGACCAGCTCATAGCCGGCGTGCATGAGGCGCAGGCCGAGTTCGGCGTCTTCGCAGATGGTCCACTCCGACCAGCCGCCGGTGCCTTCCAGTGCCGAGCGGCGCACCATGGTCATGGTGCCGTGCTGGATGATGGCGTTGCGCTCGTTGCGATGGTGCATGCCGATGCGGAAGAAGCCGTCGTATTCCCACGCGGTCATGCGGCGGAAGCGGTTCTTCTCGAAGTCGCGGTGGGCCTGCGGGCACTGCACCACGGCCACCTTGGCATCGTGGAAATAGCCGGTGAGGGTGGAGAGCCAGTCTTCGCGCACCTCGTAGTCGGCGTCGATGACGGCCACCACCTCGGCCCGCTCGTCGGTGGCGGTGAGGCCGAAGTTGAGCGCGCCGGCCTTGTAGCCCGGCCAGGGTTCGAGGTGGAAGAAGCGGAACCTGGGCCCCAGCTTGGCGCAGTACTCCTCGACCGGCTTCCAGACGGCCGGGTCCTTGGTGTTGTTGTCCAACACCAGCACTTCGAAGTTTTCGTAGTCGAGGCGGGCCAGCGAATCCAGGGTGACCTGGACCATTTCCGGCGGCTCATTGTGGCAGGCGAGGTGGATCGAAACGAACGGCTGCCGCTCGACCGGATCGGGAGGCAGCATGCCTGCGTGCCGCACCCAGCTACGCCGCCAGAGCACCTCGGTGAACTCGAAGCCGTTGATCAGCAGGATGCCCAGGATCGCCACCTGCGCCGGGAACAGCAGGATCAGCATCGCCCAGTCGAACGGACCGAGGTAGAAATTGAAGGGCAGCGTAGCCGACCAGACGATCAGGCCGCAGGCGAGCTGGATCAGGCCCATGAAGAACAGCCGGCCGGTAAGCTTGAAGCGGCGGAAGCGACTGCCGAACCAGACCATCGGCACGAAGGCCAGCAGCGAGGCGGCCAGCGCCTTCCATGGCCAGCCCACGTCTTCCGTGACCGGGCCGGTGAAGGGGAATTTCAGCTGCCGGTCGGCATTGAACATGCCCCAATAGGCGCCGGTGCGGCCTTCGCCGAGGTTTTCCTTCCAGGGCTGGTCGATGGCCTCGAGGACGTAATAGTCGTCGATGTGGTTGAGCCTGGCCTTGTTGAAGAACGTGCGCAGGAAGATCGCTTCGTTCGAGACGCTGGGATAGGCGTATTTGAAGCGGTCGCCGTTCGACGGCCAGCCGATTTCGCCGATGGCGATGTGCTTGCCGGGGAAGCGGGCGCGCAGCGCCTTGTAGCTTTCGATGGAATCGTCGACGCCCGCCCGGGCCTCGATGCCGTTCCAGTAGGGGAACAGGTGGACGGTGATGAAGTCGACGTGGTCGGCCAGTTCGGGGTTCTGCAGCCAGATGTGGAACGGCTCGGCGATGGACACCGGCTGGCGCACCGCCGCGCGCACGCGGTCGAGGTAGGCCATCATCTGTTCGGGCTTGAGGTCGTTGCGGAAGAGCACCTCGTTGCCCACGATGACCCGGCTGACCGTCTTGGGGTAGCGGTGGGCCTGGGCGATGAGCCCCTCGATCTCGCGCTCGTTGTTCTCAAGGCGCGTGTCGATGTTGGCGCCGGCCATCACGTCGAGGCCTTCCTTGTCGGCCAGGCGGATGGTCTGCGGGTTCTGCAAGACGGAGTAGGTGCGGATGCGGGGGGAATATTTCTTCACCAGGCGCAGATCGCTGTCGATCTCGGCGTCGGTGGAGAAGTCACCCTTCATCGGGTTCTGGTAGCGCTGGTAGTCCGTGAAGGCGAAGCCCGGGATCGGCGCTGTCCAGTCGTCCGGCCCGTTGGGCAGGTTGGCGACGAACCACAGGCCGACGTTCAGCGCGGCGACGACGATCGCGAGGATCAACGCGGCGAGAATCGGGTGGCGTTTTTCGGTCGTGGTTACAGCGCTCAAAACAATCCCCGGACCGGTCGGCCCCCAAGTGGCATCAATGAGGTAACCGTGGGAGCTTAACGAACGGTGAGGGATGGCTCAACGGCAGCAGGTCCGCCCGGTCAGGCTGGCCTCAGTTGGGGTCTGGCACGACGGCGCACGCGCCATCGCGGCGTCGCCCTCATGGCGGGGTCCTGCGACGAGGGGATGGAGGGCCGTGCCGCGGCCCGGTGGGAGAGGGGGCCGTGTCCGCGAACTCTGGGGCAGCAGCGGCGCGGGGGCGCCGATGCCGCCCGAGAGGAACCCAGGCTTACTTAAGCAGCGAGCGGAGCATCCAGGCCGTCTTTTCGTGGGCCTTCAGACGGCCGGTGACCATGTCGGCGGTGCCTTCGTCGCCCACCTTCTCGGCCACCTTGATGACTTCGCGCGAGGTGGCAGCGGCCACGTCGTGGCCGTCGACCAGCTGCGAGACCATCTCTTTCCAGTCCGGAATGCCGGCTTCTTCCTTGATCTTGGTGAGCTTGCTGAACTCCGCGTACGAACCGGCGGCGGGTACGTCCAGGATGCGGATGCGTTCGGCCACTTCGTCGACAGCGATCCACAACTCGTTGTATTGCGTCTCGAACATCGTGTGCAGGCTGTTGAAATGCGGCCCGGTGACGTTCCAGTGGAACTTGTGGGTCTTCAGGTAAAGCGTGAAGGTATCGGCCAGAAGCCGGGACAGCTCCTTGGCGGCAGCTTCGCGATCTTTCCTGGCGATGCCGATATCGATGTCTTTGGCCATTGCGACTCTCCGGTTTGCGTTATGGAACGATCATAACGAGCGGATCTTTGCATTTGAAATGCACGATTCTGATGTTGTCGATAGACGCACGCTATTATTTGCTCCTCCATGAGTACCCCGACACGTTCTCCCCGCCAGCCCGTCCCCGATCCGCGCCTGAAAGAGCTGCGTGACGCCCTGTCGCGCGTGACCAGCCGCGATTTCGGCCGCCTGCTCGGGCGGTGGCGCGCCCTGTCGCGCCAGCCCGACCCGGCCCGCGTCGAGGCGCTCGGTACCGATATCGCCGCCTCCGTGGCCCGCCGGGCGGCCCGGGCGGCCTCCATGCCGGCGATCCAGGTCGATGAATCGCTGCCCATCGCCGCGCGAGCCGACGACATCGTCAAGCTCATCCGCGACCACCCGGTGGTGGTGATCGCAGGCGAAACCGGCTCCGGCAAGACCACCCAGTTGCCGAAGCTGTGCCTGGCCGCCGGCCGCGGCGAGGCCGGCCTCATCGGCTGCACCCAGCCCCGGCGCCTGGCGGCGCGCTCGGTGGCCACCCGCGTCGCCGAGGAACTCGGCACCCCGGTCGGCGACAAGGTCGGCTTCCAGGTGCGCTTCAGCGAGAAGGTCTCCGACCAGGCCCTGGTCAAGTTCATGACCGACGGCATCCTGCTGGCCGAGACCCAGTCCGATCCCTGGCTGTCGGCCTACGACACGATCATCATCGACGAGGCGCACGAGCGCAGCCTCAACATCGACTTCCTGCTGGGTTACCTCAAGCGCCTGGCCCAGCGCCGGCCTGAGCTGAAGATCATCGTCACCTCGGCCACCATCGACACCGACCGCTTCGCCGCCCATTTCGGCGACGCGCCCGTGGTGACGGTGGAGGGGCGCACCTATCCCGTGGAGGTGCGCTACCGGCCGCCGGGCGAGCGCGGCGAGGGCAACCTGGCCCAGCAGATTGCCGACACCCTGGACGACATCACCCGGGAGGATCCGCGCGGCGACGTGCTGGTGTTCCTTCCCGGCGAGCGCGAGATCCGCGACGCCCACCTGCTCCTTTCGCGCCGCCAATACCGGGAGACCGAGGTACTCGCGCTTTATGCGCGACTGTCGGCCAGCGAGCAGGACCGCGTGTTCCGGCCCGGGCCGAAGCGACGCATCGTACTCGCCACCAACGTGGCCGAAACATCGCTCACGGTGCCGCGCATCCGCTACGTGGTCGACCCCGGCACGGCCCGGGTGAAGCGCTACAGCCAGCGCGGCCAGTTGGAGCGCCTGCACATCGAGCCGATCTCGCAGGCGGCGGCCAACCAGCGCAAGGGCCGGTGCGGCCGCGTCGGGCCCGGCATCTGCTATCGCCTCTACGACGAGGCCGACTTCGCGCTGCGCCCGGCCTACACCGATCCCGAACTGCTTCGCTCGTCGCTCGCCAACGTCATCCTGCGCATGCTTGCGCTCGACCTGGGCGACGTGGACGACTTCCCCTTCCTGGAGGCGCCCGACCCGCGGGTGGTCGCCGACGGCTACCGCCGTCTCGCGGAAATCGGCGCCATCGACGACTGTCACCGCCTGACCGAGATCGGCCGCACCGTGGCGCGCCTGCCGATCGACGTGCAGCTCGCGCGCATGCTGGTGGAGGCGCGCCGGCTGGGCAGTCTCGTCGACCTCGTCACTATCGTGGCGTTCCTGAGCATCCAGGATCCGCGCGAGCGTCCGCCGGACGCGCGGGGGCAGGCCGATGCGGCGCACGCCCAGTTCGCGGACCCCAGGTCGGACTTTGTCGGCGTACTCAACCTGTGGAAGGCCTACCTCGCCGCCGCCGAGGAACTGACGTCGTCGAAGTTGCGCGACTGGTGCGCGCGGCACTTCCTGAGTTTCATGCGCATGCGCGAATGGCGCGAGCTGCACCGGCAACTGGTGCTGGTCACGCGCGACCTGGGTTGGGCCGTAGCCGCCGCCGAACCCGCGCCCGCCATGACGGCGCGCCCGTCGCGGGGACGCGGCCGCGGCACCCAGGCCCCGGCCTCGACGTCTCCCGCCACGACGGCGCCGGTCGACGGCGAGGCGCTCTTCGAGGCCATCCATCGCAGCCTGCTCGCCGGCCTGCCCACCCAGGTGGGCCACAAGGACGACAAGGGCGTCTACCGGGGCACCCGCGAGCGCCGTTTCCAGGTGTTTCCCGGCTCCGCGCTGGCCAAATCGCCGCCGGCGTGGCTCTTCGCCGCGCAGATTCTCGACATCGGCGGCCGCGTGTGGGCGATGATGTGCGCCCGCGTCGACCCGGCATGGGTCGAATCGCAGGCCGCGCACCTGGTGCGCTCGACCGCGCGCGATCCGCATTGGTCGCGCAAGCGCGGCACCGTCGTCGCCTACGAACAGGTCACCCTGTTCGGCCTCGTGCTCGTCGAACGCCGTCCGGTCACGTTCCAGCGACAGGATCCGACACTCGCCCACGAGATCTTCGTGCGCGAGGCCCTCGTGCGTGCCGATCTCGACAGCCGCGCCGATTTCGTGCGGGCAAACGCCCGCGTGCTCGAACAGGCGCACGACATCGAGGCCAAGCAGCGCCGCGCCGGCCTGCTCCGCGACGATGAAGCGCTCGCGGCGTTCTTCGACGGAAAGCTGCCCGAATCGGTGGCCGACACCCGCGCGCTGGACGCCTGGTATCGCAAGGCGGCCCCGGCCGAACAGGCGGCCTTGCGCTGGTCGCTGGCCGACGTGATGGACACCGGCGCGGGGCTCGATCCGAAGGCCTTCCCCGCCTCGCTGGACATCGGCCAGCACCGCTATCGCCTGGAATACCGTTTCGTGCCGGGCGACCCTGCCGACGGCGTCACCCTCCACGTGCCGCTCGCGTTCCTCAACGCGCTGCCGGCGGCACGCTGCGAATGGCTCGTCGGTGGCCTGCTGGTGGACAAAGTGGCGGAACTGATCCGGGCCCTGCCCAAGCCCCTGCGCCGCAACTTCGTGCCCGCGCCCGATTTCGCCCGGGCGTTCGCCGAGGCCGAAACGCCTCGCGATGAACCGCTGGCGAAGGCGCTGGCGTCGTTCCTCCGGCGCACCACGGGCGTCGACGTCGATGCGGGCGCGTTCGCCGACGCGGCGTTGCCCGCGCACCTGCTCATGCGTTTGCGCGTGCATGACGAGAACGGTCGCACCGTGGCCGAAGGGCGCGATCTGGACGCGATCCGCGCACAGTGGGAGGGCAAGGCCCGAGAGGCGTTCTCGCGCAAGACCGACATCGAACTCACGCGCGAAGACATCGTGGCGTGGGATTTCGACGCCATTCCCCGTGAGGTGCGCTCCGAAGCCGGCCTCACCGCGTATCCCGCCCTGGTCGACCTGGGCGAGGCGGTCGCCCTGCGCGTGTTCGAGCGCGCCGACGAGGCCGCCGAGGCGCACGTGGGCGGCGTCGAGCGGCTGCTGCGGCAGGCGCTGGCACCGGACTTCAAGCGTGCCCGGCGCCAGTTGCCGATCAACAATGCCCTTTCGCTGAAGTACGCCCCGCTGGGCAGCATCGATGGCCTGCGTGACGACCTGGTCGAGGGCGGCTTCGACGACCTGTTGGCCCGGCACCGGCTCGACGCGCGCACCCAGGGCGAGTTCGAGGCGTTGCGCGTGGCGTTCGCCCGCGACGTGTTCGGTGCCGCGATGGCGCGGCAGAAGCTCGCTGAGCCCATCATCGAGGCCCAGGCCGATCTCAAGCCGTGGATGGAGCCGCCGCTCATGGGATTGGCCAAGGCAAGCTACGACGACCTGCGCGAACAATGGTCCGGTCTGTTGCAGCCGGGCTTCCTGCGCGAACTGCCCACCGATCGCCTGGCGCATTTTCCGCGGTACCTCAAGGCGATGCGCCTGCGCGGCGAGCGCCTGCGGCAGGACCCCGCCCGCGACCAGTCGCGTATGCTTCAGGTGTTGCCTTACTGGCGCGCGTTGCTCAACCACGGCGGCACCGCGTGGGACGCCGTCGCCTGGCGCGAACTGCGTTGGTTGCTCGAGGAGTGGCGCGTGTCGTTGTTTGCCCAGGAGCTGAAGACCGCCGAGCCGGTGTCGGCCAAGCGCCTTGCCCGGGCGCTGGACGCGGCCGAGGCGGCCTCACGATGAAGACCGGCCGGGAAGACGCTTCCGTGGAGCCGCGTCCGCTGCCGATGCCGCTGACCGCGCAGGCGCGCGAGGCCTGCGCCGCCTTGCCCGCGGTGGCCCGTGCGGAGGGCGAGACGATCATCGAGCTGTTGCGCCTGCTCGGTTGCGACGACGAAACCTGCGCCTCGGCGCTGTGGTTCCTCGTGTCGCGGGCCTTGCCTGGTGCCGTCGACACCGTTGCCGCCCATTGGCCGGCCTCGTTGCGTCGGCTGGTGGAAGGGCAGGGCGAGGCGGAGAAGGTGTGGGCCCTGCACGCACAGCGCGGCAAGGCCGGCGGCAACGAAGGCCTGCGGCGCCTGTTGCTCGCGATCATTCGCGACCTGCGCGTGGTGTTCGTGCTGCTTGCCCGCCAGCTGGCCGCGATGCGCACCGCCATGGCGCTGCCCGACCACGAGCGACGGGAGCTGGCCCAGCTCACCTCCGACATCCACGCGCCGCTCGCCAACCGGCTGGGTATCTGGCAACTCAAGTGGGAGCTGGAAGACCTCGCGTTCCGCTACCTCGAGCCGGACACCTACCGGCGCATCGCCCGCCTGCTCGACGAACGTCGCGCCGACCGCGAGCGCTTCATTGCCACGAGCCTCGACCAGTTGCGTCGCGTGCTCGACGACGCCGGCATCCGTGCCGACCTTGCGGGGCGGCCGAAGCATATCTTCTCGATCTGGAAGAAGATGAAGAAAAAGGGGCTGGAGTTCTCCGACCTCTACGACATCCGCGCGGTACGCATCCTGGTCGACTCCGTGGCCGATTGCTACGCCGCGCTGGGGTTGGTGCACAGCCTGTGGCCGCACCTGCCCGGCGAATTCGACGACTACGTCGCCCGGCCCAAGGGCAACGGCTACCGATCGCTGCACACGGCGGTACTGGGCCCCGAAGGCAAGACGCTGGAAGTGCAGATCCGCACCCACGAGATGCATCGCGCGAACGAGCTGGGCGTGGCGGCACACTGGCGCTACAAGGAAGGCGGCGGCGCCGATGCCGAGTTCGAGGCGAAGATCGCCTGGATGCGCAAGCTGCTCGAGCCGCGCGCCGAAGGCGACGACGAGGCCGATCTCGCCGCGGGGTTCGCCACCGAACTGATGGAAGACCGCGTGTATGTGCTCTCACCCAAGGGCGAGGTCATCGACATGCCACGCGGGGCGACGGTGCTCGATTTCGCGTACCACATCCACACCGAGGTGGGGCATCGCTGCCGGGGCGCGAAGCTCAACGGACGCATCGTGCCGCTCACCACCGCGCCGCGTAGCGGCGACCGGGTGGAAATCCTCACGGCCAAGGCGTCCGAACCGAGCCGCGACTGGCTGTCGTCGCACCATGGTTACCTGCACACCTCGCGTGCCAAGGAAAAAGTGCGTGCGTGGTTCCGGCGCGAGGCGCACGACGCGAACGTCGCGGCGGGCAAGCTGGCCCTGGAAAAAGAACTCCGCCGGCTGGCGCTCGACGACGTCGACCTGCCCAGGCTCGCCGCCGCCTTCCGCCTGAAAACCGTCGACGACCTATACACCACGGTGGCGTTGGGCGAGGTCACGCTCGGCCAGGTCGCCCGCGCGCTGCAGGAGCCGGTCACGCCGGAGATCACGCAGTCGGCCACCCCGGTGGCGTCGCGCGGCGCACAGCACGATCGCGGCGCTCTCTCGATCGAGGGCGTGGGCAACCTGCTGACCACGTTGGCACGCTGCTGCCAGCCGTTGCCCGGCGACCCCGTGCGCGGCTTCATCACCCGCGGACGCGGCGTATCGGTGCACCGCGCCGACTGCGCCTCGCTCGCCCGCCTGGCCCGCAAGGATCCGGATCGCGTCATCGAGGTGAGTTGGGGCCGCGTCGAGGTGCAGAACTACGAAGTGGATGTCGAACTGCGCGGCTACGACCGCAAGGGCCTGCAGAAAGACGTCGCCACCACGATCAGCAACGTGGGCCCGCACATCGTGGCGTCGTCCAGCCGGGTGCATGTGCGCACCGGCGAGGTCGAGATGCGGTTCACGCTGCGGGTGCGCGACTACGAACAGCTGTCGACCCTGCTGGGACGCCTCGCGGCGCTACCCAACGTCACCGACGCCCGTCGCGTGGGCGGCCGGTAGGCGTCCTTGCCGCCGTTCTGGCCGTAGGGGGTGGAAGCCGATCGCATCGCGGCGATCCGGCGGCAGCCGGCATGGCCCGACGACGCCCGCGGCATCATTCGCGATAGCTGCCAGGGAGAGCGGGTCCCTGGCCCCCTCTTACCGGGGCCGGGCCTCAGCCGCCCAGAAACCAGCGCAACCCCAGATCACGGATCGGTCCGACCACCAGGATGCGCGCGAGCACCAGCCCCAGCAGCACCACCGTCGGCGAGAAATCGAGGCCGCCCAGGGTCATGCGACCGCGCAAGGGCCGCACGAGCGGTTCGGCCAGGCTGCTTACCAGCCGCACCATCGGGTGATAACGGTCGGGCGCGAACATGCTCAGCAGCGACCAGGCGAACACCAGTACGATCCATGTGAGCAGGAAGAAATCGAGGGCGTCGGCGATGCCCACGACCACCAGCCCGAGCGGCGAGGGCATCATCCCCGCCATCGCCGCGCGGATCAGCCATTTGAGGCATTCCAGCACGAGCACCACGAGCAGGGCAGCGGTGTTGATACGGCGAACGGTGGGCAGCACCTTTCGCAGCGGCCTGAGCACCGGGTTGGTGAAGCGATAGATGAACTGGCACACCGGGTTGTGGAAATCCGCCCGGCAGGCCTCGGCCAGCACGCGCAGCACGAACAGGGTGACGAGCGCGCTGAAGACGACTCCGAGGATCAGGTCCAGGGCGTTGGTCAGGTAATTCACGATTGCGATTCCATCAGTTCGGAAAGTTCGACGCCACGGCGCCGCGCAGCGTCGACGGCGCGCGCCACGATGGCGGGGAAGTGGTCGGCCTGCAAGCTCTCCAGGGCGGCCTGGGTGGTGCCGTTGGGTGAGGTCACCCGCTGGCGGAGGGTCGCGGCGGTCTCGCCGCTGTCGACCAGCATGCGTCCGGCGCCCATGGCGGTCTGCGCCGCGAGGGCGCGGGCCGTCTCGCGCGACATGCCTTGCGCGAACGCGGCGTTCTCCAGGGCTTCGACCATCAGGAAGAAATACGCCGGTCCCGAGCCCGAGACGGCGGTGACGACGTCGATCTGGTCTTCGTCGGGCACCCACACGGTCAGCCCGGCGGCGTCGAGCACGTGCTGGGCCTGCGCCCGCTGCGGCGCGCTGACCCGGGCGTTGGCGTACAGACCCGTGGCCCCGGCGCCGAACATGGCGGGGGTGTTCGGCATGCAGCGCACGACGGGCAGGGCGGCGTCGAACCAGCGCTCGATCTGCGCGATGCGGATGCCGGCGGCGATGGAGATCACCACCGGCCGGTATTTCTGTACCGCCGGGCGCAGGTGCAGGCACACCTCGGCCAGCTTCTGCGGCTTGACCGCCAGCACGAGGATGCCGGCGCCCTCCGCGGCATCCAGGTTGTCGGTGTAGGTGGCTACCCCGTATTCCCGGGAGAGTTCCTGCAGGGCTTCGGCTCGGGGCTCGGCCACGGCGATGCCGCCCGGCTGGGCGCCGTGGCGGATCATTCCGGCGATCAGCGCCGTGGCCATGTTGCCACCGCCGATGAAGGCGATCCGGTTCATAAGGGTCTTCGCTCCGTTGGCGACGGGTTTCACAGACCCCCGAAGCATATATGGCTTGCGCCTTGCCGCCGACCCCCGGGCATGCTTACCTATGGCCCTTACGAACAGGGGACCCCCATGGACATCGCCGAACTCCTTGCCTTCTCCGTGAAGAACAAGGCCTCCGACCTGCACCTTTCCGCGGGTCTGCCGCCGATGATCCGCGTGGATGGCGACGTGCGTCGCATCAACATCCCGGCGCTGGAGCACAAGCAGGTGCACGCGCTGATCTACGACATCATGTCGGACAAGCAGCGACGCGACTACGAGGAGTTTCTCGAGGTCGACTTCTCGTTCGAGATTCCTGGCCTGGCGCGCTTCCGCGTCAACGCGTTCAACCATAATCGCGGCGCGGGCGGCGTGTTCCGTACCATTCCGTCCGAGGTCCTCACCCTGGAAGACCTGGGCGCCCCACGCATCTTCCGCGAACTGATCGAGCAGCCCCAGGGCCTGATCCTGGTCACCGGTCCCACCGGCTCGGGCAAGTCGACCACGCTGGCCGCGATGGTGGACCACATCAACAAGAACGAATACGGCCACCTGCTCACGGTCGAGGACCCGATCGAATTCGTGCATACCTCGCAGAAGTGCCTGGTAAACCAGCGCGAAGTGCATCGCGACACCCACGGCTTCAACGAGGCGCTGCGTTCGGCGCTGCGCGAAGACCCCGATTACATCCTCGTGGGCGAGTTGCGCGACCTGGAAACCATCCGCCTGGCGCTGACCGCCGCGGAAACCGGGCATCTGGTGTTCGGCACTCTGCATACCTCATCGGCCGCCAAGACCATCGACCGCATCATCGACGTGTTTCCGGCGGGCGAAAAGCCGATGGTGCGTTCGATGCTGTCCGAATCGCTGCGCGCGGTCATCTCGCAGTCGCTGCTGAAGAAGGTGGGCGGTGGCCGCATCGCCGCGCACGAGATCATGGTGGGCATCCCGGCCATCCGCAACCTCATCCGCGAAGACAAGGTGGCCCAGATGTACTCGGCCATCCAGACCGGTCAGCAGTACGGCATGCAGACGCTCGACCAGAATCTGCTCGACCTGGTGAAGCGTGGCCTGATCACGCGCCAGGAGGGCGCGATGTATGCGAAGAACAAGGAGTCGTTCCGGTAAGCCGGTCCGTGGGGCCTGCCCGTCGCGGCCGATGGTCGCCGCGAACGGCAAGCCAAACGGCTTTTCCTGACCGTTCACGCTTCACCCCTCCCGGCGCCGCCGGGACCGGCTTACGGACTCCCTATGAGCGACTTCGACTTTTCCTCCTTCCTCAAGCTGATGGTGCACAAGCAGGCCTCCGACCTGTTCATCACCGCCGGCGTCGCGCCCTCGATGAAGGTGCAGGGGCGCATCGTGCCCATCACCCAGAGCCCGCTGTCGGCGCAACAGTCGCGAGACATGGTGCTCAACGTGATGACGCCCTCGCAGCGCGAGGAGTTCGAAAAGACGCACGAGTGCCAGTTCGCCATCAGCGCGTCGGGCATCGGGCGGTTCCGCGTGTCGTGCTTCTACCAGCGCAACTGCGTGGGCATGGTGCTGCGCCGGATCGAGTCGAAGATCCCCTCCGTGGATGAGCTGAACCTGCCGCCGGTGGTCAAGCAGCTGGCGATGACCAAGCGCGGCATCATCATCTTCGTGGGCGGTACCGGCACCGGTAAGTCGACCTCGCTGGCGGCGATGATCGGTTACCGCAACCAGAACTCCACCGGCCACATCATCACCATCGAAGACCCCATCGAATACGTGCACCGCCACGAAGGCTGCATCATCACCCAGCGCGAGTTGGGCATCGATACGGACAGCTGGGAAAACGCCCTGAAGAACACGCTGCGCCAGGCGCCCGACGTGATCATGATCGGCGAAGTGCGTACGCGCGAGACGATGGAGCACGCGATCAATTTTTCCGAGACCGGCCATTTGTGCCTGTGCACGCTGCACGCGAACAACGCCAACCAGGCACTCGACCGCATCCTGCACTTCTTCCCGGAAGACCGGCGCCAGCAGCTGTTCATGGACCTGTCGCTGAACCTCAAGGGCATCGTCGCGCAGCAGCTCATCCCCACGCCGGACGGCAAGGCCCGCCGCGTGGCCGTGGAAGTGCTGCTCGGTACGCCGCTGGCGCAGGATTACATCCGCCAGGGCGAGGTACACAAGCTCAAGGAATTGATGCGCGATTCGAACCAGCTGGGCATGCGCACGTTCGACCAGAGCCTGGTCGAGCTCTTCCACGCGGGCGAGATCTCCTACGAAGACGCCTTGCGCCATGCCGACAGCACGAACGAAGTGCGCCTGCGCATCAAGCTCGCCCAGGGTGGCGACGCGCACACGCTGTCGCAGGGGCTGGAAGGCGTCGAGGTGGAGAAGACCGACGACCGCAACGGCTTCAATGGCGGCGTGTTGCGCCGCTGACGCAAAAAAAGGGCGCCCGAAGGCGCCCCACAAGATCCGTGCCGTGGACGGATTACTTCGCGGCGGCGGAGACGGTCAGGCCGCTCGCGTCGACGCTCTTCACGCCTTTGATCTTCTTGGCGATCATTTCAGCGTGGCTCTTTTCCTTGGCCGTGGCGACGGTGCCGGTCAGGGTCACGACGCCTTCGGTCGTGCTGACCGAGATGTCGGTGGCCTTCACGCTCTTGTTGGCGGCGAATTCGGACTTCACCTTGGTGGTGATCCAGGCATCGTCGGCCTTGCCGGCGACGGTCTGGTTGTCGCCCTTCGACATCGCGGCGGCGGAGTCCTGGGCATACGCCTGCGCGAACGGGACCGTGCCGAGACCGGCAACGAGAGCGGCAGCGAACAGGGCCTTGCGAAGGTTGGCGTGGTTCATGGAAGAACTCCTTGGTTCACGAAAAAGGGTAGGGCGAACGGCGCCACGTCAGTCGTGGCCGCCTCGTCGCGGGAGCTATGGAACCAATGCGTCCGTGAACGGTTTGTGCGTGACATGCCTGGTTGTTCAGGTTTTTGCGTTTGCCGTGCCGAAGATGCGTGGTGCATAAAAAAGAACCAAAAAAGAGGTTCTTCGAGGAAGTGCCGGGATGCTGCACGGATGCGGGCCTCGTCGCCGGCTCAGACAGTGAGGCCAGAGCCTTCGGTGTCCACCCTCGCTGCTCGTACAGTCCTCCGCGTTCGACAGGGAAAGGCCGCTGACGCGGCCCGTGTACCTGTTTGGCCTACGGCCGCTTCCTTGTGCGGAACTCGCCGCGAGGGTGGACACCGAAGACGCTCCCCATGACTGAGGCGGCGTGTTGTGAGAGCACGCACGGCCCATCGGCCACCGTGGCGAGCTAGGGAGCTTCACATCGCCCCGCCCAACAGTACCGGCCAACTCGTCGCGACGTCGGATAGCCCGTGTCGGGCTGGCGTTTCACCGCTCAAACATCGCTTGCGCAGATCGGCCGTAGAACGACCCGCGCTTTCCCAACACCCGACCTCACCGCTCGGAAGAGACCTTGGTGTCCACCCTCGAGGCGAGTTCCGCGTCGAACGCGGAGGACTGCCCGAGCCGCGAGGGTGGATACCAAGGTCTCCCCGCCAAACGCCCAGGTGCAACGCGCTCTGGCGCCACAAGGTCGCGACAGCCCCACGGCTCGCGGGATCGAACCATCCACCGGGCCATGGGGTCGATCGCTGGGATAGGCCCCCGGACGTCCGTGAAGAGCCAAAAGAAAGGGGCGCCCCGTCCGGGGCGCCCCGTCTTAAAGCCATCGGGTGGAATCGATTACTTGTATTCGACCGCGCCGGTGAACACGAGGCCCTTCTCGTCCATGTGGGCTTCGCCGCCGACCTGCACCACGCGCGCCGCCTGCTGCTTCATGGCGTCGAACTGGGCCTTGGAGCGCTGCGCGGTGGCCGCCATGGACGCCTGGTCGTCGGGCGCGCCGTCGGCACCGGCGGCTTCCGCCTGGGCCTGGGCATAGGTCTGCGCCTTCTCGGCCATCACGTCGATCCAGGAGCGGTACATGTCGCCGCTCAGGTGCACGCGAACCATGCGGCCGGCATCGCCCAATGCGCCCATGAGCGCGTCGTCGAGCTTGTTGTCCTCGCCCGCGCCCACGCCGATGGCGACGGCCTGGCCGTTCATCGCGGCAAAGGCCGGCATGCCGAGGGTGGCGCTGAGATTTGGCGGCAGGGCCACCGGCTTGCCGTCGCTCGGCACCTTCAGCTCGCCGCCGGTCAACGCACCGGCCATGGCCAGCAGGCCCGACGGGTTACGCGTGCCGATCACGACGCGACCGGTGATCGAGGGCAGCTGGGCCGCGCTGGCGGCGGGCTTGAACGAGTCGAGGATGACGCGGATGCCGCGGATGTCGCCGAACGGCGGGATCGCGGCCTGCTGCATCGTGGCGCCGAGCTTGGCGAAGCTGTCGTTCATGCCGGTGAAGGCCGGGCACTCGAACGGCTTGGCGGCGACCGCCTCGGACTGCGCGGTGAAGAAGGTGCGCAACTGTTCGACCGGCAGCGCGAGGCTGAGGTCGAAAGGCTCCTTGGCCTCGGCACCCAGGCCGGGCAGTTCGACCTTCAGACCCGAGAACGCCTTGGTGATGTCGTCGGCGAGGGCCACATCGAAGCGCTGCTCCTGGTGGTGCAGGTCGAGGCGGGTGTAACCGAAGCTGATCGCTGGCACGCGGGCGGCGATGCGGCTGGCCTCGGCCTGGCACGACGGCGGCAGCTGCGGCACTGGCTCGCCGGTCTTCTGTGACTGGTGCTTGAGGAAGGTGGCGAACAGGGGATCCTTGCCCGTTGCGACCAGCGGCAGCAGGCGGGTGAAGTCGACCAGGCCCACCGCGTATTTCTTGTAGTCCTTGTCCTTGGCGAGGTCTTCGAGGCGGCCGTCGTCCTGGAGGTTCTTCTCCGGACGGTCGACGCCGAGGATCTGGCGGACCGCGGGCTGGGCGGCATCGGCGGGCAGGAGGGCCGCCACGGCCTGCTTGCCTTCGGTCGCGATCACCAGCTGCACGCCCGAGTCGGACAGCGTGACGTGGCGATACGACTGGCCGCCGGCGTCGGCGGTGTCGAGCTTCTTGCCATAGGCGGTTTCGAGGCGGCCCATGAAGGCCTCCCACTTGGCCGGATCGGCCAGCGACACGCGCGCGACCGGCGACAGGCCGACGCCGTAGAGGGCCGTGCCGGCGCGGATGTCCAGGCCCATGCCGTCCATCGCGGCCTCGGCCTTCTTGCCGTCGAACTCGGCGGCGAAGGCCCGGAGCAGGCGGGCGCCGTCGGCGTTGCCCTTGGCGTCCATGTCCTGGGCCAGCGACTTCATCTGGGCCACCTGGCCCGGAAGCTCGGCGTCGGCCTGGAGCATCATGGCGTCGTAGACCCCATCGTCGAGCTTGTCGAGGCTCGCCAGCACGTAGGGCGTGTCAGCCGGCACGAACGCCAGCGGTGCATCCTTGTCTTTGTGGCCGCAGGCCGCCAGCAGCACGCTGGCGACGCCGAGCGCGAGAAGTCGCTTCGTCGGTCGCATGGTGTATCCCGTGATTCAGGTTGATCCCTTGGAGCGCCCATTATGCCGGAACGCCACGGCAGGGAACCGTCCCGTCAGGCCGCACGCGCAAATTCTTGCCGAGGAGGACCATGACGGTGCGGGATGCCTGCCCAGGCGTCCGCCTCCGGCATTCGTGGCGTGTTTCCGGCAACCCAGGAGCGAGCGACTGATCCCTTGGCAGGGGCGTCGCTCGCCGAGGGCGCCCGTCGGATGGTCCACGCCGGATAACATGGCGAACGTCGACAACGCGGGCGATACGTGTGCGCTCGGCGACTCATCCGCTTGAGCCGAAGCAGGCGGCGATCGACCAGACGCTATCCGGCGAGAAGGGCATTCGCCTGATTCATTTCGATGTCGAACGCGACGCCTCGTTGTACCTTTCCGAGCTGGAAATGCGGGACTGAAAGCGATGACGCCCGATTCGGGGGCCGTTGCCGTCCGGGTCGCCCGTCGTCCGGATCGCGCAGGAGCGAAACGCGCCTGCGCGAGCCCGTATCGTCAACGTCCCATGACCTCGGCCAGCACGGCCATCCGCACGAACACGCCGTTGCCCACCTGTTCGAGAATGCGCGACTGAGCCCCATCGGCCACCTCGGTGGCGATTTCGATGCCGCGGTTGATCGGGCCGGGGTGCATCACCAGGCAGCCCTTCGCGGCGCGGGCGAGGCGTCGGGCATCAAGGCCATAGCGTTCGAAGTAAGCCGCTTCGTCGGGCAGGTCGGTGGCGGCCATGCGCTCCTTCTGCAAGCGCAGCATGATGACCGCGTCCACGCCCTCGATGGCCTCGTCGAAGTTGTCGTGGTAGCTCACGCCTTTGAGTTCACCCTCGGGCGGCAGGAGCGAGGCGGGCCCGACGATGCGCACATCTTTCGCGCCGAGCGTGGTCAGGGCGTGCACGTCGGAGCGGGCCACGCGCGAATGACGCACGTCGCCGCAGATCGCCACCTTCAGTTTGCGGAAATCCGGGTGGTGATGGCGGATGGTCAGCGCGTCGAGCAGGCCCTGGGTGGGATGCGCACGGTTGCCGTCGCCGGCGTTCACCACCGCCACGCCGCTCATCGCGTGCCTGACCAGTTCTTCGGGCGTGCCGGACGCTTTGTGCCGCACCACGATGGCGTCCAGGTGCATGGCTTCGAGCGTGTGCAGTGTGTCGAAAAGCTCTTCGCCCTTGGTCGTGGAGGAAAACCCGATATCGAAGTTGACCACGTCGGCGCCGAGCCGGCGCGCGGCCAGTTCGAACGACGTGCGCGTGCGGGTGGACGGCTCGAAGAACAGGTTCAGCACCGTGCGGCCGGCGAGCAGGTCGAGCTTGCGGGTGCCGTGGGCGGTGGCTTCGCGCATGCTGTCGGCGCGATCGAGAAGGCGCTCCAGGGCGTCGCGCGACAGGTTCTCGAGGGTGGTCAGGTGGCGCAGGCGTTGTGACATGACGTCCTCAAGGCGATGGGGAAGAACCGAAGGTTACGAAACGAGGTAGGACTCGAGAATCACGGCGGCGGCCTCCGCGTCGATCGACTGCACGTCGGACCGTTTGCGCGTGCCCGCGGCCCGGCCGGCCGCGAAGCGCCGGGCGGCCTCCTGGGAGGTCATGCGCTCGTCGCAGAACACCACGGGCAGCCCATAACGCTCGCCCAACTGCTCGGCGAAGCGGCGCGCCTTGCGCGACATGGGCTGCTCCTTGCCATCGTCATCGAGAGGCAGGCCGACCACGAGGGTCTCCGGTAGCCATTCGCGGCGGAGCGCGTCGAGCGCGGTCCAGTCGGGCGCCCCATCGCGGACGGCGAGGGTCGCGAGTGCGCGCGCCGTACCGGTCAGGCGGTTGCCGACGGCCACGCCGACGATCTTCGTGCCGACGTCGAAACCGAACAGGCAGCTCATCGCGTCAGGCGTGCCCGGCGTAGCCGGTGAGCTGCGAGGGATCGCGCACGCCCATCTTGCGCGCGGCGGCCGACCAACGCTCGTCGAGCGGCGTATCGAACACGATGCGCTCGTCGGCCCGGGTGGTGAGCCAGGCGTTGTCCATGACCTCCTGCTCGAGCTGGCCGGCTTCCCAGCCCGAATAACCGAGCGTGATGACCGCCCGGCTCGGACCTTCGCCGCGGGCCATGGCGACGAGGATGTCTCGGGAGGTGGTCACCGACCAGTCGTCGTTGACGCGGTAGCTTGAATCCCAGTGCCCCGGTTCGCGGTGCAGTACGAAACCGCGCTCCTGCTGCACCGGGCCGCCGATCAGCACGGGGTGGTCGGCGATCTCCGGATCGCGGCATTCCAGTTTCATCTGGCTGAGCACGTCGCCCAGCCGGTATTCGGAGATCTGGTTGATGAGCAGTCCCACCGCGCCGTCTTCGCCGTGCTGGCAAAGAAAGGCCACGCCCCGGGCGAACGGCGGTTCGGCCAGGGACGGCATCGCGATGAGGAATTGGCCGGCAAAACTGGTGGCGGTGCTCATGGCGCGATTGTAGCCCGACGCGGGTCGGATGCGCCGGGGTTCAGCCGCAGGAACGTACGGTAGGCGCCGGTCGCAAGGAGTAAGTTTATGAAGATCGCACGGTTTGCAAAGGGTTTTCCTGCCGTTTCCGCACTGTGTCTGTCGACGGTCGCGGTGGCCTCGTCACCGGCGGCGTGGAGCGGCTACGAGAAGAAGGTGGTGCAGGCCTGCGTGGCCGCCAGCGGCCTCACCGGCGCGACACCGGTCGGCGGGACGATCGCGTATGACGACCGGGTGCCGGTAACGGCCCTGGTGCTGGCCGGGCGGTATCCGCAGAAGCACATGAAGAACGCACCGGGCCGCGAGCTGTGCGTGTGGGACCGCAAGGCGGAAAAGGCCTATGTGAGCGAGGCGGACCAGCTGTTGCCGGCCAAATGATGCCGGCCGGCGGCGGTCAGTCGTTCCGCAGGACGTTGCCGGGCAGGAACTGCCAGGTGCGGGTGATGTAGAGCTCGTCCACCCGGTTTTTGTCCGCGGGGAGGGCCGGGAAAGGCGCCGACAGGCGGACGATGCGCTGCGCCGCGTCGTCCAGCAGCTTGTGGCCCGAACTCTTGATGACGTCGATGCTGCGGATCGAGCCGTCGCGGTTCAGTCCCACGGTGAGTACCAGCTCGCCGTAGACGCCCTGACGGCGCGCCTCGTCCGGGTAATTGAGGTTGCCCACCCGCTGCACCCGGTCGACCCAGCCCTTCATGTAGGCGGCGTAGGCGTATTCGCGGGTGTTCGACGAGATGAATTTCTTCTTGGGCCGCTTGGCGTAGGCCTCGGACTGATCGCGGACTTCCGCGGCCAGCTTGGCCATCTCCCGTTTGCGG
Source organism: Luteibacter sahnii (assembly GCF_034063545.1). NCBI lineage: Bacteria > Pseudomonadati > Pseudomonadota > Gammaproteobacteria > Lysobacterales > Rhodanobacteraceae > Luteibacter > Luteibacter sahnii. Next base: position 527,576 of record NZ_JAQLOK010000001.1, read on the forward strand.
CGAATGTCCTCGTCGGACTCGGGCAGGGGCTGCGGCGGCTGCTCGCGGCGCTCCTTCTGGGTGTCGACCGCGAACGACGATGTCCCCGAGGTGGTGACCAGCTGGGTCGGCGTGGCCTCGCGCGGCGCGGGGGCCTGTGCCTCCTTCGGCTGGGGCGAGACGCCCGCGTTGGGCGTGGGCAGCGGACCGGAGACCGTTTCGGCCGGCCGCATAGCCTTGTCGTGCTCGCCGCCGCCGCTGTTGCTGGCCTGGGCCAGGAAGTCGGCTTTGTCCGGCGGCTCGGCGTTGGCGACGTCCACGAGGGTGACGTCCAGCGTGGGAACACTGGGTTTGGGCTTTTCCGTCTCGAAGGTGATGCCGAGGATGACGATACCGTGCAGCAGCAGCGAGAACAGCAATGTGGCGCCGATCAGGTCGGCCCCGGTGGTGCGGGTGGTCATCGGGCCTCGATGGCGTCGAACAGCAGCCCGGGGATGTTAATGCCGAACTGCTTCTCCAGTTCACGGATGCCCGTGGGAGATGTGACGTTGATCTCGGTCAGGTAGTCGCCGATGACGTCCAGGCCGACGAAGCGAAGCCCGCGCCGGCGCAGCTCCGGCGCCACCTGGGCGGCGATCCAGCGGTCGCGCTCGGAGAGGGCGATGCCTTCGCCACGCCCGCCGGCCGCGAGATTGCCCCGGAATTCGTCGCCCTGCGGGATGCGGGCCAGCGCGTAGGGCACCGGTTCGCCGTCGATCAGCAGGATGCGCTTGTCGCCCTTGACGATCTCGGGGATGTATTTCTGCGCGATGGCGAAGTGGCGGGCACCGTCAAGCAAGGTTTCCAGCATGGAGTTGAGGTTGCTGTCGCCGGCTTTCACCCGGAAGATCCCGCGCCCGCCCATGCCGTCCAGGGGCTTGAGCACGGCCTCGCCGTGTTCGTTCACGAAAGCCTTGAGCTCGTCCCGGTCGCGGCAGACCAGGGTGGGCGGGATGCATTGCGGGAATTCGAGCGCGAACAGTTTCTCGTTGCAGTCGCGCAGGCTGCGCGGATCGTTCACCACGTTGCATCCGGCGCGCTGGGCGGCTTCCAGCACCATGGTGTCGTAGATGAACTGGGCATCGACCGGCGGGTCCTTGCGCTGGAGCACCACGTCCACGCTCGGCAGCGGTCGCCACTGGCCCTCACCCAGCGTGAACCAGCCGGCCGGGTCGTCCTTGACCGAGAGCGGATGCAGCCGCGCCCAGGCCTCGCCCCCGCGCAGTGCCAGGTCGCCCTGCTCCATATAGAACAACGCGTGGCCGCGGCGCTGCGCTTCCAGCAGCATGGCGAAGGTGGAGTCCTTGGCGATCTTGATCGATCGGATGGGATCCATGAGGACGGCGACGGAAAGGGACATGGGGTGGCCGGAGTCGTGGGGAATCGGGAGTTTACGGGAGAAGGGGGCGGGGGATGGGAAGTGCGGGCAGGGGCAGGTGAGCCCAAGGGCGCGGGCGCCCACCCGGCGAACGCCGGCGCCTCCGTGGCGTCGACGGCGATCCCGGCCGGGTGCCGTGCGGCCCCATTTCGCCCCCCGGCCCCCGCCTTACGAAGAATTCTCCTTGACGCCACCCCGACCAACCTTTAAACAGCGAATCATAAGGGCTGCCCACGAGCGGCCCGCCGGCCCCTTTGCGGGGCGGACTTTCGACCTGGCGCACGGAACGACCGGCATTCTCCGGTTATCCTGCGCCGGATTTGCGGTTTTTTGCGTGGCAGGGGGCGTAGTGAACGACAATGCACGCGGTACCGACCTGGCCGGACTCAAGGTCATGGTCATCGACGATTCGAAAACCATCCGGCGCACGGCGGAAACCCTGCTGAAGAAGGAAGGTTGCGACGTCCTCACCGCCGTGGACGGCTTCGAGGCCCTGGCGAAGATTTCCGACCAGAAGCCCGACATCATCTTCGTCGACATCATGATGCCGCGGCTCGACGGCTATCAGACCTGTGCGCTCATCAAGAACAACGCCCAGTTCCGCGCCACGCCGGTGATCATGCTCTCGTCCAAGGACGGCCTCTTCGACAAGGCCCGCGGCCGCATCGTCGGCGCGGAGCAATACCTCACCAAACCGTTCACCCGCGACGAACTCCTGGGCGCGATCCAGCGTTTCGCTGGGGCCCACTGATCCATACGCAACCGAACAAAGACGTCCAGGGGGACGTGTGGCAAACATTCTCATCATCGACGACTCGCCCACCGACGTTCGCGTGTTCACCACGCTGCTGGAGAAGGCGGGTTTTTCCGTTTCCAGCGTGGATAACGCGGAAGCCGGCATCGAGCGCATCCGCGAGCGCAAGCCCGACCTGGTCATCATGGACGTCATCATGCCCGGCATGAACGGCTTCCAGGCCACGCGCACGCTCAGCCGTGACCCGGCCACCGCCGACGTGCCGGTGGTCATGATCACCACCAAGTCGATGGAAACCGACCGGGTATGGGGCCTGCGCCAAGGCGCCAAGGCGTTCATCACCAAGCCGGTGAACGAGAAAGAGCTGCTCTCGACCATCAACGGATTGCTCGCGCAGCGGACGCATTGAGGTCGCCATGAGCGAGAACGCGGCACTGACCCCTTTCGAGCTTCTCGCCCACTACGAACGCGCGTGCATCGCGCATTCGATCGGTGCCACCGAGCAGGTGGCCACCGAAGGCCTGTGGCGAGGCATCGGCTTCCGCGTCGGACGGCGTGCGTTCGTCAGCGGCATCGACGAGATCAACGAACTGCTCGCGGTGCCGGCGCTCACCCAGGTGCCGGGCACGCAGCCGTGGCTGATGGGCGTGGCGAACGTGCGCGGCAACCTCGTGCCGGCGATCGACCTGGGCCGTTTCCTGTTCGACGAGCGCACGCCGGCGTCCGAGCGCACGCGCCTGCTCCTGGTGCGCCAGCACGGCGGCACCGTGGGGCTGCTCGTCGACGAGGTGTTCGGCCAGCGCACGATGGACGACGACCGGCGTGGCGAGGGCGAGGAGGAAAACGATCCGCGGCTGGCGCGCTTCGTCACCGGAAACATCCGGCTCGGCGAGCAGTCGTTCGGCCTGTTCAGCATGAGCCGCCTGGTTCGTGCGCCGGATTTCCGGCAGGCGGCCCTGTAAGGGGTTTCGGTAAGGGGGACGGCGGCCCGCAGGGACGCCGACACAGGACATGCGCGGGGGCGACCCGCGTCGGGAACGCGAGGGGTGGCTCCATGGGGGCCACGCCGTCTGGCCAGGTTTGGGTGAGGTAGATATGAGTACGACAGCAAGCGGCGCGGGCCGGGAACGCGGGTACACGATCGTCATCGTGTTCCTGATCCTGTCGATCGGCCTGGCGTCGGTCGATTTCTGGTGGCTCAACATCAAGAACGGCCAGGATCGCGAAGCCATCGCGCTCACCACGCAGGTACAGGTGCTCTCGCAGCAGACCGCGAAATACGCCCTGGAAGCCTCCGACGGCAATCGCGACTCCTTCCGCGAGCTGTCGGCCACCCGCAACACCATCGATTCGGCGGTGCAGCGCCTGGTCAAGGGCGACCAGAAGACCGGCATGCCGGCCTATGCCGACGTGCGCTCCATCGGTGCGCTCGCCAACGCCTGGCACCAGCTCGACGCCGACATCGGCAAGATCCTCGACAACCAGGACCTCGTGCTTTCCTCCGGGCAGCGCGCGGACCTGTTCGCCCGCCAGATGCCGCTGCTCAACGCGCGCACCGACGAAGTGCTGAACATCATCCAGCAGAAGAACGCCTCCTCGGAGCAGACGTTCACCATCGCCCGCTGGATGCTCATGGCCGACCGCATGATCCGCCGCGTGCAGGAGATCCTGCAGGGTGGCGATGCCGCCCAGTCCGCGGCCGATGGCCTGTCGCGCGACGCCCAGCTGTACGGCTCGGTGCTCAAGGGCCTCGTCGACGGCAACGCCGAGAGCGGCGTGCGCGCGATGACCGACGCCAACGCACGCAAGATCCTCGAAGGCATGCAGTCGTCATGGGCCGAACTGGTCGATCCGGTGAACCAGCTGGTGACGGCTTCGCCCAACCTGCAGGACGTCAAGCGCGCCGGCAACCAGGCCTCGCTCGATTCCCAGACGGTGCTGCTGCGCGCGAACGAATCGGCCGACCAGATCGCCAGGCTGCCGCTCACCCGCCTGTTCCCGAACGTGTGGTGGGGCCTGCTCGGCGCCATCGGCGCGGTGCTGTTCGCGCTGCTCCTGGTCTACAGCCTAGTGCGCGACCAGCGCCGCCGCTTCGAGAGCACCTCCGAGCTCAACCAGCGCAACCAGGACGCGATCATGCGCCTGCTGGACGAGATGGATACGCTCGCCGAAGGCGACCTGACCATCAAGGCGACGGTGACCGAGGACATCACGGGCGCCATCGCGGACGCCATGAACTCCGCGGTGGACGAGATGCGTAACCTCGTAACCACCATCAACGAGACGGCCGTGCGCGTCTCGGCGGCGGCCCAGGAAACGCAGGCGACCGCGATGCACCTGGCGGATGCGGCCGAGCAGCAGGCCCAGCAGATCACGTCCGCTACCTCGGCGATCAACCAGATCGCCACGTCGATGGATACCGTGTCGAAGGACTCGGCCGAATCGGCCGACGTGGCGCAGCGTTCGGTGCAGATCGCGTCACGCGGCGCCGAAGTGGTGCGTGAGACCATCCAGGGCATGGACTCCATTCGCGACCAGATCCAGGAAACCTCCAAGCGCATCAAGCGCCTGGGCGAGTCGTCCCAGGAAATCGGTTCGATCGTGGAACTGATCAATGACATCGCCGAGCAGACCAACATCCTCGCGCTCAACGCGGCCATCCAGGCGGCCTCGGCGGGTGAGGCGGGCCGCGGCTTCGCGGTGGTGGCCGACGAAGTGCAGCGCCTGGCCGAACGCTCGGCGAGCGCCACCAAGCGCATCGAGACGCTGGTGCAGACGATTCAGTCCGATACCAACGAAGCGGTGAGCTCGATGGAGCAGACCACCGCCGAGGTGGTGGCCGGTGCGCGCCTGGCCGAGGACGCCGGTACGGCGCTGGGCGACATCGAGCGCGTGTCGAACGACCTTTCCGCGCTGATTCAGAACATCTCGGCCGCGGCACGCCAGCAGTCGGCGGCGGCGACCGATACGTCGGCCACGATGAACGTGATCCAGGAAATCACCTCGCAGACGTCGCTGGGCGCGAGCCAGACCGCCGAGTCCATCGGCAACCTGGCGCAGCTGGCGAACGACCTGCGCCTGTCCGTCGCGAACTTCAAGCTGCCGGGCTAATGCAGTGAGACTGAACGAACATACCGATTTCACCACGCTGCACTGGGTCAAGGCGGAGCTCGACGACGCCCTGGCCAAGGCGCGGCAGGCCCTCGAGTCGTACGTGGACGACCCACGCGACGCTTACGTGATGCACACCTGCGCCGCCGACCTGCACCAGGTGCACGGCACGCTGCGCATGGTCGAGCTCTACGGCGCGGCCATGGTCGTCGGCGAGATGGAGGCCCTGGTGGCCGCGCTCATCGACGGCCGCGTGGCTCAGCGCGACGAGGCTTATGCCGTGCTCATGCGCGGCATGATGCAGATGCCCGACTACCTCGAGCGCCTGCAGAGCGGGCACCGCGACGTGCCGATCGTGCTGTTGCCCTTGCTCAACGACCTGCGCGCCAGCCGCGGCGAGCAGTCGTTGCACGAGTCGGCCCTGTTCACGCCCAACCTCGACGCGCCGCTGCCCCTGGGTGCGCCGGGTGCCGACGATCCGGCCGCGGCGGACGCCGCGCGCGCCGACATCGGCGAGCTGCGCCTGCGCTTCCAGCAGCAGTTGCTTGCATGGTTTCGCGGCCAGGGCGGCGATCGCCAGCTCCTGGCCATGCGCGCGACCCTCGACGCCATCGCGGCGCGTTGCTACACCATCGGTGGCCGTCGCCTGTGGTGGATCGCCGCGGGCGTGATCGAAGGCCTCGAGCGCGGCGTGCTGCCGGGCCATGAAAAAGATGTCCGCCAGCTCATCGGACGGGTGGATCGCTCGATCCGCGAGATGATGGAGCACGGCGAAGATGCGCTGCTCGGCGGCGACGCCGAAGACCTCGCCCGCAAGCTGCTCTACTACGTCGCGCAGGCGCGCCCGGGCAGCGAGCGCATCGACGAGTTGCGCGACACCTATCGCCTCGACGGCCTGCTGCCGCGCGAGGCCGAGCTGGAACACGCCCGCGGCTCGATCTCCGGGCACAACCGCGCGCTGCTCGACACCGTGTCGGCGGCCATCAAGGAAGACCTGCTCCGGGTGAAGGAGTCGCTCGACCTGTTCCTGCGGCGCCCCGACGGCGATCCTGCGCAGCTCGGCCCGCAGGCCGACGTGCTCGACCGCGTGGGCGACACGCTCGGCATGCTGGCGCTCGGCGTGCCACGGCGGGTGGTCGGCGAACAGCGCCGCATCCTCGGCGACATCGCCGCCGGCACCCGCGCGCCGGACGAAGAGGCCTTGCTGGACGTCGCCGGCGCGCTGCTTTATGTCGAAGCCTCGCTCGACGATCACATCGATCGCCTGGGCGCGGAAAGCGACATCCCCGGTGGCGACACCGGCACGTCGCCGCTGCCTCGCAGCGAGGCGCGGCACATCCTGTCCTCGCTGATGCGCGAGGCCACCGCCAACACGTCACGGGTGAAGGAGGCCATCGTCGCCTTCGTCGAGTCGTCGTGGGACCACGCGCAGCTCGACGGCACGCCCGGCATGATGGGCGAGATCGGCGGGGCGATGCGCATGCTCGGCGCGGCGCGGCCGGCGGAACTGGCCGACGGCATCGGGTTGTTCATCCATCGCGAATTGCTCGGCGACCGCCGCGTGCCCAACGGTACGCAGATGGACCGGTTGGCGGACGCGCTCGCCGCGCTGGAGTATTACCTCGAGGCCGCGCGCGAACACCGCGGCGGCCTGGAGCACATCCTCGACGTGACCCAGCAGAGCCTGGCCGAACTCGGCTACTGGCCGGTGCCGGTCGACGAGGCCGACACGGCGCACGAACCGATGGGCGCCGAGACGCTGGAGGCGATCGAAAGCGCCGCTATCGAACACATCGCGGTGCCGGCGACGAGCGAAGACCCAGGCGAGACGGTTTCCAGTTTCGCCGACAGCTTCGACCTGCTCGACGAGCCACCCACCGACGCCGAAGTGGATGCCGAAGCGGCGGCTGGCCTGGCCGACGCGGTCGAGCCGGTGCATGACATCGTCCCGCCGGCCCCTGAGCCGCCGGTCGACGACTGGGTCGAGATCGAGGAAGACATCGAGCAGGAAGTCGGCGGGCACGGCATGGCCGAGTTCGCCGGTTTCCAGATCACCGTCGACGGCATCGACGATGAAATCCGCGAGATCTTCCTGGAAGAAACCCAGGAAGAGATCGACAATCTCACGGCGGCGCTCGGCCCGTGGATGGCCGAACCGGAGAAGCCCGAAGCGCTGACCCCGATCCGCCGGTCGTTCCACACGCTCAAGGGCTCCGGCCGCCTCGTCGGTGCGCGTCTGCTGGGCGAGTTCTCCTGGAAGGTGGAGAACATGCTCAACCGCGTGCTCGACCGCACCATCGCGCCGCACGAGGGCGTGCAGGCGCTGGTCCGTCACGCCGTCGACGCCTTGCCGCAACTGAAGGCCGCGCTGGAAGGGGCGGGCACGCCGTCGGCGCCGATCGCCGCCATCATGGAAACCGCCGATCGCCTCGCGATGGGCGATAACGCGTTCGTCGAAGAAGTCGCGCGCAACGCGGTGCATACCGTGCGCACGAAGGTGAAACGCCGCGTGCCGCGCGACACCCTCGCCGACGTACCCACCGCCGCGTTCGCTGCCTACGGGCAATCGCCGTCGCCCGCGCCGGAACCGGAGCCCGTCGTCGACCTGCCGTATACCCCGCCGGCGTTGCCGCCGGTGGACGCGGTGCTGCTCGATATCCTGCGCACCGAGGTCGCCCAGTACCTCACGGTGATCCGCGCCAATCTCGCCCAGGCGCAGCACGGCGAGCTGCCGGTGGACGATGGCCTGCTGCGCGCGGTGCACACCCTGCACGGCGCCATCGGCATGGTGGACATCCCGGTGCTGATCCAGGTGCTGGCGCCGCTGGAAGGCCTGATCAAACGCGTGCGGGCGTCGGGCGAACCGTTGCGTGGCGATGGCGTGCATGTGTTGCGCGACGCCGCGGATCTGGTCGACCATGTCATGGCGCTCTTCGACACACCCGAGGCGCAGGTGCCCGACGTCGCGGCGCTGGCGGCGCGGATCACCGCGCTTCGCGACGAGCAGCCCGAGGCGACGGTCGCGCACATTCTTTACGAGCCCGACCCGGTCTCGCCCGACGGCGACGAAGCGGTCGCCGCCCCGTCCGCCGCGATCGGTCATGACGACGTCGGCACGGATGGCGCGAGCGAAGCGTCGCACATGCTCGATATCGACGCATCCGACGTCCTCGGCACGCTGCCCGAGGAGCCCGCGCGGGAACCGGTAGAGGATGCGTTCGCCGAACCCGCGACGCCATCCGCCGACGCGCATGCCGAGGCCTTGCCGGACCATGCGTTCGCCGAGCCACCGGCAGAACACGTCGACGCGAATCCCGAGACCCCCTCGGACGAACCCGTGCAGCCATGGGCAGACGATGCGTTGAGTGAACTCGCCGCCGAGCCTGTCCACGCGCATGCGCACGACCACGACGGACACGCCGCGCCGTCGGGCGACGCTGATATGGAGGCCGCGCTGGACGCGGAACTCGCCGCCCACGACGCCGCGCCGGTCGAGCCCCTGCCGAACGCCTCCGGGCACGACGAATTGCCGCCGGTCGATCTGCCAGCGCTGGAAAGCCTGCTTGCCGAGGGCGACCTGACGGCCGAATTCCTCGCCGCCTACGACGACCAACCCGCCGATCGAGCCGAGGGCACGGTGCGTCCCATCGCGGCCTTCGACGCCGAGGAAGAGGCGAAATGGCGCGTGCTCGACGCCGAGTGGCAGGCGGCTGAGTCCGACGACGACACGACGCCCGGCGACGCGACCGGGGCCGTCGAACCGGCCGACGAGGCATCGGCTGAGCCCGTTGAACGCGACACGATTCTGCAGGACTACGAGACCGCCGCTGAGCCGCTCGATGCGGCGCCGCTGCCGCCGCCCGTGTCCCATGACGACGAGGTGGAAGACGGGCCGACCCCGTCGGTCGCACCCGATGCGGGGGCCTTGGAGGCGGAGCGCGGCGACGGAGACGACGCCGCGCTCGCGGCTCCCGTCGTAGACACGCACGGCGACGCCGGGCAGGACGCGTCCACCGACGAGCACGACGGCACCGTCGCCGAACCCACGATAGCGATCGACGATGCCGACGCGGCCTCGATCGCGACCGGGGAGTACGTCATCGCCGATGAGCCGGCCGTCGAGTCGCGCATCGACCACGATGCTGCGTCCGTGCCCGAGCGCTCTCCCTACGCCGACATCGACCCCGACCTGCTCGAGGTGTTCGTCGAAGAAGGGGGCGAGATCCTCGACCACGCCGACGGCGCGCTCGCCGCTTGGCGTGCCGAACCGCAGCAGGCCGAGCACGTGGCCGCGCTGCAACGCGACCTGCACACCCTCAAGGGCAGCGCGCGCATGGCCGGGATGGCGCCGGTAGGCGACCTCGCCCATGCGATGGAAACCCTGCTCGACGCCGTCGCGGGTGGCCGCGGGGGCGATCGCGCCGACATTGAAGCCATGGAGGCCGGCTTCGACCGGCTGCACGGTATGGTGCAGGCGATCGCCCAGGGCCAGCCGATCGCGCTGGGCGACGCCGACATCGAACCGTTCGCTCGCCTGGCCGGCGCGCCCATCGCACCGGACACGCTCACCGCCGAGAGCTATCGCGAAGAACGTGCGCCCACGCCCGCACCGATGCGCGAGCTGCCCGAACTGCTTCCCGAATTCGAGGAAGACGACGTCCAGCGGGCCACTCAGGAGCAGATACGCGTGCGCGCGGACATGCTCGACACGCTGGTGAACCACGCAGGCGAGGTGTCCATCTACCGGTCGCGCCTCGAACAGCAGACAGCGAGCTTCCGTGCCGCGCTCACCGAACACGAGCAGACGGTCGAGCGCCTGCGTAGCCAGTTGCGCATGCTCGAGATCGAAACCGAAACGCAGATCATCGCGCGTTACCACCAGGAGCATCGCGACAACGCGGCCTCGGCATTCGATCCGCTCGAACTCGATCGCTTCTCGCAGTTGCAGCAGTATTCGCGTGCACTGGCCGAGTCGGTGTCCGACCTGGTGTCCCTGCAGACCATCCTTGACGACCTGACCCGCCAGTCGGAAACCCTGCTGCTCCAGCAGCAGCGGGTGAACGCCGAGCTGCAGGAAGGCCTGATGCAGACCCGCATGCTGCCGTTCGACGCGCTGGTGCCGAACCTGCGCCGCACGTTGCGCCAGGCCGCGTCCGACGTGGGCAAGCGCGCGCAACTGGTGGTGGAGGGCGCCAACGGCGAAATGGACCGCAACATGCTCGAGCGCATCAAGGCGCCGTTCGAGCACATGCTGCGCAACGCCGTGGCCCATGGCATCGAACCCCCCGCCGTGCGCGAATCCTCGGGCAAGAACCCCGAAGGCACGGTGCGCATCCGCGTGGCCCGAGAGGCGACGGAAATCGTGGTGCGCCTGTCCGACGACGGTGCCGGCATGGATCGCGAGGCGATCCGGGCCAAGGCGATCGCGCGCGGTCTGTTACGCAGCGATGCACGCGTGTCGGACGAGCAGATCTTCCAGCTGACCCAGGTGCCGGGCTTCTCCACCGCCGAGACGATCACCCAGGTCGCCGGTCGCGGCGTGGGCATGGACGTGGTGGCCAACGAGATCAAGCAGCTCGGCGGCACGCTTGGCATCGAATCGGTGCGCGGTGAAGGCACCACCTTCGTCATGCGCCTGCCGTTCACCCTCGCGGTGACCCAGGCTTTGATCGTGCGCATCGGCGAAACCAGCTTCGCCATCCCGATGACCTCGGTGCATGGCGTGGCGCACGTCGAACCCAACGAACTGGCCCATCGCATGGCCGACGAGCGCCCGTCGTTCGATTACGCCGGCGAGGACTACGCGATCCACGACCTGCCGCAACTGCTGGGCGTGCACACGGTCTCGGCCGACGAGGGCGAGGTGCCGCTGCTGATCGTGCGCGCGGGCGACCTTCGCGCCGCGATCCGCGTCGACGCCGTGCTCGGCTCGCGCGAAATCGTGGTCAAGCCGGTCGGCCCGCAGGTCAGCTCCGTGCCGGGCATCCTCGGCGCGACCATCATGGGCGACGGCTCGGTGCTGGTCATTCTCGACCTTGCCCCCCTGGTGCGCCACGGCGTGGCCCGCAGCGCGTTCGAGGCCGAGGCCGAACGGCCGCAGGCACCGCGTGCGCAGGACGAGGTGCGCGTGCGCCCGCTGGTGATGGTGGTGGACGACTCCATCACCATGCGCAAGGTCACCGGCCGCGTGCTCGAACGCCACGGCTTCGAGGTGATGACGGCGAAGGACGGCTTGGACGCGCTGGAGAAGCTCAACGAACGCGTCCCGGACCTGATGCTGCTCGACATCGAGATGCCGCGCATGGACGGCTACGAGCTCGCCACCGCGATGAAGGCCGAAGATCGCCTCGCGCACGTGCCGGTCATCATGATCACCTCGCGCACCGGCGACAAACACCGTCAGCGCGCGTTCGATATTGGCGTCAAGCGCTACATCGGCAAGCCCTACCAGGAAAACGACCTCATCGCGCAGATCAACGACCTGCTCGGAGGGCACCATGACTGACGGCGTCACCTCGGTCGCCTTGCTGTTCGACGACGCGAGCCTGTCGGCCCACCTGCGCGAGGCGCTGGTCGCCCAGGGCGCTCGCATCGTCTACGAATCCGATCTCGCGGCGTTCGCGCCGGCCGAACTGGTCGGTTCCTCGGCCGACGTGGTCGTGGTCGACCTGGACGATCCCAGCGATACCGACCTGGACCGACTCTACGACACCGTGGAGGGCGGCCATCCCCGCCTGGTCTTCAACGACGCGGATGCCAGCCGCTCGCTGCAGGGTTGGGACCGCGCCCGCTGGGCGCGCCACCTTGCCGCGAAGCTGGTCGGCGGCGACGTGATCGACCCGCCACGCCCCGACCACGCACGTGCCATCGAGCCGCGCATCGAGGCCATCGCCAGCGTGGCCGCGCCGGCCGAGGAACACTTCGTGGTGCCGCTCGATGGCGACCTGGCCATCACCGGTAGCCACGGGTATCCCGACGAACCCGTGCCGGTCGCCGACGACGGCGGGGTGCCGCTCGCCATGGACGACGACGTCGACGATGCGTTCGTTTTCTCCGCGCCGCAGCCGTTGGCCGACGAGGACGGGGAGGGCGCCGATCCCGTCGAACTGGCCGCGGAACTCGAAGCGCTGCTGGCCGACAGCGACACCGTGCCGACGGGCGACGTCACCCTGGAGGACGTACCGTCCAGCCCGGTGGAACTGAACGAACTCGCGTCCCTGGGTCTTTCGTCGTTCGAACTGGTCGATGACGACGAACACGCCACCGCCGCCACGACGGAGATCGTACCGGCCCAAACGCGCTCGTTCGACCTGAGCAGCCTCAGCCTGGCCTCGTTCGACGATGCGCCCGCGGTATCGTCGGGCGAGACCTCGTCCGTGCACATCGAAGCACGCGCGACCGAGTACGTGCCGCCGCCGGTACCCGAGTGGGATCTCCTCGACCACGACGCCGTCGTCGCGGCGCCCGCGGACGCGCGCGCGGCACCGGCCGACTTCGGCATCGAGACGTTGAGCGCCGCCGAATTCCTGGCCCAGGACGTCGTCGACGACGGCAGCGCGGGCATCGAGCCCGGGCTGGGCCTTGAACTGGTATCGCTGGAAGAGGCCGTGGCGCCCACGATGCATGCGAACACGGGTGCCGCCCACGAGATGTTCCTCGAGGGCAGCGCGCGTGCCGTCCGGCGCGTGGTGGCGCTGGCCGGTACGCACGACAGCGAAGCGGCGATCGCCCGTTTCCTCGCGACATTGCCGGCGGAGCTGCCGGCGTTGTTGCTGGTCGTGGCGCACCACGACGGCGACAGCGACGCATTCGCCGCGCGCCTGTCGTCACGCGCCCAGGTGGCGCGCGCCGGCGAGCACGCCGCCTCCGGCGACGTTCGCGTGGTGGCGCACGGCACCCATGTGCAGGTGCGCCGCGACGGCAGCCTGACCGTGCGCGACGACATGGCCGGTGGTCCCTCCATCGATGGCGTGCTCAGCACGCTCGCTGGCGGTTTCGGCGCCGACGCGTTGGCGATCGTCTTCGCCGGCCGCGGCAACGACGCCGTGGCCGGGGCGCAGGCTATCTATGACGCCGGCGGACGGGTCTGGGTCGAGACCGTGGCGGCGGCCGATGACGCCGGCCACATGGTGGCCGGGGTGCGCGAGGAGCGCGTCGCCGGATACGCGGGCGACGTGGACGGCCTGGCGCGCAAACTGATCGAGGAACACGCATGAGCTCCGCCGAACCGCTGCCCCGCGAAATCCGTTGCGTGCTGATTCCCAGCGCGGGTATCCGCCTGCTGCTGCCGAACGCGGCCGTGGCCGAAGTGATCACCCTGGCCGGTGTCGAGCCGATGACCGATGCGCCCGAATGGTTGCGTGGCCACATCGAGTGGCGTGGCTGGCACATTCCCCTGATGGGTTTCGACCACGTTGCGCCATTGCCGCCCGACGCGCCGGCGCAGGCCGCCCGCGTGGCGGTGCTCAAGGCGCTGGGCAGTCGTCCCGACATGCCTTACATCGCGGTGCTGACCCATGGTTTTCCGCGCTTGACCACGCTCAACGCGGAGCTGCTCCTGCCCACCCACGACGGCAACGAACTGCCGTTCGGCGTGAAGGCGCGGGTGCTCGTCCGCGACGACATGGCGGTGATTCCCGACCTGGAGGGCATCGAGGTGGCGCTGGTAGCGATGCGCGAAGCCGCGTTGCAGGCCGCTTTCGCGCTCTGACCCAGCGGTGGGGGTGTGGCCGCATCCGATCGCTTGACTCGTAATTGAGAATCATTATCATCAACTCCGCCACCCCAACGCGGAGTCACGCCATGCTCGTCACCACGCCCGCCCGTTCCGAAGCCCACGGCCGCGACAAGGTCGTGCCGCTGCGCCCTGCCGCCGTCGCCGCGCGCCGTATCCAGAGCCAGCGCCTGCTCGATGGCTCGCGCGAACTGGTCATCGAGCACCAGGGTGCGGAGTACCACCTGCGCCTTACGCGCAACGACAAGCTGATCCTCACCAAGTAACCGCTCTCCCCGACGCCAAGCCACGCCGCCTCTCCCCGCGGCCCAGCCAGGCCCCTCTTCGGCTCCCTTCCGAGAGACGCCCATGTTCGGTTGGCTCGCATCCTTCGGCGTGCATTCGCGCGGCCGATCCCTCCCCACCGTCCGCTGGCTCGCGGTGTCGCCGCGCACGCTCGCCGAAGGGCTCGGGCAACTGGGCGGGGTGCTGTATCTGGCGCCTGCGACGAGATCGTGCCCGGCATCATGGCCCGTGCCATCGCATTGCCTGGTCGAATCCGCGGACCTCGCGCCGCTGCTCGCCACGCGCCACGTGGCCCTGACCTGCGCGGTCACCTGCGAGGGCCCGCGCGAATGGATCGACTGCGTCGCCGGCGACGGTGAAACGCTCGCCCGTATTTACCTGCTGCCCGATACGGATTACCTGGCCTGGGACGGGCTTTTCGTCGACGCCGTGCCCGTCGACGCGCCGGTGCGCACGGCGCCCGGCCGGTCGTGGCTGCGCCAGTGTCGCGCCCGCGTGCTGGCGTTCTCGCGCCGCCGGCTCGCGGGCTTTGACGTGCTCGGCGCCACCGACGTCAGCGTCTCCGCGCTCGGCCGCGACGTCGCGAGGGACATCGCGGTGTCCGAAGCAGTCGCGATGGCGCGCTGACGCGGCACCCGGACACTGTCCGGACGAATGTCCGCGGACACCCGTCCGCATCCACGATGCGTTGCGCGCCAAGCGCTTGAGGCTTGGCATGGCTGTTGCTATCCCTGTGCCAGAGCCCACAGGGAACCTCCACCATGATCCGCGACACCTCCGCACAGGACCGCCTCGTCGAGGTCAGGCCCGCCCGTCATCGCAAGCTGCTGCTGATCGGCGGCGCGGCGGCGACGGTCGCCGTCCTTGCCTTCGCCGCGCCGAAGATCGCCACGATGTTCTCGGCCGATTCGTCGGTCAGCGCGTCGCGGTTGTCGTTCGGTACCGTGACGCGCGGCACCTTCGTGCGCGACATCGCCGCCGAGGGCAAGGTGGTGGCGGCGGTTAGCCCGACGCTCTACGCACCCTACGGCGGCGCCGTGGTGCTCAAGGTGCACGCGGGCGACGTGGTGAAGAAGGGGCAGGTGCTCGCCCTGGTGTCCAGCCCCGAGCTGACCAACAAGCTCGCGCAGGAGAAATCCAACGCCGACGCGATGCAGGTGGAATACCTGCGCGCTCAGGTCGACGCGAAGAAGAAGCGCAACGAACTGCAAAAGACCTACGACAACGCCGTGGTCGACCAGACCGCCGCCGAGCGGGACCTGAAACGCTACCAGAGCGCCTTCGACAAGGGCGCGGTGCCCGTGGCCGACGTGGACAAGGCCAAGTCGGTGCTCGACAAGGCGTCCATCACCGAGAAGCATGCCCAGTCCGACCTGGCGATGGACAACGACAGCCTGACCTTCGACGTCGAGTCGAAGAAGCTTGCCCATGACCGCCAGGTGCTGATGGTGCAGGACCTCGAGCGCCAGGTGGACGACCTCAACGTGAAGTCCCCCGTCGACGGCCAGGTCGGCCAACTGTTCATCGCCGAACGCGCCACGGTGGCGAAGGACGCCCAACTGCTCAGCGTCATCGACCTGTCGGCCCTCGAGGTAGAGATGAAGGTGCCGGAAAGCTTCGCCCGCGACCTGGCCATCGGCATGCCCGGCGAAATCAGCGGCAACGGCAAGCAGTGGAACGGCAAGGTCAGCGCGATTTCGCCCGAGGTGGTCAGCGGCGAAGTGGCCGCGCGCCTGCGCTTCGACGGGGCGACGCCGCAGCAGCTGCGGCAGAGCCAGCGCCTTTCCGTGCGCGTGCTGCTCGACCGCCGCGACAACGTGCTCACCGTGCAGCGTGGCTCCTTCGTCGACGAAAGTGCCGGTCGCTACGCTTACGTCGTCAACGACGGCATGGCCGATCGTCGCGATATCCGGGTCGGTGCGAGCAGCATCGACAAGGTCGAAATCCTCGCCGGCCTGAAGGAGGGCGACAAGGTCGTCATTTCCGGTGCCGATGCCTTCGGCGATGCCAAGCACATCGCCATCAGCCGCTGAACCCGTTCGATTTCCAAAAGGGACACGCCATGCTCAAGATGACTCACCTGGCCAAGGTCTACCGCACCGAAGTGGTGGAGACCTACGCGCTGCGCGACTTCAACATCGACGTGAAGGAAGGCGAGTTCGTCGCCGTCACCGGGCCGTCCGGTTCGGGCAAGACCACCTTCCTCACCATCGCCGGCCTGCTGGAGACCTTCACGGGCGGCCAATACCACCTTGACGGCATCGAGGTGAGTCAGCTCAACGACAACGCCCGCTCGAAGATCCGCAACGAAAAGATCGGCTTCATCTTCCAGGCGTTCAACCTGATTCCCGACCTCAACGTGTTCGACAACGTCGAGGTGCCGCTGCGCTACCGGGGCATGAAGGGCCCGGAACGCAAGCAGCGCATCATGGATGCCCTGGAGCGCGTGGGCCTGGCCTCGCGCGCCAAGCACTATCCGGCCGAACTGTCCGGCGGCCAGCAGCAGCGTGTCGCCATCGCCCGCGCCCTGGCCGGCTCGCCGCGCCTGCTGCTGGCCGACGAACCCACCGGCAACCTCGACACCCAGATGGCGCGTGGCGTCATGGAATTGCTGGAGGAGATCCATCGCGAGGGTGCCACCATCGTCATGGTGACCCACGACCCGGAGCTGGCCGCGCGCGCGCAGCGTAACGTGCATGTGATCGACGGCCAGGTCGTCGATCTTTCCGAGGAGCCGCGCTTCCACGCGCACTCCCACGCCGGCCACGGCGGCTGACGCGACGAAAAGGGGGAGGGGCGTCATGTTTCGTTACTACCTTCAGCTGGGCACGCGCAGCCTGCGCCGAAATCCCGCGCTCACGCTTCTGATGGTGATCGCGATCGGGTTCGGCGTAGCCGCGTCCATGACCACCTACGCGGTGTTCCGCGCGACGTCGCGCGATCCTATTCCGCAGAAATCCGGCGTGCTCTACAACGTGCAGGTGGATAACTTCGGCCCGGACAACAGTAACGATCAAGGCGAGCCGCCGCAGGCCTTGAACTACATCGATGCGATGGCCCTGTCCCGGGCGCACAAGGCCACCCGGCAGGCGGTGACCTATCGGGTGGGGGCCTCGGTCATTCCCGACAACCCCTCGCGCCTGCCGATGCAGGAGGGTGGCTACGCGACCAGCGCGGACTTCTTCACCATGTTCGACGTGCCCTTCCTCCAGGGCGGCCCCTGGACGGCCGACGACGACCAGAAGCACGCGAGCGTGGCGGTGATTTCCAAGTCGCTCAACGACAAGTTGTTCGAAGGCGGGCAGAGCGTCGGCAAGCAGGTGAACCTCGACGGTCGCCTGTTCCGCGTGGTCGGCGTCATCCAGGACTGGGCGCCCCAGCCGCTGTTTTTCGACGTGCCCAACACCGGGGGGTTCGACGACGGGGCGTCGCTCTATGTGCCGCTCAATCGCGCGGTCGACCTCAGGATGCCGAACAACGGCAACAACAACTGCCCCAAGGCGCCTGAGCAGGGCTGGGAAGCGTACCTGCAGTCCGAATGCGTCTGGCTCTCGCTGTGGGTCGAATTGCCGTCGAAGAGCGATGCCACGGCGTTTCGCGAATACCTTACCGGCTACGCCGCGGAGCAGCAGCGGGCGGGTCGCTTCAGCTGGGCGCCTAACGTACGGCTTCGCAACGTGATGGACTGGCTCGCCGCGCAGAAGGTGGTGCCGCCCGAGTCGCAGGTGTCGCTGATCGTGTCGCTCGGTTTCCTCGCGATCTGTCTGGTGAACACCGTGGGCCTGTTGCTGGCGAAGTTCCTCCGGCGTTCTCCCGAAATCGGTGTCCGTCGCGCGTTGGGCGCCGCGCGCCGGGACATCTACGCGCAGTTCCTTATCGAGGCCGGCACCATCGGTATCGCAGGGGGCGTCCTTGGTCTGCTGCTCACGGGCCTGGGCATCCTGGGTGTGGGTCTGGTCTTTCCCGAACGCATCGCCCGCCTGGCGACCATCGATCCCTCGCTGGTGCTGCTGACGCTGGTGGTGTCCATCCTCGCCATGGTGATCGCGGCGTTCTACCCCACGTGGCGGGCGGCGCAAGTGCAGCCCGCCTGGCAGCTGAAGTCGAACTGAGGGTCACCGTCATGCAGATCCGACCCATCCTCGCCGCCCTTCGCCGGCACAAGGCCGGCACCATCCTCATCGCGCTGCAGATCGCGCTCACGCTCGCCATCGTCTGCAACGCGCTGTTCATCGTGCATGCGCGCATCGAGCGCGCCAACCGCGCCTCGGGCCTGGACGAGCGCAACCTGGTCGCCGTGCAGAACCTCTACGTCGGCAACATCGAACAGTTCATCCCGTTGATCAGGACCGACCTGCAGGCGATCCGCGCCATGCCTGGTGTCGAGTCCGCCTATGCCACCAACACGTATCCGCTGCGGCGGGGCGGGTGGTCGACCATGGTCCAGCGCACGAGCGACAGCCAGAAGAACGGCGTGCAGACCGCCCTGTACTTCGGCGACGAGCATGCGCTGAAGACGCTCGGCGTCAAGCTGGTCGCCGGCCGCAACTTCACCCCGGGCGAGATCGGTACGTTCGAGCGCAACCAGGATCCCGCCCCGCCCCAGGTCATCATCAGCCAGGCGTTGGCGAAAAAGCTGTTTCCCGATGGCAACGCGCTGGGCAAGCCGGTGTATTTCCTCAAGGGCAAGCCGTCGACCATCATCGGCATCATCGAGAAGCTGACCGTGCCCTGGGTGGACTCCAGCTTCTTCGACGAGGTGACACTCATGCCGATGACGTTCAACAACAGCTACCAGACGTTCCTTGTCCGCACGAAGCCCGGGCAGCAGGACAACGTCTACCGGTCGATCGCCAACACCCTCTACGGCGTGAACCGCATGCGCGTGCTGCCGGAGAAATACGGTGTGCAGACCTTCGACATGGTGCGCCGCAGGGCCTACGAAAGCGATCGGGGCATGGCGACGATGATGGGTATCGTTAGCGGCGTGTTGTTGCTGGTGACCGCCGCGGGCATCGTCGGCCTGTCGAGTTTCTGGGTGGGGCAGCGGCGCAAGCAGATCGGGGTGCGCCGGGCGCTGGGCGCCAAACGCGGTGACATCCTCAGCTACTTTCTGACCGAGAACTTCCTGATCGCCGCGGCCGGCGTGGTGCTGGGCGTGGGGCTGGCCATGGGCATGAACCAGTGGATGCTGGTGCAGTTCGAGATGGAGCGGCTGTCGGTTACCTATGTCATCGTGGGCGTGATGATCCTGATCGGTCTGGGCCAGCTTGCCGTGCTGGCACCCGCGTTGAAGGCCTCGCGGGTGTCGCCGGTCGAAGCCACGCGGAGCGTCTGAACCGAGGAAGCTCGTCGGCATGGTCGCCTATCACCTGGAACTGGCCCTGCACGGCTTGAGACGCAGCCGGGCGCTGACGGTGCTGATGATCGTCGCGGTAGGGTTGGGCATCGGCACGTGCATGACCACGCTGACCGTGCTCCATGCCGTGTCCGAGAACCCCCTGCCGGGCCGCAGCGGGTCGATCTACCTGCCGCGCCTCGACCCGCGCGAAGGCTCCAGCATGGAGGCGCGTGCCCGGCTGCCGTCACAGGTGACGTGGGTCGACGGCACGAACCTCCTGCGCGCGGGGCGGGCCCGGCAACAGGCGCTCATGCTGGGCGGCGAGGTGCCGATCGAACCGGCGGCATCCCGTGGCGACCCGTTCATCGCCAGCGCGCGGTACACCAGCCAGGGTTTCTTCGACCTGTTCGGCGTGCCCTTCCGTTATGGCCGCGGATGGGGCGCGACGGAGGACACCGCCCGTGCCCGCGTGGTGGTGATCGACGAGGTGCTCAACGATCGGTTGTTCCAGGGCACCGACAGCGTCGGGCGCACGATCCGGCTGGGGGGCGTCGACATGCGGGTGGTCGGCGTCCTGCGTTCCTGGCACCCGGTGCCGCATTTCTACGATCTCAACACCGGCAGTTTCGCCAGCGGCGAAGACGTCTACCTGCCGTTGACCACGGCGCGTGCCCTCAACCTGCCTCGCAGCGGTGGCATGGAGTGCTGGAGCAAGGGCAGCACCAGCGAGGCGCTGATGGAAACGGCCGATTGCACCTGGTTGCAGTTCTGGGTGCGCCTGGACGGCTCGGCCGACGTCGCGGCGTACCAGCGCTTCCTCGACGGCTACGTGGCCGAGCAGGTGCGCGCCGGTCGCTACCCGGCCGATCGGCCGGCACGGCTCACCGGCCTCATGGACTACCTCGTCGAGCGGCACGTGGTGCCGGGGGATCTTCGCCTCCAGGTATGGCTCGCGTTCGGTTTCCTGACGGTGTGCCTGGTGAACACGCTGGGCCTCATGCTTGCGAAATGCCTGCGCCGCGGCGGCGAGATCGGCGTGCGGCGTGCCCTCGGCGCCACCCGGGGCGACGTGCTGCGGTATGTCCAGACCGAGAACTTCGTGCTGGTGAGCATCGGCATCGCGCTGGGCATGGTACTGGCCTATGCGATCAACCTTCTGCTGATGTACCAGTACGAGCTGCCTCGGTTGCCGGCGTCTTACCTTCCGTTGGGCGCGGGATGCCTGTGGCTGCTCGGCCAGGCCACCGTGCTCGCGCCGGCCCTGCGTGCCGCGGCGGTGTCCCCGGTGGAAGCCACGCGGGACTAAACTGCGGCGGAAAACATCGCTCGCTCCATGCAACCATTTCGCCGTGGCACGCATCCATGGCCCCATGCGAAGGGAAAAGATGCAAACCGTCCTGATCATCGACGACAACCCCGCCGTAGGGGAGGCCCTGTCGCTGGCCCTGAGTCTGCGGGACATCCACCCCCTGGTGGCGCTGACGCCGGACGATGGCCTCGCGACGCTGTCGCGCGAGCGGGTGGACGTGGTGATCCAAGACATGAACTTCACCGCCGACACCACCTCGGGCGAAGAGGGCGTGGCGTTGTTCCGGGCGATCCGTGCGCGCCACACCGACCTGCCCGTGGTGCTGCTCACGGCATGGACGCACCTGGAAACCGCCGTCGAACTGGTCAAGGCGGGTGCCGCCGATTACCTGGGCAAACCCTGGGACGACGCGAAGCTGCTGGCGACGGTCGAGAACCTGCTCGAGCTTTCCGTGTCCACCCGCGAAGTCGCCCGCGCGCGCCAGGAGCGCCGCCGCCGTCGCGAAGCGCTCGAAGCCCGCTACGACCTCGACGGCCTGGTCTTCGCCTCCGAGGCCATGAGCCGCACGGTCGAACTGGCCGGGCAGGTGGCCCGGGCCGACGTGCCCGTGCTGATCACCGGCCCGAACGGCGCGGGCAAGGAGCGCATCGCCTCCATCGTGCACGCGAACTCGGCCGTGCGCCGAGGCCCCTTCATCGCGGTCAACTGCGGCGCGCTGCCGGGTGAGCTCATCGAAGCCGAGCTTTTCGGCGCCGATGCCGGTGCGTATACCGGCGCCCACCGGGCCCGTGAAGGCCGGTTCGAACTGGCCGACGGTGGCACGTTGTTCCTCGACGAGATCGGCAACCTGCCGCTGCCCGGGCAGATGAAATTGCTGCGCGTGCTGGAAACCGGGCAGTTCGAACGCCTGGGTTCGGGTCGCACGCGGCACGTGAAAGTACGGGTGGTCAGCGCGACCAACGCCGACCTCAAGGCGATGATCGCCGCCGGCACGTTCCGCGAAGATCTCTACTACCGCCTCAACGTCATCGAGATAAACCTGCCTCCGCTGTCCGAGCGCGTCGACGACATCCTTCCACTGGCCGAGTTCTTTCTCGACGGCAAGGCGCAGCTCAGCGAAGAGGCGCGCGATGCGTTGTTGGCGCACGCCTGGCCCGGCAACGTGCGCGAACTGAAAAACGCCATGGCGCGCGCCGCGCTGCTCGCCGGGGAGCGCCGGATCGAGGTAGCGCATCTCAACCTGCCGCCGGCCATCGCCGCGCCGGCCACGCGCAACCTGGACGAACCCAGCCGCGAAAGCGTCGAAGCGGCCCTGGCGTCCGCCGGTGGCGTGGTGAGCCGGGCTGCCACCAGCCTGGGGCTATCCCGGCAGGCGCTGTATCGCCGGATGGAGCGTTACGGACTGGCGGTCTGACCGGTGACACGATGAAGCGCGTCTCCCTCGAAGGCCGGATGATGCTGGTGGTGGCCGGCTCGGCGATCGCCGGCGCGCTGGTCTTCGCCGGGGTGACGGCGTGGCCGTTTCCGCAGATCCTCGCCTGGATGCGCGCCGATCTCGCGGCACGCGGGCACCTGCGCGCGCCGATGGCGCTCGAGCCGTTCGACGCCGGCACGGCGCTGGTCATCTGCCTGCTCGTGTTGCTGCCGCTGTCGGCCTGGATGGCGCACGTGTTGGTCGAACCCATGCGGCGCATCCTGCGCGCGCTGGAGAGCGCGGTCGCCAGTTACCGCGACGGCGACTACAGCATGTCGATCGGCACGAAACGCGACGACGAACTCGGTGACCTGATCCGCATGCACAACCAGCTGGGCACGATCCTGCGCGAGCAGCGCCAGCACTTGGCGCAGCGCGAACTGCTGCTGGACACCGTGGTGCAGAATACGCCGGTGGCGCTCGTGCTCACGGACGCGTCGAACAAGGTCACCTACGCGAACATCGCCGCCCGGCACCTTTTCAACGAGGGGCGCACGCTGGTCGGCCTCGGTTTCGAGGCGGTCATGGCCACCATGCCCGACACGCTGCGCGCCGCGGCCGCGACCGACGAGGATGCGCTGTTCACCGTGGAACTGGAGGGCAGCGAGGAAACCTTCCACCTCTCGCAGCGCGGATTCCGGCTGCAGGGCCGACCGCACCGGCTGCGGCTTTACCGGCGGATGACCCGTGAGCTGTCGCGGCAGGAAGTGCAGACGTGGAAGCGCGTGATCCGCGTGATCAGCCACGAATTGAACAACTCGCTGGCACCGATCACGTCGCTGTCGCATTCGGGCATCGAACTGGTGCGTCGCGGCGATCTGGAACGGTTACCCGGCGTGTTCGCGTCCATCGGCGACCGGGCGCGCCACCTGCACGGCTTCATCGCGGGCTATGCCAGCTTCGCGAAGCTGCCGGCGCCGCAGTCGCGCGCGGTGCCATGGGCGCCGTTCCTCCAGGCGCTGGCCCTGCACGCACGCTTTCGCCTCGACGGCGCCCTGCCCGAACAGCCCGGCTGGTTCGACCCGAGCCAGATCGAGCAGGTGCTGATCAACCTCATCAAGAACGCGCACGAAGCTGGCGGCGACCCGGCGGCGGTCACCGTCGCCGTGCGCGTGTCGGGTCGTGACACCCTGGTGATGGTGGACGACCGTGGCCCGGGCATGAGCGACACGGTGCTGGCCCAGGCCTTGTTGCCGTTTTACTCGACCAAGCGCTCGGGCACCGGCCTGGGCCTGGCGTTGGCCCGCGAAATTTCCGAAGCGCATGGCGGCCGTGTCGCGCTCGGCAATCGGGACGGCGGCGGACTGCGCGTGACCCTGGTGCTGCCCGCCGGGCCGGCCTGACACGCTTCGCCTATACTCCTCAGCCTGTCCAACGGGAGAGGGAGCAAGGGCTATGGGAGGCATCGTCGCACTGGTGATCGTGCTCGTCGCGGTCGTCGTCATTTCGAAGCTGATCCGTATCGTGCCGCAGGGCTACGAGTGGACGGTGGAGATGTTCGGCAAGTACACGGGCACGCTCACGCCGGGCCTGCATTTCCTGATCCCGTTCGTCTACGCCATCGGCCGCAAGATGAACATGATGGAGCAGGTGCTCGATGTCCCCTCGCAGGACGTCATCACCAAGGACAACGCCGTGGTCAAGGTCGACGGCGTGGTGTTCTACCAGGTGCTCGACGCGGCCAAGGCCGCCTACGAGGTGGCCAATCTGGAGGCGGCCGCGCTTGCCCTGATCATGACCAACATCCGCACCGTGCTGGGCTCGATGGACCTGGACGAAAGCCTCAGCCAGCGCGACGCCATCAACGCGAAGCTGCTGGGCGTGGTCGATGAAGCCACCCATCCCTGGGGCGTCAAGGTGACCCGCATCGAGATCAAGGACATCTCCCCGCCGCGCGACCTCGTCGACGCCATGGCCCGGCAGATGAAGGCCGAGCGCGAGAAGCGCGCCAACATCCTCGACGCCGAGGGCTTCCGCCAGGCGGCGATCCTCAAGGCCGACGGCGAGAAGCAATCGGCCATCCTCGAAGCCGAGGGCAAGAAGGAAGCCGCGTTCCGCGAGGCGGAGGCTCGCGAGCGCCTCGCCGAGGCCGAAGCGAAGGCCACCACCATGGTGTCCCACGCGATCGCCGGTGGCGACGTCAACGCGCTCAATTACTTCGTGGCCACGAAATACGTCGAGGCCCTCGTCGAAATGGCCAAGTCGCCCAACCAGAAGACCTTGCTGCTGCCCATGGAAGCCACCGGCATCCTCGGCTCGCTGGCCGGCATCGCCGAATTGGCGAAAGACTCGATTCGCACCCAGCAGACGGCACAGACCACGCCGGTCCGCACGCCGCCGATGCCGCGCTGACGCCATGGAGTCGCTGGCCCTGCATTACCTGTGGTGGATCGTCGCCCTGCTGCTGATCGGCGGGGAGGTGATCCTGCCTGGCTATTTCATGCTCTGGATCGGCTTCGCGGCGGCGGCGATGGGCGTGGTGGTCTTCGCGGTACCCGGCCTCGGCGAGTTGGCGCAGGCGGTCCTCTTTGCCGTGCTCGCCTTCGCGTCGTGCTTCGCCTACTGGCGATTCGTGCGGCCGCGCATCGACCGTACGCCACCCGGCAACGCCCGGCTCAATCGCCGCGGCGAGCAACTGGTCGGCGGCCGCTATACGTTGTGCGAGCCGATCGTGCAGGGGCGCGGCAAGGCGAAGGTGGGCGACGGCATGTGGCTGGTCACCGGACCGGACCTGCCCCTGGGCACGATGGTGGAAGTGGTCGGCGTCGACGGCACCACCCTGCGCGTGAAGGCGGTGGACGTTGCCTGAGGCTGCGCCGCTCAGCGTGCCGGTGAGCTTCGCCACCACGGCGATCAATACCCGCATCGCTTTCCTCACCGAACTCGCGCGGCGCCTGCACCAGTACGGCACCACGGCCCCGCGCCTGGAGACGGCGATCGCGCGGTCCGCCCAGCGGCTGGGCCTGAACGCCGACGTCTGGTCGAGCCCCACCGCGATCATTGTCTCGTTCGCCGACCTGGGGCAGGGCGAAGACGGCGTAGCCCAGGTCACCCAGGTGATGCGCCTGCCGCCGGGCGACGTCAACCTCGCCCGGCTGTGCGAGGCGGATCGCATCGCCGACGAGGTGATCGACGGCCGCATGGGCCTTCGCGAGGGCTTTCACCTGCTGCGCAAGCTCGGTGCCCCCGACACCGTGCGCGACACCGTCGGCCTGGTCGCCAGTTATGGCCTCTGCGCTGCCGCGGTGGTGGCCCTGTTGCTGCATAGCGCCTGGGCAGACCTCATCACGGCCGGCTTCATCGGCACGGTCATCGGACTGATCACGGTCGCCTCGGGCAGCCGTCCGCGCCTGGCTGCCGCGAGCGAGGCGATCAGCGCGATGGTGGCAACCACCATCGCCATCGTCGTCAGCGCCTACGTGGTGCCCCTGGCCGTCAAGTCGGTGATCCTGGGCAGTCTCATCGTGCTGATGCCGGGCATGGCGCTCACCACCGCGGTACGCGAGATTTCCAGCCAGCACCTCGTGGCGGGTGTCGCGCGCATGGCCGGTGCCATCGCCACCTTGCTCAAGCTGGCCTTCGGTACGGTGGCCGCCAACCAGTTGTGCGAAGCGTTTGGCATCTATCCGCGCAACTACGTGCTGCCACCCCTGCCGTCATGGGCGGACGTCCCCTCGCTGCTGATCGGCGCCTTTTCGTTCGCCATCCTTTTCCGCGCGGCCCGGCGCGACTGGCTGGTGGTCATGGGCTCGGTGATCGTGGGCTACGTCGCCACCACCTGGGGCGGACGCATCTCCGGCTCGTTGCCCGGGGCCCCGTTCGGCGTGTTCGTGGGTGGGCTGCTGCTGGGCGCGCTCAGCAACATCTACGCCCGTTACGCGAAGCAACCCGGGGCCGTGGTGCGCGAGCCGGGCATTATCCTGCTCGTGCCCGGATCGGTGAGTTTCCGCAGCGTGTCGTACCTGCTCGACCGCGATACGTCGCTGGGCATGGACACCGGCCTGCTGGTGGTGACGCTGCTGGTTTCGCTGGTAGCGGGCCTGCTCTTCGGCGACCTGCTCGTGGCGCCCCGTCGTTCGCTATGAGCGAATCCGGCATGTCCTTCGGGCGCCACCCGGTCTATGTGGCCATGCTGCGCTGCACGCATGCCAAGGTCGTCACAGAACGCGCATCGGCCTACTGGCGCGCGGCCAGGCATGGTGCGATGTTGGATCGATCCAAGCGCCGCCTGCCTTGGTTCTCCCAGCCAGAAGGATGCCCCATGAACACCGCCCAGCACGGAACCCGTTCGCTCATCCTCGTCGCGGCCGTGGCCGCCTCCGTCGCGAGCCCCGCTTTCGCCGATTCGGCCATTTACGGCGGCGGGCCGTTCTACAGCGGCGGCACGCCGGTGATGAACGACCTGCGGGCCTCCGGCTTCACCACCGTGATGCTGTGGAGCATCCACGTCGACGCCAACGGCGACCTCAACCTCAACGACCAGAAGCTGGTTTCCAAGGGTGCCTACGTGGGCACGAACACCAGCTGGTCGGCGCAACTGCAGACGCTCAAGCAGGCGCCCACGTCGGTCAACCGCATCGAGGTCTCGATCGGCTCCGGTGGCGTGGCCGACTTCGAGCATATCCGCGACCTCGTCAACAGCACGGCGTCCGGCGGCGGCACGGGGCCGAACAGCATCCTCTACCGCAATTTTCAGGTACTTCGGCAGGTGACCGGCGCCGACGCCGCCGACTTCGACGACGAGAGCGCCTACGACCTGGCCTCCGCCACGGCGTTCGGCAAGATGCTGGCGGGGCAGGGCTACAAGATCACCTTCGTGCCGTACACCAACCAGGGCTTCTGGTCGTCGCTGAAGAGCAACCTGGGTGCGAGCGTCGACCGGATCTACCTCCAGGTGTACGACGGCGGCGCAGGCAACGATCCGAAGCAGTGGTCGAGCGCCTTGGGCATGACGGTTCGGCCCGGCCTGTGGTCGTTGCATGGTTCGGGCTGCGCCTCAGGCGATAGCCCCTCATCGGTGAAGACGCGAATGACCGCATGGAAGGCGAGCACCGGCATACCGGGGGGCTTCATGTGGCTCTACGACGACATACAGAAATGCTCGGCGTCCGGTCGCAACACCGCCGATTACGCCGCCGCGATCAACGGCGCGGTGGCATCGCGCACCGCGAGCGCCGATTTCGGCGCGAGCAGCACGGGCCTCACCAGCACCTTTGCCGGACAGGTGAATCCGGGCGATGCGCGTATCGTGACGCAGCGGTGGAACTTCGGCGACGGCAGCCAGGGCGCCGGGGCCACGGCGTCGCACACGTATGCGCGCGCGGGTACCTACCCGGTGACGCTCACGGTGGTCGACGAGGAGGGTCACGCCCAAAGCAAGACGCGCAACGTCTCGGTCGCGGAATAATCCCCACGTACCGGTGTCCGTGGATGGGCCGCACCGGCTGCGGCCCATCCACCCATGAAAAGTTTCTTCGCGGACGGTTCGATCCCGCGAGCCGTGGGGCTGTCGCGACCTTGTGGCGCCAGAGCTCGCGTTGCACCTGGGCGGTGTCGCAGGGAGACCTTGGCGTCCACCCTCGCTGCTCGGGCAGTCCTCCGCGTTCGACAGGGAAGGCCGCTAACGCGGCCCATGGGCTTGATCGGCCTGCGGCCGCTCTCTTGTGCGGAACTCGCCTCGAGGGTGGACACCAAGGTCTCTTCCGAGCGGTGAGGTCGGGTGTTGGGAAAGCGCTGATCGTTTTTTGGCCGATCTGCGCAAGCGATGTTTGAGCTGTGAAACGGCAGCCCGACAACGGGTATCCGACGTCGCGACGAGTTGACCGGCGTTGTTGGGCGGAGCGACGTGAAGCTCACTGGCTCACCGCGGTGACCCCTGCGCCGTGCGTGCTCTCACAACACGCCGCCTCAGTCATGGGGAGAGTGTTCGGTGTCCACCCTCGTGGCGAGTTCCGCACAAGGAAGCGGCCGTAGGCCAACCAGGTACATGGGCCGCGTCAGCGGCCTTCCCCTGTCGAACGCGGAGGACTGCCCGAGCCGCGAGGGTGGACACCGAACACTCTGGCCTCACCGCCTCACCGCTTCAGCCTCCGAGCCGGCCGCAAGGCCTGCCTCCATGCGACATCCCGCACTTCTGCGACGAACCAAAAAAAAAGACCCCGGCGAAAAGCCGGGGTCTTCGGGATGAGCCGGATGACGAATGGCGTCAGATAAGCAGGTCTTTTTCTTTCTTGCCGGCCTTGAGCGCGTCGTTGAACCAGCGTGGACGCTTGCCCCGGCCCGACCAGGTGTTCTCGGGGTTGGACGGATCGCGGTATTTCGCGGCAACGGTGGTGCCGGCGCGCTTGGACTTCGCGCCGCCACGGGACGGAAAGACCTCGTCGATCGTGACGCCTTCGGCCTTGAGAATCGCCTGGATCTTTTCGCGGACCTTGCCCAGGCGCTCCTTGGAGAGCTCGCTCTGACGGGCCTGCGCCTTGGCGATCAGGTCGTTCAGTTGATTGTGGTTGAGGTTCTTGATATCGACTGCCATTAACACGTGCTCCGATGGGGTAAATCGTAACTGCATGGATCCCGGTATTCCCGCGAAGGCGCATTAAAGGGACCACTCGGGAGTTTTTAACCAATCGAAACAAAAAAAGCAAAATGCCCGGCGCGATGGCCGGGCATTCGTGGCTTGAATATCAGGAATTACCTACGGAGATAATCGCCATAGGCGGATGTCTGCGATTTATCCCAAAAGAGCGAGCAGTTCGTCCCGCGTCACGTTGCGGGCCTCGCTGTCGGTACGCGCGCGGTATTCGAACGTCCCCGCGTCGAGCCCCCGTCCGCTCACCACCACGCGGTGCGGAATGCCGATCAGCTCCATGTCGGCGAACATCGGGCCGGGGCGTAGCCCACGGTCATCGAGCACGCTGTCGATGCCCCGTGCGCCGAGTTCCTGGTAGAGCGATTCGGCAGCCTCGGTCACGGCGGGGTCGTTCTTCGGGTTGATGACGCACACCGCCACCCGCCAGGGGGCCATCGCGTCGGTCCAGATCATGCCCGCGTCGTCGTGGCGCTGCTCGATGGCGGCCGCCACGATGCGGCTGACGCCGATGCCGTAGCAGCCCATGTACATCGTGCGCATCTTGCCCTGTTCGTCGAGTACGCCCGCGCCCATGGCCTCGGCGTATTTCTGGCCGAGCTGGAACACATGGCCCACCTCGATGCCCCGGGCGAAACGCAGGTGCCCCTGGCCGTCGGGGGACGGGTCGCCCTCGACCACCTTGCGGATGTCGGCCACGCGGGTGACACGTGCGTCGCGCTCCCAGTTGGCACCGGTGTAGTGCGTGCCGTCCTGGTTGCCGCCGCAGACAAAGTCGGCCAGCACGGCCGCGCTGCGGTCGACGATGACGGGAATGCTTTCGGGCAGGCCGACCGGGCCGATGAAGCCCGGCTGGGTGCCGGTGGCGGCCAGGATCTCGGCCTCGCTCGCCAGCTCGGATTCGTCCGGCAGTTCGGGCAGGTGCGAGGCCTTCACCTCGTTGACCTCGTGGTCGCCGCGCACGCACAGCGCCACCAAGCCTTCGCGACCGCGCACCAGGATGGTTTTCACCGTGCGCGCCGCCGGCACGCCGAGGAACGCCGTGACCTCGTCGATGCTGCGCTGCGTGGGCGTGTCGACCTTCGCCAGCGCGGCGGACGGTGCCGGTCGCGCGTCGGTCGGTGCAAGCGCCTCGGCCTTTTCGATGTTGGCGGCGTAGGCCGAGGCGTCGGAGTAGGCAATGGCGTCCTCGCCCGAGTCGGCGATGACCTGGAACTCGTGGCTGGCGCTGCCGCCGATGGCGCCGGTGTCGGCGTCGACCGCGCGGAATGCGAGGCCCAGGCGCGTGAAGATGCGCGAGTAGGCGTCGTACATCACCTTGTAGGTATCGGCCAGCGACTCAGGGGTGAGATGGAAGGAGTAGGCGTCCTTCATCAAAAACTCGCGCGCACGCATGACGCCGAAACGCGGGCGGATCTCGTCGCGGAACTTGGTCTGGATCTGGAAGAAGTTGAGCGGAAGCTGCTTGTAGCTCTTCAGCTCGTTGCGCGCGAAGTCGGTGATCACTTCCTCGTGGGTCGGGCCGTAGCAGAACTCCTGCTCCTTGCGGTCCTTGATCTTCAGCAACTGGCCGCCGAACTTCTCCCATCGGCCGGTTTCTTCCCACAGCTCGCGCGGCTGCACCGACGGCATCAGCATCTCGATGGCCCCGGCGCGGAGCATTTCCTCGCGCACGGTGGCTTCGACCTTGCGCAGCACGCGCAGGCCGAGCGGCGTCCAGGTGTAGAGGCCCGAGGCGAGCTTGCGGATCATGCCCGCGCGAAGCATCAGCCGATGGCTGGCGACTTCCGCGTCGGCGGGTACTTCCTTGACGGTGGCGAGGTGGAACTGGCTCAGGCGCATCGGCGATGGTCCGCGGGTAAAACGCCGATTATAGGGCGCCGCTGGGCCCTCAGGTGGCGCAGTAGAGGGTGACCTGCGCCTGGTTCTTCTTGATTTCGTTCTGGCGGGTAGCGTCGTCCACCGCCTTGGTGCCGCCCTTGCCGTCGTCCATGTTGAGCACCTTCTCGTTCTTCAGCAGGTCGGCGTTCTTGCGCAGCTGCTCGCAGAGCGCCTTGCGGTTGGCCGGCGTATCGGCCGTGCCGGCCGCTGCCGCCGGCCGGGCCACGGTGGCGGCCGGCGGTGGTGCGGGCGTGGCGTTGGACGCGGCGCCCGTGGCGATCTTCACCTGCTCGAATTTCGTGTTGCCCGGGGGCGGCGCATCGGCATAGTGGGTGACGCCCTGGGCGTCTTTCCACTTGTACGCCTGGGCGAGTGCGAGGGGGCAGGCGAGCGCGAGCAGGGCGAAAGCGAGGCAGCGGCGCATGGCGGCATTCCGGCGGGCGTGGCGCGTACAAGTAGCACCGCCCCCACGAAAGGCGCAAGCGCCGCCGCACGGCCCGGCCGGGCCTGCCTGACGCTTGGCGACGCCTGGGCTACACTCCCCGCATGAGCGAACCCATTCCAGCCAGGCGCCCGCGGCATCGCGGCATCTACCTGCTTCCGAACCTGTTCACGACCGGCGCGATGTTCGCCGGTTTCTATGCCATCGTCTCGGCGATCGGCGGCCACTTCGCCACCGCGGCGCTTGCGGTGTTCGTGGCCGGCATCCTCGACGGCATGGACGGGCGGGTCGCGCGCCTGACCAACACCCAGAGCGAGTTCGGCGTGCAGTACGACTCGCTCTCCGACCTGGTCAGCTTCGGCCTCGCGCCGGCCCTGGTGATGTACACCTGGTCGCTTTCCTCGCTGGCCGACTACGGCCGCGTCTGGGGCAAGATCGGCTGGGCCGCCGCCTTCATCTACGCCGTGTGCGCCGCCCTGCGCCTGGCCCGCTTCAACACCCAGGTGGGCGTCGCGGACAAGCGCTATTTCCAGGGGCTCGCCAGCCCGGCGGCGGCGGGCCTGTGCATGTCATTCGTCTGGACGATGGAAAAGTTCGACGTGCCGGGTTCGTCGGTGGCCTTCTTCACCATGCCGATCGCGGTGCTCGTCGGGTTGCTGATGGTCAGCAACGTGCGCTACTTCAGCTTCAAGGCATGGCCCAAGGGCGACCGCGTGCCGTTCATCTGGCTCATCGCCGCCGTGCTCATCGTGGTGTTGCTGGTGATCGACACGGCCCGCGTGCTTTTCGCCGTGGCCGTCATCTACACGATTTCCGGCCCGGTGATGACCGTCTGGGGCCGGGCGACCCACCGGCGGCGCGCCCGCCGCTCGGCCGCGCGCCCGGTGGAGTAGCCGGTGAGTCTCGTCCTGCCGCGCCGCGAACGACTGCTCCGCGCCATGGGCGTCACGCCTTGGCGCCTGCGCGTCACCGGCACGCAGACGATCGACGCGCCGTCCGCACCGGCCAACGACGCGGCGGGTGGACGGGTACCCTGCGTGGTGATCCTCCCGTCGGGATGCAGCGAGCGCGAACTCGACCTCGTGGGCCGGGCATTGCGCGCGTTCGGCCCGGCGACGGGCCGCGCGGCGCGGCTGGAGGTCGGCGACGCCGGTCTCGGCCAGGTGCCGGTCGCATCGGCCTACCTCGCGTTCGGCGAGGCGCAGGCACGCGCCCTGGGCCATGAGTTGCCGGCGGCCGTCCAGAGTGCGGCGCAGATCGTGCTCGTGGATGCGCCCTCGCAGGTGTTGACCTCCGCGGCCGCCAAGCGCCGTCTCTGGAACGCCCTGCGTGCGTTGGGTCGCGCATCGGCAAGGGCGTAAGGCGATGGTGGCCGTCGCGCGTCCCTCGACCGAAGTGCGTGCCATGCGCCGCGACGACCTCGACGCCGTCGTGGCGATCGAGCACGCCTCCTACGAGTTTCCCTGGAGCGCCGGTATTTTCCGCGATTGCCTCCAGGCCGGCCACAACTGCTGGGTCCTCGTGCACGAGGGGGCGGTCGCGGGTTACGGCATCCTGTCGGTCGCCGCGGGCGAAGCCCACGTGCTCAACGTATGCATCGACGACGCCCATCGCGGCCTGGGCTACGGCCGCCGGATGATGCGTCGCCTGCTCGACCTCGCCCGCTGGTATGGCGCCGAGCGCGTCTTTCTCGAGGTGCGACCGTCCAATCCCGCCGCGCAGGCCTTGTATGCCTCGCTCGGCTTCGCCGAGATCGGCCGCCGCCCCGGCTACTACCCCGCACGGTCGGGGCGTGAGGAGGCCATCGTGATGGCCCTGGACATGCCGGTCCCCGGTGCCGGTCCGGCCGGCTGACGCCAGGGCCCTTAACCTTCGCGCAGCAAGGCCATCGGCGAGGTACGCAGCACGCGCCGCGTGCCGAGCAGGCCGATCAGCATCACCACGAACGCCGCCAGCGCCGCCGAACCCAGCAGGGGCCAGGCCGGCGGCACGAACCGCTCGATACGGAACACGGCCTGCCCGAGCCAGATCCCCGCACCGAGGGCCCCCAAGGCCGCGGTGAGGCCGGCCACGCCGCCCAGCAGCGCGAACTCGCACGCGGCGGCTGCGCGCAGTTGCGCCCGCGTCGCGCCGAGGGTGCGCAACAGGGCCGCCTCCTTGCGGCGTTCCTGGGCGCTCGCCGCGAGTGCGGCGGCCAGTACGAGCGCGCCCGCGATCAGGCTGAAACCCAATACCCAGCGCACCGCCGTTCCGACCCGGTCGACGATGTCGCGCACGCGGTCGAGCAGGGCGTCCACGTCGATGAGGCTGAGATTGCCGTAGTCGCGAGAGACCTTCGACAGCGCGTCGGCATGGCCACGCGGAAGGTAGAAGCTGGTGAGCCACGTGTGCGGCAACTCGCGCGCGTGGGTCGGATCGAGCATGAGGAAAAAATTCACCCGGAACGACGCCCAATCCACCTGGCGAATGCTCGTGACCCGGGCCTGGATCGTGCCTTCGCCCACTTCGAAGCCCAGCGTATCGCCCAGCTTCAGGTGGAAGCGGTCGCGCCAGGAGGTATCGACGGACACCTCGGCCTGCGCCGGCGACGCGCCCGGCCAGCGGCCTTCGACGACGGTATTGGAGGCGGGCAAAGTGTCGCTCCACGACAGCCGCAGCTGGCGGTCGGCCGAGTCTTTTTCGTCGTCGCTGAGGAACGCCAGCCGGTCGACCGCCTGGCCGTTGATGGTCGTGAGCTTGCCGACCGCGAGCGGCATCATGTTGACCTGGCTGGCACCCATGCCCGCGATCGCGGCCGAAAATCCCTCACGCTGCTCGTCCTGTAGGTTGAGAGCGAACCAGTTCGGGGTATCCGCCGGCAGCTCGCGTCGCCAGCCGTCGAGCAGCGACGGTGCGATGACGGCGAGCAGCAGGAGCGCGCACAGCCCCAGCGAAAGCGCCGTGGCCTGCACCAGCGACAGACCCCGACGCCGGGCCAGCGCGGCCAGGCCCAGCCGAAGGGCGGGATGTGCCCCGGGGGCGACGCGCCGCGCGACCACCAGCAGCATCGCCGCAAGCCCGGCGGCGACCGCCGCGACGCCGGCGAGGCTGACGGCGAGGATGCCAGCCAGCCGCAGCGACGCGCTCTGCATCCAGATCAACGCGACGGCGGTCACCAGCGGCACGAGGTACAGGGCGTCGAAGCGGCGCACGCGGCGTTGCATGGATTCCCGAAAGACGGCCACGGGCGGTACTTCCGCCAGTCGTACCAGCGGCGGTAGCGCAAAGCCCGCGAGTACGGCGAGGCCCATCGCCGCGGCCGCCAGCGCGGGACCGATCGGCAGGGTGGTGGGTACGTCGTCGAAGAGCTGGCGGGCGAAATACCACGCGCCCTCGGCCAGGCCCAGCGCCACCGCCACGCCGACCGCCGCGGCGGGAATCGCCAGCGCGGCGAGCGTGCTGACCAACAACGCGGCGACGCGGCGGCGTGGCGTGCCAAGCGCGCGGAGCAGCGCCACTTCGGGCGCCTTGCGCCGCGCGTACCGCGCCGACGCCAGGGCAATGGCCACGCCCGCGAGCAACGCCGACAACAACGCCGTCAGGCGCAGGAACGCGCCGGCGCGATCGAACGCGTTGCGCATGCGCTCCTGCATCTTCTCCGGCGTGATCAGTTCGGCACCGGC
Source organism: Luteibacter sahnii (assembly GCF_034063545.1). Lineage (NCBI taxonomy): Bacteria > Pseudomonadati > Pseudomonadota > Gammaproteobacteria > Lysobacterales > Rhodanobacteraceae > Luteibacter > Luteibacter sahnii. The sequence goes on from NZ_JAQLOK010000001.1 coordinate 562,551, forward strand.
GGGCAGGGGTGCGTTTTCGACGGCCATGCGCCACGCCGCCACCGCCGAGGGGGCGCCCGCGACCAGCAGGCGATGACGTGCGCGACTTCCGACCGAGAGCAGGCCGGCGTCGCTGGCATCGTCGAGGTTCATCAGCGCGCGCGGCGCGAGTGCGAAAAGCTCGCCGCCGTCGGGTTGCCGGACCAGCTCGGCCGACACGCGCAGGTCGCGTCCGCCGATCTGCACGCTCTGGCCCGGCCGGATACCGAGGCCGACCATCGCGCGATGGTCGAGAAACACCTCGCCGCGCGCCGGTCCATGGGCGTCGCGCTCGCGCCCGTCGACGCCGCGCACGCTGAGCGTGCCGCGCAAGGGGTAAGCGGCGTCGCTGGCGAGCACGTCGAGCAACTGGCTGTGTTCGCCGACGAAGGCCACGCTTCGGAACTGGGCGCCGCGCGAGGCGCGCAGGCCATCGTCGAGTGCCGAGCGGAGGAGGGGGGCGGGCAGGGGGGCGGGTGCCGAGATGCCGACGTCGCCGCCGATGAGTTCGGCCGAGCTGGCGAGGATGCCGCGCTCCAGCCGCGTGGAAATCGTGGCGACGACGCCCAGGGCGATCACGGCGAGCACGAGCGAGGCGGCAAGGGTGCGCAGCTCCACGAGATGCCACTCGCGGCGCAGCGTGCGCAGGGCGAGGCGGGCGACGTTCACGCGTTCACCCCGAGGCGTCCTTCGCGCAATTCGGCCGATCGCGCGCAGCGCGCGGCCAGGCGCGGATCGTGGGTCACGAGGATGAGCGTGGTCGCGTGTTGCCGGTTCATCTCGAACAGGAGGTCGCCGACATGGTCGCCGGTGTGCTGATCGAGGTTGCCGGTGGGCTCGTCGGCGAACAGGATGCGAGGACCGTGCACGAAAGCGCGGGCGAGCGCCACCCGCTGCTGTTCGCCGCCGGAAAGCTGCGCGGGATAGTGGCGTCGGCGCGCGCCCAGCCCCACGGTCTCCAGCGCCGCTCGTGCGCGCTCCCTGGCTTGGTCGTCGCCCTCCAGCTCCAGCGGCAGCATGACGTTCTCTTCCGCCGTCAGGGCAGGAAGCAGGTGGAACGACTGGAACACGAAGCCGACCAGGCGCCGCCGCATGGCGGCACGGGCTTCCTCGTCCATCGATTCCAGTGGCTGGCCGTCGAGCCGGATGCGGCCCGCGGTGGGAACGTCCAGGCCGGCGAGCAGTCCCAGAAGGGTCGTCTTGCCCGAGCCCGACGCACCGATGATGGCGAAGCTCTCGCCTGCGTCGACCCGCAGGTTCACGCCCGAAAGGATGTCGAGCTGCCCCTCCGGACCGAAAACCGACTTGCTAACATCCGCCACTTCGAGAAGAACACGGGAAGAATCGCTCATGCGTCGTTGCCTGATGGTCCTGTTGCTGTTCGTCTGGGGCGCCATGGCCCACGCGGCCGATGTGCCGCGCAAGGTGCTGGTGCTCGGGGATTCGCTGTCGGCGGCGCATAACATTCCGGTGGATGCCGGATGGGTGCGCCTGTTGAACGTTCGCACGACGAAGATGGCGACGCCGTGGACGATGGTCAATGCCAGCATCAGCGGCGAGACTTCGCTCAGCGGCCGCCATCGGCTGCCCGCGCTTTTGAAAAAAGAAAAACCTGGCGTGGTGGTGATCGAGCTGGGTGCTAACGATGGGCTTCAGGGGCTGCCGCTCAAGGCGTTGGCGGACAATCTCGACAGCATGATCGAGGCGTCGAAGGACGCCGGGGCGAAGGTGTTGCTGCTCGGCATCGAACTGCCTGTCAATTACGGCCCGCAGTACCGCGACGGCCTGCGCGCGGTCTACGCCGACGCCGCGAAAAAATACGACGTGCCGTTGGTGCCTTTTTTGCTCGAGGGAGTAGCGCTCGATCCCACATTGATGCAGGATGACGGCCTTCATCCCACGGCGCGGGGCGAACCGAAGGTGGCGGAGAATGTGTGGAAAACGCTTGCGCCGCTGTTGATGTAAACGACGTCACGTCGACGTTGCACTACCCAGAATGAACTCAGGTTTTGGCCTTCACGTTGCACTCACTGGCCCGGCCTTTAACTTTTCACATTTGTGAACTGCCCAAGAGGAGTCGAGCGATGAGCAACCGTGATGAACAGGCTGGCCTGGTACTCCTCGTAGAGGACAACCGCCAGATCGCCGAAATGGTGGGCGAATTCCTCGAGCGCCGTGGCTATTCGGTCGACTACGCCGCCGACGGCGTGAGCGGCCTGCACCTGGCGGTGTCCAACAGCTACGACGTGGTCGTGCTCGACCTCATGCTGCCCGGCATGGACGGCCTGGACGTGTGCCGCAAGCTGCGCAAGGACGGTAAGAAATCCACCCCGGTGCTGATGCTGACGGCGCGCGATACGCTGGAAGACAAGCTGGTCGGCCTTGAGGCCGGCGCCGACGATTACCTCGTCAAGCCGTTCGAGGTGCGCGAGCTGGAAGCCCGCCTGCGTGCCCTGATCCGCCGCGATCGCCGCCAGGTGTCGTCGGAGGTGCTGACGGTGGGCGACATGACCCTCGACACGGCGACGCTCCGCCTGACCCGTGGCGGCCAGGAGCTCACCGTCTCGCCGATCGGCCTGAAGCTGCTGGCCATCCTCATGCGCGAATCGCCGCGCGTGGTCAGCCGTCGCGACATCGAACGCGAGATCTGGGGCGACACGCTTCCCGATTCGGACACGCTGCGCTCGCACCTTTACAACCTGCGCCGCGTGATCGACAAGCCGTTCGACCGGCCGTTGCTGCACACGATTCATTCCGCGGGATATCGCCTGGCCGACCTCGATTCCGAAGTCGCCGCGTCCCAGACCGCTTGATCACGACGCGGGGCTGGATGTAGCGACGTATGGAAGAGGGCCGTTCGCAGGATAGACGTCGCCGGCGCGGATCGTTCCGCTCCCGCGTCGCCGTCGTCATGACCTTGCAGACCCTGGTGGTCGTGATCGCATCGATCATGGCCGTCAACAACGTGGCGCCGATCGGCGCCGCGGTGGCGATCATGCTTTGCTCCGGTGGCCTCGCCTGGCTGGCGGTGTCCCGCGAATGGCTGCCGGTGGCGGCGCTGGCCCGTCTGCTCGAAGCGTGGGACCCGGAAAGCCCCGACATGGATGGCCTGCGTAGCGGCGACGAGCGGCGCTCGGATAACGACGTGGCTTCGTTGGTGAAGGGTCTCCACGGTCTGGCGTCGCGCATCGAAGGCTACGGCGAGCGGGAGCGCAACTTCACCCGCGACGCCAGCCACGAGCTGCGCAGCCCGCTCACGGTCATCAAGATGTCGTCCGACATGCTGGCGGAGGAGACGTCGCTGTCGGAGTTCGGTCACCGCTCCCTCGAACGCATCCGTCGTTCGACCCGCGAGCTGGAATCGCTGGTAGAGGCCTTCCTGATTCTCTCCCGCGAGTCCGACCAGGGCCTCGCCGAAGAGGACTTCGTGGTCAACAAGGTGCTCCGCCAGGAAGTGGACTACGCCCGCGAACTGATCGCGGGTCGCCCGGTGGAGTTGATCCTCGACGAGCCGGCTTCGTTCGCGCTGCACGCCTCGCCGCGGGTATTCGCCGTGCTTTGCGGTCAGCTCATCCGGCACGCGCTGCAACAGACCGACCAGGGCACCATCGTGGTCACCGTCATGCCGGGCAGCGTAAGCGTCATCAATCCGGCCGTGGATGCCCCCGAGCCGGGCAGCCGGCGGCACGCGTCGGTGGATCGGCATGGTTTCGACCTGGCCATCGCACGCCGCCTGTCGGACCGCTTCCAGTGGCCGCTCGAACTGCGCTCGCTGCCGGGCGCCAGCCGCGTGGCGAGCATCCGCTTTCCGAACCCCCATCCCATCGAAGCCTGAGTGCCGCCGCGCGGCTCGATCGCCCGGCGCGTTAGGGCATGAGTCGTGCGATACGCTCCGCGGTGAGTGCGCCGCTCAAGGCGTTCTTCGATCCGTCCGCGCGTATCACCAGCGTGCGTGGCGTCTCGCCGCCCCACGTTGGATCGATGAGAAAATTCAGCCGCTCCGGGCTTGGATCGGCGTAGGCGCGTGACGGCACGCCGTCGAGCTTGGCGGCCTTGAGCCTGGCCTCCAGCGCAGTTGCCTGGCCGATCGCGTCGGTGGCGACGAAAACGAGGTCGACGTTCTCATGGCTCCGTTGCCAGGCGAGCAAGGCGGACAGGTTTTCTTCGCAGTAGGCGCAATCCAGCGCCCAGATCGCAATCACCTTGGCGCCTTTCGCGGGGGGGAGCAGCAGGGCGGTCACGTCCGCTTTCGCCAGAGGCGTGACCGGCGCGGCCTGGGCCGCGCACGCGCAGGCCAGCGCGGCGATCGCGACGAGGTACTTCATCGCGCCGCGTCCGCAGGCACCAGGCGGAAGCTTCCACCGGGGTTCCATGCCACGAACGCCTGGTGATTGGCGAGTACCAGCTTCGGCCAGCCTGACGCGCCATCGGTATGCGCGATGGCCTTCGCCTCGCCGAAATGCGCTCCGCCGTCGGTCGATGCGCGCAGCATCAGATCGAGGCCCGCGGCCGTCATCTGGTTCCACGCGATCCACACGCGCCGGCCATCCACGGCAAGGTCGGCGTGCGATGCGCCGGTGGTCGCGACGGTGGCCGCATGGCGCGGGGGCTGGCCGGGCACGAGCTGACCGTAGGTGATGGTGGGCGCGTCGTTCGCCGCGCTGAACCACACGGCGTGCTTTACGCCCGCCGCGTCGATCGCGAGCGAGGGGCCGTGATGGGGGCATCCTTCGATGTGCCACTGGGTGAAGGTCGCGCGCGCCACCTGGGGTGCCTTGCCGTCGACCGGCAGGGTCGCGACGGCATGGTCGCGGATGTTGTCGCCGTAGATGGCCCGGAAGAAGGCGTCGATCGATCCATCCGGTGCGCGGGCGAGGGCGATGCGGCAGCACTCGCAGCTCTGATCGACGATCTTTCGCTCCGGCGCGAAATGCGCACCCCGGTCGGTGGACCAGCTGTAGTAGGTGGCGGCGCCCAGGTAAGGCTTGCCGGCTTGGGTCGCGGCTTCGAGGTCGCGTTTGTCGATCCAGGCCACCACGACCCGGCCCTGGCCGTCGACGGCCAGGGCATCGAAGCGGTGGGTGATCTCGGCCCGGTCGGCATGCACCGTCGTGGGCAGGTCGAAATGCGCACCATCGTCCAGCGACCGCGAGAACCGGACGAAACCGGTCCAGGGCGCCTTGCGCGGCTGCGACCAGGTCACGTAGATCTCGCCGTGGGGGCCGAGGGCGACCTTCGGCCGGTTTTCGCCCTCGGCGTAGATCGGCTCACCGGTGGGATTGACGATGGTCGTCAGGGTGAAGTCCTTGCCCATGTCGTCCGATCGCCGCACGCGGACGTGTTCGCCGATCGTGTCGACCACCCACAGGCGTCCCTTCGCGTCAATGGCGGCATCGAAACCGAACGCCGCCTCGTGGCCCATCGACATGCCGTGCATGTCGTGGGCCGGGATCGCGGGCGCGACGGCCAGGGCGGCAAGCAGCAGGAGCCGACGCATGGTCAGAGGTCCTCGGGACGTTCGCGCACGGGATGCTTGCTGAGCTTGCGTTGCAGGGTGCGCCGGTGCATGCCCAGCCGGCGTGCGGTCTCGGAGATATTGCCTTCGCATTCGGTGAGCACGCGCTGGATGTGTTCCCACTCCAGCCGTCGCAGCGGCAACGGGGCGTCCGGGGCATCGACGAAGTCGTCGGCGTCGGCGGGGCCGTTGTCGCCGTCCAGCAGGGCGCGGACCACGGCGTCGGCGTCCACCGGCTTGGCCAGGTAATCGTGCGCGCCGCGCTTGATGGCTTCCACGGCCGTGGCGATCGAGGCATAGCCGGTGAGCAGCAGCACGCGGATGTCCGGCACCAGCGACTGGAGTTCGGGGATCAGGCGCAGCCCGTTCTCGTCGCCGAGCTTGAGGTCTAGCACGCAGTAGCGCGGCTGGTGCCGACGGGTCAGCGCCCGCGCGTCGTCGACGTTGCCTGCCGTCATGACCTCGAAACCGCGCGAGGTGAGCGCGCGGCCGAGCACCCGGGCGAAGGTGGCGTCGTCGTCGACGATGAGCAGGGGGCGGCCGGTGGGAGGCGTCAGGTCGTTCATGCAAGGTCTCCGATGACCGAAAGGGGCAGGCGCAGGCGCATCTGGGCGCCGTGGCCGGTATTGCTGGCGGCGAGCTCGCCGTCGAGGCGTTCGGCCGTGGCCTCGGCCAGGGCAAGTCCGATGCCCAGGCCGGTGTCTTTCTGCGACAGGCCGAGCGTGCCGAGTTCGTCGAATTCGTCGAATCCCGGTCCTTCGTCGGTGACGACGAGTTCGAGCCAGCGTCCGTCGATGCGGATGCCGAACGATACCGACGCGCTGTCGTTGAGCGCGGAGGCGTCGGCGGCGTTGTTGAGCAGGTTGATCAGCGCGTGGCGCAGGCCCGGCGGCGAGCGCAGGCGAAGGCGGCCGGCGTTCGGTTCAACGTCGAGGGTGACGTCCGCTTCGGGCCGCAGTAGCTGGAAACGCTCCATGCAGCTGTGGATGAACTCGTTGAGCGTCATCCGCTCCGGCTCCTGGGAGAGCTGCGCCTTGCCGAAGGCCACCATCTCGCGAAGGATGGTGCGGCAGCGCTCGACCTGGCTTTCGAGCAGGTCGAGGTCGTCGCCCAGGGCATTGTCGCCCGCGTGATCGCGGCGGATCTCCGGCAGCAGCGTGCGCATCGTGGCGAGCGGGGTGTTGAGTTCGTGCGCGGCACCGGCCGCCTGCGTGGCGATGGCGAGGATGCCCTCGTCGCGCAGGGCCCGCTCGCGCACGCGCTGCACTTCGTCCTGCTGCACGCGGATGGCCTTGGCGAGGTTGCTGATGAACACGCCCAGCAGGATCGCCATGATGACGAAGTTCACCCCGAGGCCGGCCACGTAGAGGTCGAAATCCAGCCCCTTGTTGCCCAGGCTCGGCAGGGGCAGGTGATAGGGCACCAGCAGCACATAGGCCATGCCGGTGAGGATCGCCACCAGCGACACGCCGGCGATGGAAAGCGCCGCCGCCGACAGGCCGATCGGCACCAGGAGCAGCGTCACGAACGGATTGGCGGCGCCGCCGGTGAAGTAGAGCAGGTAGCCGAGGACGAGCGTGTCCGCGGCGATGTGCACGATCGCCTCGCCTTCGGTCAGTTTCCAGGGCATGCCCAGGCGGAAGGAGGCGGCCGCCGCTAACACGGCCAGCACGCATACGCCAAGCATCAGGGGCAGCAGGGGGACGTCGAGCTTGAGCAGGGTGACGCAGGAAAGGATCGCGACGCTCTGCCCGGCGATGGCGCACAGGCGAAGCCAGGCGAGGGTGCGCGCTAGCGCGAAAGGACCGGAGCGGGACGTCGGGGAATGCAGGTGGTCGCTCACGTCGATCTCTTCATGGACGAAGGGCCGCCGGGGCGGCCCTTCGCGGGGTGTTACAGGTCTTCGTTGTGCACCGGGGGCACGGGCGGCACGTCGGCCAGCGCGTGATCCAGCGACAGCCGGCGCATCAGCGGCAGCATGGCGATGGCGATCACGGTGCACCCGATGCCGACGAACCCCAGCTTGTTGAACAGGCTGGTGTAGATCGGCAGCGACTGCATCGGATCGGTGATGTCCTTGGGGATGGCGGCAAAGTTGGCCACCACGCTGCCCATATACTGCGACACGCCCGAGGCGACGTAATAGGCGCCCATCATGAAGCCGCCCATGCGCGCCGGCACGTAGCGAGCGATCATCGCCAGGCCCAGGCCACTCACCAGCACCTCGCCGAGCGAGTAGAAGCCGTAGCCCCAGACCATGTACCACGACGAGATCTGGCCACCGACGGCGCTGAGCGCGCCCAGGCCGTACATGAAGAAGCCGACGGCGACCGCGGCGAAGCCCAGCGCGAACTTGGCGGCCACGGAGAAATCCTTGCCGTGCCGGCCGAGCGTGTTGTAGATCCAGACGAGGATCGGCGACAGGATCACGATCCAGATCGCGTTGAGCGACTGGAACTGCTCCGGGATCCAGCGGAAGATCGGCATGCCGAACAGGCTGAACTCGAGGTCGACGTTGCGCTGGGCGAACAGATTCAGCGACGTCGACATCTGCTGATAGAAAATGAAGAAGAAGATCGTCTGTACCGTCAGCACCAGGGCGGCGATCAGGCCGGCGCGCTCGCTTTTTTCCACCGAGCGGATCAGGTGCACGAAGATGCCGAGGATGACCACGCCCGCGAGGTACACGCAGGCCTCGGCCACGCCCTGGTTGCGCAGGATGTACGCCGACGCCGCGATGATCGCCACGCCGCCGAGCGCCACGCCCAGCACGTTGCGGGCCACGAGCGGACGCTCGTCCGGTGCCGAACCGATGTGGGCCAGCGTGTGGCGCATGAAGAAGTAATTGATGAGGCCGAGGATGAGGCCGATCGAGCAGACGCCGAAGGCCGTGTGCCAGCCCAGCGCGTCGTTGTAGTGCTGGCCGACGTAATCGCGGATCCACGGCGTGAGCAGCATCGAGATGGTCGAGCCGATGTTCACCGCCATGTAGTAGATGGTGAAGGCGCTGTCGATCTTCACCTCGTCGCCTTCGTAGATCTTGCGCACGAGGTTGCCCGCGTTGGGCTTGAACAGGCCGTTGCCCAGGATGATGACGCCCAACGCCACGTACAGGAACAGCGCGTTGTTGGTCGGAATCCACAGCATCGCGTAGCCGAACATCAGGACGACCGCGCCGGTCAGCATGGTGCGGCGGGTGCCGATGAACTTGTCGCCGATCCAGCCGCCGATGGCGGGGGTGGCGTAGATCAGGGCGGACGCGGCGCCCCAGATGAGGTTCGAGTCGGCTTCGGCAAAGCCGAGCTTCTTGACCATGTAGGTGACCATCAGCACCTGCATGCCGTAGAAGCCGAAGCGCTCCCACATTTCGATGAGGAAGACCGTGCTGAACGACTTGGTCTGGGAAACGGGCGGGTTCTGGATTGCCATGTAGATTCCGTGCGCATTGGACACAGCGAGCCGCAAAAAAACGCGGCTCCCGTTGCCATGACCCTGAACGAGGCCATAACTGGTCAAGGGTAACCCAAATGGTCCAACGCGTTGTGCTGCGCTGCCAGAGGGGCGCGGCGATTCGCCACGTGCGTCTGCGCTCCGGCGCGCCCGGACCGCCCGACGGGGGCGTTGTGGCATAGTAGCGCGCCTTTTCCCGCTATCCGCCGTCGGTCCGCCATGTCGCATCGCATCAACCCGTCCGCCCTCCGGATCGCCATCGCGGCGGTCGCCACGGGCGTCTGACCGCCATGGCGTCCAACGTTCCGCGCGGTCCGCGCCAGATTTTCGCGGCGTTCCAGTGGTCGATGAAAGGGTTGAAGGCGTGTTTCCGTCACGAGGCGTCGTTCCGGCTGGAGGTGTTCCTGGCCGTCGTGGTCGTGCCCCTCGGCTTGTGGGTCGGCAACGGCGCTGTCGAAAAGATCGTGCTGGTGACCTTTCCCATGCTCGTGCTCTCGGCGGAGCTGCTCAACTCGGCCATCGAGGCTGTGGTGGACAAGGTCAGTCCGGAGTTCCACGAACTCGCCGGACGGGCCAAGGATATGGGCTCGGCGGCGGTGTTCCTGCTCCTGGTGATGGTCGTCCTGAGCTGGGTGCTCATTCTCTGGCCAAGATTTTTCTGAGGTTGGTCGCCCGGTCCGGCGGGCGACGCCCGCGATCCCGGGATGCCTTGGCCGCGGAAACCACGGGACAGGCCCTGCCGATGGCCAGACCGCCTGGCTAGCCGCCGATATCACGCGCTTTGCGATACCTTGTGCGGCACATCCAAGGAATCGTCGCCATGAAGACACTCATCCGCACCGTCGCCCTGGTCCTGCTTGCCGGCTTTCTGTCCGGTTGCGGCTACAACGCGATCCAGCGCGAAGACGAGGCCGTGAAGGCGGCCTGGTCCGAGGTACTCAACCAGTACCAGCGCCGCGCCGACCTCGTGCCGAACCTGGTCAACACGGTCAAAGGGTACGCTCAGCACGAGGAGCGGGTACTCACGGAGGTGACGAACGCCCGCGCCAAGGTCGGGCAGGTTCAGCTCAGTCCCGACCAGGCGAACGATCCCGCCGCCCTGGCGAAGTTCCAGGCCGCGCAGGGGCAATTGTCCGGCGCCCTTTCGCGCTTGCTCGTGGTCAGCGAGAACTACCCGCAGCTGAAGGCCGACGGGTCGTTCCGCGACCTCCAGGCGCAGCTCGAAGGCACCGAGAACCGCATCACGGTGGCGCGCAAGCGATACGTCGATGCCGTGCAGTCGTATAACACCCTGATCCGCTCGTTCCCGACCAACCTCACCGCGAAGGTGATGGGTTACGCCGTGAAGCCGAACTTCAGCGTGGAGAACGAAAAGGCCATTTCCACGGCCCCGACGGTGGACTTCGGCGGCGCGCCTGCCCCGGCCACCTCGGCCGCGCGCTGATGCGTCGCGCCGCCGCGGGGCTGCTGCTGGCTTTCGCGCTGCTGGTGTCGCCCCGGGCGGCGCCGGCGGCCGACGAGCCCGCCGTGCCGCGGCTGACGCGGCATGTCACCGACCTCACCGGCACGCTCGATGCCGCGCAGGTCGACCAGCTCGACGCGCGACTGGTGGCGCTGGAGAAAGCCAAGGGGGCTCAGGTCGTGGTGCTGATGGTGCCCACGACGCAGCCCGACGATCTGGAGAGCTATTCGCTCCAGGTCGCCGAGACCAACAAGGTCGGCCGCAAGGGGCCCGACGACGGCGTGCTGTTGCTGCTGGCGAAGAACGACCGCCGGGTGCGTATCGAAGTGGGATACGGCCTGGAGGGTGCGCTGCCCGACGCGATCGCGGCGCGCATCATCCGCGAATACATGGCGCCGAAGCTGCGCGCCAACGACTACTACGGCGGCATCAACGAAGCGCTCAACGCCATCACCCAGATCGTGCAGGGCGAGTCGTTGCCCCCACCGGTGAATCCTGACGACGCCCACGAGCGGCGTAACGGCGGCGGCCACCTCCTGTTGCCCCTGATCTTCGGCGTGCTGTTCCTGCGCGGCGTGCTCGGTCGCGCGCCCCTCGGCGTGCGCATGCCGCTGGGTGGCGCGGTGACGGGTGGGCTCGGCTGGCTGTTCATGCATTCCCTGGTCGGCGGCGTGATCGGCCTCATCGCCGGCGCGCTGTTCATGGCCATTCCCCTCGGTGCCGGCCGCTCGATCGGCGGCGGCGGCTGGGGCGGGTTCGGTGGCTGGGGCGGAGGCGGCTTCGGCGGGGGCGGCGGTTTCGGTGGCGGAGGCGGGGGAGGCGGTTTCAGTGGCGGCGGCGGTAGCTTCGGTGGCGGCGGCGCGTCGGGGAACTGGTAATGGACATACGACGGATCGGTCAAAACCTCTTTGGTGAATGGTTCCGCCTCGGCCGGGTGTTTCCGCCCGACGTGCTCGATGCCGTCATGCAGGGTGTCGCGGATGGCGAGCGGCGGCATCGTGGCGAACTGCGCGTGGCGATCGAATCGCGTCTGCCCGCGATGGCGGTGGCGCAGGGTCTTACCGCGCGCGATCGGGCCGCGATGCTGTTCGCCCATCTCCGTGTCTGGGACACCGACGACAACTGCGGTGTGCTGCTTTACGTGCTGCTCGCCGAGCATCGCATCGAGATCGTCGCCGACCGTGGCATCGTCAACCGCGTAGCGCAAGACGAGTGGGACGCCATCGCCGCGCACATGCGCGAGGCGTTCGCCGCCGGGCGCTTCCGCGACGGCCTGTTGACCGGCGTGGAAGAGGCCGGGGAGCTGTTGGCCACGCATTTCCCTGGCGACGGCACGCCCCGGGAAAACCAGTTGCCGGATCGGCCCCTGGTGCTCTGAGGAGGGTGCGGTCGCGCGCAGGATGCGCTACGTCGGTTTCATGGTTCCAAAAAGCGTTCTGCACGGAAGTCCGTGGGACGCTGCGTGAATACAGGCGTCGTCGGCGGCCCGGACGGTGAGGCCGTGAGGCCAGAGCCTTTCGTGTCCACCCTCGCTGCTCGGGCAGTCCTCCGCGTTCGACAGGGATGGCCGCTGACGCGGCCCACCCGCGGGTCGTGGCGCTGTGGTGACCTTGTAGCGCCAGAGCGCGTTGCACCTGGGCGGTGTCGCAGGGAGACCTTGGTGTCCACCCTCGCTGCTCGGGCAGTCCTCCGCGTTCGACAGGGATGGCCGCTGACGCGGCCCATGTGCTAATCGGCCTGCGGCCGCCCTCTTGTGCGGAACTCGCCTCGAGGGTGGACACCAAGGTCTCTTCCGAGCGGTGAGGTCGGGTGATAGGAGAGCGGCAGGCGCTCGATGACTGATCTGCGCAAGCGCTGCGTGATATGTGAAACGCCAGCCCGACAACGGGTATCCGACGTCGCGACGAGTTGACCGGCGTTGTTGGGCGGAGCGACGTGAAGCTCACTGGCTCGCCGCGGTGGCCGCTAGGCTGAAACGGTTCTCACAACACGCCGCCTCAGTCATGGGGAGAGTCTTCGGTGTCCACCCTCGAGGCGAATTCCGCACAAGGAAGCGGCCGAAGGCCACTTAGGTACTCGGGCCGCGTCAGCGGCCGTCCCTGTCGAACGCGGAGGACTGCCCGAGCAGCGAGGGTGGACACCGAAGGCTCGGGCCTCGCCGTCCGAGCTGGCGGCAGGCCTGCATCCATGCGACATCCCCGCACTGTCGCGAAGAACCAAAAAAGAGCCGCCCGGGGGGCGGCTCTTTTTTTCGTTACAGGCTGAAGTCGTACTGGACCATCAGACGGAAGTAGCGCGGCGTCTGGTAGTAGGTGGGCACGCGGTAGGTGGTGGCGTACAGCGTCTGGTTGGCTCGCTCCCCGATTTCGCTCACGGCGATCGGCTTGCTGTTGTTCAGCACGTTGATCGCGTCGAGCTGGACGGTGAGGCCCTTCACCGCCGCCGGCGTGTAGACCACGTTCGGGCTGAGCGACCAGTTCCACGGCAGGCGCTTGCCGTGTCCACGCGAGTCGACCTGGCCTTCGCAGTAGAAGTAGGCCGAGGCGTAACCGGGGATGCCGTAAGGCACGCCCGAGCCGCCACCGAAGCAGCTGGTCGGACGACCCGACTCAAGCAGGCCGTTGACGCCCACCGACCACTCCGGCGTGAACTTGTAGCCGCCGTACACTTTGAAGCTATGGCGGCGGTCGTTCGGCAGCCATCCGTTCGAACCGTTCATCAGCTCCGGGTAGTCGAAGGCGCTGGTGGTGCCGGTATCGGTCTGGGCGTTGTCCGACTTCACCAGGCCTTCGGTGTTGCCGTAGTTCTTCGACCAGGTGTACGACGCATTGACGTACCAGTCGTTCGTGGCCTTTTCGGCGGTGAGCACGACGGCCTGGTAGCTGCGCTTGGCCTTCGGACCCAGCTTGTCGCCCGGGATCGTCACCTCGCGCAGCTGGCCGCTGCCGTCGAGATCGAGGTTCAGGGTGAGCTTGCTGCCCGGATTGAAGATGTAGCAGCCAGGCATGTTCGCCGGCGGGGTGAACGGATCGTTGCCGACGTTCAGGCCCAGCGACTGGCCATAGGCGTAGAACGGACGCCAGTCGCAGGTGTCGTCGATGGCGTTGTTGAGCTTGCGGTAGATCGCCTTGGCGCCCACCACCCAGTCGTTGAAGAACGCATTGTCGCTGGTGATGCGGTGCTGGATGCCGAGGATGTATTCATCCTGCGAGTAAGGCTTCAGGTCGCGGCTGGCCACCGAACGCGGGTCGGGCGTGGTGCCGTTCTCGCCGTTGACGATCTGCACCGGACCCAGGGCGCCGCCCAGCTGCGGGATGCCGCGGCCATCGACGTTAGCGTAGGCGTAATCCTGCATCGTGTAGTAAGACGCCGTGGCGGCGCGCAGGGCGACGTTCGCGGCGATCGGCAGCGAGTAGCGGCCGGCCGTGCCGTAGATCTTCGTGGTGGCATCGCCGAAGAGGTCCCACGAGAAGCCCAGGCGTGGCTGCCAGATATTGCCCTGGCGGACGAAGTTCTGGCCGGCGCCGTTCTTGTTGGTGAACGAATCGTTGCGCACGCCGACGTAGGCCAGGAACGTGTCGGTGACCTGCCAGTTGTCCTGCAGGAACCACGACTTCTGGTCGACGGCAACCGAACCGCCCGTGCGGTAGTTCTGCACCTGCACGAAATCCTGGCCCGGCGTGCCGTGCAGCGAACCGTCCGTGTCGGTCTGGTAGTAGTAGAGCACGCCGCCGGCGTAGCTCTGGCCGCTCTGCGAGCGCCACTTCTCGCGGCTGAAGCCGCCGGCGATGTCGTGGTCGCCGAGCTTCCAGTCGAGGTCGACGCGCCACGCGGTGCGCTGGTCTTCACCGTTGAAGATGTCGGTGGTGGAGGCGAGGTAGCACGAGGCGTAGGGCGAGGTCAGGCCGTTGGTGGTGCTGTCGCGGGCGTCAATGACGTACGGGCAGCCGGTGCGCGGGCCATTGATGTTGCCGTCGTAGCGGGTGTGCGTGCCGTCCGGGCTGATGTAGTCGGACGAGTTCTTGCTTTTCATCTTGCCCCACTGCGCGCTGGCAGTGAAGTCGTCGGTGATGTAGCTGGTGTACTTGAACACGTTGACGTCGCCACCGGTCTTCACCCGGCGCTGGCCACGGAAGGCCGTGGTCGACGGTGTGCCGTCCTGCGCGTAGTTGGCGGTGAAGTAGTTGCTCGTCTGGTGCTGGGTGTTGTTCATCCCCGTGTATTCGAGGATGTTGCTGTCGTTGATGTTCCAGTCGAGCTTGATCAGGTAGAACGGATCGCTGTCCTTGGTGCGGGTGGCCGCCGTGGTGGCGTTGCCCGTGCCGGTACCCGGCGCGACGGGGTAGAGCGTGGAGCTCGCCTTGTGCGACTGGAAGATGCCGTAGAAGAAGAGCTTGTCTTTCACCAGCGCGCCACCGAGCCACGCCGAGTAGACGTTGTCGTTGTCGGAGTTGCGATCGTAGTTGCGGTAGAGCGTGCCGTTCTTGCGGTAGGTCTTGTCTTCGTTTTCGCGCGCGAAGGCCGGCTGGTAGACCCAGCTGGCACCGCCCTTCCACTGGTTGGTGCCGCGCTTGGTGATCACCGAGGTGACGCCGCCGGTGGAGAACCCGTACTGCGCGCCGTAGCCGCCGGTCTGCACGTCGAGCTGCTCGATGGCCTGGAAGGGCACTTCGGAGAACGACAGGTTGTTGTAGAGGTTGGTGACGTTGAAGCCGTTGACGTAGTAGCTGTTTTCCGCCACCGACGCCCCGCCGAACGACGGCAGGTTGCCGAAACGGGAGTCGCCCTTGGTCGTACCGGGGGTGAGCGCGGCCACGTCGACCACGTTGCGCGGCACCGGCAGCTTGTCGAGCTGGTCGGCGGTGAAGCTGGTGCGCGATTCGACGGTGGCGACGTCGATCTGGGCGAGCGCGCTGGCCGACACGGTGACGGTGTCGAGCGCCTGGGCGGCCGAGGTGCCCGCGGCGGCGAAATTCACCTGCGCCGACTGGCCCGCCACCACGTTGATGTCGCGGCTCGACACGGTCTGGCCGTTCTGCTGCACGTTGATGCGGTAGCTGCCCACCGGCAGCGACGACACGCGGTAGCGGCCGTCTTCGGCGACGGGGACGGCACGGGTCGCGCCGGAGCCGAGGTTCTGCACCTGGATGGTCTGCGAGGCTGCGGCGGTACCGTAGATGTCGCCCACGGTGCTCTGCGCGTAGGCGGAACCGGCGAGCAGGCAGGCGCCAAGCGCCGACACCAGCGCGGTGCGCTTGAGCAGGGTACGGTTAGTCATGGTCAAAGTCTCCCTGGCCCTGCGCTTTCGGCAAGGCTGAACAGCTTGTAGTAGCGCCGCGTGCGGCACTCGTT
This sequence comes from Luteibacter sahnii, assembly GCF_034063545.1. Lineage (NCBI taxonomy): Bacteria > Pseudomonadati > Pseudomonadota > Gammaproteobacteria > Lysobacterales > Rhodanobacteraceae > Luteibacter > Luteibacter sahnii. Next base: position 578,348 of record NZ_JAQLOK010000001.1, read on the forward strand.
GGGGGTCACGCAGGGTTTCGGGTGTGGGGACACCCACGCCGCGCCAAACCCCTGGGCGCATGGCGGCGTCACACGACCATAACGGGTGCGTCACGGGTTCGCAAGACTTTGCGATCATGCGATCCGGCGGTTCAGGGAATCGGCCGATGGATGCGACAGCCGTCGGAGAGGGGCGAAAAACGCCTCGGCACTGCGCTGATCAGGGCTCAGAACGTTTGCTGATAACCCATGTAAATGTACCGGTCGATATCGAACGCGGGGTTGTAGGGCGCGCTGCCCTGTCCCGCGCTCGACGCGGCGTAGTAGATCGGTCCCTTGCGGCCGAAGACGTTGTTGACGCCGAGGCGGAAGCTTCCATTCCACGGTGCCTGCCAGCGTAGCTGGAGATCGTGGAAGGCGACCGATCCCTTGCGGTTCACGCCATTGGCGCCAGTGAGGGCGTTGATCGTCTCCGGACGGTTGCATTCTTCGGTGGCCGACCAGCACGCGTCCTTCAAGCCTGAGAAATAACGCACGGTCCACGTGGCACCGAACCGCTCGTGGCTCCAGTCGAGCGACAGGTTGGAGCGAACGCGGTAGAGGCCCTGCAGGTTGTCCATGTAACCGGCGAGCTGCCGGGGCGCGGCGCCAGCGCTGGGTGCCTGGGAGAAATCCTTCAGGTAGGTGCTGTCCGAGAGCACGGCGAACTCACCGTAACGCGTGCTGGGCAGGCGGTAATGCACGCCCAGGTCGTAGCCTTCGGTGCGCAACGAGCCCAGGTTGGCGAGGCTTTCGTCCAGCGTCGTGATGCGTCCGTCCGCCGTGCGGGTGAAGCGGCCGCAATAGGTCGGGTCGTTTCGGACGTAGCAGAAGTTGAGGATGTCGCTCGCCAGGATCGGCGTGATCACGTCGCGGATGTCGACCTTGTAGTAGTCGAGCGTCACGTCGAGCCCGTCCGCGAAGCCCGGGCTGTAGACCAGGCCGGCCGTGCGCGTGATCGACGACTCCGGCTTAAGCGACGGATTGCCGCCGGTGCGGAACGCGACGGGATTCTGTCCGCCGGTCGAGGAGTTGATCGGGGCGCCGCTGGGGTCCACCTGACGGTAACCGGCGGGAACGCCCGCCGCGGCGCAACGGGCCCGTACGCCGGCGTCGCCAGCGGCCGCGCCGTAGGCGCTGTCGCACGGGTCGATGAAGCTTTCAAAGCTCTCGGCGGTGCCGCCGTAGAGGTCGGCCACCGTCGGGGCGCGAAATCCTTCCGCGTAGGTACCGCGCAGCAGCAGGTCATCGAACGGCTTCCAGCGGATGCTGTACTTGCTGCGCGTGCCGCCACCGAAAGCGGAATAGTGCGAATAGCGGGACGATGCGTTCACCGCCAGTTCGTGGGCCAGCGGCAGGTCGGCCAGCAGCGGTATGTCGAGTTCGAGGTAGGCCTCGTTGACGATGTAGCCGCCGCGCGTCGGTGCGCTGGCCAGCTGCGTGGTCAGGCCCTGCGACGCCGCGGCGTCGGGGAGATAGCGGCCGTTTTCCTGGCGATGCTCCACGCCGCCGGCCAGGCGAAGCATGCCCGCGGGCAGGTCGGCCAGGCCGCCGGTGAGGTTGGCGATTACGTCGTTGTTGCGGCTGACCTGGCGCGACTGACCGGTGGTGGCGACGTAGCGCCACACTGCGTCGGGGGTGCCGCCGGGACCGGCGAGAATGTTCCAGGGCACGCAGCCGGCGGCGCGGTCGGCCGCGTCGGCGCAGGCGAGGCGGCCGTCCACCGTGGCGGTGGGGCCGAGCGCCTTGCGCGCATGGTCCAGATCGATGTCGCCGCTCGTGGTGAGGTCGGATCGGGTTTCGGCGTAGGCGTAGGTGACGTCCCAGGCCCAGGTGTGTTCACCCCACGGGAAGGTACCCTCCAGACCCACATCGGCGTGGAACGTCTTGCTCCGTGCCCAGCTGAAGCGCGGCAATTCGGCGAGGCGGCGGAAGAAGGACGTCGCCTCGCCGGGAAACGGGTTGTAGGCGTTGTCCGGGTCGATGACCAGCCCATCCGCGCGGCCCGAGCCGCTCTGCAACGGATAGCCGGCCGCGCGCCAGCGCGTGTCGCGCACGCCGTAGGTCGCCATGCCGCGCAGGGCGATGTCATCGGTGAGGTTGTAGCGCCCGGTGCCGAAGAGGTTGCGCAGCTTGCTGCCCGCGCGAAAGGTCATGTCGTGCGTGGTGTCGTACTTGTCGGCGTTGCTGGCCGGATCGTAGAGGTGGTAGTCGGCCAGGTCGGACGTGTCGCCGACGCGACCGCCGGGGTGGTCCACGACGTATCGGTTCGGCACCCAGGCGCCGTCGCTTGCGTAGCGTCCGGCACCGGCCGTGCCGGGTGCGCGCGGATCGACCACGCCGCCGTAAGCGCCCATGCCGTAGCCGTCGTCGGGATGCCGCGGGCCGTTGGCGTAGCGGGTGAGCGCCCGTTCGCGATCGAGCATCTCGTCGGCGTCGTCGTAGGTGGCGCCGAGAATGACCGAGCTGCGCTCGGTGCTCTTGCCCCAGGTGACGTTGCCGTTCTTCCGGGCGCCGTCGCCACGCCCGTTCACGCCGTAGAGCACGTCGGCCGACGCGCCTTCGAAGCGGTCGGTGGTGATGATGTTGACCACGCCGCCAATGGCGTCGGAGCCGTAGATCGACGATGCGCCATCACGCAGCACCTCGATCCGCTCGACAATGGAGACGGGGATGCTGGAGAGGTCGGTCAGGCCGCCCACGCTGCTCGTCCAGCGGCGACCGTTGACCAGCACCAGCGTGCGTACCGCGCCGAGGTTGCGCAGGTTGGCGTAGCGGCCGCCCGCGTCGTTGCTCGACGACAGCGTGTCTTGCGGTGTGACTTCGGGGGTGGCGGCGGAGGGCAGCCGCATGACGACGTCACCCAGGTCGGTAAGCCCGGTGGCCTGGATCGCCTGGCGATTCATGGTGAAGACCGGCTGCGCGGTCTCTACGTCGATACCGCGGATGCGCGAACCCGTGACCGTGACGTTGACCGGCGCGAGCGTGGGGGCGGGGGAGGCGTCTTGCGCCCCGGCCACGGCGCTGGCGAGGCACGACGCAAGCGCCAGCACCCGCGCCGACCGTCGGCGCACGCCACGGTGACGCTCGTGCCTGGAATGGACGTACATGACCCCGAAAACCTCCCGATCCCCCGCCGGCCCGCATCCGGGCTTGCGATCCACGCAAAATAACGCGTGCGGCGGGGGGCGGGCAACTGCCCCGTCGGGCCTTACGGCGCGGCCGTGGATGTGGCAGGGGCGCCGTCGCCGATGTGGCGGTCGAGGAAGGCCTGCAGCCGGGTGTAGAACTCCTCGACGTTTTCGGGCTTGACGAAACCGTGCTTCTCTCCCGCCTTGGTCAGCGTCTCGTAGGGCTTGTGGGCTGCGTCCAGGGCGGCTTTCATCGCCTTGAACTGGGCGAAAGGCGCGCGTTCGTCATCTTCACCATGCACCAGCAGCACGGGAACCGTGATGCGATCGGCGCCGTGCACGGGCGAATTGGCCGCGAGGTCGGCGGCATCGCGACCGATGACATGGGTGAGGTAGCTCACGCCGCTCTTGCGATCCTTGATGTCACCCTTGTTGTACATCATGTCGAGATCGTAGATGCCGGCGTAGCCGACGGCGCACTTGAACATCGCGGGCGCCCGCTCGGCGGTCATCATGGCGGAATAGCCGCCGAAGCTCGCGCCATACACGCAGACACGGTTCGGATCGGCGTAATGCTCGCTCACCGCCCACTTCACGCCGTCCAGCAGGTCGTCCTGGATGCGCGTGCCCCATTTGAGCCAGCCGGCCTGTTCGAACGCCGTGCCGCGATCGCCGGAGCCGCGGTAGTTTACCTGCAGCACCAGGTAGCCCCGGCTGGCGAGGAACTGCGCATCCCGGTCGAAATACCAGTCGTCCGATACCCCGTGGGGGCCGCCATGCGGCAGCAGCACCATCGGCAGGTTGGTCGGGCTCTTGTCCTTGGGGAACGTCAGGATCGCTTCGAGCTCCCTGCCATCGCTGGCCTTGAAGCGCAGGGGGCGACGCTCGTTCATCTTCGCCGGATCGATCCACGGCTCCACCGCGAACAGGCCGGTCACCTTATAGGTATGGGTGTCGATCAGCATGTAGCGGCCGGGATCGCGATCGCTCACGGTGGCGAACAGCAATTGCGAGCCGTCTTCGCTGAAGTCGACGAACCGGACGAACTCACCCGGGAACTTCGCCGATAGGGCCCGGTGAAGCTTCGATATCGATTCGTTCGGGTCGAAGTACGTGACGCTGGGGATGCCGGTCGTGGACGTCGTGCCGAAGGGACGCAAGGGGGCCGGCGTCCACAGGCCGCCGGTGCTCACGGTACTGAAATCGTTGTAGGCCAGGCGCTTTCGGTTGGCGCCGTTCTCGTCCTGCTCGACGAATTCGCCGCCCTGGCCGTCGGGGCTGTCCATCGCATAGATACGCTGGCTATCGGCCACCTGGGCGATCGGCCGGAACGTCTGCCGGGTCACGTCGTCGCCCAGGCGCGTCCAACCGTCGCCGTCGCGACGGAAGACGACGTAGTTGAAATTATCATCGGTGCCGTACGCGAAACGGGGCGTGCCGTCCGCGCCGACCATGTAGCTCAGCCCGCCGATGGCGATGTCCGCCATCTGGTGGCGGACCCCGGTCGACGCGTCCACGTCGTAGAGCACGCTGTGGTCCTGCTGCGTCCAGGAGGTGGCCCGCATGTAGAAGTGCCCGTTGGTCTTGGTGGGGGTGCCTTCGATGAAGCCCCAGCCCCGGTCGGTGGAGCGGGTCGCCGCGCGCTTGCCGAAACTCTCGTACCCGTAGAGGTAGTCGGGGTTCTTGCCGTCGACGTCCACCGCCATCAATTCGCCGGTGTAGCTGGTGTTGCCGATCGAGCCGTCCTGCTTGCCGCGCGCCACCACCAGCCTCGTCGCGCTCACCCAGATCATTTGCGCGGGGATGTCGTAGGGCGGCAGGCGGAGCAGGGCCGTCGGGTGGCTCATGTCTCCGACGGCGTAGACCGCGATGGCGTGCGTCTTGCCGTCGGGGTCGTTGTAGATCACGGAGAGATGCTTGCCGTCGGGCGACAGCTCGGGCGAGGTGAGCGGCGCGTGGCGGGCGAAATCCGCCACCGGAAGGGTGTCGGCGAAAACGCCCGTGGCGGGCAGGGCAAGACAAAGCGCGGCCAGCAGCGGCCGCACAAGGCGAGGCGTCATCGGTGTAGGTCCCCTGAGGTTTAGCGTCCATGGCGCCACCTCCCCGGTGGCGCCTGCGCGGGATATATCCCAATCCCCAGCCTCCGGCAAGGCCGTTACACTATCCGCCTGCTCCGACCAGGCCCGTCCATGTCCGCTCCCTTCGTTGTCGCTATCGACCCCGTCGCCTTTTCGCTCGGCCCCGTCAAGGTTCACTGGTATGGACTGATGTACCTGGGCGGCTTCCTGGGCGGTTGGGCCCTGGGCGAATACCGTCGGCGCCAGGGCCGGCTGCCGGTCGACGCCGAGCGGTTCGGCGACCTCATGTTCTACGCGATGCTGGGCGTGGTGCTGGGCGGGCGCGTGGGCTACATGCTGTTCTACACGCCCATCCAATGGGTCTGGACCGATCCGGCCGCAATCTTCCGCGTGTGGGACGGCGGCATGTCGTTCCACGGCGGCCTGCTCGGCGTGTTGATCGCGGGTCTTTGGTGGTCGCGGCGCAACGGCGTAACGTTTTTCGACGCGGTCGACTTCGTCGCGCCGCTCGTGCCGCTCGGCCTCGGACTGGGTCGCCTGGGCAATTTCATCAACGGCGAGTTGTGGGGCAAGCCGACCGACCTGCCCATCGGCATGATCTTCCCCAATGCGCCCGACCGGCTTCCGCGCCATCCCAACCCGCTCTACGAGTTCGCGCTGGAAGGCGTGGTGATGTTCACCGTGCTGTGGATCTTCTCCATGAAGCCGCGCCGCCGTTATGCCGTCTCCGGACTGTTCGCGCTGCTCTACGGCGTGTTCCGTTTCACGATCGAGTTCGTGCGCGTGCCCGACGCGCAGTTGGGCTACCTCGCGTTCGGCTGGGTCACGATGGGCCAGATCCTGTCGTTGCCGCTGATCGCGGTCGGTATCCTGCTGTTGGCGATGTCGCGTCGCGCGCCGTATGCGCCGACGGCGCCCGCGCCCACCGCCTGAGTCGACGTCATGCAGCCTTATCTCCAGCTTCTGGACCATGTCCTGCATCACGGCACGCCGAAGGCCGACCGCACCGGCACCGGCACGCGCAGCGTGTTCGGCTGGCAGATGCGTTTTGACCTCTCGCAGGGGTTTCCGCTGGTCACCACGAAGAAACTGCACCTGCGCTCGATCGTCCATGAGCTGATCTGGTTTCTGCAGGGCGACACGAACATCGCCTACCTCAAGGACAACGGCGTCAGCATCTGGGACGAATGGGCCGATGCGAACGGCGACCTCGGGCCGGTCTACGGGCACCAGTGGCGCGCCTGGCCGACGGCCGACGGCGGCACGGTCGACCAGATCGCCTGGGTGGTGGACGAGATCCGCCGCAACCCGGATTCGCGCCGGCTGATCGTGTCGGCGTGGAACGTGGGCGAGCTGCCGAAGATGGCACTCATGCCGTGCCACACGATGTTCCAGTTCTACGTGGCGGACGGAAAACTCTCCTGCCAGCTCTACCAGCGATCCGGTGACATTTTCCTCGGCGTGCCCTTCAACATCGCCAGCTATGCCTTGCTGACGCACATGATCGCCCAGGTCACCGGCCTGGTGCCGGGCGACTTCGTGCACACCCTCGGCGACGCGCACCTGTATTCGAACCACGAGGCGCAGGCGCGGTTGCAACTGGGCCGCGAGCCGCGCCCGTTGCCGAAACTGGAGCTCAATCCCGACGTTCGCTCGGTGTTCGATTTTCGCTTCGACGACGTGCGCATCGTCGACTACGACCCGCATCCGGCCATCAAGGCACCGGTCGCCGTCTGAACGCAGGCGGCATCGCCATGCCCCGATCAAACGCCCGTTAGTTCCGCTCCCGGGTCGGGCGGACTACCATTCCGCCTCGGGTTGTCCCCGTGACGCCCTCCCACCACCGTCTTCACGAAAGGAAGTTCCATGGCCGTTCACCTGGTTGCCGCGCTCGACGAAAACCTTGCCATCGGCAAGCAGGGCGGGTTGCCCTGGCATCTTCCGGACGACCTGAAATACTTCAAGGAACTGACCGTCGGGCGTGCGGTGCTGATGGGCCGAAAGACGGCCGAATCCATCGGCCGGGCCTTGCCGGACCGCGTCAACTACGTGCTGTCGCGAAAGGGCGAGGCGCCGTTCCCCGGCCAGATCACCGTGCGCTCCATTCCCGAGGCCCAGGCCAGCTGCGGTCACACCGGCCTGATGGTGATCGGTGGCGGTGAAGTGTTTCGTGAGGCGCTGCCGTACGCCCGCGAGCTCTACCTGACCTGGGTCTACAACACCTTCGACGGCGCCGACGTCTTCTTCCCCGGCATCGATTTCAAGCAGTGGACCGAGGTCTCGCGCATTCCGCACAAGGCGGATAAGGACCACGCCCACGCCTTCGACATGGTCAAGTACGTACGCAATTCATGATGCATGTCGCCGCCGGCGTGCTTGTGGATGGCGCCGGCCGCGTCCTGCTCGCGCAGCGCCCGCCGGGCAAGCACCTGGCGGGGCGGTGGGAGTTCCCCGGTGGCAAGCTCGAAGCGGGCGAAGATACCGCCGCGGCGCTGGTGCGCGAACTCGACGAAGAGTTGGGCATCGCCGTCGATCCGCTCTCGTTCGAGCCGCTGATCCGGGTGCCGTGGTCGTACGGCGAGCGCGCCCTGTGCCTGGATGCCGTGATCGTCCGGGCCTGGAGCGGCGTGCCGGCCGCGCTCGATGCCGCCGCGATCGACTGGCGCGATCCGCGCGACGTCGATCCCTCCCTCCTGGCACCGGCCGATCGCGCCATTCTTGCCGCGTTACGCCTGCCTGAGCACTATCCGGTCACGCCGTCCGACGTCTCCGTCGAGCGCGCGGCGACGCTCGTGCGGGCCGCGTTGGCCCGCGGCGAGCGGCTGATGCAATGGCGCCTGCCGTCGGTGTCGTTGGCCGAGGCAAGGAAAGGCGCCGCCGGCCTGCTTCCCGAACTGCGCCGGTTCGGTGCGTCGTTGTTGCTCAATCGCGATATCGAGGGCGCGCGCGAACTGGGGCTGGGGGTTCACCTGTCCGCCGCCCAGTTGCGCGAACTCGATGCCCGTCCGTTGCCGCCGTCGCAGTGGGTGGCGGCCTCATGCCATGACGCCGACGAGCTGGCGATGGCGGTGCGATGTGGATGCGACTTCGCGACCGTGTCGCCGGTCATGCCGACGGCGAGCCATCCGGGCGCCGAGCCGCTGGGGTGGCCGCGCTTCGCGAAACTTGCCGAGGCCGCGGCGCTGCCCGTGTTCGCGTTGGGCGGCGTGGGCCCTCACGAGGTCGCCGAGGCGCGGATGCATGCCGGGCAGGGCACGGCGGGCATCCGGGCGTTCTGGCGCGCCTGACGCGCGGCGCCGTTATGCCTTAGGGGCTTTTAGCCGCGCGACGAGGGCATGCAACACGGCCTGCGTTTCCTCGGCGAAGAAGTCGTCGAGGAAACCGGGGTCCAGCAACCCCGTGGTGTCGCCCCACATGGCCACCAGATCCGCGCGGGCGATCGCTCGGGTGCGAAGCATCGCCTTGGACGGCAGCTTCAGGAGGTCGCCCAGCCAGAGCACGGCGCGGGTGACCACCTGTTCCACCGTCGCGAGTTCGTCCACCAAGCCGATCGCATGGGCCTGCTCGGCGTCCACCAGCGCGCCCGCCGTGAGCAACCGCTCCGCGCGATAGGGGCCGACGATCCGTCGCATGGCGTACTGGATGGGTTCGGGTACCGAAAGCCCCACCTGCACTTCGTTGAGTCCGATCTTGTAGACGCCGTGGGCCATCACCCGGTAGTCGCAGAACAGCGAAAGCACGGCCCCGCCCGCCGGGCTGTGCCCGGTGATGGCGGCGACCGTCGGCACGGGCGAGGCCGCCACCGCGCCGCACATGGCGAAAAACGCTTCCCAGAATGCACGCACGCCCGCGCGATCGCGCTGGATCAACGCGGGCACGTCCACACCCGCCGAAAACATGCCCTGGGCTCCCGAAAGGACGATGCCGCGAGCGCCGTTGGCGGGCGCGTTCCGCACCGCTTCTCGCAGGGCGTCGACCAGCGCCGTGTCCATCGCGTTGACCGGCGCGCGGGCCAGGCGAATCTCGTGGATGTCGCCGTCGTGGGGAAGGATGTCGAGCATGGGCGTGTTCCGGGAGGGTGAGGTGGCTTAGGGGCGGACGTCGCTGGCGGCCCAGGTATAGCGCACGGCGTAGTCCAGCGTGGCGGTGCCGTTGGCAGGCACCTCCAGCTTGAACGTGAGTTCATCCGCCGAGCTCTTCGTCGGTTTCACCGACGACGACGTTAGCGTCCATGCGCGCCAGCGGCTGGGGTGTTCGCGCACGGTGACCGTGCGCGACGCATCGCCGGCATTGGTGACGGTGATGCGGATGCTCTCGTCCATCCGGTGCGCGGCCACGTCGGCGGTGAACGCGGTCTGCTCCCGTGTCGCCGTGAGGTCGAACGCGTTGCCGAGGGTGACGGTGGCGTCCTTGTTTTTCGGGGTGTCGTCGAGGCGGCCCTCGCCGAGCAGTTCGGCGTTGCCGTCACGGTCGGTGGTCAGGACGCGCACGTAACCGGCGGGCAGGCTGTCGAACGCCTTGAAGCGCACGGTGGAGACGATGGGCGTGTTCGGCGCCATGCCGATCTCGCGTTCGGTGCGCGGCTGCGAACCGTAGTAGCGCGTCTGCGTGTCGTACACGGCATCGCGCTCGCAATCGATGGTGTGTCGATCGTAGAGCGGCGTCTGCGTGACGCTGCCATCCGGCAGGTCGACGGCGGTGGGCAGCGTGTAGGTGCGCAGGTCGCCCAGCGTCGCCTGCGTTGGCATCGCTTCCATGTCGGCAGCCATCGGCGCGGGTGCGGCCAACGTCTTGAACATGCGTGGCTGCGGCGCCGCCTTGGCCCGGTTCGCGTCGCCCGCGATAAGCTTGAGCGTCACGTCTTTCCAGTCGCGGCCGCTGCGGTTGGCGATGCTCGCCGAGGCGTCCACGTCCATGCGGCAGGTGGCGCCCGGCGCGAGCGTGGCAACGTAGGCGCCACGCCAGCCGAGACCGGAGGTGGGGTAGTCGAGCTGTGCGGTGGTGCGCCCGGCCGCGCCGCCGGCCACGCGGACCTGGAGCGTCGAGCCACGGGCGATGTCGCCCGCGTCGGCCGCGCGCAGCGCGGCGAACGATTTCACCACGCTGGTCTGCCCGCTGCCGTCACGGATGACCATGGGATCCCCCGCGCGGACGAGGGTACCGGCGGCGATCGTCTCGCCCGCCGTGCCGATGACGGTCACCTGCTTGCCGGTGAGCCCGGCGATGGCGGCGTCGAAGCCTTCGCCAAGCAGCAGGCGCTGCGAGACCACGCGCATACCCTTGCCGGGAAAGCGCAGGCTGAGCGCTTCGCTGTCGAGCGCGGACGGCAGGCCGTCGATGGAGAGATCCTGGGTGCCGCCCTTGAGGTCGAACGCGCGGCGTTCGTGCACCACGGCGTAGCCGTCGCCCGACACGGCGTCGCCATTGGTGGCGAACAGCTGGTCGTTGTCGGCGCGATAGAGGGTGAGCGTGGTGCGCTCGTCGGCGGCGAAGGCGGGAAGGGCGATGCCGAAGGCGATCGCGAGTGCGAGGGTGCGACGCATGTATCTCTCTCCTTGAATGCCCTGCCGGATCATACCGGGGAGAGATGAACGAGGTGTAGGAGCGCGCCTCGGGCGGCGCCGCGTGGCGCGCTCCTGCCGCCGGGTCAGGCCCGGGCGACGGCGTCGCGGATGGCCTGGGGCAGGGCCACCGGCCGGCCGCTGCGGGTGTCGATCCAGACCATGGTCACGCTACCGTCGGCATGCACGCGCGTGGCGTCCGTCGAATCGACGATGCGATGGCCGACCGTCATGGAGCTCGTGCCCATGCGGTTGACGTAGAGCTCGACCTGCACGTCGGCCGGCCATTCGATCGGCAGCCGGTAGTTGATCTCGCTGTGCGCCATCACCGGCGCGGCGTCCGGGCTGTACCAGGAATCCGGCAACTGCATCATCCACTTCAGGCGGGCTTCCTGGAGATAGACGAGGTAATTGGCGTTGTTGACGTGGTTGAAGGCGTCGAGGTCCTGCCAGCGCACGTCCATCGGCGTGATGAAAAGGGGGATCGGCGTCGTCGTGGTCGATGCGTCGGTGCTCATGCGGTCTTTTTCTTCTTCGTGGTCTTGGTCGCCGAAGCGGTCTTGGCGGCCGCCTTCTTTACCGGCGACGCCTTCTTCGCCGTGACGGGGCGGGCGGGTTTCAGGTGCGGCAGCAGGAAACGGCCCGTGTGCGACGCTTTCGTGGCGGCCACCGTCTCAGGCGTGCCGCTGACGAGGATGCGCCCGCCGCCGGCGCCGCCCTCGGGCCCGAGGTCGACCAGCCAGTCGGCGGTCTTGATGACGTCGAGGTTGTGTTCGATCACCACCACGGTGTTGCCATGCTCGACCAGCTTGTGCAGCACGTCGAGCAGCTGCTCGATGTCATGGAAGTGCAGGCCGGTGGTGGGTTCGTCCAGGATGTAGAGCGTGCTGCCCGTGTCGCGCTTGGACAGCTCCTTCGATAGCTTCACGCGCTGCGCTTCGCCACCGGACAGCGTGGTGGCGCTCTGCCCGAGCTTGATGTAATCGAGGCCTACCGCGCGCAGCGTTTCGAGCTTGCGCGCGATCACCGGCACATTTTCGAAGAGCCTGAAGGCGTCCTCCACCGTCATGTCGAGTACGTCGGCGATGGTATGGCCCTTGTAGAGCACTTCGAGCGTTTCGCGGTTGTAGCGCTTGCCGTGGCAGACGTCGCAAGGCACGTAGACGTCGGGCAGGAAGTGCATCTCCACCTTGATCATGCCGTCGCCTTCGCACGCCTCGCAGCGACCGCCGCGCACGTTGAAGCTGAAGCGGCCCGGGGTGTAGCCGCGCGAGCGTGCTTCCGGCACCTGGGCGTAGAGCTCGCGCAGCGGCGTGAACAGGCCGGTATAGGTCGCGGGGTTCGAGCGCGGCGTGCGGCCGATCGGCGACTGGTCGATGTCGACGACCTTGTCGAACAGGTCCAGACCCTCGATCGATTCGTAGGGAGCCGGCTGCTCGCCCGCGCCATTCAGTTCCATCGCAGCGATGCGATAGAACGTGTCGTTGATCAGCGTGGACTTGCCCGAACCGGACACGCCCGTGATGCACGTGAAGGTGCCGACGGGGACACGCAGGTCCACGCCCTTGAGGTTGTTGCCGGTGGCGCCCTTGAGTTCGAGCCATTGGCCGTCGCGGGCGTCGCGACGCTTCGCCGGCACCTCGATGCCGCGTTCGCCACTGAGGAACTTGGCGGTGACCGATCGGGGCGACGCCATCACCTGTTCGAGCGTACCTTCGCCCACGATGTCGCCCCCGTGCACGCCCGCGCCCGGGCCGATGTCGAGGATGTGATCGGCCGCGCGGATGGCGTCTTCGTCGTGTTCGACCACGATCACCGTGTTGCCGAGGTCGCGCAGGCGGGTGAGGGTGCCGAGCAGGCGCTCGTTATCGCGCTGGTGCAGGCCGATGGAGGGTTCGTCGAGCACGTACATCACGCCGACCAGCCCCGCGCCGATCTGGCTGGCCAGACGGATGCGCTGCGCCTCGCCGCCGGAAAGCGAATCCGCCTGTCGGTCGAGGGTGAGGTAATTGAGGCCCACGTCGTTGAGGAACGTCAGCCGCTCACGGATCTCCTTGACGATCTTCACCGCGATTTCGCCACGCCAGCCCTGCAGGGTGAGCTTGGCGAAGAAGTCGAGCGCCACGTCGATGGCCAGCGAGGTCAGCTCGGGGATCGCCTTGTCGGCGACGAACACGTTGCGGGCCGACGGGTTCAGGCGTTGGCCGCCGCAGTCGGGGCAGGGATGGTCGGCGATGTAGCGGGCGAGCTCCTCTCGCACCGCGGCGGACTCGGTCTCGCGGTAACGGCGCTCGAGGTTGGGCAGGATGCCCTCGAACTTGTGTTCGCGGGTGACCTTGCCGCCACGCTCGGTGAGGTAGCGAAACGGGATCAGCTCCTTGCCCGAACCATTGAGGATTGCGTTCTGCACCGACTTCGGGAGCTGGCGCCAGGGGGTCTCGGGGTCGAAGCCATAGTGCTTCGCCAGCGAGACGATCATCTGGTAATAGTAGGCGTTACGGCGGTCCCAGCCGCGGATGGCGCCACCGGCCAGGCTCAGTTCCGGATGGCCCACGACGCGCGCCGGGTCGAACACCTGGGTGACGCCCAGGCCGTCGCAGGTGGGGCAGGCGCCCACGGGCGAATTGAACGAGAACAGGCGCGGTTCCAGTTCCGGCAGCGAGTAATCGCACAGCGGGCAGGAGTATCGCGACGAGAAGAGCTGCTCGGGCGCCTTCGTGTCGTCCATGTCCACCAGCACGACGATGCCGTCGCCGAGCCGCAGGGCGGTCTCGAACGACTCGGCCAGGCGCTGCTTGATGTCGTCGCGCGGGCGGAAGCGGTCGATCACCGCTTCGATGGTGTGTTTCTGGCGCAGCGTCAGCGGCGGTACCGCGTCGAGATCGTAGACCTCGCCATCGACGCGGGCGCGCACGAAACCCTGGGCGCGGAGTTGATCGAAGACCTGCACGTGCTCGCCCTTGCGCTCGCGGATCACCGGCGCCAGCAGCATCCAGCGCTTGTCGGCGTCGAGTGCCAGCGCGGTGTCGACCATCTGGCTGACGGTCTGCGCCTCCAGCGGCGTGCCGTGGTTCGGACAGCGGGGCGTCCCCACGCGCGCATAGAGCAGGCGCAGGTAGTCGTACACCTCGGTGATCGTGCCGACGGTGGAGCGGGGGTTGTGCGACGTCGACTTCTGCTCGATCGAGATAGCCGGGGAAAGGCCCTCAATGGTGTCCACGTCCGGCTTTTCCATCATCGAGAGAAACTGTCGGGCATAGGCCGACAGCGACTCGACGTAACGGCGCTGGCCTTCGGCATAGATGGTGTCGAAGGCCAGCGACGATTTGCCGGAACCGGACAGCCCCGTGATGACAATGAGCTTGTCACGGGGCAGGTCGAGGTCGATGTTCTTGAGATTGTGCGTGCGGGCGCCGCGGATGCGAATGCTGTCCATGTGCCGACGTAAGTGGGGGAGATCGCCGACTATACCAAGGGGTTTGTGGGGAGTTAGTCAGTGCCGGTGACGCCGGGGCCGACCAACTCGGCTACCATGTCCCCGCCCCGGGGAGGGGCTCATCCTAGAGGACAGATCATGCGTAAGCGGACAGCGATGGTGGCGGGTCTTTTGCTGGCGGTGGGTGCCGGACAGACCATGGCCGCGCAGCCGAGCGAGCAGCAGGTGCGCAAGCTGATGGAGGTGGTCGGCATGGGCCGGATGCTCAGCCAGATGAACAGCCAGATGGCCGGCGTGATGCAGACCGCGCTGCCCTGCGTGCCTGCCAGCTACTGGCAGGGCTTCGTCGACCAGAATGCCACCAACCAGCTGATCGGCCGCATGGTGCCGGTGTACCAGAAGCACTTCACCGACAAGGAGATCGACGAACTGCTCAAGTTCTACAGCACGCCGACCGGCCAGAAGGTCATCAAGGAGATGCCGGCGACCATGGCCGAGGGCATGCAGATCGGCAAGCAGTGGGGCCAGGAGCGCGGCCAGCAGATGATCAAGCAGCTGCAGGGCCAGGGCACGCTCAATGCGCAGGGTCAGTGCCCGGCCACCGGCACCGCCGCCAAGCCCGCTCCGGCGCCCGGTAAGTAAGCCCCCCCCGGCCACGCCCCGCCGACCGCCATCTTAAAGGGGCGGGGCAGGCCACCGTGCTGGCGACGCCGCGTCCTTGCTTGGCCATCCGCGGAAGAGACGGTGAGTAGGTCTTTCGTAGGTGACTGATAAAACTCGTGTTTTATCGGCCGCCTTGCCGCTGTTGGCTCGACGTTGCGCGCTTAACCGACTGATTGACCTTGCCTTTTGCCTCCCGCTATAATTCGCGGTTCGTAACACCTGCAACACCCCAAGAAGAACTACATAATCAGGAAACCACCATGAGCTACGCAGTCATCAAGACCGGTGGCAAGCAGTATCGCGTCATGCAGGGCGAAGTCCTGCGCGTCGAGCTGCTCCCCGCCGAAGTCGATTCCACCGTGACGTTCGATGAGGTCCTCCTCGTCGGCGAAGGCGAGTCGATCACCGTCGGCGCCCCGCTGGTCGCTGGCGCCACCGTCAGCGCGACCGTTCGCGCCCACGGCCGCGCCGATAAGATCCGCATCGTCAAGTTCCGTCGTCGCAAGCACTACAAGCGCACGCAGGGACACCGTCAGCATTACACCGAAATCGAGATCACGGGCATCAACGCCTGAGTCGCCGGAGGATATGAGTCATGGCACATAAAAAAGGCGTAGGTTCCAGCCGCAACGGTCGCGATTCGAACCCGAAGTACCTCGGTGTGAAGATCTACGGCGGCCAGGCCGTCGAAGCCGGTAACATCATCGTTCGTCAGCGTGGTACCAAGTTCCACGCCGGCGTGGGCGTTGGCCTCGGCCGCGACCACACCCTGTTCGCCCTGGTCGACGGCACCGTGTCGTTCAAGACCCGTGGCGACAAGGGCCGCAAGTTCGTCGACGTCGTCCAGGGGTAAGCCCGTTCCGACGCGATAGCGAAGGCCCCGCCCATGGCGGGGCTTTTCGTTTTTGAGCGACGGTGACGCGTCAGCCATGCATGCGAAGTGGTCCCCGTCGCGTGTCGTCGACAGGCCTCGGGATGCGCCTCGGCTCACGGTTCGCCCCGCGGCATATGGCCCACTGTTCACTCTTTACCGTTTACGCCACAGGTTGACCCATGAAATTCGTCGATGAAGCCCAGATTCGAGTCCTCGCCGGTGACGGCGGCAACGGCTGCGTGAGTTTCCGTCGCGAGAAGTTCATCCCGTTCGGCGGTCCCGACGGCGGCGATGGCGGCGATGGCGGTTCGGTCTGGCTCGTGGCCGACGAGGGTCTGAACACCCTGGTCGATTTCCGTCACCAGCGTTCGTTCAAGGCCCAGCGTGGGCAGGGTGGCATGGGCAGCCAGATGTACGGCAAGGGCGGCGAAGACACCGAGGTCCGCGTGCCGGTTGGTACGGTGGTGACCAACGTGGACACCGACGAAGTCATTGGCGACCTGACCTCGCACGGCCAGCGCCTCAAGGTGGCGCAGGGTGGTCGTGGCGGCCTGGGCAACATCCACTTCAAGAGTTCCGTGAACCGGGCGCCGCGCAAGTCGACGCCGGGCACGCCGGGCGAGGTTCGCGACCTCAAGCTCGAATTGCGTCTGTTGGCCGACGTCGGCCTGCTCGGTTTTCCGAATGCCGGCAAGAGCACGTTCATTCGCGCTGTCTCGGCCGCTACGCCGCGCGTGGCCGACTATCCGTTCACCACGCTCCATCCCAACCTTGGCGTCGTCCGTGTGGGTACCGATCAGAGCTTCGTGATCGCCGACATCCCCGGCATTATCGAGGGGGCCGCCGAGGGCGCGGGCCTGGGCATCCAGTTTCTTCGCCACGTGTCGCGCACCAGCTTGCTGCTGCATGTGGTCGACATCCAGCCTATCGACGGTTCCGATCCGGTGGAGCAGGTGCGCACGATCGAGAGCGAGCTGGAGCGATTCGACGGTGAATTGGTCGGTCGCCCCCGCTGGCTGGTGATCAACAAGTCCGACGTTTTCTCTGACGAGGCCGAGCTTCAGGCGGTCGCTCAGGACATCGTCACCCGCCTCGACTGGAAGGCGCCGTGGTTCCTGGTGTCGGCGGCCGGTCAGTTGGGCACGTGGGACGTCTGTCTCAAGGTGCAGCAGTTCTTCGACGCCGAGCGCGCCGCGATGCGCGACCGCACCGAGGCTGCCGACGACGTGCGCATGCGCGGCGACTAAACCGGATGGAGTGCGCCCTGCGCGCGACCCCGCACGCACACCGCATGAGGCTGAGGGGCGCGACTGCAGCCTCGGCGCGCCTAAAGAAAAAGCCGGCGGAAGCCGGCTTTTTCGTCAACAGCGATGTCGCGCAGGCGATTACGCCAGGTCGCGGATCTTCGCGTTCAGGCGGCTCTTGTGGCGCGCCGCCTTGTTCTTGTGGATCAGGCCGCGGGCAGCGTAGCGGTCCATGACCGGCACGGCGACAGCGTAAGCCGAGGTGGCGGCGGCCTTGTCCTTGGCGTCGATCGCCTTGACGACCTTCTTCAGTGCGGAACGCACCATGGAACGCGCGCTGACGTTGCGCAGCCGGCGCTGCTCCGACTGACGCGCACGCTTCTTCGCGGACTTGATGTTGGCCAAGGTAAAGCTCCAGAGTTCGGTGGGTTTTAAAAAAGACACCCATTGTGGAGCCAAAACGAGGCTGCGTCAATAGGTTAGGGCTCGCGCGAACGATGCCCGGGGCGGGGACGCATCGCGTCCCGAAAAATCCAGAGCGGAGACTGTCCGCTGCCCGGCGTGCTTTGTCAAACTAGCGGTTTAACCCGACCCCCGGCACGGATGAAAACCCCCAGTCTTCTTCGCGGTGTGCTGTCCTTCAGCGGCATGACCATGGTCTCGCGCGTCCTCGGCCTGGTCCGCGACATGGCGATCAACGCGTCGTTCGGCGCCAACGCGGCCACCGACGCCTTCTGGGTCGCGTTCCGCATACCCAACTTCATGCGCCGCCTCTTCGCCGAGGGATCGTTCTCCACCGCCTTCGTACCGGTCTTTACCGAGGTCAAGGAAACCCGGCCCCACGACGACCTGAAGCAACTGATGGCGCGTACCTCGGGCACCCTTGGCGGGGTGTTGCTCCTGGTGGTGGCGCTGGGGCTGATCTTCGCCCCCCAGGTGACGGCACTCTTTTCACCGGGTGCCGTGGAGACGCCGGAGAAATTCGAACTCACCGTCAACCTGCTGCGCCTGACCTTTCCCTTCCTGCTCTTCGTGTCGCTCACCGCCCTTTCCGGTGGCGCGTTGAACAGTTTCCACCGGTTTGGCCTGCCGGCCCTCACGCCGGTCATCCTCAACCTGTGCATGATCGCCGGCGCGTTGTGGTTGGCGCCGAGGCTGCATACGCCCATCATGGCGATGGGCTGGGCGATCCTGGTCGCCGGCGTCCTGCAGCTGGCCTTCCAGTTGCCCGCGCTTCGCCAACTCGACCTGCTGGCGCTGCCGCGTTGGGGATGGCGTTCGCCGGACGTGCGCCGGATCATGACCCTGATGGTGCCGACCCTGTTCGGATCCTCGGTGGCGCAGATCAACCTGTTGCTGGACACCGTGATCGCCTCGCTGCTGATTGCCGGGTCGCAGAGCTGGCTGTCGCAGGCCGACCGCTTTCTCGAACTGCCCCTGGGCGTATTCGGTGTCGCGCTCGGCACGGTGATCCTGCCGTCGCTCTCGCGCCACCACGTCGCTACCGACAAGGACGGTTTCTCGCGGGCGCTCGACTGGGGCCTGCGGACCACGCTGCTCATCGCCGTGCCGGCCATGTTCGCGCTGATGATCCTCTCCGTGCCGCTGGTCGCCACGATCTTCCAGCACGGACGCTTTTCCGCGTTCGACACGAAGATGGCATCGCTGTCGATTTCGGCCCTGAGCTTTGGACTGCCCGCGTTTGCGCTGGTGAAGGTGGTGCTTCCGGCGTTCTACGCCCGCAAGGACACGCGCACTCCGGTGCGTGCGGGTGTCGCCTCGTTGGTGTCCAACATGGTTTTCAACGTGGCCTTTCTCGCCCTGCTGTTCGTCCTCTGGGCGACGCCCACGCAGAAGGCGGGCTCCTGGTTCGAGGCGCTGTCGGCCATTCCCGGCCTGCACATGGCCCTGGGCATGGCCAGCGCGTTAGCGAGCTACATCAACCTGGCCCTGCTCTGGCACTGGCTGGGGCGTGCCGGCGTGTACACCCGGCAACCGGGGTGGAGCCGCCACCTGCTCCGGCTGGGCGTGGCCTGTGCGGCCATGATCGTCGTATTGCTGATCGGCCTGCACGCGTGGCCTGACTGGACCGATGTGGCGAAGTGGGAGCGCGTCTGGCGCCTCGCGGTGCTGGTCGGCGCGGGCGGTGGCGCCTACGTGGCGGCGCTCTTCGCCTTGGGGTTCCGCCTGCGGGATTTGCGGGCGAGGTGAGGCGGGGGACGGGCGTTGGGAAGTGGGGGCGTGTTTCCGGCGGGCGCCCGAGGGGCCGGGTAGCCTCACGTTGGCGCTGTGCTCGCGTAACGCATCAGGCGCCCTCTGACGAACGACGCGGGATGCGCCCCCGCTTCCCGTCCCCTGGCTCCTGCTCCAAAGAGCGGGGACGGGCGTTGGGAAGTGGGGGCGTGTTTCCGGCGGGCGACCGAGGAGCCGGGTAGCCTCACGTTGGCGCGCTGTTCGCGTAACGCATCAGGCGCCCTCTGACGAACGACGCGGGATGCGCCCCCGCTTCCCGTCCCCCGGCTCCACTCCCATGGCGCACAACCTCATCGCCCCTGCGCCTCCCATACCCACCGCCGTTGTGCACCGCAACCGCGCCGCTATACTGCCCGGATGGCTTTCGTTTCCCTTCGCTCCCAGGACGCCCCGGCATGACCCTTCGACTCCATCGCGACGTCGACGGTCCATCGCTCGCGCCCGAAGGCAGCGTCGTCGCGATCGGTGCGTTCGACGGCCTGCACCTGGGGCATCAGGCGATCCTGGCCGAGGTCCGCCGCCGTGCCGCCGAGCGCGGTCTCGCGCCGGCGGTGATCACGTTCGAGCCGCTGCCCCGCGCGTTCTTCTCCGCCGAGCCGGTGCCGCGGTTGTCTGGCGTGCGCGAGAAAGCCGAGGGCATGAGCGCGGCGGGCATTCGCGAATTGCTCTCCCTGCGCTTCGACACGTCGCTGACGCAGATGTCGGCCGAGGATTTCGTCCGCCAGGTCATCGTCGCCCGTCTCGCCGCGCGCGAGGTCTGGGTGGGCGAAGACTTCCGCTTCGGCCATCGCCGTGCCGGCGACTTCGCCTTGCTCCAGCGCATTGGGGCGGAATACGGCTTTACGGCCCATGCCGTGCCCGCCGTGATCGTCGACGGCGAGCGCGTGTCGTCGTCGCGCGTTCGCACGCTGCTGGCCGAAAGCCGTTTCGCGGACGCGACCACCTTGCTGGGCCGGCCCTTCGTGATCGACGGCCACGTCGAGCACGGGCAGCAGCTCGGCCGCACCCTGGGTTATCCCACCGCCAACGTGCACCTGCGCGAACGGGTGAGCCCGGTGCGCGGCATCTTCGCCGTGCGCATCGGCATCGGCGACGGCCCCTGCAGCTGGCCGGGCGTGGCGAGCCTCGGGGTGCGCCCGACGGTCAACGAAGTAAGCGAGCCGCTGCTCGAAGCCCACCTGTTCGATTTTTCCGGCGATCTTTACGGCCAGCGCATCGGCGTGGAGTTCGTGCGCAAACTCAGGGACGAAGAGAAATTCGCCGATCTCGACGCGCTCACCACCCAGATGCGCCAGGACGAGATCGACGCCCGGCAGGCCCTTGGGATGAACCCCATTCTTGTCAATGCATGAGGCGCCTTGCGCCTACCCGAGAAACCCACGGTTGCCCGCGATGACCCAGGACTACAAGAACACCATCAACCTGCCGCAGACCGCCTTCCCCATGCGGGGCGATCTTCCTAAGCGCGAGCCCGAGTGGCTCGCCAACTGGGAGCGCGTGGGTCGCTACGCGCAGATCCAGGCCAAGGCGGCCGATCGCGACAAGGTCTTCGTGCTGCATGACGGCCCGCCGTACGCCAACGGCCCCATTCACCTCGGTCACGCGGTGAACAAGGTGCTCAAGGATGTCGTGGTCAAGTCGAAGCTGATGGCCGGCTACCGCGCGCCTTACGTGCCGGGCTGGGACTGCCACGGCCTGCCTATCGAGATCGCCATCGAGAAGAAGTTCGGCAAGGCCGGCGACAAGCTTGATGCCGCTGCGTTCCGGCAGAAGTGCCGTGAATACGCCATGGCCCAGATCGACCTCCAGCGCGTCGACTTCAAGCGCCTGGGCGTGCTGGGCGACTGGGAAAAGCCCTATCGCACCCTCGACTTCACCTACGAAGCCGACATGATCCGCGCGCTCGCGCGCATCGTGGCCAACGGTCACGTGGTGCGCGGCGCCAAGCCGGTCTACTGGTGTTTCGATTGCGGCTCGGCCTTGGCCGAAGCGGAAATCGAATACGCCGAGCGCACCTCGCCGGCCGTCGACGTGGCCTACGACGCGGTCTACCCGAAGGACATCGGCGCCGATTTCGGCGTGGACGTGGGCGACGCCATCGTGGCCGTGCCCATCTGGACCACCACCCCGTGGACGCTGCCGTCCAGCCAGGCGGTGTCGCTCGGCGGCGAGATCGAGTACGCCCTGGTCGAAGGCCCCTCGCGCGACGGTCGCCGCGTGTTTCTCGTCATCGCCTCGGCCCTTGCCGAGAAGGCGCTCGCGCGCTACGGCATCGACACCGTCAACGTGCTCGGTCGCGTGCAAGGCGCCGTGCTCGAGAACAAGCCGTTGCGCCATCCGTTCTACGACAAACAGGTACCGGCCATCCTTGGCGACCACGTGTCGGCCGACGACGGTACCGGCGCCGTGCACACCTCGCCCGACCATGGTGCGGAAGACTTCGCCGTGGGCCTGAACTATGGCATTGGCACGCTTAACTACGTCGACGGCCGTGGCGTTTACCGCCCGGAGGTGCCTTTCGCGGGCGATACCGCGTTTGCCGGCCAGCACATCTGGAAGGCCAATGAAGTCATCGTCGAACTGCTGCGCTCGCGCGGGGTGCTGCTCGCGTCGGCGAAGCTCACCCACAGCTACCCGCACTGCTGGCGTCACAAGACGCCGGTGATCTACCGTGCCACGCCGCAGTGGTTCATCGGCATGGAGCAGGCCGGGCTGCGCCGCACCGCGCTCGGTGCGATCAAGAACGTGCGCTGGGTGCCGGGCTGGGGCGAAGAGCGCATCGCGGGCATGGTCGATGGTCGCCCCGACTGGTGCATTTCGCGCCAGCGCACCTGGGGTGTGCCGATCACGCTGTTCGTGGACAAGGTGACGCATGAGCCGCACCCGGATTCGGTCGCGCTGATGGAGCGGGTGGCCGGCAAGGTGGCGCACGAGGGCATCGATGCGTGGTTCACGCTCGACCCGCGTGAGCTGATCGGCGATGACGCCGATCGCTACGAGAAGGTCACCGACGTGCTCGACGTCTGGTTCGATTCCGGCGTGAGCCACTTCGCCGTGATCGGTGCGCGCCCGGAGCTGCAGGCCGGCGATGCCTCCGAATACAAGGTGATGTACCTCGAAGGCTCCGACCAGCATCGCGGCTGGTTCCAGTCGTCCCTGCTTACCTCGGCCGCCATCCATGGCCGGGCGCCTTACGACCACGTGCTCACCCACGGCTTCACCGTGGACGCGCAGGGTCGCAAGATGTCCAAGTCGCTGGGTAACGGCATCGAGCCCCAGGAAATCATGAAGACCCTGGGCGCGGACATCCTGCGCCTGTGGATCTGCTCCACCGACTATCGCAACGAAATGGCGCTGTCGGACGAGATCCTCAAGCGCGTGACCGACACCTACCGGCGCGTGCGCAACACCGCCCGCTTCCTGCTCGGCAACCTCGACGGCTTCGATCCCGACAAGCACCTGCTCGCCACCGACGCGTGCATCGAGCTGGATCGCTGGGCGGTGCGCCAGGCGGCCGATACGCAGGCGGCGATCGTGGCGGCGTACGAGCGCTACGATTTCCCGGAAATCGTCCAGCGCGTGCAGAACTTCTGCACCAATGAACTGGGCGCGCTGTACCTCGACGTCACGAAAGACCGCCTCTATACGATGCCCACCGACAGCCGCGGTCGTCGCAGCGCGCAGAGCGCGATGTACCGCATCGTCGAGGCCATGGTCCGCTGGATCGCCCCGATCATGACCTTCACCGCCGAAGAGATCTGGCAGCAGCTGCCGGGCTCGCGCGAGGCGTCGGTGCTGTTCGAGACCTTCTACGAAGGGCTGGACGTCCGCCAGGACGGCGACACCCGTGCATGGTGGGGCCGCCTGCTCGCGGTTCGCGATACCGCGTCGCGCGTGCTCGAAGGCATGCGCAAGGCGGGGCAGATCGGCGCGTCGCTCGATGCCACGCTCACGCTCTATGCCGGCCCGTCGGCCCACCGGGCCCTCGCGGACGCGGCTGGGGAACTGCGCTTCGTCTTCATCACTTCCGACGTGGTGCTGGCGCCGCTCGATGGACGCCCCGAGGGCGCGGAGAAGGTCGAGCTGGACGGTGAGGACGTCTACGTGTCGGCCCACGTCAACGACGACGCGAAGTGCGTGCGCTGCTGGCATCACCGGCCGGACGTCGGCGTCGATCCGGCGCATCCGGAGATCTGCGGCCGTTGCGTGGAGAACGTGACGGGAGAGGGCGAACACCGCCGCTGGTTCTGATCCCCCTGCGCCAACCGCAGCCCGCGCCGCCACGGCGGCGCGGGTCGATCCGTCTTCCTGGCTGAACCGAATGACCGAACGTCCCCGCCCCAATGCGCTCTCCTGGCTGTGGCTCGCCGCCGCCATGATCGTGCTCGATCAACTCACCAAGTGGTGGGCCCTCACGGCCTTGCAGCCGGCCGAGACCCCGCACCCGGTGATTCCGGGCCTGCTCAACTGGACGCTCACGTTCAACACGGGCGCGGCCTTCAGCTTCCTCGCCGACAGCGCCGGTTGGCAGCGCTGGTTTTTCGCGCTGCTCGCGGTAGGCATCAGCGTGGCGCTCAGCATCTGGTTGGCCCGCACGCCCCGTCGCGACTGGCGAACGGCGTTACCGCTGGCCCTGATCGTGGGCGGGGCGCTCGGTAACCTCATCGATCGGCTGCACGCGGCCAAGGTGACCGATTTCATCCAGGTTTTCATCGGCAGCTACCCGTTTCCGGTGTTCAACGTCGCCGATTCGGCGATCAGCGTCGGGGCCGTCGCCCTGATCGTGTTCAGTCTCTTCGCCCCGCCCTCGAAGTCCGCGGCGTAATCCAGGGGGCGGTCGCGCGCGGGCGCGCTCCTACGAGCGGGGGCCTGACGTGCGATAATGGGCGGGCAAACCACCCTGCGGCCCCGAGGCCGCCACGAGGCCCCTTTGGATATCCTCCTCGCCAATCCCCGCGGCTTCTGCGCTGGCGTCGACCGTGCCATTGCCATTGTCGACCGCGCGCTCGAGTCGTACGGTGCGCCGATCTACGTCCGGCATGAAGTCGTGCATAACCGTTACGTGGTCGAGCGGCTGCGCGCCGACGGCGCCGTGTTCGTCGAAGAGCTCGACGACGTGCCGGACGGCGCCACGGTGATCTTCAGCGCCCACGGCGTGCCCAAGTCGGTGCGCGAAGAGGCTGATCGCCGCCGTCTCAACGTCTTCGACGCCACCTGTCCCCTGGTGACCAAGGTGCATATGGAGGTCGCCCGCCTGGGCCGTGCCGGTTACGACGTGATCCTCATCGGGCACGACGGCCACCCGGAGGTCGAAGGCACGATGGGCCAGTGGAACCCGGCCAACGCCGGGCACATCTACCTGGTCGAATCCGTCGACGACGTCGCCGGCCTCGCGCCCTCGCAGCCCGAAAAGCTGGCGTTCGTCACGCAGACCACGCTCTCGGTCGACGACACTATCGCCATCATCAAGGCCCTGCGCGAGAAGTTCGACGCGATCGAAGGTCCGCGCAAGGACGATATCTGCTACGCCACCCAAAACCGCCAGGACGCCGTGCGCCGCCTGGCCGAGGCGGTCGATATCGTGCTGGTGGTCGGTTCGGTGAACAGCTCCAACTCCAACCGCCTGCGCGAGCTGGCGGAAAAGCAGGGCGTACCGGCCCACCTGGTCGACGGTGCCGAGCACATCGAGAAGGCGTGGATCGACGGTGCGTCGCGTGTCGGCGTCACAGCCGGCGCATCGGCCCCCGAGAAGCTCGTGCAGGAAGTCATCGCTCGCTTGCA
Source organism: Luteibacter sahnii (assembly GCF_034063545.1). Lineage (NCBI taxonomy): Bacteria > Pseudomonadati > Pseudomonadota > Gammaproteobacteria > Lysobacterales > Rhodanobacteraceae > Luteibacter > Luteibacter sahnii. The sequence continues at coordinate 603,387 of NZ_JAQLOK010000001.1, forward strand.
GTCGTGGGGCGCCGGCGCCGTGCGGGAACTGGACGGCGAGGCCGAAAACATCACCTTCGCCTTGCCGAAGGAACTCCGCCTGGCCAGCTAAAGACTTGCGCCGGGCCTCAGGCTTACCTACAATTCCGCTTCTCGCCGGAATAGCTCAGTTGGTAGAGCGCGTCATTCGTAATGATGAGGTCGTAGGTTCGATTCCTATTTCCGGCACCAGTTCAACAAAAAAGCCAGCGGAAACGCTGGCTTTTTTGTTGGGCTCATCTAGGACAGCCGTGGGCGACCTGACGATCCTGTGAATAGTTCGATCAGGCGGGTCGTTGCGCTTCGGCGACCGTGTGTCGTCAGATCGCGGTGCGCCTGGGCGGTGTGGCCGGGAGGCCAAGGTCTCTTCCGGGCGGTGAGGTCGGATGATAGGAGAGCGGCAGATGTTCGTCTCACGCCGCGAGGCGGCGGCCGGCACCGAGGTAGCGCAGCCCGATCGACAGGGCCATGTCGTAGCTCGCGCAGGCGTCGCCCGGTACCACGACGCTGACGAGCGACGGATGGCCCGGTACGAGGGCCGATGCGTCGGTTTCGTCGCTGCCTTCGTGAACCTCGATGTAAGGCGCCTCAAGCGAGGCCAGTGCATGCCGCAGCGGTTCCTTGTCCTCTTCGGGCACTGCGGCGGCGTCGATGTCGAGTAGCACGAGTTCCGCATGTTCGACCGGTGACCGGGCGAGGTGCGCCGTCAGTTCGGCGACATCGCGGCAGGGATGCCACAGCAGATCGACGCCGACGGCCTGGGCCCGCTCCCACAGACGCCACATCGCATCCTGGGCGGGAGGGGCGGGGGATCGTGGCGCGTCGCGCCAGGGGCTGGTGATCACGACGATCGACATCGGAGAGCCTCGAGGGGAGATGCCGCCAGTATCAGGTCTGCTTCCGTAAAAAGACTGCCCGCCGGATGGCCGTCCGGGGTAAGCATTGCGTAAAGCCTCAGCGGTAGGCTCCCGTGGTCCAGCGCAGGGTGTTACCTTGCGCTCTTTGCTCGCGAGGCCTTATGGACGCTCCTCACACGCCGATTGTCACCGCGCGACTACGCCTGGATGCCCTCGTGGCGACAGATGCGGCGGCCTTGTTTGCGTATCGCGGCGATGAAGCCGTGGCGCGCTACCAGGGGTGGCGACCGGCCGACGAGGCCGAGGCGGCCCGCTTCATCGATGAGCAGTCGCGGCTCGGCTTCCGCACCCCGGACAGTTGGGCCCAACTCGCGATAAGGGACCGCTCGTCGGGCGACCTGTTGGGCGACCTCGGCGCGCACTTCCCGGCCAATGCCGACGATCCGATCGAGTTCGGCGTGTCGCTCCGGCCAGATCGGCAGGGCCACGGCTACGCCCGCGAAGCCATGGCTGCGCTGCTCGACCTGGCGTTTGGTGAATGGGGTTACCGTCGCTCGGTGGCGTCGGTGGATCCTCGCAACGTGGCCAGCATCGCGTTGCTGCGGTCGCTTGGTTACCGCCAGGAGGCCCATCACGTGGAGAGTTATCGCTTCCGCGGCGAATGGGTGGACGACGTCATCTATGCGATGCTGGCCCGCGAGTGGCGGTCCAGTTCACGCTGACTCGGCGCAGCCTGGCAGGCCGACCGTTTCCACATGATTTTCATGGCCCGGATGTCACATAGGGGAAAGGGAAGCCAGGCGATGCCGACGCATGACCCAGAGCCACTTGCGCATCTATGTGGTGCGACCGCCGGAGCCCGGGGCCGAATGGGCCGTGCGGGTGGATGCCGAAAAGCCGGTCCGCTTTCATGCCGAGACGCACGCACTGGCCTACGCGGTGAGGCAGGCGCAGGTCCGGCGGGGTCAGGGCGCGACGGTGGACCTCAGGCTAGAGGACGACCTCGGGCAGTGGAGGTCGATGACGTGGTGATCATCAGGGGCTGGCATGATCCGTCCAGAGCACTACAAGGGTTACGATATCCTTTGCAGTACAAGGGGATACACGATTATTCGTCACAATGCGGAGGTGCTGACCGAGGCCGTGGACGGCGCCTCCCGGGAGGCGATCGTCGAGCGCGCGAAGCGCGCCATCGACGGACTGATGGAGACGCCGGTCAGGCCGCCGCTGCCAGCCGGGCCAGGGCGGCCTGGGTGGGTGGAGCCAGATGAGCGAGCGCCGCATCCGGAATGAAGCGCCAGTCGCTCAGGCGACGGGGCACCCAGTGCAAGGAAACATCGCGCAGTCCGCGGACGGCGTCCTCGGGGGTGTCGTAGCGTCCGATCTCGTGCGGACCCTGCAGCGCTCGCCAGCGATGGCCGTGGCGGACGATACGAAAGGGGACTTCGGCGGCGGTGTAGACGTATTGCGCGAGCACGGTAGAACTCTCCTTGAAAGCCCGGGCATTCTGGCCGCCCGTCCGTGACCGCTGTGTTATCCCGCGACTGCGCCAACATGTCGGCGTTCAGCGTTGTGGAAGGCGCGCAAACACCTACGGGGCACCGCTTGTCGGAATAATCTGACCGCATGTCGGGGTTGGCGAGGGGCGCCCGGTGGGCTGGGGTATGTTGCAGGTTGCGGCGTCATAAGCAGGGGGTAGGGGTGAATCGACAGTCTTCGCCAGGCGCGCAACGCGGCGTGTCCCTCATCGAGGTCATGGTAGCGATCCTGGTCTTCAGCCTGGGGATGGTGGGGCTTGCGCTGATGCAGTTGCGCGGTGCGCAGTTCACCCGTGAGTCCGGCGCGCGAAGCGCCGCCGTATCGCTCGCACGCAGCCTCGCGGACGCCATGCGCGCCAATCCCGACGGTGCCCTGCCAAAGGGGGCGCCCAGCGCCTACCTGTACGACGGGACCACTACCTATACCGACGCGGACTGCAACGCCACGAACCTGTCGTCGCCCTCGGCCATCGCGACGCGCGACCTGGCGTGCTGGCAGCTGGCCATAGCCCGTTCGCTCCCGGCCGTTCCCGGCGGCGTGCCCGCCACGGTCACCCAGGATCCGACGCTCGGCACGCTGGTGATCACCGTGTCCTGGGCGGGCGTGGCTGATAGCGCGTCGGCCAACACCGCGCAGTCCTACAGTTTCAGCTTCCTGCAATGACGATCCGCTACCGATCCCGCATCGTTCGTCGCTCCCGGGGCTTCTCCCTGGTCGAGTTGATGGTCTCATTGCTGATAGGCCTCATCGTCATCGCGGGCCTCGTCAGCGTCCTGATGGCGAACCGGCAGGCGTTCAACGTCCAGCAGGGGAATAACTTCAACCAGGAAAACCTTCGCTTCGGCATGGGGCGCGTCGCCTGGTCGCTGCGCATGGCCGACTTCTGGGGGGGCGTCAAGGCCAAGGACATCACCGGCATGAGCAGTACCTCCGGTGTCGGGGGCACGTCTGGCGACTGCACCGGCGCCTGGGTGCTGAGCGTCGGCGACGGCAAGGAAAACGGCATCCGCGGGTACGACGGTGCGGCGACGTTTCCGATCAAGAACTGCGTGAACACGGCCAATTACGTCAAGTACTCCGATGTCGTCGTGCTGCGCTACGCCGATACGCGCGGTTACGATCCGAGCAAGACGACCGGGCCGGATTTCGACAGTACCGATCCGACCGTCGTGCCCAACCGCACGTCGTATTTCCTCGTCGCTTCGGTTGCCCAGCAGGGAAATCTCTTCTATACCAAGACCGCGGTACCCTCCAATCCGTTGGCATCGAACACGGGTCGCTACGTCTACCCCTACCAGTTCGAGATGTATTACCTGCGGCCTTGCTCCGATCCGGGCAAGGACGGCGTATGTGGCACGGCCGACGACGGCGATGCCGGCGCGCCGATACCCACCCTGATGCGGATGCGGATGGACGGTACGGGTACGTTGATTTCCGAGGTGGTGTCCGAAGGCATCGAACAACTGCAGTTCGAGTACGCGTCGCCGGCGATAGCCCAGCCATCGCCCGCGCCGGCGATACCGGCGACGCCGTTCCAGACGGCGGCCGCGAGCAATTTCACGACCGTCACCCAGGCCCGCGTCTCTATGGTGGCTCGCGCGGCGTCGCGTGACACCGGGGTGCCCCATCCGATCGCCCTGACGGTGTCGGGGCACTGCCAGTACGCCATCGACGCCACGGGCAAGGTGACCTACAGCACCAGCCTGCCCAGCACCAACGCGTGCGCCAACAGCGACGCGTCCACCTTTGGCACCAACCCCCAACAGTTCACCCGCGTGCTTGTTCAGCAGGTGGTGGTTCTTCGCAACAGGGTAAGAGGATGAAGCGCGTAGCGATCGCCCGAGCGGGTACCCAGCGCGGTATCGCACTGTTCGTCGGCCTGATTTTCCTGCTCGTCCTGTCCGTGATCGCGATCACGGCGATGAGGGGCACCCTGGTGGAGATGAAGATGGTGACCAACGTGGCCCGTCACGAGGCGGCGTTCGAGGCGTCGGAGACACTTCGCAGCGTGCCCATTACGTTGTTCGACCAGCACGTTTTCGAGCGGGGCTGGCCCGTGTCGTTCAGCGGCACCGTGCCCGACGCGAACTTTACGTATTCGACGGACATGTCGGCCGGCTTGTTGGCCAAGGCGAAAACCGGGCTGCAGACCGATTGCTCGGGTGGGCCCGCGCTCTTGTATGGCCCGTTGCAGACCTGCGGCACGCTGCCAAAGGAAACGCTCTACGACCCGTCCACATGGCGCCCGGACATGGTGATTTCCATCTGCGATTCGTCGAGCGTTTCGTGCGCGGCCAGCGTATCGGCCACCGTGGCGATCGTCCCCGATGGCAGCGTGCTCAATGAAGGCGCGGGCGGTGCACAGGCGGCCGGTTACAGGGGGCTGGGCATCGGGGCCGCGGGCGGGGGCGCCGACATGATCTTCGAGGTACGGAGCGTTGCGACGGCACCGGGTAACGGCGTCGCGATCACGCAGACGCAGTATCACCAGATGATCCGCAACTGAACCAGGGCACAGGCATGAGCATTTTCCGTTTTCGACGTGTCGGTGTCGTCGTCGGCTTCGTGGCCGCCCTCATCGGTGGGGCTCTGGTCGACATGCCGCAGGCGCGGGCCGCCGCGATCTCCAACAGTTCGCAGCAGGCGTCGGCCTACGCTATCGTGCCTCCGCTGGGCATCGCGGGCGCCGCGCCGCTGGTCATGCTCAACCTGTCGCGCGATCACCAGCTCTTCTACAAGGCGTATAACGACTTCACCGACCTCAACGGCGACGGCCAGGTCGATACGACGTTCAATAACGCGTTCACGTATGCCGGGTATTTCGACCCGACCAAGTGCTACACGTATTCGAAGTCGGATGGCTTCTTTTCGCCAGCCCAAAGCGTGGACGGGACGGGATACTGCTCAGGCCAGTGGTCGGGCAATTTCCTGAACTGGGCGACCATGACGCGCATGGACGAGGTGCGGAAAATCCTCTACGGCGGCCTGCGGTCGACGGACACGGCCACCACCACCGTCCTTGAACGCGCTTACCTGCCGACGGATGCGCATTCTTTCGCGAAGTACTACAACGGCTCGGACATCAACAAGCTCACGCCGTATTCGCCGTCGACGACGACACCCGCTGCCAGCGATCGTAGTGCCAACCTCTATTTCGATACCCAGTCGTTGAGCGAAAACAGCACGAACTACACGCTGCTTCGCCTGAAGAACGTGCCCGACTCGCTGAAGATCCGTGTCGGCGACCAGCTGAGGATCACCGCCACGGCGAACAACGTGACAGCGGTTCTCACGGCACCGGTTCGCTACCTGAACACGGGTGGCTACGGCAATGCGACTCAGAACAATCGCGTCGAGCTGCGTCTCCAGGACGGCATGTTCTCGAGCAACATGGGATGCGGGTCGGTTTCCGCCTGCATCAATCAGTTTCTCCAGTACAGCAACTGGACGGTGACCAACCTGACGCGCACCGGGATCACGTTCTGCAACACGACCGTGCAGGGCGGTTCCACCAACCGATCCCAATCCAATACGGCACCGCCCCTGGTCCGCATGCGTACGGGCAACTACGCGCTGTGGGGCTCGAACGAAAGCCTGCAGTGCCAGTGGTACAACGAAAAGAACAACTCGCAGGGTTCGTTCCAGGATGGCTTTCTCAGCAACGGCAACCGCGCGGCATTCTCCGGCTTGGGTTCGGGCGCCGAAAACCCCGACCAGCCCGGTACCGAAGGCACTGACTGGGCTGAGCTGATCGCGCGCGTGAAAGTCTGCGTCTCGGGCCTGATCGGCGCTGAGAAGTGCAAGCAGTATCCCGACAGCACGTCGGCATCCAGCCCGTACAAACCGATCGGGTTGCTTCAGAAATACGGTGAAACGGGCAATATCAAGTTCGGGCTGGTGACGCCGACGTTCGACCACAACGCGTCGGGCGGCGTGGTGCGAGCCGCGCTTCCCGGTCCGGGCACGAACGACGGTGACTTCATCACCAACGACGTGAACGCATCCGATGGCACGTTCACGTCGAATCCGGGCATCATCAGCAACATCAATGCGTTGCGCATCTATGGCTACGCTTACCTGTCCGGCGACAATTACGGTACGGGCAACGGGTGTACCTATCAGCGTACCGGCATCAGTACCAGCGGTTCATCGGGCTCGCTCGTTGGCGAGGGCAATTGCTCGTCTTGGGGCAACCCTATGGCGGAGAGCTATATTGAGACGCTGCGTTACCTTGCCGGCAAGTCGCCTAACGCGGCGTTCGCCTCCGGAGCCGAGGACAAAGCCCTGGGCATGTCCGTCGTCGCCACCTGGAACGATCCGATCAGTGCCGCCAACTTCTGCGCGCCCCTGAACGTCATTAACTTCAACGCCAGCTCGCTCAGCTACGATACGGACGCCGTTGCCGGCTTCGATGACCTGAACTCCGGGCGTAGCGTGGCAGCCTGGACCGACCTGGTCGGCACGGGGGAAGGCATCAACGGCAAGGCCTGGTTCGTCGGCAATCCCTCGTCGTCTTATGCGGGCGCCGATGCCAACCTTTGTTCGGGTAAGACGGTTTCCAACTTCTCCACCGTCCAGGGCATTTGCCCCGAAGTTCCCGCACTCAAGGGCGGCTACCTCATGGCGGGAGCCGCCTATGGCGCCCACGTGAAGCGTATTCGCGACCTGGGTAACGACAGCACCGGCAATCCCATCGTCACGTCGGACGATCGCACGTCCCTGAAGGTGAGTACCTTCGGCGTACAACTGGCGACCACGACCCCGCAGATCCGGGTGCCGGTGCCCAATGTGCCGGGCCAGTTCGTGACGATCATTCCGGCTTACCGACTTGATCTGGGCAATGGCAACGTCGGCGGCGGTGGCCTCGTGGACTTCAAGATCTTGTCGCAGACCAACGACGGCACCACCGCGCGCGGTTCCTTCTATGCCGACTGGGACGACAGCTTCGGCGGTGGTGACTACGATCAGGATGTCTGGGGCATCATCAGCTACGAGATCACGTCCACGTCCGCCAACATCACGACGAAGACGGTCTCCGCCTCGACCAATAATGGCCAGGGGTTCGGCTACATCGTCAACGGCACGACCAAGGACGGCGCGCACTTCCACTCCGGCATCTATGGCTTCAAGTACACCGACGCCACCAACCCGGATATCTACGACGCGTCCGGCAATCGATTGAACGGCACGGGAGCGATCGGCGCCTCCGGCGGCTGTAACGGCTGCCAGGTCAACAACGGTGCCACGACGGCCCGGTACGCCATTGGCAGCACCAGTGCGGGCACGCTGCAGGATCCGCTGCTCTATGCCGCGAAGTGGGGCGGCTTCCGCGTGGACACCACCAAGCCGGACGGTACCGATACGCCGGCGAACGACAGCAACCCCAACGACACGTCCAAGTGGGACGCCGACAAGGATGGCGTGCCCGACAACTACTTCCTGGTCACCGATCCGGGCAAGTTGGAAACGGCGCTGGATACGCTCTTCCGCAAGATCCTCGCCAAGACCTCGTCGGGTACGGCCGCCGCGACGGTCGCGACCAGCGCCAACGGCGTTGGCGTGACCTACCAGGCGCTCTACGAGGCGGAGCGAACCGACACGAGCGGTGCGCGTGCCACGTGGATCGGCTCGCTGGGTGCCCTGTGGACCGACCAGTACGGCTTGCTTCGCGAAGACAGCAACGGCAACGACAAGCTCGACGATTACACCGTCGACAAGGTCGTGACCTTCAGCTACCAGAGCGGCACGCAGCGAACGATGGTGACGCGGTACACCAGTTCGGACCCGAAGACGTTCACGCCGTCGTCGAGCGAGACGATCGAGCTGACCGACCTGAAAACCATCTGGAACGCGCGTTCGATGCTGTGGGATCCCTCGTTGGTCACCGGCACGCAGCGACCGTATGGCACTGCGTTCGGTAACAGCAGCGGACGCTATATCTTCACCTGGGTGGACGCGAACAATAACGGGGTGGTCGATGCGGGCGAAGTGCGGCCGTTCACGTGGAACGCGACCGGCACCGACGGCATCAACAGCACCAATTACCGTTACCTCAACACGGACTCCACCACCGAAGCCGCGAATATCGTCAACTGGATCCGTGGCACGGAAATCGCCGGGCTGAGGAGCCGTACCGTCGATTACGGCACGGACGCCTCCTTGCAGGATCGCGTGACCCGCCTGGGCGACATCGTCAATTCGACACCCCTGGCGGTCAGTGCACCGGCGGAATCGTACGACCTGCTTTATAACGACAGCACCTACGCGACGTTCCGGACGCAGTATCGCAACCGTCGGCAGGTGATCTACGTCGGCGCGAACGACGGCATGCTGCATGCGTTCAACGCGGGCTTCTACAACGCGAGCTGCCAGAGTTTCGAGCTTCGTCCGACGACGACCGTGTGCTCGGCGAACGGAACGGCGACACCGGGCACCGCCATCGGCACCGCGACGCAGCACCCGCTGGGCGGCGAACTGTGGGCGTATATTCCGAAGAACCTGCTGCCCCACCTGCGCTGGTTGACCGACCCGGCCTATCAGCACACCTACTACGTGGACGGCAGCCCGATCGCGTTCGACGCCAAGGTGTTCCCCAACGACACCACGCATCCCCAGGGTTGGGGCACCCTGTTGGTGGTGCCGTTCCGGCTGGGTGGCGGCTCGATCACGGTGAACGTCTCGACCAACAGTACCGCGAACAACGTCACCTCGGACTCGGCCTACGTGATCATGGACATCACCGATCCGGAGTCCCCGCCCAAGGTCCTCTCGGAAATCACGCTGCCGGGTACGTGGACCACGTCCGCCCCGGCCGCGGTGATGGTGCGTGACGCGATCTCGGGAAGCCCCAGCAGCTTTTTCCTCGCGTTCGGCTCCGGGCCGACGGATGCGAAGAAGGTGGCGTCGAACCAGAACCTGCGCGTCAACGTGTACAACGTGGCGGACATCGTCAATGCGTCGACGAACGGGGCCGCCAAGCCGACCCAGTTCGATCTGGGCAGTGCGAACGCGAAGGGCAAGAACAGCTTCGCAGGCGATCTCATCGCCTCGGACTTCGATCTCAACGGCAAGGCCGAGGCGATCTACTTCGGTAGCGTGTACGGCGATGGTTCGTCCAGCGAGTTCGGCGGCGAATTCTGGAAGATCGCCGTGAACAGCGACCCCGCGCCGTCCAACTGGAAGGGCAACCTGTTCCTCGATCTCGGCGGCACGAACGGCCTGCCGGTCACCGTGCGACCGACGCTGGGTCGTAACGATCGCGGCGCGCCGATGGTGTTCTTCGGCACGGGACGGCTCTTCACCAGCACCGACAAGGCGACGACGGGACAGCAGCGCATCTACGGTCTGATCGATACGCAGCTTTTGAATCCGACCGATGCGCAGTACCTGGCCACTATCAGCCAGTCGAACCTGGTGAACGTGACCAACGTCGACGTCTTTACCGACCAGACCGTGCAAAACGTGCCTACCAATGCCGCCTTCAGCGGCGTTACGAACTTCACCGGCCTGGCGGGTGCGTTCGATACCCCGGGAATCGCGGGGTGGTATCGCAATCTCTCGACGAACGGTACCAATCCCTCCGAGCGCGTGGTGAGTGCCCAGTCGTTGCTTGGCGGGCTCCTCCTGACGGCCGCCTATACGCCGGGTACGTCGATCTGCACCGGCCTGGGCAGCTCCGTGCTGTATGGCCTGGACTATCGCGCGGGCGTGGGATCGCCCAACGGCTTCTTCGGCACCGCCGCGGGCAGCAACAAGGTACTCACGTCGGCGTCGATCGGTGCCGGCTTGCCCGCGCCGCCCAGCCTGCACGCCGGCGACGCCTCGAACGGACCCCGGGGTGCCAAGACGGTGACGGCCTGCACGCAGACCTCGACCGGCGCGATTGTGTGCAAGGATGTGGCTACACTCCAACCCGTGACCAGTGGCGAGACGTCCTGGCGCGAACCACAGGGGAATTGACGCATGTCCACCCGCCCCCGGCGTTCCGAAGGTTTTACGTTGATCGAACTGCTCGTGACCCTCGTCATCATCGCCATCCTCGCGGCGATCGCCGTGCCGTCGTACCGAAAGTACGTGGTCCGGGCGAATCGCACCGACGCGCAGCGCGCGTTGGTCGACCTGGCCGCCCGGCAGGAGCGAGCGTTCTATTCGACCAACACGTACGCCAAGAGCCTCGCGACGCTGGCGTCCTCGTCGTCGGCCGCCGGTGCCAATTACACCGTCAGCATCGCGTCGGCCTCGTCGACCGGTTTCGTGGTCACCGCCGCGGCCACCGGTACGCAGCAGAAATCCGATACGCAATGCCAGACGCTGTCGCTGACGAACACCGGGGCGCGTACGTCGACGGGCACGACCGCCAACGATCCGACGTGCTGGGGGTTGTCGAAGTGAGCCGGCATGCCTGGGCACTCGCGGCTTTTTTCGTTGTCTGCGCGGCACAGGCGCAGCAGGTCCAACGCTATTACAAATGGACCGACGCCCAAGGCGTGACCCACTACGGCGACACCGCACCGCCCGGCGTGGCGGCCCAGCCGGTGGATGTGCGTGGCGGCGGGATCGAGACCGTGCCGGCCCCGGCGTCCGCGTCGACGACGGGCACCTCGGACACGGCGTTGCAAAAAGCCGAGGCCGGTGCGCGCGCGCAGAACTGCGCGCGTGCGCGCGATAACCTCCGGGTGCTGGACGGCAAGGCAATGCTGGTCGATAGCGGCGATCCCACGCAGGCCCGGCGGCTATCCCCGGAAGACCTCGAACGCATGCGTCGACGCAGCAACGACGAAATCGCCGAATACTGCGGGGCGTCGCCATGAAGCCACGGTCCAGCGGGTACGGCTTTTCGCTGATCGAACTCGTGGTGACGCTCCTGGTGTTCGCCGTGCTGCTGGCCATCGCCGTGCCGACGTTTTCCGATTTCATGAAGCGCAACGCGGTGGCGGCGCAGACCAACGAGCTGCTGGGCGCCTTGCGCCTGGCCCGGTCCACCGCGGTCACCCGGGGTGTCTACGTGTCTGTCTGCCCGAGTTCGAACGTGGCCTCGGCGACGCCCACGTGTACGTCGGGAGGGAACGTCTACGACACGGGCTGGCTGGTTTACGTCAACAGCGGGCCCAAGACCGCCTATGCGGCGGGTAATGAAGTCCTGCAGGTGACCCAGGGCATGTCCAACGCGTCCATCCAGGGTAATGCGAGCCTGATCACGTTCGACGCCCGTGGCAGCTCCGTGCTGGGCGGCGCGCAGTTCTGGGTGTGCGCCAAATCCAGCAGCGATACGGTCGGTCAGAGCGGGGTGCGGTTCGCAGGCCGCACGGTCATCCTGCAGAGCGGGGGCCGGGCCGCAAGCGCGGCGTTGGCGACCTCGTCCAATGCCAGTACCGCCCAGGGGTACTGCAAGTCGTCCTGATGCCATTGACGACGCTCTGGGCACACCCTAAAATAGCCTGCTCGATGGGCGGTTAGCTCAGCGGTAGAGCACTGCCTTCACACGGCAGGTGTCACAAGTTCGATCCTTGTACCGCCCACCATCGTTTCGAAAACCCGGCTCCGGCCGGGTTTTTTCTTGTGGGCTGCCCCAGGTAAGCCCATGGCAAGCCGGGATGCGTACCATGCCCCGGTCACGACGTGCGGACACCGCCATGCATGAAGCCCTCGCCAACCTCCATCTGCTGACCCTCACCCCCTGGAAGATCATCGGCCTGCTGGGCACCTTGCTCTTCACGGCGCGCTGGTTCGTCCAGTTCTACGCCACCAAGAAGAACAAGCGGGTCACCGTACCGATGTCTTTCTGGTACCTCTCGGTGAGCGGCAGCGTGCTCACGCTCGCCTACTTCATCTGGGGCAAGAACGATTCGGTGGGCATCATCCAGACGGCGTTCCCCATGCTGGTCTCGATCTACAACGTCTTCGCCCACCTGAAAAACCGCGACGCGAACGAGACCGTGACCCCGGGCGGTCCCGAGGACCGCTGATCCCCGCCGGGGTCAGTCCGGGTCGTAGTCGAGGTAAGGGGCCAGCCAGCGCTCGGCTTCCGTGCGGTCCCAGCCCTTGCGCCGGGCGTAGTCGTCGACCTGCTCGCGGGTGAGGCGGCCCACCACGAAATACTGGCTCTCGGGGTGCGAGAAATACCATCCCGAGACCGCCGCCGTGGGGTACATGGCGAAGTTGTCGGTCAGCTCGATGCCCGTGTGGCGCTCGGCGTCGAGCAAGGCGAACAGGGAGCGCTTTTCCGTGTGCTCGGGGCACGCCGGATAGCCCGGGGCGGGGCGGATGCCGCGGTAGGCCTCGGCGATGAGCGCGGCGTTGTCCAGCGCTTCGTCGGGCTCGTAGCCCCAGAACTCCTTGCGCACGCGCTCGTGCATCCGTTCGGCGAACGCCTCGGCGAGGCGGTCGGCGAGCGCCTTGAGCAGGATCGACGAATAGTCGTCGTGCGCGGCTTCGAAGCGCGCCACGTGGGCATCGATGCCGATGCCGGCGGTGACCGCGAAGCCTCCGATCCAGTCGGCCACGCCGCTGTCGCGCGGGGCCACGAAGTCGGCCAGGCAGAAGTCCGGTCGTTCGACCGGCTTGTCGGCCTGCTGGCGAAGATGGTGCAGCGTGGCCAGGGGCTTGCGCTTGCCCGGCGCCGCGTCGGCGTAGACCTCGATGTCGTCGCCGACCTGCGCGGCCGGCCAGAAGCCGATGACGCCGCGGGCGGTGAGCCACTTCTCGTCGATGATGCGGTCGAGCATGGCCTGGGCATCGCGGTAGAGCTCGCTCGCCTGGGTGCCCACGATCTCGTCGGTGAGGATGTCCGGAAAGCGGCCGGCGAGTTCCCAGGCGTTGAAAAACGGCGACCAATCGATGTAGTCGCGCAACTCGGCGAGGTCGTAATCGTCGAAGATCGTCAGACCGGGCGTTCGGGGCGTGGGCGGCATGTAACGCGCCCAGTCGCCGCGGAATCGTTGCTCGCGGGCCTTGCCCAGCGGCACCAGTTGCTTGCCCGTGCCGCGGCCGCGGTGGCGCTCGCGCACCTCGGCGTATTCGGAGCGCACCTTGGCGATGAAGTCGTCGACGAGCTCTTTGCTGACCAGCGACTGCGCCACGCCGACGGCGCGCGAGGCATCCTTCACCCACACCGTGGGCGAACGGTAGTGCGGCTCGATACGCAGCGCCGTATGTGCGCGTGAGGTGGTCGCGCCGCCAATCATCAGGGGCACCTGGAAATCCTGGCGCTGCATCTCGCGCGCCACCTGGCTCATTTCTTCCAGCGACGGGGTGATGAGGCCCGACAACCCGATGATGTCGGCGTTCTCGGCCCGCGCGGTGTCGAGGATCTTCTGCGTGGGTACCATCACGCCGAGATCGATCACCTCGAAGTTGTTGCACTGGAGCACCACGCCCACGATGTTCTTGCCGATGTCGTGCACGTCGCCCTTGACGGTGGCGAGCACGATCTTGCCGTTGCTCCGGCCGACTTCGCCCGAGACGCGCTTCTCTTCCTCGATGTACGGAATGAGATGGGCGACCGCTTTCTTCATGACCCGCGCCGACTTGACCACCTGCGGAAGAAACATCTTGCCGGCCCCGAAGAGGTCGCCCACGACGTTCATGCCGGACATCAGGGGGCCTTCGATCACGTCGAGCGGGCGCGCGGAAAGCTGGCGCGCTTCCTCGGTGTCTTCGACCACGTACTGGTCGATCCCGTGGACCAGCGCATGGCTCAGGCGGTCGATCACGGGCTTGTCACGCCACGCGGCCGACTCGACCACCGCGCCGCCCTTGCCGCCCTTGTAGGTGTCGGCCACCTCGAGCAGGCGCTCCGTGGCGTCGGGGCGACGATTGAGCACCACGTCTTCCACGCGCTCGCGCAGGTCGGCGGGCAGGTCGTCGTAGATGGCCAGGGCGCCGGCGTTGACGATGCCCATATCCATGCCCGCCGCGATGGCGTGGTAAAGGAACACCGAGTGGATCGCCTCGCGCACGGGGTTGTTGCCGCGGAACGAGAACGACACGTTGGACACGCCGCCGGAGACGTGCGAGGCGGGGAAACGCCGCTTGAGTTCGCGCGTGGCCTCGATGAAATCGACCGCGTAGTTGTTGTGCTCTTCGATGCCGGTCGCGATGGCGAAGATGTTCGGGTCGAAGATGATGTCTTCAGGCGGAAAATCGAGCGTGTCCACGAGCAGCGCGTACGCGCGCGAACAGATCTCGACCTTGCGCTCCTTGGTGTCGGCCTGGCCGGCCTCGTCGAAGGCCATCACGACCACGGCGGCCCCATACTGGCGCACCTTGCGCGCGTGTTCGAGGAATAGTGCCTCGCCTTCCTTCATCGAGATGGAGTTGACGATGCCCTTGCCCTGCATGCAGCGCAGGCCCGCTTCGATCACGCTCCACTTGGACGAATCGACCATGATCGGCACGCGGGCGATGTCCGGCTCGGACGAGATCAGGTTCACGAAGCGCGTCATCGCCGCTTCGGAGTCGATCAGGCCCTCATCCATGTTGATGTCGATGATCTGGGCGCCGTTCTCCACCTGTTGGCGGGCGACGTCCACGGCTTCCTCGTAGCGGCCTTCCTTGATCAGCTTGCGGAACTGGGCCGAGCCCGTGACGTTGGTCCGCTCGCCGACGTTGATGAAGTTGAGGTCCGGGGTGAGGACCAGCGGCTCGAGGCCGGAAAGGCGGGTATATCGGATGCTCATGCGGCGTTCGCGGTGGCCTGGCGGAGCCGGGGCGGGAAGGGTGCGACCGCCTCGGCGATGGCGGCGATGTGCGCGGGCGTGGTGCCGCAGCAGCCACCCACGATGTTGATGAGGCCGTTGGCCGCGAAGTCGCGGATGGTGGCGGCCATGCTTTCGGGCGTCTCGTCGTATTCGCCGAACGCGTTGGGCAGGCCCGCGTTGGGGTGCGTACTCACGGCCGCGTTGGCGATGCGCGCGAGCATCTGCACGTGCGGTCGCAGGTCTTCCGCGCCGAGCGCGCAATTGAGGCCCACCGACAAGGGCTGGATGTGCTCCACCGAGTAGAAGAACGCCTCGGCGGTCTGCCCCGAGAGCGTGCGGCCGGAGCGGTCGGTGATGGTGCCGGAGATCATCACCGGCACGCGCCCGCCCAGTTCGTGAAACAGCTCGGCCAGGGCGAACAGCGCCGCCTTCGCGTTGAGCGTGTCGAAGATGGTTTCGACCATGATCGTGTCGGCGCCGCCTTCGATCAGGGCGCGGGCCGATTCGATGTAGTTGCTCTTGAGCGCTTCGAAGTCGATGTTGCGGTAGCCGGGATCGTTGACGTCCGGCGAGATCGACGCCGTGCGGCTGGTCGGCCCGAGCACGCCGATGACGAAACGGGGTTTATCCGGCGTGCGCCGGGTCATGTCGTCGCACGCCTCACGGGCCAGGCGGGCGCCTTCGCGGTTGAGTTCGGGCACGAGGTGTTCGAGGTGGTAGTCGGCCTGGCTCACGCGGGTGGCGTTGAAGGTGTTGGTTTCGACGAAATCCGCGCCAGCGTCCAGGTAGGCCTGGTGCACGCCCTTAATGATCGCCGGCTGGGTGAGCAGCAACAGGTCGTTGTTGCCCTTCAGGTCGCACTCGCCGGGGTGGTCGTGCGCATGCAGGCTGTCATGGCCGCCGGCGAAGCGCTCGCCGCGGTAGCCGGACTCGTCGAGCCGGTGCCCCTGGAGCATCGTGCCCATGCCGCCGTCGAGGATCATGATTCGCTCGGCGAGGCCCTTTTCGATGAGGGCGACGCGGTCGGGATGGAGCCAGGGTAGGGTGCTCATGTCGACCTCCGGTCAGGGCTTGCGCGCGAGCAGGCTGATGACTTCGAAATGCGGGGCGCGCCGTTCGCGGCTGAGGCGCTCGCAACTGACCACGTCCAGGCCCGCGTCGCGGGCCAGCGCGGCCAGTCCGTCGCAGTCGAAGCCGAGATTGCGATGGTCGAACGGCTCGACCACGGCGCGGTGGTCATGTTCGCCGAGGGTGGCGGCCAGCACGCGCCCGCCCGGCTTGAGCACCTTCGCCACCTGGCGGAACACCTCGTCGGGGTGCTCCGCGTAGGTGAGGGCGTGCATCAGCAGCACCAGGTCGAAACGGCGCTCGCCCAGGTCGAGCGCATGCATGTCGCCCTGGCGCACCTCCACGTTGGGGAAATGCGCCAGGCGTTGGCGGGCGGCATCCGCCACGCGCTCTGAACTGTCGATGCAGAGAATGGCGTGGGCGTGCGGCGCCAGCAGTTCGGCGGTCACGCCGTCGCCCGACGCGATGTCGAGCACGTCGCCGGTTTCCAGCAATTGAAGCAGCGACCTGGCCAGGGTCTCCCAGGTGCGACCGGGCGAATAGTGCCGCTCCATATCGCCGGCGACGGTATCGGCCCAGCCTTCGCTGCGGGCGCGCTGGGCCAGCACGGTGGGCAGGCGCTCGGCGTCTTCGCGCAGCAAGGCGTCGCTGAGCGTGTCGCGCAGGGAGGCCACCAGGGCGGCCAGCGTGGGATCGGCTTCGGCGTTGGCCCGGTAGTAGGCCGAAACGCCGGCGCGGCGGTCGCGCACGAGGTCGGCCTCCTTGAGCTTGGCCAGGTGGGTGGACACGCGCGGCTGGGCCAGGTGAAGCACCGCCGCCAGTTCGGCCACGGTCAGTTCCTCGCGGTCGAGCAGGGCGAGGAGGCGGACGCGGGTCGGGTCCGCCAGGAGCCGGAGCACCGTGGAGGCGGTCGAGAGATCCATCCAACATCCTTTTATCGCGATACAGAGATTTTAAGGATGCGGCCGGCGCGGGCCAGCGTCAAGGGCGCATGTTGCGGTGCAGGGCGGCAAAGGGTCGAACGGCCGTTAGAATGGCTGGATTGCCCACTCCAGACTGGCCGGCCGCAGGGTCGGCATGAGGTATGCCCCATGGATTTCCGTTTTACCGACGACCAGTTGTCGATCCAGTCCATCGCCCGTGATTTTGCCCAGAAGCGCATCGCGCCGGTCGCCGCCGAACTCGACGCCAAGGGCGAGTTTCCGTTGGAGAACATCCGCGAGATGGGCCAACTGGGCCTGATGGGCATCGAGGTGCCCGAGGAATACGGCGGCGCGGGCATGGATCCCATCGCCTACGTGCTGGCCATGGTGGAGATCGCCGCGGCCGATGCCGCCACCTCGACCATCATGTCGGTGAACAACTCGCTGTTCTGCAACGGCATCCTGAAGAACGGCACCGAGGCGCAGAAGCAGGCCTATGTGCGCGCCATCGCCTCCGGCGAGGCCATCGGTGCCTACGCGCTCACCGAGCCGCAGTCCGGCTCGGATGCGTCCAACATGCACACCCGCGCGGTGAAGAACGCCGACGGCGACTGGGTCATCAACGGCAAGAAGAGCTGGATCACCTCGGGTCCGGTAGCACGCTACATCGTGCTGTTCGCCGTGACCACGCCGGGCATCGGTGCCCGCGGCGTGTCGGCCTTCATCATCGACACCCAGCGCCAGGGCTTCCTCGCCGGCAAGACCGAACCCAAGCTCGGTATCCGCGCGTCGGCCACCTGTGAGATCGAATTCCACGATTACGTGTGCCCGAAGGACGACCTGCTCGGTGAGGAAGGCAAGGGCTTCGCGATCGCCATGGGCGTGCTCGACGCCGGCCGCATCGGCATCGCGTCGCAGGCCGTGGGCATCGCCCGCGCCGCTTACGAGGCCACGCTGCAGTGGTCGCGTGATCGCAAGGCGTTCGGCACGCCGATCGGTACGTTCCAGATGACCCAGTCGAAGATCGCCGACATGAAGTGCAAGCTCGACGCGGCCCTGCTGCTCACGCTGCGCGCGGCCTGGACCAAGGCCCAGGTGGAAAAGACCGGCGGCCGCTTCGGCACCGAGGCGTCGATGGCCAAGCTGGTCGCCTCAGAGGCGGCGATGTGGATCGCGCACCAGGCGGTGCAGATCCATGGCGGCATGGGCTACTCCAAGGAAATGCCGCTGGAACGCTACTTCCGTGATGCGAAGATCACCGAAATCTACGAGGGCACGAGCGAAATCCAGCGCCTGGTGATCGCGCGCGCGGAGACCGGGCTGCGCTGATCGCCGTGGGGCGAGGCGCCTGACGAACGTCGGCGCTTCGCCAAGGGCACGGGGCCGCGTCGGCGCGGTGAGCCGCTTACGCACCTCGCCGCCGGCCCGAAGCGTGAGGCCGTGAGGCCGTGAGGCAAGAGCCTTCGGTGTCCACCCTCGCTGCTCGGACAGTCCTCCGCGTTCGACAGGGAAAGGCCGCTGACGCGGCCCGTGTATCCAAACGGCCTTCGGCCGCTCCCTTGTGCGGAACTCGCCTCGAGGGTGGACACCGAAGACTCTCCCCATGACCGGGGCGGCGTGTTGTGAGAGTCCGTACGGCGCCCCGCGGCGAGCCAGTGAGCTTCACCTCGCTCCGCCCTACAACGCCGGTCAACTCGTCGCGACGTGGGATACCCGTTGTCGGGATGCCGTTTCACATATCACGCAGCGCTTGCGCAGATCGGCCAAAAAACGACCCGCGCTTTCCCAGCATCCGACCTCACCGTCTGGAAGAGATCTTGGTGTCCACCCTCGAGGCGAGTTCCGCACAAGGAAGCGGCCGCAGGCCTATTAGCACATGGGCCGCGTCAGCGGCCTTGCCCTGTCGAACGCGGAGGACTGCCCGAGCAGCGAGGGTGGACATCAAGGTCTCCCCGCCAAACGCCCAGGTGCAACGCGCTCTGGCGCTACAAGATGGCAACACCGCGCCCGGTCGAACATCCACCGGGCCGTCAGGTCGATAGCCGGATAGCCCCGGTCATTCGCGATGAAACAAAAAAAAGGCCCGGCTTTTTGCAGCCGGGCCTTTTCGTTGACCTTAGGGTCGCTGGGTGCCTCGTCGGGGATCCGAGTCGAAGGCGCTCAGGTCACCGACGTTCGGTGCGTGAGGACCGGTATCGGACGGGCCGTGGTTACCGCCACCGCCGTGCGGGTCGTGGTCGTCGTCACCGCCATGGTGCGGCAGCTTGTGCGATACCTCGTCGAGCTTGTCGCCGAGCATGCGCCGCACCGACACGTAGAACACCGGGATCAGCAACAGGCCCAGGAAGGTCGCGAACAGCATGCCGCCGATCACGCCCGTACCGATGGCGTGGCGGGAGTTGGCGCCGGCGCCGGTGGAGATCGCCAGCGGCAGCACGCCGAGGATGAACGCCATCGACGTCATCAGGATCGGGCGCAGTCGCAACCGGGCCGCCTCCACCACCGAGTCGCGCAGGGTCTTGCCCGCCTGCTGCTGCTCGACCGCGAATTCCACGATCAGGATCGCGTTCTTCGCCGCCAGGCCGATGACGGTGATGAGGCCGATCTTGAAGTAGATGTCGTTCGGCAGGCCGCGCAGCATCGAGAACACCACCGTGCCCAGCATGCCCAGGGGCACCACGAGGAGCACGGCCACCGGGATGGACCAGCTTTCGTACAGCGCCGCGAGGCAGAGGAACACGATCACGATCGACAGCACCATGAGCATGGTGGCGGAGTTGCCCGCCAGGATTTCCTGGTAGGACTGGCCGGTCCAGTCATAGCCGAAGCCCTTGGGCAGCTTGTCGTTGACGATCTGCTCGACGATGCCCATCGCCTGGCCGGTGGAGTAGCCGGGGGCGTTGTTGCCCACGATTTCCACGGCTGAGTAGCCGTTGTAGCGGGTGAGGCTGGGTGCGGCCATGCCCCACTTGGTGTGCACCACGCTCGACAGCGGCACCATGCCGTTGTCGGTGCCCGTGGCGCTGCTGCCCGTGCTGCTGCTTTGCGTGGACGAGGTGGTGCCGGTGCTGCTGGTCGCGCCGCTCGGGGTGAAGATGTGCTGGAACGCGTCCGTGCCCATGCGGAAGGGCGCGTCGGCCTGCAGCATCACGCGCTTCACGCGGCCGCCGTACTGGAAGTCGTTGACGTACACCGGCGCCAGCGTGAGCTGGATGGCGGTGTAGATGTCGCTGACCGACAGGCCCATCGTCTGCGCCTGGGTGCGGTCGACGTTGAGCTGGAGCAGCGGGGCGTCCTCGAGGGTGTTCGGGCGCACGCCCACCAGGGCCTTGTTCTGCGCGGCGGCGCCGAGCAGCTGGTTACGGGCCTGGGTGAGTTCTTCGCGCGACTGGCCGCCACGCGCCTGCAGGTACATGTCGATACCGCCGAACTGCGACAGGCCGCGGATCGTCGGCAGGTTGACCACGAAGATCGTGGCGTCGCGCACGGCTTGCATCTTGCCGTTGGCCTGCTGGATGAACTCGGTGGCGGTGGTGTCGCGGACGTCCCAGTCCTTCAGGCGGATGAACACCATGCCGACGTTTTCGCCCTGGCCGACGAAGCTGAAGCCGGAGATCTGGAATACGCCTTCGACGGCGGGGTCCTTCAGCATGATGCCGCGGATGTCGCCCATCACCTTTTCGGTGCGGGCCAGGCTCGAGCCCGGCGGCAGCTGCACGATGGCCAGCGCGAAGCCCTGGTCCTCGTCGGGCACGAAGCTGGTCGGCAGGCGCGTGAACAGGAAGCCGCAGAGTACGCCGATCAGCACGAACACGATCATCCAGCGCGGCGCGTGGCGCACCGCCGAGCCGATGTGGCCCGAGTAGGTGTGCGTGGTGCGGTCGAAGATGTCGTTGAACTTGCGGTAGACGATGTTCTTCTTCTTGCCGTGCTCGTTCTTGAGGATCGTGGCGCACAGGGCCGGGGTGAACGACAGGGCGAGGAAGGCCGAGAAGCCCATCGACACCGCGATGGTCAGCGCGAACTGCTTGTAGATGATGCCCGACGCGCCCGGCTGGAGCGCCGAGGGCACGAACACCGCCGCAAGCACCACGGTAATCGCCACCACGGCGCCGGTGATCTGGCCCATCGCCTTGCGCGTGGCTTCTTTGGGCGAGATGTGTTCCTCGCTCATGATGCGTTCGACGTTCTCGATCACCACGATCGCGTCGTCCACCACGATGCCGATCGCCAGCACCATGCCGAACAGGGTCAGCTGGTTGATCGTGAAGCCCAGCGGCGACAGGCCCAGGAAGGTACCGAGCAAGGCCACCGGGATGACCAGGGTGGGGATGATCGTGGCGCGGAAGTTCTGCAGGAACAGCAGCATCACCAGGAAGACGAGGATGATCGCCTCGACCAGGGTATGCACCACTTCTTCGATGGAGATGACCACGAACTTGGTGGTGTCGTACGGGGCGAACCAGGTGACGCCGTCCGGGAAGCTCTTGGAGAGCTCGTCCATCTTCGCGCGCACGGCTTCGGCCACGTTGAGCGCGTTGGCGCCCGGCAGCAGCTGCACGCCGAACGAACCGGTGGCGGTGCCGTTGTACTGCGCGTTGAAGCCGTAGTTCTGCGGGCCCAGCTCGATGCGCGCGACGTCCTTCAGCCGCACGACCGTGCCGTCGTTGTTGGCGCGCAGGATGATGTCCTTGAACTCCTCGGCCGTGGTGAAGCGGCCTTCGGCCGACACCGTGGCGCTGAAGCCCTGGCCGTTCAGTGCCGGATCGGTACCGATCGAGCCCGCGGCGAACTGCACGTTCTGGGCGGTGAGCGCGCTGCGTACCTGGGAGGCCGACAGACCGTAGCCGCGCAGCTTGTCCGGGTTGAGCCAGATGCGCATGCCGTACTCGGCGCCCAGCTGGCGGGTGTTGCCCACGCCGGGGATGCGCGCGATCTGGTCGAGCACCTGCGAGGACACCAGGTCGGTCAGGCGATCGCCGTCGATGGCCGGGTTGTTCGAGGTGAGCGCCACGAACATCAGGAAGTCAGGGTTGGACTTGGCCACCACGACGCCCTGCTGGGTCACTTCCGAGGGCAGGCGCGGCGTCGCGAGCGACACCTTGTTCTGCACCTGCACCTGGGCGATGTCCGGATCGGTGCCCGACTCGAAGGTCAGGGTGATCGTGGC
Source organism: Luteibacter sahnii (assembly GCF_034063545.1). Lineage (NCBI taxonomy): Bacteria > Pseudomonadati > Pseudomonadota > Gammaproteobacteria > Lysobacterales > Rhodanobacteraceae > Luteibacter > Luteibacter sahnii. The sequence goes on from NZ_JAQLOK010000001.1 coordinate 625,660, forward strand.
CTGGCCGGCGGAGCTCGACGCCGAACTGAAGTAGAGCAGGTGATCGATACCGGTCAGCTGCTGTTCGATGACCTGGGTCACGGTCTTTTCGGTCGTGTCCGCGCTCGCGCCCGGGTAGGTGGCGGTGACCACCACCTGCGGGGGCGCGATGTTCGGATACGACTCGATGCCCATGTTGAGCAGGGCGATCGTGCCGCAGAGGCTGATGAGGATCGCCACCACCCACGCGAAGATGGGGCGATCGATGAAGAAACTCGGCATGAGGGGACTCCCTTACTGCTTGCCGCCGGCAGCGGCCTGCGGGGCCGCCTTGCCATCGGGATTGCCGGAGGGCGCGGCCGCCGTGGCGGGCGAGGCCTTCACCGGAGCGTTTTCGCGTGCCTTGGGCAGGCCCTGCACGATGATCTGGTCGCCCTGCTTGAGGCCGCCGGTCACCACCCAGTTCTCGCCGACCAGGCGGTCGGCCTGGATCGGACGGCGCACCGCCGCGGAGGGGATGGTCTTGTCCTCGCCGCTTTGGGGATCCTTCACGTGGCCCTCGCCCACCACCATGACGTAGGCCGAGTTGGCGTCGCGCAACACGGCCGACTGCGGCACCAGGAACACGTTGTGCAGGCTGCCCAGGTCGGCCTTGACCGTGACGAACTGGCCGGGGAGCAGGCGCAGGTCGGGGTTGGCGAGCAGGGCGCGCAGGTTGACCGTGCCGGTCTGCGGGTTCACCACGGCCGAGGAGAAGTCGAGCTGGCCCTTTTCGGTGTAGTCGGAGCCGTCGGGTAACTCGATGGTTACCGTGGACTTCGCGTTGTCCGACAGCGTGGCGTTGCCGGCCGCGGCGGCCTTGCGCATGGTGTCGAGGTCGGCGACGGACATGCTGAAGTTCACGTAGAGCTTGTCGATCTGGTCGACCTGGGTCAGCAGGGTGGTGTCGCCCTGGCCCACGAGGGCGCCTTCGGTCACCTGCTGCTGCCCGGCACGGCCATCAATGGGCGAGACCACGTCGGTGAAGCCGAGGTTGATCCGGGCGGCCTGCACGGCGGCCTCGCTCTGCTTCACGGCGGCCGCCGTGGTGCGCTCGCTGGCCTCGGCGGTGTCGAGGTCCTGGCGAGAGACGTAGTTCTTGCCGATCAGGCTGCGCGCGCGGTCGGCCTGGGCCTTGGCGTTCGCCGCCGAGGCGCGGGCGGAGGCCAGCGACGCCAGCTGCTGGTCGAGTTCGGCCTTCAGCGGCTGCGGGTCGATCTTGAACAGCGGTTGGCCGGCCTTGACGTCGGTGCCTTCGTCGTAGAGGCGGCGCAGCAGGATGCCGGGCACGCGGGCCCGCACGTCGGCCGTGCGATAGGAAGACAGGCGGCCCACCTGGTTCTGGACCAGCGGGGCGTCCTGCGGCTGGGCCGTGACGACGCCGACTTCCGGCGGGGGCGGCTGCTGGGGGGCTTCCTGCTTGTGGCAGGCGGCGAGGGCCGCGGCGAGGCCGACGACCAGCAGGGAAGTGCGCAGGGGCAGGGGTTTCATGAGAACTCCGTTCCGTTTCCAGGTTTCTTGTTCGTTCGCGCCGGGGCATCCGGAAGGATGTCGTACGCGTGCATAAATACGTTTACCGCGTGTCGCGCCCACTGGTCCTGCGCGTCCTGCCCCCTGGCCTGCATGCCGAAGAGCCGCCGGTCTCCCTCCATGCCGTGCAGCATGGCGAGGAAGATCTCCGCCGCCACGTCGGGGTCTTCCCGGCGCATGCGGTGCTGGTCCATCGCCTCGGCCATCAACCTGGCGAGCCGGCGCGCGACGGTGTCGATCGCGGTCCGGAAGAACGTCTTCGCGGCGGCGGGAAACCGGGGCGCCTCCGCGATCAGCATCCGGCCGAGCGCGAGGTTGGCGTGATCCATCACATGGGTCTGGTGGGCCTGCGCCAACGCGTGCAGCGTGTCTGGCAGGCTGCGGCTCTCGGGAGCCAGGCTGGCATGCAGGGGCAGCACGAGTTGTTCGACGGCGGCGTGGAACAGCGTGTCCTTGTTGGCGAAATGTGCATACACGGTCTGCTTCGACACGCCCGCCTCGCGTGCCACGGCGCCCATGCTGACGCGGTACCCGTCGCGCAGGAATAACGCGCAGGCCGCCTGGAGTACCCGTTGCTGATGGTTCGAGGCATGGCGGGTATCCAGGAGCGACACGGGGCGAGACCTGCTGGACTATACCGTCCAGTTTAGAATCTCCCTCACGCCAGCGTCAACGGCCCATTAACGGCCTGTCCGTCGCGATTGGTGCGTCGCACCGCCTCCCGCGACGCCTCTCGCACGGGCTCCGTCATCGACCGGGACGCGTAGTTATGCCGCGATGCAGTGAAAAATCCGTGTTCGCACGAACGCGCGGGCGGTGGCTACTTGATGTCGGTGGGAGCTATCCTTTGCCGGTTTTCCTCTCTCCCCAAGCCGACATCCGCCCATGAATGCGATTCGCGCCGCCGAAAACGGCCAGTTTCACACCGTCGTCTTCGATGAACTGAAAAAGATCGACTATCCCGCGGAGCGCCTCCCTGAGGCGCGCTTTTTTATCGAGGCCTTCTTCGAGCGGATCGCCCCCGCCGACTATGCGCTGCATGCGCCGGAGCGCTGGGCGGCCCTGATCGCCGATCTGCTCGGTTTCATCCGTGAGCGCTCGCCCGGCCAGGCCAAGCTGCGCGTCTACAACCCGGGCGTCTCCGGCACCCGCGCGGTGATCGAGGTGGTCACCGACGACATGCCTTTCCTCGTGGACACCGTGTCGATGGTGGCCGCCGCCCAGGCCGACATCCACGCGATCATCCACCCGGTGGTGCCGGTGACGCGTTCGGCGTCGGGCGTGCTGCAGGGCATCGGCGAAGGCCAGCCCGAGTCGGTGATGCGCTTCGAGATCGATCGCCTCGACGACGGTGACCTCGGCACGCTCAAGGCCCGCATCGACACCGCGCTTGCCGACGTGCGCGAGGCGGTGACCGACTGGCAGGCCATGCGCGGCAAGATGATCGAAGTGGCCGGCGACCTCGCCAACCGCGAACTGCCGTACACCCCGGACGAAGTGCACGAGGCCACGGCGTTCCTGCGTTGGGTGGCCGACGACCACTTCACGTTCATGGGCTACCGCGAATACGAGGTGGCGCCGGGCGAGGGCGACGACGTCCTCAAGACCGTCGACGGGTCGGGCCTGGGCATCCTGCGCACCGCCGAGCGCTCGCTGGCGCCGCGTTCGCTGCGCACGCTGGTGGCCTCCGAACTCCCGCGCTCGGGATCCACCGACGCGATCATCCTCACCAAGACCAATGCCCGCTCGCCGATCCACCGGCCGGGCTACATGGACTACATCGGCGTGCTGCGTTTCGACGATGCCGGCCGCCCGGTGGCCGAGCAGCGTTTCCTCGGCCTGTTCTCGTCCAACGCGTACATGGCCCACCCGCAGCAGGTGCCGCTGGTGCGCGACAAGTGCGAGGCGGTGATGGCCCGCTCGGGCCTCAAGCGCGACTCCTACTCGGGCAAGTCGCTGCGTCACATCCTCGACACGCTGCCGCGCGACGAGCTGTTCCAGTGCAGCACCGACGAACTCTACGCGCTGTCGATCGGCCTGCTCGAACTGGCCCAGCGCACGCGCACGCGCCTGTTCATCCGCCGCGACAGCTACGGCCGGTTCTTCTCCTGCCTGGTGTACATCCCGCGCGACCGCTTCAACACCTCGGTACGCGAGCGCGTCGAGGGCGTGCTGCGCGAGGCCTTCCACGGCGAGCACGTGGACTCCGCCGTGCTGATGGGCGAGGCCGCGCTGGTCCGCCTGCACGTGGTGGTTCGCCCGCGCATCGGCGACCATCCGGTGTACGACGCCGTGGCGATGGAGGCGCAGATCGCGTCGATCGCGCGCAACTGGTACGACGAACTGCGTGACCGGCTCATCGCCTCGATGGGCGAGCAGCAGGGCATCATCCTGGCCAACCGCTACGGCAAGGCGCTGCCCGCCGGCTACGTCGACGAGGTGTCGCCCCAGGTGGCCGCCGCCGACGTGGCCTCGCTGGCCGGCCTCGACGGCCCGGACGCCGTCAGCATGTCGTTCTACCACCCGCCGCACCGTCCGGAAGAACTGCGCTTCAAGATCTACCGCTCGGGCGCGGACATCGCGTTGTCCGAAGTGCTGCCCCAGCTGGAGAACCTCGGACTGCGCGTGCTCACTGAGCACATGTACGAGATGAAGCTGGCCGACGGCTCGCTCTACATCCAGGATTTCGAAGTGCAGCCGGTCGGCCGCCTCGCGTTCGAGGTGGAGCAGGTGGGCACGCTGTTCGAAGACGCCTTCGAACAGATCTGGCGTGGCAACGCCGAAAACGACGGCTTCAACCGCCTCGTGCTCGGGGCGAAGCTCGACTGGCGCCAGGTCGCCGTGCTCCGCGGCTATTGCAAATACCTGCTGCAGACGGGCGTGGCCTTCTCCCAGGCCTACATGGAAGACGCGCTCAACCGTTACCCGGCGATCGCCGGCCTCATCATCGAACTGTTCAACGCGCGCTTCGACCCACGCCGTGAAACGCTCGACGAGAAGCAGCAGGCCTACGCCGAAGGCATGCTCGCGCACGAGATGCATGCGCTCATCGACGCCGAGACGCTGGCCGCCCATCCGGGCCTGATCGACAACGTGCTCGGCGCCCTGTCGCGCCCGCGCGCCGAGCAGGTCACCGTGGTCGAAGAGGCGATCAACACGCTGCTCGACAACGTCGCCAGCCTCGACGAAGACCGCATCCTGCGCAGCTTCATCGCGCTGGTGCATGCGACCCTGCGTACCAGCTTCTTCCAGGCGTGGGACGGCGCCTACCGCTCGTACGTGAGCTTCAAGTTCGATTCGAACAAGGTGCCCGACCTCGCCAAGCCGGTGCCGTTCCGCGAAATCTTCGTCTACGCGCCGCGCGTGGAAGGCATCCACCTGCGCTTCGGGCCCGTCGCCCGCGGCGGCCTGCGCTGGTCCGACCGCCGCGAGGATTTCCGCACCGAGGTGCTAGGCCTGGTCAAGGCGCAGATGGTGAAGAACACGGTCATCGTGCCGGTCGGCTCGAAGGGCGGCTTCTTCGTCAAGCGCCCGCCGGTGGGCGGTGACCGTGACGCGCAGCTGGCCGAGGGTATCGCCTGCTACCGCATGTTCATCAACGGCCTGCTCGACATCACCGACAACCTTGTCGAGGGCAAGGTGGTGCCGCCGCACGACGTGGTGCGCCACGATAACGACGATCCCTACCTCGTGGTGGCGGCCGACAAGGGCACGGCCACGTTCTCGGACATCGCCAACGCGATCTCCACCGAACACGGCTTCTGGCTCGACGACGCCTTCGCCTCGGGCGGTTCCAACGGTTACGACCACAAGGGCATGGGTATTACGGCGAAGGGCGCCTGGGAGTCGGTCAAGCGCCACTTCCGCGCACTGGGCCGCGACTGCCAGACCCAGGACTTCACCACCGTCGGCATCGGCGACATGTCCGGCGACGTGTTCGGCAACGGCATGCTGCTTTCCGAGCACATCCTCCTGCTGGCCGCGTTCGACCATCGGCACATCTTCCTCGACCCGACGCCCGACGCGGCGACGAGCTTCGCCGAGCGCCAGCGCATGTTCGCGCTGCCGCGTTCATCGTGGGACGACTACGACAAGTCGCTGATCTCCGCCGGTGGCGGCGTGTATCCGCGCAGCGCCAAGTCCATTCCCGTGTCGCCGCAGGTACGCGCCGCGCTGGGCATCCGTTCCGAGGCCACGCACATGGCGCCGAACGACCTGCTTTCGGCCATCCTCAAGGCACCGGTCGACCTGCTCTGGAACGGCGGCATCGGCACCTACGTGAAGGCCTCCAGCGAAACCCACGCCGACGTGGGCGACCGCGCCAACAATGGCCTGCGCGTCAACGGCAACGAATTGCGCTGCAAGGTGATCGGCGAAGGCGGCAACCTCGGCATGACCCAGAAGGGCCGCATCGAAGCGGGCCAGGCGGGCGTGCTGATGAACACCGATTTCATCGACAACTCCGCCGGCGTGGACACCTCCGACCATGAGGTGAACATCAAGATCCTGCTCAACGACGCCGTGCAGCGCGGTGAGCTGACCTTCGAGGGCCGCAACCGCCAGCTGGCCGAGATGACCGACGAGGTCGGCCGCCTCGTGCTGTGGGACAACTATCGCCAGAACCAGGCGATCACCCTGATGGAACACCAGTCGGTGCGCCGCCTGGGTTCGATGGCCCACTTCATCAGCACCCTCGAGGCGGAAGGCCTGCTCGATCGTCAGGTCGAGTCGCTGCCCACGCCGGCCGAACTGGCCGAGCGCAAGCAGAAGGGCCAGGGCCTGACCCGCGCCGAACTGTCGGTGCTGTTGTCGTACGACAAGATCCGCCTGTTCCAGCAGTTGCTGGAGTCGGACGTGCCGGAAGACCCCTACCTGTCGCGCGAGCTGGTGCGTTATTTCCCCGTGCCGTTGCACGAGAAGTACGCCGAGCACATGCAGCGCCACCGCCTCAAGCGCGAGATCATCGCCACCGCGGTGACGAACTCGACGATCAACCGCATGGGCGCCACCTTCATGATGCGCATGCAGGAAGACACGGGGCAGGGCCCGGCGGCGATCGCCAAGGCCTACACCGCCGCCCGTGAGATCCTCGACGCGCGCGAGCTGTGGGCGGCGATCGAGGCCCTCGACGGCACGGTGGCCGAAGACACCCAGATCGACGCGATCCTGCAGATCTGGTCGTTGCTGCGTCACCTCACGCGCTGGCTGCTCAACCGTCCGGGCGGCACGCTCGACATCGCGGCCAACGTCGACCGTTACGCGGCCGAGGTGACGGTGTTGCGCCAGGCGTTGCCCGGGGCCCTTACGGACACGGGCCGGGGCGACTTCGCCGCCAGCCAGGAGAAATGGGAAGGCCTCGGCGTGCCCGAGACCCTGGCCGTGCGCCTGGCCCGCATCCCGGTGCTGCGTGCCGCGCTGGACATGGTCGAGGTCTCGCGGCAGAGCGGCAAGCCCATGGCCGTGGTCGCGCCGGTGTTCTACGAACTGGCCGAAGCGCTCGACCTGGAGTGGCTGCGTGGCCAGATCGAGGCCCTGCCGGTGGAAGGCGCGTGGCACGCGCAGGCCCGCGGTTCGCTGCTGGACGAGCTCAACGCCCAGCATCGCGCCCTGGCCCTGCAGGTGCTGACCGTGGCGGGTGACCGTACCGACGTCTCGCCCGTGCAGGCGTGGCTGGAGCGGGACGACGCCACGCTCAAGTACACCCGGGCGATGCTGGCCGAGATCCTCACCCAGAACGCGGACTACCCGATCGCCTCGGTCGCCGTCCGCCGCCTGGCCCAGCTGGCGCAGATTCCGGTCTGACGCGTGTCGCGGGAGCGCGCCCGGCGCGCTCCCGCGATTTTCTCCCGGCGCGGTTTAGGGCTAAGCTCCGTGCTCGACCCACCTCGCCATCGCCCATGCGCCTAGCCTTCGTCGCCAGTGAAACCGAAGTCGCCCAACGCGCCCGAGAGGAGCTGGACCGGCGCTACGGCGGCGTCGAGCCGGCCGACGCCGAAATCATCGTCTCGCTGGGTGGCGACGGCTTCATGCTGCGCACGCTGCATGCCTACCGTACGCTGGGCGTGCCGTTCTATGGCATGAAACTGGGTCACATCGGCTTTCTGATGAACCGCCACGAGATCGACGGTCTCCACGAGCGCGTTTCCCGGGCCCATCCCGCCGTGTTGCATCCGCTGGAAATGCACTGCACCTGCCGCGACGGCATGGAACATCGCGCCATCGCGTTCAACGAAGTGGCGATGCTCCGGCAGAGCAACCAGGCGGCGCACCTGCAGGTGCGGCTCAACGGCGAGGTGAAGCTGGACGAACTCGTCTGCGACGGCATCCTGCTCAGCACCCCGGCCGGCTCCACCGCCTACAACCTCTCCGCCCACGGTCCGATCCTGCCGCTGGAGGCCAACGTGCTGGCGCTCACGCCGATCAGTCCGTTCCGTCCCCGCCGCTGGCGCGGCGCCATCCTGCCGCACGCCACCCGGGTGGCCTTCGAAACGCGCGATCCGAACAAGCGACCGATCAGCGCGACGGCCGATTTCCACGAGGTGCGCGACGTGCAGACGGTGGAGATCCGTCAGTCGCGGCGCAATTCGGTGCGTCTGCTGTTCGACCCGGAGCACAACCTGCAACAGCGGATCCTCGACGAGCAGTTCGCGCCGTAACCGCTGGGCGGGCGCCGCTGGCGCGTCGACGATGTACGATGGGCGTCGCATGCCTTTCGCGGACCGCCCCATGACCACGCCTGAGTCCAACGCCCACGCCGCGTCCTCCGTTGGCGACAACCGCCTTGTCGTCGCCATCTCGTCGCGGGCGCTGTTCGACATGGAAAACAGCCACGAGTTGTTCGAGCGCGACGGGCTCGACGCCTATCGCGCCTACCAGATCGAACACGAGAACGAACTGCTCAAGCCGGGCGTGGCGTTTCCGCTGGTGCAGAAACTGCTGGGACTGAACAAGTTGTCGGCGGACGTGCCGGCAGTGGAGGTGATCCTGCTGTCGCGCAATTCGGGCGACACCGGGTTACGCATCTTCAACGCGATCCAGCACTACCAGCTGGGCATCTCGCGCGCCGCCTTCACCAGCGGCGCCCCCACCTCCGATTACATCGCTCCCTTCAAGGCCGATCTCTTCCTCTCGGCCAACGCCGAAGACGTGGGACGCGCCCTACGGGCGGGCGTGGCGGCGGCCACCATCCTGCCCTCGACGGCACCGCCGCGCTCCACCGAGCAACTGCGCATCGCCTTCGACGGCGACGCGGTGATCTTCGGCGACGAGGGCGAGCGGGTGTCGAAAGAGCAGGGGCTGGACGCCTTCCACCGCAACGAATCCGAACTGTGGGCCGAACCGCTGTCGGGCGGCCCCTTCCGCGGGTTCCTTTCGGCGCTGCATCGCCTGCAGGCCGCGTTTCCCGCGGAGACCGCGCCGATCCGCACCGCGCTGGTCACGGCGCGCTCCGCGCCGGCGCACAAGCGGGTGATCCTCACGCTGCGCCGCTGGGGGGTGCGCATCGACGAGGCGCTGTTCCTCGGCGGGCGCGACAAGGGGCCGTTCCTGGATGCGTTCGGCGCCGACATCTTCTTCGACGATTCCCCGGCCAACGTGGAGTCGGCGCGCCGCGTGGTCGCGACCGGCCACGTGCCGCACGGCGTGTCCAACGCCTGATCGCCGGGTCCACGTCGTCCACGCTCAGACGATGTTCGTCCACCGCCACCACTGGGTCTTTTTCTCCTCCCGCACGAAGGTAAACAGGCCCGCGCCCAGGATCATCACGATGCCCACCAGCATCGGCCAGTCCAGGTGGTCGTGGAACAACAGGTAGCCGAACAGGATTGCCCACAGCATCTGGCTGTACTGGGTAGGCGCCACGCGGTTGGCCGGGGCATGCTGGGTAGCGAGCATCAGCAGCACCGCGCCCGCCGCTGCCAGCAGGCCGTAGCCGAGCACCAGGAACCACTGGTGCCAGGTGGGCCAGACGAAATGCGGCAGCATCATCACGAAGCCCGCGATCATCGGTCCTATCACGCCTGCGCCGTAGAGCGTTATGCGCTTCTCCGAGGCGCCGGCCATGCGCAGCGCGATGATCGACAGCGCACCGGTGATGCCGCAGATAATGGCGGCCACGTGGCCCGTGCCCAGGTGGCGGAAGCCCGGCCGCAGCACCACGAGCACCCCGAGGAAACCCACCACCACGGCGGACCAGCGCCGCCAGCCCACGTGCTCGCGCAGGAACACCACCGACAGGATGGTCACGAAGATCGGCAACAGGAAGATGAGCGAGAACGCCTCGGCCATCGGCAGGGCGGTGAAGGCCATCACCGCCGTGACGTTGCCGATGGCGCCGGCCGTGGCGCGCAGGAGCCACAGGGCCGGCAGTTTCGACACCACCACCTCGCTCCAGCGGTCGCCGGGCTTCTTCAGGAAGGGCAGGGCGGCCAGCGCCAGCACCGCCCCGAAAAACACCGCCTCGTAGGCCGGGAGCGAGCCCTCCAGCGACTTCACGAAGGCGTCGCTCCAGGCGTAGGCGGCGTAGCAGGCGAAGCCGAGGATCACGCCTCTGAACATGGTCGGGTCCGGCTGTGACGGGGGGAGCCACCATTATGGGCCGGTTTGCTGCGCCCCGGCATGACCCCCGTCATGGACGACCGCTACAATCGGAGGCTTTCCGGTAGCCCGCCCAAGAGTCCCCGCATGGCCCATCGTCTCGATCCGCTCGACCTCTACGACGTCCGTTCGCTGCTCACCGAAGAAGAACGCATGGTGCAGGACACCGTGGGCCGCTTCGTCGACGAAAAGGTGCTCCCGATCATCGGCGACTGTTTCGACCAGGGGCGCTTCCCGGCCGAGCTGGTGCCCGAGATCGCCTCGCTGGGCCTGCTCGGCGCGACCATCCCCGAGGAATACGGCTGCGCCGGCATGAACGGCGTGAGCTACGGCCTGATCTGCCAGGAGCTCGAGCGCGGCGATTCGGGCCTGCGCAGCTTCGCCTCGGTGCAGAGCTCGTTGTGCATGTACCCGATCTACGCCTACGGCTCCGAGGAGCAGAAGCGCGAGTGGCTGCCCCGCATGGCGGCCGGTGAGGTGATCGGCTGCTTCGGCCTCACCGAGCCGCACGGTGGCTCCGACCCGGCCAACATGAAGACCGTCGCCCGCAAGGACGGTGGCGACTGGGTCATCAACGGCGCCAAGATGTGGATCACCAACGGCAACCTGGCGCACATCGCCATCGTCTGGGCACAGACCGACGACGGCATCCAGGGCTTCATCGTGCCGACGGACACCAAGGGCTTCGCCGCCCAGGAAGTTCACAAGAAGATGAGCCTGCGCGCCTCGGTCACCTCCGGGTTGTTCTTCGACGACGTGCGCGTGCCCGACAGCGCCCGCCTTCCCAACGTGAAGGGCCTGAAGGGCCCGCTCGGCTGCCTGACCCAGGCCCGCTACGGCATCACCTGGGGCCCGATCGGCGCCGCCCAGGCGTGCCTGAAGGAGGTGCTCGACTACACCGCCGGCCGCATCCTGTTCGGCCGTCCGCTGGCCGCCAACCAGGCCGTGCAGCTGAAGCTGGCGGACATGGCCCGCCGCATCACCTCGGCCCAGCTGCTCTCGCTGCAACTGGGTCGCCTGAAGGACGCCGGGCGCTTCCAGCCCACCCAGGTCTCCCTGGCCAAGTGGAACAACGTGCGCATGGCGCTCGACATCGCCCGTGAGTGCCGTGACATCCTCGGCGGCGCCGGCATCACCACCGAGCATTCGGCGATCCGCCACGCGCTCAACCTCGAGTCGGTCATTACCTACGAAGGCACCGAGACGGTGCACCAGTTGGTGGTGGGCCGTGAGCTGACCGGCATCAACGCGTTCTGAGCCCGCGCCACGGGACCGGCCCGGGCGATTTGCCCGGGCCTTTCGCCGCCGATCGCGTCGGTCCACGCGGACGGACGCGCGCACGTGGCGGTCGCGCCGATCCCTTCCTTTTTGAGGACGACCCCGATGTTCACCATCCATGGCATGCGCGCGTCCGGCAATTGCTACAAGCTGCAATGCCTGCTCGATATGCTTGGCACCCCCTATCGCTGGGTCGACGTCGATAGCGCGCACGGGGCCACGCGCACGCCGGCGTTTCTGGCGCTCAACCCCAACGGCAAGGTGCCGCTGCTTGTACTCGACGACGGCCGCCGGCTGGCCGAGTCCAACGCGATCCTGTGTTTTCTCGCCGACGGCACGCCTTACCTGCCGGCCGATCCGTGGAAGCGCGCCGTCACGTTGCAGTGGATGTTCTTCGAGCAGTACACGCACGAGCCCGCGGTCGCCGTGGCCCGTTTCATCCGCATGTGGCTGCCGGCCGACCATCCTCGCCAGGCCGAGCTGCCGACGCTGCTCGACAAGGGCGGCAAGGCGTTCGACGTGATGGAGGACGCGCTGGCGCGCGACGCCTTCTTCAGCGGCGGCGACTTCGGCGTGGCCGACATCGCGCTGTACGCCTATACCCACTGCGCCGCGGACGGCGGTTTCGACCTGTCCCGCTGGCCGCGCGTCGTCGCCTGGCTCGAGCGCGTCCGCGCGCAGCCCGGCTTCACACCGATGCTTACCTGATTCCTTTTCTTCGGAAGTTCGTCCATGTCCGTTCCGCATCCTATCGCCGCCCGCCACAAGGGCTTCAACCGCGCCGAGATCGTCGACCAGAATTTCGTCGAGTTCGTGCAGTTCTGGCAGGGCGACGTCGCCGCCGCGCCGCGCGACGACGAGCCGGTTCTCCCGGGTAGCGCGCTGGATGCGCGCGGGTTTCGCGAGCTGCTGGAATCGCAGTTGATCAGCCGCCACCTCGATCTCATGGCCCGCGTGCTGCGCGTGCAGAACAAGGTGTTCTACACCATCGGCTCGTCGGGTCACGAAGGCAACGCGATGGTCGCCCGGCTCACGCGCCACACGGATCCGGCGTTTTTGCATTACCGCAGCGGCGGCTTCATGGCCGAGCGTTTCCGCAAGTTGCCCGGCATGGACCCGGTGATGGATTCGGCGCTCTCGTTCGCCGCCAGCCGCGAAGATCCCGCCTCCGGTGGCCGCCACAAGGTGTGGGGCAGCAAGCCGCTGTGGGTGTTGCCGCAGACGTCCACCATCGCCTCGCACCTGCCCAAGGCGCTGGGTACGGCCATCGCCATCGAGCAGGGCCGGCGCATCGGCCATGCGCTGCCGATTCCCGACGACGCGATCGCGATCTGCTCGTTCGGCGACGCCTCGTCCAACCACGCCACCGCGCAGACCGCCTTCAACGCCGCCGCGTGGACGGCTTACCAGAAGCTGCCCGCGCCGGTGCTCTTCGTGTGCGAAGACAACGGCATCGGCATCTCGGTGAAGACGCCCACGGGCTGGGTGGCGAACAACTTCCAGCGCCGTGCCAATCTCGACTATTTCTACGCCGACGGCCTGGATCTGTCCGGCGGCTATGCCGGTGTGCAGCGTGCGGTGGAGCACTGCCGCTCCACCCGCCGGCCGACCTTCCTGCACCTCAACACCACGCGCGTGATGGGTCACGCGGGCACCGATTTCGAGATCGAATGGCGCTCGGTGGAAGAACTGGTGGCGCTGGAAGCCACCGATCCCTTGCTGCGCAGCGCGACCATCGCGTTGTCATCGGGCCTCTACGATCGCGACAGCCTGCTCAACCTCTATAACGACATCCGCCGGCGCTGCTTCGCCGCCGCCGACGAAGCCGACCGCCGACCCAAGCTCACCGACCTCGCCGAGGTGATGGCACCGCTGGCGCCATACTCGCCCGAGGCGGTGAAGGTCGAAGCGGAGCGGGCGGCCGACGCGGCCGAACGCGAAAGGGTGTTCGGCGGCGCCGCGAAACTGCCCGAGTCCCAGCCGCCGCGGCATCTGGCGATCCAGATCGGGCAGGCGCTGCACGACCTGATGGCGAAATATCCTGAAAGCCTGCTCTTCGGCGAAGACGTCGCGCAGAAGGGCGGTGTCTATACCGTGACCAAGGGCCTGCACAAGGCCTTTCGCAACGCGCGCGTCTTCAACACGCTGCTCGACGAGACGATGATCCTCGGCCTCGCCCAGGGCTACGCCAACATGGGCATGCTGCCCTTGCCGGAAATCCAGTACCTCGCGTATTTCCACAACGCGTGCGACCAGATCCGCGGTGAAGCCGCCTCCTTGCAGTTCTTCTCCAACGACCAGTATCGCAACCCGATGCTCATGCGCGTGGCGTCGCTGGGCTATCAGAGGGGCTTTGGCGGGCACTTCCACAACGACAACTCGATCACGGCGTTGCGCGACATTCCCGGCCTGGTGGTCGGTTGCCCCAGCCGCGGCGACGACGCCGCGACGATGCTGCGCACCATGGCCGCGCTGGCGAAGGTGGACGGACGCGTCACGGCGTTCCTGGAGCCGATCGCGCTGTACATGACCAAAGACCTCTACGAACCCGGCGATGGCCTGTGGCAGTTCGGTTATCCCGAGCCGGGGCAGGCCATGCCGCTGGGCGAGGGGCGGGTGTACCACGAGGACGCCGATGACCTGGTGATCTTCACCTTCGGCAACGGCGTGCCGATGAGCCTGCGCGCTGCGCGGCGCATCGAGCAGGCCCACGGCTGGAGGGTGCGCGTGGTCGACCTGCGCTGGCTGGTGCCGCTCAACGACGCCTTCATCGCGGCGCAGGCGCGTAGCGCGAAGCGCGTGCTGGTGGTCGACGAGGGCCGCAAGAGCGCGGGCGTGGGCGAGGGCGTCATCACCGCGCTGGCCGAGGCGGGGTTCGGCGGCCTGCCGATGCACCGCGTGGTGGGTGCCGACACGTTTACGCCGTTGGCCGGCGCGGCCTTCCTGGTGCTACCCGGCGACGACGACATCGTGGCCGCTGCCGCCGGCCTGGCCTGACCCGTAGGATCGCGGCCTGCGCGCGATGGCTTCGCCTTCGCGCGCAGGGTCTCACGCGGTTTCCGGTGCCGCCAATCCCCCGAACCGCTCCAGCAATTGCGTCTGCGCATCCCGTACCGGCTGCCCCGCGGCAGGCTGGAGCAGGGCATAGCTGCCGTCGGGCTGTTGCAGCCACGCGGAGTGGTTGTCGTTGAGATAGATGTCGAGCTCGCGGCGCACGCGCTGCTGCATTTTCTTGCCCTCGACCGGGAAACACGTCTCCACGCGACGATCCAGATTGCGTTCCATCATGTCGGCGCTGGCGAGGTAGAGGTCCGGTTCGCCGTCGTTGTGGAACCAATAGACGCGGCTGTGTTCGAGGAACCGTCCGACCACCGAGCGCACCCGGATGTTTTGCGACACCCCCGGGATGCCCGAACGCAGGCAGCACATGCCGCGCACGATCAGCTCGATCTTCACCCCCGCCTGGCTGGCGCGATACAGCGCCCGGATCATCTTGGGGTCGGTCACGGCGTTGAGCTTGCAGATGATTTCCGCCTTCTTGCCCGCGGCCGCATTGGACGCCTCTCGGGCGATCAGGTCGAGCAGGGTCTTTTTCAGCGTAAACGGCGCGTAGAGCAGCCGCTTCATCTTCAGGGCCTTGCCCATGCCGGTGAGCAGCCGGAACAGGCGATGCACGTCGTCGCACAACGCCTCGTCGGAGGTGAGCAGGCTGTAATCGGTGTAGAGCCGGGCATTGCCCGAGTGGTAGTTGCCCGTGCCCAGGTGCGCGTAGGCGACGAGCTTGCCGTTCTCGCGGCGTTGCACGAAGGCGAGCTTGGCGTGCGTCTTCACGCCGACCACCCCGTAGGTCACCACGGCCCCGGCCTGTTGCAGGCGCGAAGCCAGGCCGAGGTTGGACTCTTCGTCGAAGCGGGCACGCAGCTCGATCACCGCGGTCACTTCCTTGCCCGCACGGGCGGCGTCCACCAGCGCGTCGACGATTTCCGAGTTGGCGCCGCTTCGGTACAGCGTCTGCTTGATCGTCAGCACCTGGGGGTCTTTCGCCGCCTGGCGGAGGAAGTCGACCACGGGCGAGAACGACTCGAACGGGTGATAGAGCAGCACGTCCTGCTTGCCGATGACCGCGAACATGTCCTCCGCCTGGGCCAGCACCTTGGGCAGCGCGGGCACGAAGGCAGGAAACTGCAGCTTGGAATAGGTCGGCTGCAGCGTCATCTCGAACAGACGGGCGAGGTTCACCGGGCCGTTCACTTCGTAGAGCGAATCGGCGTCGAGCGCGAACTGCTTGAGCAGGTAATCGACCAGGGGCTTCGGGCAGTTGTCGGCCACTTCCAGGCGCACCGCGTCGCCATAGCGACGCGAGAACAGCTCGCCGCGCAGCGTGCGCGCCAGGTCTTCGACGTCTTCGGGGTCGATCGACAGGTCGGCGTTGCGGGTCAGGCGGAACTGGTACGAACCCAGCACGCGCATGCCCGGAAACAGATCGTCCGCGTGCGCGTGGAGAATGGACGACAGCAGCACGTAGTTGTCGCCGTCCTCGCACACTTCGGGCGGCAGGCGGATGATGCGCGGCAGGATGCGCGGCGCGGGTACGATGGCCAGGCCCGAATCGCGGCCGAAGGCATCGGTGCCCTCGAGCTGCACGATGAAGTTGAGGCTCTTGTTGACCAGCCGCGGAAACGGGTGGGTGGGGTCCAGGCCGATGGGCGTGATCAGCGGCGCCACCTCGTGGCGGAAGTATCGGCGCACCCAGAGCTTCTGCTTGTGCGTCCACTGGTTGCGGCGGACGATGCGGATGCCCTCGGCGGCCAGCGCCGGCAGGATCTTCTCGTTGAGGATCTGGTATTGCCGCTCGATCTGCCGGTGAGCGATCTCGGCGATCTCGGCCAGCACCCGTCGCGGGGGGATACCGTCGGCGCCGATCACCTCGTGATCGAACGCGATCTGCTGCTTGAGGCCGGCCACGCGGATCTCGAAGAACTCGTCCATGTTCGACGAAAAGATCAGCAGGAACTTCAGCCGCTCGATCAGGGGCTTGGACTCGTCCAGCGCCTGGTCGAGCACGCGGATGTTGAACTGCAGCTGGGACAGCTCCCGGTGGATGTAAAGGGCGGGATCACCCAGATCCGGTCCCGCGGCCTCGGCCGGCGGGGAAACCCTGGAGGCGGCAGCCGTCTTCGCGGGAACGGCGGGGTCGTTGGGGGGCGTCATCGTATCCAGGGCTATCGTCCTCGTCGCGGCACGCGACGCTCCGATGGTACGCCGCCGGGGGAGCATATGACCGTGATTTGACGTCGCCGTGACATCCACGGGGAATGCTGCGCGTTCTGTTTCGTTCATCATCGGCGGCGGCCCGGCACCGCTCCGCGTCAGGTCCGCACCCCGGGCGTATCGAAAGGCGCGGGAGTTCTCACCGTGACGTCGTGCACGTTCAACGCGCGCAGGTAGACGGCATCCGCCGCGCCGAAACAGGTCAGATGAACGTACACGCCGCTGCCGTGGTTCAGCAGGGCTTCCATGCTTTTGGCGTCGACGTCGGCGTACCGCCACATCTCGGCCGCCCAACCGATCTGTCGGACTTTGTCACGCGCTGACGTGAAAAACGCCTCGCTGGTGAAATCCCGCTGTCCTGTCGATGTCCAGTTCTGTCCGTGCGGCGTACCGTGGGCGCCCGCCAGAATACGGACGGGTCTGCCTGGCTCCGTGGTGTCGATGTAGCGCTTGAGCTTGTCCAGATGGGCGAGGTTTACGGGTGTCGTCGTGGCGACGTGCACGCCCCCGCTCGCGTTGGTGTGTTTCACCCAATGCGGGTAGACCTTGCCCGTGCCCTTGGCGGCCAGCGCGGACCGCCGCGGATCGGCATGAAATGCCTGAGGGCCTTGCAGCACATGGATGGTGCGTCGATCGGTCGTGAAAATCGTCGCGGACAGCGTGTTTCCCTTGTACGGCCAGACGAACGCCAAGGCCCCTGCCGAAGGGACGAAGGCTGTTGCGACGCTCGCCCCGGGTAAGGCTATCTTGGATCTTCCATACGCCGCCAATGCCGCTGCGACAGCGTTGTCATCCAGCGAGGCCAGCGCTCCCTGTAGCGCCAGGGCTTCCGCCGTGGGCGTCGTGCGGACGGCGGCCAGGCCTGGCGTGGCGAACGCATGCTCCACCCCGTCGGCGGCCGACACGCGTGTCAGGCGAAGGTCAAGGCTGTCGATCATCGTGCCCAGCCAATCAAGCCAGCTGTGCCCGTTTGGATCGATACGGCCGATCGGGTCGCCGCCGCAGTAGGCATAGCGGTTGAGGCCGCCCTCCTCGAAGGGGCTGAAGGAATCCGGATTGACGAAGCGCCGCAACGTTGGCACGTAGAGCCGATCGTCGAGCAGGTAGCCTGCCGCCTCGCGTTCGCCGATCGCGCCGGTGTAGGCCGCCTGCGCATCTCCTGGGGGCACGCGCCGCTGGCCGTAAGCCCCGTAGACCCGTGCGGTGGGATACATCGCTTCCATGTCGCAACCTCCGTGTCGCGTGTCGCGGGGGGATCCGTGCGCCGCCCTGCCTGGACGACGATAAGCGCACCGCCGCCTTCCTGCCAGCGGCAAGGCGGTGCGGAATCGGAAGCGCTGCCGGTGATGCCTGATGCCAGGGCAGGTTTTTTTGCAAGTTTCCTGGTGGAAGTGAGGGGATGTTGCATGGATGCAGGCCTTGCCGCCGGCCCGGACGGTGAGACCACAGCCTTGGGCCGACCTCAATCGCCCAGGTGCAACGCGCTCTGCCGCTACAAGGTCGCAAGCGCACCACGTCTTCACGCTTCGGTCCACGCGATGGCGGGCTTTCCTTGATCGCTTACCCGATGCGCGGCTTCAGATGACGAGCGGCTCGGGTTCCAGCGGCACGCCGAAGCGCGCCTTCACGCCGGCCATCACCTTCTGCGCGAACGCCCACAATTCGGGCCCGGTCGCCTTGCCATGGTTGACCAGTACCAGCGCGTGTCGGTTAGACATGCCGGCATCGCCCTCGCGTTCGCCTTTGAACCCGGCCTGCTCGATGAGCCACGCCGCGGAAATCTTCGCGGTGCCGCCATCATGCGGCCACACGGGTAAACCCGGATGGGCCAGGGTGAGGGACTCGGCCTGCGCCGCCGGCACGATAGGATTCTTGAAGAAGCTTCCCGCGTTGCCGATGACGGCGGGATCGGGCAGCTTGCGCGAGCGCAGGCGCACGACGGCTTCGGCCACGTGGTAGGGCGTAGCGCGAACGACGCCCATGCGGGCCAGTTCGTCGCCGATGCCGGCGTAGTCGAGCGACAGCGGCCGTTCGCGCGGCAGCGCGAAGGTCACGGCCACGACGATCCAGCGACCGGGCTGCTGCTTGAACGTCGAATCGCGATACGAGAAGGCGCACGCGGCCTTGTCGAGCACGACGAACGCATTCGCATGGGTGTCCCACGCTTCGACGGTGTCGATGAACTCCGCCACGTCGACGCCATAGGCACCGATGTTCTGGATGGGCGAAGCGCCCACCGTGCCGGGAATCAGGATGAGGTTCTCCAGGCCCGCGTAACCCTGGCCGAGCGACCAACGCACGAAGTCGTCCCAGTGCTCGCCCGCGGCGACGCGGATCAGCACCCGGTCGTCACGTTGGAACGTCTCCACGCCCCGATTGGCGATAGCGATCACCGTGCCGTCGATGTCGCCCTTGATGAGCAGGTTGCTGCCTTCGCCGAGCACCCATACCGGACCGCGCTTCACGGCGGGGTAGGCGAGCAGTTCGGCGAGCTTCGTGACGTCGTGCACCTCGGCAAGCAGCGCCGCCTTCGCGTTGACCCGCAAGGTGTTGCGTGCGCCGAGCGGTGCATCGGACGTGAGCGAAAACCCGCCCATGTCGACGGGCGCGTTGTTCATGCTCATGCGAGGATCCCCTGGCGGCGGATCTCCGCGACGGCCTCGTTGATGAGCTTCGGGCCGCGATAGACCAGCCCGGAATACAGCTGCACGAGCGACGCGCCGGCCCGCAGTTTTTCGGCGGCGTCGTCGCCTTCGACGATGCCACCCACGCCCACGATCGGCAGGCGGTCGCCCACGCGGGCTTTCATGCCGCGCAGCACGGCGGTGGACTTCGCGAACAGCGGTTTGCCGGAGAGCCCGCCGGTTTCGTTGGCGAGGGGATCGTCCGCCACGCCGTCGCGATCGACGGTGGTATTGGTGCAGATCACGCCGTCGATGCCCGAGGCGAGCAGCACGTCGGCGATGGCGTCCAACTCGGCCTCGCGAAGGTCCGGCGCGATCTTCAGCAGCATGGGCTTGCGTGATCCGTGCCGCGCCGCGAGGCGCTCCTGCGCGTCGCGCAGCGTGCCGATGAAGCGACGAAGGGTGTCTTCTTCCTGCAGGTCGCGCAGCCCCTGGGTGTTGGGCGAGGAAATGTTGACCGTGACGTAGCCGGCCAGCGGGTAGGCGCGCTCCAGGCAGTGCAGGTAATCGTCGATCGCCCGCTCGTTGGGGGTGTCCTTGTTCTTGCCGATGTTGATGCCGAGCACGCCCTTGAAGATGGATTTCTCCACGTTGCGGACCAGGGCGTCGATGCCGCCGTTGTTGAAGCCCAGGCGATTGATCACGGCCTGGTGCGCGGGTAGGCGGAACATCCGGGGTTTGTCGTTGCCCGGTTGCGGTCGTGGCGTGACGGTGCCGATCTCAACGAAACCGAAACCCATCGCGGCAAGGCCGTCGAGATGATCGCCGTTCTTGTCCAGGCCCGCGGCCAGGCCCACCGGATTCGGGAAACGGATGCCGAACACGGTCGTCGGCAGGTCGGCGGGCGGCGTGTGGACAAAGCGCGAGAGGTTGCTGCGCCAGGCCACGTCGGACGCGTAGAGCGTGAGGCCGTGGGCGGTCTCGGCGTCGAGGGCGAAGAGCAGGGGGCGGATCAGGTCGTACATCAGGCGTCCGGGCGACCCGCGAACACGCGGGTGTCGTAGTCGAAATCGATGAAACCGCCATCCTGCGTGGCATCGAACAGCGAACGCAGGGCGGCGAGCATGGGCTCGTGGTTGGGGTGGCCGACGCGGGGCATGTAGGACGACGACTGGGTGCGACCGAGCAGGCCGTCGTGATCGAGCTTCTGCCCGTGCGCGAACGATGCCTTGCCGCGATAGCCCGCACCGAACCATCGCGCCATGCTGTCGTCGTCGGCATACCGTTCGGCGACGCCGGCATAGTCGATGCCGTATTCGCGCAGCAGGCGTTCATAGCCTTCGAGGAAGGGCGTACCGACCAGGCGGCGGGTGTTCCAGAACACCACGACGAGCCCGTGCGATGAGAGCATCCGGGCGAACTCGGCGCGTACCGCCTCGCGGTCGAACCAGTGGAACGCCTGGGCCACCGTCACGAGGTCGACCGATCCGTCGGCCAGTCCGGTGGCTTCGGCACGGCCATCCACGACGGTGAAACGCGATTCCGCGCCCAGCCAGCGCATGGCCGCCTCGCGCATCGCCGCGTTGGGCTCCACCGCCGTGACCGGGTGGCCCGCGTCGAGGAATAGCTTCGACGAGATGCCAGTGCCGGCGCCCACGTCCGCGACGCGCCAATGCGGCCTGACGCCCAGCGTATGCAGCCAGTCGACCAGCGCCCGCGGGTAGTCGGGCCGGTAGCGGACGTAATCGGCGACACGGTCGGAGAAACGCTCCGTCGGGCGCAAGTCGTTCATGGCGTCATTCCGGTCAGAACTCGAACTTGATGCCCTGGGCCAGCGGCAGCGCGTCGGAGTAGTTGATGGTGTTGGTCTGGCGGCGCATGTAGGCCTTCCACGCGTCGGACCCCGACTCGCGACCGCCGCCGGTTTCTTTCTCGCCGCCGAACGCTCCGCCGATTTCGGCGCCGGAGGTGCCGATGTTCACGTTGGCGATGCCGCAGTCGGAGCCGGCGGCCGAGAGAAACTGCTCGGCGGCCTTGAGGTCCTGGGTGAAGATCGCCGAGGACAGGCCCTGCGGCACGCCGTTCTGCATGGCGATGGCGTCATCGAGCGTCTCGAACGGCATCACGTAGAGGATCGGCGCGAAGGTTTCTGTCTGCACCACCTCGGCGTCGTTGGTCAGGCCAGTGATGATCGTGGGCAGCACGAAGTGCCCCTTGCGGTCGGTGAGCGCCTTGCCGCCCGTCCGCACGGTTCCGCCGGCGGCCTTGGCCTTCTCGACGGCGTCGAGATAGGCCGTCACGGCCTCAGGGCTGTTCAGCGGGCCCATGAGGGTGGTGGCAAGCGTGGGGTCGCCGATCTTCTGCTCGACCTGGCCGTAGGCCTTCACGAGGGTGTCGACCACCGAATCATGGATGGACGAGTGCACGATCAGCCGGCGCGTGGTGGTGCAGCGCTGGCCGGCCGTGCCCACCGCGCCGAAGACGATGCCGGGCACCGCGAGCTTCAGGTCGGCGCTCTTGTCGAGGATGATGGCATTGTTGCCACCCAGCTCGAGCAGGCTGCGGCCCATGCGGCGGGCGACACGCTCGCCGACCATGCGGCCAACCTTGGTCGATCCGGTGAAGCTGATCAGTGGGATGCGCTTGTCGTCGACGAAGGCCTGCGCCAGCTCGGTGCCAGCGTCGTTGAAGAGGAAGAAAATGTCCGGGAAGCCGGCCTCCTTGAGCGCCTCGTTGCAGATCTTCATCGTGGCGATGGCCGAGAGCGGCGTCTTGGGCGAGGGCTTCCACAGGCAGATGTTGCCGCAGATGGCGGCGAGGAAAGCGTTCCACGCCCATACGGCCACGGGGAAGTTGAACGCGCTGACGATGCCGACGATGCCCAGCGGGTGCCACTGCTCGTACATGCGGTGGCCCGGACGCTCCGAGTGCATGGTGTAGCCGTAGAGCATGCGGCTCTGGCCCACGGCGAACTCGGCGATGTCGATCATTTCCTGTACTTCGCCGTCGCCCTCGGGCTTGATCTTGCCCATTTCCAGGGCCACGAGGGAGCCGAGGGCGTCCTTGTGGCGACGCAGCGCCTCGCCGCACAGGCGCACGGCTTCGCCGCGGCGCGGGGCGGGGGTGGTGCGCCACACCGTGAAGGCGTCCTGGGCCCGCTGCACGATCGTCTCGTAATCGGTCGCGCTGGAGGCCTGCACCGTGGCAATGACCTCGCCGGTGGCCGGGTTGACGGGCGACAGCGTACCGGCGGACGTGGTGGCGGCCCATTCACCGCGACCGAGGTAGGTACCCGATTCGGTGGCATTGAGGCCGAGCGCGGAGAGGATCTTGGCGGACATGGGGGCTCCTTGGGCGGCACGCCGTCGGGATGACCGCGCGCCAGGGTAAAACCCCGATTCTAGCAAACGCCCCCTTCACGACCCGTTGTGCACCGCGGGACGGATGTCGTGGCGGCGTCATCGCCGCGGCGAGGAACGCCGACCGTGTCATGACGGACGTAACCGCATGCTTTGCCTCACGTTGTGCAGGCCGGAGAGTGTCATGACCCGCAGATACGAGATTCCCTACCACGCCGAGGATGGCAAGCGGTGGCCGGTCAGGCTGGAGGGCGTGGCTGTGGGGTATTTCGCCTCGCGCTTCGAGGCGCTGCGTGACGCGGTGAGCCGTGCGGCATCCGACGGCGACGAGGCGTGCATCCGTGTCGAAGGAGCGGACGGCGTCTGGCGGCCCTTCGGCAGCGACGCCAAACGGCCGTTCGATACGCCGCCGCCGGCCCCGCGGTTGTCGGTCGTTCGATAGCCGCTGCCCAGCGGTCGCCTACAGCTCGTAGACCCTCGCCACGCCGATGGCGAGTTCCTTCATCACCACGCGGTCGGCGAGACTGAAGCAATAGGCATGGACGTGGTGCCCGGGACGACGCATCCGACGTTTCAACTCCGGCTTGCGGATGACGCCGATATCCTCCACGGTCACCGGGTTGTTCGCCGACAACTCGTAACTGGGCACCTTGCCCAGGTCGTCCCGAAGAAACGACGCGGCAACCCGCTGGCGCGTGCCGCGATGCCAGTTCTGGCCCGAACTCGCGCCGTGGACGCCTGAGTAGACATAGACATCCGTCGACTGCGGCGCCTGTCGCGTCATGCGTTCGATATGCGGCATGACATCGTCGATGTCCTCGCTGTAAACCTCCGTGTCGTTCAGCCAATGCGTGGCCTTCGGCTTTTTCGGGTGGGTGTGCGGCGTCCAGTCGACAGTGACGGCTTGCCTGTTTCGGAACGTGCGCAAGCGTGACGGTGGTATCTGGGCGCGCCCTTTGTGGAGAAGCACGCGCGGCGAGGATGCCTCCGGCCTCGATGACCCGACGCCGCGCGATGTCGACGGGACCCGGGCGCCCGACCGGTTTGCCGCTGGCGTGAC
This sequence comes from Luteibacter sahnii, assembly GCF_034063545.1. Lineage (NCBI taxonomy): Bacteria > Pseudomonadati > Pseudomonadota > Gammaproteobacteria > Lysobacterales > Rhodanobacteraceae > Luteibacter > Luteibacter sahnii. The sequence goes on from NZ_JAQLOK010000001.1 coordinate 649,395, forward strand.
GTCGGCCATCGCGGCCCGGCGCAGCGCCAGCGTGTCCGAGGTGTCCATGGCCGCGGCGAGTCCCCTCGACACGTCCGTGGCGGTCGAGGGCGGCGCGCGCCAGGCGACCGCGCCCAGTGCCGCGCCGAGGTAACCTGCGGCCTCGCCGATCCAGGTCCACCATGCGTTCCCGGACGGATCGACACGGTTGACGGGGTCGCCGCCGCAATACGCGTAGCGATTCATGCCACCGTCGTCGAACGGACTCTGCGGGTCCGGCGCGAGAAATCGGCGCAGGTGTGGCACGTACGGACGACTGCCCAGCAGGTAGTCCCCCGTATCCCGCTCGACGGGTTCACCGGCGTAAGCGACCTGCGCCCTTGTGTCGTTCGCGTGGTGTCCGTATGCGCCGTAGACGCGCTCGTCCATTGCAAGATCGTGAAGGGTCTTCATGGCAACGTGTATGCCTCACCAACATGCACGTTCAGCACGTTTGCCATGTAGACGTACATGGTGTCGTCCCGCCAGGCTTCCCTTCCGAAATACGGGGGCATGTCGTCCGGGCGCCATGCGCTGGCGCTTTCCGGCCTGATCGACGGTGGCGGCGGAGGCAGCATGGACGAGGGTGAGCCGCGGACGCCGGCCTCGACGGCGACCGTGCCTCCCGTGAGCGCGAGTTCGCCGACGAACTGACTCCTGCCCAGCCCGTAGTCTTCGATGTCGCTTTCGCGGACGAAGCGACGGTAGAACGACGTGACCTTGTCGCGTGCACCCGCCAGCAGGCCCTGGCCTTCCATCGGTGCGGCAGCACGCACCGCATCGCCCGAAGCGGATGCGCTGCCTCGCGGCACCAGGGCGGATGGTGGCGCCGCGCTTGCGACGCCTGTCCGCATGCCTTGTCGCAGAGGGGCGCCGCCGCGGGCGATGCCCGATGCGACCCCGCGGGCACCCGCGGTGCGCGACATCGCGGATGAGACGCCGGATTGCCACACCGCATCGGCCCGGTACGCTAGCCTGCCCAGTCCCTGTCGGATCTTTCCCGTCGCACGTTGTCCCAGCTGCGCCACCTTGCTCACGCCGCTGCCGATCGAGCCGGCCATGCCCGCGACGCCGAAGCCCAGCCCGATGTAACCCAGGATGCTGGCCAACTGGGGCTTGTTCGCGAGGGTGGCGGCGATCGATGCCACGTCGGCTGCGATGGAAATCACGTTGGCGACGGTGGTGGCGACGAGCATGGGCGTGATACCCGCCGCGATACCCGCCGCCGCGATGCCGGCCGTCGCGACGGTGGCGATCACCGCGCCCACAACACCCAGCGCGACGCCGAACCATTTCCAGAAGCGGGTACCGGTGGGATCGACGTGGTTGATCGGATCGCCGCCGCAGTAGGCGTAACGGTTGATCCCGCCCTCGTCGAACGGGCTTTGCGTATCCGGGCCGATAAAGCGGCGCAACACGGGGTGGTAAAGGCGCTGTCCAAGCACATACCAGCCCGTGCCCGCCTCGATGACTTCGCCGGTGTATGCCGCGCGCACCGTCGCGCGGGTGCGCTCGCCGTAGGCGCCGTAAGGTATCGTCGTCACGTCCATGCGTTCTCCTCAGCCGTTGCCGGCTGCTTCGATCACGACGGACCCCTGCGGGTCGACGCCGAGCAGCCAGCTCCGGCGGATCGCGCCGGCGATCAGCGTTTCGGCGACGATGCCGCCCTGGGTACGGATGTAGCGTCGCTGGTCGGTCGACGACGTTTCATAGCTCACCGCGCCGTCCTCGCGATAGCGGAACGTGGTGATGCCGTCGCGGACGATACGGCTGACGAGCCCGTCCGGTCCGTGACCGTAGTCGACCGTGGACCCGTCGGCCAGCGTGACCGACGCCAGGCGTCCCGCGGCGTCCCAGGACAGTAGCCGGCCCATGCCGTCGTCGACGAGGTTGCCGTTGGCGTCGTACCGCAATGTCAGGGCGGTGCCGTAACCGGGATATCCCGTCAGGCTGTTGCTCACCCCGATGAGCCGGTCGCGGTCGACCGCGTCGTAGGTGTAGCGTGTGACGTTGACGCGGCCATCGGCGAGTTCGGTGGTGACCTCCACGAGGTTGTCGATACAGTCATGCGCGAACGTCTGCCGGGTGTAGGGTGCGTCCCGTTCGTCCCGCGGCAGTTCGTCCTGCGCGGATGCCTCGATCGCGTGATCGACGAGTCGTCCGCGTGCGTCGTAGTCCATCGTTTCGTGTCGAACCTGCCGCCCCCCCTCGCTCGCGTCGTACCAGGTCTTGCTCCGCACTTTGTCGTCGTCGGTCCATTCGATCGCCATCCGCCGTCCGTCGACGGAGCCGTCGCTCGCGAGGTGTTGCCAGGCGTGCGCCGCGATCCGGCCCAGCGGATCGTAGTCGCGTCGTTCGATGACCCTGCGGGCCGATCCGTCGGTCGCGAGGGTATCGCGTCGTTCCAGCCGGGAGAATGCGTCGTAGCCCAGCGTGATCCGCACGTCGCGGTCGTCGATGTAGTCCATCCTGCCAAGGGCGTCGTAACCGATCTGCCGCGACACGCCGTCGACACCGGTCTTGGTCAGCTCCCGGCCAGCGGGAGAGACCTCGACCTTGCTCGTGCGCCGGACATCGCCCTGGATCGTGACGTCCTGCTCGGTCATGCGGCCGAGATAGTCGGTGCGGATATCCATGACGTGGCCGGACGTCTCGACGGTCGAGGGCAGGCCCAGGCGTCGGTCGTAGCGGGCCGTCCTCAGGTTGGCGTCGGCCCGTTCGCCGGTACCCCTGAGGGTTGCCGACAACAGCACTTCCTGCAGGCGGTTGTCGTAGGTCATCTCGATGCGCCCACCACCGGGCATGGTCTTGGCCGATGCGTTGGCCTGGTCGGGCCGGTATTCGTGCCGTGTCACCAGGCTGCCGGCGTCCTCCCGCAGCAATCGACCCAGGCCATCCCATGCGCGCTTGCCAAGCGCCAGCGCTGGAGCGCCATCGGGCGGAAGCACGTTCAATGTCGCGATCAGTTCGTCTGCCTGCCCAGGGGCGTACTCGCGTACCACCGTCGTGCCGTCCGGGAGCTGGGTCGTGGCCAGCCGGTCGTAATCGTCCCAGGTCTGCCGCGTGACCCGGCCGAGCGGATCGGTCACCGCGACGCAACGCCCCAGCCCGTCGTAGTCCCAGCGGGTGGCGGGCATGGCGTTGGGTGTGCCGTCGGGGTTCCATGTGCCGCGCCGCGCAAGGCGCTTGCGTCCGGCCGCATCCGTGTGGGTTTCGGTCCAGCCGGTTCTCGTGCCGTCGCCATGTTCCTGCCACTGAAGGGTGCGCGAGATCACCTCGTCGCCGTAAAGCGACGCGTCCGACAACAGGGAGGTACCCGTCAGCGTCCGGCTGCCATCGGGCGCTTCGACGACGCACGCTTGCCCCCAGTCGTCGTAGGTGTAACGGGTGGTCCATGCCCGTTCGAGCCCGTCGGGGAGGTAATCGCGACGCGTCTCGCTGAGCACCTGTCCCATCGCATCGTGGACGGCGTCTTCCACGGGGGCCAAGGCGACGGCGGAGATGGGTTCTTCCTGCCGTGTCCGGTGACCGTATTCGTCGAGCCACGTGCGATGGCGAAGCCCCGTGACGCCGGTGCGCTGCACCCAGCGCCGTCCCGCCTCCAGCAGGTAGTCCCACCGCGTTTCGACCCGATAGTCGGGATCGTCGGGCGAGGCGACTTCGCTGACCATGCGTCCGAGCAGGTCGTAGCGATAAGCCGTGCGATTGCCCGCGAGATCGCGGTTCGATTCGGTCAGCCCGCTGACGAGATGGACGGTCACGCTGGAGCTGTTCCGGATGCCGTCGTGCGTGGTCTGCGTGGTGAGTGTCGTCACCGTGCCGGCGTCGGCGTCGAGCGTGTAGCGGTAGTCGTGGGTGTCGGTCAGGCCGTCCTGCGTCCGGCTCTCACGTAAAAGGCTGCCGTGATGCGGTCCACGATCGTCGACGAAGGCCTGCACGGTGCGCTCCAGGACACGTGCCCCGTCCATGACGATCGCTTCCTCGCACGACTGCACGTAATAGTCGTGGGCCGACGACGCATGGATGCTGCGGATCGCGCCATATCGATACTGCGTGCTCCGGATCGGTCCGCGACCCTGGCCGGGGTCGATCTGCCGCGACTTGAGCCTGCGCACCTTCGCTTGCGGATCGGGCGGGCACGCCGCGATGCCGTCGACGGTTTCACCCTCGGCGGGGTAGTAGGTGGATCGCTCCGTGATACCGGTCGCGGTGTCGTAACGCGACAGCAGGTTACCCATGTCGTCGTAGGTGTTCTCGACTGTCGTGATCTGGCGGGGACCGTCCGGCTCCCCCGATCGGCGCTCGTACCGGGTCGTCGTCACCACGCGCGGCAACTGGAAGGTCGTCGGCTGCTCTTCGAACGGGACACTCTCGATGCCGTACTGGGTGTCGATCCGTTCGATGACGGTGCCACGCCGGGTTTCTTCCCGGGTGATCAGGTGGAACGGGTTATACGTACGCTCCACGACCTGCACGACGGCTGCCTCGCCCTGGCCGGTGGTACGGGTTTCCACGCATCCGTAGAAGAACGACCGGTCGAAGGGAAGATGAATCAACTGGTCGGTGCTGGACGCCCATCGCCCGACGACGGGATAGCCATAGAAATTGTTCTGGCCGAAGAGGTCGTAACGAAAGGTGCTGCGTTGCCTGACCGCACCGGACGACGCGTCCGAACGGATGCTCTCGGCGACGGCGGGCATGTATTGCCTGGGCGCGCCAGCGGGCAGTCGTAGCGCGGTGCGTTGGTAGGACACGCTCTCCCGCACGCCATCGGGCGTGGTCACCGAAGAAAGCAGCACGAGGCCGTTGTCCGGACGCTCGTAAGTGAATTGCCACACCGCTTCATCGGCCTCGTCGGCATCGGGGTTCTCGCCGTCGTGCGCGCGGCTTTGCCGATTCATCTGGGTGAGCGTGGGAATGGCGATGCGGGCCAGTTGGCGCCCCTCGAGGATGCATGCGATCACGAGGGGATCGGCCTGGTGACTGTGAATGAGTATCTTCGGTGACGCGATGGCCGTGTAGTCGACGGTCAGCAGTTCGACGCCGTCGTCGTCGGTTACTTTGGTCAGGCAGGTATAGCCCGCACCCGTGACCTCCCAGTGCAGCGTGAGGCCGTCGCCGTTGGATTGGATGATGCGGTGGGTGCGCAGGACCTCGCCGATGCCTCGTGGCGGAGCGAGCGTTTCGATTTCCCCCGTGATGTGTTCCACCTCCGCGCGTACCGGCGAGAGCTGGGTGATGCGCAATGAGCAGCTGTCGAGCTTTCGGTCGGGGAAGCTGACAGGTCCGAGGTCCGTGAAGGGGCCGATCTTGTGCGTATCGCCCGTCGCCAGGCTGAGCATGAGCGCCTGCGCATCGAACTCCGTCACGCTCAGCCGCCATCCGGTGCCGAAGCCGTCGTCGATATTGCTCAATGGGCTATAGGCGAGGCGAAGGCGGAAATGCGGGCCGCGAAGGCGATTTCCCGCCCCGGTGGTCAGATCCAGCGAGGCGGTGTACATCCCCGTCCGGGGATCCACGCTGGCCTGGATGTGGCTGTAGAACTGGAACGCGGTGGAGTACATGTCCCCGTTTTCCAGGGTCATCCGTTGCATGGTCATCGTGTTGCCCGTCCTTGGGAGGTGGATCAATAAACGACAAGCTTGCCGCGATCGGTGTCGTCCAGGCGGACCATGAAGCGGCTCGTGGTGCCATAGTCGTCGAGTACAGCCAGCGCGATGGGGCCACGCGGCATGTTCGGATTGTCTGCGATCGGGACATCGTTTCGGGCGCAGACCACGATCGTGGCCAATCGCACCGTTCCGTTGGGGCGTGGTAATGGCGTGCTGCTCGGGGGGAGCGGGGTCATCCATTGGTAGGCGGTGTCGCCGGCGGACGCGAACCCGGTGAAACACGGGGCGTCGCCCATCTGGTTGCGCCAGTGAATCATGCCCGGCGGATCGCAATCGATGCGTCGGATCGGTACGGGAAGCGATAGCGTTACCACCATATCGTCGATCGGTAGCGGTTGGCGCTGTCCGTTCAACGTGATCTGGCCGGGTTGGTACTGAGGCGCTGGTGCCGCCTGAACCTGGTGACGGTCGAGGTCGTTCTGCGCGTAGTAAATGTCTTCGCCCATCGGTGAGGTGGCATAACCGTTCGTCCGGTAGCGCCAACCGTCCCGGCTATCGAAAGAGAAGGCGATCGTCAAGCGCATGTTCGCCTGGTCTTCACCCGCCGATACATACAGGTCGATGTTCGTAAAGGCGGACGGCGTGGGCATGGCGTCCACGCCTGGGGACGCAGGGGCGGAGAGGGCACCTGGTTCGCCGAAACGGTAGCCTCGGTGCCGCCGTTGCGACGACCACCCGTCATTGACGTCGTCATCGTCCAGCGGCAGCGGATCGCCACCGTCATACGCTATGACCCGGATGCTGGCCCACTCGTCCGGTGTCGGCATCGTGACGGCACCGCCTACCGTCATGCTGACGCCGAAACGGACGCGGCTTTGCTGTCGGCCGTTGGCAAGCACGACGGGATGATCGACCTGGACGTCGAAGCTCACCTGTACTTTTTCGGCGTTCATGTGGTCCGCGTGTGGTGGCGTGGTGGATCGATGTGTCATGGCAAGCTCCCGTCGGGCGATGTCCGATATCACGCCTTGGTCAACGTCAGCTGCGGCAGTTGCATGCTGAACGCGAGCCTGAGCGCATGCTCGTTGCCGTAGACGTCCATCAGGTACAGCATCGTGGTGGTCACTTCCGGCGTGTCCAGGCCGGTGGATGTCTTGAAGCGCCCCCGCAGGTTGCCGGCCAGCACGCCGACAACCACGCTGTCCGCCGAGGGCGAATCGATGCCCCCGACGCACTGGCGCAGCATGTTGATGGGCTCGTACCGCGTGTACAGCCCGGCATCCGGCTGCCGCTGCGTGTGTCGCGCCGCCGTGGAATCTCCCTGGGCTCGCGTGGCGATCCGTGTGATGCATTCGATGGCGAGCCTGGCGATGCCGTTGGCCGACGCGTCGTCGACGCCATCGGCTGACGTCGGGCCACGTGTTTCGACGTCGACATAGCTCAGTGGCGGCAAAGGAAAGTGTTCCGGGCTGGCGGCGCCCGGCTGAGCGTAATAGCTCATGCCCCATAACCAGTTCGCGCCGAACGACCCATATTTGTAGACGGCAAACCCACTGGCGCCACCTTTGCTCCCACTGACCGATCGCAACGGGAAGCGGCGGCGGCCGAAGTTGACGTTGACCCGGCATTGAAACGCCCGGAAGAAATGGTTTTCGTTGCCGACCGGCTGCATCGCCAGTGACATATCCGGGTTGCGGTCACCGTAATCCTGCGTCGAAAGCGCTGGTCCAGCGACCGCATCAATGATCACCATCGAGTTGAACTGTCCTTCGCCATTGCCCAGTGGATCGTTGAACGTGATCGAACTTACGTTGGTCATGGCGGCCGGCCTGGAGGCCGTCGGGTAGCTCAGTTTGGCGCCGACCTGCAGCCTGGTGGCGACCGCGCTGGAGACGTACAAGGTCACCCTCTGCTGATTTGCCGGGGCGGGTGGGTGCGATGTCGCGCTAGCGTTGCCCTGGCTTTGCGCGAACGTTTCACCGCGGGCATCGCGCACCATGGTGATGACCGATTCGTCCCATTCGTAATCATTGCCCGTGGTCGACACCGACCAGTTGGCGGTGGCGCCCTCGCCGATCACCGCTCCGCTGCGGTAGTCGATCAGTTGCAGATGTGTCCTGATGTCGGATGCGGTCAGCGTGACGGGCGTGCCGCGGTCGTCGCGCGCGATAAACTCGACCTGGATCTGGCATTGCTGTCGCCCGTTGGCGAACAGGCCGACGCTTTCCGGGCTGGCCGACGCGAAGACCTTGTAGATCTGGAAATAGGTGACCTGTGTCCAGGAGGCTGCGGTGCCGCTGTCGTTGATCGTGGTCATGGGGGAATCCTTTCCTGGGTGGAATAGCCGCTGATCCGCGCGGCGGGTGGGCGTGCCACGCCCTGCAACCAATCTACTCGCCGCGCCGGAAAATGCGATGGAAATCAGTGCCGGTATTCGTGGCCACGCCATGGAGATGCCTGAGCCGACAGCGAAATGTGTTTTAATCGCGTCGCACGATACGGCGTCCGGGATGACCGGTGCGCGGGGTTTGGGTATGCTTACGCCGTCAGCCGCCGTAGCTCAGCTGGATAGAGCGGTCGCCTCCTAAGCGACAGGTCGTGGGTTCGAATCCCGCCGGTGGCGCCAGTTCGATGATCAGACGCCTGCGCATCGCGGGATTGGACCGTCTTCCACCCTTGTCTTTCCCGTACGACAGGGTGCCGTGGCTTCGCCCCCGGCGAGCCGCGACGGTCTGGCGGCGCGACGTCATCCCCGACGCCTCGGCATAGGCGCATGGCATCCCTGCGGATGACCCGTGTCGGTCGGACCAGGGAAACCCGCGGAAAGGTCAGCGCGCCGTATAGCCTGTGGCATGCAGGCTAGCCGCCGTCATCGGCGACGGCGCCGATCGGTGTGCCTTGGGTGAGGGGGGAGGTATGGCCTGGCTACTTTGCGTCGTATTTGACGCACCCGAACGCCTTGAGTTCGCTTTCTTTCGTTTTCACGCTCACGCTGACCGTTGCGCCGCCATCCGTCAATTCCACCGGGCGGGAAGAGAGGTTCAACAGCTTGATGACGTAAGCTCCCCATTTGTAATTCACGTCCGGCACTTTCAGTACCTTGAGCACGACCTCGTTGCTACTGACGGAGCAGTTGCCCTCGCGGTAAAGCACGATCTCGGTACCGGGTCGCAGATTGACGATCTTCAATGCCCGCAGGTTGCGTTTGCTTTCGTAGCAGAGGCGATGGTCCTCGATCCGGATGCGTCCGGAGGTCGCTTCGGGCGGAATGAAAATGGTGCAGTGGTTGCCGTCGTTATAGTCGTAGAAACGCAGGGCGGGCGTGTCGTTGAGTGCGTCCAGGCCGGCCGGTTGCTTCAGCAGCGCGTGCGCGGACGACGAGGCGGGCATCGCATCCTTCGCCATCGCGGGCCCTGCCGACGTGTTCCCTACGATGGCCAGCACCAAAACGATCTTCCAGCAGGACATGGCGTACCCTCCGTGGTTGGCGTTCAGGGAATCTGGTACGTCAGGCAGTAGAAATAATCGAAGGTGGCGCGATGCCGCGAGATGACCTTCATCGTTCCCTTCGCGTCGCCGTTTTGCGTCTCCCCGGCGAGCGGTAGCGACGCCTGATCCCGGGTGAAGTTCGCGAATTTGTAAGGTCCCAGCGTATAAGACGATCCGTGGTTATCCGCGGTAATCGTCAAACGGATCACATCCTGGGTATCTCCGCACGTGCGCTGACGGTAAAGCGTGATGACACTCCCGGCGGGAAGATTGTCCATGCGTATCTGGCGCGCGCCGTTATCCCAGTAGCTCGAGCATCGCTCGCTATCCCGCCATAGGCTCATCACGCCGATCACGCTGCGAGTGATGTCGATGGTGCAGTGGTTGGTTCCGGTGTAGTCGTACAAATAGATCGATGCACCGGCGTGCGGATGGGGCGACGGTGAGGATGACGCTGCGAGATCCGCCTGGGCGGCGCTCGACGCGGCGATGGCTGCCAAGGGGAGCCACGTGCCAAGGATACGTCGCATGCATGAATCCGACATGGCATCGCCCTCCGTGGCGATCGACTACCGGTGTCTATCCCACCAGTCGCGGGGCCTCACGTCGATATGCCATGCGTCGTAGGGGCGTCATGGCTGCCCCAGGTGATCGACGCGTCTGACGAGGGTCCGTCAGGCGTCGTCCCGAACGACCATCAGGCGCACGTCGCTCATATCCTCGATCGCATAGCGCACGCCTTCCCGCCCCAGGCCTGACGACTTCACGCCGCCATACGGCATGTTGTCCACGCGAAAGCTGGGCACATCGTTGACGATGACCCCACCCTGTTCCAGTTCGTCCCAGGCGCGCATGGCGTGGCGCAGGTTGTCGGTGAACACGCCAGCCTGCAAGCCGAAATCCGAGTCGTTGACGATGCGCAGGGCCTCGTCGAAGGTGCCAAACCGTTGTAACAGCGCGACGGGCCCGAAGGCCTCCATCCTCTGCAGTTTCGCGTCGTGGGGTACGTTTTCCAGTAGCGTCGCCTCGAGCATCGGGCCGTGCCGCTGGCCGCCGCATAGCAGCGTCGCGCCACCTTCGGTTGCTTCGCCAATCCACGCCTGGAGACGTTCCGCGGCGGCCGTGTCGATCATGGGGCCAAGGAACGTGTCCTTGTCTTTCGGATCACCCGCTTTCAGCGCCACGACCTTCGCTACCAAACGCTGGCGCAAGGCGTCGTAGACGGCGTCGTGCGCGAGAATGCGCTGCACGCTGATACAGCTCTGCCCCGACTGATAGAACGCACCGAACACCAGGCGATCCACCACGGCATCGAGCCGTTCGCCCTGGTCGCCGTCGACGATGCAGGCTGCGTTGCCACCGAGTTCGAGCGTGACTCTCTTATGGCCCGCCTTTGCCTTGAGGTCCCAGCCGATGAGGCCGCCGGTGAAGGACAGCATCTTCAGGCGCGGGTCGGTGACCAACGCCCCGGCATCGCGGCCAAGCATGGGCAGGATCGAGAACGCGCCCTTGGGCAGATCGGTTTCGGCGAGCACCTCGCCGATGATCAGCGCGCCCAGCGGCGTGCGTTCCGCGGGCTTGAGCACGAAAGGGCAACCCGCCGCGATCGCGGGAGCGACTTTGTGCGCGACCAGGTTGAGCGGGAAGTTGAACGGCGTGATGAACGCCACGGCGCCCAGCGGCACGCGACGCGTATACCCGTGGTAGCCCGCGCTGCGCTCGGAGATCTCGAGGTTGATCGTTTCACCGTTGATCCGCACGGCCTCTTCCGCGGCGATCTTGAACGTGTCGATCAGGCGGGTGACTTCGCCCGCGGCATCCTTGATCGGCTTGCCGGCTTCCACGCACAGGGCGTAGGCCAGTTCGTCACGGCGCTCACGAAAGCGCGCCACGCAGTGTTCGAGCACGGCCTGCCGGGCGTAGGGTTTGAACCGGCGCATCTCGCCGGTGGCCGCGTGCGCTGCGGCGATAGCGCTTTCCAGGGCGGCGGCATCCGGCAACGACACGCGCGTGGCGATCTGGCCGTTGTATTTGTCGGTGACGTCGAGCGTGGCCTCGCACGTGACCGGGGCATTGGCGAGGTAAAAGGGATAATGCGTCCGCAGCATGGACAGGGCCTCGGGGCGGGAGATGCGTCGATGATCGGCCCTGGGGCGTTCAGCGATCGTGAGGCGCCGTGTCGCGGCGGCTCAGCTGTCGCGTCGCAGGTGTATCTGGCCCTCGGCGAGCATCACCCGCACGCGTTCGCCGATGGCGACGTCGTCGGCCCGCCGCACCACAGCGTCGCGTTCGTCGAACACGATGGCGTAGCCGCGCTCCAGGGTGGCCAGCGGGCTCACCGCATGCAGCGTGCGCCCTTGCTGGGACAAAGCCGCCCGCTGACGCTCAATCGCGCGCTCCATGGCGCGCACGAGACGTTGCCGCAGTTCGTCGCCGCGCTGACGCGCCGGTTCGAGCCGCCGTCGGGGGTGGCAGGCAGCCAGGCGCGCTTCCAGGCGCGCCAGGCGCGCCTGGCGCAACGTGGCCGACTGGCGGGTGACCGTCAGCAGGCGACGGCGAAGGGTTTCCAGACGCTGCGTATCGCGCGCGAGACGGGCCTGGGGCCGCTGGGCGCTGAGTCGTGCCTGCCAGTGGTCGGCGCGCTGCGCCGCGGCCTGCAGACGGCGTCCCATCAGCGTGGCCATGCGATGCCTGAGGCGTCGCAGCTGTCGCTCGAGGTCGGTGCTGTCGGGCACCAGCAGTTCAGCCGCCGCCGATGGCGTGGCGGCACGCAGGTCGGCGACGAAGTCGGCGATGGTGAAGTCCACCTCGTGGCCGACGGCCGAAACGACCGGCACGGCGCTCGCATGGATAGCGCGAGCCACCTCTTCATCGTTGAAGGCCCAGAGGTCTTCGAGCGAGCCACCCCCCCGGGTCAACAGCAGTGCGTCATAACGGCCGCTGGCGGACGCCTTGCGCAGCATCGATGCGATCGCCGGCGGTGCCTCGCGGCCCTGCACCGGCACCGGCAGCACCTCTACCTCGGCGAGCGCGCAGCGACGGCCCAGAACGCTCAGCACGTCGCGGACGGCGGCGCCGGACGGCGAGGTGATGACGCCGATGCGCCGCGGAAAGGCGGGGAGGGGGCGTTTGCGCTCCGCGTCGAACAGGCCCTCGGCGCCGAGGCGTGCCTTGAGCTGCTCGAAGTCGCGCTGGAGCGCGCCTTCGCCCGCCGGCTCCATGTGTTCGGCCACCAGTTGGAACTCGCCGCGCGCTTCATAGAGACCCACCTTGGCGCGCATGAGCACGTGCATGCCGTCGGCGGGACGGAAGCGCAGCCGCATCGCGTTCATGCGGAACATGGCGCAGCGCACCTGGGCGTTGGCGTCCTTGAGGGTGAAGTAAACATGCCCCGAGGCCGGGCGCGCCACGTTGGACAATTCGCCCTCGATCCATACGCCCATGGGCAAGGCGTCGTCCAGCAGGTCGCGCACCAGCCGGTTCAGGGCGGAAGGCGTGAAGACGTGAGGCGTGTTGTCGGTGACGTCAGGCATGGACCGGTGAGCGTAACATGGTCAGTGACTTAGCCGTAACTCTTCAGTCCGCCGCGAGCTCGTTCGCCAACACGACCGGGGCCCACCCGTGAGCGCCGACCGCATCGGCGATCCGGGCACATCGATTACATCCGGAAGACGCCGAAGCGGCCCTGCTCGATCGGGGCATTGAGCGAGGCCGAAATGGCCAGGCCGAGCACGCGGCGGGTGTCCGCGGGATCGATGATGCCGTCGTCCCACAGGCGCGCGCTGGCGTAGTAAGGGTGGCCCTGACGCTCGTACTGATCGCGCACGGGGGCCTTGAAGGCCTCTTCGTCCTCGGCGCTCCACGTGCCGCCGCTCGCTTCGATGCCGTCACGACGCACGGTGGCGAGCACGGAGGCCGCCTGCTCGCCGCCCATGACGCTGATGCGCGCGTTCGGCCACATCCACAGGAAGCGGGCGCCGTAGGCGCGACCGCACATGGCGTAATTGCCGGCCCCGAAGCTGCCGCCGATCACCACCGTGAACTTGGGCACGTGGGAGCAGGCCACGGCGGTCACCATCTTGGCGCCGTCTTTTGCGATCCCTGCGTTTTCGTACTTGCGGCCCACCATGAAGCCGGTAATGTTCTGCAGGAACACCAGCGGCACGTTGCGCTGGTTGCACAGCTCGATGAAATGCGCGCCCTTCTGCGCCGACTCGCCGAAAAGGATGCCGTTGTTAGCGACGATGCCGACCGGATAGCCGTGGATGTGGGCGAAGCCGGTGACCAGGGTCTTGCCGTAGCGCGCCTTGAACTCGTGGAAGTCGGAGTCGTCGACGATGCGCGCGATCACCTCGCGGATGTCGAACGGGCGGCGGGTGTCTTCGGGAATCACCCCGTAGAGTTCGTCCGCCGCGAAGCGCGGTTCCCGCGGCGCGCGCAGCGCCAGCGGCACGGTTTTTACCCGGTTGAGCGAGCCGACGATGTCGCGGGCGATGGACAGCGCGTGCGCGTCGTTCTCGGCGAAGTGATCGGCCACGCCGGAGACGGACGTATGGACGTCCGCCCCACCGAGGGCTTCGGCGTCCACGACCTCGCCCGTCGCCGCTTTGACCAGTGGCGGGCCACCAAGGAAGATCGTGCCCTGTTCGCGCACGATGATGGTCTCGTCGCTCATGGCCGGCACGTAGGCGCCGCCGGCGGTGCACGAGCCCATCACCACCGCGATCTGCGCAATGCCCATGGCGCTCATGCGCGCCTGGTTGTAGAAGATGCGGCCGAAATGCTCGCGGTCGGGGAAGACCTCATCCTGCAGGGGCAGGAACGCGCCGCCGGAATCGACGAGGTAAAGGCAGGGCAGGCGGTTTTCCATCGCCACCTCCTGCGCGCGGAGGTGCTTTTTTACCGTCATCGGGAAATACGTGCCGCCCTTGACCGTGGCGTCGTTGGCGAGCACCACGACCTCCTGACCCATCACCCGGCCGATACCCGCGATGACGCCGGCAGCGGGCGCCGCGTCGTCATACATGCCATACGCGGCGAGCGGTGCGATTTCGAGAAAGGGCGAGCCTGGATCGAGCAGCGCGCGGATGCGCTCGCGCGGCAGCAGCTTGCCCCGCGCCACGTGCTTTTCACGTGCCTTGGCCCCGCCACCCTCGGCGGTGCGCCTCAAGGTATCGCGCAAGTCGTCGGTCAGCGCACGCAGGCGCTGGCTCGCGGCCTGGTAATCGGACGAACGGGTATCGATCTGCGAGGTGAGGATAGGCATGGGCTGCGGGTGCGCTCGGACCAAACAGGCATCATAGCGGGGCGGATTGCACCACGAACGCTGCGGTGCGGTAGGGCGGAGCGGGCGCATCGTCCGTGCATCGCCGCGCGTGCCAGCCGCGGCGCACCGCGTGACGGATGACCGGCGGCTCACAGCGCCATAGGCGGCCGCGTCAAAAAAAAGCGGCCGCCCTGGAGGCGGCCGCTTTTATCGCAACAACGTTGCGCTTACTTCTTGCTGTCGTCCTTCGCGCTATCGGCGTTGGAAGCGGCATCCTTGGCCTGGTCAGCCGACTTCTCGGCCTGGTCCGCGGCGTTGGCGGCAGCATCCTTAGTGGCTTCCGACGCACCACCGGCGGTCGACGCCGAGGCGGCGGCCTGGGCCTGGGCAGCGGCGTCCTTGGCCTGGTCGGCGGACTGCTGAGCCTGGTCGGCGGCCTGCGAGGTCGCGGCGTTCTGCGACTGGTCGGCGGCCTGCTGGGCCTTGTCAGCCTGCTGCTGGGCATCGGCAGCCGACTTCTGGGCGTCCTGCGCGGAATCCTGCGCGCCGTTGCTGCAAGCGGCCAGGAGCGCGACGAGCGCAGAGGCGAGAAGGGTACGCGTCAAATTCATGGTGTTTCTCCTTAACCGTGGAATGCCGTAGGGCGGCGTATTAATAGCTCACTTGTCTTTGAGTAGCTACCGAACCGTCGTGCGGGCTTCAGGGCTTGTTAAAGGCCATCCACGCCGCGTGACGGTTTCGATCGCGCCAGCCGTCGTTGTAGACCCCGGGGTCACACCAGTTCGATGGCGATCGCCGTTGCCTCGCCGCCACCGATGCACAGCGCGGCGACACCACGTTTTGCCCCACGGACCGTCAACGCATTGAGAAGAGTCACCACGATGCGCGCGCCGCTGGCCCCGATCGGGTGACCCAGCGCGGTGGCGCCGCCGTGCACGTTGACCTTGTCGTGAGGCAAGCCGAGCTCGTGCATGGCCGCCATGGGCACCACCGCGAACGCCTCGTTGATCTCGAACAGGTCGACGTCGCCGGCCTTCCAGCCGGCTTTGTCGAGCACCTTCTGGATGGCACCCACCGGCGCGGTGGTGAACCACTCAGGCTCCTGCGAATGGGTGGCGTGCGCCACGATGCGGGCGAGCGGAGCCACGCCGCGGGCCTTCGCGTCGTCGGCCGAGAGCAGCACCAGGGCCGCCGCGCCGTCGGAGATGCTCGACGAGCTGGCGGCGGTGATGGTGCCGTTTTCCTTGCGGAAGGCGGCGCGCAGGGTGGGGATCTTCGCCGTATCCGAACGGCCCGGCTGCTCGTCCTGGGCGAACGACTGAGGTCCCTTGCGACCCTGCACGGTGACGGGGACGATCTCACCGTCGAACGCGCCGGCGGCCTGCGCGGCCTGGGCGCGCTCGACGGAAGCGATGGCGAAGGCGTCCTGCGCCTCGCGGGTGAAGTGATACTTGTCGGCGCACTGTTCGCCGAAAACGCCCATCGCCTTGCCGTCGTAGGGATTGGTGAGGCCGTCCCAGGCCATGTGGTCGACCAGCTGGCCATCGCCATAGCGGATGCCGGTGCGCGCATTGACCATGTGCGGCGCGTTGGTCATCGACTCCATGCCGCCTGCCACGACGACGCCGGCCGAGCCCGCCTTGATCAGGTCGTGGCCGAGCATCAGGGCCTTCATGCCCGAGCCGCAGACCTTGTTGATGGTGGTGCAACCGGTGGAGACAGGCAGGCCCGCCTTGAGCGACGCCTGACGCGCCGGAGCCTGGCCGAGGTTGGCGGGCAGCACGCAGCCCATGATGACCTCGCTCACCTCGGAGGCGGGGATGCCGGATTGTTCCAGGGCGGCCTTGATGGCGACCGAGCCCAGTTCGGGGGTGGGCACGCCGGTGAACTGACCGAGGAAAGAACCGATGGCGGTGCGCTTGGCACCGGCGATGACGATGTCGGACATGGGGACTCCGTAAGACTCGCAAAGGCCGCCCCGCGAGGCGGAAAACCCGTCGAGTATCGCAGTGGGGCCCGCGGCGGGGCAATCTGCGGTGCCGCAAAGAAACGCAGGGAAATCGACATTTGTCCGCGGGGATTTGTGGCAGCATCCACGCCACGCGGTCCGTGAATGGGTCGCGGCGTGCATGACTTCAAGGCAGGGGAAAAAACGATGAATCGAACGACGCCCATCCGGCGCCAGCTGGCGCTGTCCGTCTGCATAGGCCTGGGCCTCACCGGCTGCGGCGGCGGCGGGGGCAGCCGCACCACGCGCATCGACACACCGCCGACGACGCCGACCACCCCCACGCAGCCCACCACGCCGACGCAGCCGACCCAGCCGACGACGCCCACGCAGCCGACCACGCCGCAGCCCCCCATCGACGTGCAGCTGACCGCCACGGGCGCGAACGTCGCGCACGCGGCCGGCGCGCTCGGCGCGGGCGTCACCATCGCCATCGTCGACACCGGCATCAACACCGCCAATCCCGCGGTCGCCGGTCGGGTGAAGGCGAGCCTCGTCTACGTGGATCCGGCAAGCAACAACACCTCGGTGGGCGACGTGGTCGGCCACGGCACCGTCGTGTCCGAGATGGCGGCGGGCACCCCGGTGGGCTATTTCGCCGGTGGCATCGCGCCGGGGGCATCGCTGGTCAGCGCGCGAATCATCCAGGACAAGACGCCTACCGACGACGGTAGCGGGCAGGGCAATCAGGTCACCTCCGCCGACCCATTGGGTTCGGTCAATGCCGACGTGATCAACCGGGGCGCCCGTGTCGTCAACAATTCGTGGGCGGGCCTCTACTGGGACGCCTCGGCCACGTCGGTGACGGCGAGCTTCGCCAACGCCTACGCCGCGGCCGCCAACGGCACGCTGTTCGTCTTCGCCGCGGGCAACGACGGCCGCGCCAACCCGTCGGACACCGCCGCCCTGCCGTCGCGCGCGCCGCAGTTGGAAAAAGGCTGGATCGTCGCGGTCGCCCTCGACAGCAACAACACCTCGACCCTCGCGTCGTACTCGGACCAATGCGGCATCGCGAAGAACTATTGCATCGCGGCCCCCGGCGCCGTCATCGCCCTGGCCGCCAACGCCACGGCGGCGTCGCCGACGTACGAGATCTGGTCGGGCACCTCGTTCGCGGCACCCCAGGTGTCCGGCGCGGCCGCGGCCGTGGCCGGCGTTTTCCCCTCGCTGGACATGTCGGCGGTGCGCCAGATCATCCTCGGCACCGCCGATGACCTCGGCGACCCGGGCATCGACGCCGTGTACGGCAACGGCCGGCTCAACGTGGGCAAGGCCATTCGCGGTCCCGGCCGCCTCGACTTCGGCACGTTCACGGCGAACGTGCAGGGCGGCAACCTGACCTTTTCCAACGACATCACGGGCAATGGCGGACTGGTGACCACCGGTGCCGGCCGGCTGACGCTGAGCAGCCTTTCCAACAGCTTCGCCGGCGGAACGGACGTGGCCGGCGGCAGCATCCTGGAAAGCATGGGCAACCTGCCCGGCGCCGCCGCGATCGAAAGCGGTAGCCAGCTGATCGCGCACGCGGACGTGGGCGGCACAGTCACCAACAACGGCACGTTGCAGACCTCGGGCACGTCCACGCACATCGCCGGCGACTTTACCCAGACCGCGAACGGGCGTCTCGTGCAGTTGCTCGGCGCGCCGCTGATCGTGAGCGGTTCGGCGTCGCTGGCGGGCGAGTTCCACGCGGCCGGCGCCATCGGCGGCTACACCCCCGCGGCGCATCAGCAGGTGCTGACCGCATCGTCGGTGAGCGGCACCTTCGGCAGTTTTACCAAGGACGCCAGCATCACGCTGTCCACCACGCTGCAGTACGGCGCGAACGAGGTCTGGCTGGACACCTCGCATATCAGCCTGGCGCAGATGTCGCAGGCGTCGATGCCTACCTCGGCCGCGGCGCAGTCCGCCGCGCCGCGCGTGGACGCGGCTTTCGCGCAGATCGACAGTTCGCTCGCGACGGCACAGGGCGTGGCCTCGGGCACCCTGGCCGCGGCGGGCGGCCTGCAGCAGTCGCGCGACGTGGCCACCGCCCAGGCGTCGCTGGCGTCGCTCTCGGGCCAGCTGTACGCGGCAAGCACGGCCGTGACGCTCGCGGGCATCGAGGCGGGCAACGACGCGCTGATGACCCATCTCGACGGCAATCCCCCGGCCGGCGCCTGGACGCAGTCGCTCGACGGCCAGGGTGGCCTCAGCCGCGCCGGCTTCGGCAACGTCGGCTTCAACCTGTCCGGCGGCGTGGCCGGACGTGACATCCCCGTCGGCGCGAACGGTTTCGCGGGCCTGGCCGTGGCTCAGATGAACAGCAACGGGCAATTGTCCGGTCACTTCGACCGCCAGCGTACCCGCGGCTCCGAAGGCATGTTCTACGGCGGCCTGCGCGGTGCCAACTGGTATGGCGTGGGCCGTGTCGCCTACGGCAGCTTCCGTGGCGATTCGCGCCGCCTGCTCCGGTTCGGCGACCAGGCCTCGTTCGCCGGTGGCGACATGGACGGCAGCTACGGCGCCGCGTACGGCGAGGTGGGCTACCGCACCCAGGCCGGCGCCTTCGCGCTGTCGCCGTTCGCCAACGTGCAGTTCGCGAGCATTCGCCGCGACGGTTTCGCCGAGGACGGCGGCGACGGTTTTGGCCTGGCCGCCCCCGACCACGTCACCAGCCGTTGGCAGGCCGGGTTCGGCCTGCGTGCGACGAGTTCGTGGCTGACCTCGTACGGCCGGTTCCACCTCAACGCGAAAGTCGCCTGGCAGAATGCCTTCGCCACGCGCGGCGAGGTGTTCGCCGCGCGTTACACCGGCTTCTCGCAGTGGGCACCGGTCGACGGCATCGGGCTGTCGCGCCGCGCGGCGACGCTGGGCATGAACCTGGCGTGGGACGTCAACGAGCGTACCCAGGTGGCTTTCGGCATGGACCAGCGCTTCGCCGATCGCGATCGCTCGCACTCGGCGATGGCGAGCATGCGTCTGGCCTGGTAATCGCCGTTCGGGAGGGCGCCGCGGGATGCGTGCCCTTCCGCAGGGGCGCTTGCCTCGATGTCGCCCCGGAAGCGCAGGCGCCTCAAGCGCCTGCGGCCACGGCGCCGGAAGCGCTCATGGGTTTGTATCCTGCGCACGCTTACGGCGCCTCGGTTTGGTTTAGGCTGGGCTCGCACAGTCGTCACGGAGGACGCCATGATCGCGACCACGAAGCGGGTATACGACGCTTTTGGGCGTGGGTGGCCGCAGCCTAGCGGCCACAGCCTTTCCGGGTATGCGGCAGAGCGCTTCGACGACGCGCTCGCAGGGTACCTGCTCGGCGACCGGCCTTACTTCCCGGCACTTCGCCGTTTTGGCGGCCCCGACCCGACGAGTCCTTTCGGCGCGGGGGGATGCAATCGCTACGCGTATTGCGCCGGCGATCCGGTTAACCGCGTCGATCCCACGGGCCGTGCATGGGTGGGATGGCTCAAGCACGTCTTCACCTCGGCGGCCGCGGCGTGGGGCGCCCGCATCGTCGAGCATGTCGTCTTCCCTGCCGCCGCCGCTGTCATGACCACGGGCGCCGCGGTCATCGATGGATTGAAAGGGGCCGCGACGACGTTCTCGGGCCGCTTCGCGTCGCCAGGCGCTTTTGACGATGCGATGCTCTCGGGGAGGCGAAGCGCGCCGCCTCCCCGTGTCCGGTTGATGGAAGACTCCGTCTCGCTTTCGCGTGGCCTGAAACGCGTCACCTACGGCGCCGCCGACCTGTGGAGCGTGAACGTGCTCTACGGCGCGGGATTGCGCGATCTCCCCGATCTGGTGGGGCGGATTCTCCCGGACGGCAAGGATTTCAGGGTTTCACCCGCCACTGTCCGATGGCAGAACGCCAAAGGCGGAAGCGTCGTCGGCTTTGACACCACGGTCAACTGGAAGGAGATCACGAACACGGTCGATCGGCTGGCCGACGCCGAGCCGGATCGCGCGATCAACGTGTTCGTCGGAACCCACGGTTCATCCAGCGGCAACAACTGGGCCAAGGCCAACGGCAAGCAAGGGCGCTGGATGGAGAGCGACTTCGCATCGGGGGAATCCCACGCGCTCGTGAACGGCCGGTATCGGGCAAGCGAGCGCATCACGGTGCTTGACGCGCGAACGTATTCCGCCCTTCAGTTCAAGAAGACGATCAGGAACGACCCGGATGTCAACCTGCTCGGTTGGTGTTTCAGCGCGGCCGACTCCGCCGCCAACGAAGTGCGTTCCGCGCTGCAACCTGGCGGGTCCATCGCCTATACCATGTATGCGAGGCGCGCCTGAGCGAACGCCTCGCCACCGGTATCAGGACTTGCCGTGGAACAGCTCCCGGCCGATCAGCATGCGGCGGATTTCGTTGGTACCCGCGCCGATCTCGTAGAGCTTGGCGTCGCGCAGCAGGCGGCCGGCGGGAAACTCGTTGATGTAGCCGTTGCCGCCCAGCGCCTGGATCGCCTCGAGGGCCACCTTGACCGCGTTCGTCGACGCGTTGAGCAGGCAGGCGGCGGGATCGATGCGCGACTTCACGCCGTTGTCGAACTGCTGCGCCACCATGTAGGCGAAGCCGCGCGAGGATTGCAGCGCCGTGTACATGTCGGCGACCTTGCCCTGCATCAGGCCGAAGGTGCCGATGGGCGCGTTGAACTGCTTGCGCTCGCGCACGTAGGGCAGGGTCAGGTCGATCGCGGCCTGCATGATGCCGATCGGACCGCCCGAGAGCACGAGGCGTTCGGTGTCCAGGCCGCTCATCAGCACGCGCACACCTTCGTTGACCTCACCGACGATGTTTTTCGCCGGGATCTCGCACTGGTCGAAGACGAGTTCGCAGGTGTTCGAACCGCGCATGCCGAGCTTGTCGAGCTTTTGCGCCGTGGAGAATCCCTTCATGCCTTTCTCGACGATGAAGGCGGTCATGCAGCGGCTGCCCGCCGCGCGCGGCGCGGTGCGCATGTAGACCAGCAGCACGTCGGCGTCGGGACCGTTGGTGATCCACATCTTCGAGCCGTTCGCCACCCACGTGTCGCCGACGAGCTCGGCCCTGCAGCTCATCGAGCCGACCACGTCGGAGCCGGCACCCGGCTCGCTCATCGCGAGCGCGCCGATCCATTCGCCGCTCGCCAGTTTCGGCAGGTAGGTGCGGCGCTGTTCGTCGGTGCCGTTGTGGTAGATGTTTTGCACGCACAGGTTCGAATGCGCGCCGTAGGAGAGGCCGACCGACGCCGATGCGCGGGAGATTTCCTCCATCGCCACCATGTGGGCGAGAAAGCCGAGTTCCGAACCGCCGTATTCGCCTGGGATCGTGATGCCGAGCAGGCCCATCTCGCCGAGCTTGACCCAGAGATCGTCCGGAAAATGATTCTCGCGGTCGATGCGGTCGGCACGTGGCGCGATTTCCTTCTCGGCGAAGGCACGCACGCTTTCGCGCAGGAGGTCGAGGTCGTCGCCGAGGGAGAACGGGCGCATGGTGCAGGCTCCGGAGGGGATGGGGAAAAACATCCCATCC
The DNA here is from genome assembly GCF_034063545.1 of Luteibacter sahnii. Lineage (NCBI taxonomy): Bacteria > Pseudomonadati > Pseudomonadota > Gammaproteobacteria > Lysobacterales > Rhodanobacteraceae > Luteibacter > Luteibacter sahnii. Next base: position 671,279 of record NZ_JAQLOK010000001.1, read on the forward strand.
TAGCGTGACGCCTGTATCAAGCCACGGCGCGACGCAGCAATCAGGCGACGGGAAGGTGGGCGATGCGATCGTGCACGCGCACCAGCAACAGGCACTGTCGCGCGACCAGCCGTAGCGTTTCCGGGGCGTGGGCGGGTACCTCCTGCGGGGCGAGGGCGGGGGCCGGCGTGCCGGTGCGCACGTGCGCAGCGAGCGTGTCGAAGCCGTGGGCGATGTGCCGGGCGAGCTGGCCCACCCTGACGGCGTCGGCCGCGGGCAGGGCCTGGCGGTGTACGCCCAGCGTGGACAGGTGGGAAAGACCCGCCTGCAGCGCGGTCAGCAGGCGCAGGGCACGTTCGCCGCGCCCGGGCGCATGCCCGGGTTCGGTGAGGAGTTCCGCGACGTTGCCGGCGACGGCGGCCTGTGCTGCGTGCGCGTCACGGCGGGCGATGCGGTAGGGCAGGTCGTCAAGCCGCCCCGTGTGGTACTGGCCGGCGATGCGTTCGAGGTAGCGGGCGTAGGCGGCGAGGGCGTCGGCCACGAGGTCGTCGAAGCGGCGCACGCGCCAGTCCGGCAGCACGAAGCGGATCGCCGCGGCGGCCACGCACGCGCCGAGCAGGGTGTCGAACAGGCGCGGGCCGATGGCCGCGTAGCCGGCACCGACCCGGTCGAAGCACAACAGCACAAACAGCGTGATGGCCCCGGTGGCCAGCGCGTAGCGACGCAGGCGAAAAGCGAAAAACGCGGCGCCGCTGGCGACCATCACCGGCAGGCGCCAGTCGCCGCCCGGCAGCAACTGGAGCGAGGCCCACCCGACCAGCAGGCCGCCAAGGGTACCGGACACCCGCTGGACCAGGCGTTTGCGCGTGGCGCCGTAACCGGGCTGGCACACGAACAAGGTCGTCATGAGGATCCAGTAGCCATGGCTGGGATGGAAGGCCAGCATCAGCACGTCGCCGCAGAACAGGCCGGTGGCAAGGCGCACCGCATGGCGGAAATGCATGGAGCGGCGGTTGAGCCGAACGCGTACCCGGGCCAGCGCCTCGCGGAGCGAACGCGGCTCGTCGCCCTGGAGAAGCGCGTCGCCGTCGTCGCGCAGCGAGCCCTCGTCTTCGATCGCCGCCTGGAGTCGCTCCATGTTGTGCAGGAGCGCGGTGAGCGCGTCGTCCACGGCCTGCTCGACGGGTGCGGTACCGTGGCGATGGGCCAGCGCATCGCGCAGGTCGTCCAGCGCGCCGTGGGGCAGGGCGATCGACGTGGCCTGCGTGCGGGTTCGCACCGCGCGTGCGCGTTCGCGACAGGCGAGCGCCTGCAGGCGGAGCAGACGACCCACGCGGAACATGATGTCGCTGTGGTAGAGCGCGCCGGCGAGTTCGTCGTAGGGATAGTGGGAGGAGCCGATCCGCTCGTGGATGTCCTGTGCCACGAAAAACATCGCCAGCCGGGCCGCGCCGCGGCCGCGCGGCTGGCGACGACCGGCCCGGTCGATCAGCGCCTGGCGTGCCGTGGCCAGCGCCTGCACGGTATGCAGGTTGCGTTGCGAATACGCCACCTCCAGCGCATGGCGGTCGAGCCCGCGCACGGGTTCGAACAGCGCTGCCTTGGCTTCGATGAGATGGGCCAGCGAGTCGTAAAGACGGGCCAGCGCGTGGCGTACCGCCCGCTGTGGGGCGAGAACGCTCCAGGTGAGCGATAGCACGCCGTACCACGCGGCGCCGGCGAGGATCGCGGCCAGGTCGCCGCCGCCGGGCGCGTCCGAGGCGATCATCGTGTAGACCGCGAGGATCAGCGTGGCGGCCGCGATGGTGGCGTAGCGCCCGCTCGCCGCGCCGAGCATCACCAGGGCAAACGTGCCCAGGGGCAGCACCAGCGCGAACATCGCGGGGTGGCCGATGGTTGCCCGCACGGTGACCGCGGCCAGGACAAAGCAGGCCAACGTCACCGCCAGCGCACGCAGCCGTCCGCGCCACGCGTCGTCCGTCTCGGCCAGCGCGCAGGCGATGGCGCCGAGCAGGGCGGGCACGATGGCCTGCCCGGGCCCGTGCAACGTGCACCAGGCGGTGACGCCGCCCAGCGCGAGCAGCACGCGGACGACGTCGGCGAAACGGTCGGACTGGGCGAGGTGACGAAAGGAACGCATGGCGTCAGGATACGACGCGCGATCGGTCCGGCGAGCGGATGCGACGAATCAGCAGAGGCCGCCGTTCACTGCCAGCACCTGGCGGGTGATGTAACCGGCTTCGTGGCTCATGAGGAAGCGCACGGCGGCGGCCACTTCCTCGGGCGTGCCCGTACGCTCCATCGGGATCGCCTTGAGGATGTGTTCCACCGGCACCTCCGGCTCGAGCATGTCGGTGTCGATGAGGCCCGGTGCGACGCAGTTCACCGTGATCTTCCGCTTCGCCAGTTCCACGGCCAGCGCCTTGGCCGCGCCGATCACGCCGGCCTTCGACGCGCTGTAGTTCACCTGGCCACGGTTGCCGATCAGGCCCGAGACCGAGGTGATGCAGACGATGCGTCCCGGCGCGCGGCGACGGATCATCGGCATCACCAACGGATGTAGCACGTTGTAGAAGCCGTCGAGGTTGGTGCGCAGCACGCTGTCCCAGTCGTCCTCGCTCAGCGCGGGAAACGCGCCGTCGCGGGTCAGCCCGGCGTTGCAGACCACGCCGTAGAACGCGCCGTGCGCCGCGATGTCGGCGTCGAGCGCCGCGGCGGTGCCCGCGCGGTCGGCGATGTCGAACTGCAGCACGCGCGCCTGCCGCCCGAGGGCCACGATCTCGGCCTGTACGGCCTCCGCTTCGTCGCGCCGCGACCGGCAATGCACCGCCACGTCATAGCCGGTGCGGGCGAGGTCGAGGGCGATGGCGCGGCCGATGCCGCGGCTGGAACCGGTGACGAGGACGGTGTCGGTCATGAGGTGGCCTTGGGGTCGATGGGGTTGTGGGGATCGAGGAAGGGCGCGGGGTCGGGCGGGCTGAAGACCGTCAGGCGGGCGTCCGCCGCCACGCCGGCCGCATCGATGCGGCAGGTGAACGAGCCCATCCCGTCGTCGTCGTGGAAGACGCGTACCGCATGCACGCGCAGGACGCCGCCGATCGGAAAGTACGCCACGTTCGACCGGTAGGCCCGCGTGCCGAGCAGGAAACCCGGCCGTATGTGGCCACCGGCGGACAACACCTGGCAGCCGTTCCACGCGGCGATGGCCTGGGCCATCAACTCGATGCCCGCCCAGGCAGGCAGCCCGCCCGGTTGTACCGAATGCGCGCCGGGCCGGACGGTGCGCTCGCAGACGATGGATTCGGCGTCCCAGGCGACGACCCGGTCGAGCCAGATCATGCGGCCGGCGTGGGGCAGGAGTTGGTCGATGGTCCAGGTCGTCATGCGGTATGGGAAAAGACAAGGCTCGCGTTATTGCCGCCGAACGCGAACGAATTGCTCATGACGTGGCGGCGGCCCGGCGGCAGGCGGTCGCCCGCGGCGACGAACGCCAGCGGGGCGAGCGCGGGGTCGATCGCGTGCCCGTGTGGGTGCGGCGGCAGGCGCCGTTCGGGATCGGTGAGCGACAGCCAGCAGAACGCCGCCTCCAGCGCGCCCGCCGCGCCCAGGGTGTGGCCGGTGAGCCACTTCGTGGAGGAACACGGCACGCCGTTGCCGAACACGGCCTGCATCGCGTGGCTCTCCATGGCGTCGTTGTGTTCGGTGGCGGTGCCGTGCAGGTTCACGTAATCGATGCTCGTGGCGTCGAGACCGGCGCAGGCGAGCGCGGCCCGCATGGCCTCGCTGGCGCCCCGCCCGTCGGGCTCGGGGGACGACATATGGTACGCGTCCGAGCTGGCACCGCTGCCGCTGAACGTCACGGGTCCGGGCTCGCGCGTCATCAGGAACACGGCGGCCGCCTCGCCGATGTGGATGCCGCTCCGTGCTGCCGCGAACGGCTGGCAGCGTTCGCCAGCCATCGCCTCCAGTGCGTGGAAACCATGCGTCGCCAGGCGGCACAAGGTGTCGGCGCCGCCGCAGATCACCGCGTCGCAGAGGTCGAGCCGTAGCAGGCGACGGGCGGTGATCAACGCGCGGGCGCCGGAGGTGCAGGCCGTGGACAGCCCATGGCAGGGTCCGCCCAGGCCCAGCCACTCGGCGACAAAGGCCGCCGGCGCGCCGAGTTCCTGCCCGTTGTAGCGGTAGGCTCCCGGCCAGGCGCCGTCGCGGCCATGGGCGGCGATGTGGTCCGTCGCTTCCTCGATGCCGGTATTGCTGGTGCCGATCACCACGCCGATGCGATGCGCCCCGAAACGCGCGATAGCCGCGGCCACCTCGGCGCCGATTTCCCCGACCGCTTCGGTGAGCAGCCGGTGGTTGCGCGTATCGCGGTGTTCGAGGCCCTCCGGCACGCCGGGCAGGGGGGCGCTCACCTCGCTCACGGGCAGCGCGCGTCGCGGCACCCATCCGTCGCGTGCATACAGGCCGTGCGGCGATCCTTCGAACAGGGCGCGCGCCACGGCCGCCTTGCCGTGGCCGAGCGAGCAGGTAACGCCCAGGGCGTGGAGGTAGGCGCTCACGCGTCGACTGGCTTGCGGGCGGCGACATTGACCAGGGTTTCGTCGCGCTTGCCCGGGGGCGGCGGCGCCTTGATGCCCCAGCGTTCGGCCAGGCCGAAGTCCTTCGCCCGGCTCCACCACAGGTAGGGCAGGGACACCTGCGTCGGGTCGAAACGGAACCCGCGCTCGCGCAACATCGCCAGGTAGCCGTCGGCGCTTTTCTGCACGTGCATGGGATGGCGGAAGAACCAACGGATCACCCAGGTATCGATGTAGGCCTTGGTGGATTCGGCGAACAACAGCACGCCGCCGGGGCGCAGCACGCGCCAGAACTCGTCGAGCGCGCGCTCCTGCTCGACCAGGTGATGGAAGGTCTGGTGGCAGAACAGCACGTCGACCGAGGCGTCGGGCAGGTCGATGCGCGCGCAGTCGCCGAGGATCAGGGTGGCCTCGATCCCTTCGCGCGCCGCCTCCTCGCGTGAGAGCGCGATGCTGTGCGGGTCGGCGTCCAGCCCGATCAGACGCTGCGGCGCGAACGCGTCGCGCAGCAGTCGAAACGACCGTCCCTGCCCGCAGCCGACGTCGAGCAACGTACCCCCGGGCGGCAGCGGTTGGCCGACCAGCCGCTTGAGGTCGTCGATGGCCACGCGCAACACGTGGTGCTGCCACGTGTGGGTACGCAGGAACGCAAAACCCAGGCGGGTTTCTTCGACGTAGGTCGGGCTGGCGAAGGTCATCGGCGGTCTTCCAAGGCGGTGGCGAGACGACGCGTCACGTCGTCGATGAATACCTGCGGCGATACCAGCTGCATCTCGCCGTCGGCAAGACGCACCGCGACCTGGATCGTGCTGGCGCGGGTGAGACGCTCGCCGGTCGTGGCGTCGGAGACGGTGTAGTGGATCTTCAGGCGGTTTTCCCATTCGACCAGCTCGGCGCTCACGCGCAGCGACTGGCCGAAGCGCGCGGCGCGCGCATAGCGCAGTTGCAGGTCGATCACTGGCCAGGCGAAGCCGGTCTCGCGCATGCGCACGTAGTTATGGCCGATGTCGTCCAGGAGGGCGCAGCGGGCGACCTCCAGGTACTTCACGTAATGGCCGTGCCAGACCACTTCGAGCGAGTCGACGTCGAAGAACGGCACGACGAGATCGATCTCGGCGGCGAGTACACCTTTAGCGCGCATCGGCGGCTCCGGCAGGCCAGTAGGCATGGAAATTGAACCATTGCAGCGGGGCGTCGAGACAACGCGCCGCGAGCCAGTCGGCATAGCGTCCGACGGCGTCCGTGACGTGATATTCGCGTCCGGCGCGCGTCCACGTGGAGGCGTCGTCGAAGCGGCGCAGGTGGATGCGATAGCGTCCCTGCTGCTTGAGGCAGCACACGAGGTTGGTCCGCGCCCGGAGCATGGCGGCCATCAGCCACGGCCCCTGCGGAAAGGGCGCCTGGGCACCGAGGAATGAGGCCATGGCGTGGCGCTCGCCGTGCGTGGCCACCCGGTCGCCCGCGATCGCCAGCCACTCGCCGCGATCCAGTCGCTGGGCGAGGTCGAGCATCGTCGCGGTGTCGAGGTCGCCCACGTGAACAAGGCGCAGCCGGGCGTCGCCCGATTCGCCGAGCAGGCGGTTGAAATGCGCCGCGTTCGGCAGGTGCATCAGCACGTTCAGGGCGACGCCCTCGCCGAGTTCGGCCATGGCGCGGCACACGTCGAGGTTGCCCAGGTGGGTGCAGACGAGGATCTCGCCCCGTCCGTTGCCCCGCAGCGCGTCGCGCACGCCGTCCGGATCGTCCATCGCGACCGACGCCAGGCGCAGCGAGCCGCGCCAGACGTCGAAACGGTCGAGCATGCATTCGCCGAAGGCCATGTACTGGGCGAATACCGGGCGGCGCGGGAAGAGGTCGCGACGGCCGCTCCAGGCGGTGAGCCGGTGCTGGTACTCCGCCACGTGCGCGCGCACGCGGCGCCCGGTGGCGAAGAAGTACAGCACGGTGAGGTAGATCACCGGCGTGACCGGGCCGCGCCCGAGCAGGCGCACCAGCCAGGCAGTGAATTTCAGGCCGAGGAAGCTGCCGCGTTCCCGGCGGTGGGCCCAGTGCGATCCGTCGAGCGTGCCCTCACGCATCGCCGTTCGCCCCCGCCAGTTGCAGGTGGGCCGAGGAGTACGGCGCCTGCGCGTCCCGGTAGACAAAGTGCAGTCGGCCGCGCGCCGCGTCGTAGCGCAGGGCCAGTTCGACGATGTCGCCCGGACGCAGCAACCGCTGGAACTTCAGCTGATCGATGGCGCGGCACGCACGGGGCGTGGCGAGCCGTGACGCCGCCAGGTCGATCGCCCAGTCGACCTGCGTTACGCCAGGTAGCACGGGTGCCTGGGGAAAATGGTCGCTGAAGCAGTCGAGGTCGAGCGGCAGGGATAGTTCGAGCACGAGCGTGTCGCCGTCCTTGCGTTCGCCCGTGATGCGCGCCATCGCGGGCAAGGGCGCCTGGAGCAGCGCATCCACCGTCGCCACGTCGGGCAGCGTCTCGACGAATCGCCACACCATTGGCGTCGCGAGCGCATCGTCGCCCGCCGCCTGCTGGCCCAGTTCGCTCACCAGGCCCGCGCGACCGTGCCGGAGGAGGGCGAGGCGTCCCGCGGCCGAGAGCGCTACGGCCATCCCCGGGCCCTGCTTGCCGGCGTAGCCGCCCATCGCGCGCTCCACCCAGGGATGCGAGTCGAGGCGGTGCGCCGCCGCGTTCATCGGTGCCTGGTTGATCCGGCGGCGCAGGCGCTGGCGGAGGATCCATTCGCCGACGAAGAGCGCGCCCATCACCGTGTAGGCGAGCACGCCGTTGTAGAACGTCCACCACGAAAGGTTGCCCCACGCGGCGAGCACGCCGGAGGCGGTGCCGTTGGCGGCGAAGAAGGCGACCCAGACCCAGGTCACCTTGCGGGTGTATGCCACGGCGACCGGGGGCAGGTCGGGTTCGGTGACGCGTGCGATGCGCTCGATCACCGGCGGCCCGAACTTCAGGCTCAAGCCGAACACGGCCAGCAGCAGGCCGCAGATAAGGCTCGGATACCAGCGCAGCAGGTGCTCCTCCCCACCCAGCGCGAGCACGGCGCAGTAGGCGAGGGTGACGCCCAGCATCCAGCCGCCGCCCGGGCGACGCAGCAGCGCCGGCGCCCGGATGAGCCAAAGTCCGCCGAGGATCAGGCCGAACATCGGCGGCGACACGTGGTCGCTGCCGAAGTAGACGATGAAGGGATACAGCACGCCGGCCAGCACCAGCGCGACGTCGCTGAGCTTACGCATGGCTGCGCTGGTCCTCGACGTAGAGTGCCAGGCTGCGCACGGTCTCGAAGTGATGGCGCGCCTCGCGCGAGTCGGCGATGCGCAGGCCGTAGGTGTTCTGCAGCGCGAGGGCGAGTTCGAGCGCGTCCACCGAATCGAGCCCCAGCCCCTGTCCGAACAGCGGTTGGTCGGGGTCGATGTCGTCGGCGCGCAGGTGGTCCAGCGCGAGCGTGTCGATGATGAGCTGCGCGATATCGCGTTCGAGGGCGTTCATCCCTGCATGTCCCCTGCGTAGAGATGGTGGAGGTGTTCGTTGAGCCGGCGCGAGGCGATCGGCGCCGGCGCGGCGTCGCGATACGCGGCGACGTCGATGTCGCCGCCGACGCGCAGGTGCACGTGCACGCGGCGGTCCGGGATGCGATACCACGGCTCGGCCTTGGTCAGCGTGGTCGGTTCGACGCGGATGAAGACCGGCGTCACCACCTGCGCGCCACGCAGGGCGATGGCCGCCGCGCCGCGGTGGAACACCGGCGGCTGGCCCGGTGTGGTGCGCGTGCCTTCGGGAAAGACGATCAGCGTCTGGCCTTCACGCAGCACGTCGGCCGCGCGGTCGAGCATCTCGGCGCTGCCGTCGTTGCTGATGTACTGCGCCACCCGCACCGGCCCGCGCATGTAGGGGTTTTCCCACAGGCTGTGCTTGACCACGCAGTTGGCGTCAGGCACGTGCCCGAGCAGGAACACCACGTCGATCAGCGAGGGATGGTTGGCGACGATGAGCTGCCCCGGGCGGCCCAGTCGCTCCAGCCCGTCGAAGCGGTAGGTCAGCAGGCCGGTGCGGTACATGAACTGCGAATGCAGCCAGAACGCACGGCCGACGGTGCGTCGCGCGCGCTTGCGGCGGACGTCCGGCGGGGCGGGCCAGTGCATCACCACGGGCAGGATGACGGCGCGCAGCAGCAGGCCGCCGACGCCGAAGAAGGCGAAGGCGAGCCCGGTGAAGACAAAGCGCCAGGCCCAGGCGTCGCCGCGTCGGTTCATGCGAGGGGCCGCCATGCCCATCGCCGTGTCATCCAGCGATGGTCGAAGGCGCGGCCGTCGTGCAGCGCACGGACGAATCGCAGCGCGTGGGGTTCGTGCGCCGTCGTGGTGTCGTGGGTGTCCGCGTGCAGCGACAGGCGCCAACGCGAGCCTTCGCCGCCCCGGTCGGCAGGCGCGATGCGCAAGGCGACGGCGTGGGAGAAGGGAACGTCGTCGATCCAGCCGTCATAGGCCGCCGGGGGGCGTTCTTCGGCCATCACCACGAGCGCCGCGGGCGCGCCCTCGGCGAGCAGGCCGGCGGCCTCGACGATGGCGTGTTCGAAGGTGTCGCCTTCGCCGGCGATGGCGATCGACTCGCCGCGCTGTCCGCGAAGGATCGACCACTGGCCCGCGATCGCGTTGTGCACGGAAAGCCCGAACTGCGTCGGCGACAGCGGCTGGTCGCGGCCGACGTCGGCGAGCATGGCGAACGTTCGGGTGGTTTCGCCATGACGCGACGCGAACACGAAGGGCAGTTGTTCGTCGTCGCCGCACAGCGGCCACGCCGCATGCACCACGATGCGCGCGAGGCGGCTGAGTCGTCGGCGCTGCATGGGCGGCACGACATCGCAGGTCGGTTGCTGACCGTCCTCCACCGCCGCGTCGCCACCGGCCGCCCAGGCGGCCCAGGCGGGGGCGTCATCGAGGCCGGGGGCCCAGGCCCGCCATCGTTCGACGCGCAGGTCGATCATGCCTCGGCCTCGTGGTAACGGCGGATCGCCAGCGCCGCGCAGCTGCCGCCGAAGCCGAAGCTGTTGGACAGCACGGCATCGACGTGGGCCGTCCGCTCGCCGTCCAGCAGGGGCGCGTCGGCGAACGCCGCATCGGGCGTGGCGGGGCAGGCCGGTCCCAGCAGGAGGCCGGCCTCCATCATCGCGATGGACGCGATGGCGTCGAGCGCCCCGGCCGCCGCGGGGGCATGGCCGACGAGGCCCTTGATCGACGACAGCCACGGCACCGGATGGCCGCGATCGCCGAAGACCCGGCGTAGGGCCTCCCATTCGGCCAGGTCGCCCTGCACGGTCGCGCAGGCATGGGTGTTGACGTAATCGGGCAGCACGCCGGCCAGGTCGATCGCCTGGTGCATGGCTTCGGCCATGCCGTCGGCGTTCGGGCTGATCATGCCTTCCGGATCCGACGCCGCGCCGTATCCGGCCATCTCGGCGAGAATGGTCGCGTCGCGCGCGAGGGCGTGGTCGAGCGACTCCAGCACGAGCACGCCCGCGCCACCGGCCAGCACGATGCCGTCGCGGTCGGCGGCGTACGGCGTGGATACGCCTTCGCCCGCCACGCTGGCGCCGGATAGCGCATGCATCACGTCGAAACACATCGCGGCCTTGTCGTGGAGCTCTTCGGCGCCCCCGCAGACGACGATGTCCTGCCGGCCGAGCTGGATCAGTTCCATGGCCTGTCCGATCGCGTGCGTGGCACTCGTGCAGGCCGAGCCGACGGTGAAGCCCCGCCCACCGAAGCCGAACGCCTGGATCATCGTCGCGCTCACCGCGCTGCCCATGCTGCGCGGCACGATGAACGGCGAGAGCCGTCCATACCCTTTCGCGTGAAAGACGTCCAGGCCGGCCTCGTATTCGGACAGCGCGGCGGCGCCGCCCATCACCACGCCCACGTCGCGCTCGCGGACGCGTGCGTCGTCCAGGCCCGCCTCGGCAAGGGCCTCGCGGGTCGCGTGCCACGCGAACTCGGCGGCCTGCGGCAGGTAGCGACGCAGCTTGCGCGGTGGCGGTTCCAGGCCATCGAGATCGGCCGGCGCGGCCACGCGGCAACGCATGCCGAGGGCGGCGAAGCCCGGCATGTCGCGAAAGCCCGTGCGTCCCGCGCGCAGCCCCGCGAACAGCGCGCGGCGATCCGGTCCCAGGCACGACACGGCGCCCATGCCGGTCACGACGACGCGCCGCATCAGCCGTAGGCCCGGAAGACGAGCGACGTGTTGATGCCGCCGAACGCGAAATTGTTGTTCATCACGTGCTCGGTGCGGATCAGGCGGCCCTCGCCGATGACGTAGTCGAGCGGCGCGCATTCGGGGTCGGGCGTATCGAGGTTGATGGTGGGCGCGAACCAGCCGCGCCGCATCATTTCGATGATCCACCACGATTCCAGCGCGCCGCACGCGCCCAGCGTGTGGCCCACGTAGCTCTTCATCGAGCTGATCGGCACGCCGCGCCCGAGCACGTCGGCGGTGGCGTGGCTTTCGGCGACGTCGCCGCGATCGGTCGCGGTGCCGTGGGCGCTCACGTAGCCGATGGCCAACGCGTCGACACCCGCGTCCGCCAGTGCCATGCGCATCGCCGCGGCCATCGTCTCGCGGGTGGGCTGGGTGATGTGCGCACCGTCGGCGTTGGTGCCGAAGCCGACGACCTCCGCGTAGATCGTCGCGCCACGCGCGAGCGCGTGTTCGAGTTCCTCGAGAACCAGCGTAACGGCGCCTTCGCCGACCACGAGGCCGTCGCGCGCGGCGTCGAACGGACGCGGGGTGAGCCCGGGCGTGTCATTGCGCGTGCTGGTGGCGAACAGCGTGTCGAAGACCGCCGCGCCGGGTCCGGAAAGTTCTTCGGCGCCACCGCAGAGCATCAGGGTCTGCTTGCCCTGCTGGATGGCTTCGTAGCCGTAGCCGATGGCCTGGCTGCCCGAGGTGCACGCGCTCGAGGTGGTGATGACGCGACCCTTGAGACCGAAAAACACACCGACGTTCACCGCGGTGGTGTGCGCCATCATCTGGATGTAGCTGGTGGCGGTCACGCCCTGCATCGAGCCGGTGTCCAGCATGCGGCCGACGGTGCGCGCCGGTTCGATGCTGCCCCCGGACGAGCCGTAGGCCACGCCCATGCGTCCGTCGGCGATCGCGGGATCGTCGAGGAGCCCCGCGTCGGCCAGCGCGCGTTCGCTGGCCGCCACGGCCAGTTGTGCCACGCGGCCCATCGACCGCAGGTGCTTGCGCGACCAGTGCGCGGGCGGCGTGAAGTCGTCGACCGGGCAACCGAGGCGACCGTTGAGGGCGTCGAAGTAATCCCATTCGCCCATGCGGCGGATGGCATTCCGGCACGCACGCAGGCGCGCCTCGATCGTGGCCCAGTCGTGGCCCAGCGGCGTGACGCCGCCCATGCCGGTGACGACGACGCGGCGCGGGGAGCGTGCAGGAGAGTTGGCGATCATGCGGTGGTCCTCCCGGAGGCGCTGACCGGCGCGAGTAGCGCGGTGAAGCCGATGCCGAGGAGCAGGGTGAGTCCGAAATGTTGCAGGGCGGGCATCGTGCTGAGCGCGAGCAGGCCGAAGGAAAGCAGTGCGGTGACCGCGGAGAGCAGTACGCCCGCGTAGGCCGCGCCGGGACGGTCGGCGGCATGCGGTTCGCCTTCGCGCAGGAAGACGGCGTAGTTGGCGCCCACGCCGAGCACGAGCATCAGTGCCATCACGTGGAACAGCGTGAGCGGTTCGCCGAGGTAGCCGAGCGCGGCCACGCTGAAGACGATGCCCGCGGCCGGCGGAAGTAGCACGCGCCACGCCGCGCGCGCGCCATACCGCCAGGCGAAGGCGAGGCCCACCAGCAGCAGCGCACCGCCGAGCCAGAGGCTCGCGTAAGCGCGGTAGTGGCCGAACAGGGCGGAGATGCCGGCCGGCTTGTCGATCAGCGAGACGCCGGGCAGGCCGTTCGCCAGATCGCGCAACGTGGCGACGTCGTCGTTGCCCTGGGGTAGCACGATGCTGGCATGGTCCATCCACAGGTAGCGAAACGGCGTATAGGCCGGGGTGGCCTGCCAGTCGTCGAGCGTGAAGGGCGTGCCGGGATAGGCGTCGGCGTAAGCCTGTGCGATGGCCGGCTTCAGTCCGGCCGCGCCGAGCGCCGAGCGCAAGCGGTCCCGGCAATTCGCGTCATCGGCATGAGCCGGCCCATGGCCGCACACCAGGGCGACATTCTCGGCCTGCCGCTTCCGCGACGGCAGCATCGCCGTCATGCCGGTCCAGGCGATATGCGCGCGGTCCAGGCGGGCGGTCAGGGCTTCCTCGCGCTGGAGCACCTCTTCCGCGTCGGTGCCCTCCACCAGCCAGAACTGGCTGCCGCCGCCGAAGCCGGCGACGTCCCGGATCGTGGCCGCCTGCGCATCCAGGGACGGCGGCGGCGAGATCAGTTGGTGCACGTCGTCGTCATGGCCCAGTCGCCACCAGCCGGGCAGGGCGGCCACCGCCAGCACGGCGATCGCCAGCACGGCGCGGCGCCCGGATGCGATCCGCTGCCAGCCCAGCGCGAGGCGAACGAGCGATTCGGCCAGGGGTGCCCGGGCGGGCCGGCGCAGCATCGCCGGCAACAGCCAGAACACGCTGGCGCACGCGACGGCCATGCCGGCGATGGCGAATACCGCCATCTGGCGCAGGGCGGGAAACGGCACGAGGGCCAGCAGCGCATAGCCGAGCAGCGAGGTCGCCAGGGCGAGCAAGAGCGCCGGCCTGACCTGGCGCACGCCGCGTTCGGGTTGCCAACCGGTGCCCGCGTGCGCCCTCGCGCACAGGTACTGGATGGAGTAGTCGACGGCCTCGCCCAGGAGCGCCGCGCCGAACACCAGGGTCAGCAGGTGCAGTTGCCCGAACACGACAATGGTGGTGGTGATGGCGCCGACGACGCCCAGGGCCGTGGACACGAATGCCACGAGCAGCGGTCGCATCGAGCGGAACGCGAACAGCAGCAGCGCCGCGATGCCCAGCGTCGACACCAGTCCCACCAGGTGGGTATCGCGTTCGGCGCCCGCCCGCGCCGCGGCGGCGTAGAACACCGCACCCGTGCGCAGTACGCGCGTGCCCGGATGCGCGGCGACGGCCGCGCGTTCGGCGGCCTCCAGGGCGCCCAACGCGCGCCGCTGCACGGCATCGTCGTACGACGAACCGGCCAGCGTGGCGATCACGAGCACATCGCTACCGTCGTCGCGGTGTGCGGTGAGCAGGTCGTCTTCGGGCACGAGGGCGCCGCTGTTCCACGGTTGGCGGTCGAGCCAGTGCTGCAGCCAGCCGAACGGATCGTCACCCAGCGACGGTCCGGCGTTGGCCCCGAAGGGTTCGTTCAGGCGTCGCGTCAGCACGGCGGTGGCGTCGAAGCCCGGCGTGGCAAGGAGCGCGCGGTCCGACGCCGTGAGCAGGTGGAACCGGTGCGGCAGGAACGGCGTCACCAGTTGGCTCAGGTCGAACGGCGGCAATTCGGCGATGACCGAGGCGAAGACGGGATCCCTGCCCAAGGCCTTGCCCAGTTCGCGCGCGGCGTCCTTGGCGGCATTGTCGTCGGCATTGGCGACGAGCAGGAGCATGCGGTCGCCGCTGGCCCGGGCGAGACGACCCACGGCCTCCTCGGCCACCGCATTGCGCTCGGTGGGCGGCAGCATGGCGAGCAGGTCGGTCTGCAACGGCGATACGCTCCGGCCGAACAAAAGCCAGGCGCAGCACAGGCACATCAGCAGCGACGCACCCGAGAAGAGCAGGGCCCGGGCCACGGTCGACAGCGGCTTCATGGGAGGCCGAGCAGCTTCGCTTCGATCGGGCCGGGCGTGCCCGCGTCACGCGTCCGGGCGAAATCGATCCGCGTGCGTTCGCCGTTGGCCATGTTCACGTCGATACCTTCGAGGAACTCGCCTCCCGTGAGCATGATGCCCTGCAGCACCTTCGCCATGCGTGACTGCCGGGGCGTGAAGCGCAGTGTCCAATGGTCGGGATCGCCTTCGGCGGCGATATCGAACTGGCGCGCGGCCTCGTCGCTGCGCCCGGCGAGCAGGCCCTGGAGCATCGCCGTGACCTGGCTGACCCCACGGTTCGCGTCGCGCACGCGCTGCAAGCGTCCCTCGGCGTCCGCGCGCGAGGTGCCCCCGGCGGTGAATACCAGCGTGTCGTCGTACGGCGTGCGGGTGTGCCAGAGCATGCCGTGGCCAACCACGAAGAGCAGGTCGCCGCGGCTCACCTGGGGCTCGGCCAGGGCCGGGTTTTCCCGTGTCTGGGTGAAGTCCGCGCGCACGGCGCGATGCGTCGCCAGGTGGGCCAGCACCGCATCGACGGTAGCCGGGGCGGCGCTCGCGCCGAAGGCGAGGCAAAGGGCGAACAGGGCGATCAGGCGGCGCATGCGGAACCCTTGCGGCGGAAACGACGGAGGAGGAGTCGGGGAGCGCGAGGCAGCATGCCCAGCAGCAGGCGGGTGTGCATCGCGGTGATGCGCGCGTTGTCGCGCCACATGCGGAAATGGGAGAGGCCGTTCTCGGGGTAGGTCACCCGCGTGGGCAGGTTGCGTACCGGCACGCCTCGCCAGTAGAGCCGCACGGCCACCTCGGTGTCGAAGTCCATCCGCGCGGGCAAGGGCTTTCGCGCGATTTCGGCGATGGTCGCCGGCAGCGGGTAGAGACGATATCCGCACATGGAGTCCTGGATATCGAGCGACAGCGTTTCCGCCCACACGCATACGTGGGTGAGATAGCGACCGTAGAGACGTGCCTTCGGCACCGAGTCGTCATAGATGGGGCGGCCGCAGATCATGGCATCCGGTGCCCGGCGGCTCTCGGCGAGAAAGCGGGGCGCGTCCGCGGTGTCGTGCTGGCCGTCGGCGTCGATCTGCAGCACGTGGCTGTAGCCGGCGTCATGGGCGGCGAGAAACCCCGCCGTGAGCGCCTTGCCCTTGCCGCCGTTGACCGGCAGCCGGATCAGCCGGAACGCTTCGCGACCTGCCACGAGCGCGTCGAGGATCGCGCGTGTTTCGGCGTCGGAGCCGTCATCGACGATGATCACCGGCAGGCCGTGGGCTGCCAGGGCATGCGCGGTGGCCGCGATGCTGCGTCCGTGGTTGTAGATCGGCACCACGGCGCAGGGGGCGAAGCGCCCCCCGGCACCGGTCGCGCCGGCGGTGTCCGCGACCGTCATGCGGCGCTCAGCGCGCTATCAGGTTCTGCACCGTGGCGACCACGTCGCCGACCGTGCGCACGCTCTTGAAATCTTCCGGCTTGATGCGCGTGCCAGTCATGTCCTGCACCTGGATGGCCAGGTCGATGGCGTCGATGCTGTCCAGCTCCAGGTCGGTGAACAGGTTGGCGTCGGGCGTGACCCGGGCGGGGTCGATCTCGAACGTCTCGTGCAGCACCGAACGCAGGCGCGCCAGGACGTCGTCGAAGGTGAAGGTTTCTGCTGGGATCGCGCTCATAGCTCGGTAAGTCCATTTCAGCCCCGCGGCGGGCGCCCCCGTCGCGGGGCGACAGGCGACGGCACCGTCGCCGGAGCGACGAAGGTCGTGATCGAAAGTTCCGGTTGTGGCCACCGCGGCGGATGGCGCCCCCCTTTCCCTAAAACACCGTGTAAGCAACGCCTTACACGAAGCCAGGGCGGCCGAAGTGTAGCAGAACCCGAGGCGGGAAAGGACTGGGCGGCGCATGTTCTTGCCCACGTCGGACGACAAGGCGGCGGGACCTGCGTGATGGTTGGGTCCGGCGAGTCGGTGTGCTGTGGCGACCTTGTGGCGCCAGAGCGCGTCGCACTTGGCGGTGTCGCGAGGGTGGACACCGAAAGCGCTGGCCCCACCGCTCCACGCCGGCGGCGACGCCCGCATGCATACAGCCTCCCCGGCGTGCCGTAGGGAAGGCCGCTGACGCGTCCCATGGGCTTGATTGGCCTGCGGCCGCTCCCTTGGGTGGAACTCGCCGCGAGGGTGGACACCGAAGGCTCGGGCCTCACCGTCCGAGCCGACGGCAAGGCCCGCATCCTTGCGGCATCCCCGCACTTGCGCGATGAACCAAGAAAAAAGCCACCGGATCGCTCCGGTGGCTTTTTTCGACACGCCAGGGCGTAACGCTTACTGACCGCGCATGCGACCCTGGAAACGCGGGGCGTTGTTGCCCATGTGCGGCAGGCGGATCTTGCCGATGGCGGCGATGCGCTCTTCGGCGACGCGATCGGCGGCCTTGTAGGTCGGGATGTTGTCGCGGTTGGAGATCTCGAAGATGCGGCCAACGTTGTAGTAGATGGTGCGCATCATGCGCATGGCGCGCTCGCGGTTGTAGCCGTCGATCTCGAGCGAGACGTTCATCACGCCGCCGGCGTTGACCGCGTAGTCCGGAGCGTAGAGCACGCCGCGACGGGCCAGTTCGTCGCCGATGGCGTCGGTGGCGAGCTGGTTGTTGGCCGCGCCGCAGATGATCTTGGCCTTGATGCGGTCGATGGTCTGTTCGTTGACCGTGCCGCCCAGCGCGCAGGGGCTGTAGACGTCGGCGTCGACGTCGTAGATCTCGTCGAGCTCCACCGCCTCGCAGCCGAGTTCGTCGACGTAGCGCTGCACGAGCTCCTTGTTGATGTCGGTGATGAACACCTTCGCGCCCTGCTCGCGAAGCAGCTTGATGAATTCGCTGCCGACGTGGCCACAGCCCTGTACCGCATAGCTGTACTTGCCCACGTCTTCGTTGCCGTACTTGGCCTGCAGCGCGGCCATCAGGCCCTGCAGCGTGCCGAACGCGGTGAACGGCGAGGGGTCGCCCGAACCGCCGTGCACCTGGTGCACGCCGGTCACGTATTCGGTCTCACGGAACACGTATTCCATGTCGTTGACGTCGATGCCGACGTCTTCGGCCGTGATGTAGCGACCGTTGAGCGAGTTGACGAAGCGGCCGAACGCGCGGAACAGCGCCTCGGACTTGTCCTTGGAGGGATCGCCGATGATCACGGCCTTGCCGCCGCCAAGGTTGAGGCCGGCCACCGCGTTCTTGTAGGTCATGCCGCGCGACAGGCGCAGCACGTCGTTCACGGCGTCCTGCTCGGTCTTGTACGGCCACATGCGCAGGCCACCCAGGGACGGGCCAAGCACGGTGTTGTGGATCGCGATGATGGCCTTCAGGCCGGCGTCCTTGTTATGGCAGAAGACGACTTCTTCGTGTCCCGTGTTGGCGATGGTTTCGAAAATCATCGAACTCGAACTCCAGTTGCAGGCGGCGGCAGCTCGCCTTTCAGGTAGATACCCATGGCGGAACGCCGCGGGCCTGTGGTTGATCGTCCAAAAAAATCGCCCCGGCCGGGTAACGGCGGGGGCGATGTGTCCTGTCAGCTGCCTAGTTTAACCCCTAAAAAGGAGGCGTGTCGTTGCGCCGCAGCAACCTCATGGTTTCTTAACGATGCCAGCCACCGTCACGCACCCACGTCTCGCGCTCGATGCGCCAGCCGTGGCCGTAAGGACGCCACACCGGCGGCCGGTAGACGTATCCCGGACGCACCGGATTCCAGTGGCCGCCGACCCACACGTAGCGGCCGCCGTACCAGTTCCAGTAGCCCGGCGCCCACACGTACCCGATGCGCGCCGGCGGCGGCCGCTCGAAGCGGGGCGGCGGCGGACGGTCGGTCACGGTCACCGTGACGTACTCGCGCGCGGCGGCCGGCGGGGCGACGCTCACGGCGCCGGTGGCCAGGCCCAGCGCGGCCAGGATGGCGAAACTGCGGGTAAGGCGCGTCATGATCGGTGTCTCCTCGACGTGTCCGCGATGGCGGACCCGGGCGCAAGAACGCGGTTCGATCCGCGTGGGTTGACCATTCGCGTGAGGGGATGTTCAGCTAGCGAAGGCGCGGCGTCTGAGCCTGCCGCGCGTTCGTCTTTTCCTGCCTGCCGCTGCCACGACGCCCATGAAACCTCCACGCCGTTTCAGTGTCCGCACCGTCGCGACCCTGCTCGGTCTGCGCCTGGCCTATCGGTGGGGCAGCGTGCTGGCACCGACGCGCACCGTCGCCCATGCCGCGCGGGTCTTCCAGACCCCGTTGCCGAGCAGTCGCGAGCGTGCGGTTCACGCGGCGGGCACGACCACCGCCAGGCGCGAGACCGTGCCGGTGGGCGACGCGGCGATCGCCACGTATGTCTGGGGCGATCCGGCCACGCAGCCCTACGTGTTGCTGGCGCACGGTTGGTCGAGCCTGGGATTGCGTTGGGAGAACTGGGTGCCGTCGTTGCGCGATCGTGGCTGGGCGGCGGTCGCGTTCGACCAGCCGGCACACGGCCACAGCGGCGGTGACCTGTGCACGTTGCCCGATTTCGTGCGCACGCTGGCGGCGGTAGGGCGGCATTACGGCGACGCGCTGGGCGTGGTCGCCCATTCGCTCGGCGGCGCGGCCGCGACGCTCGCGCTCGACGACGGCTGGACCGCGGAGCGCGTGGTATTGATCGCTCCCGCGGCGGATCCTCAGGCGGCGACGCGGCGATTCGCCCGTTTCGTGCGGCTGCGCGAGCGTTTGCGACCCTCCCTGCATGACGCCCTGGCCCGGCGCACGGGCGTCGCCATCGATACCCTTCACATCCGTCATCACGCGCCGAGGCGGCGGCAGCCGGCGCTGATCGTGCACGACTGTTTCGACCGGGATGTCCCCGTGGCCGAGGGCGAACTTTACGCGGGTCTCTGGCCCCGGTCGATCTTGCTCAAGACACGGCGACTGGGCCATCGGCGCATCGTCGACGACGATGCCGTGATGACGGCGGCGTTGGCCTTCCTCGCCGGCACGGCGTTCATCCGCGACGACGACGCGTCGCCGCACTGAGCGGGCCTGCGGGTGCGTCACGCGCGGCGTGAGCGGGGGGGTGGGTGCCGTCGGGCGCGCGGCTTCGCTGCACCGCGTCAGAGGCCTACGCGCCTGCGGCGCTAGACTTCGTATTCCCCCGTCCCGCGCCCGCGTCTTACCGGAGTCTCCATGAGCTCGCAGCCCAAGCCCATCCCCGCCAGCCACAGCGACGCGGAGGCCACGCCGTTGCGCTTCGTCACGGCGGCGAGCCTGTTCGACGGCCACGATGCGGCCATCAACATCATGCGGCGCATTATCCAGAGCCAGGGTGCCGAGGTGATCCACCTGGGGCATAACCGCTCGGTGGAAGACGTGGTGCGCGCGGCGCTGCAGGAAGACGCCGATGCCATCGCGCTGTCGTCGTACCAGGGCGGCCACGTCGAATACTTCAAGTACATGGTGGACATGCTGCGCGAGCGCGGCGCCGGCCACGTGCGGGTATTCGGTGGCGGCGGCGGCACCATCACGCCGGAAGAAATCCGCGAACTCCAGGCCTACGGGGTGGAGCGCATCTACCATCCCAACGACGGGATGAAGCTCGGCCTGGCCGAGATGATCGACGACGTCATGCAGCGCACGCGCCGAGCCCAGCAGGCTCGCGTCCACGGCGCGCCGGGCGAGCCGTCCATCGACGACGAAATCTCCATCGGCGCGATGCTCTCGGCGATCGAGGAGGACCAGCTCCCCGACGCGGAGCTCGAGCACCTGCGCAAGGCGTGGAAGCTTGCCGGCGGCAAGACGCCGGTGCTCGGCCTGACCGGCACGGGCGGCGCGGGCAAATCCTCGGTCGTGGACGAACTGCTGCTGCGGTTCCTTCATGCGTTTCCGCAGATGCGCATCGCCGTGCTCGCAGTCGACCCCACCCGTCGCCGCAGCGGCGGCGCCCTGCTGGGCGACCGCATCCGCATGAACTCGCTGCGCAGCCCGCGTGTGTACATGCGCTCGATGGCCACGCGCCGGCAGCACGCGGCGACCTCGGTGGTGCTGCACGACTGCATCGATTTCCTCAAGGCGCAATCCTACGACCTGGTGATCGTCGAAACCGCCGGCATCGGCCAGAGCGACTCGGAGATCGTCGACCTCGTCGATTTCCCGGTCTACGTGATGACCAGCGAATACGGCGCCGCCAGCCAGCTCGAAAAGATCGACATGCTCGATTTCGCCGAGCTGGTGGTGCTCAACAAATACGACAAGCGTGGCGCCGAAGATGCCTTGCGCGACGTGCGCAAGCAGTGGAAGCGCAACCGGACCGCGTTCTCGCTCGCCGACGAGCAGGTGCCGGTGTATCCCACCATCGCCAGCCAGTTCAACGACCCGGGCGTGACGTGGATGTTCGCGAACCTGTGCCGCCTGCTGCGCGAAAAGCTCGCGCTGCCGGCGGCGACGTGGACACCCGAGGTGGACACCGCCCTGCGCGAGCCTCGCGCGACGGTGCTGATCCCCGGCCATCGCGTACGTTACCTCGCCGAGATCGCGGAGCAGGGGCGCGCGGTCAACGCCGGCATCGCGAAGCAGGCCGAGGCGGCGAGCAAGGCGCAGCACTACCACGAATCGCTCAAGGACATCGGGGACGAGGCGCTGCCGCGCGCCTTCGACCTCTACGACCACGCGTTGCTCCAGGTCGATGGCGATCGTTCCCTCGCGACGCTTCGACAGCGCTACAACGAAGCGGTACGCGAGCTGTCCAGCGAGGCGATCAACCTGCTGCGCGAGTGGCCTTCGCGCTATGCGTCGGTCACCGCTGAATTCAACGAATACACCGTGCGCGACAAGACCCTTCGCGTGGAGAACTACCGCGAGTCGCTGAGCCATCAGAAGATCCGCAAGGTGTCGCCGCCGAAAACGAAGGACTGGGGCGAGCTGCTGTCGTTCCTCATGCGCGAAAACCTGCCCGGCCACTACCCGTATACGGGTGGCGTGTTCCCGTACCGCCGCGCCGGCGAGGATCCGACCCGCATGTTCGCGGGCGAGGGTACCCCCGAACGCACCAATCGCCGGTTCCACTACCTGTCCCTGGGGGGGGCGGCCGCACGCCTTTCGACCGCGTTCGACTCGGTGACGCTCTACGGGGAAGATCCCGCGCCCCGGCCGGATATCTACGGCAAGATCGGCAACTCGGGCGTCTCCATCGCCACGCTCGACGACATGAAGAAGCTGTATTCGGGCTTCGATCTGTCGGCGCCGTCCACGTCGGTGTCGATGACCATCAATGGCCCGGCGCCGATCATCCTCGCCATGTTCATGAACACGGCGATCGACCAGAACATCGAGAAGTACCTCAACGAAGAGCCGTCGCGCTGGGACGCGGCCAACGCACGCATCGCCGAGCTGTATCCGGACGGCAACCGGCCCCGGTACCACGGTGATCTTCCGCAGGGCAACGACGGTCTCGGCCTGGGGCTGCTGGGCATCTCCGGCGAAGAGGTGGTGGACGCCCAGACCTATGCCCGCATCAAGGCGTACACCCTGGCCACGGTGCGTGGCACCGTGCAGGCCGACATCCTCAAAGAAGACCAGGCGCAGAATACGTGCATCTTCAGCACGGAGTTCGCGCTGCGGATGATGGGCGACATCCAGCAGTATTTCGTCGACCACAAGGTGCGTAACTTCTACTCGGTGTCGATCTCGGGTTACCACATCGCCGAGGCGGGGGCGAATCCGATCAGCCAGCTGGCTTTCACGCTGTCCAACGGTTTCACCATCGTGGAGTATTACCTTGCGCGCGGGATGACGATCGACGATTTCGCGCCGAACCTGTCGTTCTTCTTTTCCAACGGCATGGATCCGGAGTACACCGTGATCGGCCGCGTGGCCCGGCGCATCTGGGCTCGCGCGATGCGCGAGCGCTACGGCGCGAGCCCGCGCAGCCAGATGCTGAAGTACCACATCCAGACGTCCGGTCGTTCGCTGCACGCGCAGGAAATCCAGTTCAACGATATCCGCACGACATTGCAGGCGCTCTACGCCCTTTTCGACAACTGCAACAGCCTGCATACCAACGCCTACGACGAGGCGATCACCACGCCGACCGAGGAGAGCGTGCGTCGCGCGGTCGCCATCCAGCTCATCATCAATCGCGAGCTGGGCCTCAACTTCAACGAGAACCCGTGGCAGGGCAGCTTCGTCGTGGACGAGTTGACCGATCTGGTCGAAGAGGCGGTCTACAAGGAGTTCGAGGCGATCAGCGAGCGCGGCGGCGTACTCGGCGCGATGGACACGATGTACCAGCGCGGCAAAATCCAGGAAGAATCGATGTACTACGAGCAGAAGAAACACGACGGCTCGCTGCCCCTCATCGGCGTCAACACCTTCCTGCCCAAGGATCATGGCGGTGAGATCGCCACCGAGATCGAGCTGATCCGCTCCACGGCGGAGGAAAAGGGCCAGCAGATCGACAACGTGACGCGTTACGGTGCGGCCCGCAATGGCCTCGCGCCCGATAGCCTGCGCAACCTGCAGAAGACCGCCCGCGAGCGCCGAAATGTGTTCGAGCAGCTGATGGATGCGGTGAAGAACAACAGCCTGGGCCAGATCAGCCACGCGCTCTACGACGTGGGCGGCGAATACCGCCGCAATATGTAGAGCCGGTAAAGCGTCGCGGGGCTTTCGTCAGAACGCCCCGCGGTGGCATCTTGCGGCCCGTTGAGGAGGATGCGTGGACACGTCGAGCACCGCCTCACGGTCCGCATGACCTACGGGTTCGATCTCGGTGTCGCGAGCGGCATGCGGCTGCGCGATTTCGTTTTCGATGAAGGCCAACTGACCGGCTCGCCTTGAACCATCCGCCGCATTCGTAGTCCCATGGGGGCTGGTGTTGCCGGAGTGCGGTGTCTTGAGTCGTCAGTCGTCAGGTTCGAAATGGGTGGCGGGGTTGCTCGTCGTGGCCATCGTCGCGGTCGTCGGCGTGTTCGTCTACCGGGAGAAGCAGGCGCGCGATGCCGCACAGCCGCTCCCCATGCCACCCGCGGCTTCTTCCACAGCGGCCGTGGCCAGCACCGTCGCAGACGTGCCCAGACATCCCATCGACACCCCCGCGGGCGCATCGACGGCGGCGCTGCCGTCGCTCGGACAGAGCGACGAGGCGGTGCTGGCGGCCCTGCTGGCGCTGTCCGGCGACGGGGCGCTGAAGTCGCTGCTGCGTCCGGAGGCGATCGTGTCGCGCATGGTGGCGACCATCGATGCGTTGCCCCGACATACGATCGGCATGAACGTGCTGCCGCTGCGCACCCCGACGGGCACGTTCCAGGTGCAGACCGACGACGGCATGCTGGTGGAGTCGTCCAGGAATTTCGCCCGCTACGATACCTATATGTACGTGGCCGACCGCGTGTCGCCGCAGGCCGCCGCGGCCTGGTACAAGCGCAACTATCCGCTCTTCCAGCAGGCGTATCGCGACCTGGGTACCGGCGGCTACTTCAACGACCGCCTGGTCGAAGTGATCGACCATCTGCTGGAGGCGCCCGAACTCAAGGGCGCGCTCCAGCTGCTGCCCGAGAAAGACGGTTACACCTACGCCAACCCGGCGTACGAGCAGTTATCCGCAGGGCAGAAATTCATGGTCCGCGTGGGGCCGGTGAACGAAGCGAAGCTGAAAGAGAAGCTGCGCGCCCTGCGCGAGGCCGTGGCCGGCGGTGCGACGTCGGTCGAGACCCACCCGGTCCGGTAGCCTCGCACGCGCACGCCTGCGGTTGTCCGTCGCGCGCAGGCGCACGCTGGCTGCCGCGGGGTCGCCGTCCTCACGGTTTTTTCGTCGGATCCCTCACGGGCACGTTGATGTTGCAAAGGTCGATCTTTCCGGCCGGGCGCGTGTAGAAATCGTCGCGGCGATTGCGCTTGGCCTCGACGAGCGCGGCGAAGGTTTTGCTGTCCGTGCGGAGCACCTGGATGGGCGTACGTTCGGCGGCAGGCAGGTCGGCCGCCAAGCGCACGCTGCGGATCGTCACGCGCTGCGACGGCGCATCGTAGAAACCCATCGGTTCACCGCCGCGGGGATAGGCCGAGAGGATATCCATCCCCTTGAGCACCTTGCCGGCAACGGCGAGATTGCGGTCGAGGTTACGCGGTGCCTGACCGATGATCGCGTAGAGCGAACTGCCGTTGCCCGTTTCGGCGCCGGTGTCGCGTGCCACGCCCACCGTGCCGTAGCAGTGGGCGATCCACGCTTCGCCCGCCTTCGTGTCGCGCGCCACCGGAAAACCCTCCGAAAACCCTACCTCCGGCGCGTAAACGTCGCCGTCCGGCAGTGGGGTGAACGTGTAGCTGCCGCCCTTGCGCGTGAACTCCGGCGGCAGGGTCTGCTTCGCCGTGCCCAGGCTCTTGGCCTTCTTCTTATCGTCGCCGTCGGGATCGCCCCACTGCGTGACGAAGTTGTCCTGTACGCGGATCACCTGGGTGCCGTCGAAATAGTGCTCCCGGATGAGCGTGCGGATATTCGCGGCGTGTTCGGGCGACCAGTCTTGCGCCAGTTCGAGGATGACGCGGCCCTGCGGCAGGTCCATGTAGACGAGGTTTTTCGGATCGGGCGTGCGCCACTCCGCGGGTGACGCCTTCGCGAGCAGCTCTTTCGGGGTGGGGGTCTTCTTCGCCTCGTCGGCGATGGCGGGCAGGGCGATCAGCAGGGCGAGCGCGAGGCAGGTACGGACGAGCATGGAAACCCCTGGGTGGATGCGTCGCCCGACCTTAGCAGAGCCTCCGGCCGCTGGGGCATACCACCCCCGACAGCGAACGCGCCTGGGCGCATGGCCCAAGGGTCATGCGCAACCTTTGTAGACCGGGGCACATCCCATGTCGCAAGCTTTCACGACTTGGGGGATTCCATGCGTCGTCGCCTCGCTCTCATCGCCGCGTTGTCCTGCGCCTGCGCCCATGCGGGCGAGATCACCGTGGATGGGCGCATCGATCCGGCGGAATGGGCGGGTGCGATGCATATTACCGACTTTCGGCAGACCCAGCCGATGACGGGCAACCCCGGCAGCCAGCCGACCGAGGCCTGGGTGCTGTCCACGCCCCGGGGGCTCGCGGTGGCGGTGCGGGTCACCCAGCCGGCCGGTGTGCCCCGTTCGACCCAGCAGACCCGTCGCGACGAAGACGCTCGCGTCGACCGGGTGAACGTGATGGTCGATTTCAACGGCGACGGCCGGGTGGGCTACGACTTCGAGGTGAAGTCGCAGGGCGGCATCGCCGACGAGGTGATCACCAACGAATCGGACTTCAGCTACGACTGGGACGGCAACTGGGACCACGCCGTGACGCAGGACGCCGACGGCTACTCGGTGGAGGTGCTCATCCCTTGGTATATCGCGCCGATGCGCAGCCCGCAGGGCGATACGCGCCGCATCGGGCTCTACATCGACCGCGTGATCGCGGGCACCGGCGAGCGCGTGGCCTGGCCGGCCATCGGGTTCGATCGCGGCCGGTTCCTGTCCAGTTTCCAGCGCGTGGACCTGCCCGCCTACGCGCAATCGTTGTTCGCCGTGACACCTTACCTGGTGGCGCGGACCGATCGCGCCCACGGCGGCACGTCGTTCCAGGAGGGGGCGGACATCCTGTGGAAGCCCAATGGGCAGACCCAACTCACGGCCACGATCAATCCCGACTTCGGCCAGGTCGAGAGCGACGACCTGGTGGTGAATTTCTCGCCGACCGAGACCTTCTTCACCGATAAACGCCCGTTCTTCACCGAGAACCAGGGTATCTTCGACTTCAGCCTGCTCGATGACGACTCGCAGCTGGTCTACACCCGTCGCGTGGGTGGCCTCGCGGACGACGGTCGCGGCGCGGCGGATATCTCCGCCGCCGTCAAGTTGAACGGTAGCGTCGGCGGCACCAGCTACGGCATCCTCACCGCCCAGGAGAAGGGCGACGCGGGCCGCTCGTTCGGGGCGCTACGCCTGCTGCATGACTTCGGCACGCAGACCCTCGGGCTGCTCGCCACCCGGGTCGACCATCCCTATCTCGATCGCGACGCCAACGTGCTCGGTATCGATCACCGCTGGCAGCCGAACGCCGCGTTTACCCTCACCAGCAACGTGGTCGGCAGCCAGATCGACCAGCCGGGTGCCGACAGCAAGGGGCTGGGCGCCACGAGCATCGCCTACTGGGAGATGAGCGACACCTGGAGCCAGCAGTGGCTCGGGATGTATTTCGGTCGCCGCCTGGACATCGACGACTTCGGCTATCTCCCGCGCAACGACATGACCTACCTGCACTGGGAAGTTCGCCAGCGCCTCACCGATCTCCCCGCCGATTCGGCGTACGCCTCGCATCTGTGGCATTACCGCATCTCGCAGGCCAACGATTCCGAAGGCCTGCGCGTGTCCCGCCGTTTTCGTTTCCAGCGTGACAGCCAGCGTCGCGACGGCGGCTCGGAGAAGCTGCGGCTGGACCTCTTTACCTCGGCCTACGACGACCTGTTGACCCGCGGCGGCAACGCGCTGCGCAATCCCCGCACCGGACGCCTGTACTGGAACCGCGAACAGCCCCGCGCCGGTCGCTGGGCCTGGGAGGCCGAGGGCTACGTCATGGGCAACGAACTCACGGGCTTCCACCGTCTCGGTTACGACCTGAAGTTCGTGCCCACGTTCTTCGTCACCGATCGTTTCAGCGTGTTCGCGGGCGCGAGCTACGAATGGAACCCAAACTGGTTGATCTGGCAGCACGACAATCTCGTGGGCAGCTTCGACGGCCGTACATTCGGCATCGACAGCGGCGTGAACTGGAACATCGGCAACCGCCAGGAGCTGCGGGTGAAGTTGCAGACACTGGCGGTGGGCGCCCGGATGCGCCAGGCCTACCGGGTGGGGCCCACCGGACGCGCCCTCCCGGTCGACGATCCGGTCGACGCGCTGGGCGTGGCCAACCTCGGGTTCCAGATCCGCTACCGCTACGAAATCGCTCCCCTGTCGAACCTCTACATCGTCTACAACCGCGGCGGCTACCAGGAAGATACCGACGACGTGATCGGCGACCAGTTCCGCCGCGGTTTCAGCCTGAAAGACGTGAACGAGGGTCTGGTGAAGATCGCCTACCGACTCGCGTTCTGAGCACGACCACGCGATGCCGCTAGACCAGGTGCAGGTCGGTGGCCTTCGCGCCGGGAAAGACGGTGCCGAGGTCGGTTTCGGACAGCCCGTACATCCGGCGCATGAGACCGCCCAGTACGTCGCGGTAGTTGTTCAATACGGGGTAGTCGCGGTTCTGCAGCAGGCTGCCCGCATTGATCGCGACCTGCCGCCCCGCGATCCGTCCCCCGGCGACCTTGCCGCCAAGCACCCAGTAGGTGGTGCCGTGGCCGTGGTCGGTGCCCTTGTTGCCGTTCTCTCGGAAGGTGCGGCCGAATTCGGAAACCACGACCACGACGGTGTCGTTCCATTCCTTTTCGCCCAGGGCGTCGGCGAATGCCGCGAGTCCCTGCGAAAGGTTGTCCAGGTTGCCGGCAAGCTGGCCCTGCGCGCCCCCCTGGTTCACGTGCGTGTCCCAGCCGCCCACGTCGACGAAGCCGAGGCGGAAGCGATCGCGCATGAGCGTCGCCATGCGCTCGCCCTGCTGGGCGAAGCCCCGGGCGTTCACCGCGCCGCGGCTGGCCGCGGTCATCTCGGTCTTGAGGTCGTTGGCGACGTCCTGGCGCAGTTGCAGGCCATCGGCGGCCTGCGCCTGCAACGGCGTGCCCTGGTACATGCCGGCGAGGATCTTCGACTGGTGGTCGTCGAACGCGGCATTGCCGTTGCCCTTGAGCGACACGTTGGGCACGTCGCCGGCCCCGCGGAACGACAGCGGTAACGCGTCGGTGAACGCGATGGGCGGTACGCCGCGCAGCACGCCGCTGAGCCGTCCCATGAAGCCCGAGGCATAGCGGCGGGCGTCGCCCGCCTCCCCGGCTTCGATGTTGTCCTGGGTCTCGAAGTGGCTGCGGGAGAGGTCATCGGTGCCGGCGAAGGGAATGAAAGCCAGCTGCTTGCGGTCCCACAACGGCCCCATCGACTTCAGTACGGCGGGCGCCATGGCCCAGTTCGCGTCGAGCGCGCGCGCGGACCCGGCATCCTGTGGATTGGGGCGGGCCACGGCGATGCTTGGCCGCGATTCGTAGTAGAAGTCGCTCGCGTAGGGCACGAGGAGATTGTTGGCGTCGTAGCCGCCACGCAGGAAGACGAGCAGGAAGCGCGGCGACGTGGCCGGTGCGGCGAACACCTTGCCGCCGAGGGTCAGGGCGGGCACGGTGGCGGCGAGGGTCAAAAGGAACTGACGACGATCCATGGCGGACCTCAGCGGTAATTGAATTCGGGGGACGAAAGCAGGTAGGTGTTCCACTCCTGCTGCGACGTGGCCTGGGAGAGCGCGTCGCGCGTCTTCGGGCCAAGGAAGGGATCGATGGTCGCGTAGTAGGTCGGCGTGGTCAGCTGCGGGAAGCCGCCGCGACGTTGCGAGCCGTCCTCGTTCAGGTCGAACAGATGATTGGCGCCGCTGCCGATGGAGCGGGCGATCTCGAAGCGCTTGGCCACCTGGCCCGAACTGGACCATTCCGAGTCGGTCATCGGCCAGCCGTCCGGCGTGATGCGCCCGAACGGCGCCTGCCCCAACTGTTGCACCCAGTTCACCAGCGGACGCGGGTTTTCCACCGGCTTGCCGTCATAGGCCAGGCGCATGGCCGAGACGAGGAACTGGGTGGGGTCCTTGTAGCGTTTGCCGAGCGACGCGGTGAAATATTTCGACGTCAGCATGGTCTTCATGACCTGGGCGATGTCGCCGTCGGTGTGGCGGAAGGTTTTCGCCATGGCGTCGATCAGCGCGGGCGGCGGATCGTCGGCCACGAAATACTTCGCCAGCCCCGTGGAGACGAACGTGGCGCATGCCGGCTGGCTCACGATGAGGTCGACGGCCTTCTCCACCTCATCGAAGCCGCCACCCTTGATCGTATGGCCCAGTAGCACCTGGTCGCTGAAATCGTGGCGGTTGGGGTTGAACTCGAACACGCCTTCCTGCAGGTAATACGGCTGCAGGTCGCGACGGAACTTGCGCGGCTGGCCGTCGAAGTTCACGCCCACGCCGGTCAGGATGTGCGCCATGGCCTGCACGTCGGCCTGCGTGTAGCCCGAGCCGACGCCCAGCGTGTGCAGCTCCATCAGCTCACGCGCATAGTTTTCGTTGATCTTGTCGCGCGCGTTCTGCGCGTTGTCGAGGTATTCGAGCATGGCCGGGCTCTTGAGCGTGGCCATCACCAGATCGCGGAACTTGCCCAAGGCATGGGGTCGGATTGTGTTTTGCGCGTAGTCGGCGACCAGCCAGCGCACCCGGCCCTTGTCGCGGAAGACGCTGAAGTGGTTCAGCCAGAACCACACCAGTTGCTCGCGCAACTGGTTCTCGTCGTAGATGGCTTCGAGCAGCTCGGCCGATTGCGCCTGCTGGGCATAATCGTTGCCCTGCTTTTGCTGGGCCTTTTTCGCGTCCTGCTTCGCGTCCCCATCGGGCATGGCGTTGATGAGTTTGCCCTGGTCGCGCACCTGGGCCATCAGCACCGTCACGGGCGTCTTCACCGCGTCGAACCCGGCGATCTGGGCACGAATGGCCGGCGGCAGGCCGTCGCCGGACGGGTGAAGCTGGGCCTCGAGGAAACGACGCTTGCCGAGGTCGCGAAAACGGGCGAGGCTGGCTGAATCGGTGCCGAAAGTGACCCGGTTCAGCCAGTAGGCGTCTTCCTTCGGCAGCACGGCGTCGTCCGCCAGTACCGGCAGGGCGGCCAGGGCCAGCAGACAGGCGGCGAGTGATCGCATGAAACCTCCGTTCGAGGGGTGACGTCCCCGTGAACGGACAGGTTGCCCGAACGTTTACGACATCGGCACGCTCGTAAAAGCTTGCTTCAGCGACGATACGGATTTGCCGCAAACGCGCCCGTCAGATTTCGTTTTCATCCGGATCCACGAATTCGATGGCGGCCTCGCGGCTGCCGGCGGTCTCTTCGGCCACTTCGCGGACGCGCTCCAGCTTGCCTCTGGGCGACTCTACCTCGACGGTGTAGGTCTTCGAGCTCATGTCGTCCGACAGGTTCTGCGAGCTGGAATCGTCGCGGAAGTCGTTCATGAAGTCGTCGATTTCCTCCACCCGCTCGATACCGTCGATACCGTGGAGGGCGTTGATGACATCGTCGAACACGTCACGGTCGCCGGTGATGCGCAACTGGATACGGGGCATGGCTGTCTCCTCTGAAACGATGGGCCGATGCTGCCCCGGCACGTGTATGCCCGAGGTGGAGGCCCCGCTAACATGGCGCTTTTCCGGGGGGTGCCCGATATGCCCAAGACCTACGACCAGGCCTATTTCGACAAGTGGTACCGCAGTGCGGACCACGCCGTGCGCTCGCCGGCCGAGCTGCGCCGCAAGGTGGCCATGGTGCTCGGGCAAGCCGAGTTCTACCTGGGCCGACCCGTGCGCAACGTGCTGGACGTCGGCTGCGGGGAGGCGCCCTGGCGGGCCGTGCTGAGGCGCCTGCGGCCCGGGATCGCCTATCGCGGCCTCGAGGCCAGCGACTATGCCGTGGCCCGCTACGGCCGTAGCCGCAACATTGGTTACGCCCGCTTTGGCCAGTTGGAGCACCTGCGCTTCGACGAGCGGTTCGACCTCATCGTGTGCACCGATGTGCTGCATTACCTCAAACCGGCGGAGATCCGCGCCGGTCTCACCGGTATCGCCGACATGCTCGAAGGACTGGCTTTCCTGGAGGTGTATACCCGCGAGGACGACCCCGGTGGCGATCGCGACGGGTTCCAGGCCCGGCCCGCCCGGTGGTATCGGGGGGCGTTCGGCGAGGTGGGACTGATGCCGGTGGGCTCGCAGTGCTATGTGGGGCCGACCCTGGCCCGCCGCGTGGCGATGCTGGAAACCTGCGTCAGCGGATGAACCAGCCTACGGTGGCCAGCGCGTTGTTCACCGCGTGGGCCACGAAGGCGGGCCAGAGCGAGCGGCTGCGCACACGCAGCCAGGCGCAGAACAGGCCGACCAAGGCGAGATCGGGCACGGCGTACCAGAGCCAGTCCAGATCGGGCAGGTGCACCAGGCCGAATACCGCCGCCGAGATCGCGATGGCGCCGCTGTCGCCCAGCCGCGCGCGAAGCGTGGCGAGCAAGGCGCCGCGAAACAATACTTCCTCCACCAGCGGCCCCACGAGCACGGCCGCCGGCAGCAGGGCGATGCGCATCCCCACGTGCGCCTTGTCGGCGATGTCGGCGACGGCCTGGCTCACGTCGTGACCATGGGCCAGCCATTGGGTGAGCAAGCCACCCACGATCGGCGCGGCGAAGCCCAACCCCGTGGCGATCGCCACGTAGCGTCCGTCGGGCGGCGTAAAGCCGAGTCCGAGGACGCCCCCGTCCGTCGCTCGCGCACCCCAGCGGCGCACCATCAGGGTGATGGTGACCGCGGCCGAGCTGAGCAGCGCCAGGATCACCACGACGATCAGGCGGTCCGGTTGGTCGGGAACATGCTGCGGAAACGTCCGGGATAGCCATTGCGACAGCCCGCCAAAGAGCCCGCCGAAACCGAACTGAAGGGCGAAATAGCCGGCGATGCACAGGATGGTCTCGACCAGTCCCGGCGCGCGGGCGGGCACGGCGGGAACGGCGGCATCGACGGGGCCGGAAAGCGGAACGGAGTCGTGAGGCATGCCGCACCCTAGCCGACGGGCGCCGCGCGGCGCAACGGCGAGGAGAGGCCGGCGCGCCGTGCCGTCACCGTGGACCTGTATAGTGATATGTCCGTACTGGAGGAAAACCGGCGCCCGACGCGCCCGCCCATGTTTGCATTCGACTGGTTAGCCGACCCTTCCGCCTGGGCGGGTCTCCTCACGTTGATCGTGCTGGAGATCGTGCTCGGTATCGACAACCTCGTCTTCGTCGCGATCCTCGCCGACAAGCTGCCCGCGCGCCAGCGCGACCA
The DNA here is from genome assembly GCF_034063545.1 of Luteibacter sahnii. Classification (NCBI taxonomy): domain Bacteria; kingdom Pseudomonadati; phylum Pseudomonadota; class Gammaproteobacteria; order Lysobacterales; family Rhodanobacteraceae; genus Luteibacter; species Luteibacter sahnii. Next base: position 703,615 of record NZ_JAQLOK010000001.1, read on the forward strand.
TGCCCGCCTGCTTGGCCTGGGCCTGGCCCTGGTGATGCGCCTTTGCCTGCTGGCGGCCATGTCCTGGCTGGTCACGCTCACCAAGCCCCTGGTCGAATGGAACGGCTTCAGCCTTTCCTGGCGCGACCTGATCCTGTTGATCGGTGGCGCGTTCCTGTTGTTCAAGGCCACGCTCGAACTGCATGAGCGCCTGGAGGCGTCCGACGATCACGAGGGCAAGGGCGCCCGTCGCGCGAGCTTCTGGCTCACCGTGATGCAGATCGTGATCCTCGACGCGGTGTTCTCCCTTGATTCGGTCATCACCGCGGTCGGCATGGTCGACCACCTGTCGATCATGATGATCGGCGTGGTGATCGCCATGGCGCTCATGATCACGGCCAGCAAGCCGCTTACCGCCTTCGTCAACGCGCGCCCCACGGTCGTGATCCTGTGCCTGTCGTTCCTGCTGATGATCGGCTTCAGCCTGATCGCCGAGGGTTTCGGGTTCCACATTCCCAAGGGCTACCTCTACGCGGCGATCGGTTTCTCGATCATGATCGAGGTGTTCAACCAGACCATGCGGCGCAACCGGCGCCGCTCCTTGCTGGTCGGCGGCCGCACCATGCGCGATCGCACGGCAAAGACGGTGCTGCGCCTGCTCGGCGGTCGCGCGGACGACGACGCCGACGCGGGCAACGCCCCGGCGGAGACCACCGAGCCCTCGGTCTTCGGCAAGGACGAACTGGAAATGGTCCAGGGCGTGCTCGACCTCTCCCAGCGGCCCGTGCGGTCGATCATGACGCCGCGTACCGAGATCGTCTGGGTCGATCCGTCGGACGAACTGGGCAACCTGCTGGAAGAGGCCCGTGAGTCGTCGCACCACTGGATGCTCGTGGCCAACGGCGATCTCGACGAACTGGTGGGTGTGGTCTCTTCGCGCGACCTGCTGGCCAGCCTGGGCGACCATGGGCGCCTCGAACCGGGCGTGGTGCGCAAGCCGATCACGGTGCTGGAATCGCTCAGCGTGCTGCGCCTGATCGACGAGTTCCGCCGTGCATCGCTGCAGGTGGCCCTGGTGGTCGACGAATACGGAAGCATTCTCGGGCTGGTCACCCCCGCCGACGTGCTGGAAACCATCGCAGGCGAGTTCCCCGACGAAAACCGCGACGGCGATCCCTCGGCGGTCAGCGAGCCGGATGGCGCCTGGCTGCTCGACGCCAGCCTCGACGCCCGCCGCGTGGAACACCTGCTCGGTCGCCGCCTGACCGGCGCGGGCGACGGCAGCTTCTCGACCCTGGCCGGATTCGTGCTCCAGCGACTCGGCCGGTTGCCGGGCGTCGGCGACGGTTTCGAGGCGGATGGCCTCGCCTTCGAGGTGCGGGCCATGGATGGGGCGCGCATCCAGCGGGTCAGGGTGCTGGCCCAGCCGGTGGACGACGACACGTAAGCACGGCGAGCACGCTTACGACCGACGGCCGATGGTGCGGCCTCCCATGGCGGGGGTAAATAGACACACCACGGACCAACAGGAACCAAGGACATGGAGCGTCCTTTCTCGCTGGGTAGGGTCTGCCGCATGGCCGCCCTCTGGATAGGCTGCCTGTTGGGCGGGTGTGCACAGCCGCGCCTGCCGCCTTCCCCTGTCGTGAACGCGGTGCTGGATGGGCCGGACGGACCTGCCACCGTGTCCAGCCTGAGGCGTCGCTATGGCGACCTCGCCGCGGATTGCGCAGGCGAACCAGCCGTGCGTTGCACGGGTGTCCTCATCGAAGCCGCGGTCGACGACAAGGACCCCTGGCAACCGTATGCGGACAACGGCGTGCCGATGTCCTGGTTCAGAAAAGACGCGTGGATCAAACAAGCGTATCGGGGCGGTGGCGGCATCACCTACTACGCGCCAGACGATTCGCCGCCGCTTCATAAGCACCCGCTCTATATCCTGTGCGCCTACGTCTACAACGCCTATTCCGACTTCCGCACGACCCGGTGCGGGGGATACGAGGACACGGCAACGTACCCGATCTCCGGGCCGTGCCAGCAGGAAGGCGTCTTCACCGCCGCGCAATGGCGGACGCATTTCGCGCGACGTCCCGACGCGATAGGCACCTCATGGCAATGCGGTTTCGACGTGGGTACGTCGGATGCCGCCCGCATTTTCGCGCTCCTTCCCGAGCTGATGCACGATTCCGGAGCACCCGGTTACAAAGGTTCGATCAACGAGCTGGTGGCCGAGTCGTGGCCGCGCGACACGCCGGGCTCGGTGCCCGTTGAATCGTTCTACTACGACACGAGAAACGCCTACAGCCTGGAAACGGCCCAGCGGTTGCAGATCGCCATGAACGATCGGGGCCATATCTGGCGTCCGGTGATCGCCATCACGTTTGCGGCCACGGAAGACGAGGCGACGGTCTTCGACTATCGCGACGCCGACCAGGCCAGGCGCCCGCCGGCGGGGAGACCCACGGCGATGCGGCGCTGACGGTTACGGGGCGGTGTCTTCGGCGGGGGCTGCCGCGGCGTTGTTCTCCATGATGGCCATGCCCATGCCGCCGGCCGCCATCAGCATGAGGGCAGCCCAGGCCACCATCGACACGAGGTAGCCGGGGCCGCGGCGCGTGGCGTCGCGCAGGTAGGCCACCGCGTACCAGATGCGCCCGGCCAGCCAGACCAGGCCGGCGATGCCGGCCCACAGCGGATCGACGTACTGCGCCGCCAGCCACAGGGCCGGAATGAACATCACGGCGTTTTCCAGGGTGTTCATCTGCACCCGCCAGGCCCGTTCAAATGCCGGGTCGCCGGAGATCGACGGTGCCTTGATGCCATAGCGTTCACGCGCCCGGCCTACCATGAACACCGTGTAGAACATCAGCAGCAGGGTGAGCAGGGTGACGACGGCGGGTAACTGGCTGGTCATGGAGCGATCCGTGGGCAACGATAGCGGCGCAGTGTAACGGCTACGCGCCGTGCGATCATGCGCACCGCGTCTCGGGACGGAGGGTGACACTCATGCTTTGGCAGAAAGGCCGCAGAAGCGACAACGTGGAAGACGCCGGCAACGGCGGTGGAGGCGGTCCGTCGTTCGGCGGGCGTGGCCTGGGCATCGGTGGCGTGATCATCCTCGCCATCCTCGGGGCCGTGTTCTACAAGGACCCCACGGCGCTGCTGGGCCAGGCCCCCTCCGGGCCGGCCGCACCGACCCGGACAACCCAGCCGCTGGACACGGCCGATCCGCAGGTCGATTTCGTTCGCGCGATCCTGGGCGAGACCGAAGACACCTGGGGTGAGATTTTCGCCGCGAACCACCAGCGCTACGACGCGCCGAAGCTGGTGTTGTTCCACGGCGCCGTGCGCACCGCGTGCGGCTCGGCATCGTCCGCCGTCGGCCCGTTCTATTGCCCCGGCGACCGCAAGGTCTACCTCGACCTCGATTTCTTCCAGGACATGCAGCGGCGTTTCCACGCATCTGGCGATTTCGCCCGGGCTTACGTCATCGCGCACGAAGTCGGCCACCACGTGCAGAACCTCGTCGGCATCTTCGACAAGGTGGAGGACGCACGGCGCCGTGGCGCGGCCATGGAGGGTGCCGCGGGGTTGTCCGTGCGCCAGGAGCTCCAGGCCGACTGTTTCGCCGGCGTCTGGGCCCATCACTCGCAGCAGCGCCAGCACTGGCTTCAACCGGGAGACATCGAATCGGCGTTGAACGCCGCCACGGCCATCGGGGACGACACCCTGCAGGAACAGGCCCAGGGTCGCGTGGTGCCCGATTCGTTCACCCACGGCACGTCGGCGCAACGGGTGCACTGGTTCAAGACCGGCCTCGACAGCGGCGATACCGCGCAGTGCAACACGTTCTCAGGCTCGATCTGAACTCATGACGCACCCTTGCTTGCGCTGCGGCGCTTGCTGCGCGACCTACCGGGTCGCCTTTCACTGGATGGAAACCGACGTGGCCGGCGGCATCGTGCCTGCGGCGCTTACCGAGCACCTGGATCCGCATCGGGTAAACATGCACGGCACGAATCGCCGGGAGCCGCGTTGCCTGTCGCTGGTTGGCGAAGTGGGCGTGGCTGCGCAGTGCGGCGTGTATGCCGTGCGCCCGTCGCCGTGCCACGACCTCAAGCCCGCGTGGGAAGATGGCACGCCAAGCCCCCAGTGCGACAAAGCGAGGGTAAGGCACGGGATGGCGCCGTTGACGCCGGCGGATTTCGCCTGAAGGCGTGACGGCCTGGACGGGACCTGTGGCGGCGCGTCGACGGCCGGCCAAAAGAAGGTTCTTCACGGAAGTTCGGGGACCGGAGGACTGCCCGAGCCGCGAGGGTGGACACCGAAGGCTCTGGCCTCACCGTCCGAGCCGGCCGTAGGCCCGCATCCATGCGAGATCCCCGCACGTCCGCAGAGAACCAAAAAGAAGCCCGGCGCATGGCCGGGCTTGTTCGGGGATCAGTAATCGCGCTTGCGGCGCGGCGGCTTGCCGCCACCACCGCCCGGACGCGGGCCATTCGGCCGGAAGTTGCCACGGGGACGGGGCGCGCCACCGCCGCCGCCGCTTTGCGGCTGCTCGGTGCCGTCCCATGCCTTGATCTGCAGCTGCTGCTGCGCGACCCACACCTTCTTGAGGTGGTTGAACGTATCGGCCGGCATGCCGTCGGGAAGATCGATGAGGCTGTAGTCGTCGCGAATGCTGACGCGGCCGATGAACTTCGCTTCCACGCCGCCTTCGTTCGCGATGGCACCGACGATGTTGCCCGGCTTCACGCCGTGCTCGTGGCCCACTTCGATGCGGTAGGTCTTCTTGCCCGCTTCGGTGACGTGCGGACGGGGCTGGCGCATGCCTTCGCGCACCGGGCGGCGATCGCTGACATCGCGATCGCGCTCACGATCGAACTCGCGCGGCGGGCGTTCGGTGTATTCGCGCTTGGCCGGCGGCTCGAGCAGCAGCGGCTGGTCGCCCTGGGCGATGCGGGCGAGCGCGGCGGCGATCTCGATCGCCGGCACGTTGTGCTCCTGCTCGTATTTCTCCACCAACTGCTGGAACAGGCCGAGGTCGCCCGTGGCCAGCGTATCGGTGATGCGCTGGTTGAATTTGTTCATGCGCGTGTCGTTCACCGCCTCGACGGTGGGCAACTGCATCTGCTCGATCGGCTGGCGCGTGGCCCGCTCGATCTGGCGCAGCAGGTTGCGCTCGCGCGGGGTGACGAACAGGATGGCCTCGCCGTTCCGTCCCGCGCGGCCGGTACGACCGATGCGATGCACGTACGACTCGGTGTCGTGCGGGATGTCGTAGTTCAGCACGTGACTGATGCGGTCGACGTCGAGGCCGCGAGCGGCCACGTCGGTGGCGATCAGGATGTCGAGCTTGCCGGTCTTGAGCTGGTCGATCACCCGCTCGCGCTGGGCCTGGGCGATGTCGCCGTTGATCGCGGCGGCGGCGAAACCGCGCGCCTGCAGCTTGCTGGCGAGTTCTTCGGTGGCCTGCTTGGTGCGTGCGAAGACGATCATCGCGTCGAAGCTTTCGGCCTCGAGGATGCGCGTGAGCGCGTCGAGCTTGTGCACGCCGCTCACCCACCAGTAACGCTGGCGGATGTTCGCCGCGGTGGTGGTCTTGTTCTTGATCGTGATTTCGACCGGGTCTTTCAGGTAGGTCTGCGCGATGCGGCGAATCGGGGCCGGCATGGTCGCGGAGAACAATGCCACCTGGCGGCCCTCGGGCGTGGCCTGGAGCAACTTCTCGACGTCGTCGATGAAGCCCATGCGGAGCATCTCGTCGGCCTCGTCGAGCACCACGAAGCGCAGCGCCGAGAGGTCGAGCGTGCCCTTGTCGAGATGGTCGATGACGCGGCCGGGCGTGCCCACCACGATCTGCGCGCCGCGCTTGAGCCCTTGTAGCTGCGGGCCGTAGCTCTGGCCGCCGTAGATCGGCAGCACCTGGAAGCCAGGCAGGTAGGTGGCGTACTTCTGGAACGCCTCGGCGACCTGGATGGCCAGTTCACGCGTGGGCGCAAGCACCAGCGCCTGGGGCTTGCCGGGCTTCAGGTCGATGCGCGAGAGCACGGGCAGCGCGAAGGCGGCGGTCTTGCCGGTGCCGGTCTGCGCCTGACCGATGACGTCGCGGCCGTCGAGCAGCGGCGGGATGGTGGCGGCCTGGATGGGGGAGGGGGTCTCATAGCCGACCTCGGTCAGCGCGCGCACGACGTTTTCGTCGAGGGCAAGCGCGCTGAAGCCGGGCAGGGCCGGAGCGTTGTCTGTATCGGGGGATGACATGGCGACCTCAGGGGAGGGGCGCGGCGGCGGAGTCGGCGCCGGGCAGTAGTGAGATTGTAGCAGCGATCAGGGCCTTACGCTGTGATTCTGGCCCTGTTCGCCATCGGCATTAGACTTATCAGTCAGTTTTCCATGGGATGCGGGTATGACGACGATCGAGACGGTGTCCGAGCAGCGGTGTTTCGAGGGCATGCAGGGCTTCTACACTCACGCCTCGGCGGTCTGTGGCGGCCCGATGCGCTATGCCGTTTTCGTGCCGCCCCAGGCCGCCCAGGGTCCCGTGCCGGTGCTCTGGTACCTGGCGGGCCTGACCTGCACGGCCGAGACCTTCACGATCAAGGCCGGCGCGCAGCGGGTGGCGGCCGAGCTGGGCCTGGCGCTGGTCATGCCCGACACCAGCCCGCGTGACACCGGGCTTGCCGGGGCCACCGGCGACTGGGAGTTCGGCGAGGGCGCCGGGTTCTATCTGGACGCCACCCAGGAGCCCTGGGCGTCGCGGTTCCGCATGTACAGCTACGTGGTGGACGAACTGCCGCGCCTGGTCGCCGAGCGGTTTCCGCTCGACATGAACCGGCAGGGCCTGTTCGGTCACTCGATGGGCGGTCACGGCGCGCTGACCATCGCGCTGCGCAACCCGCACCGGTTCCGTTCGGTATCGGCCTTCGCGCCCATCGTGGCGCCGTCCGAAGTGCCTTGGGGCCAGAAGGCGTTCTCGCGCTACCTCGGCGACGACCGCGATGCCTGGGCCGCCTACGACGCCACCGCGCTGGTCAAAGGCGGTGCGCGCTTCGGCGGGACGATCCTCATCGACCAGGGCGAGGCGGACACCTTCCTCGTCAACCAGCTCCAGCCGCAGCGCTTCGAGACGGCCTGCGAAGACGCGGGACAGAAGCTCGAGTTGCGCATGCGGCCGGGATACGACCACAGCTATTACTTCATCCAGAGCTTCATCGAAGAACACCTTCGCCATCACGCGGCGGCCTTGACGGCATGAACGAACCGGTCCGCATCCGCACCGCGCGGACCATCGTCCGCCTGCTCGACACGGAGGAGGCGGAGTTGCTCCAGCGCTATCGCGTGGAAAACCGCGAGCACCTTGCGCCGTGGGAACCCATGCGCACGAGCGCGCACTACACGCTCGACGGGGCGCGCCAGACGGTCGAGGCGGGCCTGGAGGCGGCCCGTGCCGATCGCGGTTATCCCTTCGCGGTGCTCACGCCCGACGGCACCGAAATGGTCGGTAGCCTGACCTTCGCGAACGTCGTGCGCGGCGTGTTCCAGGCGTGCCACGTCGGCTACGGCATCGCCCTCCGGCACCAGGGCAAGGGCTTGATGTTCGAAGCCCTGGACAGCGCCGTCCGCTATGCGTTCGGTCCGCTGGATTTCCACCGCGTCATGGCGAACTACATGCCGCGCAACGCCCGCAGTGGGGCGCTGCTGACGCGCCTGGGATTCGAAAAGGAGGGCTACGCGCGGCGTTACCTGAAGATCGACGGCCTGTGGGAAGACCACGTCCTCACCGCGCGTATCCGCGCCGAGGGCTGACTCAGCCGCGGGCCTTGCCGCCGCCGCTGGTGGCCGACGAACCACCACCGCCAGGACGACGGCGACGGCGCTTCGGACCGCCTTCGCCCGTGCTCGCCGGCGCGTGGCCGTGCGGGCGGTGCGACGGACGCGCCTGGGTGTTGCTGCCCCCGCGACCCTGGCTGGCGCCGTCGCGCGGGCCGCGCGGCTGGCGCTGCTGCTGCTTCGGACGCGGCGCGCCGGCGTCCAGGCGCAGCGGCGTGGACGGCTCGAAGCCGGCGACGTCGGCCATTTCGAGGTCGGTCTTCAGCAGGCGACGGATGTCGCGGAGCAGGCCCGACTCGTCGTGGCTGACCAGCGAGATCGCCTGGCCTTCCGAACCCGCGCGGCCGGTGCGGCCGATGCGGTGCACGTAGTCTTCGGCGACCATCGGCAGGTCGAAGTTGATCACCACGGGCAGCTGGTCGATGTCGATGCCGCGCGCCGCGATGTCGGTGGCGACCAGTACGGTGACCTTGCCGCTCTTGAAGTCGCCGAGCGCGCGCGTGCGGGCGTTCTGGCTCTTGTTGCCGTGGATGGCGGCGGCGCGGATGCCGGCGTCTTCGAGGAAGCGCACGAGCTTGTCGGCACCGTGCTTGGTGCGGCTGAACACCAGGGTCTGCCGGCGACTGTCCTGCGCGAGCAGGTGCAGCAGCAGGTCGCGCTTGCGCGCGGTGTCCACCGGATGCACGCGGTGGGTGATGGTGTTCGCCACGGTGTTGGCGGGCGTGGTGGACACCTCGCGCGGCTCACGCATGAACTGCTGGGCAAGCGCCTTGATCTCCGGGGCGAACGTGGCCGAGAAGAGCAGGGTCTGCCGCTTGGCCGGCACCGCGGCGATGATCCGCTTGAGCGCCGGGAGGAAACCCATGTCGAGCATGCGGTCGGCTTCGTCGAGCACGAGCACGTCGATGTGGGAGAGGTCGACCGAGCGCTGCTGCATGTGGTCGATCAGGCGGCCGGGCGTGGCCACCACGATGTCCACGCCGCGACGCAGCGCCTGGAGCTGGTTGCCCATGCCCACGCCACCGAAGATGACGGTGCTGGACAGGCGCAGGTGCTTGCCGTAGTCACGCAGGTTGTCTTGCACCTGGGCGGCGAGTTCGCGCGTCGGCGTGAGGATCAGCGCCCGGATGGGACGACGGCCGTCGCCGCGCGGGGCGGCCGAGGACAGTCGGTGCAGCAGCGGCAGCGAGAACGCCGCGGTCTTGCCGGTGCCGGTCTGGGCGGCAGCCATGAGGTCGTGGCCGGCGAGCACCTCGGGGATGGCGGCCGACTGGATGGGGGTGGGCGTTTCGTAGCCGGCCTCGGAAAGGGCGCGCAGCAACGCGGGCGCGAGGCCCAGCGATTCGAAGGACATGGAAAACTCCTGCGTGACTCGAGCGTTCCCTGGAACCGCGCTACGAGTTATGAATTCGGCGGCTGCGCATCGCAAGGAGGCGATGGGCTGGCCGGTGTCGCGTGCGCTTTTCGGGGGTGGGGGAACGCGGCGGGATAAAGGAGAATCCTCGCCTGATGCTCCGCAAGGGAGTCGATAGCGGCGGCACGACCGGACGAGTCTACCATATTGCGACGCACAACGGGGGCTCGGCGTCTGCCCCGGGTTTGCAGTCGGCGCGGGGCCGGACGATGCCCGCGAATGATCGGTCGGCACGGAGCCGTTCCCTCCCGGCGAACTCCCCTGCGCGCAGCAGCGGGCCGGGCGCAGGGGCGTCTTCGCGGCCAGGCGCGCGCATCTGTCGCCGGGCGGTGATAGCAAAATCGCTGGCGGGGGGCGGGCGGTCGCTCCCCGGCCTCGTTCATCAGTTTTGTTTCTGCGCGTCGGCCTTGTGGATGTACGCGTCGTATTCGCTCTTGTCGAGACTGCCGTTGTGATCCTTGTCGGCTTCGCCGAAATGGGCGCGCAGTTCCCTGAGTGCCTCGTTGTCCTTAGGCAGGTCGCTGCGTCGCAGCGGCTTGCCATCCTTGGACAGATCAGCGAATGACGGCGCGCCGGTGTCCAGTCCGGCAGATGCCTGGGGCGACGCTTGCGCGGCGCCCGCGACGAGCAGCGTGGCCAGGGCGATACAAGCGAGTGGGCGATACGGCATGGGTGTGTCCTCCGGCATGGGATGGTCACCGGAGTGTATCGGCGGGCCGTCGTGGCCTCGTGGAGCGAACGTTAGGTGGCCGCAAGCCTGTGCTAGCCTCGGCGCCGCCTGTTACCTGAGGAAAATCTCATGCCATTGCCCGCCGCACTGCGCGAACTCGACGCTTCGCAACGGCATACCGTCCTGGCGAGTTTCCTCGGCTGGACGCTGGACGCCTTCGATTACTTCCTCCTGACCTTCGTGATCCTCGCCGTGGCGCAGGAATTCAAGGTGTCCAAGGAAGAGGTCACCTATGGGCTGTTCCTCACCCTCGCGGCGCGTCCGCTCGGCGCGCTGATCTTCGGCCGTCTCGCCGACCGTTACGGGCGCCGTCCGGTGCTGATGTTCGATATCGTGCTGTTCTCGGTGCTGGAGGTGGCCTGCGCCTTCGCGCCATCGCTCGGCGCCCTGCTGGCACTGCGCTTCGCCTTCGGCATCGCCATGGGTGGCGAGTGGGGCATCGGGGCATCCCTGGCGATGGAATCGATTCCCGCCCGGTCACGCGGTTTCGTCTCCGGCCTGCTGCAGAGCGGATATCCCTGCGGATTTTTCCTCGCGGCGCTGGCGAACTGGCTGCTGGTCGATCACATCGGCTGGCGCGGGCTGTTCGTGGTAGGTGCGTTGCCTGCCTTGCTCGTGCTGTACATCCGCCGCAAGGTACCCGAGTCGCCGGTGTGGGAAGGGCGTCGCTCCGCCGCGCGCGAAAGCGTGGTTGCCTCGATGCGCGGCCACTGGAAGCTCTTCGTCTATCTCATGCTGCTGATGGCGGCGTTCAACATGTTCAGCCACGGCTCGCAGGACATGTATCCGACGTTCGTGCAGGAAACCCTGCGCATCCCCGCGGGATCGTCCACCGCGTTCATGCTCACCGCGCTGCTTAACCTGGGCGCGCTCGCCGGCGGCCTGACGTTCGGTGCGCTGTCGGAGCGGATCGGCCGTCGCCGCGCCATCATCATCGCGGCGCTGCTGGCGATCCCGGTGATCCCGCTGTGGGCCTATGGCGGGTCGCTGCTCCTGCTGGGCCTTGGGGCGTTCCTGATTCAGGTGATGGTGCAGGGCGCCTGGGGCGTCGTACCCACCCATCTGAACGAGTTGTCCCCGGACGCCGTGCGCGGCACCCTGCCGGGCTTCGCCTACCAGATGGGTAACCTGCTGGCGGCCATCACGGCCACGGCGCAGACCTGGCTGGCGGCATGGCGTGGCGGCGATTTCGCCTTCGCCATGTCGACCTGGATCGCCGCGGTGGCGGTGCTGCTGGCCTTGCTGACCTGGCTCGGACCGGAGGCCCGCGGGGTGGGTTTCGGCCGCTCGGGTGACGGCGGCCGGCACGGCGGCTAAAATGCCGGGCTTTTCCTCCGGTAGAAAACCATCATGCAGGCTGGCAAGGACAAGGTCATCTCGTTCCACTACACCCTCACGGTCGACGGGCAGCAGGTCGAAAGCTCGTTCGATGGCGGCGAGCCGCTGTGGATCCTGCTCGGCCACGGCCAGCTGATCCCGGGCATGGAAGCCGGCCTCGAGGGCAAGTCGGTCGGCGATAAGTTCGACCTGGAGATCACCCCCGAGCAGGGCTACGGCGCGCGCCAGGACGGCATGACCCAGCGCGTGCCGAAGAAGTACTTCCCCCAGCAGGGCAAGGGCCTCAAGGCCGGCGACACCACCGTGCTGTCGCTGAAGGAAGGCGGCCAGCGCGTCGTGGTGGTGCAGAAGGTCGGTTCAAGCGTGGTCGACATCGACCTCAACCACCCGATGGCCGGCAAGACGCTCCACTTCACGATCGACGTGCAGACCGTGCGCGACGCATCCGAAGAAGAGCTCTCCCATGGCCACGCCCACCCGAAGGGCGACGGCGAACACTGATCGCCGTCGGTTCGACAGGAAACAACGGCCGGGTATCCCCGGCCGTTTTCATATCGGATGACGGTTCGTAGACACGGCCCTTGGCCACCGCCACGCGGTGACCACCGTGACCAGTCCGATGGCAATCTCGACCACGCCCAGCGCCTGGTAAAACAAGGGCGAGCCCGGCATCGTCAGCGCCATCACGACCGCATAGAACACACCCAGGAGCAGGTTGGCCCACTGGCAGGCGCGTGCCGGGACCACCAGCGTGGCGTAGATCATCAGCGCGGGTACCGCGAGCAGCAGGCTGGAGCCCACCAGCAGCCCATCGGTGGTCGGCCCCATCGGTCCGAAGTTGCCGGCCATCATGTCCTTCAGACGCCCCGGCACGAACAGACCGAAAAAGTCGCCATACACGTAGCAGAACATCAGCGCGGCCCATAGCGCGGCCAGACGGTGGCGTACCGGTACCCTGACATCGTCGAGCGGTTTCATGCGATGGATTCCATGGATCGTGGGGATCGGCGTACGCCGACGATGACCAGCCACAGGGCGAACACAACCTCGCCAAACTGCAGGGGCGTGCAGACGCTGGAAAGCGTATCGGCGGCGTGACCCGGCCATAGCAGGCCGACGGCACTCTGCGCCACGTAGGCGAGGCCGTTGACGAAGAGCCACGTGCCGATCCAGCCAGGCACGTGCCCCGATCGCCGGACGAGCATCGCCAGGGGCAAAAGCCACAGCCCCCACCAGATTTCCGCCGCTATCACCATCTGTCCGTGCAGGCGCAGGAACAGCAAGGCGAGCGCCTCGCGCTGGGCGGCATCGAAGGCTTGCAGAAACGCAGGCCCTTGGGCGAAGGTCAGCGCGGCGATGTCGTTGCCGACGTTGAACGTGTACACGGCGGCGGGCAGCGCGCCGCCGAGCATGAGCAAGCCGCGCCCCGTATCGTTATCCGCAGCGAAAAGTCGGCGCAGGGACAGCACGATGAAGACCATCAGTGCGCCGCACGCGAGATCGGCGACGACGCCTGCCCTGACCGCCTGCTCGTGCAGCCGCAGGTTGGCGACGGTGGTCGAGGGTTCCCCGGTGAAGAGGATCGATGGCAGGTAGATCAGCCGTATCGGCGCAAGCACGATCAACAGCAGAAATAGCCACCCGGCTATCCTGGCCTGACGAGAAGACGGCATCTGGGGTCCCTGCACGCGACGGTAGGGCGACTGTGCGCTTATACCGGGGCACGTGGAGCGTGCCGGAAGTGAGGGGGCAACAAAAAACGGCGCCCCGCGGCGCCGTTTAAGGGTGTTACGTCGGGCGGGCGCGTTACGCCAGAGCCTTGCCGTTCACCGAGACGTCGACGTCGACGTTGCCGCGGGTGGCGTGCGAATAGGGGCACACGTCTTCATGGGCGGTCTTGACGATGTCCTGCGCGGTGGCGTCGTCGAGACCGGCGAGGTGGGCGTCGAGCTTGACCTGGATCGCGAAGCCGGAACCCTCGCGCGGGCCGATGCCGACGTGGCCTTCGACGGAGACGTCGTTGAGCTTGACGTTCTTCTGGCCCGCGACGAAGCGGATGGCGCCTTCGAAACAGGCGGCATAACCGGCCGCGAAGAGCTGCTCGGGGTTGCTGCCGCCGCCGTTGCCGCCCATTTCCTTCGGCAGGCGCAGGTCGAGCTTGACCATGCCGTCGTTGCTCTCGACGTGACCCTCGCGGCCACCGTGGACCTTCGCCTGGGCGGTGTAGACGATCTTCTGCACTTTCGAAAGGTTGCTCATGTCGTTTCCTTTATGCGGGTCGGGTGAAAGCCGCGGCGAGGTGCCACGCCATAGATCGTATGTAAGCACGCAATTAAATAGCGCACAACTTAAATGCGCGTTGAGGTGGTTAACTGGTTTACTTTTCGTTCAGTTCAGGACGCGCCGTCCGTAAGCGAAATTCGCCTTCCAGTACGACCCGTCGAGGTCGTCCAGGCGCACGGTGCCGCCGGAGTTGGGCGCGTGGACGAAGCGCCCCTTGCCGACGTACACCCCCACGTGGGTGATGTGGCTGCGTCCGAAGAACACGAGGTCGCCGCTGGCCAGTTCGTCTTCGCTGAGCTTGGGTTTGTCCAGCTGGGCCATTTCCGCCGAGGTGCGGGGAAGGCGCAGGCCCGTGGAGGTGAGATAGATGTAGTTGATGAGGCCGCTGCAATCGAAGCCGCCCGCAGGCGTGTTGCCGCCCCACCGATACGGCGTGCCCACCAGGCCGATCGCCCGGAACAGCACGTCGTTGGCCGCGTCCGCAGGCATCTGCGTGGCAGGCCGGGTCGACCAGGTGAGGTTCTTCGCGAGGGGAACGTTTGCGGCCGGATTGTGCCGTTGCGACGACGACGGTCGCTGGGGAGCGCTGCCGCAGGCCGCCAGCAAGGCGAGCCCGGTCCCCAAGGCAACGGCGCCAAGGTATCGGACGGGACGGCGAAGCGAGGTCGAGCGGAACATCGGGCGTTTCCCCTGTCAGGATCGGCGTCAGGAGGTTAACAAATCAATGAGTTGCAAGGAATACCTGTGAAAACGCGCTAATTCAGTTCCCGGACAGCCCCGGGAAGGGCCGTCCGCGCCGCTAGAATCGCCGGATGGACCCTTCCCGAAGCGACGTAGTGATCCTGGGCGGCGGCGTCATCGGCCTGGCGTGCGCGCTCTACCTCCTCAAGTCCGGCGCATCGGTGCGCGTGCTGGAGCAGGGCCTGCCTGGCAGCGGCAGCTCGCACGGCAACTGCGGCACGATCACGCCGAGCCATGCCGGCCCGTTGACGATGCCCGGCATGGTGGGCACCGCGCTGCGTTCGCTGCTGCGGCGCGACGCGCCCCTCTACGTCAACCCCCGTCCCGACCCCGAACGTGCGCGCTGGCTGCTCGGTTTCGCTCGCCGTTGCACCTGGGCCGACTACCGCCGGGCCGGCGAGGCGCGAGGGGTGCTCCTGGCGCGGTCGCGGGCCTTGCTGGGCGAGCTCGTCGCCAGCGAAGGCCTCGACTGCGAATTCGAGACGGTGGGCGAGCTCTACGTCTATCGCGATCGCCGCACCCTGGATGCCGACCGTGCCCACGTCGACCTGCTGCGCGACCTCGGCATGGACGTGCGCCCGCTGCATGGGGACGACGCGATGGCACAGGAACCTTGCCTGCGCGAGGGCGTCGTCGGCGGCCTCCTTCACCCCGGCGACGCGCGCCTGCGCCCGCATCGCTACGTCGCCGAACTCGCGCGCCGCGTGCGCGAACTGGGCGGCGCCATCGAGACCGGCGCGCGAATCGATGCCTTCGTCAACGAGGGCAGCCGCGTGTCGCACGTGCGGACCGCCGGGGGTGTCTTCAGTGGCGACCGGGTGGTGATGGCGCTCGGGGCGTGGTCGCCGCTGCTCGGCCGTCTGCTCGACGTCAGGCTGCCGATGCAGCCGGGCAAGGGTTACTCGCTGACATGGGACACGCCCCCCGTACGCGCGCCGCATCACTCGCTCGTGCTGCGCGAAGCGAGCGTGTGCGTGACGCCCTGGGCCTCCGGCTATCGGCTGGGCAGCACCATGGAGTTCTCCGGCTTCGACGAAAGCCTCAATCCCGTGCGCATCGAGGCGCTGCGGCGGGGTGCCGCCGCCTACCTGCATGAGCCGGAAGGGCAGGGCGAGGCGGTGCCCTGGTGGGGCTGGCGGCCGATGAGCGTGGACGAGGTGCCGATCATCGGTCCCAGCGGTCGCTGGTCGAACCTCACGTATGCCACGGCGCACGGCATGCTCGGCATCAGCATGTCGGCGGCGACCGGCGAATTGGTCGCCAGCCTGCTGGCCGGGCCCGCGCCAACGCTTGATCCCACGCCGTATTCGCCC
The DNA here is from genome assembly GCF_034063545.1 of Luteibacter sahnii. NCBI lineage: Bacteria > Pseudomonadati > Pseudomonadota > Gammaproteobacteria > Lysobacterales > Rhodanobacteraceae > Luteibacter > Luteibacter sahnii. The sequence continues at coordinate 719,243 of NZ_JAQLOK010000001.1, forward strand.
TCGCGCTTCGGGCTGTGAAGGCCGTTGACGCAGCGTTGCGCCGACGCCCTGCTAGGGTGCGGCCTTTCGTACCGTGAGGAGTAGCGCATGACCGCCGAAGCCTTCGATCTGATCGTCATCGGCGGCGGCTCGGGCGGACTCGCGGCGGCGATCCGCGCCTCGAAGCACGGGGCGAGGGTGGCGCTGGTCGAGCCGAAGGATCTGGGCGGCACCTGCGTCAACAGCGGCTGCGTGCCGAAAAAAGCGATGTGGTACGCCGCGCAGATGGCCCACGCGCAATACATCGCCGCCGACTACGGCTTTGCCGACCGTCCGGGCAGGCTCGACTGGCCGGGCTTCATCGCGCGCCGCGATGCCTACATCGAGCGCATCCACGCCAGCTATCGCCAGCAACTGGACAAGAACCACGTCACGCTCGTGCAGGCGACCGCGCGGTTTCTTTCGGCGGACCACGTGGCGGCGGGCGATCGCGTGCTGACCGCACCACACATCGTGGTGGCGACCGGTTCGCGACCGAACCGGCTCGATAAACCGGGCTTCGACCTGGGCGTCACGTCCGACGGCTTTTTCGACCTGCGCCAGTCGCCGCACCGCACGGCCATCGTCGGCGGCGGCTACATCGCGGTGGAACTGGCCGGTGTGCTGCGCGCGCTGGGCAGCGAGGTGGACATGTACGTGCGGGGACGCCTCATGAGCGGCTTCGACGAGGAAATGGCCTATCACCTCGGCGACGAGATGAAAAAGCACGGCATCGGCATCCATTACACCTGCCAGGTGGAAGCGGTGCACGAAAAGGACGGTGTGTTGCTGCTCGACTGCGACAAGGGTTCGCACCCGGGCCCTTACGACCTGCTTATATGGGCCGTCGGGCGGCACGGTTATACGGCGTCGCTCGATGTGGAGCGCGTCGGCCTCGCGCTCGACGAGACGGGCCACATCGTGGTCGACGACGCGCAACATACCAACGTGCCGGGCATCTACGCGGTAGGTGACGTCACCCAGCGACTCGCCCTTACGCCGGTTGCCGTCTCGGCGGGACGCAAGCTCGCCGACCGTCTGTTCGGCGGCCAGCCGGACGCCAAACTGGACGACGTCAATGTACCCAGCGTGGTGTTCGCGCATCCGCCGCTGGGTACCGTCGGCATGTCGGAACAGCAGGCGAGGGAGGCTTACGGCGATGCCGTGCACCTCTACAAGCAATCGTTCGTGCCGATGCAGCTCGCCCTGGCCGACCGGCCGATGTACGTTCGCTTCAAGCTCATCTGCGTGGGCGACGACTCCCGCATCGTCGGCATGCAGATGCTCGGTCCCGGTGTGGACGAGATGCTCCAGGGCTTCGCGGTGGCGATCAAGATGGGCGCGCGCAAATGCGATTTCGACGCCACCCTGGCCATCCATCCCACGTCCTCGGAGGAAATGGTCACGATGGGCGATCGCGTGCCCGGTTGAGCGTTACACTGACGGGATGGACTCTTACACCCTCCATCGCGGCACCGCGCCGCTCCTGGTCAGCCTGCCGCACAACGGCAGCTTTATTCCCAAGGACATCGAAGCCCGCATGAAGCGGCCCGCGCGACGTTCGGCGGACACCGACTGGCACGTGAAGGAGCTCTACGCCTTCGCCCGGGGCCTCGGTGCCAGCATCCTCGTGCCGGTCGCGTCGCGTTACGTGGTCGATCTGAACCGCCCCTCCGACGGCCACGCGCTGTATCCGGGCCGCAAGGAAACCGGGCTCGTGCCGACGGTGCAGTTCGACGGCAACGACATCTACCGCCCCGGCGCCGAGCCGGCGGCGGAGGAAATCGCCCAACGCATCAAGACATGGTGGAAACCCTACCATCGCGCGCTTGCCGATGAGCTCTCGCGCCTGCGCAAGAAGCACGGTCGCGTGGTGCTGTGGGAAGGTCATTCCATCCGCAGCCACGTGCCCATGCTGTTCGACGGGCGCCTGCCCGACCTCAACCTCGGCACGGCCGACGGCGCGAGTTGTTCGCCTGCCTTGCAGGCGCGGCTCACGGCGGTGCTCGAAGCGCAGAACGACTATGCGTGGGTGGCGAACGGGCGCTTCAAGGGCGGGTACATCACCCGCCATTACGGCCGGCCGGACGACGGCGTCGACGCGGTGCAGCTCGAACTGTCGCAGGACACCTACATGGACGAAGACAGCTTCGCCTACCTGCCCCGGAAAGCCGCGAACGTGCAGGTGACGCTCGACGCCCTGCTCAGGGCCTGCCTCGCGGCGTGATCCGGTCGCCTCGATTCACATCGTGAGCGCGGCGATGCATTTCAGCTCGATGGCGATCGGCGTCGGCAGCGCGTTGACCTCGACGGTCGTGCGGCAGGCGTCCACGCCCGCGAAGGCCTCGGCATACAGGCGGTTGTAGGTGGCGAAGTCGTTCTTCATGTCGGTGAGGTAGACGGTGACGTCCACGAGGTCCTCGAAGCGTGCACCGCTGGCTTCGAGCACCGCGCGCACGTTGGCGAACACCTGCCGGCACTGGCCTTCGATGCCCGGCGCGATGGCGTCGCTGCCCGGCACGCGCGGGCCAATGCCCGACAGGAACAACAACTCGCCCACGCGGCGCGCGTGGGGATAGGCGCCGACCGGCGCGGGCGCGCCGTCGACGCGGATGACGTCACGACCGGTAGTCGATGCAGACATTGCGTGCCTCGGTAAAAAATCGAAGGGCATCCGTGCCGCCTTCGCGGCCTAAACCGGATTGTTTGCTGCCGCCGAACGGGGTGCGCAGGTCGCGTAGCATCCAGCAGTTGACCCACACGATGCCGAATGCCAGCCCCGCCGCCAGGCGATGGGCCCGGCCCAGGTCGCGCGTCCACACCGAGGCGGCCAGTCCATAGGGTGTGCCGTTGGCGATCGCCAGCGCTTCGGCCTCGTCGTCGAACGGGATCAGCGTCACGACGGGGCCGAAGATTTCGTCCTGGTTCGTGGCGCTTTCCGGGGAGAGTCCGTCGATCACCGTCGGCTGGATAAACCAGCCGTCCGCGCAGCGTCCGTCGGAGACGATGCGGTCGCCGCCGGCCAGCACCCGGCCGCCCTCGTCGCGCGCGCGCTGGATGCACGCGCTTACCTTGTCGAAGTGCGCCTCCGACACCAGTGCGCCCAGGTCGCTCGACGGGTCGCGGGGATCGCCCACGCGGAGGGCGCGCACGCGTGCCACGTAGGCGTCGCGAAAGCGCTCGTAAATGCCTCGTTGCACGAGCAGGCGCGATCCGCACAGGCAGATCTCGCCCTGGTTGGCGAAACCCGAGCGCACGATCGTCGCCATCGTCGCGTCGGACAGGTCGGCGTCGTCGAACACGATCGCCGGGTTTTTCCCGCCCAGTTCCAGGGACACTTTCTTCAATGACGGGGCCGCTGCCGTTGCGATGGCGACACCGGTGCGCGTGCTGCCGGTGAACGAGACCGCCTTGACCTGGGCGTGCCGCACGATGGCCTCTCCGACGACCGGTCCGGTGCCGTGCACGATGTTGAGCACGCCGGGTGGAAAGCCGGCTTCGTCCACGAGCGTGCCTAGCAACCAGGCCGTGTAGGGTGTCACTTCCGACGGTTTCGCGACGACGGCGTTGCCCGCGGCGAGGGCCGGCGCGATCTTCCAGGTGAACAGGTAGAGCGGCAGGTTCCACGGGCTGATGCAGCCGACCACGCCCAGCGGCAGGTGCAGCGTGTAGTTGATGGCACCCTGCGCCATCGCATGCGACTCGCCATGCCACGCTTCGATCGCCGAGGCGAAAAAACGCAGGTTGGCGACGGCGCGCGGGATGTCGAGGGAGCGAGCGAGGGCCAGCGGCTTGCCGCTGTCCAGCGACTCGGCGTCGGCGAACGGGTCCAGGCGCGCCTCGATGAGATCGGCGAGGCGTCGCAGGCAGCGTGCGCGGGCCTCGATCGGCGTGGCGGCCCAGCCGGGCGCGGCGCGGGTCGCCGCCGCGGTGGCGTCGGCCACGTCGTCATCGCTGGAGTCGGGGCAGCGCGCGAAGGCGTGGCCGGTGGCCGGATCCACCACCGCCAGGTATCGCCCCTCGCGGGGCGCGCGCGCGCGGCCGTCGATGAGGTTCGCGAACACAAGCATGGCGCGCTCCGGTCAGCTGAGGCTACGGGTGCGGCCGCCGTCGACCGCGATGCTGGTGCCGTTGACGTAACCGGCGGCGGGGCTGGCGAGGAAGGCGATCAGGGCCGCCACCTCCGCCGGATCGCCGAAGCGGGCCGCCGGTACGCCGGCCAGCATGCCGCGCTCGACATCCTCGCGGCTACGCCCGGCTTGCATGCCGGCATCGATGATCGAGGCCAGTCGGGCCGTGCGGGTATAGCCGGGCAGCACGTTGTTCACCGTGATGCCATCGGCGGCCACTTCGACCGACATCGTCTTCGCCCACGCCGCCACGGCCGCACGCACGGTGTTGGAGACGCCCAGGTTCGGGATGGGCTCCTTGACCGACGTGGAGATGACGTTGACCACCCGCCCATATCGGGCTTGGCGCATGCCCGGCAGGCAGGCTTGCACCACGACCTGGGCCGAGACCAGGTGTTGCCGGTAGGTGGTGAGCAGGGCATCGGGCGTGGCGGCCGAGATCGGCCCGCCCGGCGGTCCGCCGCTGTTGTTGACCACGATGTGCACCGCGTGGTCGCCCACCACCTCGCCGACGGCGGCCACGAGTGCCTCGGTGTCGAGCATGTCCGCGACGACGTGACGGTGCGTCTGCCCGGCCTGCGCCGCGGGAAGCTCTGCCGCCAGGGCTTTCAGTGCGTCGCCGGAGCGGGCCAGCAGGGTGACGCTCGCGCCGAGTTGGGCCAGTTCGAAAGCGGTGGCGCGGCCGATGCCCTGGGAGGCGCCGCAAACGAGGGCGTGACGACCGGTGAGGCGAAGATCCATGCTGGCCCTCGTGGTGGATGAGCGGTTACCCGTGCCGCAATGCCCACCACTGTAACGCCAACGCGGCGAACCAGCACGGCCACGCCAGCCAGGGCGTTCGTCGCCACCAGCCTTGCCAGCGGAGCAGGGCCGCGTCGTCGAGCAGGGCGGGTGCGTCCGACTTCAGCACGCGACGCACGCGCCCGTAGTTGGCCAGGCCCTGGAGGCGCCCGGTATCGGCCTCGATGATGGTCTTCCAATGGTTGGGATACCGACGGCGCATCAGCACCGTGAACCGCCATTGGGCGATGTAATGCAGCGCGAACAACACCACCGCCGCCAATATCAACAACAGGTAGACCAGGGTGATGGCCGGCATGGATCAGTCCGCCTTCTTTTTCTTGGCCGGGTCGTCGCCCAGAAGATCGGTGGTGACCACGTTGCGCAGGGTGTTGATCACGCCGTCGCCCTGCTGTGCCTTGGAACACACGGCATTCTGGATCGCGCGCTTGTACGTGCTGTTTTCCATACCGACGTAGAGCACGCCGTCCGGGCCGTGCTGGATCTTGAACGAGCCGGCGGAGTTCATCTTCACCGGCGCCTCGGCCGAGAAGGTGGTCGGCGATTGCTCCCAGTAGGTCTGGCCTTTTTGCTGCTTGGCCGAGGAATACACCACGAGGTAGCGTGCGCGCGGGTCTTTCACCTCCATCTTGCCGAAGGCCCCAGTGGTCTCGCTCGTCCAGCCGATGTACTCGCACATCCCGATGTCCTCCGACACCAGCGGCTGGAAGGCGTCGTCGAGCACCACGACCGTCGGCGCGAAGAGGTAGCTGGAACTCAGCCAGCGGCCGCTGAGTTCGGACTTCATCGCGATGGTGTAAGGCAACTGGGCACCCTGCGGGAGCCGGAAAGCCAGGAAATAGCTGCGGTCGCCGTCGAGCATGGCGACGGGGCTGTCCTTGTTCAGCTCGAAACGCTGCGGTTGCCACGGAAGCATGTCCTGGTAGGACAGGTCGGCGTAGCTGTTGCAGCATGAGGTGGCGTCGTCCAGCGCCTTGCGCGCCGCCATCACGCCGCCGGATGGATTTTCCGGCGGGCGGAAGTTCGGCGGCACGATCGAGCGGCAGGCACCGAGCAGGACCAGGGCGGCGACGAGGACGACGGTGCGTAGCAGGTAGGAAGGCATGGCGGGTGGGATCAGAACTCGGCGCTCCCGGCGGCCCGGGGGTAGGGGATGGCATCGCGGATATTGCCCAGGCCGCAGACGTAGACCAGGAGGCGCTCGAAACCCAGGCCGAAACCGGCGTGGGGCACCGTGCCATAGCGGCGCAGGTCGCGATACCAGTTGTAGGTGTGCTTGTCGAGGTGGAACTGGTCCATGCGGCGGTCAAGGTAGTCGAGGCGCTCTTCGCGCTGGGCACCGCCGATGATCTCGCCGATGCCCGGCGCGAGCACGTCCATGGCGGCCACGGTCTTCCCGTCGTCGTTCAGGCGCATGTAGAACGCCTTGATCGCCTCGGGGTAGTTCATCACGACCACCGGACGGCCGATATGTTCCTCGGCGAGGTAGCGCTCGTGCTCGGTCTGCAGGTCGATGCCCCAGGCCACGGGGTGTTCGAACGTCTTGCCGGAGCGCTGGAGGATCTCGACCGCGTCGGTGTAGTCGATGCGTTCGAACGGTTTGGCGATGAAGTCTTCCAGGCGCTTGACCGTGCCCGGCATCACGCGTTCGTCGAAGAACGCCATGTCGTCCGCGCGCTCGTCGAGCACGGCCTTGAAGATGCCCTTGAGGAAGAGTTCGGCCAGATCGGCGTTGGCGTTGAGGTCGGCGAAGGCCACCTCCGGCTCGACCATCCAGAACTCCGCCAGGTGGCGGGTGGTGTTCGAGTTTTCGGCACGGAAGGTGGGGCCGAAGGTGTAGACCTTGCTCATGGCCAGGGCGTAGGCCTCGACGTTGAGCTGGCCCGACACGGTGAGGAAGGCTTCGCGGCCGAAGAAATCCTTGCGCCAGTCGATGCCGCCCTTGTCGTCGCGGGGGAGGTTGGCGAGGTCGAGCGTGGACAGGCGGAACATGTCCCCGGCGCCCTCGGCGTCGGATGTGGTGATGATCGGGGTGTTGATCCAGAAGAAGCCCTGCTCCGTGAGGAGGCGATGGATCGCCGTCATCATCGTATGGCGCACGCGGGTGACCGCGCCGAACAGGTTGGTGCGCGGGCGCAGGTGGGCCACTTCGCGCAGGAACTCCATCGAATGCTGCTTGGGCTGGATGGGGTAGGTGAGGGGATCTTCGACGAACCCCGTGACCTCGACCGCGCTGGCCTGGATCTCGAACGCCTGGCCCTTGCCCTGGGAGGGCACGAGACGGCCGGTGGCGATCACCCCGGCGCCGGCCGAGAGGTGCTTCACCTCGCTCTCGTAATTGGCCAGGTCGGCGGTGGCCACCACCTGGATGGGGGCGAAGCAGGAGCCGTCGCTCACGTTCACGAACGAGAGTCCGCCCTTCGATTCGCGCAGGGTGCGCACCCAGCCGCGCACCGTCACCTCGTGTTCCGCCAACGTACCGCCGGCGAGGGCCTGCTTGACGCTTACCACCGTCATGGATTGAAACTCCGCAAAAGGCGCCACATCTAGGCGCATGAAAGGCGACCCCGCATGATAATGTAACGCTTGGCCCCACGGCACCGCCCAAGGCTATTTAGCACGATCAAAAAGACGAATCGATGAGCATCCAGATCACTCCCGCCGCGTCCGACCGCATGCGCGCCTTCCTCGACCGGGCGCCCGAGGCCGCGGGCGTGCGCTTTGCCGTCAAGCGGATGGGCTGCTCGGGCTTCGGCTACGTGGTCGACCTGGCCGGCGTGGTGGCCGCCGACGACGCGGTGCTCGATATCGACGGCATCCGCGTGGTCATCGACCCGAAAAGCCTGCCCCTGGTCGATGGCACCCTGATCGATTTCCAGCGCCAGGGCCTTAACGCCTCGTTCGTGTTCCACAACCCGAACGCCACGGGCGAATGCGGGTGCGGCGAAAGCTTTACGGTCTCCTGAGGCGAGGTTCGCCGGGCGCCCACCCCACGTCGCCCGACGATAGCCTGGCGCCGCGTAAGGGCGCGAGCCGGCCGCGGATGCGCCCCGCCGCTTGAAAGTGCCCCGGCGTGCCCCTTACAATGCGCGGCTACCTCTCCGCCCGGAGGGGTTTCTTGCCTCACCGGTCCGCCCGGGAGGCTGCCATCCCCGCCAGGGGTGCATCCACAAGGAGCCACCATGCGTCATTATGAAGTCGTGTTCCTGGTCCATCCGGACCAGAGCGAACAGGTGCCCGCCATGATCGAGCGCTACAAGGCGCTGATCGAAGGCGACAACGGCAAGATCCACCGCCTCGAAGACTGGGGCCGCCGCCAGCTGGCCTACCCGATCGAGAACCTCGCCAAGGCTCACTACGTGATGCTGAACATCGAGGTCACCCAGAACGTCCTGAACGAGCTCGAGACGGGCTTCCGCTTCAACGACGCGGTGCTTCGCCATCTCGTGGTCCGCCGCGACGAAGCCGACACCGAGCAGTCCTTCATCCTCAAGAGCAAGGAAAAGGACGAGCAGAAGGGTTCGCGCCGCCGTGACGACGACCGCGCCGACAACGACAACGACAGCGATCGCGACAGCGACGACTGATAGGGGATCCAGCCATGTCCAAGTTCTTCCGTCGCCGCAAATTCTGCCGCTTCACCGCCGAAGGCGTGAAGGAGATCGATTACAAGGATCTCAACACCCTCCGCCAGTACATCACCGAGAACGGCAAGATCGTGCCGAGCCGCATCACCGGCACCAAGGCCCGTTACCAGCGTCAGCTCGCGACCGCCATCAAGCGCGCGCGCTTCCTCTCGCTGCTGCCGTACACCGACAACCACGACGTCTGATCGGTCGCGCCTTTCGCCCACGAGGGGAAAGGCGCTGCCCCAAGGCGTGATTTCGGACAACCGTCCTGGCTGCACGGGGCCCAACCCGTGCTAACGAAAAGGAACATCCCATGGATCTCATTCTCCTCGAGAAGGTGAAGAACCTCGGCAACCTCGGCGACAAGGTCAGCGTCAAGCCGGGTTATGGCCGTAACTTCCTCCTTCCCACCGGCAAGGCCGCTCGCGCGACCGCCGACAACATCGCTGCGTTCGAAGCCCGTCGCGCCGAGTACGAAGCCAGGGCCAAGGACCAGCTTTCCGGTGCCGAAGGCCGTGCCGCCAAGCTCGACGGCGTCGAAGTGACGATCGAAGTGAACGCCTCGCCGGAAGGCAAGCTGTTCGGCTCGGTCAGCCCCCGCGATATCGCCGAAGCGCTCACCGCCCAGGGTCATGACGTCGACAAGAGCGAAGTCATCCAGGGCGAAGGCCCCTTCCGCAACGTCGGCGAATACGACGTCATCGTCAACCTGCACGCCGACGTGCAGCAGACGGTCAAGGTCAAGGTCGTCGGCGCGTAAGCACCGTTCGACCGCAGGTCGTGGAACGGGCGCCCCTGGGGCGCCCGTTTTCGTTTGGGTCGGCACGTGCGCCCGCTTTGACGGTGCAGCGGCCGTCACCCACAAGTTATCCACAGAGTTATCCTCTCACGGCATGCGACGCGCGCGCGTATGATGGCCTACACGGCCGTGCCGTCCCCGGGTCGGCGTCCGACGCATCACGAGGTAATCCATGTCCTTCCATCCCGACCGCGACGAGCGGGGCGAGCGCGGAGAGCGGCGCCGCCGGCGCGAATCCAGCGTGCCCTCCATCGACACCCTGCGCGTTCCCCCGCATTCCATCGAGGCGGAGCAGGCGGTCCTGGGCGGCCTCATGCTGTCGCCGGATTCGCTGGACAAGGTGGCCGATCGGCTCACGGACGAAGACTTCTACCGCAAAGACCACCGCTTCATCTGGCGCGCCATCAACGAATTGGCGGGCAAGGGGCTGCCGTGCGATGCCATCACCCTGGGCGAGTGGTTTCAGGCCAACGGCATGGAAGAGATGGCGGGCGGCGCCGCCTACCTTCTCGAACTGGCGAGCACCACGCCGAGCGCGGCGAACATCGCCGCGTATGGCGACATCGTTCGCGAGAAGTCGGTCCTGCGCAAGTTGATCGACGCCGGCACCTCGATCACCGAAGATGGCTTCCGTCCCGAGGGCAAGAGCGTGCAGGAGGTGATGGAACTCGCCGAGCAGCGCGTGTTCCGCATCGCCGAATCCGGCGCGCGCGGTAAAAAAGACATCGTCTCCATGCGCGAGGCGGTGAGCGATGCGTTCCGCATGCTCACCGAGCGCTATGAGAACCGCGGCCAGCTCACGGGCCTGTCGACGGGGTTCACCGATCTGGACGAACTCACCGCCGGCCTGCAGCCTTCCGACCTCATCATCATCGCGGCGCGTCCGTCGATGGGTAAGACCGCATTCGCGCTCAACCTGGCCGAAGCCGCCGCGTTGCGCGGCAAGAAGGCCGTGGCGGTGTTCTCCATGGAAATGTCGGCCTCGCAGCTGGCCTTCCGCCTGATTTCGTCGCTGGGCCGCATCCACGCGCAGAACCTGCGTAACGGCGATCTCGCCGAGGAAGACTGGCCACGCGTCACCTCGGCCATCACCATGCTCTCCGACGCGAAGATATTCATCGACGACACACCAGCGATGTCGCCGGTCGAAATGCGTTCGCGCTCGCGCCGCCTGCAGCGTGAGCACGGCCTCGGACTTATCGTCATCGACTACCTGCAGCTCATGCAGGTGCCGGGCCACAGCGAAAACCGCGCGACGGAAATCTCGGAGATTTCCCGCGGCCTGAAGGCGTTGGCCAAGGAGCTCAACGTGCCCGTGATCGCGCTGTCGCAGCTCAACCGCTCGCTCGAGCAGCGTGCGGACAAGCGCCCCATGATGTCCGACCTGCGCGAATCGGGCGCCATCGAGCAGGATGCCGACGTCATCATGTTCATCTACCGCGACGACTACTACAACAAGGAATCGCCGGATAAGGGCCTGGCCGAAATCATCATCGGCAAACAGCGTAACGGCCCGACCGACACGGTGAAGCTGGCCTTCCTCGGCCACTACACCAAGTTCGAGAACTGGGCGCCGGATTCCTACGTCGGAAGCTTCGACTGACGCGAATGGCGTCGCCCGACGGCAGGCGGTCGCATCGTCGATCGCCTACGTCACGGCCGGCCCATTCCCACGTGCTCGACCCCGGTCCGCCGATAGGGCGTCCGTCGGTGCGTCTTTAGCATCGTCCGGTCTCGCGACAGCCTGTCCGCCCTCGTGCCCGAATGCCGGGCAGGTTCCATTTTCGGGCGCAAGGACAGGGATTCATCCATGGAGCAGTACCTCAGGCCGGGCGCGCGTGCCCTCGCCGTCATCGGCACCACGTTCATGCTCACCGCATGCAACGCCGCTAATCCGCTGGTGACCAAGTCACAGCGCGAACACGAGGCCCGGGTGGCCGCCATTCCGCATTGCGCGAAGAAGCTCGGCAGCCTGTCGGTCATCGAGCCTGAGGGCGACGTGCACTGGTGGACCCAGCAGCAGCTGCCGTCGCCGACCAAGCTGATCAAGGTATTCGTGGCCAAGTCCGGCTGCTTTTCCCTCGTCGATCGCGGCACGGGCATGAATGCCGCCATGCGCGAACGCGAGCTGGCGTCCGGTGGCCAGTTGCGCGGCGGTTCGAACGTCGGCAAGGGCCAGATCAAGGCCGCCGACTACGTGATGGTTCCCGACCTCACGGCGAGCAACAAGGACGCGGGTGGCCTGGCTCTCGGCGCGATGGTGGGCGGCGGCGCCGGCGCCTTGCTGGGCGCGATCAGCCTCAGTTCCAAAACGGCCGACGTCGTGTTGACCGTCACCGACGTGCGTTCGTCCGAACAGGTCGCCCTGGTCGAAGGCCACGGTGAAAAGCATGACCTCGGCTTCGGCGGTGGCGGCGGGCTCTGGGGCCCGGGTGGCCTGGCGGGCGCGGGCGTGGGCGGCTACGCCAGTACCACCCAGGGGCAGGTGATCGCCATGGCCTACCTCGATGCTTACACGAAGCTCGTGTCCGAGCTCGGTGGCCTGCCATCGGATGCGTCGGCTGCCAGTCGTCGACAGACGGGCACGGTGCGGGTGAAAACGCGCCTGGCAAAGGCGTCCGATGGCAAGGTCGCCGTGCGTTCGCTGGAGCCGGGCATGATGGTGTATCCCACCGGCAACAAGGCGGGCCTGATGTGGGAGGTCGAAGACGAGCACGGCAACAAGGGCTGGGTCTCGTCGGAAAGGTTCGATCTGGCCAAATGACCTCGGGGGCGGGCGGTTGGCCGCCGCCCGCCACATTCATGCCATGCCGGGGGCCGGGGCTTGCCGCTAGACTGCGTGGTCACTTGCCGTCCTGCCGTGTGTTTCATGAGCCGCACCACCGTCGCCACCATCCACCTGGGCGCCCTGCGTCACAACCTCGCACGCATACGCGGACTCGCTGGCGATGCCCGCGTCATGGCCGTGGTGAAGGCGGACGCTTACGGCCATGGGCTCGAACGCGTGGCGCGTGCGCTCGACGACGAGGCGGACGCGTTCGCCGTTGCCGCCATTGCCGATGGCCTGCGCCTGCGCGCGGCAGGACACCGGCAGCGCATCGTCGTGCTGTCCGGACCCGACACACCCTCGGACATTGCCGAAATGCAGCGCCTCCGGCTTGAGGCGCTCGTCCATCACGACGCGCAACTCCCGTGGCTGGCGGGCGCCGATCCGGCCCGCGGACCGCTCCGCGTCTGGTTGAAGATCGACACCGGCATGCACCGGCTCGGTTTCGCGCCGTCCCGCGCGCGCGAGGTCCACGCCACGTTGCGTGCCATGCCCGCGGTGGACGACGAGGTCGGTCTGATGACGCATTTCGCGTCCTCCGAAGTGTTCCAGGGCGAAGCGACGGTCCAGCAGATGGCCCGGTTCCGCGAGGCGACCGACGGGCTCCCGGGGCCGCGGGCCCTGTCCAATTCCGCCGCGGTGCTCGGCTGGCCGGAGGCCCGCGCCGACTGGGTGCGGACGGGCGGCCTGCTCTATGGCCTGTCGGTGGTGGAGGGCGCGTCCGGCGCGGATTTCGGGTTTCGCCCGGCCATGACGCTCACCACGCGACTGGTGGCGATCAATCGGCTCGCCCGCGGTGAGCGGGTCGGTTACAACGGTACCTACGTTTGTCCCGAAGACATGCCCATCGGCGTCGCCGCGATCGGTTACGGCGACGGTTACCCGCGCAGTGCGGCCACCGGCACGCCCGTGCTCGTCGGCGGGGTGCCGGTGTCGATCGTCGGTCGGGTGTCGATGGACCTCATCACGATCGACTTGCGCAACGCGCCGTCGGCGCGTGTCGGCGACCGCGTCACGCTGTGGGGCGAGGGCCTGCCGGTGGAGGTCGTCGCCGCGTCCGCCGGCACCATCGCCTACGACCTGACGTGCGGCATGACGCGGCGCGTGCTCTTCGTCGAGGACGACGCCTGACCCGCGCGTATCGCTTCCTGCGACAGGCTCGCGTTAAATAGGGGGTTTGGAACGACGGAAATCCCTCGCCATGGCCAAGGCCAAGACCGCCTACGTCTGCACCCAGTGCGGTGCCGAGCACAGCAAGTGGCAGGGCCAGTGCGCCGAATGCGGCGAATGGAACGTGCTCTCCGAGTTCGTGGTGCAGCCGGCGAAGCCGGCCGCCGTGTCGGCCGGCGCCCGGCGCGGCTACGCGGGCGACGGAGCCGGGGCGGCGAAAATCACGCCGCTCACCGAGGTGCTGCTGACGGCCGAGGCGCGCACGCACACCGGCATCGGTGAGCTCGATCGCGTGCTGGGCGGTGGCCTCGTCGATGGGTCGGTGGTGCTGATCGGCGGCGACCCGGGCATCGGCAAGTCGACGCTGCTGCTGCAGATGCTGGGCACCCTGGGCGCGGTGCTGCCCAGCCTGTATGTCACCGGCGAAGAATCGCTCGCCCAGGTGGCCGGCCGGGCCCAGCGCCTCGACCTGCCGCTCGCGCCGCTGCATGCGCTCGCCGAAACCTGCATTGAGCGTATCCTCGAGCAGGCGGCGACGGCCCGTCCGCGGGTGCTGGTCATCGATTCCATCCAGACCATCTGGACCGAGCTGCTGACCGCGGCACCGGGCTCGGTGAGCCAGGTGCGCGAATCGGCGGCCAAGCTGACCCGTTTCGCCAAGGAAACCGGCACCTCCGTTTTCCTCGTCGGCCACGTCACCAAGGAAGGCGGCATCGCTGGCCCACGCGTGCTAGAGCACATGGTCGATGCGGTGCTCTATTTCGAAGGCGAGTCGGGCAGCCGCTTCCGCGTGCTGCGCGCCTTCAAGAACCGCTTCGGCGCGGTGAACGAACTGGGCGTGTTCGCGATGTCGGAGAAGGGGCTGCGCGAAGTGCCGAATCCCTCCGCGATCTTCTTGTCGGCCCACGCGGGCCCGACCCCTGGCAGCGCCGTCATGGTGACCCGTGAGGGCACCCGGCCGTTACTGGTGGAGGTGCAGGCGCTGGTCGACCAGTCGTCGCTGGGCAACCCGCGGCGCGTCGTGCTGGGCCTGGAGCAGAACCGCCTCGCCATGCTGCTGGCGGTGCTGCATCGGCATGGCGGCGTCGCGGCGTACGACCAGGACGTCTTCGTCAACGTGGTCGGCGGCATCCGCGTGCAGGAAACGGCCTCCGACGTGCCGGTGCTCATGGCGGTGCTGTCGAGCCTGCGCGATCGCCCGCTGCCGGAGAAGACCATCGCGTTCGGCGAGGTGGGGCTGTCCGGTGAGATCCGGCCCGTGCCCAACGGCGACGAGCGCCTGAAGGAAGCGGCCACGCACGGGTTCCGGCGCGCCGTGGTGCCCGCCGCCAACGCGCCGCGGCGCGGCAAGGTGGGCGACATGGAGGTCATCGGGGTAGAGCGGTTGTCCCAGGCGATCGACGCGAGCCGCGAATAGTGCCGTACGACGCGGTCGGCTCAGGGCGTGCGGTGCAGGATCAGCTCCAGCACCGCTTTGGTGCCGAAGAACGCCAGCAGCAGGATGCCCATGCCGATCAGGGTAAGGTTCACGGCGCGGATGCCGCGCCAGCCATGCCGCCAGCGGCCCCAAAGCAGCACGCCGAAGACCAGCCAGGCCACGATCGACAGCACCGTCTTGTGCACCAGGTGCTGGCCGAAGAGGTCGCCGACGAACAGGGCGCCGGTGACCAGGGTGAGCGTGAGCAGCACGAATCCGGCGCCGATGAGGCGAAACAACAGCACTTCGGTGAGGGTGAGCGGCGGCAGGGCGCGGAGCCAGTGGCCGAAGCGGCTGCGCCGGAGCGCGCGCTCCTGGATCGCCAGCAACACGGCGAGCGCCGCGGCGATCGAGAGGATGCCGAAGGCGAACACGGCGATGGTGACGTGCAGCTCGATCTGCCAGGTCATCGCCTCCGGCGCGGTGCGCGGGGCGAGAAAGGCGTCCACGGCCACGAACAGGGCCGACAGGGGAAAGATCAGGATGCCCAGGCCCGCCACCGGGCGGGACAGGTTGACCACCAGGGTGAGCGCCGAGGCGATCCACGCCACCAGCGAGAGCGCGGCGAAGAAGTGCAGGTCGAGCGTGCCGCGGTGGGCGCTGAGCAGCACCGCCGCGTGGGCCAGGGCGGCCAGGCCCGCCAGCGTTACGCCCGAACGGGTGAGCGGTTGCCCGCCGCTGACCAGCGGGCGCGCCAGTACGCCCGCGGCGGACAGGTAAAGAACGACGGCAGCCAGCGAGAGGGCGATCACGGTCATGGGCGCGCAGTGTGGCATAGCGACCCGGCAGCGGGAATGCGACACGTTGGCATCCGTTGGGGCAGGGGATGGGAAGTGCGGGCCCGCATGGCGCTATAATCGCCTGTCATCCTTCGCAAACTTGCCCTTTCCCATGTTTGAATCGCTCAGCCAGCGCCTTTCCGATACCGTCAACCGCCTGCGCGGCCGTGGCCGGCTGACCGAAGAAAACATCCGCGAGACCCTGCGCGAAGTGCGCATCGCCCTGCTGGAGGCCGACGTGGCCCTGCCGGTGGTCAAGGCCCTCGTCGAGCGGGTGAAGGTCCGCGCCGTGGGGCAGGACGTCCTCAAGAGCCTTTCGCCCGGCCAGGCGCTGGTGAAGGTCGTCAGCGACGAACTCACCGCGGTCATGGGGGCTTCCAACAGCGAGCTGAATCTCGCCGCCCAGCCGCCCGCCGTGGTGCTGATGGCCGGCCTGCAGGGCGCGGGCAAGACCACCACCGTGGGCAAGCTCGCCCGGTTCCTCAAGGAGCGCAAGAAGAAACGCGTGATGGTGGTCAGCTGCGACGTTTACCGTCCGGCCGCCATCGAGCAGCTTCGCACCCTGGCGTCGCAGGTGGAGGTGTCGTTCTTCCCCTCCGAGGCGGGCCAGGATCCGGTCGACATCGCGAAGGCCGCGGTGGCCGCGGCGCGCCGCGAGGTGATCGACGTGCTGCTGGTCGACACCGCCGGCCGACTGCACGTCGACGAGGCGATGATGCAGGAGATCCAGTCCCTGCACGCCGCCCTCAACCCGATCGAAACCCTGTTCGTCGTCGACTCGATGACCGGCCAGGACGCCGCGAACGTGGCCAAGGCGTTCGCCGACGCGCTGCCGCTGACCGGCGTGGTGCTGACCAAGACCGACGGTGACGCCCGTGGCGGCGCCGCGCTGTCGGTGCGATATGTCACCGGCCGTCCGATCAAGTTTCTCGGTGCCGGCGAGAAGTCCGACGCCCTTGAGCCGTTCCATCCCGACCGCGTGGCCCAGCGCATCCTCGGTATGGGCGATGTGCTCTCGCTGGTGGAAGAGGTCGAGCGCAAGGTCGACCAGGAAAAAGCCCAGAAGCTCGCCGAGAAGGTCATCAAGGGCAAGCGCTTCGATCTCAACGACATGCGCGACCAGCTCGAACAGATGAACAACATGGGCGGCCTCGCCGGACTCATGGACAAGCTGCCCGGCATGTCCAGCATCCCCGATAGCGTGAAATCCAAGGTCAACGACAACGAACTCAAGAAGATGGTCGCCATCATTGGCTCGATGACCAAAAAGGAGCGTCGTCATCCGGATGTCCTCAACGGCTCGCGCAAGGCCCGCGTCGCCCGCGGTTCCGGCACCCAGCCGGCCGACGTCAATCGCCTGCTCAAGCAATACATGCAGATGGAAAAAATGATGTCCAAGCTGTCCAAGGGCGGCAGCAAGGGGCTCCTGCGCCAGATGCGCGGTGCCATGAAGGGCATGGGCGGCATGGGCGGCATGATGCCGCCGGGGCGCTGAGTCCTGACGTGCGAGCCATGCGCCGTGAGACGGCCGGCGCGGTCACGTCGGCGCCGGCAGCGCACGGGCTATCGTTGACCCCCGCACACTCTTCCCTTTTTCAAAAATTTCGCTAAAATGTTCGGCTTTACCGCGCCCGCTTCTCGCGCGCGCCTTGCCGACATCCGGCATTCTGGAGCTCGTAACTTATGGTCAAGATTCGTCTTTCGCGCGGTGGCGCCAAGGGCCGTCCGTTTTATCACGTCGTCGTGACCGACCAGCGCGCGCCGCGCGACGGTCGTAACATCGAGCGCGTCGGTTATTACAACCCGGTCGCTTCGGGCGCCGACAAGCGTCTCGAACTCGACGTGGCCAAGGTCCAGGCGTGGATCGCCAAGGGCGCGCAGATGACCGACAAGGTCCGCGCCCTGGTGAAGGAAGCCGGCAAGCTGGCGGCTTGATGTCGACGGGGTCCGGTAAGCGCGTCCGTCTCGGGCGCATTGTCGGGCTCCACGGTGTGCAGGGTCAGGTCAAGCTCGAAAGCTGGACCGAGCCTCGCCTCCAGATCTTCCGTTACCAGCCCTGGCTGCTCACCGCGCCGGGTATCGAGCGGGAGATGAGCGGCATCCGCGGAAACGCGCAGGGCAAGGGCGTGGTCGCCTCCCTGCCGGGTATCGCGGATCGTGACCAGGCGGCCGCGCTGGTCGGTTGCGAGATCTCGGTCTCGCGCGACGTGCTGCCGCCGCCCGCGCAGGGCGAGTTCTACTGGGTCGACCTCGAAAACCTCGAGGTCATCACCACGCAGGACGTCAGCCTGGGGCGGGTGAGCCATCTGTTCGCCACGGGCGCCAACGACGTCATGGTGGTCAAGGACGGCGACAGGGAGCGACTGGTTCCGTTCGTCCAGGGCCTTTACGTGCATTCGGTCGATGTGGACACCGGGCGCATCGTGGTGGACTGGGATCCCGAATTCTGAACAGCGACTGCTGAAGATCATGCGCATCGACGTGGTTTCGCTGTTTCCCGATTTCGTCCGCCAGTCGGCCGCGATCGGGGTGGTCGGACGGGCGCAGCAGCGCGAGTTGCTTCAGGTGGAAGCCTGGAACCCTCGCGACTTCGCCACCGACAACTATCGCACCGTGGATGGGCGCCCCTTCGGTGGCGGACCTGGCATGGTGATGCTGATCGAACCGTTGCGGGCGGCGCTCGCGGCGATTCGCGAGGCGGCACCGGAGCCGGTGCATGTGATTTACCTCAGCCCGCAAGGTGCGCGGCTGACGCAGAAACGGGTGGAGGCGCTGGCGGCCATGCCGCGAATCGCCCTGGTCTGCGGACGTTACGAGGGTGTGGATGAACGCCTGCTCGAGCACGAGGTCGACGAAGAGCTTTCAATCGGCGATTATGTGCTGTCTGGCGGAGAACTCGGCGCAGCGGTGGTCATCGATGCGGTGGGTCGTCTACAGGAGGGCGCGTTGAACGACGCGCAGTCCGCCCAGCAGGATTCGTTCTCGGACGGCCTTCTGGATTGCCCGCATTACACCCGTCCCGTGCATCACGATGCGTGGGGCGGCGTGCCGGAGGTGCTGCTGTCCGGCGATCACGCGGCCATTCGCCGCTGGCGTCGCAAGCAGTCGCTGGGTCGAACCTGGCTGCGCCGGCCGGACTTGCTAACGCAGCGTGCGCTCGACGCCGAGTCGAGAACATTGCTGGATGAATTCCGCCGTGAATATGCACGGCCAAACGGTGCGGCCGGAAACGACCGCCGTAACGAAAACTGACAGGTGCGTCATGAACAAACTCCTCCAACAGTTCGAAGCCGAGCAGATCACCCGCCAGCTGCCGGATTTCGGCCCTGGCGACACCGTGGTCGTGAATGTGAAGGTCAAGGAAGGCAACCGCGAGCGCGTCCAGGCGTTCGAGGGTGTCGTCATCGCCAAGCGTAGCCGCGGTCTGCATTCCGCTTTCACGGTGCGCAAGATCTCGCACGGCACGGGCGTTGAGCGCGTGTTCCAGACCCACAGCCGCACGATCGACTCGGTCGAAGTCAAGCGCAAGGGCAAGGTCCGCGGCGCCAAGCTGTACTTCCTGCGTGGCCTCGAAGGCAAGGCCGCCCGCATCAAGGAAGACGTCGCCGCCGCCGCTGCCGCCAAGGCCGCGAAGAAGGCCGCCGCTGCCGCCGAGTAATCGGCCGGTGGAGGGAAACGAAAAAGCCCGCGAGCGATCGCGGGCTTTTTTGCGTCCGACAGCGGCGTCGGCTCGTCGTGCGTCGATCGCGTGCGGGTCAGATCGGCATGTATTCCTCGGCCAGCACCTTGGCCGGCTCCTGCAGGAAGTTGCCCTGCACGAAGTCCACGCCGCAGGCGAAGAGTAGCGAGGTGCTGACGGCATCCTCGACCCATTCGGCCACGGTCTGCTTGCCCGACGCGTGGCCTTCCTTGCATATTTCCGCGATTTTCTTCTGATGCTCGGGATGCTGGGGCAGGTCGGTCATGAAGCTGCGATCGATCTTGAGATAGTCCGCCTCGATGTGGGTCAGCATCTGGAAGGAGTTGAGCCCGGAGCCAAACTGCTCGATGGCGAACTTGCCCCCCGACTGGCGCCAGCCCGTCACGAATTCCTGCACCGGACGCAGGCGGGTGAGTACCTTCGATTCCGGCATTTCGATGACCAGCGTGCTGCGACGCAGGTTGGCGACGCCCAGGCGTCGCTTCAGCCACGGGAGGAGATCGGGATCCTCCACCGACTGCGTCGTGAGTTTCACGAAATAGGTGGTGGTGAGGCCGTCGTTCTCGCGATGGACGAGGGCGTCGATGGCGTGGCCCAGCACCCAGCGATCGATCGCGGGCAGCAGGCCGTTGCGCTCGGCCACAGGCAGGAAATACGACGGCAACACGTCGCCCTTGGGTCCCCGCATGCGAACGAGGATCTCGTAGAACTCGCCGGCGGCGTCCTGGAGGCTGATGATCTGCTGGTGGTAGAGGCGCAGGCCGTCGTCGGCGAGCGCCTCGCGCACCAGGTCGAGCCAGTACTGTTCGCGTTCCGCGTCAGCCTTCTCGCGCGCGCTGGGATCGTGCAGCTCCACGCGGTTGCCACCCTGGTTCTGGGCGTTGCGCAGCGCGGTGTACGCCTGCTCCAGCACGGTATCGGTGTTGGCGTTCTTTTCGGCCAGCAGCGTGCCTCCGAGCGTGATGCTGACCGACAGCGACCGGTTGCCGACGTCGAAGATCTGCTCGGCCACCGAGGTGCGCAGTCGCTCGGCCAGGGCGGCGTGCTCGATGTCGTTGCGCGTGCCCAGCACGATGCCGAGCGTGTGGTCGCCGAGTACGCCGGCCGTGTCGTCGTCGTCGATCGATTCGGTGACTTTCTGCGCCAGGGTGGCGAGCAGTTGGTCGGTGTTGCCCAGGCCGGCGTTCGCGACCATGTCTTTCCAGTTGTCCGGTTCGATCAACACCACGGCCTGGCCTTCACGGCCGGCCGCTGCGGCGGCCACCGCCTCGTCGATGTGGTCGAGCAGCCGGGCGCGGTTGTAGAGGCCGGTGACCGGGTCACGCTGCAATTGCGCCACCAGAGCCGGGTCGACCGTCTGCTGGCGGAACACGATCTGGGTGCAGGCTTCCCCTTCGAAATTGGCCTGGGCGAACTCGGCGGTCGCCTTGAAGGTGCCGCCGTCGTCGCGCCGGGCCAGCAACTCTGTCGGCTCCGGCCGCTCGCCGCGTGACAGGCTGCGCAGGATCGTCTTGAACGCGTCCGCATGCGCGCCGGCGATCAGGTCGAGGATGGGCAGGCCGATGATGTCGTCGACCTCGGCGAAGCCGAACGCCTCGAGGTAGGCCTGGTTCACGCGCACGTGCATGCCTTCGTGCACGTAGGCGATGGCGTCGCGCGAGGAGTCGAGCAGGGCGTCGCAGCGCCGCTCCGTCTCGCGCAGCGCGGTTTCGAGGCGGCGCACCTGGCGGCGTGTGGACAGCGCCTCGAACTCGCGCGTGACCACGGCCAGCACCTGCTCAGACCGTGGCCGCAGGGCGATGCCGCTGGCGCCGGCGGCGATCAGGTCGACGGCCGCGTCGTCGAGGTGGTCGACGACGGCGAGCAGGGCGATATCGCGCCCGCTGCCGTCGATCTGGCGCGCCACGGCCGCCGGATCGATGCCGGGCACCGCGGGGTTCATGAGCACCAGGTCGGGGTGGGCGTCGTCCAGGGCGGCACGTATGGCCGCGGCGTCGGTCGCCCGCGTGGGGCGCACGGCGATGCCGCCGTTGCGCAGGACGTTGATCAAGAGTTCGGCGTCTTCGACCGAGTCTTCGATGAAGAGGATCCTGATGACGTTGTCTTGTTTCATGCCGTTCCGTTCACCGCTTTGCCCATCCGACGGGCCGGGTGTCGGCCCGCGTTCCCCCAACGCGGCCCGGTCGGTCGTGCCGACCGGGATGGCTCACATACTAACGCGCCGAATCGGCAACGGGGCGCTTGGATGGGTCGCCCGGCAATTCACGAACCAGCTTGGGCACCAGGTACCCGGGCAGCCGGACCCGCAGGGCGTCGACGAGGTCGAGGGCCTGGCGGTCGGGCACCTCGAAGTGCGCCGCGCCCGTCACCTTGTCGAGCTGGTGCAGGTAATAGGGCAGCACCCCCGCGGCGAACGAGCGCTCGCACAGCGCCGTGAGGGCGTCGGCGTCGTCGTTGACCCCCGCCAGCAGCACCGACTGGTTGAGCAGGGTGGCCCCGGCCCCGCGCAACCGGGCGCAGGCCGCGTCGACATTCGCGTCGAACTCGTTGGCATGGTTCGCGTGCAGCACCACCACCTTTTGCAGGGGCAGGGCCGACAGCCACTGGACGAACGCGTCGTCGACGCGCTCGGGCAGCACCACGGGCAGCCGGGTATGGATGCGCAGGCGGATCACGTGGGGCAGGGCGGCCAGGCCGCGGGTGAGTTCCTCCAGCTTGTGCGTGGCCAGCGACAGCGGATCGCCACCGGAGAGGATCAGCTCACGGATCGAGGTGTCGGCCGCCACGTGGGCGAGCGCCTCACGCCATTGCGCCGCCGCCGCGATGTCGTCGCCGTAGGGAAAGTGGCGGCGGAAGCAGTAGCGGCAGTTCACCGCGCACGAGCCGCTGGCGATCAGCAGGGCGCGCCCGTCGTACTTGTGCAGAAGGCCGCGCCCGGCCCGCGCGGCCATGTCGCCCACCGCGTCGACCGCGTAGCCCGCGGCCGCCTCGTGCTCCTCGCGCCGGGGCAGCACCTGGCGCAACAGGGGGTCGTCGGGATCGCCCGCCCGCATGCGCGCCACGAAGCCCCGGGGCACGCGCAGCGGGAACCCCGCGTCGTCGGGCGGGAGGAGGTCGGTCCGGTGGGCCAGGCCGACGGCCGACAGCAGTTCGCCGGCGTCGGTGATGGCATCGCGCCACAGCTCGCGCCAGCCCGGGGCGGGCGCGGATAGGCGGGACGGGGAGCTTGCGGTTATCATGGTGGGCCTTGGGGCGGGCCACGAGGCCCCTGTAAGCCCCCTATTTTAGCCGCCCGGCGGGCGGATTCACCTCTGGAGCACGAAACGCATGGCGACCCTTGGCCTCAATGACGTCAAAACGGGCAAGAAGATCCTCCACAACGGCGATCCCTGGGTCATCACCGAAGCCGACTTCATCAAGCCGGGCAAGGGTCAGGCGTTTACGCGCATCCGCGTGCGCAACCTGAAGGACGGCCGCACGACCGAGCTTACGCTGAAGTCGAGCGATTCCTACGAGGAGGCCAACGCCGTCGACACCGACGCCACCTTCTCGTTCGTCGACGGTACCGGCGACGATCGCGAGTGGGTGTTCATGCACTCGGAGACCTTCGAGCAGTACCGCGCGAACAAGGCCGCCATGGGCGACGCCTGGAAGTGGCTCAAGGGCGACGAGGAATGCGTCATCACCCTCTTCAACGAAACCCAGATCATCGCGGTGCAGGCGCCGAAGTTCGTCGAACTGAAGATCACCGAGACCGATCCGGGCGTGCGCGGCGACACCTCGGGCGGCGGCGGCAAGCCGGCCACGCTGGAAACCGGCGCCGTGGTTCGCGTGCCGCTGTTCGTCAACCAGGATGAAATCATCAAGGTCGACACCCGCACGGGCGAGTACGACAGCCGCGTCAAGTAAGGCGCGCCTGTTCCACGCATCCGACGGCACGGCCGCCCCTGGCGCCGTGCCGTTTTGCTTATCGGCCGTACCAACGAGGTGTCCATGAGCCCGAGTCTCCTTTCCGTCGACCTGTTGATCGAAGCGCGCTGGGTCGTTCCCGTCGAACCGCATGGCGTGGTGCTCGACGATCACGCCGTGATCGTGAATGGCGGCGAGATCGTGGCGATCGTGCCCGCCGACGAGGCGCGTTCGCTCTACGCGCCGCGCGAGCGGGTGACGCTCGCCGAACACGCGCTCATCCCGGGCCTCGTCAACGCGCACACCCACAACCCGATGACGTTGCTGCGCGGTCTCGCCGACGACCTGCCGCTGATGACCTGGCTGCAGGAGCACATCTGGCCGGCGGAAGGTCGCGTGATGGGTCCGGACTTCATCCGCGACGGCGTCGAACTGGCCGTGGCCGAGATGATCCGCGGTGGCACCACCTGCGCCAACGAAAACTATTTCTTCCCGGATGTCATCGCCGCGACGTACCGGCGCATGGGCTTTCGTGCCGTTGTCGGCCTGCCGGTCATCGACTTTCCCACGCCGTGGGCGAAGACCGCCGATGAGTACTTCCAGCGCGCCGTGGAGGTGCACGACGCGCTGCGCGACGAGCCCCTGCTCAGCACGGCGTTCGCGCCGCACGCGCCGTACACCGTGTCGGACGAAAACTTCGAGCGCCTGCGCGTGCTCGCCGAGCAACTGGATATTCCCATCCACCTGCACACCCATGAGACCGCGCAGGAAGTGGACGAGGCCGTCGCGAAGGATGGCATGCGTCCGTTCGAGCGCCTGAAGAAACTCGGCCTCGTCAACGAGCGGCTGATCGCCGTGCACATGACCCAGCTCACCGATGGTGAGATCGCTGCCTGCGCCGCCGCGGGCGTGTCCGTGGTGCATTGCCCGGAATCCAACCTCAAGCTCGCCTCGGGGTTCTGCCCGGCCGAAAAGCTGCGCCGCGCGGGCGTCAACCTGTGCATCGGCACCGACGGCTGCGCCTCCAACAACGACCTGGATATGTTCGGCGAAATGCGTACCGCGGCGCTGCTCGCCAAGGCCGTGGCGGGCGACGCCGCGGCGTTCGACGCCGCCTCGGCGCTGCGTGCGGCCACCCTCAACGGAGCCCGGGCGATCGGCCTGGGCGAGCGCGTGGGTTCCATCGAGCCGGGCAAACGCGCCGACCTGGCCGCGGTGCGCCTGGACGCCCTGGAAACCCAGCCGCTGTACCATGTCGCCTCGCAACTGGTGTATGCCACCGGACGTCACCAGGTAAGCGACGTCTGGATCGACGGCGAGCGCAAGCTCGCCGACACGCGCCTGGTCGGCGTCGACATCGATGCCATCCGCGACAAGGCCCGCGGCTGGCGCCAGCGCATCGCCGCGGAGGATCCGGCATGAACGATCCCATGCACCTTTACCTCGTCATGGCCATGCGCACCCCTGCCTTCCAGGCATCGGCGGGCGAGGCCCACCAGGCGTTCCTCGCCGACCTGATCGAGCAGAACCTGCTTGAACTGACCGGCCCTTTCACCGACGGCACGGGCGGCGCCTATCTGTTGCGCGCCACCGACCTCGCCACCGCCACGCAGATCGCCCACGCCGACCCGTTGCACACGACCGGGTCGTCCATGCTCACCGTGCACGAATGGCGAGTACGCCGTTTTTCCTGAGGTTTTCGTCATGCAGCAAGCCAACGTCAGCGCGGAAGAAATCGCCCGCTTCGAAAAACTCGCCTCCCGCTGGTGGGATCCGGACGGCGAGTCGCGTCCGCTCCACGACCTCAACCCCGTGCGCGCCGCCTACGTGGCCGGCCTCGCCCCGCTGCGCGGCGCGAAGGTGGCCGACGTCGGCTGCGGTGGCGGCCTGTTGAGCGAGGCGCTCGCCCGTTCGGGCGCTCACGTCACGGCCATCGACCTGGGCGACAAGCTCATCGAGATCGCGAAGCTGCACCTGTTCGAGTCCCATCTCAGCGTCGACTATCGCGTGCAGTCGTCCACCGAGCTGGCAGAGGCCGAGGGCGGCACCTTCGACGTGGTGTGCTGCATGGAACTGATCGAACACGTGCCCGATCCTCTGGTGCTGGTGCGTGACCTGGCGGCCATGCTCAAGCCCGGCGGCCGGTTGTTCCTGTCCACGCTCAACCGCACGCCCGCGGCCTTCGGCGCCGCCATCGTCGGCGCGGAATACCTCATGCGCCTGCTGCCGCGCGGCACGCACCATTACGCCCAGTTCCTCAAGCCATCGGAAGTGGCGGCGATGATCCGCCGCTTCGATCTCGAACTGGAAGACATCAAGGGTCTGGCCTACAACCCCCTCACGCGCAACGCGAAGCTCTCGGGGAATACGGCAGTCAATTACGTGCTGTGCGCAAGGAAGGCGCCGTGACGTCCTTGCCGTTCAAGCCGGAGGGCGTGTTTTTCGATCTCGATGGCACGCTGCTCGACAGCGCCCGCGACCTCTACGCGGCGGTCGTCCGGCTCTGCGACGAGCAGGGCGTCACCCCGCCGCCTTTCGACCGCGTGCGCGAGGTGGTGTCGCGCGGTTCGCGCGCGATGCTGGCCGTGGCGTTTCCCGAGGCCGACGCCGACGCCATCCTCGGGCATGTGCCGCGCTTCCTCGCGCTCTACGAAACGCTGATGGGGGGCGACGGCTCGCAGCCGTTCGAGGGAGTCGAGTCGGTGCTGTCCGGGCTCGAGGCGGCGAACGTGCGCTGGGGTATCGTGACCAACAAGCCTGGGTTCCTCACCGACGCGCTGTTGCCGCGGGCCGTGCCGCACTGGACCCCGGCGGCCGTGGTGTCGGGCGACACGTTGCCCGTGAAAAAGCCCGATCCGGCACCGGTACGCCATGCCTGCGCGATCGCGGGTTGCGAGGCCGGCCGCTCGGTGTTCGTGGGCGACGACCGGCGTGACATCCTCGCTGGCCGCGCGGCGGGCCTGTTCACCGTCGCCGTGCGTTGGGGCTACCTCGATGGTGGCAATCCCGACGCGTGGGGCGCCGATGCCGTGGTCGATCACCCCGACGACCTCGCCCGCCTGCTCGGCGTGCGCGAGGTGGCGGCGTGAGCGACGGCGCCACCCAGAGCTTCGTCGACAAATGGCTGGCGGTGCAGCCGCAGCAGCGCGTGGCGCTGGGCTTCGTCGATCCGGCCGTGCGCGACGAACATGTCGCCCTGGCCGCCTTCGAGCAGGAAATCATCGCCACGGCCTATGGCATCCGTGAGCCCCAGGTCGCTGCCGCGAAACTGCAATGGTGGGCCGAAGAACTTGCCGGCGCCGCCGCCAGCGGTGGCCGTCATCCGCTGACCAAGGTGCTTTTCGCCAGTACTCGGGCGGCCCGGGTGCCCGCGCAGGCCTGGCTGGCCCCCGTGCTGGCGGCCATGGCGCAACTGGAGCAGGGCACCGCGTCGGATTTCGCCGCCCAGGTGGCCGCCGCCCGCCATCTGCACGGCGCGCTCGCCGCGCTGGAAACCGCGTGGTGGTTCGGCGCGGATGCCCCGAGCGAGGCGGCGACCCAGGTCGCGACCCTGTCGCACTTGGTGTTCGCGCTGTCGCGGCTGGAGCTGGACGCCGATCGTGAACGCCTCCCGCTGCCGATGTCGCGCCTGGCGCGCCACGGCCTGTCGCGCAGCCAGCTGAAAACCGATTCGCCCGCCCGTCGCGACGCCGTACGGGCCCAGCTCCGCGAGCTGTCCGGCGCCCTGCGTGCCGCGCTGGCGCTCGATGAACCGCTGGGCACGTTCCGTGGGCTGGAAGGGCGCACGGCGCGGGCCACGGCGCATGGCGCGGCGCGGGCGACGGAGCCCTTCGCCGAGCTGCACCGCCGCCAGTCGCGCACCGGTCCGGCGACCGCGCTCAGGGCGTGGGCCGCGGCCCGGCGCGCCGGTCGATTGGGCTGAACGGACCGTTTCCCGGCACTCACCATTGACCCTGTACCCCGTGCGCCCCATCTCGGGGCGGTGAGCCGCCTGGCGGCCTTTGCAAGGATCCACCGATGTACATCCAAGATTCCCCGACCCGCCTGCTTCCCGACGTGGCCTCGCAGGAGCATGCGCTGGCCATCGGCACGCTCGACTGGGTGGGCATGGACGGCATGGAAATGCCGGTAGCCTTCGACGCCGGCGACGGCGACATTCGGGCCACCGGTGCCCGCGTCGGCGCATTCGTGAACCTCCACCGGTCGGATACCCGCGGCATCCACATGTCGCGCCTTTACCTTCTGGTGTCCGAGGCGCTGTCGGCGGGGCCATTGACCCTGGACGGCCTGCGCCAGCTGCTGGGCCGGTTCCTCAGCTCGCACGAGGGCCTGTCGGACCACGCCCGCATCACCCTGGGTTTCGAGCACCTCGTGCGCCGTCGCGCCCTTCGTAGCGACAACAGCGGCTGGCGCGCCTACCCGATCACGATCGACGCGACGCTCAAGGGCGACGCGTTCCATGTCGAGATCACCACCGACGTCGTGTATTCATCCACCTGTCCCGCGTCCGCGGCATTGTCGCGCCAGCTCATCCAGGACAGCTTTGCCAAGGCATTCCCCGCCGACGCCTCGATGGATCGCGAAACGATCCTCGCCTGGCTGGGCACCGAGCAGGGCATCGTGGCGACGCCGCATGCGCAGCGCAGCACGGCCACGATCCGCGTGCGCCCGGCGGGCGAGGGCACGTTCGACCTGATCGGCATGGTCGATCGCGTCGAAACCGCGCTGGGAACGCCGGTGCAGACCGCAGTCAAGCGCGTCGACGAGCAGGCGTTCGCGCTCGCCAACGGCGGCAACCTGATGTTTTGCGAAGATGCCGCCCGCCGCATCCAGAAGGCGCTGGACGCGGACGAACGCATCGCCGATTTCCACGTACGCGTGGCGCACCACGAAAGCCTTCATCCGCACGACGCGGTGGCGTTTTCGAGCAAGGTGCGGCGCTGAGGCAGCGTGTGTCGCCGATGGAACCGGCGATCAGTGGATGCCGGGGAGCAACAGGGGGTCCAGCCTCACCCCGAACCAGTTGAAGCCCCAATGCACGTGCGGACCGGTCGCCCGCCCGGTCATGCCGGCCGCGCCGAGTATGTCGCCCTGGTGCACGCGTTGGCCGACCTTCACATCGATGCGCGACAGATGCAGGAAGTTCGACGACAGGCCGAAGCCGTGGTCGAGCAGCACCGTGCCGCCGGTGAGGTAGAGGTCGGGCCGGGCGAAGGTGACGATACCGTCGGCGGGCGCCTTCACCGGCGTGCCCTCCGGCACCGCGATGTCCATGCCCGAATGCGGTGCCTTCGGATCGCCGTTGTAGATGCGCTGGTTGCCGAAGCGGCCGCTGATGCGCCCCGTTACCGGCCAGATGAAGCCGTGGGTAAAGTCTTCGCGGGCATCGTCGCGCTGGCGGGCCGCGACCACGGCGGCCTGCTCGCGCTCGATGCGTGCGGCGATGTCAGGCGGCGGGTTGACCGTCTTGGGGGGTACCCCGTTCACGCGCTCGGTGGGCCAGTCACGGGGCGTCACCGCCACCTCGCGCGCGACGGTCCCGAGACCGACGCGGATCGGCCCTTTCTCGTCGCGCCCCGCGCCGAACACGAAGGTGCCGTCGGTGCCCACGTGCACCGGCTTTCCGTCGATCGTGACGCGCGTGCCGGGCGCTACGTGGGCGATCACCAGGCCCCCCTGCGAGACGCTCGCCGGCAGGTCCGGCAGGTCCGGCACGGCCGCGAGGGTCGCGCCGGAGAAGAACAGGGCCATGCACGCCCCCCAGGGCGACCTCATCGATCAAAGGCCAGGCGCTGGCCGCGCACGTCGTCGTTCACGGTCTGGCCGTCCCACACGCGCTGGCCGTTGACGAAGGTGGACACGATGCTGCTGCTGAAGGTCGTGCCCTCGAACGGCGACCAGCCGCACTTGGAGAGCACCTCGGCACGCGTCACGGTGTGTGGCTTGCCCGGATCGACCAGCACCAGGTCGGCGGCGTAGCCCTCGCGGAGGAAGCCGCGCTCCTTCACGTCGAACAGTTTCGCCGGGTTGTGGCAGACCGTCTCCACCACCCGCTCCAGCGTGAGCTTGCCTTCGGTCACGCGTTGCAGCGCGGCCTGCAGGGCGAACTGCACGAGCGGCAGGCCCGAGGGCGCCTTGTCGTACTTCTGGGCTTTTTCCTCGAGCAGGTGCGGCGCGTGGTCGGTGGCAAGTACGTCGAGCCGGCCTTCGGCCAGCGCCCTGGTGATCGCGTCGCGATCGGCCTCGTCCTTGATCGCGGGATTGCACTTGATGAGAAAGCCCTTCTCGTCGTAATCGGCTTTGCCGCCGAAATGCAGGAAGTGAACGCAGGTCTCGGCGGTGATGCGCTTGCCTTCGATCGGGCCGGGCTCGAACAGCGCCAGCTCGTCGGCGGTGGAAATGTGCAGCACGTGCAGGCGGGTGCCATGCTTCTTCGCCAGCGAGATCGCCAGGCGGGTCGACGTGATGCAGGCCTCGCGCGAGCGGATGTGCGGGTGTTCCCAGGCCGGGATGTCGTCACCGTAGATCTGGCGCGCCTTCTCGTGGTTGGCGTCGATCATCGGCGTGTCTTCGCAGTGGGTGATGATCGGCACCGGCGTGTCGCGGAA
This sequence comes from Luteibacter sahnii, assembly GCF_034063545.1. Taxonomy (NCBI): domain Bacteria; kingdom Pseudomonadati; phylum Pseudomonadota; class Gammaproteobacteria; order Lysobacterales; family Rhodanobacteraceae; genus Luteibacter; species Luteibacter sahnii. Next base: position 749,090 of record NZ_JAQLOK010000001.1, read on the forward strand.
GATGCCGTCGAGGGTGGCGGGATCGTCGACCAGCATGTTGCCCGTGGAGGCGCCCATGAATACCTTCACCCCCGGCGCCGCCTTGGGATCGAGCGCGCGGATGTGTTCGAGGTTGTCGTTGCTGGCACCCATGTAGAAGGCGTAGTTCACCGCCGACGTCTCTGCCGCGCGTGCGTACTTGGCCTCGAGCGTATCCCGGTCGAGCGCGGGCGGGCGGGTGTTGGGCATCTCCATGAAACTGGTGATGCCACCCGCGGCGCACGCGCGCGATTCGCTGCGGATGTCGGCTTTCTGGGTGAGGCCGGGTTCGCGGAAGTGAACCTGGTCGTCGATCATCCCCGGGAGCAGCCACAGTCCGGTGGCGTCGATCACCTGGTCGTCACGCTCTTTTTCCAGTCGCTCGGCGATCCTCGCGATTTTTCCGTCACGGATCCTCACGTCGGCCTTGAACCGTTTGTTTTCGTTGACGAGTTCGGCGTTCTGGATGAGCCAGGCATCAGTCATGGGTATGAGCTCCTTGGGCGCCGCAGCGGCGCAGGATGAAACGGTCGGGAACGGGATCGTTGCCGCCCTCGCACAGGGGCTGGCAGCGAAGGAGCCGCCAGGCGGTCAGCACGGTGCCGCGCGCGGGGCCGAAGCGGGCGATGGCGACCCGGGCATAATCCGAGCAGGATGGATGGAACCGGCAGCGGGCCCCCAGCAAGGGACTGAGCCACCGTTTATAGAAGGACAACAGTAGAAGGAGGAGGCGGGTCACGATGCGGGCACGGTATCGACCGGCGTATGTCAGCCGACAGTATCCCAGAAGAAAGGTTGATGGGGTAACGCATCTGGGCTATAACACCCCGCCGCCACGGCCACCGAGGTGAAGGAAATGGCGAAAATCGCTCCACGTTCCGCAGCTGCCAAGGGCGCCCCCAAGAAGGGCGGGGCCGGCGACGAGGCTCCGTCCAAGAAGGCCGTGGCCGCGGCGAAGTCGGTGAAGGCACCGGCCAAGACCGCCGCCAAGGCACCGGCCAAGGCCGTGGCGAAGAAGGCCGCGACCAAGACGGCCCCGTCCAAGGCCGCCAAGCCGCCAGCGGCGCCTGCTGCGGCAAAGAAAACCAGCGCCGCCGCCACGAAGGCGACGACGAAGACGCCCGCCGCGCCCGTGAAGAAAACGGCGCCCGAGGCGAAACCGGCCAAGGCGGCGACAGCCACCCCAGCCACCGACACGCCCGCGGCCGGCACCGGCCGCACGGCATCCGCGGTGGCCAGCGCCATTCCATCCCGAACCGAGAAATCCGCGCAATCCAGCATGAACAGCACCGCTCTCGAAAACGGCATCACGAAAGAAGACGGCCGCTACGCGCTGCCGGCGACCACGATCATCGATCTCCCCGACGGCTATCGTCCCAGCGACGACGACGGCGAGGAGTACATGAGCCCCAAGCACCTTGCGTATTTTCGTAAGAAGCTCAAGAAGTGGCGCGACGACCTCATCGAAGAATCGCGCCAGACGATGGACAACCTCCGTGAAGAAGTCCGCGACGTGGGCGACGAGGCCGAGCGCGCCACCCGCGAGACCGAAAACTCGCTGGAGCTGCGCACGCGGGATCGTTACCGCAAGCTGATCTCCAAGATCGACAAGGCCTTGCGCCGGATCGAGGAAGGCCGTTACGGCTTTTGCGAAGAGACCGACGAAGAGATCGGCCTCGAGCGCCTGGATGCCCGCCCCATCGCCACGCTCACGCTCGATGCGCAAGAGCGCCGCGAGCATCTGCAGAAGCAGATGGGCGACTGAGCCTGTCGCATCGCGACCCACGGAAACCCCGCCCTGAGCGGGGTTTCTTTTTTGGGTTCGTCACGAAAGTCCGGGACCCCGAGCGATCGACCTTATGACCCGGTGGATGGTTCGATCCCGCGAGCCGTGGGGCTGTCGCGACCTTGTGGCGCCCGAGCGCGTTGCACCTGGGCGTTTCGTGGGGGACACCGAAGGCTCGTGCCTCACCGTCCGGGCCGGCGGCAGGCCTGCATCCATGCACTATCCACGCACTCGCGCGAAGAACCTGTTTTTGCCTCTCGCCGAACCAGGGCTGGGGCTACACTGGCGGCCAAAGGAGCCGCCATGCGCCATCTTCAGAACCTGATCCTCAACACGGACAGCTACAAGGCCAGTCACTGGTTGCAATACCCGCCGGGCACGGACCGGACCTTCTTCTACGTGGAGTCGCGCGGTGGCGTCTACGACCGCACCGTCTTCTTCGGCCTGCAGGCCATCCTGAAAGCCTGGTTGAGCCGGCCCGTCACCCACGCCGACGTGGACGAGGCGCGCGATGTCTTCGCCGTCCACGGGGAGCCGTTCAACGAGGAGGGTTGGCATCGTATCGTCGACGTGCACGGCGGCCACCTGCCGATGCGCATCCGTGCTGTGCCCGAAGGCACCGTGGTGCCCACCCACCAGGCCCTGGTGACCATCGAGTCGACCGATCCGCAGGCATTCTGGTTGCCCAGCTACCTGGAAACCCTGCTGCTGCGGCTGTGGTATCCGGTGACGGTCGCCACGCTCAGCTGGCACGTGAAGCGAACCGTCCGCGAGTTTCTCGAGCGGACGAGCGACGACGTGGACGGGCAGTTGCCGTTCAAGCTGCACGACTTCGGCGCTCGCGGCGTTTCCAGCGCCGAATCCGCCGCACTGGGCGGCATGGCGCACCTGGTCAATTTCCGCGGCACCGACACGGTGCAGGGTGTGCTGGCGGCCCGCGAGTTTTACGGCGAGGCGATGGCGGGGTATTCGATCGCCGCGGCGGAACACAGCACCATCACCAGTTGGGGACGCGATCGCGAGGTCGACGCCTACCGCAACATGCTCCGGCACTTCGCCCGGCCCGGCAGCCTCGTGGCCGTGGTGTCCGACAGCTACGACATCTTTCACGCCATCCGCGAGCATTGGGGTCGCACCCTTCGCGACCAGGTGATCGCCTCCGGAGGTACCCTGGTGGTGCGTCCGGACTCGGGTGATCCGGTCGAAGTGGTGCATCGCTGCCTGACCCTGCTCGACGACGCGTTCGGCGCCACGCTCAACGGCAAGGGCTACCGCGTGCTCAACCACGTGCGCGTCATCCAGGGCGATGGCGTCAATCCCGACAGCATCCGCGCCATCCTCGAACGGATCACCGGGGCGGGGTACGCCGCCGACAACATCGCTTTCGGCATGGGTGGCGCGCTGTTGCAGAAGGTGGATCGGGACACGCAGAAATTCGCCCTGAAGTGTTCGGCGGCGCGCATCGACGGGCAGTGGGTCGATGTATTCAAGGCGCCCGTCACCGACGCGGGCAAGTTTTCCCAGCGCGGCCGCCTCACGCTCATCCGGCATCGCGACTACGGTACGTGGCGCACAGTCCCGATACCCCACGACATCGAGACGGCGGATGCGATGCCCCTGGAGCCGGGCTGGGACCATGCGATGGAAACGGTGTGGGAAAACGGCGTCCTGCGACGCGATGCCTCGTTCGCGAGCGTGCGTGAGCGCAGCGAGGCGTCCTGATCCCTCGACGCGCTGGGCGCCCTTCGTGTAGGAGCGGACCGTGTCCGCGAACCCCCAGGTGGCACCGAGCGAGCGAAGCCGCGGTCGCCACGGTGCGGGCGCCCGGCGTCAGTGCCCGAGGCTGGATACCGCCGGCTCGCCTGCGGGGCGGGCTCCTACGCGGCCAGGACGCCGCTGGCGTGGGCCTTGATCCGGGCCAGCATCGCGGCCAGGCCATTGGAGCGGGTGGGGGACAGGTGCTTGGCCAGGCCGATCTGCTGGACGAAGTCCGGCTGGGTGTCGACGATCTCCTGCGCGGGACGATCGGAATAGACCCGCAGCACCAGGGCGATCAGCCCGGAGACGATGGCCGAGTCGCTGGCGGCGGCGAAATGCAGCCGTGAGGCATCGCCCGACGGAATCAGCCACACCATGGATTGGCAGCCATGCACGCGGTGCTCTTCGGTTTTGTCCTGCTCGGGGAAGGCCGGCAACTGCCGCCCGAGGTCGATCAGGTATTGATAGCGCTCGGTCCAGTCGCCGAAGAAGGCGAATTCGTCGGCGATGGCGGTCTGTGCCTCGGCGGCGGTGGGTTCCTGCGGATGGCTCATGCCTTTACCACGCTCCAGCGGGTGCCCTGGGCGCCGTCCTCGATGGCGATGCCCATGGCCTTCAATTGATCGCGGATCGCGTCGGAGCGGGCGAAGTCCTTCGCCGCGCGGGCCGCGCGCCGTTCATCGAGCAGCGCTTCGATGGCGTCCGCATCGACGGTTTCGCCCGGATTGCCCTGGCGGAACCAGGCTTCCGGATCGTCCTGAAGCAGGCCCAGAAGCGCGCCGCCGCCGAGAAGGGCGGCCTTTGCCTTGCCCCGCTCGGCGCCGCTGGCGCGACGGGCGGCGTCGGCAAGCTGGGAGATCTCCGCCAGCGCCTGAGGGGTGTTGAGGTCGTCGCACAGCGCCGCTTCCACCGCCTCCGGCACCACGGCGTCACCGGCCTCGACCCCGGCCAGGTCGCGTAGCGCGCCGTACCAGCCATCGAGCGTGCGCACGGACTGGGTGAGGGCGGCATCGGACCAGTCCAGCGGCTGGCGGTAGTGGCCGCGCAACAACATGAGACGCAACGCCTCGGCCGGATGCTTCTTGAGCAGTTCGTGCAGCTGGAGCACGTTGCCCAGCGACTTCGACATCTTGCGGCCGTCGAACGTCAGCATGCCGTTGTGCAGCCAGTAGCGCGCGAACACCTTGCCCCTGTGGGCGCACGTGCTCTGCGCGATCTCGTTCTCATGGTGGGGAAAGGTCAGATCGACGCCACCGGCGTGGATGTCGATGGTTTCGCCCAGGTGGGCCTCGCTCATCGCCGAGCATTCGATGTGCCAGCCGGGACGTCCACGGCCCCAGGGACTCTCCCAGCCGGGCAGGGTGGCGTCGGATGGCTTCCAGAGCACGAAGTCGCCCGGGCTCTTCTTGTAAGGGGCCACTTCCACGCGGGCACCGGCGAGCAGTTCGTCGGGATCGCGGCCCGAAAGCGCGCCGTAGGCCGGGAACGACTCCACATGGAACAGGACATGGCCTTCCGCCGCGTAGGCGTGGCCGTTCGCGATCAGGCGCTCGATCATCGCGACGATCTGCGGCATATGCGCCGTGGCATGCGGTTCGACGTCAGGCGGTGCCACGCCGAGCCGGGCGATGTCGTCGCGGTAGGCCTGGGCGAAGCGTTCGGTGATCTGGCCGATCGGCACGCCGGCCGCCGCCGCGGCGGCGTTGATCTTGTCGTCGACGTCGGTGATGTTCCGCGCGTAGACGAGGGTGGGGTAGTGCCGGCGGATCAGGCGTGCCAGCACGTCGAAGACGACCGGTGGCCGCGCGTTGCCGATGTGGATGTAGTTATAGACCGTGGGCCCGCAGACATACATCGTCACCCGTTCCGGATCGAGGGGGCTGAACGCTTCCGTGCGGCGTGACAGGGTGTTGTAGAGCGAGATCGGCATCGGGGGTCCATGGCGGGCGCGGCGGGCGGCCGGCCTGAAATAGTAGCAAGGCGAGGCCGCCAGGGGCGCACGCGCGAGCGGGCGATCCGTTGACGGGCGAACGTGAAGACACCGAAGCAAACTATAAGCGTGGATTCAGCGTGAACTTGATGGAATGGGCGCCAGTAGGCGCTTTTGGGGCGCCTCGCTGGAGGTCTTTCTTCATGGCTCGCCTGCTCATCCCCGCGCTGTTCTTCGCGGTCTTCGCCACCGGCGCCGTCGCGCAGGATGGCCGCTATGGTCCGCCCCCGCCGCAGGGTCCGGACGACAACACCCATTTCGGCTGGGCCGACGTGCTGCGCGTCGATCCGGTCTACGGCGTGTCGCGCGTGGAGACGCCGCGACAGGAGTGCTACGACCAGCCGGTGGTCCGTCGCGAATCCAGTGGCGGCAGCGCGGCCGGCACCATCCTCGGCGCCGTCGTCGGTGGCGTGCTGGGCAACACCGTCGGCAAGGGCGATGGTCGCAAGGCCGCCACCGTGGCCGGTGCGCTGGCCGGTGGCGTGGTGGGCAACAACGTCTCGCGCGACGATCGCACCTATGAGGGCACCGAGACCCGCTGCCGCGATTTCAGCACCGTCTCCGAACAGCGTCGTATCGCAGGGTATGACGTCGAATACCGGTATCGAGGCGAGGTGTACGTGTCCCGCCTCAATTACGATCCGGGCGAGCGGTTGCGCGTTCGTGTGAGCGTGTCGCCGGCCGATTGATCCGGCCAGGGCGCATCACCGAAAGGCCGCGAGCGATCGCGGCCTTTTTGGTTGGTGCGTCCAGCGCGCGAACGCTCGGGCCGGCCAGGCCAAGAGCGCCGCGCCCTGCGGTGCGAGCGGATCGTATCCGCGAACTCCCGGGCCAGGCTCGGGCGAATGAGGCCATGACGTGATCGCGCGAGGTCACCCCTTCCCCTGCCGGGTGCCGGCTGGCACCGGGTCGCCGATACGATCGGCTTCCCACCCCGTCGGCGACCCATTGCGCAACGCACCAATCCACGGCATCATCGGGGTTCACTTCCTTCAGGCCCCGCCGTGTCCCACGCCGTCTACACCGCGATCGTCTTCACCAGCGCCCGTATGGCCGCAGGGATGACCTCGCGTGCTCGTCGACCGTACATCGGGTACTCGGCCGGGTAGGCTGTCGCGCGCGTTTCATTCGTCTCGACTAAAAACCCGGCCACGTGCCGGGTTTTTTCGTTTCCGGTTTCCCTTCCGCCCACCCCTGGACCGCCATGACCCCCCGCCATTTCCTTTCCACGCAGGATTACAGCCGCGCCGAGATCGATGCCCTGCTCGCGCAGGCCGCCGAGTTCAAGCGCTCGCCGCAGGGCCAGCAGATGGCGGGCAAATCCATCGCACTGGTATTTTTCAACGCCTCGATGCGCACCCGCACCAGCTTCGAGCTCGGCGCGTTCCACCTCGGCGGCCACGCCGTGGTGCTGTCGCCCGGCAAGGACGCGTGGCCCATCGAGTTTGACCTGGGCACCGTGATGGACGGCGACACCGAGGAACACATCGCGGAAGTGGCCCGGGTGCTGTCGCGCTATGTCGACCTCATCGGCGTGCGGGCCTTCCCGAAGTTCGTCGACTGGTCGGTCGATCGCCAGGACAAGGTGCTCGCCGGTTTCGCGAAGTACGCGACCGTGCCGGTCATTAACCTCGAGACCATCACCCACCCGTGCCAGGAACTGGCCCACGCGCTGGCCCTCAAGGAGCACCTGGGTGACCTGAGCCACAAGAAATACGTGCTCACCTGGACCTACCATCCCAAGCCGCTGAACACCGCCGTGGCCAATTCGGCGCTGCTGATCGCGACGAAAATGGGCATGGACGTCACCCTCTTGTGCCCGACGCCGGACTACGTGCTCGACGAGCGCTACATGGATTTCGCCCGACAGAACGCCGAGGAGAACGGCGGCTCGCTGCAGGTGTCGCACGACATCGAATCGGCCTACCGCGGCGCCCATGTCGTCTACGCGAAGAGCTGGGGCGCGATCCCGTACTTCGGTCGCTGGGACGAAGAAAAAGCCATCCGCGACGCGAACCGGCACTTCATCGTCGACGAGGCGAAGATGGCCCTTACCGACAACGGCCTCTTCAGCCACTGCCTGCCGCTGCGCCGGAACATCAAGGCCACCGACGCGGTGATGGATTCGCCCGCCTGCATCGCCATCGACGAAGCCGAAAACCGCCTGCACGTGCAGAAGGCGGTGATGGCGTCGCTGATAGCCACCGCCTCCGGCGCCAGGTCCGGCCTCGGTTTCTGATCTGATCTTTCCCTTTCGCCCTTACCGTTCCGGAGCCCGCATGTCCCACGATATCGTCCTCGCCTTCTCGGGCGGCCTCGACACCAGCTTCTGCGTCCCTTACCTCATGGAGCGCGGCTATGCCGTGCACACCGTGTTCGTCGATACGGGCGGCGTGTCCGCCGACGAGCGTGAGTACATCGAACAGCGCGCGAAGGAACTCGGCGCCGCCTCGCACCGCACCGTGGATGCCGCGCAGGCGATCTGGGACAGCTTCGTCACCCCGCTGATCTGGGCCGGCGAGTTCTACCAGGGCCAGTATCCGCTGCTCGTGTCGGACCGCTATCTCATCGTCAAGGCGTCGCTGGAGCGCTGCGACGAACTGGGCACCCGGTTCTTCGCGCACGGCTGCACGGGCATGGGCAACGACCAGGTGCGATTCGACCTCACCGTGAAGGCCCTGGGGGACTACACCATCGTGGCGCCGATCCGGGAGATCCAGCGCGAACACACCCAGGTCCGTGCCTACGAGCAGGCGTACCTTGAGGGCAAGGGCTTCGAGGTGCGCGCCAAGACCAAGCACTACACCATCAACGAGAACGTGCTGGGCGTGACGATCTCCGGCGGCGAGATCGACGCATGGGAGATCCCCGGCGAGGGGGCGGTGGGCTGGTGCGCGCCGCGGGCCGAATGGCCGGCCGAGCCGCTGCGCGTGGCGCTGGGCTTCGACAAGGGCGTAGCGACCTCGCTCAACGGCAAGCCGGCGTCGGGCCCGGAGATCCTCGGGTTTCTCAATCGCGAGCTGGCGAAGTATGGCGTGGGCCGCAGCACCTACACCGGCGATACCAACATCGGCCTGAAGGGCCGCATCGTGTTCGAGGCGCCCGCGCTGACCGCGCTGCTCACCGCGCACCGCGCGCTGGAGGAAACGGTGCTGTCCAAGCAGCAGAACCGTTTCAAGCCCGAGATCGGCCGCAAGTGGACGGAAGTGGCGTACGAGGGCTTTTTCAACGACCCGATCAAGGCCGACCTCGAAGCCTTCCTCGTCTCCACCCAGCGCAAAGTCGACGGCAAGGTGATCATCGAGACGCGCGGCGGCACCGTCTACGCGGTGAAGGTCGAGTCGAAGAATATCCTGCAATCGGCGCGTGCCACGTACGCGCAGGCCGCCGACTGGGGCGTGGCCGAGGCCGAGGGCTTCATCAAGCTCTACGGCATGAGCTCCACGTTGTGGGCGGAAGTCGATCGAGCCAACGGGAACTGACCCTCCATGGACACACTCCTCCAGGACACGCTGACCCATCTGCGCGCGCTCGTCTCGTACGACACGCGCAATCCGCCCCGAACCATCGGCACCGGCGGCATCTTCGACTACCTGCGCGAGCATCTGCCGGGGTTCCACGTCGAGGTGACCGATTTCGGCGCCGGTGCCGTCAACCTCTACGCGGTGCGCGGCACACCGAGGCACCTGTTCAACGTGCACCTGGACACCGTGCCCGACTCGCCGCACTGGACGGCCAGCCCGTTCGAGCTGCGCGTGGACGGCGAGCGTGCCGTGGGCCTGGGGGCTTGCGACATCAAGGGCGCCGCGGCGGCCCTCGTGGCCGTGGCCAACGCCACCGACGGCGACATGGCCCTGCTGCTCTCCACCGATGAAGAGGCCAACGATGCGCGTTGCATCGACGGCTTCCTGAAGACGCGTCGCGACTACGACGCCATCATCGTCGCCGAGCCCACCCGGGGCGAGGCGGTGCTGGCCCACCGTGGCATACACTCGGTGCAGATGCGTTTCCTCGGTCGCGCCGGGCACGCCTCGGGCGATCAGACACCTTCGGACAGCGCGCTGCACCAGGCCATCCGCTGGGGCGCGGCCGCGCTCGACCACGTGCAGGCGCTGTCGCACGCGCGTTTCGGCGGGCTCACCGGCCTGCGTTTCAACGTCGGCAAGGTCGAAGGCGGCATCAAGGCCAACATGATCGCCCCGACGGCCGACGTGCGCTTCGGCTTCCGTCCGCTGCCGTCCATGGATGCCGACGCGTTGCTGGAGACCTTCCGCACCCTGGTCGAGCCGCATCCGGTGGAATACGGCGAGACCTTCCGTGGCGACGCTTTGCCGGCGGGCGATGTCGCCACCGCCGAGACGCGCCGCCTTGCCGCGCGCGATCTCGCCGACGAACTGGGCATCCCGATCGGCAACGCGGTCGACTTCTGGACCGAGGCCGCGCTGTTCTCCCTGGCCGGCTATACCTCGTTCGTCTATGGCCCCGGCGACATCGCGCAGGCCCACACGGCCGACGAGTGGGTCGCTCTCGAACAACTCGGGCACTACGCCCGGACCATCCATCGGATCGTCAGTGGACACCAATAAGCACACCCGCAAGACCATCGTGCGCCTGCTCTCCGCCATGGGCAGCGCGCGCGAGATCCAGCAGTACCTCAAGCGCTTCTCCCAGCTCGACGCCTCGCGTTTCGCGGTGGTGAAGGTGGGTGGCGCGGTACTGCGCGACGAGCTTCCCGACCTCACCTCGTCGCTGTCGTTCCTGCAGCAGGTGGGCCTGACCCCGATCGTGCTACACGGCGCGGGCCCGCAGCTCGACGAAGAGCTGCAGGCGGCGGGCATCGAAAAGAAGACGGTCAACGGCTTGCGGGTCACCTCGCCCGAGGCGCTGGCGATCGTGCGCAAGGTGTTCCAGGCGCAGAACCTGCGCCTGGTCGAGGCCCTGCAGGAAGTCGGCACCCGCGCCACCTCGGTGCCGTCGGGCGTGTTCGCCGCCGACTTCCTCGATCCGCAGACGCTCGGCCTGGTCGGCCGCGTGCGGGAGATCAACCTCGCACCGATCGAAGCCAGCCTGCGCGCGGGCTCGATCCCGGTCATCGCCAGCCTGGGCGAGACCGACGCCGGCCAGATCCTCAACATCAACGCCGACTTTGCGGCGAACGAACTGGTGCGGGTATTGCAGCCGTACAAGATCGTGTTCCTCACCGGCACGGGCGGCCTGCTCGACGGCGACGGCAACGTCATCGATTCGATCAACCTCTCGACCGAATACGACCAGCTGCTGGCCCAGCCATGGCTGCATTCGGGTATGCGCCTGAAGATCGAGCAGATCAAGGATCTGCTGGACGATCTGCCGCTGACCTCGTCGGTGTCGATCACCCGGCCGTCCGAGCTGGCGAAAGAACTGTTCACCCACAAGGGCTCGGGCACGCTCGTGCGCCGCGGCGAACGGGTGCTGCGTTTCGAGAGCTGGGACGGCGTTGACCTCGCGCGCATGCGCCAGCTCATCGAATCCAGCTTCGGCCGCGCCCTCGTGCCGGACTACTTCGATCGCACCCGCCTGTATCGCCTGTACGTCTCGGAGAATTACCGGGCGGCCATGGTGTTGACCATGGAGGAGGGATTCGCCTACCTCGACAAGTTCGCCGTGCTCGACGACGCGCAAGGCGAGGGTCTGGGTCGCGCCGTATGGCAGGTGATGCACGACGAAAACCCGAAGCTGTTCTGGCGCTCGCGCCACGGTAACGCCATCAACCCGTTCTATTACGCGGAGTCCGACGGCTGCTACAAGCAGGCCCGTTGGAAAGTCTTCTGGTATGGCCTGGAGAGCTTCGTCGACATCGAACGCTGCGTCGCGCACTGCGCCACGCGTACGCCCACCCTGCAGGACTGAACCCCCATGTCCACCAAGACCATCGGCATCGTCGGCGCGCGCGGCCACACGGGCGCCGAACTGATCCGGCTGATCGCCCGGCACCCCTCGCTGACGCTGGCCTTCGTCTCGTCGCGCGAACTTGAGGGCCAGCGCCTGGCGGAGCACAACGACGTCTACCGGGGCGAGCTGCGCTACGTGAACCTCGACCCCGCCGGCGTGGCTGGACAGGGCGTGGACGTGGTGATCCTCGCGTTGCCCAACGGCAAGGCCGCTCCCTACGTGGAGGCGATCGACAAGGCCGGCGGCGACACGGTCATCGTCGACCTCTCCGCGGACTACCGTTTCGACGAGCGCTGGTACTACGGACTGCCCGAGCTGTACCGCGACCGCTGGCGTGGCGAGAAGCGCGTGAGCAATCCAGGTTGCTACGCCACGGCGATCCAGTGCTCGATCGCCCCGATCAAGGACCTCCTGGCCGCGCCGCCGGTGTCGTTCGGCGTCTCCGGCTACTCGGGCGCGGGCACCACGCCATCGGACCGCAACGATCCGGACAAGCTGCGCGACAACCTCATGCCTTATTCGCTCACCGGGCACATGCACGAGAAGGAAGCCAGCCGTCACCTGGGCCTGCCGGTGGAATTCATGCCGCACGTCGCGCCGCACTTTCGCGGCCTCACCGTAACCACCAACCTTTATCTGGCCAAGCCGCATCGTCGCGAGGACATCGTCCAGCGCTTCCAGTCGCGCTTCGACAGGGAGAAGCTCATCCACATCGTGGACGAGGCACCCTGGGTGAGCCGCATCGCGCACAAGCACCATCTGGAGGTGGGTGGCTTCGCGTTGTCGGCGGACGGCCGTCGCGTGGTCGTCGTCGCCACGCTCGACAACCTGCTCAAGGGTGCCGCCACCCAGGCCATGCAGAACGTCAACCGTTCGCTCGGCTTCGACGAACTCACCGCCATTCCGCTTTGAGGCTCCGCCACCCATGACCCAGCCGCTCTGGCAGAAATCCGACACCCAGGTCGACGCGCGCATCATGCGTTTCCTCGCCGGCAACGACGTGGTGCTCGACCGCGAGTTTTTCCTCCACGACATCACGGCGAGCAAGGCGCACGTCGAAGGACTCACCCATATCGGCGTGGTGTCGTCCGACGAGCGAGACGCGCTGCTGCGCGAGCTCGACGTGCTCGCGAACGATTTCCGCGCGGGCGATTTCATTCTCGATGAGCGGTTCGAGGACGGCCATTCGGCCATCGAGGCTCGCCTGACCGAACGACTCGGCGATGCCGGCCGCCGCGTGCACACGGGGCGCAGCCGCAACGACCAGATCCTGGTCGCCACGCGACTGTGGCTGAAAGAGCAACTCGGCACGCTCGAAACGCTGTGCCGCCGTATTGCCCAGGTGTGCCTCGACCGCGCGGCGGGCGACGCGCTGCCTATGCCCGGTTACACCCACATCCAGCGCGCCGTGGTGTCGTCGACGGGCATGTGGTTCGCCGCCTTCGCGGAGGCCTTCATCGACAACACCCTGCGCGCGCGCCAGGCGCTGGCGCTGATCGACGCCAATCCGCTCGGTACCGCCGCGGGCTATGGCGTCAACGTCAAGCTCGATCGCGCGCATACGACGGCGGTGCTCGGTTTCGCACGCATGCAGGTATCGCCGATCTACGCCCAGCTCTCGCGCGGCAAGTTCGAGATGGCCGCGCTCGACGCGGTGGGCACGGCGCTGCTCGACACCCGTCGCCTGGCGTGGGATCTCTCGCTGTTCACGACGGCCGAGTTCGATTTCGTGACACTTCCGGCGGAGTACACCACCGGTTCGTCGATCATGCCGAACAAGCGCAACCCTGACGTCGTGGAGTTGTTGCGCGCCAGCTATGCCAGCGTCGCTGCCGCACGTACGGAGATCGAGCAGTTGCTGTCGCTGCCGTCGGGTTACCAGCGCGACCTGCAGTTCTCGAAGGGGTCGTTGTTCCACGGCTTTTCCATGGGGTTGGGGGCGCTGGAACTGCTCCCCGACATGCTCGCCCGTTTCGAGTGGAAGGCCGGGAAGATGCGCGCCGCCATCGAACCGGCGATGTACGCCACCGACGTGGCTATCGAGCAGGCGGTGGCCGGCGTGCCGTTCCGTGACGCCTACCGTGCCGCGGCCGAAACCGCCGCCTCGGCGGGGGAGGGACGCACGCCCGAGTCCAGCCTCGCGGCGCGCACGTCGCCCGGCGCGGGGCACGATCTCATGCTCGACACGTTGCGTGCCCGTCTCCAGGCGTTTGACGCGTAGATCGTAAAGGCAGGGAGGTGCCGGCTGGCGCCGGATCGCCGATGCGGTCGGTTCCCACCCCTTCGGTCGTCCCGGTGGATGACCGATGGGACACGTTTACGCCGTAACGCTCCGCCGCCATGCTTCGATGGTCTCGACCGCGCCAAAACAATCCGCATAGCGGTTGTAAAGCGGCGTCGGCGAGAGCCGGATCACGTCGGGTTCGCGCCAGTCGCCGATGACGCCGTGGCGTTCGAGGTGCTCGAACAGGGCGCGCCCGGCGTCGCGTCCGGCGCGTACGCGGATCGACAATTGCGCGGCGCGTTGCGCTGGATCGTTCGGCGTCACGATATCCAACACGTCATCCAGCCGGGAGCGGATGAGCCAGTCCAGGTAGGCGGTGAGGCGGCGGCTCTTTGACGAGAGCGCGGTCATGCCCGCGCGGTGAAAGACGTCGAGCGACGCGCGCAGGGGAGCCAGTGCCATGATCGGCGGGTTGGAAAGCTGCCAGCCGTCGGCACCGGGCGTGGGCACGAACGTGGGGCCCATCTGGAAGCGCGTGGTCTTGTCATGGCCCCACCAGCCAGCGAAACGCGGTACGTCGGCGCGGGCGTGGCGCTCATGCACGAAGGCACCCGCGACCGCGCCCGGCCCGGCGTTGAGGTATTTGTAAGTGCACCACACGGCGAAGTCGGGGCCGTCGTCGTGCAGGGTCAGCGGCAGGTTGCCCACGGCGTGGGCCAGGTCGAACCCCACGGCACATCCGGCGGCGTGCCCGAGCGAAACGATGCGGGCGAGATCGAACACCTGGCCGGTGCGGTACTGGATGCCAGGAAGCAGGATCAGCGCCACGCGGTGGCCGTGCTCGGCGATGGCCTGTTCGATGGCCTGCATCGACAGCGTGCCGCCGGGACCGTCCGGATGAAGCTCGATCAGGTCGCGCGCCGGGTCGAAACCATGGAAACGCACCTGCGATTCCAGCGCGTAACGGTCGGTGGGGAACGCGCCGGCCTCCATCAGGATCGCGGGGCGTTCCGCCGTCGGCCGGTAGAAGCTCACCATCATCAGGTGCAGGTTGACGCCCAGCGAGTTCATGGCGACCACTTCGTGGGGCAGCGCGCCGACCACCTCGGCCATCGTGTCGCGTACGTACTCGTGATAGTGCATCCACGGCGAGCGGCCGCGGAAGTGCGCCTCGACGGCCAGATTCGACCAGTCGTCGAGTTCCGCCTGCAATGCCGCCGCCACGCCCTTCGGTTGTAAGCCGAGGGAATTGCCGCAGAAATACAGGGCATCGCGCCCGTCATGCGGCGGAATGTGGAATTCGTCGCGGAAGGCGCGCAGCGGATCGGCGGCATCCTGGGCCTCGGCCCAGGTGCGGGAACATTCGAAGTCGGTCATGGGATCAGGACGGCATGCTGGCGGCGACGTCGGCGCAGCCCTTGTCGAAGGCGGCGCTGAATTTCGCATCGCCGGTGGGTCGGACGCAACGGAGCTGGATGGCGTAGCCGTTGGCGTAGAAGTAGCGCTCGTCATACGACAGCTTCACGGGGCCTTCCTTCGCGCTGTAGACGTTCTGGGTCGGCTGCTTCGCGGTGCCCGCCTGGTAGTCCGTCAGCTGGCTGGCCCGGTTGCGATACTCCTTGTCGAACTGCTGGAAGGCGATAAGACTGGACGCCTTGCGCACGGTGACGGACACCCGGGCGAGCGTGGCATCGGCGTTGGCTGATCCCGGCACCTGGAAGACCTGCGCCTCGGTGTCTTCCGATTGCGACTGCATGATCGTCATCCATCCGTCGGGGACGTGGAAGCGGACATCGCCGTTGGCCATGCTGACGTCGGTGGCGAACGCGGGCGCGCTGGCGAGCGCGATCACAAGAAGGGACAGCGGGCGTCTCACGTCGGTTTCCCCTGGAACGAATGGCGGCTCGGTGGACGCATTCTGGCACAAGCGCGCCACGGGGCTCGTGCGGCGCCTGTGCGCCACGTCACGCCCCGGCGGCGGCTGCCTGGAACCGCGCCAGTGGCACGCCGAGCCATGCCAGCGCGGTCCCGTGGAAGAGGCGGGCACGCGTCGTGTCGTCCAGGCCCAGCGCGTCGATGCCGCTGCCTGGCGACTGCTCGCCCAGGGGAAAGGGGTAGTCTGTGCCGAGCATCACCCGGTCGCTGCCGACGGTGTCCAGGAGATAGCGCAGGGCGCGGTCGTCGTGCACGCACGAGTCGAAAAACAGCTGCGGGAAATACGCGCGCGGGTTGCGGGCGTTGTCGGTGGCGACGAGGTCGGGGCGCATGCGGAAGCCGTGTTCGATCCGGCCGATGGTGTAGGGAAAGCTACCGCCGCCGTGGGCGAGCATCACCCTCAAGGAAGGCAGGCGTTCGAGCACGCCGCCGAAGATCAGCGAGCACGCCGCGCGCGACTGCTCCGCCGGCATGCCGACCAGCCAGGGCAGCCAGTACCGTGGCATGCTGTCGGCGCCCATCATGTCCCACGGATGCACGAGGATCGCCGCGCCCAGGTCGGCCGCCGCCTCGAAGAAGGGGAAAAGCTCCGGTGCGTCGAGGTTCCAGTCGTTGCAGTGCGAGCCGACCTGCACGCCTTGCAGGCCAAGTTCGCCGATGCAGCGTTCCATTTCGCGGATCGCCAGATCGGGAGACTGCAACGGCACGGTGCCGATACCCGCGTAGTGCCGGGGGTGGTCGGCGCAGATGGCGGCCATGGCATCGTTCAGGTGTCGGTGAAGCTCGAGCGCCTGGTGCCCCTTGGCCCAGTAGGAGAACATCACCGGCACGGTGGAGATGACCTGCACGCCCACGCCGAAGCGGGCGTAGTCGGCCGTGCGCAGGACGGGATCGAAGGCGGACTCCCAGACTTCGCGGAAGAATTTGCCATCCTTGTAGATGCGATGCCGCCCATCGGTGTGCGTCATGACCGGGAAGCGCGGATCGGCGAAACGGGCCGCCAGATCGGGCCAGTCGCGAGGGAGGATATGCGCGTGGGTATCGATCTTCAGCATGGCCCGAGTGTAGGCCCGGGTGTCGGGCGATGCCTCTGGCAGTGCAGCATGGGCCGCTCCCACCCGCGCCTTGTAGCGACCGAAGGGGAGGAGCCGACCGCATCGGCGATCCCGCGCCAGCCGGCATCGTGCGAGCGACGGCAGCGTTCGACCGTGGCGACCCTGAGGGTTCGTGGACACGGCCCGCATCGACCCGTGCCCTGCGCATCCGCCGTGCAGCTATCAGGCGGGTGCCGCGCTGCGCCGGGTCACCACGTGGGCGATGGTATCGACGTTATCGGTAAGGCGATCGGTGAGGCGGCCGATCGCGTCGGCGAACTCGCGATCCTTCACGCGAGCGAGGGTGTCCACCAAGGCGCGCTGGTGCTCGCGCAGCATCGGCGGCGCGGTCACCGCCTCCGCCTGCATGAGCGCCTCGGCCTGCCGGCGCAACGCGATCGACGATTCGCCCAGGAAAGGCCCGACATGCTCCCACTCGGCCGGCACGTCGCTCGCGTCGATCAATGCCTCGAGCGTCATCGCCGTACGCGCTACGCGATTGCCGTTGGCATAGAGCGTCTCGGCCAGTTCTTGCAGCACGGCGGGCGTGCCCGGCTCGGCGCGCATGCGGTCGACCGATGCCAGCGCGTTCGTGCGCGCCGTGCGCGTGGCCATGCGCACGCCGTGACGTCGGGCCCGATCGTCCGGCCCGGCGAGCGCGTCGAGGTAGTCCGCGTAGGCGCGGAGCATGTCCGACAGCGCATGGCGTGCCCGGTGCCGCTCCCACGACGGCCACAGTACGTAAGCGATGAGGGCGAGGCCGCTGCCCAGCGCGGTATTGAGCACCCGGTCGTACATCGCCGCATCCGGGTCGACGCCTTCGAACGACAGCAGCACCACCACGGTGCCGGTGAGCGCCGTGACGGCGATACCGTAGTGCGCGCCCGCGAGGTAGCGGAACGCCACGCACAGCACGCCCATCACGGCGATGTGCGCCCACACCTCGTCGGGCGTGATGCGCAGCAGGAATGTCGTGAGCACGAGGCCAAGCACCGTGCCGACCACGCGCAAGAGGCCAAAGTTGAAGGTGGCGGCGAAGTCCGGGCGCAACACGATCGCGGCGGTCATCGGCAGCCAATAGCCATGCGGCAGGCCGAAGTGCCGCGACAGCACGAAGGCCAGCGCCAGCAACACCGCGCATCGCACCGCATGGCGGAAGGCGACCGAGCCCGGCGTGATGTTCGCGCGCAGCGTGGCCAGCGCCGACGCGCTGCGCAAGGTCTCGGGAAGCATGGTTTCGGCGCGCTGCGCCCGCTCTTCGCCGCGGCTGCCGGCCCAGTTCGCGTTACGGACCACCGCGGCCAACTGCCCCGAAAGCGCCTGGATGTGCGCCGTGAGCCCCAGGCCTGTCACGCCGCCGAGCAGGGCGCGCTCGCTGGCGCGCAGCGTGGCCAGGGCCCGTTCGGCGCGCTGCGGCGGCTCCGCGGCATCGATCGCCTCGGCCACCGCCGTCAGCACGCGCGCGGCGTCGTGGCGGAACATCTCGCCCATGCCGTCGCGTCGGGTTTCCAGTTCGGCCATGGCGATCAGTTCGAGACGGATACGCTCGGCGAGGTCGAGCAGCACGCGGAACGCCTCCATCGCGCGACCGTGCGCGTGGTGCCGCCCCAGCAGGGTGTCCTGGAGCACGTTCATGGCGTCGCTCAGCCCGGGCGCCTCGCCGTCTTTCTGCGGCTTGCGGGCCAGGTCGGCGAGGCCACGATAGACCCCGGCCAGCGCCATGCGCTCGGGCCGATAGCGCTGCAATGGCCATTCGGCGATGGAAAACAGCGCCAGCAACATGCCGCCCGCGAAGATGAGCAGGCCGCCATAGAGCGCGTGGGGAAGGTCGGTCGGCGTGGCCGCCGTGATCACGAGCAGCAACATGCTCGTCATGCCCACGCGGGCGATATCCGGGCCGAACACCACGAGCAGTCCGCCGAAGAAACCGCAGACGATGCAGGCCAGCGTCATTGGCAGGATCAGCCCGCCGATGAGAAAGCCCACCAGCGAGGCCGCGCCGGCGGCGAGCGCGGCGAGCAGCAGGCGGATGAGGCGTTGCTGGTAGGGACCGGGCTGGTCCGAAAACATGGTATCGAGCGCACCGGCGGCGATGCCGATGCCGATCTCGTGATGGCCGGTGTAGATGCCCAGCGCCAGCGGAAGCACGACGGCCGCCGTGTTGCGCAGCGCGACGCGCATGGGGACGTCGGGACGCTTCGTCCGGATCAGCGTGTCGATGACGCTGGCGCGGAACGAATAGCGGTGGGTGGTCATGGAAACACGGGAGGTGGGAGGCGGGAAGGGGGGACGCATCGTCGAACGCGAAAGGGTATCCCCGGCGCCATGAATGCCGCGTCACTCACCGGACGTGTTTCCCGGTGTCCCACCTCCCGCCCCGGGCGTCACGCGCGTCCTGCGAATTCGCCGGTCAGCGTGTTCACCGTGACCTTTTCGCCGTTGGTGATGTATTCCGGTACCTGCACTTCGATGCCGGTGTTGAGCCTGGCCGGCTTGTTGCGTTTGGTGGCGCTGGAGCCCTTCAGCTCGGGCGCGGTATCGACCACGGTGAGCACGACGCTGCTGGGCACCTGCAGGCCGACCGGCGCATCGTCGATCACCTGCACGTAATAGCCGTCGACGCCTTCCACGACGTAGCCGGCGTTATCGCCGACGACGTCGGCGCCGAGGGTGTACTGGGTGTAGTCCTCGTCGTCCATGAAGACGAACGCGTCGCCGTCCATGTACGAAAACTTCGCCTGGCGGCGGGCGAGGTCGACTTCCTTGAGGTCGTCGTCGGCGCGCAGGCTCAGGTCGAACTTGCGGTTGCCGGGGATCGAGTAGAGCGTGAAACGGAAGGTCACGTTGCCGCCGCGCGCAGTGGGCGCGCTGCGCTCGATGTCGCGAACCTGGTACACGGTGCCGTCGTTCTCGACGACGTTACCCTTTTTTACTTCGGATGCTTTCATGGCGAGGATGCCGTCACAGGGTGGAGGAAATCACTTCGGGGCGAGGCGCACGGCGCCGTCGAGGCGGATCGTCTCGCCGTTGATGTAGCGGTTGGCCAGGATGAAGGCGACGAGCTCGGCGAACTCGTCCGGCTTGCCCAGGCGCGACGGGAACGGGATGGACGCCGAGAGCGACTCCTGCACCTGCGGCGGCATGCCGTCGACCATGGGTGTCCAGAAGATGCCCGGCGCGATCGTGTTCACGCGGATGCCGAATCGCGACAGCTCTCGCGCCATGGGCAGCGTCATCCCGACCACGCCGCCCTTGGACGCCGAATAGGCGGCCTGGCCGATCTGGCCTTCGTACGCGGCCACGGACGCCGTGTTGACGATGACGCCGCGTTCGCCGTCGTCGCCCGCCGCGTTGGACTGCATGAGCTGGGCGGCCGCCTTGGCGACGTTGAAGCTGCCGACGAGGTTGACCATCACCGTGGTGGCGAAGGTCGACAGGGGCATCGGGCCTTCCTTGCCGAGTACGCGGCCTGCGCCGAGGATGCCCGCGCAGTTCACCACGGTATTGAGCCCGCCCATGGCCTGGCTCGCGGCGGCCACGTTGGCCACGACGCCGTCTTCGGAGGTCACGTCGGTGCGCTGGAAGCTCGCGTTCGGCCCGAGCGCCGCGACGGCGGCGTGACCCTTGGCTTCATTGACGTCGAAGAGCGCGACGTGGGCGCCGGCGGCGACCAGTCGCTGGGCCACCGCGTGGCCGAGACCCGAGGCGCCACCGGTGATGACGGCCTTGACCTGTTCGAGCTGCATGGAAACTCCAGGGATGCGTGGGCAAAGAGCCCCAGTTTAGCCGACGCCGTCGCGGGCCGATGTGGCGCCGCCGCATATCGCCGGCTCCGCGAGATGTCGTCTCACGTCGCCAGCAGGTCGTCCAGGCCGCCGCGCGCCGCGAGCTCGGCGAAGGGCGTCACCGGCACCGGAGGCACGTCCGGTTCGCTGAGGAACCGGCTCCATACGCCTACGTCCCACCAGCGCCCCAGTTTGTATCCCGCCTTCGGCCAGACGCCCGCCGGGGCGAAGCCCATCGTTTCGTGCATCGCGACGCTGCTCTGGCCGGGCAGGGTGATCACGCCCACGGCCTGGTTGATCCCCTGGCGCGCCATGACGTCGAGCAGGCGGCCGTAGAGGCGGCGCGCGATTCCTCGGCGGCGGGCATCCTCGTGCACATAGATCGAGGTCTCGGCGATCCAGTCGTAGGCCGCGCGCTCGCGGAACCGGCCCGCGTAGGCGTAGGCGAGCACGTGGCCGTGCTCCTCCCACACCAGCCAGGGGTGGTGCGCCAGGCGCGCGCGGATCCGTCCGCGCATGGCTTCGTCGCCGGGCAGTTCGGTCTCGAAGGTGATCGCGCTGGTTTCCACCACCGGCGCGTAGATGGCGTGGCAGGCGGCGGCGTCGGCCTCCGTGGCGATGCGGATCACAGGGTCTTCTCCATGAAGATGCTGGTGGCATTGGCGCGGTAATCGCCGAAGGGCGGGCAGCGGCGGTAGCCCGCCCGCTCGTAGAGTTCGATCGACTCCGTCAGCGCCGTGGCGGTCTCGAGCTTCACCGTGCGGCCGCCGCTGCGACGCACCTGGTTTTCCAGGGCCTCCAGCATCTGCTTGCCCAGGCCCATGCCGCGACAGGCGGGCAGCACGTACATGTATTTCAGCTCGACATAGTCGGCATGGCCGACGCTCGCGCCGCAGGCCAGCGGCGTGCCGTCCACGCGTGCGGTCATGAAGGTGACGTGCGGTCGCTGCAGGCTGTCGACGGTGACCGTCGGCGGTACCGCGGGGTGGGCGAGGTCGGAGAGGTAGCCGTGCAACTGCTCGATGAGCGGCAGCACGTCGGGCCGGCCCGGCTCGTCCACCGCGAATGCCAGCGACGGCGGCTTCGGTGCCACGATGAGGTCGCCGTCGTTGAGCCCGCGAAGGTAGAAACGGTCGCAGCTGAAGTGCCCGGTGCCGCCCATCGGGGCGTCGATACGGGTGAATCCGTGGCGCTGGTAGAGCGCTTGGGCGGCGTCCATGCCGGTGAGCGTTTCGAGGTAGCAGCGCGAGAAGCCGGCACGACGCGCGGCATCCAGGCACAGGCGCATCAGCCTCGTGGCCGCACCGGTGCCGCGCGCTTCCGGCAGGAAGTACATCTTGCGCAGCTCGCAGGTCTCGTCGTCGCCGCCGTCCAGCGGCGCGATGCCGGCGCCGCCGACCACGCGGCCCTCGCTCTCGACGACGAAGTAGGCGCGCCGCGGCACGGCGTAGGCCGCGGACATGGCGTCCACCTCGGGATCGTGGAGGGCGAAACCCGGACCATCCGCGCCGAATTCCGGCATGACGTGACGGATGACGGCGGCAACCTGGGCGTCGTCGCGCGGTTGGATGGGGCGGAGGATGAGTTCGGAGGGCATGGGGCGATGCTGCCATGTCCGGGGGCGCGTCGTCATCGCTTCGTTGCGTTTCGCACGCGGCGCGCGCTCCGGCACGTGAACGTGCGAGCGCGCCCTGCGCGCGAACGGTCGCGCCGACGAGGCCTCACGCCGCCGTGCGTGCCCGCGTGACCTTGCTCGCGGTGTCCTTCCTGAGCTGCGTCGCCAGCCACGCACCGGTGTCGATGAGCCGGTCGAGGTCGACGCCGGTGCGCATGCCCATCCCGTGCAGCATGTAGACCACGTCTTCGCTGGCCACGTTGCCCGAAGCGCCCTTGGCGTAGGGGCAGCCGCCCGTGCCCGACACCGCGCTGTCGACCACGCGCACCCCTTCGTCGAGGCAGGCGAGGAGGTTGGCCAGCGCCTGGCCGTAGGTGTCGTGGAAGTGCACCGCCAGCGCGGCCATCGGCACCTCCGACGCCACCGCGCGAAGCATCGCGCGCGCCTTCGCGGGGGTGCCCACGCCGATCGTGTCGCCAAGCGATATCTCGTGGCAGCCCAGGTCATGCAGGCGTCGTGCGACGCGGACCACGTCGCCCACGGGCACCTCGCCCTGGTAGGGGCAACCCAGCACCGTCGACACATAGCCACGCACCGCCACGCCGTCGGCGCGCGCCCGGTCCATCACGGGCACGAAGCGGTCGATCGACGCGTCGATCGACGCGTTGATGTTCTTCTGGTTGA
The DNA here is from genome assembly GCF_034063545.1 of Luteibacter sahnii. NCBI lineage: Bacteria > Pseudomonadati > Pseudomonadota > Gammaproteobacteria > Lysobacterales > Rhodanobacteraceae > Luteibacter > Luteibacter sahnii. The sequence continues at coordinate 771,910 of NZ_JAQLOK010000001.1, forward strand.
ACGCCTCGGAGGCGGCGGTGAACACAGCCACCTCGGTCGCGCCTACCTCGCGCGCCCGCTCGTATCCCTGCAGGTTCGGCACCAGCACCGGGTAGGCGACGCCGGGCACCTTGTGGATGCCGGCGAACACCTCGGCGGCGTCGGCCAGCTGCGGCACCCATTTGGGGCTGACGAAGCTGGTCGCCTCGATGGTGGCGAGGCCGGTCGCCGACAGGCGATCGATCAGCGCGATCTTCACCGCGGCGGGCAGGAGGATCGTTTCGTTCTGGAGGCCGTCGCGGGGACCGACTTCGACGATGCGTACGTGATCGGACATGGCGTTTGCCTTCATGCCGGTTCGGCGAAACGGACGAGGACGCTGTCGGCGTCCACGAAGTCGCCCTGCGCGGCGGAGATCGACTCGATGGTGCCGTCACGCGGCGCCTTCAAGGCCAGTTCCATCTTCATCGCCTCCATCACGAGCAGTTCCTGGCCTTCGACCACCGCATCGCCGGGTGCGGCGCGCACCAGCACGATGCGTCCGGGCATCGGTGCCACGACATGGCGCGCCGCATCGCCGGCGGCCCCGGCCCACGCGTAGGCCGGGGCACGCTCGAACACCCAGCGGTGGCCGTGTTCGTCGTGCACGCGCGCCCTCGGACCGCGCAGGGCCAGGGGCAGGCGACGGGCCTGATCGTCGAAGCGTGCCGAGAGGATGCCATCGGCCAAGCGGGCTCCCGAGACGGTGCAGGTGGCCTCGCCCTGGGTGAGCACGTAGTGCCCGTCGTGGCCGTGTGCCTCGATCTCGTGCCGCGTATCGCCCTCCAGCAGCGCCACCACGCGCTTGCCGGCATGGCCGATCCGCCACGCGTCGGCGGCGGCCCAGGGCGAGTGCGGGTCGCCTGCCGGGGCGGCGTGCTCGGACTCGTCCGCCAGCAGCATCGCCACGGCGGCGGCGAAGCGCTCGGTCGCGCCCGCGTGGGTGTCGCCGGTGAGGAACTCGTCCAGGTGACGGTCGAGGTAGCCCGTGTCGATCCGGCCTTCCACCACCACCGGGTGGCTGGCGAGCCGTTCGAGGAAGGCCACGTTGGATTTCGGCCCGACGATGTCGGTGAGCGCGAGGGCGTCGCGCAGCCGTTGCAGGGCACTGGGACGGTCGACGTCATGCACGATGAGCTTGGCGATCATCGGGTCGTAGAAGATGGTGACCGTGTCGCCGGCCACCACGCCCCCGTCCAGGCGCACATGGCGCGACGGCGCGGGCAGGTCGAGCGCCGCGAGGCGGCCCGAACCCGGGAGGAAGTTCGCCTCGGGATCTTCGGCGTACAGCCGCACCTCGATCGCGTGCCCGCGTGCGTGCACCTGCTCCTGGCGCAGGGGCAGCGGCTCCCCCGAGGCGACCCGCAACTGCCACTCGACCAGGTCGAGACCGAGGGTTTCTTCGGTCACCGGGTGCTCGACCTGCAGGCGGGTGTTCATTTCCATGAAGAAGAACTCGCCATCCTGGCCCACGATGAATTCGACGGTGCCGGCGCCGACGTAGTCCACCGCCCGTGCCGCCGCGACGGCGGCCTCGCCCATGCGGGCCCGGCGGTCGGCATCGAGGAAGGGCGAGGGCGTTTCTTCCAGCACCTTCTGGTAACGACGCTGTGCCGAACACTCCCGCTCGTTGAGATGGATGACGTTGCCGTGGGTATCGCCGAACACCTGGAATTCGATGTGCCGCGGATGGTCCACGTAGCGTTCGAGGATGACGCGGGTGTCGCCGAACGCATTGGCGGCCTCGCGCTGGGCCGAGGCGAGGGCGTCGGCGAAGGCGTCTGCGTCGCGCACGATGCGCATGCCCTTGCCGCCACCGCCGGCCGCGGCCTTGATCATCAGCGGGAAGCCCGTGCGCGCGGCTTCGTCGGCCAACCGGGCGGGGTCCTGGTCGTCGCCGTGGTAGCCCGGCACGAGGGGCACGGTGTGCTTCTCCATCAGCGCCTTGGCGGCCGCCTTGGAGCCCATCGCGTCGATGCTTTCCGGCCGGGGGCCGATGAAGGCGATGCCGGCCGCCGCGCAGGCTCGCGCGAAATCCGTGTTTTCCGAAAGGAAGCCATAGCCCGGGTGGATCGCCTGGGCACCGGTCCGGCGGGCGACCTCGATGATGGCGTCGCCACGCAGGTAGGACTCCGCCGGCCGGGGGCCACCGATGGGCCAGGCCTCGTCGGCGAGGCGGACGTGCTGCGCGTCGGCGTCCGCGCTGGAGTACACGGCCACGGTGCGGATGCCGAGCCGGCGGCAGGTCCGGATCACGCGGCAGGCGATCTCGCCGCGATTGGCGATGAGAATGCAGTCGAACATGCGGCTCCCGGCGGTGCGAAAGAGGGGGATGGGAAAACCCCGAAAGCTAGCAGAATCGCGTCGCGCGGCGGGTTGCGCCGCAGCATCGCCGGGCGCGCCGATTTGCAGTGAGGGGGCGCGTCGCCTAGCCTTGGAGGTCCGCCGGTGCCGTGCGCGCCGGCCTTTTCCCCAGCAAAGCGAGAATTTCATGCAGATCGCCGACCGCAACGTCGTTTCCTTCCACTACACGCTGACCGACGACCAGGGCGCGGTCATCGACAGCTCGGAAGGACGCGAGCCGCTGGCTTACATCCATGGCGAAGGCCATATCGTGCCGGGCCTGGAGAAGGAGCTTGCCGGCAAGCAGGCCGGCGACAAGTTCAAGGTGGACGTGGCGCCCGAAGAAGGCTACGGCCCCCGCCACGACGAGCTGATCCAGGTCGTGCCGCGCGCCGCCTTCCAGGGCGTGGAAGACCTCCAGGTGGGCATGCAGTTCCAGGGTCGCAACGATCAGGGCAGCATCAACGTCACCGTCAGCAAGATCGAGGGCGACAACGTCACGGTCGACGGCAATCACCCGCTCGCCGGCCAGACGCTGCACTTCGACGTGGAAATCACCCACGTGCGCGAAGCCACCGACGACGAGATGGCCCACGGCCACGTCCACGGTGAAGGTGGCCACCACCATTGAGCGACGCCCGGTGACGCGTGAGCCGGCCCGGCTCACGCGTCACTGGCGGCGCGAGGCGCCTCAGTACCAGTCCAGCAGCGACACGCCCACGCCGAGGTAGCTCGCCCGGTGGTTGTAGTCGATCATGCTTTCGCCGTAGCCGTTGAATGCCTCCAGGAAACCGCGCAGGTTGCCCACGAGCGGGAAGCTCCACGTGAATCGCAGCGAACCATGCGAGCGGTCGCCGGACCGGAACGAATGGCGGGCGGCGAGGGCGAATTCGTTGCGGCCCAGTTCGTGCACCACCTGGATTTCGCCGCGGCCCATGTAATCCTGGATGTCCGGGTTGTCGTCGTTCTTGCGGTCTTCCGGAATACGCCACCACGGACGCAGCATCACCGTCCAGCCTTCGCGTTCGAAGCCGATGTCGGCGACCACACGGTTCCAGCTGCGTGACAGCGGATCGGCGCGGCCGTTGGACTGGTGATTGATGCCGATGCTCGCCAGGCGGCCGGTCCACCCGAAAATCTCGTAGTTCGTCGCGAACGCGAGCAGCAGTTCCGGTTCGTAGTTGGTCTCGCGGAACGGGCGCGAGTTTTCCTTGTTGTAGACCTGCCAGCGGGACGACTGCGTGTAGCCCACCCACAGGTCGCCGTTGTTGCCGAACAGGTTTTCGCCGATCTTCGTCTTGAGCGAAATCTGGAACTTCGCCTCGGTGCGATCCAGGTCCTGCGGCGTGCTCACCGTATGGTCGGGCGCGGGGCTGTGCGGCGTGTCGTTCTGACGCGACGCCATGAACACGGGCAGCACGTAGGTGGGGCGATAGCCGCGCAGGTTGAACGTGCCCAGCTTCGATTCCGGCGAGAGCTCCCAGCGGCTGTCGAGCAGCGACAGCGGTCGCTTGACGTCGTGCGAATCGCGCGTGGCCACGTCGACGCTGACGGTGTCGGCCTTGTCGTCCGTTTTCTTTGCCGCCTGCGGCATCTGCGTGCGGCCCACCGCCTTGTCGTAGCAGAGCAGGCGCTGCGCGTCGGTCTCGATCCCGGAGCAGGCGCGGATGTCGGTTGGGCTGGGGTTCTGCGCGAGCGCGGCGGTCGCGGAGAGGCAGGCATAGGCGCCGAGGACGCCCGCCACGGTGAAACGCTTCATTGGATCGCTCCCTGGGTCCGGCCGGATCGCCGGAGGAAGCGGAGTGTATCCACCGTGCACGTATGAGAAACGTGGATGAACAAAGGGAGGGCCCAAGGCCCTCCCTTTGCGGATGTCACCCGATGGTCGGCTTACTGGCCGGGTGCACCGGAGTGCTTGAGCCACTTTTCGTATTCGGCCTTGCTGATGCGACCGTCGCGGTTTGAGTCCGCGTATTCGAAGTCATTGGCGAGCAGCGGATAGGCCGCGGCTTGGGTCGGCGTGATGCCGCCCTTGCCGCCCGACAGCGTCTTGAAGTCGGGGGCCGGGCCGGCCGGGGCCGCCGGGCCCGGACCGCTGTTGACGGTCACCGGGCCTTGCGGGGTTTTCATGGTGTCCGAGGTGGTGTCCGGACCCATGGCGCCACCCGGGGGCGGCGGAGGCGGCGCGTCCGAGGCCGGCGGCGGCAGGCTGCCCGCGGGCGGATGCGGCGGCGGCGGGGGCGGCGGCATGCTGCCCGGCGCCGACGGCGGGGGCGGCGGCATCTGACCCGGGGGCGGCGGCGGGGTGGCTTCACCCGGCGGCGGAGGCGGGACCTGCTGCTGCGGCATGTTCGACGGGGCCGGATCGGCCGGCGGCGGCACCTGGGCGAACGCTGCGCCGGCCAGCAGCAGCGAAGCGCCGAAGGCGACGGCACACACTTGCTTCTTCATGGAAAGCCTCCTCATTGGTGAGCGTGACGAGTAGCCGCGAACGCCCTCGTTCGCGACGACGTTGCCGACGCTAACAAGGCGCGATTTAATGGTGGCCCAACTGAAAAAAGGCCTCACCGTGGCATCACGCGTATCCGACGATTCTTCGACGCGACGCGTGATCGGCCTGTCCCAACGCTCGGCGCAACGTCTTCACCTGCACGCGCAGGGCCTGCTACGGCGCCCCTCCCGCAAGGCCCGCGTCGCCGACGTCGATGACGCGATCTCGCGCATGGCGCTGTTGCAGATCGATACGATCCACGTCGTCGCGCGCAGCCCTTACCTGGTGCTGTTCTCGCGGCTGGGCGGATATCCGCAGGGATGGCTGGACGATGCGCTTGCCGATGGCCGCATCGCGGAGTGCTGGGCGCACGAGGCGTGTTTCGTCCCCGTCGGCGAATACCGCTACCACCGCGATTACCGTCCCGGCCGCGCCAGCCACTGGGCACTGAAGAACGCGCGACGCGTCCACGCCGACGCGCGCGGGGACATGGAGGCGCTCCTGGAGCGCATTCGCCGGGAAGGCCCCGTGCGGGCTGCCGATTTCGAACGCGGTACCGCCGCCGGCACGGGGTGGTGGGGCTGGAAGCCCGAAAAACGCTGGCTGGAAGCCTGGTTCGCCCTGGGCGAGTTGATGGTGTCGCGGCGGGAGCGCTTCCAGCGTGTCTATGACCTCGCCTCGCGCGTGACGTCGCGTTGGCCGGAGCCGCCGCCGACGGAGCCGCTCGACGAGGCGACCATACGTCGGCATTTCATCCTGGCCAGCGTGCGTGCGCTAGGTATCGCGAAGGCCCGTTGGATCGCGGATTATTTTCGTCTGCGCCTCCGGGTCACCGCGGACGAGCTCGCGCCGTTGGTCGATCGCGGGGACCTCATCGAAGCGACGGTCGACGGCTGGAACGAACCGGCCTACGTGCATCGCGATCATGCCGCGGCGTTGGACCAGGCCTCGCTCGGCAGGCTGCGAGCGTCGCGCACGACCTTGCTGTCGCCGTTCGATCCCGTGGTCTGGGATCGCGACCGCGCACGCGACCTGTTCGGTTTCGATTATTCGCTCGAGTGCTACGTCCCGGCGCCGAAGCGGCGCTATGGCTATTACGTGCTTCCCATCCTGCACCGGGGCCATCTCATCGGGCGACTCGATGCCAAGGCGCATCGCCAGGAGGGTGTGTTCAGGGTGAACGGGCTGTGGCTGGAGGCCGGCGTGGAGCCGTCGGCATCGATAGTGGACGCCGTGGCGGGAGCGCTACGCGAGTGCGCGGCGTGGCATGGCACGCCGCGCGTCGTCGTGGCGCGGAGCGAGCCGCGCGCTCTCGCGCGACGGATCGCCGCGCTTTTGCGCGATTAGGGCGAGGTGGACGCCGGCGCGGGCGAGGGCACGTCGGCGCAGGACTTGCCGCGGAGCACGTCCTTGAGCTGGCTGGCCAGCGAGGTGCAGCGGGCCGAGAGCTGGTCGCGCATGTCCGGGTCCTGCGACTGGCGCAGCAGGCTCGTCCGCATCATGTCGTAGCGCGTGTCGATCTGGTCGCGGGGGAAGACTCCCGCGGCGAGGTGGCAGCTCTTGTAGCTGGCGAGGTATTCGTCGCAGGACGCGATGCCCGTGCTGTTGGGCAGCGGGGCATCCTTGGGCTTGGTGGCGCGGGTCGCCGCCTTGGTGGTGGTGGACGCCGTCGAGGTCGTGGTGGTGCGCGCCGGCGTGCTGGTGCTGGCCGGGCTGCTCACCGAACGGGTCGCGGTGGTCGTGCTGCGGGTGCCGTGGTCGGCGCAGGCGGCGAGCAGCGCGAGGCCGACGGCAAGCGGAACAAGGCGGGAAACGGTTGGGGTCATCATGGCGGCGGTCCCTGGTGTGGATCGGCGGAACGAAGGTGCTTGGAGGGTCGCAGGACGGCTGCGACGCGGCCAGAGCATGGGGCCAGAGGGGGTGAACGAAGTGTCAGTATGCGAACGTCCCGATTCCCGCCATCGCTATTTGCCACGGAGGAGGGTATGATCTCGCCACTGTGTTTGCCGGGGTCATAGAGTTACGTTGACCCGATGCCGCTGATCACGAATCCGCAACATCGCTTCGCTCCTCGCGTTTCCTTGCACACCAGTAATCGGTGACTTCCCATAGGTCACTGGTTTCATTCGTTATTTAGTTATTGGAGTGTTTTATGCAGGATCGTGAGATCGGCACCGTCAAGTGGTTCAACGACGCCAAGGGCTTCGGCTTCATTTCCCGTGAGAACGGTCCGGACGTGTTCGTGCACTTCCGCGCCATCCAGGGCAACGGCTTCAAGTCGCTCGCCGAAGGCGAGAAGGTTTCCTTCAAGGTCGTCAACGGCCAGAAGGGCCTGCAGGCTGAGGAAGTGAACAAGGCCTAAGCCTTTTCACACCTGAGTTTCGAAAAGGCCGGGCGGCGACGCCCGGCCTTTTTTAATGCCTTCTTCACCGATCCTGGACGCATTTGCCGTTTTTTCATAGGCCTGCCGTGATCGACGTCAAAAAATCATCGTGTGTAGGGTTTCCCCTACAGAACTTATCGCAAATGTGGTTATGATCCGATCTACTGTGTTTGCGCGGTCACGCGAGTGACCCGATGTACGCGACTCGTTTTGCGCTCCATCGCCTCACCCAGCCATGCATGCCCAGTAACGTCACCGGTCGTCATGACCGGGTTTTCGAGTTCCGATAGAGGTATGTGTAATGGCAACTGGTACGGTGAAGTGGTTCAACGACGCCAAGGGTTTCGGTTTCATCACCCAGGACGGCGGTGGCCCGGACGTATTCGTGCATTTCCGTTCCATCCAGGGCAACGGCTTCAAGTCGCTGCAGGAAGGCCAGAAGGTCGAATATGAAGTGACCCAGGGCCAGAAGGGCCCGCAGGCCGACAACGTCAAGGCCATCTGACGCCTTGCCGGGACGGCTCCGCGCCGCCCGCATGGTTTCGATTCGACTCCTCCGGGTCCTGACCCGGGGGAGTTTTTGTTTCGCAGCAGGCCTTCATGCGCGACGATCCCCCCGACGCCTCCGTCCTGAGGCAGATCCTTCCCCTCACCATGGCCGACGGCGCGCGCGCCGAACTGCGCCTGCATCGACCGCCCGACGTGCCGCGCGCCAGCCTCCTGTGGGTGCCCGCGCTGGGCGTGGCGGCCCGCCATTACGACGCGTTTGCGCAGGCCATGGCTACCCGCGGCATCGCCGTGGGGGTGCACGAGTGGCGTGGCCACGGGTCGAGCGACCGGCGGGCAGGGCGGCGCTGCGACTGGGGCTACCGCGAGCTGCTCGGTGACGACCTTCCCCACAGCGCCGCGGCACTTCGCGCCGTGCTTCCCGACCGGCCGCTCCTGCTCGGCGGCCACAGCCTGGGCGGCCAGATCGCCTGTCTGTTCGCCGCCGCAGGCGCAGTCGCGCCCTCCGGACTGGTGCTGGTGGCCAGTGGCGCGCCGTATTGGCGTCGGTTCCGACCTTGGGTGTATCTGGCCTACGTGGCCGCGCCCCTGCTTGCCCGCTTGAACGGCCGGTTGCCCGGACGTCGGATCGGCTTCGGTGGCAACGAGGCGCGAGGTGTCATCGCCGATTGGGCCCGCAGCGGTCGCACCGGCCGCTACTCCGCCAAGGGCCATCCGGTCGACCTGGAGGCCGCCCTGCGCGGCCAGTCGGCCCCGATCGCCGCGTGGGTGTTGCGCGACGACTGGCTGGCGCCCGCGTCGTCGCTCCAGTTCCTGCTCGACAAGATGCCCGATGCATCGCGCGCCATCCACGCGATGACGCCGGCCGCGCTGGGCACCGCGGCCGACCATTTTGCATGGATGACGTCGCCCGCCGCCCTCGTCGAGCGCATCGCCGCGGCACTCCCGTGCAGGACCGCGAACGCGCACGGCGCTACGCTATGCCCCTTAGCCCCTACGGAGTGAGGCCCATGACGACCCTGTCCATCGAAGGCAAGCCGCGGGATCTCGGCGACGGTTTCATGGTGCGGCGCCTGCTGCCGCACCTGGAGGCGCGTCATGTCGGCCCGTTCGTCTTTTTCGATCACTTCGGGCCCGCGTCGTTCGACGAAGACGCCGGCCTGGATATCCGCCCACACCCGCATATCGGCCTGGCAACGGTCAGCTGGCTGTTCGAGGGTGCGATCCGCCATCGGGACAGCCTCGGCAGCCTCGTGGACATCCATCCGGGAGACGTCAACTGGATGACCGCGGGGCGTGGCATCGTGCACTCCGAGCGTACGCCGCCCGACGAGCGCCACCGCGGACATGACGTCCATGGGGTGCAGGTCTGGGTGGCCTTGCCGGCCGCCTACGAGGACACCGCACCCGAGTTCCACCACCACGGCAAGGACTCGCTGCCCACCGTGATCCTGGAGGGCGGCGCGCTGGTCGTCGTGGTCGGCACCGCGTTCGGACGCGAATCCCCGGTCAAGGTCTTTGCCCCGATGTTCCTCGTCGAAGCCCGGCTCAAGCGCGGCACGCGGCTGGCGATGCCGGACGAACACGCCGAGGTGGGCGTCTACCTCGTGGAAGGCCGGGCCCGCCTCGGCGACCTGGCGGTCGGTCCGAAGGAGATGGCGGTGAGCTTCGGCGGCGAGCGACCGGCGCTGGAGATCGAGGAAGACGCCTTGTGCATGCTTTTCGGCGGCGCGCCGCTGGATGGCGAGCGGCACCTGTGGTGGAATTTCGTCGCACGTTCGCGCGATACGATCGAGCAGGCGAAGGCCGACTGGGCCAGCGGCAACGCGGTGCGGTTTCCCCCGGTGCCCGGCGACGAGCACGAGCGTATTCCCCTTCCCAGCGATTGACCCGTATTGCGAGAGGGAGGCCATCCATGGCCCGGTTTGCCAGTTTCGGCGAGTTTTATCCCTACTATCTCGGCGAACACGCCGACGTGCGGTGTCGGCGCCTGCATGTCGCCGGCAGTAGCCTGGTGCTGGTCGTCGTGGCATCGGCCCTGCTCACCGGCCGCTGGTCATTGTTATGGCTGGCGCCGCTGGCGGGTTATGGCTTTGCCTGGATCGGCCACCTCGTGTTCGAGAAGAACCGGCCGGCGACCTTCCGCCATCCCTGGTACAGCCTGCTCGGCGACTGGCGGATGTTCGTCGACGTACTCCGCGGCCGCGTCACGCTGCGCTGACGGCCAGGACGCGTTCGCCATCGCGTTGGGCGCGCCGGCTGGCGCTCCATGCCGACAGGTTCATGTCTTCGCGCGCGTCATGACAAACCGCGATGAGCCGTTCCACGTCGTGGTCGCCCATGCCCGCGTTGAGCGTCAGGCGCAGTAGCGAGCGATTGACGGTGGTGGCGGGCGCGCTGAACACCGATCCGAAGACCCCATGGCGCTCCAGCACGTCGCGTACGTGGGCCGTCAGCCGTTCCTGGCCGGCTTCGAACGCGATGATCTGCTCGGTGCCCTCGCCGATGGGATAGCCCAACGCGGTCAGTTCGCCACGCACGTGGCGGGTGACCGCGCGTAGTCGTTCGCGGCGCCATGTTTCGCTCCGGATGACCCCGTGCGCGGCGAGCAGGCCCGCCATGTCGTGCGGCAGCAACGACGAGCTGAAGATGGCCGGCAAGGCTTCGCAACCGAAGTAATCCTTGAAACGCGTCGTGCAGGCGATGAACCCCGCGCGTGAGCAATAGGCCTTGGCGAGACTGGCCGTGATGAAGTGCACGCGGTCGTTGAGGCCGAGGCTGGCGACGAGGCCTTCGCCGTGTTCGCCGTGGGTACCCAGCGAATGCGATTCATCCACCACGAGCACGCAGCCGTGAGCTTCCGACAGGTCGGCGATGCGTTCCAGCGGAGCAACGCTGCCCTGCGTGCTGTAGACCGAATCCACCACGATGACGCCCGGCCCGTGACGCAGGAGCTGCCGCTCCAGATGGGTGACGTCGTTGTGCAGCACCGATACCGCCGTGGCGCGCGCGCTGCGGATACCCTCCCACAGCGACGCGTGCGCGAGCATGTCGACGTATACGGGGACGCGCTCCTCGGCGATCGACTGGATCAGGCCCACGTTCGCGGCAAAGCCCGACTGCGCGAGGATGCCGTCCTCGCTGCCGACGGCGCGGGCGAGTTCGCGCTCGGCACGGTGCAGGGGCTCGTCGGCGTCCTGCTGGAAGAGCGCCGACATCATCATGCCCAGGCCGCCTCTCCCGAGCGATTCACGTTGCGCCTCGATGATCGCCGGATGACCCGCGATGGCCAGATAATCGTTGCTCTGGAGCATCAACGCGTCGCTCGATGGCCGGCGACCCCGCAAAATGTGACGGCCACCCCAGTCGATCGCAACGCGTTCGTCGTGAAATCGGACGACCCTGCGCGCGACGAAATCCGGAAGCGCCGGGGAGCGCACGATCCGCTGACCTTGGGATGCTGCATGTGCCATGGTGTTTTCTCTCTCTGGTGGTTCGGGCGACACGACACCGCCCGCGCGGGGATGCGCGGAGGGCGCGCGACGACCTCGCCCGGGGTCGGCGCGACAAACGAAAAAGGCGGCCGTGGCCGCCTCGTGAATGGCCAGAGAGATGTCGAACTAGATGAAGCGCGGGCGGCTGTCGGCGGACAGGCTGAGATCCTGCTCGCGTAACCAGCTCCGGTAGGACTTCACATGCTGAAGGCGGAAGCGCTCCACGTCATCGATGAGCGCGTAGTAATACCACTGCTCGCCTGACACGGCCGTGGCGGGGTACATGTGCGATTCGGGGTTGTCCACGCCCTTGTGGTAGAACCCGTCGCGGGATGCGAACCAGGGCAGGGCCTCGCCGCTGCGAAGGGCATCGAGCACCGGGGCGGGGGCCCCCAGATCTGCCGCAATTTCATAGTGGGTACGAAGGTCTTCATCGGTCTGCACCAGCAGGAACCGGCCGATCCCCCACGCGTCGACGAGCAGCAGGCCCGTCGGGTTGCAGTGCACGTAGCACTCCACCGGCTGGAAGGTGGCGGTGACGCTCTGCAGCACTTCGCGGAACGCCGGATCGCGGAGGAACCGGAAGTTGCCCAGCGCGAGGGTTTCGGCCACGAAGGCGCTGGCACGCTCGAAGTAGCGGCGTTGCAGCTCGACGATGGCCGTCTGCAGTTTCTCGATGGCGAGCGGGTCGTTCTTGCGGATGAAGCGGTCGATCACGCCTGAGTTGAATGCGTCGATCGCGGTGGCGTCGTCGGCACGACCCGTGAGAAGAATCTTGCCGACATGCGGATTCGGCAGGCGCTTACAGAAACTTATGCCGTCCATTTCGGGCATGGCCTGGTCGACCACCACCACCGAGACCTCGGCGAAACGCTCCGGGTCGTAGACCACGCGATGGATGGAGTCGATGTCCAGCGCGACGAGTTCCTGGGTCTCCGAGGGGCGGTCTTTCCAGCGATAGAGCCAGCCGCCACCGGGCACCGGGCGGCTGCCGTTGTTGCCCAGGGTGGCCAGCGCGCTGCGGGGCGAGCTGAAGGTGCGCACGCGCACCATCGGATCGAGCAGCAGCGGCACGACGTCGAGGTATTCCTCGTGGTCGTCCACCAGCACGGTCGTGGTGGGAAAATGGAAGGGTTGGATGTCGCCCTGCGAGTTCAAGGTCATCACTGCCGGTCCCCGGAATCTGGATGCGGGAAGGTCAGGGTGAATTCGGTGAACTCACCCAGGTTCGTTCGGCAGACGATGCTACCGCCCATATGCTCCATCGCCGCGCGGCAAAAAGCGAGCCCTATGCCCAGTCCGGTGACCGTGCCGGTGCCCGCGCTATCGCTCGCGTAGGAGTAGAAACGGTTGAAAATACGGGGCAGGACGTCTGGCGGAATCCCAGGGCCGGTGTCGTGGACGCGGATCCGGTTGCCGTCGTCGTCCGGTTCGATGAACACCTCGATCTGGCCCTTGCCGGCCCGGTCGGTATGGAAAAGCGCATTCCGCAGCAGGTTGAAGAGGATGTGCACCACCAGGGTTTCTTCGCCCCGCAAGGGGAAATCGCCCGTGGGCGCCAGGGTGATCCGCTCGCGCTCGGCGCGTGATCCATAAGGGAAGCGACGCAGCGCCTGCTCGACGCAGGCCCGCGCGGTCAGCGGTACCAGGGGCACCTCGCCGATCGGCCGGGCCGAAAGCAGCAGCATGTCGATGATGGTGTTGGCGTAGGTGACCTCGCGTTCCATCACGCCGATGCTGCGCTCCAGCGCATGCAGGTTCTGCGTGCGGATGTCCGGCACCGGCAGGCCCCCCTGCTCGGCGAGCCGGTGGCTGCGCAACAGGTCGGGCATGTAACGCGCCACTGCCTTGGCGGCGATGCGCAGCGAGCCCAGGGGCGTGCGCAGCTCGTGCGCGATGTTGTTCGAGGCTGCCGTGAGCGCATCGATGCGGGACTGGTCGGCCACGTTGGACGAGACGGTGCACGTGGCGCCCCCGACCATGGCGAAGAGCAGCAGCGGTACGTATTCGAGCATCGTGCGCGTGTGCATGTGCGCCTCGGGCGACAACGCGAACACCAGGAACGCCATCAGGCTGCCCAGGGTGAACACGACCAGGAAGCTAGCGATGTCGAACAGCATCATCAGCAGCATCACGCATGCCAGGTGGGTCATCAGCCAGGCGGGCGTGGCGTTGCGTAGCGTCATGTAGCCCACGAAGAACGGCATCGCCACGGTCATGGCGAAATACCAATAGGTGGGCAGGTGCGTGCGCAGGCGTCGCGGCCACCATGGCAGCAGCGCCAGCGGGATGAACGTGGCGCTGCAGATCAGCCGCATGGGCAGGTTTTCGTACGGCTGCGGAAACAGGTAAGCCCACACCGGGTAATAGACCGCCAGGCAGAAGCTGCCGACCACGCCGATCGCTACCATCTTCGGTTGCGAATACCGCGTGCGCAGGAACATCGTGGTTTCGAAGCGCGCCATGGCGCGAAGCAGCAGCCAAAGCTGCATCTTCACGAAGGGCTTGCGTTCGACCGGTGCGGGCTCGGGGGGTGGCGACATCGTTACCGGTACCGGCGGTGGCAGGATTGGCAGGCGTCGTCCACCGGCCGCATCACGGTGGACAGGGCCGCGCAGGACGCCGGGGCGGCGGCGATGGCGCGGTCGAGCGCGGTGGTCAGTTGGTCGGCCGCCGGGCCGAAGCCGGCGTCGATCCCGTCGCCGAACGCCTCGCGGACGTCGCCGGCGTCTCCCCGCAGGCGGGCCAGGCGTGCCGCGATGCCCTTGGCTTCGCAGGTGCCGGCCCTCATCTGGGCATGCAGTTCTCCCGCGTGATGGGCCATCACGGCCATCACCGCCTTGTGGAACGGCACCCCCTGGCGCAGCGCCGACAGGGCGAACGTGGCGCCCATCGCCCCGATGACGAGGCCCAGGAGGATGAGGAGCAGCGCTCGCATCGGATGTCCATGGATCGTGAGACGCTGAGCATAGCCGACGGTCCGCCTGTTTCAATATGAGATGATGAACGCCTTACCCGATACCGGAATCCCCGTGAGCAGCGCCCAGGCCGAACGTTTCGCCGGCATCGAGCGGCTGTATGGCCGCGGCAGTCTCGGCCGCCTGGCCGACGCGCACGTCTGCGTCATCGGCGTCGGGGGCGTCGGCTCGTGGGCCGCCGAGGCGCTCGCCCGCAGCGGCATCGGTCGGCTTACCCTCATCGACGGCGACGACGTCTGCCTGTCCAACACCAACCGACAACTCCATGCCCTCGACGGCCAGTACGGCAAGCCGAAGGTCGGGGTGGTGGCCGAGCGCGCGCATGCCATCAGCCCCACGCTGCGCCTGGAAGCGGTGGAGAATTTCCTCACGCCGTCGAACCTCGACGATCTGCTCGATCGCGGCTACGACGTGGTGATCGACGCCTGCGACGCGCTCAAGGTCAAGCTGGAGACCATCGTCTGGTGCCGTCGGCGCAAGCTGCCCCTGGTCACCGTCGGCGCCGCGGGTGGACGGACCGACCCGACATTGATCCGGGTACGCGACCTCTCCCGCACCGAACACGACGCCATGCTCAGCCTGATCCGCAAGAAGCTCCGCCAGGAGCATGGCTTTCCGCGCAACCCGCAGCGGTTCTTTGGTGTGTCCGCCGTGTACTCGATGCAGAACGTGCGCTACCCGCAGCCTGACGGCAGCGTCTGCGGCGTGCGGCCGGCCGGCGCGGATGCCCTCAAGCTCGACTGCGGCGGTGGACTGGGGGCCGCCACCCATGTCACCGGCGCGTTTGCCTTCGCGGCCGTGGGTAAGGCGCTCGAAAAGCTGACGACGCCAGCCTGACATCGCCGGCCAGGGCCGCCACCGCACACGGGCCGGTAGACCGTCAGGTCGCGCGGCCCGCCAGGACGGCCGCTACCCGGCGCAGCGCGGTCTCCAGTCGCACGGGGTCCTCCTCGGCGGCGAGGCTGAGGCGGATGCCGCCGTCGGCCGGCGTCACCGCGACGCCCACCGCTCGCGAATCGGCGACGATCCTGTCCGCATCGTGCCGGGGTAGCCATGCGTGCAGGGCGTCCGCCGTGACCAGCCGATCGCCCAGGAGCGCCCGGGCTGTCGCGTTGCGTTCGCGTAACGCGTCGCGCAGGTCGCGGAGCAGGGCGTCGGCGGTGCCGTCCATCAGCCAGCCGGCAATCACCGACGGCAGCAGGAGGGGCAGGCCATCGCTTTCGCGGGCGATATCGGCGACGGCGGCGTCGCGACGCGCGTCGTCCGGAAGCAGCAGCCAGCCGATGCGCAGGCCGGGCCCGAGCACCTTGCCGATGCCGCCCGCGTGCAGGCAACGATCGGGCAGGAGGCTGGCGAGCGGCGTCGGTCGCTCGCCGGCGACGAGGGCCGAATAGACGTCACCCTCGATGACGGTCAGTCCGTGCGCCGCCGCGACGCCGGCGATCTCGCGGCGGCGTGCCAGCGGCTGGGTGACCGTGGTCGGATTGTGCAGCGTGGGCTGTACGTAGAGGGTGCGGGCGCCGTGCACGACGATCGCGCGTTCGAGGGCGGCCGGGCACAGTCCGTCGCCGTCCATGTCCACCGCGACGAGGCGTACGCCCCAGGCGTCGGCCGCGGCGCGGAATCCGTGATAGGTAAGGCGCTCCACCAGCAGCGCGTCGCCCGGGCGGCAGCACAGGCGCAAGGCGAGCATGAGCGCATGGCGCGCACCCAGGGTCAGCACGAGGCGCCGCGCATCCAGGGTGGTGTGGCCGCCGTGGCGGCGCATCCACGCCGCGATCGCTTCGAGCGTCGGGGCGTCCCCCCCGGGTGCGGGGTAACCGAGCATCCGTGCGTCGACCGGCGCACGGGCGAGGGCGTCACGCAGGCGTGCGGCGACGTGCTCGCGCAGCGGTAAGTTGACCGCGAGGTCGTAGGGCGCCGTCAACGCGGGTTACCCTTGGCGCCCATGTGGTGCGTGTACCTCATCGAATGTCGCGACGGCAGCCTGTACGCCGGGATCACCAACGATCTCGACGCGCGATATGCCGCGCACGTCGCAGGCAAGGGGGCGCGCTACACGCGGTCTCATCCGCCGGTGCGGTTGCTCGGGTGTCGCCCGTTCGCCGACCGATCGGCCGCATCGAAGGCGGAGTACGTCCTCAAGCGTCTTCCGCGGCACCGGAAGCTTGCCTGGCTGCTCGGCGAGGCTCAGTGCACGTCTCCGCCAGGCAGTGCGTAGGTAAGCGTGTAGGTGTGCGTGCCGTCCGCGGCGATCTCGATGTCGAGCGTGCCGCGGATCCCCTTGAGTTCGCCGCTGCCCGAGTCGGGCACGATGTCGATGCGTAGTTCGCGCTCCGCCGCCGACATGATGCCGCGATGGACCAGGGCAAAACTGCCGCTGCGTCCGTCCAGCGTGCCGGTGAGCCGTTCGACCGCGGCGTAGGCGGCGGAACCCTTCTCGGTGACGCTGCTGGCCGAGATCATCTGGCCGTGCGATTCGGCGTCGAGCGGCCCGTGATAGCGCTTGCTGAGCACAAAAGCGGCCAGTGCACTGCCTTCCCCTTGATCGGGCGTGCCGGACGGCTCGAGACGGACGTCGAACGTGCCTTGCGCGGTGTGGTTCATGGGGCTACCGGTCCGGTTCGTGTAGCGGATAGGATGACGGCATGGTCGCCGTGGAACGACAACACACGAAGGTTACGCCCGATTGGCACCGCTGGATAGCGGAGTCGTTGCAGGCGGGCGCGCGTGCGGTGGACATCCTCCAGACCATGCTCGACAACGGATTCACCGAGCGCGCCTCGTGGCAGGCCATCGACGATGCGCTGATGGCCGCGCCACCGGAGGACGCCGCCATCGGCGACCGGCCCTCGTTCGACAGCCGGCTTGCCGACGGTCACGTCATCGACGCCGGCGACCGCGCCGTGCGCGTGGTCACGCGCATCGCCCGGCCCGTGGTCGCCGTGCTCGACGGGGTGCTGTCGCCGGAGGAATGCGCGGCCTTCCGCGGGATGGCCGCCGAGCGCCTGCACCGCTCCACGGTGGTGCACAAGGAAGACGGTCGCAACACGGTCATGGACATCCGCACCAGCGACGGGGCGTACTTCCAGCGCGCCGAGAACGAACTGGTGGCCCTGGTAGACCGTCGCGTGTCCGCCCTCATGCGGCTGCCCGAAGACCACGGCGAAGGCCTGCAGGTGATGCGTTACGGCATCGGCGGCGAATACCAGCCGCATTACGACTATTTCGATCCGTCGGACAAGGGCAGCCAACCGCACCTGGATGCGGGCGGCCAGCGCATCGCCACGCTCATCATGTACCTCAACGATGTCGAGGCGGGCGGCGAAACCGTGTTTCCGCGCATCGATTTCAGTTACGTGCCGAAGGAAGGGCAGGCCCTCTACTTCGAATACGATATGCCCGAGGGTCGGCTCGATCCGCTGACGTTGCACGGTGGCGCGCCGGTGACGCAGGGAGAGAAGTGGATCGTCACCAAATGGATGCGGGAGCGCGCCTTTTCCGGTTGAGGGAAAGGCACCCCCCGTGCGTGCTCCAGCGGCTCCGGCCGTCGCGTCAACCGATCGTCTTCAGGGGAAACATCGATGCGCCGTGAGGCATCCGGATTCGTCCGCCACGTTGCCGTGGGCCTGCTCGCCTGCGCGAGTGCCAGCTTCGCCCAGGAGGCACCGCTGCCGGCGCCGGCACCCGCCGGCAGCGTCGCGCCCCCTGCGGACATTCCCTTCGTGGCGGCCGACGCGGCCTACGTTCGCACGCCGAGCGCACCAAACGCCTGGGGTGGTCCGCGCACGGGGAACGAGCCGACGTTATCGGACCGGGTAGTGTCCTACCGCATCCAGGCCCGTCTTGATGCGGCGCGGCATGCCGTGGACGGGCGCCAGCAGCTGACCTGGCGTAACCGCAGCGATCGTTCCGTCGGCGCGGTGTTCCTGCACCTGTATCTCAACGCGTTCGAGGGCGAAGGCAGCCTGTTTTTCACCGAGCGTCGCCTGCTGGCCGACGACGATACGAGGGGCCTTGCACAACTGAAGAAGGGCGAGTGGGGCTATATCGATCTGGGCACGGTGGAGCAGGATGGCGCACCGCTGACGTGGCGCTACGTGCATCCCGACGGCGGCCCCGACACCGACCACACGGTGGTGCGCGTGGACCTGGCCCGGCCGGTGCCGCCCGGCGGTAGCGTGTCCCTGGACATGGCGTTCCATGCGCAACTGCCCAAGGTGGTGGTGCGCACCGGCCACGTCGGCGACTTCAACCTCGTCGCCCAGTGGTTTCCGAAGATCGGCGTACTCGAGCTCCCGGGCGAGCGCGGCGCCACGCAGCCACGCTGGAACGTGCACGCGTTCCATTTCAACAGCGAGTTCTACGCGGACTTCGGCGACTACGACGTCCGCCTGAGCGTGCCGAAGGATTACGTGGTGGCCGCCGTGGGCGAGCAGCAGGGGCCACCGGTGATCGAGGGTGCGGAGGCCACCTGGCATTTCGCGCAGGGCGACGTGCACGACTTCGCGTGGATGGCCGCGCCCGGTTATCTCGCCCGCGAAACCACCTGGTCGGGACCGGGCAGCCCGCCGGTGAAGGTCAAGGTGGTCTATCCGCCGGACTATGCCCACGTCGCGGGGCCCGTGCTGAAGGCCGCCACCGATTCGCTGACCTGGTTTTCGGACACGCTTGGCCCGTACCCGTATCGCACCGTGACCGCCGTGGTGCCGCCGTTCAACGCCGACGAAGCCGGCGGCATGGAATACCCCACGTTCTTTACGGTGGATCACGCGCGCCGGGTCGACGCCGGGACGCTGGACCAGTACCTGATCGACTTCGTGACCATCCACGAGTTCGGCCATGGCTACTTCTACGGGCTGCTCGCCTCGAACGAGTTCGAGGAGCCGATGCTCGACGAAGGGCTCAACGAGTTCTGGGACGACCGCATGCTCCGCGCGCGCGACCAGCGCGTCCATCTCACCCGGCGTGGGTGGCGCCTCTTTGGCATCGATCCGGCCGTGGACGTGTTCTCGATCGAGCGCATGGGCGCCGCGCTCGGGGCGCCGGCCGATCCGCTGGGCCAGAACGCGTGGGACCGCCTGTCGAGCGACGGCTACGGCACGGTGTATTCGCGCACGGCTACCGCGATGCACGACCTGGAAGCGCGGCTGGGCAAGCACGTGCTGGAGAAAGCGTTCCGGCAGTACTACGCGACATGGCACTTCCGTCATCCGGCCATCGGCGACCTCCAGCAGGTGCTGTCCGATGTCTCGGGACAACCCGCCGTGGTCGCGGATGTGTTCGACAAATACGTTTACGGCACGGCGCGCATCGACGACCGCGTGACAGGTATCGACAGCGTCGAAGTGCTGCCGCTCGCCGGATCGTCCGTGCGCGACGGCGAGCGGATCGATATCGGCCAGGACGTCAATGACGCGGCCATCGCGCGACAGCGCGAGGCGTGGGCGCATGCGCATCCCAACGCGAAGGAGGGTACCGGTCCGTTCCCTTGGCGCACCACGGTAACGGTCTGGCGCGACGGCGCGAGCGTGCCGCAGATACTCAGGGTGACGTTCGCCGACGGCTCGACGGACACCGTGCCCTGGAACGACGACCGGCGCTGGGCACGCTTCACCTTGACCCGCGGCGCGCAAGGCGTGTCGGCCGAGCTCGACCCGCAAGGGGCGGTGCTGCTGGATGCGAACAAGCTCAACGACAGCCGCACCGTCGAACCGAACCACGCCGCGTCCACGCGCTGGAGCGCCGATATCGCCGCCCTGTTGCAGGGCCTCTACACCTGGCTGGGAACGCTATGAACACACGCACGTCACGCTCGGCGGTCGCCGCGCTCGTCCAGGGCGCCATCGCCGCGATGCAATGGCGCCTGTGGCTGCTCTGGGTGCTCATCAGCCTGCTGCCGACCCTGCTCGTCGCGTTGCCGCTATGGACCACGCTCGACGGACTGCTCGGTTATTCGGTGCACGCCGACGCCTGGGCATCGCACCTGGACGGGTGGATGATGGCCGACGTGACCCAGGCACTCGGCGGCAGCGACTGGCTCACGCCCACGGTCGCCGCCGGGGCGTTGCTGACGTTGCTGTTGTCGCCGTTCCTGGCCGCTATGGCGGTCAGTGCCGGTCGCGCGGGTAGGGCGCTCGGCTTCGGTGCCTTGTTGCAGGGGGGCGCGGCCGACTACGGGCGCCTGCTCCGGCTCTACGTACCGGCACTCCTGCCTTACGGGCTCGTCGTGCTCGCGGGCAGGGCGGTGATGCCGATGGCCGACCGACACGTAGAGAGCGCGTTGTCGCAAGGCCGAGCCGACCTCTACCACGACGCGGCGCTTGCGCTGGTGGTGCTGTGCTTCGTGATCGCGCAGGCGATCGTCGAATCAGCCCGCGCCCAGTTCATCGCCGACCCGACCCTGCGATCGGCGCTGCGCGCGTTCGGACGGGGCGTCGTGCAGTTCGTCCGGCGACCGTTCGCCTGCCTCGGTATCTACCTTGTGATCACGCTGTTCGGCGGAGGGCTGGATGCGTTGGTCGCGGCGTGGCGCGGACACGTGACGGCTGCCGGGAGCGGGGTGGTCTGGGGTTTCGTGGTGGTGCAACTGGGGGTGATCGTGGTCGCGTGGATGCGCACCGCGCGGTTGATCGCCTTGTCCGGGCTCACTGCCGGCACCGCGACGCAGCGGCGCCGCTCGGCGCTGGCACCCGCCTTCTGAAGGGGCCTTAGCTGGCCCGGCGCACTTCGCGGTGCGGCGGGTAGTACGCGAACAGATGGGTGGCGCCGCCGAGGAAGTCGATGTTGTCGATGTGCTCGCCGCCCAGCCGTTCGGCGACGTGGTCGGAGGCCTCGTTGCCAATGCGCACGAGGCTGATCACGCGCTGGGCGTGCATGCGGTTCCATGCGAAATCGAGGATGGCGGCGCCCGCTTCGGTCGCGTAGCCATGATGCCGGTGCTCGGGCTTGAGCATCCAGCCCAGTTCCAGGTCGGGCCAGCCCTCGGGCTTCATGAGGCCCGCGCGGCCGATGAATTGGCCCGTGTCTCGCAACTCGATGGCCCACATGCCGCAGCCGCGCAGCGCCCAATGACCGAGCAGCATGGCCATCGAACGCCAGGCATTCATGCGGTCGAGGGGCTGCCCGTCGCCGATCCAGCGGGTGCTGTCGGCGTCGGCGAGCATGCTCGCGTAATCGTCGAAGTGACGCTCGCTGAGGGCGGTGAGCCGCAGGCGCGCGGTGTCGATTGAGGGTATGTCGCAGAATGCCATCGAAGTGACCAAGTTCAGCCGATCAGGTGAGCCAGTGCGTGAGTGCTCGACGCCAGGCTTTCCTGCCATGACCAGCCGACTATTTTCTCACCAGTCACCGCGTCGTGAAAGGCCTCTTCCTGGCCCGGCGCCAGCAGGTGGCGATAATCGACGGTGATTTCAGTGCCTTGCGCGAGATCTTTCGCGGCAAAGATGAAGCCGAGATGCCACAGCCCCGTTGGCTCGAAGCTATGGTTCACGTAGCACTCGTCCGGCCAGTCCGGCGAAAGCGTGTAGCGGTCGCCGAACCACCGCGCGGCGGCGTGCAGGTCGGGCGACCGGGCGATCTCGTCCCAGCGGAAGGTGCGATCGATGGCATCGGGCGCGGTGACGATCTGCCCGGCGGGCACGTCTTCGTCGACGAACAGCCCCTTGCCGGCCCCGGGAATTCCCGAATCGGCGATGCGGTAACGCGGCAGGATCATCGGATCATCGGGCCCCTGTGCCGTCGCGGGTGGCGATGTGATATCGAGCCCCCGGCATGGGGCGCGAGTGTAGCGCGTTCGCGGACGGGCGAAAGGGGGGCGGACCGCATTCCGCCCCCGGTGGATCATTCCTCGGCGTCGGCCGCGCGCGCCCGCGAGGCCGTCTTCGCTTTCTTTTTCGCCGGCTTCCCGTCGTCGAGCAGGATCGCCTCGCGGTTGCGGTCGATGAGGGCGGCGCCGATGCCCTTGACCTCGGTGAGCTGGTCGGCCGATTCGAAGCGACCATGGGCATCGCGCCAGGCGACGATGGCGCGCGCCTTGGCCAGGCCGACGCCGTCGAGCGATTCGGCGAGGGTCGACGCGTCGGCCGTGTTCACGTTGACCGGCGTGGCGGCGAAGGCGGGCGTGGCGAGCAGCAGCGCGGCGAGGGCGGAAAGGTATCGGTTCATCGGGTTCTCCTGGTGGCCCCCGCACCGGATGGCGCGGGGCGGGCCACTGTGCGGCGACCCGCCGTCCGGGGGCAGCGGGTGCCGGACGCGATGGGTGTCGGCGCGCTGCGGCGTTGCCGCCCGGGTACCACCGTCGGTGCCAGAGGGGCCCACCGTCGGCGCTGCTACAATGGCTCTTTGCCCCACGAGTGGTCTGGCCATGGATACCTCCCGCATTTCTTCCTTCGTCAGCGACCTCTGGGACGCGGAAATCGTCCCGCAACTGGTCGAGTACATCCGCATCCCGAACAAGTCGCCCATGTTCGATGCCCAATGGCGGGAGCACGGCTACATGGACCAGGCGGTGGCGCTGATGGAGGACTGGGCGCGCGGCAAGCTGCCCGCGTTCGAGGGTGCCACCCTGGAAGTCATCCGCCTCGATGGGCGCACCCCGCTGATCTACATCGACGTGCCCGCGCAGGGCATGGACGGCGGCAGGGGCACCGACCAGACCGTGGTGCTCTATGGCCACCTCGACAAGCAGCCGGAGATGACGGGTTGGGCCGACGACCTCGGTCCGTGGACGCCGGTGATCAAGGGCGACAAGCTCTACGGGCGAGGTGGCGCGGACGACGGCTATGCCATCTTCGGCTCGCTCGCGGCGTTGCTCGCGTTGCGCGACCAGGGCGTGCCCCACGCGCGTTGCGTGATCCTGATCGAGGCCTGCGAGGAATCGGGCAGCTACGACCTGCCGTACTACGTCGACCATCTCGCCGATCGCCTCGGCCAGCCCGCCCTGGTGGTCTGCCTCGATTCGGGCTGTGGTAACTACGACCAGCTCTGGCTCACCACCTCGCTGCGCGGCATGACCGGCGGCAACCTCACCGTGCAGGTGCTGGAGGAGGGCGTTCATTCGGGCGACGCCTCGGGCGTGGTGCCCTCCAGCTTCCGCATCCTGCGCGACATCCTCGGCCGCCTGGAGGATCCGGCCACCGGCCGCATCCTTCCGCGCGAGCTGTATGTGGATATCCCGCCCCAGCGCGTCGACCAGGCGCGTCGTTCTGCCGAGGTGCTGGGCACGGCGGTGTACGACAAGTTCCCCTTCGTCGAGGGCATGAATCCGGTGACGGACGACCTCACCGAACTCGTGCTCAATCGCACGTGGCGTCCACAGCTGGCGGTGACCGGTGTGGGCGGCATGCCCCCGCTGGAGAGCGCGGGCAACGTGCTGCGGCCGAAGACGTCGGTGAAACTCAGCCTGCGCGTACCGCCGACCCTCTCCGGCGCCGAGGCGGGCCGGTTCCTCAAGCAACTGCTCGAGAAGGACCCGCCGTACGGTGCGAAGGTGAGCTTCGACCTTGAGAAGGACGGCAGCGGCTGGAACGCGCCGACGCTCTCCCCGTGGCTGGAAGATACCGTTGCCCAGGCGTCGAGGGATTACTTCGGCCAGCCCGCCGCCTACATGGGCGAGGGCGGCAGCATCCCCTTCATGGGCATGCTGGGCGAGAAGTTTCCGAACGCACAGTTCCTCATCACCGGCGTGCTCGGTCCGCACTCCAACGCGCACGGCCCCAACGAATTCCTGCACATTCCCACCGGCAAGCGCGTGAGCATGGTCGTGGCCAGCGTCGTCGCGCGCCACTTCCAGGAAGCGGCCAAGGCATGACCGGCGACGACGCCACGTTCGCCGGCCGCCTCGCGGCCGTGCGGGCGCGGATCGCAGACGCCTGTCACGCCGCGGGCCGCGACCCGGCGGCGGTCCGCCTGCTGCCGGTGAGCAAGACCTTCGGCACCGATGCCGTGCTCGAGGCGGTGGCCGCGGGCGAGCGGCGGTTCGGCGAGAACAAGGTGCAGGAGATCCAGGCCAAGGCGTCCGCACTGGCGGCCGAGCACCTGGACTGGGTCGTGATCGGGCACCTGCAGACCAACAAGGCCAAGGCGGTGGCCCGGTACGCATCCGAGGTGCAGTCGCTGGATCGCATCGACCTCGCCGTGGCCCTCGACAAGGCCTTGCAGGCGCAGGGACGCGCGCTTGACGTGCTGGTGCAGCTGAAGACATCCACCGAGCCGAGCAAGTCGGGCCTCGACCCGGCGTCGCTGCTGGATTTCCTCCACGAGCTCAGGTCGTTTCCGTCGTTGAACGTCCGCGGGCTCATGACCCTGGCCGAAGCGTCGGACGACGAGGCCGTGGTGCGCCGGTGTTTCCGTGACCTGTATCAATGGCGAGACAGGGCCAGGCACGCCGGTTATGCCGTCGATCGGCTGTCGATGGGGATGAGTGGTGACTTCGCGCTTGCCATTGCCGAGGGTAGCGACGAGATCCGAATCGGCAGCGCCCTTTTCGGCCAACGTCGATACACGCCCTGAAGGTTGCGCCCCAACGTCAAGCGCTCCGCCCGCCTGCCGATAACGGGTAGGGTTTCGCTCGTTTGAGCCAAGCCCTTCATTGCGTTCATTTTTCACATTTGTGATCGCAAGAAGTTGGGAAACGCTCTGAATATTTCCTAGGACGGGCCGTTTTTAACTTTATGAAAACAACATGGACGTTTCGGTTTGATAACTTCACCCCTCATTCACGGGGTCCCGCCGTTTCGGTGGATTAACTTTTCGACGAATAGGCCTTATCGCTCATGCACTTAAAGCGACTGACCGCTCTCGCGCTAGCCACCTGCTGTTTCATGGCTGTGACGCCTGCCATCGCTGATACGGTCACCGCGCCTAAGGGTCTGGATCAGTCCGCCTCGATCCTGCTGACCGACCTCCCGGTGTTCACTCCCGCGAACGCCCTGGCCCAGTCCACGATTCCCGACGTCTCCGCCCTGATCGCGCCGCAGGCGCCGGCGGTAGCCGACACGGCCACGGCCGACAACGATGCCCAGGGTGACGATGACGACGATAGCCTCGTCGCCGCGGCCACCGCCAAGCTGGCCGGTCACGTCGACGGCCACGCTCGCGAGGCCCTTCTCGCGTTCGCGATGAAGCTTCGTGACATCCGGTACCACCGCGGCGGTCGCGCGCCGTCCACGGGCTTCGACTGCAGCGGCTTCGTCCGCTACGTCTTCCTCCACAGCATCGGCCTCGACCTCCCGACCAATTCGGCCAGCCAGTTCCTCGCCGGCCTCAAGGTCAAGCGCGGCGACATGAAGACCGGCGACCTGGTGTTCTTCCGCACCCGGGGCAAGGCCATCTCCCACGTGGGCATCTACATCGACAACGGTCAGTTCATCCATTCGCCGTCGGCCGGCAAGACGGTCCGCGTCGATAGCCTCAACGAGGCCTACTGGTCCAAGCATTTCGTGGGCGCCAAGCGTCCCGAAGGTATCGGCAACATCTGACGGGCACCCTTCAACGTATATTTCCGAAACGGCGTGCTTCGGCATGCCGTTTTTTTTTGGTGTCGGTGGGTTTCGCTTATGCTTGTGCGATGCCTCCGCGTGCCCCTCGATCGTCGACACCCCGCTACGGCCTCGCCCGTGTCCTGTCCAAGCGCGGCCTCTGCTCGCGCAGCCAGGGCGAGAAAGCGGTGCGTGAAGGCCGGGTGCGCGTGGATGGCCGACTCGTCCGCGATCCGGAGTTTCCGGTCGCCGGGCACGAGCGCGTCGAACTGGACGGGGCCGGTGCCGAGGCGGCCACATCGGTCTACGTCGCGCTCAACAAGCCGCGCGGCCTCTTGGTGACGGCGTCCGACGAGCGCGGGCGCGACACGGTCTACGGCCTGCTCGAGGGCGCCGGCTTGCCCTGGCTCGGCGCCGTGGGGCGCCTGGACAAAGCCAGCGAGGGGCTGCTGCTCATATCCAACGATACGGTGTGGGCGGCGGGAATCACCGAGCCCTCGACGCACGTGCCGAAGACCTATCACGTGCAGGTGGCCGGACACCCTGACGATGGCACGGTGGCGGCGATGCTCACCGGCGTCGTCGACCAGGGCGAGCCGTTGAGGGCGGGCGCCGCGTCGGTGCTGCGTCGTGGCGACAAGACGGCGTGGCTGGCGGTGACGCTCGATGAAGGGCGCAACCGGCACATTCGCCGGTTGATGCAGGCTCTGGGCTTCGACGTGCTGCGGCTGGTGCGGGTGGCGATCGGTGATCTGTCGCTGGGAACGTTGGGCAAGGGACAGTGGCGGCATCTCACCGCGGACGAGGTGGCGGCACTCCGGCGCCGCGGTGGGAGCGGATCGTCTCCGCGAACCCTCAGGCGCGGTAGGGGCGAATGAGGCCATGACGTGATCGTGCGAGGTCATCACGTCATTCGCCCCAGGCCGGCTGGCGCCGGATCGGCGATGCCGTCGGCTCCCACCCCTCGCGCGCGAACCGTCGATTACCCTTTCAACACGCCCAGCTTGCGCCCGACCTTGGTGAACGCCGCGATGGCCTTGTCCAGATGCTCGCGGGTGTGCGCGGCGCTCATCTGCGTGCGGATGCGGGCCTTGCCCTGGGGCACCACGGGAAAGAAGAATCCGGTGACGTAGATGCCTTCGTCGAGCAGTTCGGTGGCCATCGCCTGCGCCTGCTTGGCGTCGTAGATCATCACCGGCACGATCGGGTGCTGCCCCGGGCGGATGTCGAACCCGGCTGCGGTCATCTTTTCGCGGAAATAACGGGTGTTTTCTTTTACGCGCTCACGCATCTCGCCTGCCGACGCCAGCATGTCGAACACCTTGATGCCGGCGGCCACCACGTGCGGGGGGAGGGAGTTGGAAAACAGGTAAGGCCGCGAACGCTGGCGCAGCATCTCGATGACCTCCCGGCGGCCCGTCGTAAAACCACCCAGCGCGCCGCCCAGGGCCTTGCCCAGGGTGCCGGTAAAGATATCGATGCGGTCCATCACCCCGTGCACTTCGGCCGAGCCGCGACCGGTATCGCCGAGGAAGCCGGTGCAGTGGCATTCGTCGATGTGCACGAGGGCGTTGTATGTCTTCGCCAGTGCGGTGATCTCGTCGAGCGGCGCGATGAAGCCGTCCATCGAGAAGGCACCGTCGGTCGTGATGAGCTTGGTCCGGGCGCCCGCGGCGTCGGCGGCCTGGAGCTGGGCTTCGAGGTCGGCCATGTCGCAGTTGCCGTAGCGGAAGCGTTTGGCCTTGCACAGGCGGATACCGTCGATGATCGACGCATGGTTCAGCGCATCGGAGATCACGGCGTCTTCCTCGCCGAGCAGCGGCTCGAACAGGCCGCCGTTGGCGTCGAAGCACGCGGCATAAAGGATGGTGTCCTCCGTGCCGAAGAACGCGGCGATCTTCGCCTCGAGTTCCTTGTGGAGATCCTGCGTGCCGCAGATGAAACGCACGCTCGCCATGCCGAAGCCGTGCGTGTCGAGAGCGGCCTTGGCGGCGGCGATCACGTCCGGATGGTCGGCCAGCCCCAGGTAGTTGTTGGCGCAGAAGTTGAGCACCTTGCGGCCGCCATCCAGCGCGATCTCGGCGGACTGCGGCGACACGATGACGCGCTCGCTCTTGAACAGGCCTTGCTCGCGGATCGATTCGAGTTCGGCCGCAAGGCGCTCCTGGGCGGGATAGGACATGGGGCGGGTTCCGGAAGAGGGACGAACGCCCATTCTAACGCGTGCGGGTTGGCCGGCTGGGGTGGCGTGAACCGTGAACCGCATGGCTCTCGGTTCACGGTTCACGGCCGCCGAAGGCCGCGACTCACACGATCACGTCCAGGAGCAGACCACCTTGCCGCACTGACCGGCGTCCATCAGGTCGAAGCCCTTCTGGAAATCGTCGATGGCGATCTGGTGCGTGAGCACCTTCTGCAGCGGGAAGCCGGTGAGCACCATCTGGGTCATCTTGTACCAGGTCTCGTACATCTTGCGGCCGTAGATGCCCTGCAGGGTAAGGCCCTTGAAGATGACCTTGTCCCAGTCGATGCCCGCGCCGCGCGGCATGATGCCGAGCATGGCGATCTTGCCGCCGTGGTACATGCACTCGAGCATGTCGGCGAAGGCGCGCGGGTTGCCGCTCATTTCCAGGCCCACGTCGAAGCCCTCGATGTGGAGGTCTTTCACCACGTCTTTCAGCGACTGGTTGGCGACGTTCACCACGCGGGTGGCGCCCATGTCGGCGGCCAGCTTCAGGCGGTAGTCGTTGACGTCGGTCACCACCACGTTGCGAGCGCCCACGTGCTTGGCGATGCCGGCGGCGATGATGCCGATCGGACCGGCGCCAGTGATGAGCACGTCTTCGCCGATGAGGTCGAATTCCAGGGCGCAGTGTGCGGCGTTGCCGTAGGGGTCGAAGAACGCGGCCAGTTCGGACGGTACCGGGTCCGGAATCGGCCACAGGTTGGAAGCCGGCATGGCCATGTATTCGGCGAAGGCGCCGTCGCGGTTCACGCCGATGCCGAAGGTGTTGGGGCACAGGTGCTGACGGCCGGCGCGGCAATTGCGGCAGTGGCCGCAGACGATGTGACCTTCGGCCGACACGCGGTCGCCGACTTTGTAGCCGGTCACGCCGGGGCCGATCTCGGCGATGCGGCCGACGAACTCGTGGCCGATGACCAGGCCGGGCTTGATCGTGCGCTGCGACCATTCATCCCATTTGTAGATATGCAGGTCGGTACCGCAGATGGCGGTCTTCTCGATCTTGATCAGCACCTCGTTGGGGCCGACGGTCGGGACGGGGACGTCTTCCATCCAGATGCCCTGTTCGGGCTTGCGCTTGACCAGCGCCTTCATCGTCTGCTGCATGGCGGTTCGGGATTCCATGGGGAGGGGGCCGCGGAGCGGACCAAACCGCCATTATAGGCGCCCATGCCCCGCCGCTCTTGTGCGATGCGCCATTGCCAGCGGCGGGGCCGCCCTCTATGGTCCGCAAGGTTTTACGATGCGAAAGGGATACCCAAGACGATGCGAATCCGCACGATGATGCTCAGTGCCGCCATGGCGCTGGCGCTGGAAGCCCGGGCCGACGAAGGCATGTGGCTGCCCTCGCAGTTGCCCGACATTGAGAAGAATCTGAAGGCGGCGGGGTTCCGCGGCAAGGCCGGCGACCTCGCCGACCTGACCCGCGCGCCTTTGAACGCCGTGGTGCGGGTCGGCGGTGGCACCGGCTCGTTCGTCTCGGCCGACGGCCTCGTGGTGACCAACCATCACGTGGCCTTTGGCGTCATCCAGTACAACTCCCGTCCCGACCGCGACCTGATCACCGACGGCTACGTCGCCGCCGATCGCGCCGCCGAGTTGCCGGCCAACCCGGATTACCGCCTGCGCGTCACCGTCGGCTTCGACAAGGTGACCGAACGCATCCTTGCTGGCGCCAGGGGCAAGACGGGCAAGGCGTATTACGACGCCGTCGAAGCCGCCAGCAAGGCGCTGGTCGCCGAATGCGAGAAAGAGCCCGGCATCCGATGCAGCGTGGCGAACATGTTCTACGGGCGCGATTTCTTCCTGGTGAAGCAGCTCGAACTGCGCGACGTGCGCCTGGTCTACGCGCCGCCGCGCGCCATCGGCAACTACGGCGACGAGGTCGACAATTTCGTCTGGCCCCGCCACGCGGGCGACTTCACCATCCTGCGCGCCTACGTCGGCCCCGACGGCAAGCCGGCCGATTACTCGCCACAGAACACGCCCTATCGTCCGCCGTCGCACCTGAAGCTGGCGAGCGAGGGCGTGGCCGAAGGCGACTTCGTGATGCTGGCCGGCTATCCGGGTATCACCTACCGCCACCGCACGGCGGCCGAATTCGCCGACCAGATCCAATGGCGCCTGCCGACCTCGGTGGCCGTGCTGACCGACCTGCAGAACGTCATCGAAACCCAGGGCAAGGCCGACAAGGATGCGGGCATTCGCTATGCCTCGCAGTTGCAGTCGCTGAAGAACGGGATCAAGCGCTTCAGCGGCGAACTCCAAGGCCTGCAACGCAGTGATGCCGTCGCCGTGCGCCGAGAGGACGAGGTCGCCATGCTCGCCTGGCTGGCGACGCGACCCGAGGCGAAGACGCTCACCCCCGACATCGACGCGGTCAAGGCACTGATTGCACAGGGCCGCGATACGCGTGACCGCGACCTGTTGCTCGGCCTGCTCGCATCGCAGACGCAACTGATGCGTGGCGCGCTTGCCCTGGATCGTCTGGCGGTTGAACGGGCAAAACCCGACGCCGAACGCGAATCGGGCTACCAGCAGCGCGACGAGGAGCTGATCCGCAGCCAGTTGAAGCAGGTCCAGCGCCGTTACGATCCGAAGGTCGAAAAAGCGCTGGTCACCTCGCTGCTGCTGCGCTACCAGAAACTCCCCAAGGCTCAGCACCTGCCGGAAGTGGACGCGGTGTTCGGTCTCACGCCCGCCGAACTGGCCAAGTCGCTGGACCGGATCTACGCGGTCACGGCGTTCGGCGACGAAGCCGCGCGCCTGCGGTTCTTCGACGCCACACCCGCTGAGGTCGGCAAGAGCGACGACGCCCTGCTCGTCGCCGCGCGCACCCTGCGGCCGGCCCTGCTGCGCATGGAAGAAGAGCGCAAGGTGCGCGAGGGTGACCTGCTGCGCCTGCGTCCCGCGTATATCCAGGCGTTGATCGCCTATCGCGAAAAACAGGGCAGGGCGGTCTACCCCGACGCCAATTCCACCTTGCGGGTCAGCTACGGCAAGGTCACCCCGCTGGTCGCCCGCGATGCGGTGGCCTACGCGCCGGTGACCACGGTCAAGGGCATCGTCGAGAAGAACACCGGCACGATCCCGTTCGATGCGCCCAAACCCCTGCTCGACGCCATCCGCAAGGGTGACTTCGCAGGCTACGCCGATCCATCCACGGGTGAGATGCCGGTCGATTTCCTGAGCAACCTCGATACGACGGGCGGCAACTCGGGGTCGCCCGTGCTTAACGCCAAGGGCGAACTCGTCGGGCTCAACTTCGACAGCAACTGGGAGGCCGTCAGCGCCAGCTGGATGTACGACCCCCGTTACAAGCGCGCCATCCACGTCGACATGCGCTACATGCGCTGGCTGATGGACAAGGTGTACCCGTCGCCCTCGCTGTTGACGGAGTTGGGCGTGGCGCCGCGTTGAGCCGCCGGGTTATCCACACGGCATGTGGATACGCCCTGCACAAGCCTGTGGACAAGTCCGACGCCTCCAACGGTGACGGGTACTTGGGTTGCCGTGGTTAAGCATTGACCACACGTCCCGTGGCACCGTCCCGCGCCGGTGTCGCGGGACGGTCGCGACACCGACGACCGCTGGCTGGGTTACCCTTGCGCCCGCGTTTTCATTCCGTTGGTCGATGTCCGAAGACTCCCGCCCCCTCGCCATCTTCTTGATGGGCCCGACCGCCTCGGGCAAGACGGCGCTTGCCTGCGCGCTGGCAGACCGTTTTCCCGTGGGCCTGGTCAGCGTCGACTCCGCCCTGGTCTACCGGGGCCTCGATATCGGCTCGGCCAAGCCCGACGCGGCCACGCTCGAACGCTATCCCCATGCGCTGATCGACATACGCGATCCGTCCCAACCGTATTCGGCCGCCGATTTCGCGACCGATGCCCGCGAGGCGATGCAGCGAGTCACCCGGGCGGGGCGCGTGCCGCTGCTGGTCGGTGGCACCGGGCTGTATTTCCGGGCGCTCCAGCGCGGTCTTTCCGCCTTGCCCGAAGCCGATCCGGCCGTGCGCGAGCGTCTGGCCGCCGAGGCGGCCCGGGTGGGCTGGACGGCGCTTCACGCGCGCATGGCCGCGGCTGACCCGCAGGCCGGCGAGCGCATCCGGCCCGGCGACGCGCAGCGCATCCAGCGCGCGCTCGAGGTCATGGAACTCACCGGGCGGCCCATCAGCGAGTTGCAGAGCCAGCCGCGCGAGCCGTTTCCGTGGCGGGTGCTCAAGCTGGCACTGTTACCCGCCGATCGGGCGACGCTGCACGCCCGTATCGCCATGCGTTTCGAGCAGATGGTCACCGACGGCCTGCTCGACGAGGTGCGGCGCCTGCGGGCCCGCGGCGACCTGCACCCAGACCTTCCCGCGATCCGCGCCGTAGGCTACCGTCAGGCCTGGGCGTTCCTCGACGGTGAGGGGAGCGCCGCGGACTTCCGCGATCGTGGTATCTATGCCACCCGGCAACTCGCCAAGCGCCAGGTCACCTGGTTGCGAAGCGAGTACGACGCGCGGACGTTCGACCCCGACCGGGGCGATCCACTGCCGATGGCGGCGACGGCGCTGGAGCTCTTCCTCCGGATGCCGACGACGTCACGTCAGGCGCTTCCAGACCGGATTTAAATGCAGTTAAGATTCAAGACACTTGGGCCGGGGCGCCGAAAGGCGTTTTTTTACCCGGGACCCGCACGATAGGCGTAGGGGAGAGAAGAAGAATGTCCAAAGGGCAGTCGTTGCAGGATCCGTTTCTGAATGCGTTGCGTCGCGAGCGCGTGCCGGTCGCCATCTACCTGGTGAACGGCATCAAGCTGCAGGGCACCATCGAGTCGTTCGACCAGTTCGTGGTGTTGCTGCGCAACCAGGTCAGCCAGATGGTGTACAAGCACGCCATCTCCACCGTGGTGCCGAGCCGCAACGTCCGCGTTGGGGGCCACGAGAACCACGGCGACGCGCCGTCGGGCGATGCCGAGGGTTGATGGGCTCCGGGCCGGCACCCATGTGAAGGGGTGGGCGCGAGCATGTCGCAGGCGCGTCCCACCCCTCATGAGGTCAATTCCCTAAGTGTTCGATAGACAAAAGAAAGGCGATCGCGCCGTGCTGGTGCTGCCGCATTCGCG
The DNA here is from genome assembly GCF_034063545.1 of Luteibacter sahnii. Taxonomy (NCBI): domain Bacteria; kingdom Pseudomonadati; phylum Pseudomonadota; class Gammaproteobacteria; order Lysobacterales; family Rhodanobacteraceae; genus Luteibacter; species Luteibacter sahnii. Next base: position 804,952 of record NZ_JAQLOK010000001.1, read on the forward strand.
CGGCGAAGGCGACGCCATTCGCCGCGGCGAGGAATTCGCCGAACTGGTGAGCTCGGCGGGTGCCGAGATCCTCGCGAGCATCCCCGCACGCGTGGAAAACCCCAATCCCCGTTTTTACATCGGCAGCGGCAAGGCTGACGAGGTCGCCGAGGCCGTGCGCGCCCTCGAGGCCGACCTCGTGCTCGTCGACCACGAGCTCAGCCCGGTGCAGGAGCGCAACCTCGAAAAGCACCTGAAGACCCGCGTGGTCGACCGCGCCGGCCTGATTCTCGACATCTTCGCCCAGCGCGCCCGCTCCCACGAAGGCAAGCTCGAAGTGGAACTCGCCCAGCTCAAGCACGTGGCGACGCGCCTGGTCCGTGGCTGGACGCACCTGGACGCCCAGCGTGGCGGCGCCATCGGCAACCGCGGCCCCGGCGAAACCCAGCTCGAAACCGACCGCCGCTTGCTCGCCGAGCGCGTGAAGATGCTCACGCGCCGGCTCGAAAAGGTTCAGGTGCAGCGCGACCAGCAGCGCCGGGCCCGCCTGCGCAACACCGTGCCGCGGGTAGCCCTCGTCGGCTATACCAACGCCGGCAAGTCCACCCTGTTCAACGCCCTGACCACCGGCGGCGTCTATGCGGCCGACCAGTTGTTCGCCACGCTCGACCCCACGGTGCGCAAGGTCGACGGCCTGTCGTGCGGTCCGGCCGTGATCGCCGACACCGTCGGGTTCATCCGCGAGCTGCCCCACGACCTGGTTGCCGCGTTCCGCGCCACGCTGGCCGAAGCGCGCGACGCCGACCTGCTCATCCATGTCAGTGACGCCGCCGACGAGGAGCGCGAGCTGCTGCGCCGTGTCGTCGACGAGGTGCTTGAGGAGATCGGCGCGGGCGACGTTCCGCAGCTCTCGGTCATGAACAAGATCGACCTCATCGACGACCTCGCGCCGAGAGTCGACCGTGGCGACGACGGCAAGCCCGTGCGGGTCTGGTTGTCCGCCCAGGCGGGCCAGGGCCTGGACGGCTTGCGCGATGCTCTGGGTGAACTCCTCGGCGGCGAGCGCATCCGGGCGGACATTGAGCTTCCTCTCACGGCGGGGCGTCTGCATGCCCGTCTGAAGGCGGCCGGCGCCATCGCCAGCGAGGCCATCGACGAACATGGCTGGCGCCTTGGCATCGACGCCCCGCGCGCCGTACTGGCGCCGCTGCTGGGTGACGACGTCCACGCCGGTCCGTTGCGCGACCTGATCGAACCGGCGCCGGCCGATTTCTGATCGCCGGACCGGTCTGGTAGAATTCACGGCGTTTGCGTGCCGATCCGGCGCGACGCCGGGTCGTTTGACCGGGCGTTCGCCACCCCGTGCCGGGTCCACTTCATGGCTTGCCAGCCGCCCACCCCTCCGGTCCCCGAAGGAGACTGTCGCCCATGGCTTGGAACGAACCCGGTAACGGCCAGAAGGATCCCTGGAACCGCAACCGGCCAGGCGGGCGCAAGCCCGACCTCGACGGCGCGCTGAAGAACCTCAAGGCGCGGTTCGGTCGCTTCGGCGCCGGTAGCGGCGGCGCGCTGGCCGTCGTCGGCGTCTTCGTCGTGGCGTGGTTGCTCGTGTCGAGCTACACGGTGATCGACGCCCGCCAGGTCGGCGTGGTACTGCGCTTCGGCCAGTTCTCGCGCATCCTGCCGCCCGGCTTCCACCTCAAGGCGCCAAGCCCGATCGAGACCGTGACCAAGGTCGAGACGACGCAGGTCCGCTCAATCTCCGACAACGTCTCGATGCTCACCCGGGACGAGAACATCATCGCGATCGACTTCAATGTGCAGTACCAGGTCTCCGACGCACGGAAGTTCCTCTACGCCAACGCCGACGTCGAGAACGGCACCATACCGAACGCCGCCGAGGCCGCCGTGCGCTCGGTGGTGGGCGCCAACGTGATGGACAACATTCTCACCACCCCGGGCACCGACACCCCCGCGCCCGACCAGGCACCGGTCGCCGGCGTCGCCCCGCAGGCGAAGGAAACCCTGCAACAGCAGACGCGCGACATCCTCCAGGCGACGCTCGACAAGTACGACGCGGGCGTCACGGTGACCGGCGTGAGCTTCCAGAACGTCGCGCCGCCCAAGGAGGTCAAGGACGCCTTCGACGACGTCAACGCCGCGCGCGAAGACAAGCAGAGCGAAGAGAACAAGGCCCGCGCCTACGAGAGCCAGGTGGTCCCCGTGGCCCGTGGCGAAGCCGCCCGTATCGCCGCCGAGGCCGACGCCTATCGCGTGGAGCGTATCGCGCGCGCCAACGGCGATGCCGAGCGCTTCAACCTGCTCCTCAAGGAATACCGCGCGGCGCCGGACGTCACCCGCCGTCGCCTCTGGCTCGAAACCGTCGAAGACGTCATGGCCGGCAATCCGAAGATCATCGACGGCAGCGGCGGCAAGAACATCATCCAGCTGCCCGTGGATAGCGGCCCCAACGCGAGCGTACGTAACGTGCCCGGCGTGGGCACCGTCGTGCAGTCCGCCACCACCGAGCCGGCCACGCAGGGGAACGCCCAGTGAAGATCTTTTCCGGCCTCATCGTCGTCGCCGTCGTGCTGCTCGCCTTCAACAGCATGTTCGTGGTGAAGGAGGGCGAGAATGCGCTGCTGCTGCAGTTTGGCCGCATCGTACGCGCCGATTACCAGCCCGGCCTGCACTTCAAGCTGCCGGTGGTGCAGCAGGTGATGCGTTTCGACAACCGCATCCTTGGTCTGGACGCGCAACCGGAGCGGTATTTCACGCTCGAGAAGAAGAGCGTCAACGTCGATTTCTACGTGAAGTGGCGCATCGCCGACAACGCCGCGTATTACCGCGCCACGTCCGGCGAAGAAACCCAGGCCATCCAGCGCCTCACCCCCATCGTGAAGGACGCCCTGCGCTTCGAGTTCAACGCCCGGCCGCTCGAAGACCTGATCGCTGGCGGCCGCAAGGACATCACCGAGCGCGTGCGCCAGCAGACCGACGCCGTGGCCCGCAAGACGCTCGGCATCGCGGTGGTCGACGTGCGGATCAAGCGCATCGACCTGCCCGACGAGGTCAGCGGATCGGTCTACAAGCGCATGCGCGCCGAGCGCCTGCAACTGGCGAACGAACTGCGCTACACGGGCCAGGAGAGCGCCGAGACGATCCGTGCCGATGCCGACCGGCAGAAGCTGGTGTTGCTGGCCGACGCCAATCGCGACGCCACCAAGGTAAAGGGTGACGGCGACGCGCAGGCGGCCGCCATCTACGCCCAGGCCTACAGCCAGGATCCGGAATTCTTCTCGTTCTATCGGAGCCTCGCCGCCTACCGCAAGGCGTTTGGCGACGGCAAGGGCGTGTTCGTGCTCAAGCCGGATTCCGAATTCCTCCGTTACCTCAACGACGGCCCCGGTCGTCCGCGCTAAAACCATCTCCACATCGTCTAGAGAGAGCAACAGCATCATGGGCAAGTCAGTAGTCATCCTCGGCGCGCAATGGGGCGACGAAGGCAAGGGCAAGATCGTCGATCTGCTCACCGAACGCGTCGGCGCCGTGGCACGCTTCCAGGGCGGCCACAACGCCGGGCACACGCTGGTGATCAAGGGCAAGAAGACCGTCCTGCACCTGATCCCCTCGGGCATCCTGCGCGACGATGCGCTCTGCCTGATTGGCAACGGCGTGGTGCTTTCGCCGGCCGCGCTGATGAGCGAGATCGCCGAGCTCGAAGCGCAGAACGTCGACGTGCGCGCGCGCCTGAAGATCTCGCCGGCCACGCCGCTGATCATGCCGTACCACATCGCCGTCGATAAGGCGCGCGAAGTGGCGTCCGGTGCCAAGGCCATCGGCACCACCGGCCGCGGCATCGGCCCGGCCTACGAAGACAAGGTCGCACGCCGTTCCATCCGCGTCGCCGACCTGATGTATCCGCACGAGTTGCCGGAGAAGGTGAAGGCCGCCGTCGAATACCACAACTTCGTGCTCACCGAGTGGCTCAAGGCCGAGCCGGTCGATTACCAGACCGTGCTCGACGAGGCCCTGACCTGGGGCGAATACCTCAAGCCCATGGTGGACGACGTCGCCACGATCCTGCACGACGTGCGCCGCGACGGCGGCAACATCCTGTTCGAAGGTGCCCAGGGCGCCCTGCTCGACATCGACCACGGTACCTACCCGTACGTCACCTCGTCGAACACCACGGTCGGCGGCGCCTTGGCCGGCACCGGCGTGGGCGCGCGCGACATCGACTACGTGCTGGGCATCTGCAAGGCCTACGCGACGCGCGTCGGTGGCGGTCCGTTCCCCACCGAGCTCAACGACGAGATGGGTGAGCTCCTGCGCAAGAAGGGCAACGAGTTCGGCGCCAGCACGGGTCGTCCGCGCCGCTGCGGCTGGATCGACCTCGTCGCGCTCAAGCGCGCCGTGCAGATCAACGGCATCGACGGCCTGGCCATCACCAAGCTCGACGTGCTCGACGGCCTGGACACCATCAAGGTCTGCATTGCGTACGAATACCGCGGCAAGCGCCGTGAACTCGCGCCGCTGGACGCCGACGGCTGGGCGGAGTGCAAGCCGGTGTACCTCGAGTTCCCGGGTTGGGACGAATCCACGGCGGGCATCCGCGACTGGAACAAGCTGCCCCCGGCTGCCCGCGCCTACCTGCGCGCGGTGGAAGAACTCTCCGGCTGCAAGCTGGCGCTCGTGGCGACGGGCGCCGATCGCGACGACACCATCGTGCTCGACGACCCGTTCGGCGGCGACCACGGCGGCTGATCCACCCGCGTGAACAAAAAACGCCAGCCCTCGGGCTGGCGTTTTTTTTGGTTCGCCACGGAAGTCCGGGGACCTTCCCAGCGATCGACCTTATGGCCCGGTGGATGGTTCGGTCCCGCGAGTCGTGGCGCTGTGGTGACCTCGTAGCGCCAGAGCGCGTTGCGCCTGGGCGTTTCGTGGGAGAGCTTGGCGTACACCCTCGCTGCTAGGGCAGTCCTTCGGACCACCCGCGAGCCGTGGCGCTGCGGTGACCTTGTAGCGCCAGAGCGCGTTGCACCTGGGCGGTGTCGCAGGGAGACCTTGGTGTCCACCCTCGCTGCTCGGGCAGTCCTCCGCGTTCGACAGGGAAGGCCGCTGACGTGGCCCATGTATTTCATTGGCCTGCGGCCGCTCTCTTGTGCGGAACTCGCCTCGAGGGTGGACACCAAGGTCTCTTCCGAGCGGTGAGGTCGGGTGATAGGAGAGCGGTAGGCGCTCGATGACTGATCTGCGCAAGCGCTGCGTGATATGTGAAACGCCAACCCGACAACGGCTATCCGACGTCGCGACGAGCCAACCGGCGCGGTTGGGCGGGGCGAGGTGAAGCTCACTGGTTTGCCGCGGTGCGCCGTACGGGCTCTCACAACACGCCGCCTCAGATACGGGGAGAGCCTTCGGTGTCCACCCTCGAGGCGAGTTCCGCACAAGGAGGCGGCCGTAGGCCAAGCAGGTACACGGGCCGCGTCAGCGGCCTTCGTTGTCGAACGCGGAGGACTGTCCGAGCAGCGAGGGGGGACACCGAAGGCTCGGGCCTCACCGTCCGAGCCGACGGCAAGGCCTGCATCCTTGCGGCCTCCATGCCGGTCCGGGCCCGTGGCGGGCGCTGCGTGACGGCCCTTAGATGGCGCGGGCCAGCACGTCGGCCAGGCCGATGTACGACCCCGGCGTCAACTCGGCCAACGCGCGCTTGGCCTCGGCGGGGAGGTCGAGACCGTCGATGAAGGCGCGCATCGAGTCCTTCGTGATGCCCTGGCCGCGGGTCAGGGCCTTCAGCTGCTCGTAGGGCTCGGGCAGCCCGAAGCGGCGCATCACCGTCTGGACGGCCTCGGCCAGGACTTCCCAGCTCGCGTCGAGGTCGGCCGCGATGCGCTCGGCATTGACGTTGAGCTTGCCCAGCCCCTTCATCAGCGACTCGAACGCCACGAGCGAGTGGCCGAACGCGGTGCCCAGGGCCCGCAGCACCGTGGAGTCGGTGAGATCGCGCTGCCAACGGCTGATGGGGAGCTTCTCGGCGAAGTGGCCGAGCAGGGCGTTGGCAAGACCGAAGTTGCCCTCGGCGTTTTCGAAGTCGATCGGGTTGACCTTGTGCGGCATGGTCGACGAGCCGACTTCGCCGGCCTTCAGCGCCTGGCGGAAGTAGCCCAGCGAAATGTAGCCCCAGATGTCGCGGGAAAGGTCGATGAGGATGATGTTGATCCGGCGTAGCACGTCGGCGAATTCGGCGATGCCGTCGTGCGGCTCGATCTGCGTGGTGTATGGGTTGAACACCAGGCCCAGGCCATCGACGAACGCCGACGCGAGGGTCGGCCAGTCGACGTCCGGGTAGGCGATGACGTGGGCGTTGTAGTTGCCCACGGCGCCGTTGATCTTGCCCGGGATCTCGATCGCCACGAGCTGTCGGCGCTGGCGCTCGAGGCGGGCAACGACGTTGGCGATTTCCTTGCCCATGGTGCTGGGCGAGGCGGTCTGGCCGTGGGTGCGCGAGAGCAGCGACAGGCCCGCGTGCTCGTGGGCGAGCTGGCGCAGGCGGGCGATGACCTGGTCGAGCGCCGGCAGCAGCACCGATTCGCGCGCGTCGCGCAACATCAGCGAATAGGCGAGGTTGTTGATGTCTTCGCTGGTGCAGGCGAAGTGCACGAATTCTTTCGCCTGGGCGAGGGCGGGATCGTTGCCGATCTTTTCCTTGATGAAATATTCCACCGCCTTCACGTCGTGGTTGGTGGTCGCCTCGATGGCCTTGATGCGCTCGCCGTCGTCTTCGGAGAAGCCCGTGGCGATGGTTTCGAGGCGGGTCACCGCATCGGCCGGAAAGGCCGGGAGTTCGACGATGCCAGGGTGCCGGGCGAGGGCGAGCAGCCAGTGGATCTCCACGTGCACGCGGCGGTGCATGAGGCCGAATTCGCTGAAGATCGGGCGCAGCGGGCTCGCCTTGGCGGCGTAGCGGCCGTCCAGCGGCGAAAGGGCGGTCAGCGTGGCGTGCGGCATGGGAGGTTCCTGAAGACGGAGCGGGGCAGCCCGTCATTATACCGGGGCTGTCCGTGGCGGTCGCGCGTGGGACGCGCTCCTACAAATCGCCGGGGCCAGGCCTTACCTTTAGGAATCGTCCCCCTCCCGGAGTTCCCGCATGAGCCAGTTCCGCACCGAACGCGACAGCATGGGCGAGTTGAAGGTACCCGCCGAGGCGCTCTACGGCGCGCAAACCCAGCGGGCCGTCGACAACTTTCCGGTGTCGGGGCTCACGATGCCACGCCAGTTCATCCGCGCCCTCGGGCTGGTGAAGGCGGCCGCGGCTGAGGCCAACCTCAAGCTCGGCCACCTCGACAAGGGCGCGGCGAAGGCGATCGTCGCGGCGGCGGGCAAGGTCATCAATGGCGAGGTCGACAGGCATTTTCCGATCGACGTGTTCCAGACGGGGTCCGGCACCAGTTCGAACATGAACGCGAACGAGGTGATCGCGCATCTCGCGGCGGCCGCGGGCACGCCGGTGCATCCCAATGACCATGTCAACGCAGGCCAGAGCTCGAACGACGTGATCCCCACGGCGATCCTGGTCAGCGCCAGCCTCGCCGCCCGCGAAACGCTGCTGCCGGCGCTCAAGCACCTGCGCAAGACCATCGACCGCCGTGCGAAAGCGCTGAACAAGGTGGTCAAGACGGGCCGAACGCACCTGATGGACGCGATGCCGATCACCTTCGGCCAAGAGCTGTCGGGCTGGTCCGCGCAGATCCGCGATGCCGAAGAGCGTATCGGCGATACCCTCAAGCGCACCCGGCGGTTGCCGCAGGGCGGCAGCGCGGTGGGCACGGGCATCAACGCCGATCCGGCGTTCGGACCGGCGGTCGCCGCCGCGTTGACCCGCCTCACGGCGGTGAGGTTCGAGTCGTCCGACAACTATTTTTCCGGTATGGCGGCCCAGGATGCGCCGGTGGAGCTCTCTGGCCAGTTGCGCGCGCTCGCGGTCGCCGTGATGAAGATCGCCAACGACCTGCGCTGGATGAACTCCGGTCCGCTGGCGGGACTGGGGGAGATCGAATTGCCGGCCCTGCAACCGGGGTCGTCGATCATGCCGGGCAAGGTCAATCCGGTGATCCCGGAGGCCGCGGCCATGGTGGCGGCGCAGGTCATCGGCAACGACGCGACCATCGCCATCGCCGGTCAGTCGGGCAATTTCCAGCTCAACGTGATGTTGCCGGTGATCGCGTACAACCTGCTGCAATCGATCGAGATACTCGCCAACGTCAGCGTGCTGCTCGCGGACAAGGCCATCGCGGGTTTCCGGGTGAACGAAGAGCGACTCCGCGAGGCGCTGGACCGGAATCCGATCCTCGTGACGGCGCTGAACCCCGTCATCGGCTACGAAAAAGGCGCGGCGACGGCGAAGCAGGCTTACAAGGAGAGGCGGCCGATCATGGACGTGGCGCTGGAAACAACCGGGCTGTCGAAGGCGGAGCTGAAACGCCTGCTGGATCCCGCGACGTTGACCAAGGGAGGCATCCACGGCGGTGGCGGGGCCGGGGGCTGACCCCCGACGCCTCGATCGCTTCCGACGCCTGGCGGTAAGAGCGCACCCCGCGCACGCCCCCCTCGGTTCAACGAGGGCGCGCGGGGAGCGGAGCGTCTCCGCGAACCGTCGTGATGGAGCGTGCCGGTAAGGCGGCGACCGCCATCGTGCGAGGCTTCGCTTCCCTCGTCCGGTGCCGGCTGCCGCCGCATCGCCGTCAGGCGAGGCTCTGGCCGCCGGATACCTCGATGCGTTGCCCCGTCACCCAGCGGTTTTCCTCCGACAGCAGCGTGGCGATCATCGGACCTATGTCGTCCGGCACGCCGACGCGCCCCATCGCGGTGACCGACGCGATGTGCGTGTTGACCTGGGCGTTGTCACGCACCACGCCACCGCCAAAGTCCGTTTCGATCGCTCCGGGTGCCACCGCGTTCACCGCGATGCCGCGCGGCCCAAGTTCGACCGCCATGTAGCGGGTCATCGTGTCGATGGCGGCCTTCAATGAGCCGTAGAACGCATACCCCGGTGTGGCGAAACGCGCCAGCCCGCTAGACAGGTTCACGATACGACCGCCGTCGCGGATCAGCGGCAACAGGGCCTGGGTAAGGAAGACGGGTCCCTTCAGGTGCACGCGGTAAAGTCCGTCCGCGTCGCTTTCGCTGATGGCGCCGAGCTTGCCGTACGCGGCGTGGCCGGCGTTGTTGACGAGGGCATCGAAGCGGTCTTGGTTCCAGGTGTCGCGCAGCACCTGCGCCACGGTCGCGGCGAACGCCTCGAACGACGAGGCATCGCCGGTATCCAGCGGCAGGGCCACCGCGCGGCGTCCGAGCGCCTGGATCTCGCCCACGGCCGAATCGGCCTCGGTTCGGTTGGTATGGTAAGTGAGGATCACGTCGCCGCCACGGCGGGCGATGGCGATGGCCGTGTTGCGACCGAGTCCCCGGCTTCCGCCGGTGACGATGGCGATTTTGTCCATGTGCAACCTCGACAGGTCGTGGGAATGTGGGGGCAGTCTAGACGCGGGTCGCCTCGGTCGACATGGCGCAACCACCGAAGTTCATGCCTGATCCTCCAGCCGGCCCACGGCGAGACGGGCGGTCCGCCTATACTGCATCCACCACCGGACGCTGGCGTGATGCGCCATGAATGAAGCTATAAAACAATCGCTTGAGCGAGTGATTCGGCGTTTTGGCGGGGGCGATGGCGTGTTCGCCACGGCCATCGACGGGTTGCTGTTGATGCGTTCGACCGTTGCCGGCGTGCCCAATCACATCGTCTACCGTCCCGCCTTGTGTCTGGTGGTGCAAGGGGCCAAGCAGGTGATCGCGGGGCGCGAGGTGCTGCACTACGACGCGGGCCAAGCGCTGGTCGTGAACGTCGACACGCCCGGCATCGGCCAGATCAACCGGGCGAGCGACGACGTGCCCTACCTGGCCATCCACCTCGATCTGGATGTGGCCCTGATGCGGGACGTGATGGCACAGATCGACGATCCCCCGCGTCCGCGCGTGGGGCAGCGCGGGGGGATGTTCGTCGCGGACATCGACGACGCGGTCGGCGACGCCCTGCTGCGCCTCGTGAAACTGCTCGACTCGCCGCGTGACATCGCCGTGCTGCACCCGCTGCTCATGCGCGAGATCGCCTACCGTATGCTCACCGGAGCAAACGGCGATCGCATGGCCACGCTGGCCCTTCCCGACAGCCACACGGCACGCATCGCCGAGGCCATCCGACGATTGCGCAACGATCTGGGTCGTACCGTGCGCGTGGACGAACTGGCGGCCGCGTCGGGCATGAGCCCTTCGTCGTTCCACCAGCACTTCAAGGCGTTGACATCGATGTCGCCGGTGCAGTTCCACAAGAACCTGCGGCTGCTGGAGGCCCGGCGGCTGATGATGGCCGAAGACGCGGGCGTGGCAGGTGCCGCCTATCGCGTGGGCTACGAAAGCGCGTCGCAATTCAGCGGTGAATATGCCCGCCTGTTCGGCGTGGCGCCGGGGCGCGATGCGGCCGCGGCGCGCCGCCTGCCATCGGGCGGTGAAGGGTCCGAAACGGTCTAGCCGGGCGGTCTTGGGGCCGTGACGCCAGGAAGGTCGCGGCGACCCGGTCAGCGGTCCGGTGGTACCCTTGAGCGTTTCCACGAACCCGATCCCCCATGCGCATCGCCCTAGGCGTCGAATACGACGGCACCGACTTTTTCGGCTGGCAGCGGCTGAGCCACGCGAAGACGGTGCAGGGCGCGCTCGAAGAGGCGTTGGCGATCGTGGCCGCGGCGCCGGTCGAGGTCACCGCGGCGGGGCGTACCGACGCGGGCGTGCACGGCCGCTGTCAGGTGGTGCATTTCGACACCGAGGTGACGCGCGACATGCGTGGCTGGGTTCTCGGGGCCTGCTCCAACCTGCCGCGCAGCATGGCCGTGACCTGGGCCCAGCCGGTGGCGGACGACTTCCACGCGCGGTTTTCCGCGCGCGCCCGGCGCTATCGCTACCGTTTGCTGCCGCGTTACGTGCGCCCGGCGCTCGACGCGCGTTTCGTCGCCTGGGAACGCAAACCGCTCGATGCCGCGCGCATGCACGAGGCCGCGCAGGCCCTGATCGGCGAGCATGACTTCTCCGCGTTTCGCGCGGTGTCCTGCCAGGCGGCGCACGCGCGCCGCAACGTGCGTTTCATCCGCGTGTTTCAGGACGACCGCCAGGTGGTGGTCGAGATCGAAGCCAACGCCTTCCTCCACCACATGGTGCGCAACATCGTCGGTTCGCTGATCCCCATCGGCCGCGGCGAGCAGCCGGTGGGCTGGATGGCCGAACTGCTGGCCGGGCGCGACCGCGAGGTGGCCGGCGCGACCGCACCGGCCGAGGGGCTCACCTTCCTCGGTCCGCGTTATGAAGCCCATTGGGGCCTGCCCGAGGAGGTCACCCTGTGACCCGGATCAAGTGCTGCGGGCTGACCCGCATCGATGATGTGCAACTCGCCGCGCGCCTGGGCGCCGATGCCGTCGGCTTCGTCATGACGCGGCGCAGCCGGCGCTTCGTCGATCCGGCCGCCGCCGCGGCGCTGCGCGACGCCGTGCCGCCGTTCGTCACCACGGTCGCTCTGTTGATGGACGACGCACCGGACTACGTTGCCGAGGTGATCCGGGTGCTTCGCCCCGACATGCTCCAGTTCCACGGCACCGAGGCCGACGAGACCTGCGCGGCCTTTGGCGTGCGCTACCTCAAGGCCATCGCCATGGGCGAGGGCGAAGGCGCCCTGGCGCGCCTGCGGGCCTACCCGCGTGCGCTCGGCCTCCTGCTCGACGGCCACGGCCTGGGCGAGGCCGGCGGCAGCGGGCAACGTTTCGACTGGTCGCTGATGCCGAGGGATGTCGCCCAGCCGCTGGTGCTGGCCGGCGGTCTCACCGCCGGCAACGTGGCCGAGGCCATCCGGGTGGCCCGGCCCTGGGGCGTCGACGTCTCCAGCGGCATCGAGGCGTCGCCCGGAGTCAAGGATGCGGATAAGATGGAACGCTTCATATCTGCCGTGCGCGCCGCCCCCAGCGCCTGACACGGCCATCGACAAGGTAGACCCATGACCGAGATCGCGGATTTCAACGCCTATCCCGACGCCCACGGGCGGTTCGGCAGCTTCGGCGGCATCTATGTGGCCGAGACCCTCATGGAACCGCTGGCCGAGCTCACCGCCGCCTACGCGAAACTGCGTGTCGATCCCGACTTCATCGCCGAACTCGACCGCGACCTCAAGTATTACGTCGGCCGGCCCAGCCCCGTCTATCACGCCGAGCGCCTGTCCCGGCATGTGGGCGGCGCCCGCATCGTGCTCAAGCGCGAAGACCTGAACCACACCGGCGCGCACAAGATCAACAACACCGTGGGCCAGGCGCTGGTCGCCCGGCACATGGGCAAGACCCGCATCATCGCGGAGACCGGCGCGGGCCAGCACGGCGTGGCCAGTGCCACCGTGGCCGCCCGCCTGGGCCTCAAGTGCGTGGTGTACATGGGGGCGGTCGACATCGAGCGCCAGAAGATCAACGTCTACCGCATGCGCCTGCTGGGTGCCGAGGTGGTGCCGGTCACGTCCGGGTCGAAGACCCTCAAGGACGCGCTCAACGAAGCGATGCGCGACTGGGTGACCCACGTCGGCGACACCTTCTACATCATCGGCACCGTTGCCGGTCCGCATCCGTATCCGCAGATGGTGCGCGATTTCAACGCCATCGCCGGCCGCGAGGCGAGGGCGCAGGTGCTCGAACAGTTCGGTCGTCTTCCCGACGTCATCACCGCCTGCGTCGGCGGCGGTTCCAACGCCATCGGCCTGTTCCACGCGTTCCTCAACGACCGCGACGTGCGCATCGTGGGCGCGGAAGCCGCCGGCGACGGCATCGACACCGGCCGCCACGCCGCGTCGCTCGCGGCGGGCAAGCCCGGCGTGCTGCATGGCAACCGCACCTATGTGCTGTCCGACGCGAACGGCCAGATCATGGAAACCCACTCCGTATCCGCCGGTCTGGACTACCCCGGCGTGGGCCCCGAGCATGCGTTCCTTAAGGATGCCGGCCGCGCTGAATATGTCGGTATCACCGACGACGAGGCGCTGGAGGCGTTCCATCTCCTGGCGCGCACCGAGGGCATCCTGCCTGCGCTCGAATCCAGCCACGCCATCGCGCAGGCGATCAAGCTCGCGCGCGAGCTGCCCAAGGACGGCATCGTCCTGGTCAACCTGTCCGGTCGTGGCGACAAAGACGTGCACACCATCGCCGCGCGTGAAGGGATCGAACTCTAATGGGCCGCATCGAACGCCGCTTCGCCGCCCTCAAAGCCGCCGGCCGCACCGGCCTGGTTCCGTTCGTGACCGCCGGCGATCCCTCGCCCGACCACGTGGTGCCGCTCATGCACGCCCTGGTGGCGGCGGGGGCCGACGTCATCGAACTCGGCGTGCCGTTCTCCGACCCGATGGCTGACGGTCCGGTGATCCAGCGGGCATCCGAACGGGCGATCGCGCAGGGGGTCAGCCTTACCAACGTCCTTGCCTGGGTCGCTGCGTTCCGCGAGACCGACGCCGAAACGCCGGTCGTGCTCATGGGCTACCTCAACCCCATCGAAATGCACGGTTACGCGGAGTTCGCCGAGGAAGCGGTCGAATCCGGCGTCGACGGCGTGCTTCTGGTCGATTGCCCGCTGGAAGAATCCCACGTGCTCGCCCCGTTGCGCGAGGCGGGCCTCGACCAGATCCTTCTGGCGTCGCCGACCACCGACGAGGTGCGCCTGGGCCGGCTCTGCGAGGCCGCGTCGGGCTTCCTGTATTATGTGTCGTTCGCCGGTATCACCGGGGCCGCCCAACTGAGCACGACGGACATCGCCGGCCGGGTCGCCGGCATCCGTTCGCGGTCGAAGGCGCCCGTGGCGGTCGGTTTTGGCGTCCGCGACGCGGCGTCGGCCCGGGCCATCGGTGAATTCGCCGACGCCGTGATCATCGGTAGCGCCCTGGTCCAGTGCCTCGAAGGCGCGACCTCGGCCGACGATGTCGCCGGCCGCGCGAAGGGTTTTCTCGCGCCCATCCGGGCGGCGCTCGACGCGCGCTGAGCGCTCGTAACGATATTCGGAGAGACACGATGAACTGGCTGCAAAAGATCATGACGCCGAAGACCCGCGCCCCCAGCGCGAACGGCGGCAAGGGCAAGGTGCCCGAGGGCGTGTGGGAGAAGTGCGCCGGTTGCGGCACCGTGCTCTACAAGCCCGAGCTCGAGAAGTCGCTGATGGTCTGCCCCAAGTGCGGCCACCATCACGCGATCCGGGCCCGTGCCCGTCTTGCAGCGTTCTTCGACGAAGGCAGCACCACCGAACTGTGGGCGCGCATGGAGCCGGTGGACGCGCTGAAGTTCAAGGACCAGAAAAAATACAAGGACCGCGTCGTCGCCGCGCAGAAATCCACCGGCGAAAAAGACGCGCTCATCGCGATGTCCGGCACGCTGCTCGAACGTCCGCTCGTCGCGGTGGCCTTCGAATTCGCGTACATGGGGGGCTCGATGGGTTCGGTCGTCGGCGAGAAGTTCGCCCGCGCCGCCGAGAAGGCCCTGGCCGAGAAGAGCGCGCTCGTGTGCTTCGCCGCCACGGGCGGCGCGCGCATGCAGGAAGGCCTGTTCTCGTTGATGCAGATGGCGAAGACGTCGGCGGCGCTCGCGCGCATGCGTGACGCCGGCGTGCCCTACATCTCGGTGTTGACGCATCCCACCACGGGCGGTGTCTCGGCCAGCCTCGGCATGCTCGGCGACATCAACGTGGCCGAGCCCAAGGCGCTGATCGGCTTCGCCGGTCCCCGCGTCATCGAGCAGACCGTGCGCGAAACGCTGCCCGAAGGCTTCCAGCGGTCGGAATTCCTCGTCGATCATGGCGCGGTCGACGTCATCGTCGATCGGCGCGAGATGCGCGAAAAGCTCGGCGCGATGCTGGGCATCCTGCAGAAGGCCCCGCGCGCCGCGGCGTGATCCACCGGGCACCGGCCGCCATCGGCCAGTGCCCGGGCTTTCGACCATCGCAACGGCACGCTGCCGATTGCGTACACCGACACCCTCTCCAGTAGCGAAGAATCGCCAGGCCGGCACGCCGCCGGTCCATCGTCTCCAGGAGTGTCCGATGCACGTCGAAACGCTTTCTCCGTCCTCCCATGCCACCCGCGTCGCCGCCTGGCGCCGCCATGCGGGCCCGGATCATCCCGCGGGCGACATCTTCATGAGCGCGTTCGCCGAAGCCGATATCGTCGGCGGCACCGACATCGTCGTGACCGATTGCATCATGTGCACGGGATCGGTGGACGCGCATACGCGTCACATCCTCTGCGGGGCGTGACCCTTTTCCGGCCACCGCAGGGCGGTGCCGATTCGGCGCACAGGTTGACCGGATCGTAAGATGTCGCGTAACCACCGGCCGGCACAGGAAAATTCGTACAACCACCCGCGTTTTCCACCTCTTGATGCGCGCGCGCCCCCTTGTGGCGTCGGTCACCTCGTGAAAAGAATCCGTCGGCGGACCACGTCGCCGGCTTCGACATCGCGGCCGACGACGTACCGCTCCATCCGCACCACCGACGACATGCAGTTTTTTCATCCAGAAACTGAGCAAAGTGGAGTGTCCAGATGAGCAACGACATGGTTTATGCCTCACGGTCCACCAGCCGCGCCGCCGAATGGCGCCATCAGGCCGGTCGCGACAATCCGGCGGGTGAGCTTTTCGCCAACGGTTTCGCCGAAGCCGACATCGTGGGCGGCACCGAGATCGTCGTCACCAACTGCGCGATGTGTACGGGCTCGATCGAGCGCACCATCCGCATCCAGTGCGCCTGACAGGAACCGCATGAGTATGGGCAGGGACGCCGACTTTCATGACGCGCTGGGTTGCCTCGTGGCCGATGCGTCGGCACGACTGGCAACCCAGCTCCAGCGCATCGGCGGCCTCGCCCAGGGCGAGCGCCAGGTCATCCACGACAGCGTGCGCGACGCCGCCCTCGCCACCTTGCACGGGCGCACCTGCCGACTGCTGCTGCTCGAGCTGCACGCGGCGGTCGAGGAAAACCGCCTGGCCGCCACCGACAGTCACGCGCGTTGGCACGAATTTGTCGCGCTCGCGTCCACCCGCGATTTCTGGACCGGCCTGGATGCGCATTACCCCGGCCTGTGGGACCGCCTGCAGGCGCTGATCGAAGGCCGGTTCCAGGCAGGTCATGAATTGGCTCGCCGGTTCGCCCGCGATCGGTCCGTACTCGGCGAATGGAGCGATGCACCGCTGGGCGAACTGCTCGCGCTGGAGATCGGTGCCGGCGACAGCCACCTCGGCGGCAAGACCGTGGCCGTGCTGCGTTGCGCTGGCGCTCGCGTGGTCTACAAGCCACGGCCGGTCGGCGTCGACGTCGAACTGAAGCGCTTCATCGAAGGGCTCGGCATCGACACGTCGATGCGTGTGCCGGCCGCCATCGAACGCGACGGCTACGGCTGGACGGCGTTCGTGGCGCACCGGCATGCGGACGATGCCGACGGGCTGCGTGCGTTCTATCGCGGCATCGGCGAGTGGCTGGCCACGATGCGCCTGCTCGGTGGCACCGACCTGCATGCCGAAAACCTCATCGCCCACGGCCGACATCCGGTCGTGATCGACTGCGAGACGCTGTTTACGCCGAAGGTGGACGCCGCGCCGTCCGGCCTCGGCGAAGCGCACGACCGCGCCGCCGCGATGGTGGACGGCAGCGTGCTCAACATGGGCCTGCTGCCCGGGCGCGGTGGCGCGCTCGCCTGGCGTGGCGTGGATACGTCCGGCATCGGTGCGTTGCCCGGCGAGCAGCCGAAGGTGGCCGTGCCGGCCATCGTGGACGCCGGTACGGACAGGGCGCACCTGGGCACCCGTTGGGTGGACATCGCCCCCGGCCGCAATCATCCCAGCGATCGTCCCGAACTGACGACGTACTGGCCCGACGTACTGGGCGGGTTCGATGCGCTGACCATGCAGTTGCGCGCGCTCGACGCCCGTGGCGAACTCGCTGGCCGCCTTCGCGCGTTCGATCGCTGCGACGTGCGCGTGGTCGTGCGCGCCACCGAAACCTACGCCGAACTCGCCCGCATGCTGTGGCATCCGGTATCGCTGCACGATCCACGCAAGGCGTGGTCGCATGCCGCCGAACTGCTGCGCAAGGCCGGCGAAGTCCGTGCGCTGGCGCCTGACGACGACGGTGTGATCGCCGCCGAGATCGCGGACCTCGTCGACGGGGACATCCCGTATTTCGGGATGCGCGTCTCGCAGGGCACCCTGCGGGGACCGCGCGGCACGCGCTGGCTCGCGCCGTGCCAGCGCGTCGACGAAGCGCTCGTCCACTGGCGGCGCGCCGACGTGGCCCTGGAGAGGATGGTCATCCACGGTGCGCTCGCGAGCGCTTACGCCGACGAAGGCCAGGATGCCGCGGAAGTGTCGCTGCGCGTCCACGCGCCGCGCACGAACGACCTGGACGTGCGCCGCCGCACCCAGGCGGCGTCGATCATGCGCCTGCTCGCCACGCGCGCTTTGCGCGGTGGCGACGGCAGCGTCGCCTGGATCGCCTCGGTGCTCGGTCCCACCGGGCGCAGCGTGCAGCCGGTCGCGCAGGACCTTTACGGCGGACTCGCGGGGCTGGCGCTCGTGGCGACCGGCTATGCCGCCGAGCAACGCGCCGGCCGCGCCGACGTCGTGGACGGCATCGTGGGGCTGCGCGATGCGATCGTCACCACGATGCGCATGGCCGACGACGAATCGCACGTCCGTCGCCTGCGCGTCGCACGACCGCGGCCGACGCCGCCGGGCGCCTATATCGGCCTCGGCGCGCAGATCGGCGCCTGGCTGTCGCTGGAGGAGGCCGGCGTCGCGCACGGCGAAGGCATCGCGCGGGCCACCCGGCTCGCCTCGCTGATGCCGGAAAGCCTGGCGGCGGACGAGATCCACGACGTGCTGACGGGCGCGGCGGGCGGAATCGTGCCCTTGCTTCGCCTGCATCGCGCGACGGACGATCCGTTGTTCGTCGGCATGGCCCGCGCGCTCGGCGACCGGCTATGCGACGCCGCTCGCATGGTCGACGGCCGGGCCTGCTGGACGCACGCGCGGTGGCCCGATGGCCTGGGCGGTTTCGCCCACGGCGCGACCGGCATCGGCTGGGCCTTGGCGAAGCTGGCCGAGGCAACCGGTGAGGACCGCTACGAGACGATGGCGCGGGCCGCGATGGCCTTCGAAGACGCCCTGTTCGATGGCGAGCGAGGGCATTGGCGCGATCGGCGGGATCTCGGCGGCGAGCCCTCGGCGGCGGCGTGGTGCCATGGCTCGGTGGGCATCGGCCTGGCATGGATCGACCTGGGACAGACGCATGGTCCGCGTCGGGAGCGCCTGCGCGCCGCCGTCGCTGACGCGTGGGCGCGCGGTATCGGCGCCAACCACGGGCTCTGCCACGGCGACTTCGGTGCGTGGGAGTTGCTGGCGAGGGCGCTGGACGATGGCCTGGCACCTGAGCGGATGACCCGGGCCTCGATCGACGCCGCGCTCGTCGCCAGCCTGGAGCGTCACGGTCCGCGTTGCGGACGGGTGGGCGAAGCCTTGTCGCCGGGACTGATGACCGGTCTCGCGGGCGTGGTGTACCAGTTGCTCCGGATGGATCGCCGCTGCGACCTGCCGTCGGTGATGATCCCGTCCGGCCGCTGGTCGGGTCAGAGCAGCACGCGCTCCACCCACAGCGACAACGTGCCCAGCACGCCGCCGATGGCGGTGGCCGCGAGCACGTCGCTGGGATAGTGCAGGCCCAGGATCACGCGCGACGCGCCGATCAGCGCGGCGAAGCCGATCAGGAACGGCGCCAGCACCGGGTAGTGCGCCACCGCCACCACCGTGAACGCCACCGCCTGAAGCGTGTGGCCGGACGGGAAGCTGAACTCGTCCAGCGGCGGCACGTGCGCGATGACGCCGGGGCAGGTGCGGAACGGTCGCGGACGACGCGTCCAGCGCTTGAGCACGCGATAGAGCATCAGCGCGGTGAGGCCGGTGATCGCCATCTGCAGCGCCACGGCGACGCCATGCCAGCCGCCCACCAGGGCGATCACGGTCATCAGCGCATACCAGAACACGCCGTCGCCGAGCCGGCTGACCACGCCGAAGAACAGGCCGATGGCACGGCGCGCCCCCCAGCGGTTGGCGGCCACGCACATGCGGGAATCGAGGTTATGCCGCGACGGCGGTCGTGCGCTCATGGACGGTGTCCTCGGCGAGGGATTGCATGAAGGATTCGAACTCGGTGACCACCGAATCCGGCGAGAGCCCCTCGACCGCGGCGCGCGCGGCGCGGCCCATGGCGTGCCGCAGCCGGCCATCGGCACCCAGGGCGGCGGCGCGCTCGACCAGTCCGTCTTCGTTGCCGGGGGCCACACGGATGCCGTTCTGGCCGTTGCGGATGAACTCGCGTGCCGCGGCTTCGGCGTAGGCCACCACCGGCACGCCGGAGGCCATGGCTTCCAGCACCACGTTGCCGAACGTTTCGGTGAGGCTGGGGAAGACGAAAAGATCCGCGCTGGCGTAGAACGCTGCCAGTTCGATGCCGCGACGCGTCCCCGCGAAGATGACGTCGGGATGCGCCGCTTCCAGCGCCGCGCGTTCCGGACCGTCCCCGACGATGACGCAGCGCGCCTTCGGCACGCGGCGCGCGAGTGCGCGATAGGCTTCGATCACCACGTGTAGGTTTTTCTCCGGGGCGACGCGACCCACGCTCAGCACGACCGGCGTGTCGGCGTCGGCACCCCACGCCGCGCGCAGGTCGTCGTCGCGGTGTTCGGGGTGGAAGCGCAGGGTGTCGACGGCCCGGCGCAGCACGCGCACGTCATGCACGCCCAGATCGTTGAGCTCGTCGGCCAGTTGCCCCGTCGGCACGAGGGTGAGCTGGGCACGGCGGTGGAAGCGCGCGAGGTAGCGGCGTACGAACGGCGTCAGCGCGCCGAAGCCGTAGTGCCCCACGTAGAAATCGAAGCGTGTATGGAAGCCGGTCGCCACCGGGATGCCGAGGCGCCGCGCCGCGCTGACCGCGCTCCAGCCCAGGGGGCCTTCGGTGGCCACGTAGATCGCGTCCGGGCGTTCGCCGCGCCAGCGGCGCTCGAGGCGAAAACGGGAGGGCAGGCCGAAGCGCAGGCTGGCATAGCGTGGCACCGCGGCGCCCTCGACGGCGAGGACATCCATGCCCGCGTCCGCCAGCGGCGGTGTGTCGGGATGGATCGGGCGGACCAGATCCACGGTATGGCCCTTGCGGACCAGTCCGCGGGCAAGCGCCTGGACGGTCAGGGACACCCCGTTGACGTCCGGCGCGTAGGTCTCGGTGACGATGCCGATGCGCATGTCGGTCCCCTCGTGGCCTGGCTTGACGCATGCTCGCGCGGGGGCGTGTCGGGTGGGTGATGCGGGGATGACCGGGATGTGACACGGCCACGCCGCGTCGTTGAGGTCGGCCACCGCGATCACTACGATGAGGCGATGTCACGCCAGCCCCTGCGATAGTGAATCGTCCGTCCGTATCCTCCTGCGTCGCGCGCCCCTGCGCGGGTGATCGCCATGCACGGCTCTGAGCGTCTGAAAGGGCTCGACGTCTTCGTCGCCGTCGTTGAGTCCGGGAGCTTCACCGCGGCCTCCGAACGGTTGAACCTCACCAATTCGGCGGTCGGCAAGTCGGTCGCCCGCCTCGAGCAGCGGCTGGGCGTCAAACTGTTCGAGCGGACCACGCGCCGGCTGGCGCTCACCAACGCCGGCGAGGCATTCCATCGCACGTGCCTGCGTGTCCTGATGGACCTGGAAGACGCCGAGCAGGCGGTAAAAGCGGAGGCCACGATGCCCGTGGGCCGCCTGCGGATCGACCTGCCGGCATCGTACGGGAAGCTCAGGGCGATGCCGGCCCTGTTCGAGTTCATGGACCGCTACCCCGCCGTGCATCCGGCGGTCTCGTTCACCGACCGCTTCGTGGATCCCGTGGCCGACGCCATCGACGTGACCGTCCGCATCGGTGGCAGCGACACCTGGCCACCAGCGATCGGCTATCGCTACCTGGGTCACGAGCGCAAGATCTTCTGCTGCTCGCCGTCCTACCTCGCGGGAAAAGGCGCGGTGCCCGATACGCCCGAGTCGCTTCACGACCTGGATGCGCTGGTCTATCGACGCGCCGACGGCACCCTCTCGCCGTGGTTCGTCAGCCGCGACGGCGGTCCGGCCGAGCATGTGTTTCCTGTGCCCCGGCTTGCGGTGGGCAGTGCCGAGGCATTGGTCGACGCCGTAGGCCGTGGACTCGGCGTGGCGCAACTGTCGACATGGCTCATCGACGATCATCTGGCGCGGGGCGAACTCGTCCCGATCCTCCCGTCGTTCGCCGTCGAGGGCCTTCCCCTCTACTTGCTCTGGTTGCGCCGTCGACAGAACCTGCCGAAGGTGAGCGCGCTGCTGGCGCATCTGGCCGATCGCCTGCGTATCTGACCCGATCCTTTATTGTGGAAATACAGTCCACTCGTTGCCGAATATTGATCCTTAAAGGGATTTCTATTCGCCAATAGACTGCATGCAGTCGTTGTCCGGAGTACTGCATGAGGATCTCAACCGCGTCGGCCGGGTCGTCCCGGTCAGGCTCGCGCACGGGAGGGGCGTCTACCGTCGTTCTCGCCATCGCCGCGTTCACCATCGTCACCACCGAGTTCCTGATCATCGGGCTCTTGCCCGCGATCGCGCGCGACCTCGGGGTGTCGATCGCCGCCGCCGGCCAACTGGTGACCGCCTTCGCCCTGGTGGTCATGGTGTTCGGGCCCGTGCTCACGGCCTGGTTGTCGCATCGCGAGCGTCGTGGACTGTTCGTTTCCATCCTGGGCGTGTTTGCCGTGTCCAACGCGGTCGCGGCGCTTGCGCCCAACGTGTGGATCCTGGCGATCGGCCGCATCGTGCCCGCCCTGGCGTTGCCCGTGTTCTGGGGCACGGCGAGCGATACGGCCGCCAGGCTGGCGGGGCCGGACCGGGCGGGCAAGGCGGTGTCCACGGTCTACCTCGGCATTTCGGCAGCCATGCTGTTCGGCATACCGATCGGTACGCTCGCCTCCGGCAGCCTCGGCTGGCGCGGCGCGTTCTGGCTCCTGGCCGGGCTGTCGGCGCTGGCCGGCCTCATCCTGCGGTTCGCCATGCCACCGCAGGAGATGCCGTCGCGCAGCAGCCTCCGCACTCAGGCGGCGATCCTCAAGGACGGGTGCTTCGTCGCCAACGTGCTCTTGTCGGCGTTGATCTTCACGTCCAACTTCACCGCGTACACCTACCTGGCCGACATCCTCGAACGCCTGGCGGGTGTCCCCGCCGGCCATGTCGGCTGGTGGCTGATGGGTTTCGGCGCCGTCGGACTGATCGGCAACGGACTGGGCGGAAGCTGGCTAGACCGTTCGCCGCTGGTCATCACGGGCGTCTTCACCCTGGTCCTCGCGGTGGGCCTGGTCCTGACGATGGCGCTGGCGCAGACACTGCCCGGCCTGCTGTGCGGGCTGGTGCTGTGGGGCATCGCCAATACCGCGCTGTACCCCATCTGCCAGGTCAGGGTGATGCGCGCGGCGCCGCACGCGCAGGCGCTCGCCGGCACGCTCAACGTGTCCGCGGCCAACGCGGGCATCGGCCTGGGCGCGGTGGCCGGTGGCGTCACGATCACGCACGTCGGCCAGGGTGGCCTGGGCTACGTCGCCGCTGCCATCGCCGTGCTGGCGCTCGCGGCCATGCCGATCGTCCGGCGCATGCGGCGGACGGCGGCCTGACGTGCGAGGTGGCCGCGCACGAGGGGCGATTCCCATCCGCCGCGTTCCCATACGCTAAAATCCCGGATCGCCTCCCTCATCCGAAGCCTCCATGACCGTTCGCACCCGTTTCGCCCCCAGTCCCACCGGTTACCTGCATATCGGCGGCGCCCGCACGGCGCTCTACTGCTGGCTGGAGGCCCGTCGTCGCGGTGGCGAGTTTGTGTTGCGCATCGAAGACACCGATCGCGAGCGTTCGACGCAGGAGGCCGTCCAGGCGATTCTGGACGGCATGGCGTGGCTGGGGCTCGTGGCCGATGAGGGCCCTTACTACCAGACCCAGCGCATGGATCGTTACCGCGAGGTCGCCGAGCAGCTGTTGCGCGAGGGCAAGGCGTATTACGCGTACGAGAGCAAGGACGAGATCGAGGCCATGCGCAACGCCGCGATGGCGGCAGGCACGAAGCCGCGCTACAACGGTTACTACCGCGACCGCAACGAGCCGTATCGCGACGATCCGAACCGCGTCATCCGCTTCAAGAACCCCGCGACCGGTTCGGTGGTGTTCGACGACAAGGTCAAGGGCCGCGTCGAATGGTCCAACGACGAGCTGGACGACCTGGTGATCTTCCGCTCCGACGGGTTTCCCACCTACAACTTCGCCGTGGTCGTCGACGACATCGACATGGGTATCACCGAGGTGATCCGTGGCGACGACCACGTCAACAACACGCCGCGGCAGATCAACATCTACAAGGCGCTGGGCGCCCCCGTTCCCGAGTTCGCCCACCTGCCGATGATCCTCGGTCCGGACGGCCAGAAGCTGTCCAAGCGACACGGTGCGGTCAGCGTCATGCAGTATCGCGACGACGGTTTCCTGCCGCACGCGCTGCTCAACTACCTCGTGCGCCTGGGTTGGTCGCATGGCGACCAGGAAATCTTCTCCCAGCGGGAGATGATCGGCCTGTTCGACATCGCCGACGTCAACAAGGCGGCCTCGCGCTTCGACCTCACCAAGCTGTCGTGGCTCAACCAGCACTACCTCAAGACTGACGATCCGGCATCGCTCGGCCCTGAACTGGCCTGGCACCTTCACAAGATCGGTATCGACGCATCGACGGGGCCACGACCGGCCGACGTGGTGGTGGCGCTGCGCGACCGCGTGCAGAACTTCAAGGACATGGCCGAGCGGGCGAAGATCTGGTACGGCCCGATCGTCGACTGGGACGACAAGGCGGTCGACAAGCACCTGCGCACCGACAGCGCACCGGCGGCACTCGCGACGGCCAAGACCGAACTTGCGGCCCTGGCCGAGTGGACGCCCGAGGCCGTGCATGGCGCGGTGGAGCGCGTCGCCGCGACGCTCGACCTGGGCATGGGCAAGGTGGCCGCGCCGTTGCGCGTGGCTATGACCGGCACCCAGGTGTCGCCGTCGATCGAACACACCATCTACCTGTGCGGGCGCGAGGGGGCGTTGGGCCGCATCGACGACGCGCTCGCCCGCGTCGCGGCCTGATCAAAGCCTTCGGCGCGCGGCCGGCCCGATGGACGAACTCCTTGCCAAAGCCACGCAAGGCGTCGAGCCGGGTGACCCCGGCGCGTTCGTCACGATCTTCGTGAACCTGATGCGGCTGGTGCCGTGGGGCCAGCTCATCCTCTGGCAGGGGGTGTTTCTCGTGGTTGCCGTCGCGCTCGGCGCATGGCGGGGCCGTCTTGCGGCCACGTTGGGCGCGACGCTGTTGTTCGGCCCGTTCGGTTGGGTGGTGCCTTTCCTGCCACGCCGCGCCGTGCGCCCGCCTCCTTTGCCGGGCTCGAAAAATCGCTGAAACGTCCTCATGTTAGGATGCAGGCACACGAGGACCCCGCCGTGACCGACACCGCCCACCGCCATCACCATCACGACACGCCGGGCGATTTCGTCGCCGCGGTGGAGCATGCGTCGAATGAGCGCGGCCTGCGCCTGACGCCCCTGCGCCGCGAAGTACTCGAATTGGTGGCCAGCGCGGGCAAGCCGGTGAAAGCCTACGACCTGCTCGACCGCCTGCGCGAAAAACACGGCAACGCCGCACCGCCCACGGTGTATCGCGCGCTCGATTTCCTTCTCGAAAACGGCTTCATCCACAAGCTCGAATCGATCAACGCCTTCGTGTCCTGCCATCACCCGGCCGAGTCGCACCAGGTGCCCTTTCTCATCTGCGACATCTGCCAGGGCGCGCAGGAGGTCTGCGACGAACGCGTGGCCCAGTTGATCGAAGCCCAGGCCGAGGCGATGGGGTTTCGCCCGCAGGCGCAGACGCTCGAAGTGCACGGCATCTGCAAGAACTGCCGCTGACGCGCTCGGTGGAAAAAAGCGAAGGGGTGCCGCATCACTGTGGCACCCCTTCGTGTTTCCGGTCCGCCGGGAGGGAGGAGGAGGTCGTTGGACCGGGAACTCAGAAGTAGGCGCGCACGCCTACGGACACGTTGCGACCCGGCAACGGCGCGACGTCCTTGAACAACGACGTGGCCGGACGTGCGGTCCGGTTGGTGAGGTTGTTGCCGTCGACGAAGGCTTCCCACTGGCTGCGCTCGTCGTTGACGAAGGTCCATGCGACATGCGCGTTCACCAGCGTATAGCCGGCCGTATCGGTTTCGAAGGCGGCGACCTTGTCCTGCTTCATGTAGCGCACCGCGCCCACGCTCGCGCGCAGCGAATCGGCTTTCCAGCTCACGGTGGAACCGACTCGACCCGCGGGAATGCGCGGCAGGTTACCGCCGTCGGTAAGCGTGGCGCGCACGGTGTCGCCGAATACCCGCAGGTCCCAATGACCCGAGGGACCCTCCGCGAGATGGAACGTGGCTTCCGCTTCGGCACCGCGGAACGTCGCGTCGTTCTGCGACCACACGCGAACCGGCAGGTTGTCTTCCACCTCGCCCGTGTCGGCGAGGTAGATGAAGTTCTTGTAGCGGTTGTGATACACCGCGACCTTGCCTTCGACCACATCGCCGTGGAAATGCAGGCCCAGTTCGGCTTGGTTGGACGTTTCCTTGCGCAGGTCGCTGCCGATCTCGAAGGTGTTGGAGGCTTCGTGCGGGCCGTTGGCGAAGAGCTCTTCTTCGGACGGCGCACGCTCGGCATGGTCGAGGTTGAGCGAGAGGTGCCAACGTTCGGCGAAGCGCCACGCCACGCCAGCGGAGGCGCTGTTGGGGGTGTAGCGGCGTTTCGCGCCGTTGTCCGGCTGCACGCTCTGCCGGTCGTGACGCAGGCCCAGGTCGATCTTCACCGGGCCGAACTCGCGCTGTTCGGTGAGGAACACGCCAACGCCCTGGGTGGTCGTGGCCGGCACGAAGGTTTCTTCGCCCACGGCGGCGAAGTTGCGGTGCTGGGTCTGCACGCCGAACGCGCCTTCCCAGCCGGCGAGCGCATCGTGGGTGACCACCACGCGGCCCTGGTTGCTGTCGGTGGAAAACGTCGTGCCTGGCGTGGTGCCTTCGTATTCCACGTGCTGGTAGGCGCCGTGACCGAGGCTGAACTCGATCCGGGCGATGCCGTCGAACGGCTGCACCAGACCGCCCTTGAGCGTGTAGTTGGTCTGCGCCATCTTGATGTGCACCGGATCCTCGCCTTCGGCGGCGTCGCCCGGCTCGGCCGGGCTGCCGTAGAGATCCATGAAACGGGAGACCGAGAGGCCCAGGTAGCCCCACGAACCCAGCAGCGAGGCGCCGACCGCACCGGAGGTGGTTTTCACGGCGCTGTTCGCCAGGGTGCCTCCGGGGATGTCGTAATCGCTGTTGTCGCGATGCATGCCGTCGACATGGATCGCGAACGTATCGTTGCCGGCGTCGAAGCGGGCCAGGCCGGTGCGGCCGTCGGACACCGAGTCGTGCCGCACTTCGGCGCGGCCGGCGAAACCGTTCTCCGGCGCCTTCTCGGGCACCCGGCCGTCCACCACGTTCACCACCCCGCCGATGGCGCCCGAGCCGTAGAGCAAGGTGGCCGGGCCTTTCAGCACCTCGATCTGGTCGGCGAGGAACGGCTCCAGGGTGACGGCGTGGTCCTGGCTCACGTTGGAGACGTCCTGCGACGACAGGCCGTTTTCGAGCACGGCCACGCGGGGACCGTCGAGGCCGCGGATCACCGGGCGGCCCACGGCCGTGCCCAGGGCCGACGTCTGCACGCCGGGAATCGACGACACCGTCTCGCCCAGCGACACGCCCTTGGCGTCATCCAGCGCCGAACCGGCCAGTACCGCTACCGGGGCCACGATCTGGTCGGCGCGCTGGCCCAGGGGCACGGCGTTCACGACGATGGCGTCGAGCTTGTCGGCGTGCCGACGGCCCTTGCCGGCGGCGTCCCCGTCCTGGGCGACCGTCGTGGCGTCCTGTGGCGCGTCGTCCGCAAGCGCGGGCAGGGCCGTACCGAGCGTCGCGGCGAGGGGCAGGGCAAGGAGGGTTCGTCGCATCGGGTGCTCCATCGATTCATGTTCGCAATGTTATAAAGTATCATTACTTGCCTCCACCCGTGCAACTCGTCACGCTATGGCCTCCATGACCGATCAGCTTCCCGCATCCCGCACGCGCCGCCGCTGGTGGCACGCCGCCGACCGCCTCGGCGCGACCGCGTCGTTCCTTTGCGCCATCCACTGCGCGCTGCTGCCCTTCGTGATCGCGCTGCTGCCCCTGGTGGGGCTGTCGTTTCTCGCCGACCATCGGTTCGAGGCTGGCTTCGTGCTATTTGCCTGCCTGCTCGCCTCGGCCGCGCTCTATGCCGGCTATCGCCGGCATCGCCGCCGGTTGCCGCTGGCGCTGGCCGTGCCGGGCCTGACCCTGCTGGTGCTCGGGGTGACCTTCCTGCATAGCGACTCGCTGCTGGTGCACAGCGTGCTGGTGACCTGCGGCGGGCTGCTCGTGGCGGCCTCGCACTTCGTGAACCTGCGCGTCGATCGCAGCGGCCATGCGGGGCACATCCACGGTCCCTCGTGCGTGCACCCGTGATTGTGTAACCGCGGCCCGATTGCCTAGCCTTCCGCCCATGGCCCATCACCACGCTCACTCGCACGCCGGTCACGGCCACGCGCACGCCCACGATCACGACCACTCCCACGCGGGAAGCGGCAGCGAGCGAAAGCTGCTGGTCGCGTTCGTGCTCACCTCGCTCATGCTGGTGGTCGAGGCCAGCGGCGGCCTCATGTCCGGTTCGCTCGCGCTGCTGGCCGACGCGGGCCACATGCTGGTCGACGCGGCCGCGCTGCTGCTCGCTTTCCTCGGCGCGCGCTTCGCCGGGCGCCCCGCCGATGCCCGCCGTACCTACGGCTATGGCCGCATCGAGGTGCTGGCCGGCTTCGTCAATGCGCTCGCGCAGTTCGCCTTGGTGGCCTTCATCGCCGTCGAGGCGATACAGCGCCTGTTCTCGCCGCAGCCGATCCTCTCCGGGGTGATGCTCATCGTCGCCGTGCTGGGCCTGTTGGCGAACGTGTTCGTGTTGCGCCTGCTGCATGGCCACGATCCCGACGACGTCAACGTGGCCGGCGCCAGCCTGCACGTCCTGGGCGACCTCCTTGGCTCCGTCGCCGCCGTGCTGGCCGCGTTGGCCGTACGCTGGCTGGGTTGGGGCTGGGCCGACCCGCTGCTGTCGATCCTCGTGTCGCTGCTGATCCTGCGCAGCGCCTGGTCGCTGTTGCGCCGTTCCGGCCACATCTTGCTCGAAGGCACGCCCGACGGCGTCGACCTGGCCGAGATCCAGGGTGCCCTGGCCGCGGCCGATCCCGACGTCACGGGCGTCCACCACCTGCACGTATGGCAGGTGACCGCCGGCTCGCGCATGGCCACCCTGCATGCCGAGTTGCGCCCCGGTGCCGACCAGGCACGGGTGCTGCGCGTGCTGAAGAGCCTGCTGAGCGAGCGCTGGAAGGTCGGCCACGCCACCATCCAGTTCGATCCGGACGCCTGTCCGGACGTGCTTGAGGGTTGCGGCAAGAGCCGTTCCCACGCCCACTGAGCCGCGCGCTCTTGCGCTTTGCGTGGCCGCTGATACGATGGCCGGCCGTTTCCTCCACTTTACGAATCAAGGAGATTCCCATGGGCAAGGGCGATCGTCGCACCCGTCGCGGCAAGATCTACCGTTCCAGCTACGGCAACGCGCGTCCGCATGTGGACATCGTGACCGGCGCCGCCGTCGCCAAGCCGGCCGCCAAGACCGCCGCGAAGAAGGCGGCTCCGCGCAAGAAGGCCTGAGCGCCTCTTCCGGCAAAACGAAAAAGCCCGGCCGTGCGAACGGCCGGGCTTTTTCGTGGGTGGCCCCGGGTCAGAAGACGCCGGGATCTTCGGTGCGCGACGTATCGGGCGAGCCGTCCGGGTGGGTGAACCACAGGAGCTGGTTGCGTGCCCGGGCACAACCGCCGCCGTCGGCGGTCGACGCCAGCACGCCGGACGCCGTCGTGACGTCACGCCCATAGCAACTGCCCAGGTTGTCCCTGAAGCGGAACTGCTGGGTGCTGCGTTGGCCGGTATGGCCCGAGACCGCGCCGTTGGTGAAATTCAGCGTGTCGGCCGTGTCGATGCTGTTGTCGACGTCGCTGCGATAGATCACCAGGCCGCCCAGCGTTTTGCTGAACTGCCGCGAGAAGCCCTGGGTGACCGAACTCGGCGCGCTGACGATGTTGCCCGAGCCGTCGAACGTGTTGGCGAAGTTGGCCTGCAGCGGGTAGTCGAAGTGCGTCTCGGTGGTCACCGTGATGCCCAGCGGGCCTTGGCGGGTCTTCGTGGTGCTGTCGACCGTGGCGGTCTGGTCGATGCCTTGCTCGTAGCGCGTGGGGTCGATGGTGAACGTCTGCGTATTGCGGAACGCGACGGTCTGGTTCACCTCCGTGGCGATCCGGCCGCGCGAGGTGTCGACATAGCCCGCCGTGCGAAAGCTGCGCGACGCCCGGGTGGTGACCGAGCCGCCGACGACGCCACCGGTGTCGGTGAGCTGATTGTCCACGGTGGCCACGGCGGGCTGGCCCTGCAGCGTGTTCGCGGTGAGGGCGCCGGTGACCATCTTCCGGCCACGGTCCAGGTGCACGAACAGGTTGCCGGTGACGGCGAAGTTGCCGTTCGCACCGGTGACGCCGACGGCAACGGTGTGCGGCTTGCCGTCGTTGAGCAGCGACGCAAACGGTGTCAGGTCGACGCGGTACGGCAGGAAATCGAGCGTCTGCACGCCCGGGGTCGGGCGCCACATGTAGGGATCGATGCCGCCGGTGAATATCCACGGATAAACCGGTGCCACGCCGGCTTGCTGACCGTCGATCGATACCTGCACCTCACGATAGGAACCGCCGCCGCAACTCTCGGCCTCGTTCGCCAGCGCGTCGGGCACGCACGAATACCAGAACTCGTCGCCGCTCTGCCCCTGGGCGAACACGTCGAGGTAGGCACGCTCGATGTTGGTGGGCAGGGTCAGCGTGCGCGAGAGCAGGTCGCTGCCCGTGTTGAGGGCGACGGTGCCACCGTTCGTGCCGTCCGACAGCGGGAAGACGGCGTCGGGTGCTTCGACCTTCGGGGCGAGGATGTTCGCCGGGTAGAAGACCAGGCGCGCCGAACCGCTGATGATGCCGGTGTAGGTGCTGTCCACCACGTTGCCCAGGATGGCCTGGCCGGTCTGCGGCTGGGCCAGCAGGCTGGCGAAGTCGCTTACGTCGCGCTCGATGTGCCAGCTCGGCGCCACGGCGGACGAGGGCTCCTGCGTGGTGCCGAAGTAGATGTTGGCGCCACCGAGCCACAACGATGCCGTGCGGTCGAACTGGCGGCCGGCCGTGACCGCGAAATCGGCTTCGAGCACGACCTTCGACCAGCGCTTCCCGCACCCGACCGGTGGCGCGTAGGTGTACGGATGGTCCGAAAAATCGCGGAAGGTGAAACCGTTGAACAACTCGACCGTGCACGTCTTGCCCGGCGGCCTCGGTACGCCCGGATCGGCAACGGCGACGTTTGCGGATCCGACCGTCAATCCCGGTGATGCCTGTCCCAGCGCCACGGGCGCCGCACACGCCACGATGCAACCGGTCAACCCCAACCACAGGCCCTTGCGGCCCGCTTCGTCGATGAGCGCCATACGCCCGTTCTCCCCAAAAGAATATCCCCCTGTCGACTGAGCGTACATCGCGTCGCGGTGGGGGAACAGGGCAGGGGAGCGATCAACATCTCGAAGCGCGCGATTCGCAAGTTATTGCCGCGCCATGGCCGCGTTTAGGCGTCGCTTCCGGACGGATGGACGTCCATCCGTCCGGAAGCGCACACGGTCGCCGATGCGGTCGTCAGTGCGGCGGCGCCATCGCAGGCTGGGTGTGTTGCGGCGGCGGCTGCGTCGGTTGCGCCTGTTGCGTGGGCACGTCCTGCTGGCGCTGGACCTGCGCCTGCTGCTCGCTGGCCTTCTGGAACTGCGCGCTGCTCTGCTCCACGGGAGTCTTCACCGCCGTGGCCACGTCGACCTCGGCGATGCGCTTGAAGGGCGAGTTCAACTCACCCTGCACGGCATAAGCCCGCTTGCCGTCGTCGCTCATCACGACGTGGTCCACCTGCTTGAGGCCGGCCGCGTGTGAGGCGGTGGCCAGCGAGGCGGCGAGGTTGTTCGTCATGTGGTCGGACGGACGGCCGCGTTCGGCGTCGATGGCACGGACCTGGCCGAGTGCCTGTCCGTACATCGCGTGGCCCGGGTTGTGCTCGTCCGCGAGCGAGCCGCGGGTCTTCGCGAGGGCTTCGAGTGTTTTCGACCCCGCGATGCCGTCGGGTGTCAGGCCGCGGTCGGCCTGGAATTTCTCAAGCGCGGCCTTGGTCGAAGGCCCGAAGTCGTTGTCCGGCTTGAGGGGGCGATCCTTCGCGTCGGTGTAGCCCAGCCGGGCCAGGTCTTCCTGCAGCGTTTTCACGGCCGCGCCATGCGAATGCTCGCGCAACGTGCCATGGCTTTCGCCGTGCGAACGTTGCGGCGCCGTACCGATCGCCTTGAGCGCCGCGTTGATGTCAGGGTCGTTGGCCGAGGCGGCAGGGCTGAAGTTCGGATCGCCCACCTTCACGTGCGCGCGATCCAGCGCGGCCGCCTTCGTGGGATCGGCATACGCCTGCTTGTAGTGTTCGGCGATCGATGCGGCCTTGGGGCCGTCGTAGTACGGGTACTTTTCCTTGATCTGGTTGGCTTTGGCCAGCACGTCGTCGTAGTTGCCGCCGTCCTTGAGCACCTTCTCGAAATGCTTCATCTGCGACGGAATCTGGTTTTCCGTCTTGGCAAGGATGGCGACCGTCTCTAGGCGGCGATCGTCAGGAATATTCTTGCCGTAGGTGTCGACGAGGTTCATCGCCGCGCTCGTGGCGTTCTTGACCTGCGGGTAGTCGACGTTCTTGTGAATCCACTTTTGCCCGTCGTCAGACGACGCCCAGGCGTTGATGCTGTCGCGGGTGTCCTTGTCGATGAACTGCAGCGTGGAGCGGTTGCCCTTGCCGTTGCCGTGCGACAGGAGGTCGTCGCGCAGGCCGCTCGTGTCCTGGGTGTAGGGCAGCTTGTGGGCCGCCGCGTACTGACGCGACTGCTCGATGATGCCGTCGACGTAGGTGGTTTCGCCGGCCTTGAGCGGCCGGTCAGCGATCGCACCCAGCGGCCATTCGCCGCGCTTGCCGAGATCGACCTGGATCGTTCCCAGCGAATAGCCGCTGTCGGCCACGATCTTGCCGGCGTTGCCCCAGCCGGGGTCGGTGCGCCCGGAGGTCACACCGGCGATGGAGAGGTGATACGAAGAGGGTCCGCCTTCGGTACCGCGACCGACGACGAAGTAGGTCGCGCCAGTCAGCGAACTGGCGTCGTGCGTGTCGATGCCTGCCATGTCGGTCTCCGGTTAGCGGTCGTTAACGACCGTGAGATATTTCTCAAGCACGTTCGCGCGGTCGCACAGGCGGAAGATATCGTTCTGAGTAACGGTCAGGTCAGCGACCGGCTCGTCGCCGTACACGGCAGACTCGAGATTGCCGCTTTTCGTGCGGTAGTCGAGCCAGGCGTTCTCCGCCGACTTCAGGCTTTCTTTTTCCTTGTCGGAGAGCTTGCCCATGAGGGCCTTGTACGCGGTGTTCAGGCGGGCGTCTTGGGCCTTCTTCTCGGCGTCGAGGCAGGCGCCCTGGTCCGTTGTGCCCCGGGCCTTGTCCACGCAGGCGTAAAACGTGGGCGTGATGCCGCGGGGCGCCTGGCGCTTGATGACGTCGCTGGTGCTGGCGGCGGCCATGGCGCCGGTGGCGTGAAGAACGAGGGCGGCGGCGATGGCGAAGGTCTTTACCGGTGTCATGCGTCGTGTAACTCCTGTGATATCGGGCGCCGCCCATCGGTCATCCCGGCGGGGGGCTCCGAAAAGCTAACCGACGCGTGCGGCCGTGCCAATCATGCGTGACTGGCGCGTCTCCTGATCGTGAACGGTGCCTCAGGGCCCGAGGTCGATGACCGCCGATCGTCCCGGCGCGCTCGGCAGGGTGATTCGCACCACGGGCACGTGGCGCCCCGTTTTTCGCTGGAAGTCTGCCTGGTTGGCCTTCGCCTGCGCCTGTCCTCCCTGCCCGCGAAGGTAGAAGAAGGCCTCCAGGGGAATGTTCGGGTCGTTCTGCGGCCACGTGCTCAGCATGATCTCGTCATGCAGGTCGAACGATGCCGGCAGCGCCGCGCGTATCGCGCCGATGGCCTGGAACACCGTCCCTGCGTCGGGCGTCCCTTCGCGCAGCGTGAAAGCGCATTGCTGGGTATAGCGGTTGTTCACGTACTGGAATCGCGCCAGCCACTGCGCCGCGTTGAAGATACCTTGCGCCTGGCAGGGGTTCGTGCCGGGCGTCGCGGTGTGTGCCGCGCACCCGTCGTTGGCGCCGCCCGTGCGGTTGAACGTGTCGGCATCGAAGGCATAGGCGCATAGCACTTCGACGTCGGTATAGCCGGAGGACGAAAGGGGCGGCATGAAAATGAAGCCGTTGGTGTAGCCGAACACGATGTCCGAAAAGCCGACGTCGCGTCGCAACCAGGAAAATGACACCCCTTTTCTCAGGGCGCTGGCCGGGTTGGGGTTCCAGACGTCGTAGTTGCCTCGCACGGTCGCCCTCATCAGCAGGCCCGAGCAGAGGATCGCCGGCAGGTTCGATGCGCACGTGGCGCGGGTGTCGTCGTAACGGGCCTGAAGCCGCGACGCGACGAGTTGGTCATCGGCCGTGGCCGATGCGGTGGGCGATATCGATCGCCCACCGTGTCCGGCGTCGCCCGACGACAGCTTGGCCTGCGGCGCGCAGGCAGCGAGACCGATCACGACCAGTAATGCGAAGCCGCGTTTCCACACCGATATCAGACGGGTGTCCATGGCACGCTCCTTGTGCGTATGAGACCTGGTCGGTGCTCCGCACGAGCACCGGCCAGGTGTGCATCGTGGGTCAGAACCTGACGAACGTGCCGCAGTTGGGACAGTACTTGCCGGATGGCGCAGGGCCCGGCCCTGGCGCAGGCGAACCGCCGCCGCTGCCGCCGCCGCTGCCGCCGCCGGCACCCGGGGCGGGAACGTACGAGCCTTGCAGGTCCACGTTACCCTGCGTGTCCGGCACCTGAAGGCGGAGCGCCAGCGCAGACAGGTCGCGGGCGATCTGTTGCATCTGGCGAGTCGCTTCCGCGAGAGCATCTTTGTTCGACGACATCCTCGTTCTCCTTGAAGGGCATCCGCGCCCTCGTCCATCTTCGGCTCTGAACGGGGGAACACAATCGTCCGGGCGTCGTAGGCGACACCGACGCGCTTTCGGCGTGAATCGGCCGCGCGGGCTGACCGGCGGTCCTAAAGTTCGGTTCGTCCCGTGCAGTCGAAGCGGCCCTCAAGCGGGGCCGCGATGACGTTCTGGTGCACGATGCCAGGAAAGAGGTTGTCTTCGGCGCCGGCATGGTTGTCGACATTGAAGAGAAACGGCAGGTGCGACCATACCCGGTAGCCGAGCGCCTTGATCGCGGCAATCTCTCCCGCCGATTCGTTCAGGCCGGACAGGCGGGCGTAGATCAGGGGGCGGTGACGGCGTAGGGTCGCTTCGCCACTGGCGATCGCATCCACCAGGGCATGCGGGAGGTTGACCTTGAGCAGGTGGAGCCGGTCCAGGGCGAGGCTGTCGAGGGTGGCCGTGCGCACGGACCCGGGTTCGCGCGCGGCCGCGAGCGTAGCGTCCGCGTCGCGCCCCAGCCACAGCGGATGGGCGAACACGTTGTCCAGTCCATTGAGCGCCAGGTTGGCGCACAGACGCTGGAACCGTAACCGATGGGGTTCGACCACATGGATCTGCCCGGTCGCTCCGACCGCGGGCGACATCCACATGGCGTGCGCCGCATAGTCGCCGCCGACTTCCAGCACGGTGTTTCCCTCATCCAGCAAGCCGCTGAGCAGGTCGGTTTCGTGCTCGGCCCATTCGCCATAGATTTCGAGCGAGCGGGCGGCGGGATCGCTTCCGACGACGGCGGCGACGCCGTATCGGGTGGCGAGCAGTGAAGGGCGTGGGGTGGCGGGCATCGACATCCTTGGGAGCCTCAGGTGGTGGAACGGGCGACGGCGAGTTGCCGGATGGCGTGCGACAGGGCCTCGCGATCGCGACCAGACGCGCTGGCGGTGGCACCCCAGCCCCGGCAGGCGTCACGCCATAGGACGAACAGCCGGGCATCGTTCGCGCCGGCGCGCCACGCGGCGTCGCAGAGCGCGCACGCGCCAGCGAAGTCGCCCTCGCGCAGGCGCGCCGCGGCCATCGCCAGGCGCGCGCCGTGGGATTCCGCCGATAGGGCGACGAGCTCGCGTTCGAGCGAGGCCGCCATGTCGCCTTCCGCGCGACGACCGGGCAACCCTTCGTAGATCAATTGCACGGCGAGCCGGCATTCCAGGGCGTCGACCCGCCAGGCCGGATGGCGTTCGGCGATGAACGCGTGCACGAGCGCGTGCGAGCAGGCGTCGGCGGCGGCATCGGCCGGGAGGGTAAGGGCGAGGCGGTGCGCGGTGCGCGCGATGAGTAGCGCCGTATGCGCGTCGTCGTCCAGGGCGAAGGCATCACCCAGCAGGGCTTGCGCCGCCTCCAGCAGAGGGAGCTGGTCGGGTGCCCGTCGCGTGTCGGCCTGGCGCAGGGCGACGGCGGCGCGCTTTTTCAGGGCGAGGGCGATCGCGTCGCCACCGAGCGCGGCGAGCCGGTCGCACAGCGCTTCCGCTTCGGCGTACCGGGCCTGCGCGCCTTCACCGAGCAGCCACCCGGCCCAGGCCAGCTGCACGTCGATCCAGGCGTCGAGCAGGCAGGGCGCCTCGCCGGCGAGATCCGTGTCGCGGCGGGATTGCAGGGCGCGTAGCGCGAACAGCCGGGTGGCGCCGGCTTGCCGTTCGATGCGTGCGAGTTCGATGCGGATGAGGCGCGCGATCCAGGGAGCCCGCGCGTCGTCGGGCGCGCGGGCGAGGCCGGTCGAGGCAAGGGCCTCCGCCTCATCGAGGAGTTCTTCGGCATGGCGACGGTTCACCGAGCGGGCCTGCACGACGAGCAGTGCGGGCAGCAGCCATGCGGCAAGCGTCGCCTCGGGGCCGTCGTCGATCGAGCGGGTCGCCAACCGGTCGCGCCACGTGTCGAAGGGCAGGGGGGCATCGCCGGCGCGATGCAGTTCGGGATACCGGGCGTCGCCCACGAGATGCATCGACGCGTGGCCTTCGAAGAGCCGCGCGTCGGCCGGCGGGGGCCCGGACGCCTCCGGGGATGCGACCGGCTCCGCGGGTACGTCGGCTTTCCCGGGTGCAGCGGCCGCGCGTGTCGCCGGCCGGGGTACGGGTGGAGGCACGCTGTCGGCGAACAGGCTGGCGAGGGACACCTTGTCGGGCATGGTGGTGCGCCTCCGTCGACGAAACCGGTGAAACAGAAGCAGGACCGCGGGCGGCAGGGCGAGCATCAGCCAGCGCGGGTCGCGGACCTGCGCGGATGGATCGTCGGGGTAGGGCGAGGCGAGATCGGGCCGCAGGCCACGCGACGGCGTGGCGAGGGCGGCGGACAACGCCGCCGGCACCGTGCCCTGGGCCGATTCGAGGGCATCCAGCATGCGGGTGGCGTCACGCAGTTGGCGCGTCTGCCGGGCGTAACGCGCGGCCTCGGCCTCTCGATCGCGACAGCCCGCGCACACGGACAGCAACGCGAGCAGAACGACGGTGTACCGCGACAGCGGGCGTCCCGCCATGGGCGGGAACGGGGGCAAAGCCTTCAAACGACGAATCCTCGATGCCGGCCATCCGTAGCCCGGTGTCATCCCTTACCCCGAACGAGTGTGTGAGGTCGTCGCGATGGTAGGCGCCGATGCGCTGACCATCTATGGAAGGATTCTGAAAATGAGGTCGGATAATGTCCGAGTCCGGTCAGGCGGGGCGTCGCTCGCCCGCGATCCACGTTTCGCGAAGCAGCGGGCCGCCGATCCAGTAGCACAGTTCCGCCAGGTGCCGGATGTTCCACACGGCCAGGTCGGCACGTTGGCCGACGGCGAGCGTGCCCCGGTCGTGCAGGTCGAGCGCCCGGGCGGCATGCTGAGTGGCGCCGCGCAGGGCTTCTTCCGGCGTGAGCCGGAACAGGGTGCAGGCCATGTTCATGGCCAGGCGAAGCGACAGCAGCGGCGACGTGCCCGGGTTGAGGTCGGTGGCCACGGCCATGGCGACGCCGTGCGCCCGAAATGCGTCGATCGGTGGCGGACGCGTGTCGCGCAGGGCGTAGTAGGCGCCCGGCAGCAGCACGGCGACGGTGCCGGCCGCGGCCATCGCACGCACGCCGTCGTCGCTGGTCCACTCCAGGTGATCGGCCGAGAGCCCATCGTAGCGGGCGACCAACGCCGCGCCCCCGAGGTCGGAGAGCTGCTCGGCGTGCAATTTGACGGGTAGGCCGAGCGAGCGCGCCTTCGCGAACAGCCGCTCGGTTTCGGCCGGGCTGAATCCGATGCCTTCGCAGAACGCATCGACGGCATCGACCAGGCCCTCACCGGCGAGCGACGGAAGCATGGCATCGCAGACCAGCGAGACGTAGTCGCCGCGACGGTCGGCGTAATCCGGCGGCAGCGCGTGCAGGCCCAGGAAACTGGTGCGCACGTCCACGCCGAGCACCGTGCCGATGCGCCGGGCCACCCGCAGCATGCGTCGTTCCGCGTCCGGTTCGAGGCCGTAACCGGACTTGATCTCCAGCGTGGTGACGCCATCGGCGAGGAGCGCGCGGGCGCGGGGCAACGACTGCGCGAGCAGCTCGTCTTCGCTCGCCACGCGCGTGGCGCGCACGCTCGAGACGATGCCGCCACCGGCACGCGCGATCGCTTCGTAGCTGACGCCTTCCAGGCGCTGCTCGAACTCGCGCGCGCGTTCGCCGCCGAAGACCAGGTGGGTGTGGCAATCCACCAGGCCGGGGGTGATCCAGGTGCCCGGAAGCGATCGCACGTGGTGGGCCAGCGCGTCGGGCGCGGCGGGCAGGTCGGCGAGCGGGCCGGCGAAGGTGATGCGACCGTCGCGCCAGCCGATCGCGCCGTGTTCGACGGCGCCGTAGGGATGGCCGTTGTCGGCGAGCGTCGCCAGGCCGACATCGGTCAGCAGGTGATCCCAGCGGCTGTCGGACGTCATGCCGCGGTTCCGTCCACCGGGGCGGCCGGTACGTCGCGACGGCGGCGCTCCTCCTCATATTGCGCCACGAGGTTATCGGCCAGGGCCTTGTAGACCGGCACGCGGCAGACCAGCGCCGATACCGCGCGGGCCAGCAGGCAGGCGGCCATGATCGGCAGCGCCATCTGGCGGTTGGCGGTGAGTTCGAGGGAGATCACGGTGGCGGTCAGAGGCGACTGCGTTACCCCCGACAGATAGGCGGCCATCCCCAGCAACACCACCGCGGACGGATCGGCGCCGGGCAGCAGGTGGGCGATGTTGTCGCCCAGGCCCGCGCCGACAGCGAGCGCGGGCGAAAAGATGCCGCCTGGGATACCCGCCCACGAGGAGGCGATATTGCCGAGAAATTTCAGCACGCCGAAGAAAGGACCCGTGCCGCCGTGGCCTTCGAGGATGCCGCGCGCCTGCGCGTAGCCCGTGCCGAAAAGGCCGTTGGCGCTCAGGAGGCTGAGCAGCACGAGCGCGAGACCGCAGGCCGCCGCGAACACGACGGGTTGGCGGGCGCGCAGGCGGCCGACGACGCCACGCAGTCCGGTGCCCGCGGGCAGGATCATCCGCGCGAACAGGCCGCCAAGCAATCCACCCGCGATGCCGGTCAGCAGCACGGCGATCCATGCCTTGCCGAAGGCGAGCGACGCGGCGATGTCGCCGAAGTAGGCGTAGTTGCCCAGGATGCCGAGCGAGACCACGCCGGAAACGATCACCGCCGTGAGCAGGGTGCCGCTCATGCGGTGTTCGAACGCACCGGACATCTCTTCGATGGCGAACACCACGCCGGCCAGCGGTGTGTTGAAAGCGGCGGCGAGGCCGGCCGCCGAACCGGCGAGGATGAACCGTCCGGCGGCGGTCGGGTCGCTGAAACCGAAACGTCGCCCGAGCGAATAGAGCAGGCCCGCGCCGACGTGCACCGTGGGCCCCTCTCGGCCGACCGACGCACCACCCAGCAGCGCCGCCAGCGTAAGGGCCATCTTGCCGGCGGCGATCTTCAGCGACAGGATCCGCTGGCGGAAATCAGGATCCTCGACGTTGAGGGCGGCCATGGCCTGGGGGATGCCCGAGCCGCGCGTCGCCTTCATCGCGCCCTGGGTGAGCCAGCTCAGCAGGGCGAACACCGGCGGGGTGATGAGCAGCGGCACCCACCAGCCGTGCGAGGCGACGCGGCTGAACAGTCCGAAGGCGAAGTCGGCCGCCTGCGCGAACAGCACCGCGGCCAGGCCGACGATCACCGCGCCGCTCCAGAACAAAATGCGCCGGCGCCATTCGGTGGGGGAAAGCCACTCGTGACGGGCAAGCGCACGGAGGCGGCCCCTGCGCGACGAAGGGATGGGTTCGTTATCGGGGAGTTCGTGCACGGATGGCTCGCTTACTTGCCTTCGGGGGTGCGGGCCCAGCGCACCTGGTAGAGATCGTAACGACGGTCCTTCAGGTTCTGCACCGCGCCGGAATTGCGTGCACGGGCCAGGTTTTCCAGGCGAAGGTCGGCGAACAGCACCGTCTCGATGTTGGGCGTGGAGTCGGCCGCGATGCCGTCGCGGGCGAAGGGGAAATCGCTGGGCGTGAGGATGCAGCTCTGCCCGTACTGGATGTCGAAGTTGTTCACGCCCGGCAGGTTGCCGACGTTGCCCGATAGCACCACGTAGCACTGGTTTTCGATGGCGCGGGCCTGCGAGCAATAGCGCACGCGCAGGTAGCCTTCGCGCACGTCGGTGCAGAAGGGCACGAAAAGGATCAGCGCGCCCTGGTCGGTGAGGTGGCGCGCCACCTCGGGAAACTCCGAGTCGTAGCAGATCATCACGCCGATCGGGCCGCAGTCGGTCTGGATCGTGGCCGCCGTATCGCCGCCGGTGATGTTCCACACGTTGCGTTCGCTCGGCGTCGGGTGCAGCTTCTCGCGCTCGTGCACCGATCCGTCGCGCAGGCACACGTAGCAGACATTGTGGATGTCGCCGTTGGGCTGGCGGGTAGGGTGCGAGCCGCCGACGATGTTGATGTTGTAGTGCACCGCGAGCCGGTGGAAAAGCTCCTTGACCTCGTCGGTGTATTCGGAAAGCCGGCGGATGGAGTCGACCGGCGAGAGTTCCGCATTCTCGATCGAGAGCAACTGCAGCGTGATCAGTTCGGGAAACACCACGAAGTCGGCGTCGTAATCGGCGGCGATGTCGACGAAGTATTCGACGTGGGTGGCGAACTCGGCGAACGAGGCGATGCGGCGCTGCTGGTATTGCACCGAGGCCACGCGCACCGAATCGGGCAGGCGATGGCTCTGCGACACGCGGGGCGTGTCAGGGTGGTTGAGCAGCTGTGGGTTGCGCCATACCAGGTGTGCCGCGTAGCCGAGCGATTCGTGATCGGACGGCACGTATTCGCGCAGCAGGCCGATCACCTCGAAGCCGTTGCGCAGCTGGAAGCTCAGCGTCGGGTCGCGCCGGCTGCCGTCGACCACCGCTTGCACGTAGGCTTCGGCGCTGCCATAGCGCCCGATGGCGCGGCCCAGCCCGGGAATGCGGCCGCCGAAGACGATGCCGCGCAGCTTGAGGTCGGTGCACAGGCGCTTGCGCGCCTGATAGAGGCGCTGGCCGATGCGCATGCCGCGGAAATCAGGATGCACCACGACCTCCATGCCGTAGAGCCAGTCGCCCTTGGGGTCGTGACGCGAGGCGAAGCCGCCGCCCGTGATCTGCATCCACGTGTGCGGCGAGAGCGCGACCGATTCGTTGATACGGAAGGTAGCGCAGAATCCTACGATCATGCCCTCGTACTCGACCACGAACTGTCCTTCCGGAAAGTGGGTCTGCTGGCCCTGGAGCATTTCGGCCGAATGGCCCCACTCGGCGGTGTAGACGCGGGCGGTCAGCGCCACAAGGGCGGGCACGTCGGCCGGGCGGGCGAGACGAAGCGTCAGCTTCGGGTTCTGGGCGGGAAGGGTCTCGGTCATCGGCCTATTATGCGCCGCTTGCGCCGGGGATACCCGGAGACGACCGGTCGGGAAGGGTGCGGTAGCATCGGCGCAGCCCCGACCAAGGAATCGCCATGCCCCACGCCACCTATGCCGCCGACTTTCTCTGGCAGGACGCCGCCTGGCAGGTGGGCCGACGGGGCGTCGCGGTCGAGGACGGCCGTTTCGTCGAGGATGCCGCGGGCGGCGAGCGTATCGGCCGGTTCGTTTTGCCGGGCATGCCGAACCTGCATTCGCACGCGTTCCAGCGTGCGATGGCCGGGCTCGCCGAGCGGCGCGGGCCGGGCGAGGACAGCTTCTGGACGTGGCGCGAAACGATGTATGCCTTCGCCGAGGCGATCGACCCGGACGACCTCAAGGCCATCGCCACCCAGCTTTACGTCGAGATGCTCAAGGCCGGCTACACCCAGGTCTGCGAATTCCACTACCTGCACCATGGCCCGCGCGGCGTGCCGTATGCCGATCCGGCCGCCATGTCGCTGGCCCTTGTCGAGGCGGCGAAAGATGCCGGTATCGGCCTGACGCTGCTGCCGGTGCTCTACATGACCGGCGGTTTCGACGGTCGCCCCCTGTCCGAGCGACAGCGACGTTTCGGCCACGACGTCGGCCAGTACGTGGCGTTGCTCGAACGCCTGGTGCCGATGCAGCACGACATGCTGCGCGTGGGCATCGCGTTGCATTCGTTGCGCGCGGTGCCCGAAGACGCCATGCGGTCGCTGCTGGCGACCGGCGTGGCGACGACCTTGCCGATCCACATCCACATCGCCGAACAGATCGGCGAGGTGCAGGACTGCCTCGCGATGCGCGGCGCCCGGCCGGTGGAGTGGCTGCTCGACCATGCCGACGTGGACGCGCGCTGGACCCTCATCCACGCCACCCACCTCAGCGAGCACGAAACCCGTCGGTTGGCCGCGAGCGGTGCCGTGGCCGGGCTGTGCCCCACCACCGAGGCCAACCTCGGCGACGGCCTGTTTCCCCTGGCCGACTTCATCGATGCCGGCGGCACCCTCGGCATCGGTTCGGATTCCCATATCTCAGTGTCGCCGGTCGAAGAGCTGCGCTGGCTGGAGTACGGCCAGCGCCTGGTAACCCGCCATCGAAACGTGGTGGCTCGTCGTGCCGACGAAAGCGTGGGCGAGACCTTGTGGCGGCAGGCGCTGCGCGGCGGCGCGCTCGCCTCGGGCGTGGACATCGCCGGCTTTCACGCGGGCGCGCGCGCCGACCTGCTCGTGCTCGATGACCGCTCACCGCTGCTGGCGGCGCGCGGCGAGGCCGATGCGCTCGACAGTTTCCTCTTTTCCGGCAACACGCCGCTGGTGCGCGACGTGATGGTTGGCGGCCGCTGGCGCGTGCGCGACTTCGCCCACGCGGCGCAAGACCGCGTGGCGAAGGCCTACCGTGGCGTGGTCGAAAGATTGGCCGCGGCGTGAGAGACGGGCCCCGACGGGCAGGCCGGCTTGCCGTAGAGGCCCTCGGCATCGGGCACGTTGTTCGCGCGTGCCGCCGGCGTCGCGTAGAGGGTCACGCCCAGGTCGCAGCGATTGGGGCGTAACGTCAGGCGCACGCTGTCGATGCGCGCGGGCGGTGCGCCACCGAGCAGGCAGCGACTGTCGTCGGCCAGCGCGAGCGTCACGCTGTCGCCGGCGACCGACAGCACCTCATACGGCACGTCGCGGCATTCTTTCCAGCTCAGCCGCCCCGGCGCGATGCGCAGCATGCCCAGGCCGATGAACGCATTGCTGTAGGGCTCCCAGTCGCCGGCGAGCCAGGCGGGCGCCGGCGGTGCGGTGGCGAGAAGGGCCAGGGCAAGAAACGGATGCATGGACGACTCCTTGGGGTATTGCAACGGCAACATGAATCATGATCTAGTCGAGCCATGATCCGCATCGCCGCCGTCAACGCCAATACCAATAATCCCCGCGATCGCGGGAGGGTCGGCGTGTAGGCGGTTTCAGGCGAAACCAACGACATACCCAAGGCCCGCCCTCACCCGGCGGGCCTTTTTCTTTGCGCGTTTTCCCCAGCGAACGACCCCACCCCAGGAGAGCAAGGCCATGTGTTCGATTTTCGCGATGTTCGGTCTGGCACCCGGCGATGACCTGGTCGCCTTGCGTGTGCAGGCCATGGAGCTGTCGCAGCGCCAGCGGCACCGGGGGCCGGACTGGAGCGGCGTCTACGTGGATGAGGGCGCCATCCTCGTCCACGAGCGGCTCGCCATCGTCGACCCCGCCAGCGGCGCCCAGCCGCTGCGCTCGCCGGAAGGCGACCTCGCCCTGGCCGTCAACGGCGAGATCTACAATCATCGCGAACTGCGCGCCGCCAGCCCCTATGCCTTCACCACCGGCTCGGACTGCGAAGTGATCAACGCGCTGTATCGCGACGCCGGCGCGGATTTCCTTGGCCGGCTCAACGGCATCTTCGCTTTCGCGCTGTGGGACGCGGCCCGGCGTCGCTTTCTCATCGCGCGCGATCCGGTGGGCGTGTGCCCGCTCTATTGGGGACATGACCGCGAGGGCCGCTTGTGCGTGGCCTCGGAAATGAAAGCGCTCGTCGGGATCTGCGCGGACGTCGCGCCGTTTCCGCCGGGGCACGTCTACGACAGCGAACGCGGGGAGGCGGTGCGCTACTGGAACCCGTCATGGCGGGACTACGCGGCTACCCAGGGGCGCGCTCTCGCCCCGCCGGCGTTGCGGGAGGCTTTCGAGGCGGCGGTACATCGCCAACTGATGACCGACGTGCCCTACGGCGTCCTGCTCTCCGGCGGCCTGGATTCGTCGCTGGTCGCCGTGGTGGCCGCCCGCTTCGCCCGCCATCGCGTCGAGGAC
Source organism: Luteibacter sahnii (assembly GCF_034063545.1). Lineage (NCBI taxonomy): Bacteria > Pseudomonadati > Pseudomonadota > Gammaproteobacteria > Lysobacterales > Rhodanobacteraceae > Luteibacter > Luteibacter sahnii. The sequence continues at coordinate 849,164 of NZ_JAQLOK010000001.1, forward strand.
GACGACCGCGCCGAAGCCTGGTGGCCGCGCCTGCACTCGTTCGCCATCGGGCTGGACGGCTCGCCCGACCTGAAGGCGGCCCAGGTCGCCGCCGAGGCGCTGGGTACCGTGCACCACGGATTCCGTTATACGTTCGAGGAGGGGCTCGACGCGTTGCCCGAGGTGATCCGTCACATCGAGACCTACGACGTGACCACGATCCGCGCCTCCACGCCGATGTTCCTGCTGGCGCGGCGGATCAAGGCGATGGGGGTGAAGATGGTGCTCTCCGGCGAGGGCTCCGACGAGGTGTTCGGCGGGTATCTCTACTTCCACAAGGCGCCTGACGCACGGGAATTCCACGCCGAAACGGTGCGCAAGCTCGATGCGCTGCATTACTACGACTGCCTGCGCGCCAACAAGGCGATGTCCGCCTGGGGCGTGGAAGCCCGGGTGCCGTTCCTGGACACCGAATTCCTCGAGGTGGCCATGGGCTTCGATGCGCAGGACAAGATGGTCGCGCGCAAGGGCATCGAGAAGGGCATCCTGCGCGAGGCCTTCGACGGGGCGCTGCCCGACGCGATCCTCTGGCGGCAGAAGGAGCAGTTCAGCGATGGCGTGGGCTACGGCTGGATCGACGGCCTGAAGGCGCACGCGGAGGCGGTGGTCTCCGACCGCGAGTTTGCCGCGGCGGCCGCCCGGTTTCCCCACAACACGCCCGCCACGAAAGAAGCCTTCTTCTATCGCACGATCTTCGAAAGGCACTTTCCCGGCGAGGCCTGCGCGGCCACCGTGCCGGGCGGCAAGTCGATCGCCTGCTCGAGTCCGGCCGCGCTGGCCTGGGACCCGGCGTTCGCCGCGTCGGCCGATCCCTCCGGTCGCGCCGTGCGAGGCGTGCACCGCGAGGCGCTCACGCCGGCCTAGGGGCGTCCCCCTGCGCGCGGTAGGCCCGCGATCGCGCGCAGGCGCGCTCCTGCAAGCCATGGTCGCCATTTGCTAGACTTGGGCGCTTTAGCCGGCGCGCCCCGCGCCGCACCAGCAGGCCATCCAACCATGATCGAGACCAATCCGATCCTCGCGCAGATCGCGGACCTCAAGGGCCGCGTCGAGTCGCTTAGGGGGTATCTTTGACTACCCTGTCAAGAAAGAACGCCTAGAAGAAGTCAATCGCGAGCTGGAAAGCCCCACCGTGTGGGACGACCCCAAGCGCGCGCAGGACCTGGGCCGCGAGCGCGCCCAACTCGACAACATCGTCAGCGGCATCGACGCTATGACCGCCTCGCTCGACGACTCCAAAGAGCTCCTGGAGATGGCCGCCGCCGATGGCGACGAGGACACCGTCCGTTCGGTGGCCGAGGATGTCGCCAAGGCCGAGTCGACGGTCGGCAAGATGGAATTCCAGCGGATGTTCTCCGGCAAGCTCGACAGCGCCGCGGCCTTCGTCGACATCCAGGCCGGTGCCGGCGGTACCGAGGCCCAGGACTGGGCCGAAATGCTCCTGCGCATGTACCTGCGCTGGGCCGAGTCGCGTGGCTGGAAGGCCGAGCTGATGGAAGTCTCCGGCGGCGAAGTGGCGGGTATCAAGTCGGCCACGTTCCGCGTGGAAGGCGACTACGCCTACGGCTGGCTGAAGACCGAGATCGGCGTGCACCGCCTGGTGCGCAAGAGTCCGTTCGATTCGGACAATCGCCGCCACACGAGCTTCACCTCGGTGTTCGTGTCGCCCGAAGTCGACGACGACATCGAAATCGAGATCAACCCCGCCGACCTGAAGACCGACGTCTACCGCTCTTCCGGCGCGGGCGGCCAGCACGTGAACAAAACCGAGTCGGCCGTGCGCATCACGCACCTGCCCACGAATACCGTGGTGGCCTGCCAGACCGAGCGCAGCCAGCATGCCAACCGCGACCGCGCGATGAAGATGCTCAAGGCCAAGCTCTACGAGCTCGAAGTGCAGAAACGCAACGCCGAGAAGGATGCCCTGGAAGCCACCAAGTCCGACATTGGCTGGGGCAGCCAGATCCGCAACTACGTGCTCGACCAGTCGCGCATCAAGGACCTGCGCACCGGCATCGAGCGCTCCGACACCCAGAAGGTGCTCGACGGCGACCTCGACGAATTCGTCGAAGCCAGCCTCAAGGCCGGCCTCGAAGCCGGCTCCAAGCGCGTCGATGCGTAATGTCGGCGGCATCCGTATGTTTGGCACACCACACGGAGGTGGGAGATGGGAAAGGGGGGTGCGACGTTCACCAGCTTCCGGGACCTGGAAGCATGGCGTGAGGCGATGGTGCTGACGGTTCGAATTTATGAACTGTCCGAAAGTCTGCCGCCGTCCGAGCGTTTTGGGTTGACCGCCCAGGTACGCCGGGCGGCTGTCTCGATCCCATCCCATCTCGCCGAAGGACATGCGCGAGGAGCTACCCGTGACTTTGTCCGATTCATTGGCATGGCAAGGGGCTCACTCGCCGAAGTGGAAACCCAGGTCGACCTGGCGGGCCGTCTGGGTTATGTAGATGACGACGACGTGGCTGCGGCCATGGCCCGCTGTGACAAACTTGGAAGAATCCTGAGGGGACTTCGCAAGTCACTGGAGCGCAAGCTCGCTGTACGGTGACTATCGCGCCCCCACTTCCCACCTCCCTCCTCCCGACCGTAAGCCCCATGACCCAAGAGCCCCTCACCTCCGCTGTTTCGCCGAATGTCACCCCCGCCGGTCTCGATGAAAACCGCCTCATCGCCGAGCGTCGCGAGAAACTGAAAGCGCTGCGCGAGCAGGGCATCGCTTACCCGAACGATTTCAAGGTCGACAGTTTCGCGGGCGACCTTCAGGACGAGTTCGCCGACAAGGATCGCTGGACGGCCGAGGCCATCGAAGCCGCGCCGCGCCAGGTGGCCGTGGCCGGTCGCATCCTGCTCATGCGCGGGCAGGGCAAGGTGAGCTTCGTGCAGATGCAGGACGGCACGGGCCGCATCCAGCTTTTCGTGCACCAGGGCACGGTGGGCGAGGACGCCTACAACGCGTTCAAGCGTTGGGACCTCGGCGACATCGTCGGTGCCACCGGTACGCTGATGCGCACCAAGACGGGCGAACTGTCGATCAAGGTCGAGTCCATCCGCCTGCTGACCAAGTCGCTGCGCGGCCTGCCCGACAAGCACCACGGCATCGCCGACGTGGAGCAGCGCTATCGCCAGCGCTACGTCGATCTCATCGTCACCGAGGAGGCTCGCCGCACGTTCGCGTTGCGCTCGAAGATCGTCAGCCACGTGCGCCGCTGGCTCGAGGCCGAACCGCGTCGCTTCATGGAGGTGGAAACCCCCATGATGCACGTGATCCCGGGCGGCGCGACGGCGCGTCCGTTCACCACCCACCATAACGCGCTCGACATACCGCTGTTCCTGCGCGTGGCGCCCGAGCTGTATCTCAAGCGCCTCGTGGTCGGGGGCTTCGACCGCGTCTACGAGATCAACCGCAACTTCCGTAACGAAGGCGTGTCCACCCGGCACAACCCTGAGTTCACGATGCTGGAGCTCTACCAGGCCTACGCCACCTACCACGACATCATGGACCTCACGGAAGGCCTCATCCGCTCGGCGGCGGCCGACGTGGTCGGCAGCACGGTCATCGACTGGGATGGCGCGAGCATCGACGTGGGCCCGGCGTTCCGCCGGTGGCGCATGGAAGACGCCGTGCTCGAACTCAATCCCGAGATCAAGCCGGGCGAACTGCGCGACCGCCAGGCCATGGCCGCGCACGCGAGCCGCCTGGGCATCCCGGTCAAAACGGGGTATGGCTGGGGCAAGCTGTTGCTCGAAATCTTCGAAGCCACGGTCGAGCACACCCTGGTGCAGCCGACCTTCATCACCGACCATCCCGTGGAAGTCTCGCCGCTGGCCCGCGAGAGTGACACCGACAAGGGCATCACCGACCGCTTCGAGCTGTTCATCAACGGCAAGGAGATCGCCAACGGCTTCTCCGAGCTCAATGATTCCGAAGACCAGGCCGCCCGTTTTCAGGCCCAGGTGGATGCCAAGGACGCCGGCGACGACGAAGCCATGCATTTCGACGCCGACTACATCCGGGCGCTCGAGGTGGGCCTGCCCCCGACCGGAGGCCTTGGGGTGGGCATCGATCGCCTGGTGATGCTGCTGACCGGCGCGTCGTCCATCCGCGACGTGCTGCTGTTCCCGACCATGCGCCCCGAAGCCTGAACGGCCTCGCCCTTTTCGGAGTTCCGCCATGTACTACGCCATCGTCGCCCTCGACCATCCGCATTCGCTGGAAAAGCGCCTGGCCGCGCGCCCGGCCCACTTGGCCCGGCTCAAAGCCCTGCTCGACGAGGGGCGCCTGAAGCTGGCCGGCCCGTTCCCGGCCATCGACTCGGACGATCCGGGCGACGCCGGCTTCGACGGCAGCATGATCGTGGCCGAGTTCAGCGACCTGGCCACGGCCAAAGCCTGGGCCGAGGCCGATCCCTACGTCGAGGCAGGCGTCTATAGGGACGTCACCGTTCGCCCGTTCCGGGTGACGCTGCCGTGACCGAGGAAAAGGTCGAGCGCATCCGCCGCCTGCTGACCGGTGCGCTGGCGCCGGTCGAGCTCGACGTGATCGACGAGGGCCACAAGCACGCGGGCCACGCGGGTGAGGGCAGGGGCCATTTCTTCGCCCGTATCGTCAGTCCGGCGTTTGCCGGCAAGAACCCCATCCAGCGTCATCGGATGGTCTACGAGGCGCTGGGCGACATGATGCCCGACGGCATTCATGCCCTTTCCATCGAGGCCAGGGCGCCCGGCGAATAACGTCACGCAGCGACGCGCCGTGCGCGCGATCCGCGCCGCGGAGGCGCCAGACGAGGGGTGCCCGCAAGGTGGGCTCCTATAATCAAGGAGTTGCATTACCCTGTTCGCGTTGTTTCGCGTATTGCACCTCGAACACCCCTTTGGCAAAGTGACCGGTCTGCCAGGGGGAGGCTCCCGATCGAGCCCACGGCCGCGTCCCAACGGAATCCAACATGCGTCTGACCACCATCAAGCTGGCGGGATTCAAGTCCTTCGTGGACCCGACCACGCTGCACCTGCCCACCAACATGACCGGCGTCGTGGGGCCCAACGGGTGCGGCAAGTCGAACATCATCGACGCCATCCGCTGGGTGATGGGCGAGTCGGCGGCCAGCCGCCTGCGCGGCGATTCGCTCACCGACGTCATCTTTTCGGGCTCCAGTGCCCGCAAGCCGGTGGGCCAGGCCGCCGTCGAGCTGATCTTCGACAACGGTGACGGCACCATCCAGGGCGAATACGCCAGCTTCGCCGAGATTTCGGTCAAGCGCCTGGTGAGCCGCGACGGCCAGTCGTCCTATTTTCTCAACGGCGCGCGCTGCCGCCGCCGCGACATCACCGATCTTTTCCTGGGCACCGGCCTGGGGCCGCGCTCCTACTCGATCATTGAGCAGGGCATGATCAGCCAGATCATCGAGGCGGCGCCCGAAGAGTTGCGCACCCACCTGGAAGAGGCCGCCGGCATCTCCAAGTACAAGGAGCGCCGCAAGGAGACCGAGAGCCGGATCAAGGCCACGCGGGAAAACCTCGACCGCGTGCGTGACGTCCGCGACGAAGTCGACAAGCAGCTCGATCACCTCAACCGGCAGGCCCGCGCCGCCGAGCGATGGAAGGCCTTCAAGGAAGAACAGACCCGTCGCGAAGCCGAACTGCGCGCCCTGGAATACCGAACGCTCGACCGCCAGCGGCAGGGCGAGGGCTCCGGCCTGCGTGAAGCCGAACTGGAGATCGAAAAGCACACCGCGGCGCAGCGCCAGGTGGAGGCCCAGCTCGAGAGCGTGCGCGAGCGGCACCAGGGCGCCAGCGAGCACCTGAACCAGGTGCAGGCCGAGGTCTACAAGGTCGGTTCCGAAATCGCTCGCGTCGAGCAGCAGGTGCGCCACAGCCGCGACCTCGCCGAGCGGCTGGCCCGGGCGCGCGCCGAAACCGAGCGGGAACACGACGAGCTCCAGGGCCACATCCACACCGACCGCGAGCAGGTCGAGGCGTTGCGCATGGCGCTCGCCGAGGGCGAGCCGAAGCTGGAGGCCCTGCAGCAGATCCAGGACGACACCGGCGAGGCCCAGCGAGCCACCGAGTCGCGCCTGGCCGACTGGCAGCAGCGCTGGGACACCCATACCCGCGGCGCGTCCGAGTCCACGCGCGCCGCCGAAGTGGAGCGCACCAAGCTGGCTTACCTCGACCGCCAGGCGGTCGACCTGGCCCGTCGCCGGGAAACCCTCGAAACCGAACAGCGTGCCACCGACGTCGCCGCGCTCGATGCCGCCGCCGAACAGCTCGACATCGAACACGAAACCCAGCGCGAGCGCGTGGAACAACTAGGCACCGTGCTCGACCAGCACAAGGTCGCCTACGAGCGCGTGCTCGACGAAGAGCGGCAAGTACAGTCGTCGCTGAACGACGCGCGCCAGCAACTGCAGACCGCCCGGGGCCGCCAGGCCTCGCTCGAAGCCCTGCAGACCGCCGCCCTCGGACAGGATGAATCGGCGGCCACCGGCTGGCTCAAGCGGCTTGGCCTCGATGGCGCGCGTCGCCTCGGCGAGTCGCTCCAGGTGGATGCCGGTTACGAATCGGCGGTGGAAACCGTGCTGGCCGGCCTGCTCGACGGCGTGCTGGTCGACGCGCCGGTCGCGCTGGCACCCGAATTCGACGGGCTGGGCCAGGCCGACGTTGCCCTGTTCGCCGCCGCGTCAGGCGCCCCGGGGGCGCCGGGCACGCTGGCGGCCCATGTGCGCGGTCCCGCCGCGGCCATGGCGCTGCTCGGCCAGGTGTTCGTCGCCGATTCGGTGGACGCCGCCGCGTCGCGGGTCGCGTCGCTGACGGAACACCAGTCGGTCATCACCCGTGACGGCGCGTGGATGGGGCCCGGTTGGGCCCGCGTGCTGCGAGCCCAGGGCAATCAGGTCGGCGTGCTTGCCCGCGAGCGCGACATCCGCCAGCTCACCGAGCAGATCCAGATCCTCGAAGCGACGATCGAGGAAGGCACCGACACGCTCGAAACCCTGCGTGCGCGCAAGTTCGAGACCGAACGCCAGCGCGATGATGCCCAGCGGGAGCTGTATGCGGCGCATCGCCGGCTTTCCGAACTCGCCGGCCAGTTGCAGAGCCAGCGCGGCAAGATGGAAACCGCGCGCGCCCGTGCGGAGAAGATCGGCGGCGAACTTTCCACCCTCATCGAGCAGCTCGACGAACTCGAGGGCCAGACGCGCGAGGCGCGTGCGCGCCTGGACGAGGCCGTCGGCCACATGGGCGATCGCGAGGACGAACGTCGCGAACTGGAAAACGAACGCCGCGAGCTGCTTGAGGCGCGCGAAGAAGCGCGCATGAACGCCCGCGAGGCGGCCGACCAGGCCCACCAGCTTGAACTGAGCATGAGCTCCAAGCGCGCCGCGTTGACCTCGCTGGAACAGGCCCTGGCACGCCTGGACGCGCAACTGCGCCAGGTGACCGCCCGCCGCGAAGACATCGACGCGCAGCTGGCGGCGGGTTCGGACCCCATCGCCGAACTCGAGGCCGAACGGCAGACCTACCTCGACCAGCGCCTGCTGGTCGATCGCCAACTGGTCGACGCGCGCCGGGCGCTGGAGGATTGCGACGCCGAATTCCGCCGGCTGGAGCAGGAGCGACAGCGCATCGAGCACGTGATGAACCAGGTGCGCGAAAGCGTCTCGGAAAAACGCCTCGCCGCCCAGGCCTTGCACTTGCGTGCCGAGCAGCTGGCCCAGGCCATCGCGGCCTCCGGCCTCGAGCTCGATGCCCTCCTGGGCGAACTGGCCGAGGATGCCGAGCCCGCGCACTGGCAGCAGCAGCTCACCGACCTGGCGCAGAAGATCGCCCGCCTGGAGCCGGTAAACCTCGCGGCCATCCAGGAGCATGCCGAGCAGTCGCAGCGCAAGGAATACCTCGACTCGCAGCTCACCGACCTGGGCGCCGCGCTGGAGACCCTCGAAGGCGCGATCAAGAAGATCGATCGCGAAACGCGCCAGCGCTTCAAAGAGACCTTCGATCGCGTCAACGCGGGCGTGCAGGAGCTCTTCCCGCGCCTGTTCGGGGGCGGCCACGCCTACCTCGAACTGACCGGCGACGACCTGCTCGACACCGGCGTCTCGATCATGGCGCGCCCTCCCGGCAAGCGCGTGTCGAACATCACGCTGCTCTCCGGCGGCGAGAAGGCGCTCACGGCCGTATCACTCGTGTTCGCTATCTTCGGGCTCAATCCCGCGCCGTTCTGCCTGCTCGACGAGGTGGACGCCCCCCTGGACGAAGCCAATGTCGGACGGTTCTCCGCCATGGTGCGCGAGATGAGCGAGAAGGTGCAGTTCATTTTCGTCAGCCACAACAAAGCCACCATGGAGGCCGCGCACCAGCTGTGTGGCGTTACCATGCGCGAACCGGGCGTCTCGCGCCTCGTCCAGGTCGACCTGGCCGAAGCGTCCAAGCTCGCCGGCGTCGCCTAGCACTACCCAAGGAATCCCGCACCATGACCCCTGCGATCGGCCTCGCCTGGAATCCGGCAGTCGGCATCCCGATGCTCTTCGTCGGCATCGTCATCCTCGTGCTGCTGTGGCTCTTCGGCCAGCCCCGCAAAGAGCAAGGGCGGCGCAAACCGGCGCCGGAGCAGCCGGAGCGCTCGCGCGAACGGCGCGAACCGGTCTTCGCCGACGAGGAAGGCGAGGCGCCGTTGGACGACCGCGCCGACGACACGCTCGACCCGTTGTTCAATCCGTCGCCGAAGCAGGCCGAACTCGACGTCGACCTGCGCGCGGAGCTCGAGCGCCTTGGCGCGTCGCTCGCCGGCGAGCGCACCGCGTCGGCGGCGCCGATGTTGCCGGAGGAGCCGCTGCCGCCGAGGCACGCGCAGCGCCGGGAGCCCAGTCTCGACCTCGACCTGCCGTTCGATCTCGACGAGCCGGTCTCCGCGGCACCCGCACCGGCGCCTGCTCGGCCTTCCGCGCCCGCTCCCGCGCCGCCGCCCGCCCCTAAGGCACCGCCGCGCTCCGACCTGGGCCGCCGGCCGAACACGCCGGTCGACCGCATCGTCACGCTCTACGTCGTGTCCCGCGAGGGCATGAAGTTCAGCGGCGCCGATCTCGTCGTGGCCGCCGAGAAGGTGGGCCTGGAGTTCGGCGACATGGGCATCTATCACCGACTGGTGGACGGCCATCCCGAGAAGGGGCCGATCTTCAGCGTCGCCAACCTGGTCAAGCCCGGCAACTTCGACATGTCGCGCGTCAGCGCCATGCAGACGCCGGGGCTCTCGTTCTTCATGGCGCTGCCGGGCCCGATCAACGCGCTCGACGCGTGGGATGCCATGCTGCCGACCGCCCAGCGGCTGGCCGAGTTGCTCGACGGCCTTGTGCTCGACGAGGAACGCAACGCGCTCGGCCGTCAGCGGGTCGCCCACATCCGCGACGAACTGCGCGGCTGGGACCGCGGGCACGAGGGCGAAGAAGTCACCTTCGGTCCCTGACGTGTATACGCCGCGCGCATTCGTCGAGAGTCGGCTATCCGTGTTGCACGCGGCGATGCGCGAGATCGCCTTCGGCGCGCTGGTGACGGCAGGCGAGGGCGGCATCGAGGCCACGCACCTGCCGTTCGTTCTCGCGCCGCAAGAGGGCCCCCTGGGCACGCTCTACGCGCACGTGGCGCGGGTCAACGATCATGTCGTTCGCCACGCGGGCGAAGCGCTGGCGATGTTCGCCGGTCCGCACGCCTACATCTCGCCCAACGGCTATCCGGGCAAATCCGTTCACGGCCGTGAAGTGCCGACCTGGAACTACATCGCCGTGCACGCCTACGGGGTGCCCGAGACATTCACTGATCCGGGGTCGTTGCTCGATCTGCTCGACCGGCTCACCCGGCAGAGCGAGCAGGCCACGGCGCAGACGCCGCCGTGGCAGGTCGCGGACGCCCCGACCGACTACGTCGCCTCGATGCTCGGTGCGATCGTCGGTATCCGGCTGCCCATCGCACGCATCGAGGGCAAGTGGAAGCTGGGCCAGAACCGCAGCGTCGACGATCGCCTGGGCGCCGCCGAGTGGCTCGCGCGACGGCGCGACGACGACGCGCAGGCGATCGCTCGCGCGATGATGTCGACGACCGCCCCGTAGCGCCGCTCACAGGGCGCACGCGCGCGCTCGCGACAGCATGTTGCGGCGTTGAATTCACATTCCCGCAACACCCCGATGCGTCACTGTGGCGGCTCCCCCGCGTGCCCGGGTGTTGGCATGGTGCATACATCCCGCCCGGCATGCTTGTGTCCACTCCCCAAGGAACACGAGTCACATGTCGGCAAGCATGCGTGCGCCCTTTTGCATCTATTACCTGCATCCTTTGCAGGCCGGTCCGATGACGGGGTGGAGCGCGTGGATCGATCACGCCGCGTCGCTCGGTTTCCGTCAGCTCCTCGCCGCACCGCCGTTCGCGCCATCGCAGGCGGGCGATGTGTTCGTCACGCGGGATTTCGACACCCTTCATCCTGCCTTGCAGGCCGATGGCGACGCGACGACCCGGCTCGCCCATATCGCCAAGGCGTGCCGTGCGCGACAGATCGGCTTCTGGCTTGACCTCGCCCTGGACGAACTCGCCTCCGACGCCACCATCCGTGTCGAACATCCGGAATGGTTTCGGGCGGTCGCGACCGAACACGGCACGCCGGATCCGCGCTGGACACCGGCCGAATCCGAAAGCGCACGCTGGCGTTTCAACGATCCCCAGGTGGCCGACGCCGCGGGGCAGTGGTGGATCGACCGCTTGCGCCGCTGGACGGCGGCCGGCGTTGAAGGTTTTCGCATCGTCCATCCGCAGCGCCTAGGCGCCACGGCCTGGAAGCACCTGATCGACGCGGTGAGGGTGGATGCGCCCGATGTCGCCTTCGTCGCGTGGACGCCCGGTTGCACGCCGGACGACCTGCTTGCGCTGCGCGGCGCCGGTTTCGACGCGGTGGTCAATAGCGCGGCATGGTGGGATTTCCAGTCGCCGTGGTTCGCCGAGGAAGCGCGTCGCCTCGAGGCCATCGCGCCGGTGATGGCCTGCGTCGAAGCGCCGTTCGATCGTCGGCTGGGCGATGAACTGGGCGAAGAGAACCAGATGGACCATGCCTATGGCCGGGCCATTGCCTTCGCCGCCACCGCCCCGGCGGGCTGGCTCATGCCGATGGGATTCGAATACGCGGTGCATGAGGCACTCGACCCGCGCCGCGGTACGCCGTCGACGCCCGCGCAGCTCAAGACGAGCGCATTGCTCGACCTCAGCGAGGTGGTGGCAGCGGCCAACCGGCGCGTCGGCGACCACATGCCCGGTTCGCCGGTGCTGTCGTGCCACGCGGGCGTCGCCACGCTGCTGACGGTGGACGGTCCCGATCCACGCACGGCGGTTCGCGCCACGCTGACCCTGGTCAACGCCTCGCTTGATCGCGACGCCCGGGTGGAAGCGGCTGACGGGCTCATGGGTGCGGCAAGCCACTTCTCGCCATGGCTCGCGTCCGACGGCCGCAAGGTGTTCGACCAGGGCGACGCGGCGGTGTTGCCCCCCGGGGGCGTGCTCACGCTGACCGGTACGCCGTCGCTACCGGTCACCCGCAAGCTGGGCACCACGGTGCGCAAGGAGGCCTTGCAGGCCGCGACGGCGTCGCCCCGCGTGGTGATCGAGGCCGTCGAGCCGACCGTAGACGCCGGACGCTTTCCCGCCAAGCGCATCGTCGGCCAGGCGATCGAGGTGACGGCCGATATCTTCATGGATGGGCACGAGGTGCTCGCCGCGCGTCTCGCCTACCGCGCGCAGGACGACAAGACCTGGCGCGAGGTACCGATGGCGCCGGTCAACAACGACATCCACGCCGCCCGCTTCACGCCGACGCGCATCGGCCGCCATGAATTCCGCATCGAGGCATGGCACGACCGCTTCGGCAGCTACCACCACGAACTGGAGGTGAAGCACGCCGCCGGCGTGGACGTGACGCTCGAACTCGAAGAAGGTCGCCTCATGGTCGAAGCCCGGGCCCGGGACGCGTCGGGCCCGAAAGCCAAGGCCCTGCGCCAGCTGGCCGCAGCGGTCTCGAAAGCCGAGGGCGAGGCACGCGTGGAGCGCCTGCTCGCCGCCGACACCGTCGAGCTGATGCTGGCCACCGATCCGCGCCGCCGCTCGACGGTGACCGACACGTTCATCGTCGAGGTGGATCGTCGCGAGGCGACGTTCGCGAGCTGGTATGAGTTGTTCCCCCGTTCGATGACGGACGATCCCCGCAAGCACGGCACGTTCCGCAACACCATCGCCCGCCTGCCGGCGATTCGCGACATGGGCTTCGACGTGCTGTATTTCCCGCCGATCCATCCGATCGGCAAGGCATTCCGCAAGGGCCCCAACAACACGCTGACGCCGGGGCCGGACGATCCGGGCAGCCCGTACGCCATCGGGTCGCCCGACGGCGGCCACGAGGCCATCCATCCGCAGTTGGGAACGCTCGACGACTTCCGCGCGCTGCGCGATGCCGCCCATGACCACGGCCTGGAGCTGGCCCTGGACTTCGCCATCCAGTGTTCGCCCGATCATCCGTGGCTCAAGGAGCACCCGGAATGGTTCGACTGGCGACCGGACGGCAGCATCAAGTACGCTGAAAACCCGCCCAAGAAATACCAGGACATCGTCAACGTCGACTTCTACGCCGACGGCGCGGTGCCGTCGTTGTGGCAGGCACTTTGCGACGCGGTGCTGTTCTGGGCGGCCGAGGGCGTGCGTACGTTCCGCGTGGACAACCCACATACCAAGCCGTTCCCGTTCTGGGAGTGGATGATCGCGCGGGTCCGCTCGTCGTATCCCGACGCGTTGTTCCTATCCGAAGCGTTTACCCGGCCCAAGCCGATGTACCGGTTGGCCAAGGTCGGTTTCAGTCAGTCGTATACCTATTTCACCTGGCGCAACTCCAAGCAAGAATTCGTCGATTACCTCACCGAACTGACGACGACCGCGCCGAAGGATTTCTTCCGCCCGAACTTCTTCGTCAACACGCCCGACATCAATCCGTACTTCCTGCAGACCTCGGGCCGCACGGGATTCCTTATCCGCACGGCGCTGGCGACGACGTTGTCGGGGCTGTGGGGCATGTATTCCGGCTTCGAGATATGCGAATCGGCACCGATGCCCGGCAAGGAGGAGTACCTGGATTCGGAGAAGTACGAAATCCGCGTGCGCGACTTCGACGCCCCGGGCAACATCGTGCCCGAGATCACCCAGCTCAATCACATCCGTCGCGCGCATCCGGCCTTGCAGACACACCTCGGCGTGCGCTTCCTGCCCGCTAGCAACGACCAGGTGCTGTTCTTCGAAAAGCGTGCCGGCGACGACCTCGTGCTCGTGGCGATCAGCATGGATCCCCACAACGCCCAGTCGGCCGACCTTACCCTTCCGCTGGACGAATGGGGCCTGGCATGGGATGCCTCGCTCGATGTCCGCGATCTTCTCACCCCCCGATCCGTCGCCTGGCGCGGCGCGACGCAGAACGTCTGGCTCGGTCTCGACCGGCCCTACGCGATCTGGCATGTACGGTTACCCGGAGTCTGACCCATGGCAACACGCGGCAAGGCAAAGAAGCGCGAGACGGCGCCGGATTTTTCCAGCGATCCGCTGTGGTACAAGGACGCGATCATCTATCAGGTGCACCTGAAGTCGTACTTCGACGCGAACGACGATGGCGTGGGTGATTTCCAGGGCCTGATCGAAAAACTCGATTACATCGCCGACCTCGGCGTGAACACGCTATGGTTGCTGCCTTTCTATCCCAGCCCGCGTCGCGATGACGGCTATGACATCGCCGAATACAAGGCGGTGCACGAGGATTACGGCAAGCTTGCCGACGCCAAGCGGTTCATCGCCGAAGCGCATCGCCGCGGGCTGCGAGTGATCACCGAACTGGTTATCAACCACACGTCGGACCAACACCCGTGGTTCCAGCGGGCGCGCCACGCGAAGAAGGGCTCGGCCGCGCGCAATTTCTACGTGTGGTCGGATACCGACCAGGCGTACGACGGCACGCGCATCATCTTCCTCGATACCGAGAAGTCGAACTGGACGTGGGATCCGGTCGCCGGCCAGTACTTCTGGCATCGCTTCTTCTCCCACCAGCCCGACCTTAACTTCGATAACCCGGCGGTGCTCAAGGCGGTCATGGACGTGATGCGCTTCTGGCTCGACATGGGCGTGGACGGCCTGCGCCTGGACGCCGTGCCGTATCTCATCGAGCGCGAAGGCACCAACAACGAAAACCTGCCCGAGACGCACCAGATCCTCAAGCTGATGCGCGCGGAGATCGACCAGCACTACCCCGACCGCATGCTGCTGGCCGAGGCCAACCAGTGGCCGGAAGACACGCAGGACTACTTCGGCAACGGCGACGAATGCCACATGGCGTTCCACTTTCCGTTGATGCCGCGCATGTACATGGCCATCGCGCGCGAGGACCGTTTCCCGATCACCGACATCATGCGGCAGACCCCGGCGATCCCGGAAAACTGCCAGTGGGCGATCTTCCTGCGCAACCACGACGAACTGACGCTGGAGATGGTCACCGACAACGAGCGCGATTACCTGTGGCAGACCTACGCCGCGGATCGTCGGGCCCGTATCAACCTCGGCATTCGCCGTCGCCTCGCTCCGCTGCTCGAGCGCGACCGGCGGCGCATCGAGTTGATGAACGCGTTGCTGCTTACCATGCCCGGCACGCCGGTGCTCTATTACGGCGACGAAATCGGCATGGGCGACAACATCCATCTGGGCGATCGCGACGGCGTGCGCACCCCGATGCAGTGGTCGGTGGACCGCAACGGTGGTTTTTCGCGTGCCGATCCCGCCAGCCTCGTACTGCCGCCGATCATGGACCCGCTCTACGGCTTCCAGGCGATCAATGTCGAAGCCCAGCAGCGCGATCCGCACTCGCTGCTCAACTGGACGCGACGCATGCTCGCCGTGCGCAAGCGCTACAAGGCGTTCGGCCGCGGCGGGCTGAAGTTTCTCTACCCGGGCAATCGCAAGGTGCTCGCCTACCTGCGCGAGTTCGGCGACGAGCACGTGCTGTGCGTGGCGAACATGTCGCGTACCCTCCAGGCGGTGGAACTGGATCTGGCCGCGTTCGACGGCCAGGTGCCGGTGGAAATCGTCGGTGGCACCTCCTTCCCGCCGGTGGGGCAGTTGCCTTACCTGATGACCGTGCCGCCGTATGGGTTCTACGCGTTCCAGCTGCTGCCCAACGCGCAGATGCCCGACTGGCATGAAATGCCCGCCGAACCGATGCCTGATTACGAGACCCTGGTGCTGCGCGGCGACCTCGTGGAAGGCCCGGTCATGGAGCACCATCGCGGCGTCATCGAGAAGCAGGTGTTGCCCACGTACCTTTCCGTACGTCGCTGGTTCGCGTCGAAGGACCGTGGCATCGACGGCGTGAAGGTCGTCAACGCGGTGCCCTGGCCCGACCGCGGCGACGACCTGATCTTCACCGAGATCGAGGCGACGCTCGCCGACGGCGGCAAGGAGCGCTACAGCCTGCCCGTGGGCATCGTGTGGGAAGATGAATCGCCCAACGCCCGTCAGCAGCAGGTCACGCTGGCCCGCGTCCGCCGCGGTCGCCGCATCGGCATTCTCACCGATGGCTTCGCCCTCGATGCCTTCGTCAACGGGTTCATCACCGGCCTGCGTGACCACGTGGCGTTGAAGAACGGCAACACCGTCATCCGCTTCGAGACCACCGCGGCCTTCGACGGCGTGGTCTTCGATCCGTCGGTCGAGAACCGCTGGCTGTCGTCGGAACAATCCAACAGTTCGCTGATCGTGCACGACGCGGGCGTCATCAAGTTGTTCCGGCGCCTCGCTCCGGGCATCAACCCGGAAGTGGAGATGGGTCGTTTCCTCACCGACAACGGCTACGCCAACACGGCGCCCCTGATGGGCGAAGTGGTACGCGTGGGCGAGAACGGCGAGCGCACCACGCTGGCGGTGCTGCAGGGGTTCCTGCGCAACCAGGGCGACGCGTGGCGCTGGACGCTCGACTTCCTGCGCCGCAGCTACGACGAATACAGCCACGCCGCCGATGCCGTTCGACGGAACGAGATCGAAGCCGGTTACGACGCGTTCGCGCGCGCCGTGGGCACGCGCCTGGGCGAGCTGCACGCGGTGCTCGCCAGGCCGACGGACATCGCGGCGTTCTCGCCCGAGACGGTGTCCGGCCAGGCGACGCAGGCCTGGCGCGATGGCGTGCGCGCGCAGGTTGGCCGCGCCTTGCTGGCGGTGGACAGCACGCAGGGCATGGACGAGGCGCTGGCCGCCGACGTCGAGGCGTTGCGCGGCCTGGCCGGATCGCTCGAAGACCACGTCGGCAAGCTGGCCAGGGCGGGCGAGGGCACGCTTGCGACCCGCACGCACGGCGACTTCCACCTGGGCCAGATCCTGGTCGTGCAGGACGACGCGTACATCATCGACTTCGAAGGCGAACCTGCCCGGTCGCTTGAGGAGCGGCGCGGCAAGCACACGCCGTTGCGCGACGTCGCCGGTTTCCTGCGCTCGATCGATTACGCCGCCGCCATGGCCCGTCGTGGCGAGGACGGCCTGGCGCCGGTGGAAGACCCCGGATTTAGCGAGTACCTCACGCGCTTCCGTGAGCGCGCCTCCCGGGTGTTCGTCGAGGCCTATCGCAAGGTACTCCACGACGCACCCGTGCGCTGGGTGTCCGACGAGGCCTTCATGCCGCTGCTTGAACTGTTTGTGATCGAAAAAGCCGCCTACGAGATCGCCTATGAGGCGGCTAACCGGCCTGGTTGGCTCGACGTGCCGCTGCGTGGACTGCTCCACGCCGCGAAGGGCGAAGCGCCCGTGACGCTGAAGGAGGCCACGTGATCGATCCGGTGCTTTATGGACTGAACGACCCCGCCGCCATCGACGCGCTCGTCGAAGGTCGGCACGGCGATCCGTTTGCCCTTCTCGGGCCGCACCCTGTCCACGGGCGCCGGATCATCCGCACGCTCCAACCCGGTGCGGAGGGCGTCGAGGTGATCGATGCCCAGGGCCAGACGCTTGCCGTCCTCGACCGCGTGCACCCGAATGGGCTGTTCGCGGGCGCCGTCGAGGCCGACGGCGCCTACCGCCTGCGCGTGCGCTGGCCGGGCGCCCTGCACGAAACGCACGATCCCTACGCCTTCGGTATGCTGCTCGCCGACGATGACCTGCGACGTTTTTCAGATGGGATGGACGTGGCGCTGTTCCGCTGGCTCGGCGCCCATCCGGTCACGGTCGACGGCGTGCACGGTGTTCGCTTCGCCGTGTGGGCACCGAATGCGCAGCGCGTCAGCGTGGTCGGCGACTTCGATAGCTGGGACGGCCGTCGCCACCCGATGCGCAAACGCGCACCGTCGGGCGTGTGGGAGCTCTTCGTCCCCGGACTGCTGCCCGGCGCGCGCTACAAGTACGAGGTGTGGGGTGCGGACGGCTCGCTGACCCAGCGTGCCGATCCGGTCGCGCTCGCGGCAGAACTGCCGCCGGCCACGGCATCGATCGTGGCCGATCCCCAGGCGTTCCGTTGGACGGACGACGAGTGGATGCGGCATCGCGGCGCGCGCCATCATGCCGGTTCGCCCCTGTCCATCTACGAATTGCACGCGGGCTCGTGGTTGCGCGGCGCGGATGGCAAGGAGTTGCACTGGGACGACCTCGGCGAGCGATTGATCCCCTACGTCGCCGGCATGGGCTTCACCCACGTGGAGCTGCTGCCGATCTCCGAGCATCCGTTCGGCGGCTCCTGGGGCTACCAGCCGCTGGGGCAGTTCGCGCCGACGTCGCGCTTCGGCACGCCGGAAGCGTTCGCCCGTTTCGTCGATCGCTGCCACGAAGCCGGCGTGGGCGTGATCGTGGACTGGGTGCCCGCCCACTTTCCCACCGACATCCATGGCCTGGCGCACTTCGACGGTACGGCGCTCTACGAGCACGCCGACCCGCGCGAAGGGTTCCACCAGGACTGGAACACGCTGATCTACAACCTTGGTCGCAACGAGGTATCGGCGTACCTGACCGCCAGCGCGCTGGCGTGGCTGGAGCGATTCCACGTCGACGGCCTGCGCGTGGATGCTGTGGCCTCCATGCTTTATCGCGACTACTCGCGCAAGGCCGGCGAATGGGTGCCCAACGTCCACGGCGGGCGCGAGAACCTCGAATCGATCGCTTTCCTGCGCCGCGTGAACGCCCTTGTCGCCGAGCGCCACCCCGATTGCATGACCATCGCCGAAGAATCCACCGCATGGCCAGGCGTGACCCGGCCGGTGAGCGAGGGCGGCCTCGGCTTTACCTTAAAGTGGAACATGGGCTGGATGCACGATTCGCTCCAGTACATGTCGCGCGACCCCATCCATCGACGCTGGCACCACGGCGAGATGACCTTCAGCATGGTCTACGCCTACTCCGAGAACTACGTGCTGCCGCTCTCGCACGACGAAGTGGTGCACGGCAAGCGGTCGCTGCTGGGTCGCATGCCGGGCGACGAATGGCAGCGTTTCGCCAACCTGCGCGCCTACTACGGCTTCATGTGGGCGCATCCCGGCAAGAAGTTGCTATTCACCGGTGGCGAAATCGCCCAGCCGCACGAGTGGAACCACGACGCGCAGATCGCCTGGGAGCTGCTGGATCACCCGTTGCACCTGGGCGTGCAGAAGCTGGTGCGCGATCTCAACCGGCTCTACGCGAGTACGCCCGCGATGCACGCGCTCGACACCGACCCGCGTGGCTTCCGCTGGGTGATCGGCGACGGCGCGGAGCAGAGCGTGTTTGCCTGGCTGCGCTTCGCCGACGGGAGTCGCCCCGCGCTGGTCGTCAGCAACATGACGCCGGCGCCGCACCACGGCTTCCGCCTTGGCGTGCCGGAGGCCGGGCGCTGGCGTGAGGCCCTCAACTCCGATGCCACCGATTACGGCGGCTCGGGCGTGGGCAACGAAGGGGCGCGCCACACGCAGGCGGTGCCGTCCCACGGTTTCGACCAATCGCTGGTGCTGAGCCTTCCACCCCTGTCCACGGTGATCTTCGTCGCCGACTGAAAAGAGGAATCTATGCCCGCGCTCCCCGAACGCATGCAATCCGGATCGCCGTATCCCCTCGGCGCCACCTGCGACGGCATGGGCACGAACTTCGCGGTGTTTTCCGCCCATGCGGAACGCATCGAACTGTGCCTGTTCGACCCGTCGGGCAAACGCGAAATCGCCCGCTACGATCTGCCCGAGTGCACCGACGAGGTCTGGCACGGTTACCTGCCGCGCGTGCGCGGCGGTGCACTCTACGGCTTTCGCGCCCATGGCCCGTACTTGCCCGAAGAAGGCCACCGCTTCAATCCGAACAAGCTCCTTCTCGACCCGTACGCGCGCCTTCTGCACGGGCAGGTGCGCTGGTCCGACGCGCTGCACGGCTACCGCGTCTCGTCGCCCCGCGAGGATCTCTCTTTCGACCGGCGCGACAGCGCCGCCGCCATGCCTAAGGCGGTGGTGGTGGACGAGCCCATGCATTGGCGCCGCGGGACCAACCGGCCGCATACGCCGTGGAACCAGACCGTCATCTACGAGACCCACCTGAAGGGGTTCACGCGCACGCTCAAGCGCATCCGTCCCCACGAACGGGGCACCTTCATCGCGCTGGCCGATCCCTACGTCATCGATTACCTCGTCAAGCTTGGCGTCACGGCGGTCGAACTGCTGCCCGTACACGCCTTCCTCCAGGATCGCCGCCTTGCCGAACTGAAGCTGCGCAACTACTGGGGCTACAACACGATGGCGTTCTTCGCGCCCGAGCCGTCGTACCTGGCCGAGGGCACGCTGAGCGAGATCCGCGCGGCCGTGCAGGCCCTGCACGCGGCCGGCATCGAGGTGATCCTCGACGTGGTCTACAACCACACGTGCGAAGGCAGTGAAATGGGCACCACGATGATGTTCCGCGGGCTCGACAACAAGAGCTATTACCGGCTCATGCCGGACAACCCGCGCTACTGCATCAACGACACGGGCACCGGTAACACGGTCAACACCGCGCATCCCCGCGTGTTGCAGCTGGTCATGGACTCGCTGCGCTACTGGACGCAGACCTTCCACATCGACGGCTTCCGCTTCGACCTCGGCGTGAGCCTGGGCCGGGAGGAGCATGGCTTCGATCCGAACAGCGGCCTGTTCGATGCGATGCGGCAGGATCCGGTACTGGCCAGCGTCAAGCTGATTTCCGAGCCGTGGGACATCGGCCCGGGCGGCTACCAGTTGGGCAACCATCCCCCGGGTTTCGGCGAGTGGAACGGCAAGTTCCGTGACGACGTGCGCCGTTTCTGGAAAGGCGACTCAGGCATGCGCGGGGCGCTCGCCGGCCGGCTCCAGGCTTCGGGCGACCTGTTCGACCACCAGCGGCGCAAGCCCTGGGCATCGGTGAACTTCATTACCGCGCACGATGGCTTCACCCTGGAAGACCTCGTCAGCTACAACGACAAGCACAACGACGCCAACGGCGAGGACAACCGCGACGGTGGCAACGACAACGAGAGCTTCAACCATGGCGTCGAAGGTCCCTCCGATGACCCCGCGATCGTCGAGGTTCGCGACCGGGTCAAGCGGGCGCTGCTGTCCACGCTGTTCTTTTCCAACGGCACGCCGATGCTGCTCGGGGGCGACGAATTCGGCCGGACGCAGAACGGCAACAACAACGCCTACTGCCAGGACAACGAACTGTCGTGGTTCGACTGGAAGCTCGCCGCGACCGACCGCAGTGGCGAACTGACCGACTTCGTGGCGCGGCTGGTTCGGCTGCGTGCCCAGCATCCGACGTTGCGCTCGCCGATTTTCCTGCGAGGCGACGTGGAGGTTATTCCCGGTATCCGGGAGGTCACATGGTTCGACGAGAGCGGCGCGGAGATGACGCTGGACACCTGGGGCTATACCGAAGGCCGCCTGCTTGCGGTGCGCCGCGCGTTGCCGCACGGTGAGAAGCGCGCCGACATCACGCTGCTTCTCATCAACGGCACGCCTGACGCGCACCTGTTCCGGCTGCCGGAGCCGGCCGCCGCCTGGCGCATCCGCTCCGACAGCGCCAAACCCACCGCTGGCGACATCCCGTGGCAGGACACCTCGGTCGAGGTGCAGGGCCACAGCGTGATGCTTCTGGCCACCATGATCCGCAAGGAACCCGCATGACACCTCGGCATGCCCATGCCATGCCCTATGGCGCGAAGCCTCTGGGCGACGGTCGCGTACGTTTCCGTCTCTGGGCCCCGGATGTCGACTCGGCCGCCATCGAATGCGAGGACGGCGGGACATCGACGTTGCGCGGGCTCGACGACGGCTGGTTCGAATGCGTCTGCGACGTGGCGATCGGTGCTGGCTACCGGTTCCGCCTCGGCAACGATCTGGCGATCCCGGATCCGGCGTCGCGCCGGCAGCGCGACGGCGACGTCCACGGCTATAGCGTCGTCGTCGATCCCGGCAGCTACGCGTGGCGGCACGACGACTGGGTCGGTCGGCCGTGGCGGGAGACGGTGCTGTATGAACTGCACGTCGGCGCGTTCGGCGGCTACCGTGGCGTGCGCGACGCGCTTCCCGGCCTGGCGGCCCTGGGTATCACCGCCATCGAACTGATGCCGATCGCGGAGTTCGCGGGCGAACGCAACTGGGGCTACGACGGTGTGCTGCCGTTCGCGCCCGCCGCCGCCTACGGCTCGCCCGATGAACTCAAGGCGATGATCGACGATGCCCACGGGTTGGGCCTGATGGTGTTTCTCGACGTGGTCTATAACCATTTCGGACCGGAAGGAAACTACCTGGGCGCCTACGCGTCGCCGTTTTTCGACGAGGGCATCCATACGCCCTGGGGCGCGGCCATCGGGGTGTCCACCCCGCAAGTGGGCGACTACTTCGTACACAACGCGCTCTACTGGCTGGAGGAATACCGCTTCGACGGGCTGCGCTTCGACGCCGTGCACGCGATCGGCAATCCCGGCTGGCTCAGCTCGCTCGCCGCGCGCGTCCATGCGTCGATCGGTCCCGACCGGCATGTGCACCTCGTGCTGGAAAACGAGGCGAACCAGGCGCACCTGCTGGGGCGCGGGCGCTTCGACGCACAGTGGAACGACGACTTCCACAACGCGCTGCACGTGTTGCTGACCGACGAATCGGAAGGCTACTACCAGCACTACCACCCCCCGATGGAAAAACTCCTGCGCAGCCTGCGTGACGGGTTCGCGTTTCAGGGTGAGGCGATGGGTGACAAGCGGCGTGGCGAGCCCAGCGCGCATCTGCCGGCCGTGCGTTTCGTGAATTTCCTGCAGAACCACGACCAGGTCGGCAACCGTGCGCTCGGTGACCGGCTCACGTCGCTGGTGCCCGAAGAGACGATGGAGGCGGCACTGGTGCTGCTCCTGCTCGCGCCGTTCGTCCCGATGCTGTTCATGGGCGAGGAGTGGGGCAGCCGTACCCCGTTCCTGTTTTTCACCGATTTTCCCGATGAAGCGTTGCGCAAGGCTGTGCGCGACGGGCGGCGCAAGGAGTTCGAGGGATTCGCCGGGTTTTCCGGCGAAGACATTCCCGATCCCAACGCACGCGACACGTTCGAGCGGTCGGTACCCGGGCCTGACGCGACGGTCGGGAACGCGCGGCATGAACTCGTGCGCGAACTGATCGCAGTGCGTCGGGAATACCTCGTGCCGCATCTGGACGATGCGCGCGGCGAACATGCCCAGGCGCTGGGCGAGAAGGCCTTCGTCGCCTGCTGGTCGCTCGGTTCGACGAGGCTGACTCTCTTCGTCAATCTCGGCGACACCGACGTCACGCTGGAGCGTCCACCATCGCCGGCGGCGGCGTGGCTTCACGGCTCCGCGTCCGACATTGCCGCCGTATCGCGTGGCGCGATCCCCGCCCGCCGCGCACTGGCCTGCCTGGAGTCCTGATCCGTGAACGTTCCGCTCGACGATCGTCTTGCCTTGCTGGCCGACCAGGCCGGCGTGGATGTGCATTGGCGGGATGCGCTGGACCGTCCCCAGTCGACGCCCGCGAGCACCCTGCGTATCGTCCTTCGCGCGCTGGGCCTGCCCGCGGACAGCGCCGACGACGTCGAGGCGAGCCTGCGGATGCTCGACGACGAACGCCAGGGGCGGCGTCCGCCCCGCCTGGTCACCGCCGACGCCGGCGGGGGCATTGAGCTGGTGCCGGCACAGCGGGGCCGACGCTGGAAGATCGTCGGCGAGGATGAACGCGTGCTGGGCGATGGTGAACTGCCCAGCGGTGTATCGACGCTTCCCGCGCCCGCGCAGCCGGGCTATTACACGCTGTGGCTCGACGACGACGAAGTCACCCTCGCCGTGGCGCCCCCACGCGCCTTCGGCATCGGCGACATCCAGGGTGCGCACCGCCCCTGGGGCATGGCCGTGCAGGTATCCGGCCTGCGCCGTCCAGGCGACGGCGGCATCGGCGATTTCACTGCGCTGGAACTGGGCGCGCGCGCCGCGGCCGAGAAGGGGGCCGACGCGCTCGCGATCAGCCCGGTGCACGCGCTGTTCGCCGCCGCGCCGGAACGCTACAGCCCCTACGCTCCGTCGAGCCGGCTGTTTCTCAACGGACTTTACATCGACCCCGCGCATACCAGCGGCGAAAAGAGCGTGCGCGCCGTCATCGACACGTACAACCTGCGCCAGGAACTGGCCGACCTGGAGTGGCTCGACCTGATCGACTGGCCCCGTGCGGCCCGTGCACGCATGACGATCCTGCGTTCGGTCTATGAATGGCAGTCGGTCGACTCCGCGCATGCCGAACGATTCGCCGCCTTCCGGCGCGACCAGGGGGTCCCGCTTGAACGGCACGCGCGGTTCGAGGCCCTGCATGCCGACTTTACCGCGCACGGTCGCCCTGGCGGTTGGCAAGGCTGGCCGGCCGCGTTTCGCGATCCCTCCTCGCCGGAGGTTGCCGCGTTCGCCCGCGAACACTCGCGCGAGGTGGCCTTCCACGCGTGGCTGCAATGGCTGGCCGCGCGCGGCCTGTGCGGCGTGCAGAAAGCCGCCCGCGACGCCGGCATGAAGATCGGCCTCGTCACCGACCTCGCCGTGGGCGCCGACGCCGGGGGCAGCCAGGCGTGGGCGCATCAGTCGGAAATGCTCCACGGCCTGGGCGTGGGCGCGCCGCCTGATGCGCTCAATCGCCTGGGCCAGGACTGGGGACTGACCACGTTTTCCCCGCGAGGCCTTCGCGAATCCGGCTTCAAGGGTTTTATCGGCATGCTGCGCGCGGCGCTGGCGCATTCCGGCGGCGTGCGCATCGACCACATCCTGAGCCTCAAGCGCCTGTGGATGGTGCCGCACGGCGCCCAACCCACCGAAGGCGCCTACGTGCGGTATCCCTTGACCGATCTCCTGCGGCTCGTCGCCCTGGAATCGCACCGTCACCGGGCCATCGTCATCGGTGAAGACCTCGGCACGGTGCCGTCCGATTTCCGCCGCAGCATTGCCGACGCCGGCGTGTTGGGCATTCGGGTGCTCTGGTTCGAACGCGCGCAGGACGGCGGTTTCATCGCGCCAGGCGACTGGTCGCACAACGCGATGGCGACCACCAGCACGCATGATGTATCGACCGTGGCCGGCTGGTGGAGCGGGCGCGACGTGGAGTGGCGCAAACGCACGGGCCTGGACGACCCCGAGGTCGACGAAGTCGCGCAGCGCGACCTGGAGCGCCGCCGCCTGTGGAGCGCGATGTGCGCGTCGAACTCCGCGTGGAATGAAGACAGTCCACCCGCACCCGACGACATCTCCCCGGTGGTGGTCGCCGCGGCCAAGCACGTGGCGCAGACGCCTGCGCCGCTGGCCATTTTTCCCGTGGAAGATGTGCTCGGCCTGCACGAGCAGCCGAACCTTCCCGGCCCCACCGACGCCGTGCATCCGAACTGGCGCCGCCGCATGCCCGACACCACGTCGCGGCTGTTCGACGGCAAGATTGCCCATGCGGTGTGCGCGGCGATCGACCAGACCCGGAACCGTACATGAGCCCACCCCGTTCGCTCGCCCGCCTGCAGTTCCATGCGGGTTTCACGCTCGACGACGCCGTGGGCGTGGTCGACTACTACGCCCGCCTGGGTGTGAGCCATCTCTACGCGTCGCCGATCCTGCGCGCGCGGGCCGGCTCGACACACGGCTACGACGTGGTCGATTGCCACCAGGTGAACCCGGAGATCGGTGGGGAAGACGCACTGCGTCGCCTCGTGGCGGCGTTGCGCGAACGCGGCATGGGCCTGATCGTCGACATCGTGCCCAACCACATGGGCATCGGGCCCGAAAACGCGTGGTGGACCGACGTGCTCCGCCACGGCCGCGAGAGCCGTTACGCCCAGTACTTCGACATCGACTGGCAGTCGCCCGACCCGTTGTTGCGTGGGCGCCTCCTGCTGCCGGTACTCGGCGCGGGGTACGACGCCACGCTGCGCGAGGGGCACCTGCACCTCGTGCGCCGACGCGGCGAGTGGGCCTTGCGACTGTACGACGATCACCTTCCTCTCTCACCCGCATCGGTACGCGATCTGGGCGACGACGCCGAGGCGCGGCACGACCCCTCGACGGACGAGGGCAGGGCGCGCCTGCATGAGCTCATCGAGCGGCAGCACTATCGCCTGGCGTTCTGGAAACTCGCCAGCGACATGGTCAACTACCGACGCTTCTTTGACGTCAACGAACTGGCCGGCCTGCGCATCGAGCGTCACGTCGTTTTCGAAGATACGCATGCGACGATCTTCCGGCTCTACGCCGAGGGACTGATCGACGGCGTACGTTGCGACCACGTCGACGGCCTGGCCGATCCGCGTGGTTATTGCCGTCGCCTCCGCCACCGCCTGGAACGGCTGCGTACGCGTCGTCCTCCGGGTGCGCCTCGCGACGCGGCCTACCTGGTGGTGGAGAAGATCCTTGCCGAGGACGAGCCGCTGCGGACCGACTGGCGCGTCGACGGCACCACCGGCTACGAGTTCATGGACCAGGTGTCCGCCGTGCTGCACGATGAGGCCGGCGAGAGCGTGTTGACCGGGCTGTGGCGCGACGTGACCGGCGACGCCGCCGATTTCGCCACGCAGGCCGTACGGGCGCGCCGCCAGATCCTCGTCGACAGCTTCGAATCCGAACTGGACCGCACCGCTCGTGCCTTGTTCGTGGCGGCGCGTGCCGACGTGGCGTCGCGCGACGTGTCGCTGGCGGGCATCCGCCGTGTGCTGGTCGAGCTGTTGGTGCATTTCCCCGTCTATCGTACGTACGCGGGTGGCATGGGGCGCGATGCCTTCGACGAGGCGATTTTCAGCCGCGCCGTGGAAGGGGCGCTGCGCACCGTGCGCGGCGAGGACGCCGACCTGCTGCACCTGGTCGCTGGCTGGTTGGGGGGCGAGCCCTTGCGCGCGCTTCCGCCTGGCCCCGCGCGACGGGCGAGGGCGCGTGCGATCGCCGTCTTCCAGCAAGCCACCTCGCCCGTGGCGGCGAAGGCCGTGGAAGACACGGCGGGTTACCGTTATGGCCGGTTGCTGTCGCGTAACGAGGTGGGCGTGGACGCGGCGCGCCTTGCCCTGTCGACCGACGCGTTTCACGCGCGTTGCGCCGAGCGGGCGTCCACGTTTCCGCACACGCTGCTTACCACCGCCACCCACGATCACAAGCGCGGGGAGGATCTACGCGCGCGCCTCGCGGTGCTGTCCGAGATGGCCGGGCGCTGGACCGCGGCCGTCGATCGCTGGCGCGAACGGCATGCACCGTTCCGGCAACGTGCCGAAGGACGACTGGCGCCGTCGGCCGCCGACGAGCTGATGCTTTACCAGATGCTGGTCGGCGCCTGGCCTTTGGACCTGACCCCCGCTGACGAGGAGGGCCTGGAGCGGTTCGCGTCCCGCGTGGCGGCCTGGCAGCGCAAGGCGTTGCGCGAGGCCAAGCGGTGGACGCGCTGGACCTCGCCGAACGAGCCCTACGAAGACGCCTGCGAAGACTTTCTTCGCGCCATGCTGTCGGGGGAGGCCGCTACCGAACTGTACGCCTTCGCCCAATACCTCGCCGCGCCCGGTGCGGCCAACGGGCTGGCGCAGACCGTGTTGCGACTGACCACGCCCGGCGTGCCCGATCTTTACCAGGGCAGTGACGACTGGGACTTCAGCCTGGTTGACCCCGACAATCGCCGGCCGGTCGATTTCACCCGTCGTTCCGCCTCGCTGGCGCAGGACCGCCCGCTTGCCGATGCCGTGGTCACCTGGCGCGACGGATCGGTCAAGCAGGGGGTGATCCGCGCGCTGCTCTGCCTGCGCAAGACACACCCGGAACTCTTCGCCCGGGGCGACTACAGGCCGCTGGCCGCCGTGGGTCCGGCATCGGGTCGCGTGCTGGCCTTCGTCCGCGAGCATCGGGGACGCAAGCTGCTCGTCGCCGTGGGCCGGCACCTGGCGCCGTGGCTGGCGGGCGAGGCCGCGCCGACGGTGCCGGCGGCGCGTTGGGCCGGCACCACGCTCGAACTGCCGGAGGGCGAGTGGCGGGCCGTGCTGGCCGGTGGCCGCCTCGACGGCGGCCGGGTGGATGTCGCCCGGGTGTTCGACGGGCTGACCGTGGGCGTTTGGGTCTCGGGATGACAGGCGGGGGCGGGACGTGTCGTCGGCGCCGGCCGGCTAGCACGCCCCCCGCCCCCTGTCCACGGCGCTACCATACCGGTTTCGCGTCTGAGGTAATCCCATGGCCCCTTCGGCTGTCGTCCCCGTCCTGACCATCGATGGGCCCTCCGGCTCGGGCAAGGGCACCATCAGTCGCATGGTGGCGGATACGCTGGGTTGGCGCCTGCTCGACTCCGGCGCGCTCTACCGCGCCGTGGGCTACGCGGCGGGGGAGGAGGGCATCGACCTCTCCGACGTGGAGGCCGTCACCCGCTGCGCCCAGACGGTGAAAATCCGCTTCCAGCCCAGCGCCGATGGCGGCGAGACCCACGTCATCGTCAACGGCCATGACGCCACCGCCGAGTTGCGCACGGAAACCGCCGGCGCGGCCGCCTCGGCCATCGCGGTGATCCCCAGCGTGCGCCAGGCCCTGGTCGACCTGCAGCTGGGCTTCCGCAAGGCGCCCGGCCTGGTGGCGGACGGTCGCGATATGGGCACGGTGATCTTCCCCGACGCCGCCCACAAGGTATTCCTTACGGCCAGTGCCGCCGAACGGGCGAAAAGGCGCTATAAGCAGTTGAAGGATAAGGGGCTGAGCGTTACACTTGGGGTTCTTCAGCGAGAGATCGAGGCGCGCGACGAGCGAGATGCGTCGCGGGCGGTCGCCCCGTTGAAGCCCGCCGAGGGCGCCGTGGTGATCGATACCACCGGCATGCCCATCGACGCGGTGGTGGCAAAGGTTCTCGCCGTGGTGCGTCCCTGAGGGCGCATCCGGCAAAGCACTCGCGCGGTAGGCGCGGGTTTTTAGGCAACGGTGCAGGGGCCGTCTCCCACGAGTCGCTCCGATGCACCCACAACCGGTGGGTCCCCCGTCCGCTCGCGTTCAAGACGCACGCCGGCGCCGGGTACGGCCTTTCATAACCCTGGAATCAACATGACTGAAAGTTTTGCCGAACTGTTTGAACAGAGCCAGCAGGCCATTTCGAAGCTGAAGCCCGGCTCCATCGTCACGGGTATCGTTGTGGAAATCCGCAACGACGTGGTGGTGATCAACGCCGGCCTGAAGAGCGAAGGCATCGTTCCGATCGAGCAGTTCAAGGACGAGAACGGCGCTCTCGAAGTGGAAGTGGGCGACGAAGTCAAGGTCGCGCTCGACGCGCTCGAAGACGGCTTCGGCGAGACCAAGCTCTCCCGCGAGAAGGCCAAGCGTTCGATGGTGTGGGACGACCTCGAGCAGGCGTTCGACAAGGAAGAGACCATCACCGGCAAGATCTCCGGCAAGGTCAAGGGCGGCTTCACGGTCGACATCAAGGATGTCCGCGCGTTCCTGCCGGGCTCCCTCGTCGACGTGCGTCCGGTCCGTGACCCCGTCTACCTCGAGGGCAAGGACCTCGAGTTCAAGATCATCAAGCTCGACCGCAAGCGCAACAACGTCGTCGTCAGCCGCCGTGCGGTCGTCGAGACGGAGTTCTCCGAAGAGCGCGAGAAGCTGCTCGAGCGCCTCACCGAGGGCGCGGTCGTCAAGGGTGTGGTGAAGAACCTCACCGATTACGGCGCGTTCGTCGACCTCGGCGGCATCGACGGCCTCCTGCACATCACCGACATGGCGTGGAAGCGCGTCCGTCACCCGTCCGAAGTGGTCAACGTCGGCGACGAGCTCGACGTGCGCGTGCTCAAGTACGACCGCGAGCGCAACCGCGTGTCGCTCGGCCTCAAGCAGCTCGGCGACGACCCGTGGGTCGCCATCGCCCGCCGCTACCCGGTCGGCAGCCGCCTGTTCGGCAAGGTCTCCAACGTCACCGATTACGGCTGCTTCGTCGAGATCGAGCCGGGCGTCGAAGGCCTGGTGCACGTGTCCGAGATGGACTGGACCAACAAGAACGTCAACCCGGCCAAGGTGGTTCAGGTCGGTGACGAGACCGAGGTCATGGTGCTCGACGTCGATGAAGAGCGTCGTCGTATCTCCCTGGGCATCAAGCAGACCCGTTCGAACCCGTGGGAAGCCTTCGCCGCCATGCACAAGAAGGGCGACAAGGTCTCCGGCCAGATCAAGTCGATCACCGATTTCGGTATCTTCATTGGCCTGGAAGGCGGCATCGACGGTCTCGTCCACCTGTCCGACATCTCGTGGCAGGCCTCGGGTGAAGACCTCGTTCGCAACTTCAAGAAGGGCGACGAAGTCGAGGCCGTGGTGCTGGCCGTCGATCCGGAGCGCGAGCGCATCTCCCTCGGCATCAAGCAGATGGAGCAGGATCCGTTCGGCCAGTTCATGGCCACGAATCCGCGCGGTACGGTCCTGAACGGCACGGTCCGCGAAGTCGACGCCAAGGGTGCCACCATCGACCTGGGCGAAGGCGTCGAGGGCTACATCCGCGCCAACGACATCGCCAAGGAACGCGTGGAAGACGCCACGCAGTACCTGAAGGTCGGCGACAAGGTCGAGGCGAAGTTCACCGGCATGGATCGCAAGGGCCGTCAGCTGCAGCTGTCGATCCGCGCGAAGGACGAGGAAGAACTGGCCGATACGATGGCCGACTACCAGTCCGCCGCCGGCGGCACGACCAAGCTCGGCGCGCTCCTCAAGGAGCAGATGAACAAGGCCGACTGACGTCGGACGGGGGAGCGGTTCGCCGCTCCCCCGATTCATGCAGCACCGGATCCACGTTTCGAGTCCAGCGTTAAAGAAGAACCAGGGGACCCATGACAAAGTCGGAACTCATCGAGGCGCTGGCGCGGCGTCAGACCCATCTCGCCTTCAGCGACGTGGAACTCGCCGTCAAGAGCGTGCTCGAGCAGATGAGCCATGCCCTGTCCAGCGGTGAGCGCATCGAGATCCGCGGCTTCGGCAGCTTTGCCCTGCATTTCCGTCCGCCGCGCATGGGGCGCAACCCCAAGACCGGCGAGGCCGTGGCCCTGCCAGGCAAGCACGTACCGCATTTCAAACCAGGCAAGGAACTCCGCGAACGCGTGAACCTGGCCATCGAGAACAACGCCGCGCAGTGACGCGGCGTTTTTCTTTTGCAACCTCCCGACCCCTCCGCGAGCACTCACGGGCAAACAACCTGTACGAAATCGTAATCGCGGCATCCCATGCCATTCATGATTCGGGTACAGTCGCCGGATGCGTCTGATCGCCATACTTTTCCTGCTGTTATTCGCCGCCGCCGGCATCGTTTTCGGCGCGCTCAACGCCGATTCGGTGCCTTTCGATGTCGGTGTGGCGCGGCTGTCGTTGCCCAAGGGCGGAGCCCTGCTCGTCGCCCTGCTCGTGGGGTGGATCCTCGGTGGCATCACCGCCTGGGTGGGCACGTCATTCGCCCATCGGCGCAAGCGCCGTCGCGCCCTCGGCCAGACCAAGGTAGCCAGCGCGTCGTCCCCATGAACCCGATCTGGCTGTTGGCGCTCGTACCTCCGCTGGCGTTCGCCTCCGGCTGGTGGCTGGCCCGTCGCACCCACGCCCGTCGTTCCGGTGAACGGGTCAACGAACTTTCCTCCGACTACTTCCGCGGCCTCAATTACCTGCTGAACGAAGAGCAGGACAAGGCCCTGGAAGTGTTCCTGCGCCTGGCCGAATACAACCGCGACACGGTCGAGACGCACCTTGCGCTGGGCAACCTGTTCCGCAAGCGCGGCGAGGTCGACCGCGCGATCCGGCTGCACCAGCACCTGGTGTCGCGCCAGGGGCTGTCCGACGAAATGAAGACGGTGGCCTTGCTCGAACTGGGCGAAGACTACATGCGCGCGGGCTTGCTCGATCGGGCGGAAACCTTGTTCTCCGATCTGGTCGCGATGGATGCGCTGGCGCCCTCGGCGCTGCGCCATCTCATCGCCATTTACCAGCACGAGCGCGAGTGGCACAAGGCGATCGACCATGCCCGCCGCCTCGAAACGATGACCGGCGAAGACGAGTCGCCGATGATCGCCCAGTTCTATTGCGAGCTGGCGGAGCAATCCCGCCTGCACGGGGCCCGCACCGAGGCCCGCGACTACGTGCGCGAGGCGTTCGCCTGCCAGCGCGACTGCGTGCGTGCCCACATGATCGCCGGGCGCCTGTCCGCCGAAGACGACGACATGCCCGCGGCCATCGCCTCCTATGAAGCGGCCATCGATGCCGACATCGCCTTCGTGCCGGAGATCCTCCCGCCGCTACTGAACTGTTATGCCCGCTCGCAGCAGATGGATCGGGCCGAAGCGTTCCTGCGCGACATCATGCAGCGTTACCACGGCATCTCGCCGGTGCTGGCGCTCACCCGGCTTTACGAAGGGCGCGACGGCGAACGCACGGCCATCGATTTCCTCACCGGCCAGTTGCGCAAGCGCCCCTCGGTGCGCGGCCTGATGGCGCTCATCGACGCCACCATGGACAAGGTCTCGGGCGAGGCGCGCGAAAATTACCTGATCCTGCGCGACCTCACCCGCAAGCTGCTCGAAGGGCAGGCGATGTACCGCTGCAGCCGTTGCGGTTTCGGTGCCAAGGCCCACCATTGGCAGTGCCCGAGCTGCAAGAACTGGGGCACCGTTCGCCCGATCCACGGCGTGGCGAACGAATGAGCGGCCAGACGCTCCTTCTCGGCTGCGTCGCCCTGGCCCTGGTGGTGTCGTTCGCCTGTGTCCGGGCGGCCATTGCCTACGCCCATCGACGGGGCATGCTCGATGCGCCGGGCCATCGCCGTTCGCATACGATGCCTACCCCCCGGGGCGGCGGTATCGGCATCGTGGCTGGCGCCCTCGCGGGCATGCCAGCGGCGCTGTTGCTCCTGCCGGGTTCGCCCGGGGCAGCGACCACGACGGCATTCAGCGTCGCCACGATCGCCGTGGCGGCCATCGGCTGGCTCGACGACCACGGATCCCTCCCGATCCGGCCGCGCCTGCTCATCCAGCTGGCGGCCACGCTGCTGCTGAGCGTGGCCCTGGCGGCCGGCACCGCCGGTCTGCTCTGGGCCGTGCCCCTGCTGCTGGCGGGGGTCTGGTGCATCAACCTGCACAATTTCATGGACGGCATCGACGGCCTGGCGGCGCAGCAGGCCATGTTCTTCGGCGCAGCCTCGGCGGCGCTCGCCGCGTCGGCCGGTAGCCCGGCGATCGCGGGCGCCGGGCTCGCGATGGCCGCCGCCGCCACCGGATTCTGGTGGTTCAACCGGTCGCCCGCCCGCATTTTCATGGGCGACGTCGGCAGCGGCACGCTGGGACTCATGGTGTTTGCGCTCACGGCCATGCTCTGGGCGTTTCGTACGAACCTGCTGTGGCCCACGCTCGTGTTCTCCTCGGCCTTCGTCATCGACGCCACCTTGACGCTGCTGGGGCGCATGCTGCGCGGTGCGCGCTGGTACACTCCGCATCGCGAGCACCTATATCAGTGGCTCGTGAGACGTCGGGGGGCGTCGCACCGTCGCGTGGCCCTGGGCTATCTCGCGTGGAACGTTCTGGTCTGCATTCCCGTCGCATGGATCGCGTACCGCCTGCCGGCGGCGGCGCCTTTGTGTTTCGTGGCAACGTACGTGATGGGCGCCATGGTCTGGCGTAATGGCAAGCGGAGTTGCTTGCGTCGAAGGGAGCGACATGTTTCTGCGTAAATTCATCGGCATCATCCATCCACGCACCGCGGTGGTCGCCCACGACCTGGCCATGGCCGCGCTCGCATGGTGGATCGCGAAATCGCTGCGCTATGCGCTGATGCCGGATCTCTCCCCCGTCACCTACCTGCCGATGGAGTTTCCCATCGTGCTGCTGGTGCAGGGCGCGGTCTTCAACTGGACCGGCCTCTACAAAGGCGTATGGCGCTTCGCGAGCCTGCCTGACCTGTGGAACATCATCCGTGCGACCGTCGTGGGCGCGCCGATCATCGGCGTGGCCATGGCCATGTACGCCCGGCTCGACGGCGTGCCGCGGTCGGTACTGCTGGTCTACCCGGTGGTGCTGGTGCTGCTGCTCGGTTTGCCGCGGCTGAGCTACCGCTTCTGGAAGGACAGCCGGATCGATCTCTTCCAGTCGACCCCGACCAAACGGGTACTCATCGTAGGCGCGGACCGGGCCGGCGACGCCCTGGCGCGCGACCTGCGCCGCGACAGCCGTTACAGCGTCATCGGTTTCGTCGACGACAACACGGCCCTGCGCGGCGCGCAGATCGGTGGCGTGCCGGTCCTGGGCACCATCGACCAGCTCGCCGAGCTGTCGAAGGCGGTCGCGGTGCAGATGCTGCTCATCGCGGTGCCGGGCGCCACCACGGTGCAGATGCGCCGTATCGTCGCGTTCTGCGAAAGCACGGGCCTGCCGTTCCGTACCGTGCCCCGGCTCGAAGACGTCGTCGCCGGTCGCGCCCAGTTCAACGAAATCAAGGAGGTCGCGATCGAAGACCTCCTTGGCCGGGACGCGGTGGAACTGGACTGGACGGCCATTCGCGAGAACGTGAGCGGTCGCCGCGTGCTGGTGACGGGCGGCGGTGGCTCCATCGGTTCCGAACTCTGCCGCCAGGTCGCCCGGCTGGGCGCCCAGGCGCTGACCGTGGTGGAGATGTCCGAGTACAACCTCTACCGCATCGGACAGGAACTCACGTCGGCTTACCCCGAACTCATCTTCAACGGCGTGCTGGCCGATGCCCGCGAAGCGGTGGCGATCAACCGCCTCTTCGAGGAGACCCAGCCGCAGATCGTCTTCCACGCTTCTGCCTACAAGCACGTGCCGATGCTTCAGGGCCAGTTGCGCGAGGCCTTCCGCAACAACGTGATGGGTACCCGCGTGGTGGCCCAGGCGGCCGTGCGCTGCGGCGTGGAGTCGTTCGTGCTGATCTCCACCGACAAGGCCGTGAACCCGACGTCGGTGATGGGCGCCTGCAAGCGCATGGCCGAGATCTGGTGCCAGAACCTCAACGCGCACACCTCTACACGTTTCATTACGGTGCGCTTCGGTAACGTCCTGGATTCCGCCGGGTCGGTGGTTCCTCTGTTCCGCCGGCAGATTCGCCAGGGCGGACCGGTGACCATCACGCATCCGGAGATCTCGCGTTACTTCATGACCATTCCCGAAGCCTGCCAGTTGATCCTGCAGGCGGCGAGTTTGGGCCGAGGCGGCGAGATCTTCGCGCTCGACATGGGTGACCCGGTGAAGATCCGCGATCTGGCCGAGCAGATGATCCGTCTGGCCGGCAAGCGTCCCGGCGTCGACGTGCAGATCGTCTACACGGGCCTGCGCTCGGGCGAAAAGCTTTTCGAAGAACTGTTCCACCCGTTGGAGAACTACACCAGCACGACGCACGCCAAGATCTTCCAGGCCCAGCATCGCCAGGTCTCGTGGGACATGCTGCAGACGCAGTTGTCCCGGGCCGAGGAAGCCGTGGGCCACTTCGACGAAGAAACCCTGCGTCGCTGCGTTTCGCAGCTGCTGCCGTCGTTCCGCTGGGGCGAGGCGCAGACCGATAACGTCGTGCCGCTACGCCGCAATGAGAATGGAGACATCGCATGACACAACCCCTGCGCACGGTGGTATTTCCGGTGGCTGGCCTGGGCACGCGCTTCCTGCCCGCGACCAAGGTGGTGGCCAAGGAAATGCTCCCGGTGCTCGACCGGCCGCTCATCCAGTACGCCGTGGACGAAGCCGTCGACGCCGGTGCCGACACGCTGGTGTTCGTCACCAACCGCTACAAGCACGCGATCGCCGACTACTTCGACAAGGCGTATGAGCTGGAAGAAAAGCTCGCCGAGAAGAACAAGGCCGAGCTGCTCGATATCCTTCGCGGCATCCTTCCGTCGCGCGTGCGTTGCGTGTTCGTCACCCAGCCGGAGGCCCTCGGGCTGGGCGACGCGGTGCTGCGCGCCGCCCCGGTGGTCGGCAACGAGCGTTTCGGCGTGATGCTTCCCGACGACCTGATCTGGAACAAGGGCAAGGGCGCCCTGCGCCAGATGGCCGAAGTGGCCGCCGCCAACGACGCCGGCGTGATCGCGGTGGAAGAGGTGCCGCAGGCCGACACCGACAAGTACGGCATCGTCGACGCCACCGAGGCGGTGAGCGATCGCGCGACGGTGATCCGCCACATGGTGGAAAAGCCCAAGCCGGCCGACGCGCCGTCAAACCTCGCCGTGGTGGGGCGCTACGTGCTGCCATGCGAGATCTTCAATTATCTGAAGAACACCACACCGGGTGCGGGCGGCGAGATCCAGCTCACCGACGCCATCGAAAACCTGCTCAAGGACCAGCGCAAGGTGCTGGCCTATCGCTTCGAAGGGACGCGCTTCGATTGCGGCAACAAGGCCGGGCTGGTGCGCGCCACCATGGCCATGGCGCTGGAAGACCCCAAGCTCGCGCCGATCGTGCGCGAGTACGCCAACAAGGCATAAACCTCCGCGCGTGCGCCGTGGCCCGGTCCTTGCCGGTGCCACGGCGCACGCGCCGACGCTTCGCCATCACTCCACCGGCAGCGTTGCCATGAAGGTCGGCCGCCGATACGCCTTGACCTGCTGTTCGAGCGCGTACGCGATGCCGATCAGCGTCGGTTCGCTCCACTTCGTGCCGAAGAACACCACGCCCACCGGCAGTTCGTGCGCGAATTCGACCGGAAGCGTAATCGACGGGTAGCCCGCGATGGCCGCGGGCGCGGATACGCCACCCACGGTCGGATCGCCGCTCACCACGTGGTCGCCCAGCACGAGGTCCGTCGTAAAGGCAGGCCCCCAGCTTGGCGCGAGCAGGGCGTCCAGGTGGTCTTTCTCCAAGGCCGCGTCGATGCCTTCCGGGCCGGCGAGTCGCCGGTTGGTGTCGCGTTTCTCGATGAAGGCCGGGTCATCCACGCCGCCTTTGGCCTGCGCGGCCAGGAACAGATCCTGACCGAACCATGGCATCTCCTTCGCCGCTTCGCGTTCGTTGAAGGCGATCAGGTCGGCCAGGGTCCTCATCGGCTGATCGGGACGCGTCGCCAGATAGGCGGCTATGTCGTGCTTGAAGTCGGTGAGCAGCACGTCGAGTTCGCGCTGGCTCAGTTCGTTCAGGTGGGGAATCGTGACCGGATCGACGACGATCGCCCCCTGCGCCTTGAGCACGGCGATGGTATGGGCCAGCGCGCGGTCGGCGTTGGGCTCGATGCCCGCCAGTTGGCGCGCCACGCCGATGCGCTTGCCACGCAGGGCATTGGGATCGAGGAATCGCGTGTAATCCGTCGCATGGCGGTCCGCCTCGGCGGTGGCCGGGTCGCGGGCGTCGCTGCCGGCGATAACCGAGAGCACGGTCGCCGCATCGGCGACGCTGCGCGCCATCGGTCCGGCGGTGTCCTGCGTGGCCGAAATGGGAATGATGCCCATGCGGCTGACCAGGCCGACCGTCGGCTTGATGCCGACCAGCCCTGTCATGGACGCGGGGCAGAGGATCGAGCCGTCGGTCTCGCTGCCGATCGCCGCCGTGGCGAGGCCCGCTGCCACCGCGGAACCGGAGCCCGCGCTGGAGCCGCACGCGTTGCGGTCGAGCACGTAGGGGTTTCGTGTGAGGCCGCCGCGTCCCGTCCAGCCGCTGGTGGCGTGGGCGGAACGCATGTTGGCCCACTCGCTGAGGTTGGCCTTGCCGAGGATGATCGCGCCGGCCTTGCGTAACTTCGCGGTGACCGTCGCGTCGCGTGGCGCCGGTTTCGACGTCAGGGCAAGGGAGCCGGCGGCGGTCATCATGCGATCGCCCGTGTCGATGTTGTCCTTGAGCACGATCGGAATGCCGGCCAGCGGCCCCTTGCCGCCCGCCTTCGCCGCGATGGCGAGCGCATCGGGGTTGGTCTCGATCACCGAGCGCAGGTTCGGCCCCGCGTGGTCGATCGTGGCAATGCGATCCAGGAACAGGCGCGTCACGCCGTCGGGCGTCAGCGTGCCGTGGGCATAGGCCTCGCGGAGCGTCGCGATCGACGCGAAGGCATCGTCCTGGGTGGCCTCGCGGGCCTGTGCCGCGAGCGGCAGCGCGAGCGCCAGCGACATCGCGAGACGGGATACGTGCGTCATGAGCGGTCTCTCCCCCGAGTGGTCCGCGCATCGTATCGCTAATCGGCGGCTATACTCGACCGCTCAAGGGGAGAATGCGATGCGACGCTGGTTCTTGCTCGTGCTCATGCCGTTCGCCGCGCTGGCGCAGGAGTCGCCAGCGCCCGACACGCTTGCGCAACGCATCGCCGCCTGCACGAGTTGCCACGGCGAGCGCGGCGAGGGGGGCGACAACGGCTTCAATCCGCGCCTCGCCGGCAAGCCGGAGGGCTACCTGCATCGACAGCTGCTGGCGTTCCAGCGGGGCCTGCGTCACTACCCGATCATGGAGCACATGGTGGCACCGCTGACCGATGCCTACATGCGTGAGATCGCCACGTATTTCGCCGCGCAGGACGTCCCCTACGCGACCCATCCCACGCCGGCGATGTCGCCCCAGGCGGTGACACGCGGCGAGCAGCTTGCCACGAAGGGCGACCCGGCCCGTGGAATCCCGCCATGCATGGCCTGCCACGGTCCCCAGCTCGCCGGCGTGCAGCCGGACATCCCCGGGCTCGTCGGCCTGCCTTACGATTATCTCAGCGCCCAGCTCGGGGCGTGGCGCACCGATACCCGCGGCACGATCGCGCCCGATTGCATGGCCACCATCGTCAGCCGCCTCACCGACTCGGACATCAGTGCGGTATCCGCCTGGCTGGCGTCGCGGCCGGTGCCCGCCGATGCCCATGCGGCCGCCGCCGGCAGCGTGGCGCCGCCGTTGCGCTGCGGCGTGCTGGGGGGATGACCATGCGCATCGCCCTGCGCGTTCTTCTCGCTGCCGCGCTGATCCTTGGCGCCGCCGCCGCCCAGGCCGACGATCCCGTCGCGCGTGGCCGCTACCTTGCCACCGTCGGCGATTGCGTGTCGTGCCACACCACGCGCAACGGTTCGCCCTTCGCCGGTGGCCGCGTCGTGGCGACCCCGTTCGGCGGCATTCCCTCTCCCAACCTCACCCCCGACCGCGCGACGGGCCTCGGTGCCTGGAGCGCGGACGACTTCTACCGTGCGATGCACGAGGGCAAGGGGCATGACGACGAGTCGCTGTACCCTGCGTTTCCTTTCACGTCCTACACGAAGCTGACCCGCGTCGACACCGACGCGATCTTCGCTTACCTCAAGAGCCTGCCCCCCGTTCGCAACCCGCGCACGGAAACCACGTTGCGCTTTCCCTACCGGATGCGCTCGCTGATGGCGCCGTGGCGGGGATGGTTCTTCGACGAGGGCGAATACGTCCCCGATCCGG
Organism: Luteibacter sahnii; assembly: GCF_034063545.1. NCBI lineage: Bacteria > Pseudomonadati > Pseudomonadota > Gammaproteobacteria > Lysobacterales > Rhodanobacteraceae > Luteibacter > Luteibacter sahnii. The sequence goes on from NZ_JAQLOK010000001.1 coordinate 888,056, forward strand.
CGCGCTCCGCTGCCTGGAATCGCGGTGCGTACCTCGTGGAAGGGTTGGGCCACTGCAATGAATGCCATGCGCGAAGGAACAGCTTCGGCGCACCGGTGACCGATCCGATCCTCGCCGGCGGCATCATTCCCGTGCAGAACTGGTACGCGCCCGACCTCTCGATGGCCGCCAACGGCGGGCTGGAGGGCTGGACCGAAACCGACGTGATCGAACTGCTGAAAACCGGCCGCTCGTCCCATGGCGTGGCGCTGGGGCCGATGGCCGAGGTCGTGATGCGCAGTACGCAATACGTGACCGACACCGATCTGGCCGCGATGGCTACCTACCTCGCCTCCCTGCCGGGACGCGCGCCGCGGCCGACTCCGGAGGCGATCCCCGACGCGGCCGATCTCGCGGCACGGGGCGAAACCGTCTACGCGAAGCAGTGCGCCGGCTGCCACGCCGTCGATGGGCGGGGGAAGGGCGCGGCCTATCCGCCGCTGGACCGCAATCCCTCCGTGCTCGACCCCACCGGTATCAATACCGTACGCGCGGTGCTTTCCGGGGGATTCGCGCCAGCGACGGCCGGCAATCCGCGTCCGTATTCCATGCCGCCGTTCTCCCAGCGCCTCACGGACGACGAGGTGGCGGCGGTCGTCACCTACATCCGCCAGGCCTGGTCGAACAAAGCCGCCGCGGTCTCGCCGAACGACGTGCGGGCCTATCGCTCCGTGCCGGGCGGCTGAGCGCCGACGAGTCGGGCAAGGTCGTGCCAGGTGGCGACGTTCCACGCGCCCCGTGCCTGGCCGGACGGCGAGGGCAGCACGAACAGCCGCGTGGCGCCCCAGGTCGTGGCTTGCAGCCCGTAGTCGATCTTGCCACCGAGGGCCGCCCGACCCGCGTGCTTGCTGGTGAACGCCAGCACGCGCGGCCCCACGCGGGCGATGCGCTGCTTCAGCGCGTCGACGTCGAAGGCGTCGCGGGGCAACTGATCGTCGTTGCCGTAGTGGAACTTCGCCAGGTCGGTCAGGCCGATGCCGAAGCCGTTGATCAGGGGAAACTCGGCGGGCGCAAGCTGGCGAGGCGTGAGTCCGGTGGCGAACAACGTGCGCCAGAACAGGTTGCCGGGATGCGCGTAATACGCGCCCTCGCGTGCCGAACGGGCGCCGGCTGCCGTGCCGCAGAACACGACCGAGAGGCCGGGTTGCAGCAGGTCCGGAAGCACGTGGTCACTCGTGCGGGGGAAGGGGCAGGTCGCCTTGTCGGTCTTCAACGTAATAGAGCGGGCGTCGTTTGGTTTCCGCATACGTGCGGCCCACGTACTCGCCGATCAAGCCGATCGCCAGCAACTGCGCGCCGCCGAGGAAGAGGATCACCACCATCAGGGTGGGGTAGCCGCGCACCGGATCGCCCCAGATCATCGCCTTGACGAACACCCATGCGGCATACGCGAACGAGAGGAGGGCCGCGGCCAGGCCGGTCCATGAGGCGACGCGCAGCGGCGCCGTCGAAAACGACGTGACGCCTTCGATCGCGAGATTGGCCAGGCGCCAGTAGTTCCACTTGGTGGTGCCGGCGTTGCGCGCGTCGCGGTCGTAGACCAGCGACGCCTGGCGGTAGCCGATCCAGGCGAACAGCCCTTTCATGAAGCGCTGGCGCTCGCGTAACGCGTTCACCGCCTGCACCGCGCGCCGGTTCATGAGCCGGAAGTCTCCCGTGTCGCGCGGCACGGGCGTGTTCGAGAGCCGTTCCATCGCGCGGTAGAAGGAGGCCGAGGTAAGCTTCTTGAACCAGGTTTCGCCGTCGCGCCGTGCCCGCGTGGCATAGACCACGTCGAAGCCGTCGGCTGCGCGCTGGAGCAGGGCGGGGATCAGCTCGGGCGGGTCCTGCAGGTCGGCGTCGATGACCACGAGCGCATCGCTGTCGACATGGTCCAGGCCCGCGGTCATCGCCGCTTCCTTGCCGAAGTTGCGCGACAGGCGCAACGCGCGCACCCGCGCGTCGACGGCGGCCAGTGCGACGATGCGTGCCCAGGTATCGTCGCGACTGCCGTCGTCCACATACAGCACGCGGCTGTCGAGCGTAAGGCCGTCCAGCACGGTGGCGAGGCGACGGTGGAACGCGTCGATCACCTCCGCCTCGTTATAGGCGGGCACGAGCACGGTGAGCGTCTGGAAAGAGGTCATCGACAGGGCGGGATAAGAGGCCGGAGAGCGCACTTTACCCATTGTGGACATCGCTTGTCCTAGAGTGAGCGACATGAGCACTTCCGACTGGATGCCAGACGTGGCCCATCCGTGGACGCGCTTCGCGCTGATCGTCGTGATCGCGCTGGCTGTCGCGGGTCTTCTCCGCCGGGTGGTAAACGCCGTGTTGCGGCGTTTCGCCATCCACCACCCGATGGGCGCATCGATCATCCGCCGCGCGAATGCGCCGATGGAGGCTATCGTCCCGCTGGCGATGCTGTTGGTGGCGTTCCGCGCGGCCCCTGACGAGCCTGCGCGGCTGGTCCGCGTGCTGGAGCACGTCGTGGGCGTGGCGCTGATCGTCGCCGTCACGTGGTTCATCGTCCGCTGTATCGGTGCGCTGGAAGCCGCCGTCACGCGTTTCAACCCCATCGATCTCGAAGACAACCTGCGTGCGCGCCGGTTGCAGACGCAGGTGCGCGTGTTGAGCCGCACGGCCATGGTCGTGGTCGTCGTTCTGGGCACCGCGGTGGTGTTGATGACGTTTCCCGGCGTGCGTCAGTTCGGCGCGAGCCTGCTCGCGTCGGCGGGACTGGCGGGCCTGGCTGTCGGCCTGGCCGCGAAGCCGGTGCTGGGCAATCTCATCGCCGGCATCCAGATCGCCCTGACCCAGCCCATCCGTATCGATGATGTGGTGATCGTGGAAGGCGAGTGGGGGCGTGTCGCGGAAATCACCAGCACGTACGTCGTGGTGAAGATATGGGACGAGCGGCGGATGATCGTGCCGTTGCAGTACTTTATCGAGAACCCCTTCCAGAACTGGACGCGCACCAGCTCGCAGATCCTGGGATCGGTGTTGCTGTGGTTCGACTACGGGTTGCCGTTGGAACCGCTGCGCGGTGAGCTCGAGCGTCTGTGCAAGAACGCGGCGGAGTGGGACGGGCGGGTCATGGTCTTGCAGGTGGTCGACAGCAACGATAAGGCGATGCAGGTGCGCGCCTTGGTGAGCTCCGCCGATTCAGGCAAGTCATTCGACTTGCGCTGCAAGGTGCGCGAAGGGCTGATTGCTTTCGTGCGCCGGGAATTCCCGACATTTCTGCCGCGTTACCGCGCAGACCTCGATGCGACGGAGCCGGTCGTGCCGCTGCCGCGCTGAGGTCACGGCGGTCCGCATCGCCCGCGGGGCGGGCGCCTGCACCACAAAAAAAACCCGGCGCGGTGGCCGGGTTTTTGGAGTTACTGGCCGCGAGAGGCTTTCTTGCGGTCGTTTTCGGTGAGGTGCTTCTTGCGAAGACGGATTTCCTTCGGCGTCACCTCGACCAGCTCGTCGTCGTCAATGAAGTCGAGGGCCTGCTCCAGCGTGAACTTCGTGGCCGGGGTCAGCTGGATCGCGTCGTCCTTGCCCGAGGCGCGCATGTTGGTCAGCGGCTTGGGCTTGATCGCGTTCACGGTGAGGTCGTTGTCCTTCGCGTGGATGCCGATCAGCTGGCCTTCGTACACCGAGTCTCCCTCGGCGGCGAACAGCTTGCCACGCTCCTGGAGCGGGCCGAGCGAGTAGGCCGGCGTGGTGCCCGCGGCGTTCGCGATCATGACGCCGTTCTGGCGCTTGGCGATCGGGGCCGGGGTGTACGGACCGTAATGCTTGAACACATGGAACAGCAGGCCCGAGCCCTGGGTGAGGGTCTTGAACTGGTTCTGGAAGCCGATCAGGCCGCGGGCCGGGATTTCGTACTCCAGACGCACGCGACCGTTGCCGTCGGACACCATGTTCTTGAGGTCGCCCTTGCGGATGCCCAGGCGCTCCATCACGCCACCCTGGTGCTGCTCTTCGATGTCGATGACCAGCTCTTCGATCGGCTCCATCTTCTGGCCGTCGATCTCCTTGAGGATGACTTCCGGGCGCGACACGGCCAACTCGTAGCCTTCGCGACGCATGTTCTCGATGAGCACCGACAGATGCAGTTCGCCACGACCCGAGACCAGGAACTTGTCGGCATCGGAGCCGTCTTCCACGCGCAGCGCCACGTTGTGCACCTTCTCGCGGTCGAGGCGCTCGCGCAGCTGGCGGCTGGTGAGGAACTTGCCGCCGGAGAGATCCTTGTGGCCGACGAACGGCGAGTTGTTCACCTGGAACGTCATGCTGATCATCGGCTCGTCGACGCTCAGCGGCGGCAGCGCCTCGGGCGTGTCGAGCGCGGTGACGGTGTCGGAAATGGTCAGCTCGGGGATGCCGGCGATGGCCACGATGTCACCCGCTTCGGCCGTATCCTGCTCGATGCGCTCCAGGCCCAGGAAGCCGAGCACCTGCACGACCTTGCCCTGGCGCTTCTTGCCTTCGCGGTCGATCACGGCGACCGGCATGCCTTTCTTCAGCGTGCCGCGCTGGATGCGGCCGATGCCGATGACGCCGACGAAGTTGTTGTAATCGAGCTGGCTGATGCGCATCTGGAAGGGGCCTTCCGGATCGACATCGGGCTTGGGCGCGTGCTGCATGATCGCTTCGTAGAGCGGGGTCATGTCGCCTTCGCGCGCGTTTTCGTCGAGCGACGCGTAGCCATTGAGCGCCGACGCGTAGACGATGGGGAATTCCATCTGTTCGTCGGTGGCGCCGAGCTTGGCGAAGAGATCCCACACCTGCTCGACGACCCACTCCGGACGGGCGCCCGGGCGGTCGACCTTGTTGACGACCACGATGGGCTTGAAGCCCATGGCGAAGGCCTTCTGGGTGACGAAGCGGGTCTGCGGCATCGGGCCGTCCATCGCGTCGACCAGGATCAGCACGGTATCGACCATCGACAGCACGCGCTCCACTTCGCCGCCGAAGTCGGCGTGTCCCGGGGTGTCGACGATGTTGATGCGGTTCTTGACGCCCTTTTTCTTGTCTTCCCAGGTGATGGCCGTGTTCTTGGCCAGGATCGTGATGCCACGTTCCTTTTCCTGGTCGTTCGAATCCATGACGCGCTCGGCGAGCACGGTGCGCTCGTTGAGCGTGCCGGACTGCTTCAGAAGCTGATCGACGAGGGTGGTCTTGCCATGGTCGACGTGAGCGACGATGGCGATGTTGCGGAGGAATTCGATCGACATGCGTTATGCGCCGGCGTAACGCCGGATCGCCTCTTTGGTTTGGGAAGCCGCCGATTATAAAGGGTTTTGGCGTCTTTCGCATGACGGCGGGGAGGTCCGGCCGCGAACCTCCCCGCGCCGCCTGCCTCAGGGCGTCAGCGGCTGGTTGCGGCAGCTGGCAGGGAGGTAGTTCGCGTCGATGCCGTCGGCCGAGCAATCCCAGTCGATCCGGTGTTCGCCCACCCGGGGCGTGAGCAGGAGTTCGCCGCCGGCCAGCTTCGCATCGGCCTTGCGTGGCGGGGTGCTATCGAGGGTGACCACGATCTGGCCGCCCTGGCCGACCTCCACCGAGCCGGCGTAGTCGTTGCCGAGGGTTTCGGGCTTACCCAGCCCCGCGGCGGCGTTGCTGGCGGGAAAACGGCCGCTGGCCAGCCGCTTGGCCGCGACGGCCGCCTTGGCCGGCTCGGCCGCTTCAAGCGCCCGCGACACCTCGGAGCGGAGCGTGTACGCCTGGTATTGCGGCACGGCGACCGCCGCGAGGATCGCCGCGGTCGCCACCGCGCCGCCGCCGCCCGCCGAGCCGGCCAGTTCCACCGGGCTCTGCTCGTAGGTGAACGCAAGTCCCAGGGTGTCGTTGTCGACCTCGACGGCGGCGCCGAGCACGCCCTGGTCGGGCAGGCCCAGGGTATGCGCCGCGGGCAGGGCGGCGATGTCCGGGGTGCTGTCGGTCAGGTTGCCCAGCGCCTGCAGCAGGCTGATGTACGTGTAGTAGGCGTCGCGCTGGGCACCGTGCGAGGTGGCCGTGAAGCCGGCAAGCGTACGGCTGCCGGGATAGGCGCGCCGCTTGAACCAGTCGTCGAGCGCCACATCGGGTTTCGCCGCGGCGCGGTCGGCGAGGGCCTGGGGCACCTTCGCCATGACGATCCAGTCACCGTCTTCCACCCACCACGACGTGCCGCCCAGGCGATCGAACACGGCCAGCAGCCCACGCTGCTCGGGGGCGGCATGCGGCGCGATCGCGTCGGGCGAGCGCCCCGGGATGCGCAGCCAGTGCACCGTGGTGCCGCTGACCTGGGCGGTGCCGGTCTTCCAGCCGTTGCCGGCGTTGGACGCGATGAAGTCGTACCAGTCTTTCCGGCCCGGCGAGTGCAAGGCGAAGAACTGCCCCGCATCGTCGGCGAAGACGATCAGCTCCGGACCGAACCAACTGAGATACCGTTTCGGATCGACATGCGCGCGTTGCCCGATGTGGGCGATGAACTGCCGATACTGCGCGGCGCCGTTGGGACCAAAGTCGAGGTTGAGGTTGTTCTCGAACGTGGCGTAGTTCGACGCGCTGGGCAGGCTGAGCGTCATGGCCCAGCGCGGCTCGCCGGCGGCCTTGATCCCGGGCGCGAACGCGGCCGGTGCGAGGTACTGCAACACGCGCGCCTGGGGCGCATGGAGCACGATGCGGAACGCGCCTCGGCCATCCACCGTGCCGGCGCCGAACGCGACGGCGTCGGCCTTGCTGGCCAGGTCGCCCGGCAGCTTGCCGAGCGAGCCGTCGCCGGCCTGTGCCGCGGCCACGCCGCCGAGGCCACGAATGGCGGCCCAGCCGAACAGGCCTTCCCCGGACGCGTCGATCCGCGACTCCAGCGCCGTCAACGTGGCGGGAGGCGGTGCGACCGGCGGCTTGGCGCTGTCGGCGACGATCTGGTCGAGCGTCTGTCCGCCCGGCGATTCACGCATCGCCTGCGACACCCACAGGCGGCGCTGGGCGGCGTCGTAGCGCAGCGCGGCGCCCGACGCGAGCCGGCCGCGCCCCTGCGCGTCGAGCGGGGCATCCAGCATCGGCACGCCGGCGCCGCCGGCCGCCGCCATGCGCGCGTTGAACGCCGCGACGGAGGGGAAATCGAGCGTCATCGTGGCGACCAGCCGCGACGCGGGGGAGGGTATGCCGACCGGGTCGACGACGGCGATCTCGATCGGCGAGCGCAGGTCGGCCAGCAGCAGTTGGATGACGGGCGTGAACGAGAGCCCGGCGAGTACCTTGTCGTTACCCAGTCCCGTGCGGATCGCGGCCACGGCATCGAGGTGCGCCTGGGAGGCAAGTGCGCTGTCGAGCGGCCGGCCGTCCGGCACGCCGCCGAGCAGACCCCATGGCGACGGGATGCGCAGGTAGGCCACGGTCTGCGCGGGCAGGTGCTGGCGCAGCCAGGCGGGCGAGGCGATCGCCGTCTGCGCGGCGGCGACCGCCTTGGGATCGGCGGCGGGCGTGTCGTCTTTCGAATGACAGGCGGTGAGTCCGAGTGCCACCGCGATGGCGGTGGCGAGCACGACAGTACGACGGGCAATCATTGCGCGTTTCCCCTGGTGGTGGTCCCTGATCGCGCGAGTGTAACGCGCGTGCCGATCCGGATCATCGACACGCCGACATGAAAAAACGATACGTCGCGTCGACGCGCGGCGCTCGCGGCAAGCGTCCCCCCGGCGAACGAAGCATGCTTGCGCACGCACGGCGGACTGGCGACTCTTCTCCCATGCCTACGTTCGGCGACATCCGCTGCACCATGCACCGCCACGGCGACGACCTGCTCAGCGCGGGCCTCGGCCTGCGCGGCCTTGCTGGATTGGCGACACCTTTCGCCCATCCCTTCTCGCCGACGGCGGCCGAGCTGCGCCGTCGCGCCATCCACTCGAGCTGGAAGGGCATCGCCGACCTCGACCCGCTCGGCGGCTTTGGCGACGTGTACGGCGCGGTGCCCGACGTGCCGGGCCGCGAATACACCACCTTTGCCCGGCTGCCTCACGCCCGTTCGCCGCACCGCGTGCTGGTGCAGGTGCCGGATGCGTTCGATCGGCGCAAGCGCGTGCTGGTCGTTGCCGCGTCGTCGGGTTCCCGGGGGATCTACGGCGCCATCGCGCTCGCGGGTTGTTGGGGTCTGCCGAAGGGTTTCGCCGTGGCTTATACCGACAAGGGCGCCGGGTCGGGGTACGTCGACCCGGCGGACGGTACCGGCGTGGCGCTCGACGGGACGCGCGCCCGCACGGGCGATGCGGTGCTGGAGTTCGAGCCGGAAGGGCTTTCTGTCGACGACGGCATCGCGGTGAAGCATGCCCATTCCGGCGACCACCCCGAGGCCGACTGGGGCCGTCACGTGCTGGACGCGGCGCGCTTCGGCCTGGCGATGCTCGACCGCGCGATGCCGGAGGACGCGCCGTTCACGGCGCAGAACACGATCATCATCGCCACCGGTCTCTCCAACGGCGGCGGTGCGGTGCTGCTGGCGGCCGGCGACGACACGATGGGCCTGCTCGACGCGGTGGTGGCGGTGGCGCCGAACGTCCATGTCGAAGGACACGGCCGTCCGCTGTACGACTACGCCAGCGAAGCGAGCGTGCTGTTGCCGGCGGCGCTGGCCGCGCCGCTGTTCGACGAGGTGCCCTTCGCCCGGGTGGCCGGGCTGCCGCTTCCCGCGTGGGCGTTGCGCGGCGCCGCCTTGCGCGCCCACGGCCGGCTTGCCGCCCAGAGTCCCGTCGCCCAGGCGGACGAGGCTCTGGCGATGCTTCGCGCGGGCGGGTGGCAGGACGACGCCCTCCGCGTGGCGGCGACCTCGGTGTCGCTCGACCTGTGGCGCACCATCACGGTGGCCTATGCGTCGGCTTACCTGCGTCGGGACGCCGGGCGGATGCCCGGGGGCTTTGCCTACCGGACCCAGCCCCTTGCCGGCGCCGCGCTGCGTGCCACGTGGTGGGCCGAAGGCTCCGGTGTGCCGCCCGGAGCGGGTATCGTCCTCGCCGGCGGCACCGACCTCTCGCTCGATCCCACGCTGCCGGGCCGCCTCAGCCTGCGCGACCTGTGGCAGGACGACACCTTGCGCGATGCGGTTCGAACGACGGCGGCGGCCCTGCCGCGGGACGACCTGCCGATCCTGGTGGTGCACGGCACCCATGACGGCATGATTCCCCTCGCGTTCAGCGCCGCGCCCTACGTCGCGTGGCTGCGCGCCGCCGGTCGTCGACCGGTCTTCTGGCAGGTGCCCCACGCGCAGCATTTCGACGCGTTCCTGGCGTTTCCCGGGTTCGGCGAGCGCCACCTGCCCCTGCTGCCGTTCGGCTTCGCGGCGCTCGATCGGGCGTGGCAGCACCTGGACCTGGGCAGGGCGTTGCCGGAGGACGCCGCGGTGCGCGACGCGCGCCCGCGAGGGGCTGGCCGGCTGACCGCCGGGGCCCTGGCCCTGCCGGGCTGAACGCATCCTCACGCCGTGCCGCTTGAAGTCTTGGGGATGGGGCGCCATCTTCGGTAGCCTTTGCGGGCTCCGGGACCGCTCGCCGCGGGCGAACGGCCGACTTTCAACGCGTTACAGGAATCCAGATGACCATCAACGTCACCATGAAGACCAACAAGGGCGACATCCACCTGCGCCTGCACGACGAGAAGACCCCGATGACGGTGGCCAACTTCGTCAACCTGGCCAAGCGTGGCTACTACGATGGCCTCGCGTTCCATCGCGTCATCGCCGACTTCATGATCCAGGGCGGTTGCCCGGAGGGTTCGGGTCGCGGCGGCCCGGGCTACCGTTTCGGCGATGAGTTCGACGCGAGCCTCAAGCACGACAAACCGGGCGTGCTGTCCATGGCCAACGCCGGCCCGGGCACCAACGGCTCGCAGTTTTTCATCACCCACGGCCCGACCCCGTGGCTCGACGGCAAGCACAGCGTGTTCGGCGAAATCGTCGGTGCGGACGACCAGAAGGTGGTCGATGCCATCCGCCAGGACGACACCATCGAGAAGGTGGAAGTCTCCGGCGACGTGGACGCGCTGCTCGAGAAGCAGGCGGCCAACGTGGGCAAGTGGAACGAGGTGCTGGACGCTCGCTGAGGCGGGTGACCTCCCCCTGGAAGACGCCGCCTTTGGGCGGCGTCTTCGTATCCGGGTATCGCCGATGCGATCGGCTCCCACCACTTTGGTAGCCGGGTCGGGAACGCCTGCCTACCGAAGGGGCAGGAGCCGATTGGATAGGCGATCCGACGCGAAGCGCCGGCACGCATGCTAAAATGGCGGCCTTTGCTTCCCTCCCCACACGCCGAGGAACCGATGCCGAAGCTCGCCACGCGGATGGGCCGCGCCAAGCCCAGTGCGATCATGGTCATTGCCGAAAAGGCCAAGCGACTCAAGGCCGAAGGCCGCGACATCGTGAGTTTCTCCATCGGCGTTCCCAACTTCCTCCCCGGCGAGCACGTCTACGCCGCCGCCCGCGAGGCGCTGGCGAAGGATTCGGGCCAGTACGGCAGCAACCGCGGCACCGACGCGCTGGTGGATGCCTTCCTCCAGCACATCGAAGCGCTCGGTCTCACCGGCTACGGCCGTGCCAACGTCTCCACCGGCGTGGGCGCGAAGCACGTGCTCTACAACCTTGCCGAGGCGCTGCTCGACGAAGGCGACGAAATCGCCTTCCCGGCGCCTTACTGGACAAGCTACCTCGACATCGCGGAGATCGTCGGCGCGCGGGTCAACATCCTTCCGTGCCCGCCCGAGCAGAACTACAAGCTCACTCCGGCCCAGCTCGACGAGGCGCTGCAGCGCAAGCCGCGCGTGTTCCTCTTCAATAACCCGTCCAACCCCACGGGCATGGTCTACACGCGCGACGAAGTCGCCGCCCTGGCCGACGTGCTGGTGAACTACCCGGACACCTGGATCGTCACCGATGACATCTACAACACGATGGTGTTCGACGGCGTCGGCTATCACAACGTCGTGCAGTTGCGCCCGGAACTGAAGGACCGCGTGATCTTCACCGATTCGCTCTCCAAGACCTACGGCATGCCGGGCTGGCGCGTGGGCTTCATCGCCGCGCCGGAGGCCGTCGCCAAGGCGGTCACGACGCTCAACTCCAACCACATCACCAGCCTGCCCGAGGTGGTCAGCGCCGCGGCCGTCGCCGCGCTCACCGGTCCGCAGGACATCCCTGCCGCGCGCTGCAAGGAATTCGCCACCAAGCGCGATCGCGTGCACAAGGCGCTGGTGTCGATCCCCGGTGTCGTCTGCCCGTATCCGCAGGGCGCGTTCTACGCCTTCCCCGACATCTCCGTCGCCTTCGGCAAGACGCACGACGGCGTGAAAATCACCAGCGACGTCGATTTCTGCGCCCAGCTGCTCGACGCCAAGGGCGTGGCCTGCGTGCCAGGCTCGGCCTTCGGCGAGCCGCGCGCGCTGCGCATTTCGTATTCGTGCCCGGACGAGGCGCTCGACAAGGGCATGGCCCGTATCGTCGAGTTCTTCGCCGAGCTTTCCTGATCGCCAATCCCCAGATATCCCCGAGGAGTCGCAAGATGAAAGCACCCGTTCGCGTTGCCGTGACCGGCGCAGCCGGCCAGATCGGCTATGCCCTCCTGTTCCGCATTGCCGCCGGCGACATGCTCGGCCCGGACCAGCCGGTGATCCTGCACCTGCTCGAAATCACCCCGGCGCTGCCGGCCCTGCAGGGCGTGGTGATGGAGCTCAACGACTGCGCGTTCCCAACGCTCGCGGGCGTGGTCGCCACCGACGACGTGAACGTCGCCTTCAAGGACGTCGACTACGCCCTGCTCGTCGGCGCCCGCCCGCGCGGCCCGGGCATGGAGCGTAAGGACCTCCTCGAGGCCAACGGCGCCATCTTCGGCCCCCAGGGCAAGGCCCTCAACGACCACGCCAAGCGCGACGTGCGCGTGCTCGTGGTGGGCAATCCGGCCAACACCAACGCCCTCATCGCCCAGCAGAACGCCCCGGACCTCGATCCGAAGTGCTTCACCGCGATGGTCCGCCTCGACCACAACCGCGCGCTGTCGCAGCTGGCCGAGAAGACCGGTGCCCACACCACGGACATCAAGAAAGTCACCATCTGGGGCAACCACAGCTCCACGCAGTACCCCGACCTGCACCAGACGTCGGTGAAGGGCAAGCCGGCCCTCGAGCAGATCGACCAGGCCTGGTACGAGAGCGATTTCATCCCGACCGTGCAGCAGCGTGGCGCCGCCATCATCAAGGCGCGCGGCGCGTCGTCGGCGGCGTCCGCGGCGTCGGCCGCCATCGACCACATGCGCGATTGGGCCCTGGGCACGGCCGAGGGTGACTGGGTCTCGATGGGCATTCCCTCCGATGGCTCCTACGGCATCGAGCCGGGCGTCATCTTCGGCTACCCCGTGACGGTGAAGGATGGCAATTACGCCATCGTGCAGGGCCTGGAGATCAACGCGTTCTCGCAGGCGCGTATCGACGCCACGAACAAGGAACTGCGCGAAGAGCGCGCCGGCGTGGAACACCTGTTCGCCAAGTAAGCGGCGGCGAGGGTTTTACCCGGAGAAAGGCCGCGCCGTGAGGCGCGGCCTTTTTCGTCGGTGGGAGGGCACCGAACGGCGTTGACCCGCCGACGACATCGACCCATCAACCATCGAGGCATGGCCAACGAAAACAAGCTCGTCGTCTACGCCGCCCTGGCCGCCAATGTCGGTATCGCCGTGGCCAAGTTCGTCGCGGCCGCGATCACCGGTAGCTCGGCCATGCTTTCCGAAGGCGTGCATTCGCTGGTGGACAGCGTCAACGAGGTTCTCTTGTTGTACGGGTTGCGCCGCTCGCGCAAGCGTCCGGATCGCGAGCATCCGCTCGGCTACGGACGCGAGCTGTATTTCTGGAGCTTCATCGTCGCCTTGCTGGTGTTGTCGCTGGGTGCGGGATTTTCGTTGTACGAGGGCATCCAGCACATCCTGCATCCCGAGCCGACATCCGATGCCACGGCCAACTACGTCGTGCTCGGCGTCGCGGCGGTGTTCGAGGGCACGTCGTGGTGGCTGTCGCTCAAGAGCGTGCGTCAGCGCAAGGGACGCATGAGTTATTTCGAAGCGTTCCGCGGCTCGAAGGATCCCACCACGTTCACCGTGTTGTTCGAGGACAGCGCCGCCCTCCTTGGCCTGGGCCTGGCGGCGTTGGGGGTGTGGCTCTCGCACGCCACCGGCGACGCGCGTTTCGATGGCTGGGCGTCGGTCGGCATCGCGGTGGTGCTCGCGCTGGCGTCTGTGTTGCTGGCGCGCGAGAGCAAGGCCTTGCTGATTGGCGAATCCGCCCAGCCGCACCTGTTGCAGCGGGTCTGTTCGGTGGTGTCGACGGTGCCTGGCGTGGTCAGCGTCAATGGGGCGCTCACGCACCAGTTGGGGCCGGACCAGGTGATGGTGGCGGTGTCCACCGAGTTCGAGGATGACCTCACCACGGCGCAGATCGAAGCGTGCGTGGAGCGGATGGAGCGGGCAGCGCGCGACGCGAAGCTGCCGATCGTGGCGTTGTTCGTGAAGCCGCAGACACCGGAGCGCTGGCGTAGGCGCGTGGCGGAGCTGGATCGGCACGCGCCTTGACGCGTGTGGGTTAGGGCGATCGAACGCGGAGGACTGCCCGAGCAGCGAGGGTGGACGCCAAGGTCTCCCCACGAAACGCCCAGGTGCAACGCGCTGTGGCGCTACCAGACCACCAAGACCAGGGCTCGCGGGACCGAACCACCACCGGGCCATATGGTTGATCGCTGGGAGGGTCCCCGGACTCCCGTGAAGAACCTAAAAAAAACCCGGGCCAGGCCCGGGCTTTCGTCGTCAGGAGTGTTCGCCTTCCTTGGGCGGGGTGCCGCGGCCTTCGACGTGGCCGCCGAAGCCCATGCGCATCGCCGAGAGCAGGCGCTCGGCATAGGTGTGCTCCTGGCGCGATCGGAAGCGGGCGAACAGTGCGGAGGTGAGCACCTCGGCCGGCACAGCCTCCTCGATGGCGGCGTTGACCGTCCAGCGGCCTTCGCCCGAATCGTTGACGTAGCCAGAGTAGTTGTCCAGCTCCGGCCCCTTCGCCAGGGCGCTGGCGGTAAGGTCGAGCAGCCACGACGACACCACGCTGCCGCGACGCCACACCTCGGCGATGTCGGCCATGTCGAGCTGGTAGCGCTCGTGTTCGGGCAGGTGATCGGCGTTGCGGTTCTTGAGGATGTCGAAGCCCTCGGCGAACGACTGCATCATGCCGTACTCGATGCCGTTGTGGACCATCTTGACGAAGTGGCCCGCACCCGCTGGACCGGCGTGCATGTAGCCCTGTTCCACGCGCGGATCGCGGCCATCGCGGTCGGCCGTGCGCGGGATGTCGCCAGCGCCCGGGGCGAGCGTCTTGAAGATCGGGTCGAGGTAGTCGACGGTCGGCTTGTCGCCGCCGATCATCATGCAGTAGCCGCGGTCCAGGCCCCACACGCCGCCGGAGGTGCCGACGTCGACATAATGGATGCCCTTGGCCGCGAGTTCCTTGCCGCGACGGGCGTCGTCCTTGTAGAACGTGTTGCCGCCGTCGATGATGATGTCGTCCTTGCCGAGCATGCCCGACAGGGTCTGGATCGTGTTCTCGGTGATCTCGCCGGCCGGCAGCATCACCCACACCGCCTTCGGCGAGGGGAGGGCCTGGACCAGCGCCTGGAGGGACTCGACCGCTTCGCCGCCGTCCTTCGCCAGCGCGGCGCGGGCCTCGGCGTTGTTGTCGTAGACGACGGTCTGGTGACCGTCCCTCATCAGCCGGCGGGCAATGTTGCCGCCCATGCGGCCCAGACCGATCAAACCGATTTTCATGCGTGGATCCTCGTGATTTCGACGGGGGAGATATGCGGCTGCCGACGTGGGATGCAAGCCTTCAGGGAGCCCACGACGGCATCCGGGGAGCTAATAGTGCGGGCTGGCGGGCGGGAAGTCGAACGTGGAGAGGGTGCCGGTCTGTCGTCATCCCGGATTGACGGCGCGTTGAGCGCGGGCGTGGGACGGTCTGCGTTCCCCCGACCCACGGAGCCTCGACATGACCGATCGCCGCCAGGACGACTACGACAAGATCTGGAGCCTCATCAAGGATGCGCGCGTGGCCATGCTCACCAGTGAGCGCGATGGCCACCTCTACAGCCGGCCCATGGTCGCCTCGCAGAAGGGCTTCGATGGCCAGCTCTGGTTCTTCACCCGCAAGAGTTCGCCCAAGGTCGAGGAGGTGGCGTCCCATCATCAGGTCAACGCCGCGTACGCGAACGCCTCCGAGCATAGCTACGTGTCGCTCTCCGGCTCGGCCGTGATCGTGGACGACCGCGCCGCCATCGACGCGCACTGGAACGAATGGATCAAGACCTGGTTTCCCGACGGCAAGGACGACCCCGACCTGGCGTTGCTGCGGGTGGACGTCGACACCGCCGAGTATTGGGACGCCCCGTCGTCGAAGATGGTGATTGCCTTCGACTACCTGAAGGCGCGCATTACCGGCACCACCCCCGACGTGGGCGAGAACCGTAAGGTCGATTTCCGCTCCTGACGCACGACGCGGGTTTGGACGGCGGCGCGGCCTGCGGTTAGTCTGCGCTGTCGTCCCACGAGTGTCGCCATGATGTCCCCCTTTCGTCTGCTGGCCGCCGGTGTTCTCCTCGCCGTGTCGTTCGCCGCATCCGCAGAAACCTACGATCCGCGCGAAACCTTTGCCCCGTTCGCCTATCCGCAGCCTGTCAACGCGTATCGCGCCGGCAGTGGCGTGCCCGGGCCGATGTACTGGCAGAACCGCGCCGATTACGACCTGACCGCGACGCTCGATCCGGTGAAAAACACGCTGGTGGGCACCGCCACCATCCACTACACCAACAACAGCCCGGACGCGCTTGACGTGCTGTGGCTCCAACTGGACGAAAACCGCTTCCGCGCCGATGCCCGCGGCAACTTCACCGCGGGCAACCAGACAAAACGTGCCGATCGCCACACCGACGGCTATCGCATCGCCACGGTGACGCTGACGCAGGACGGCCACACCAGCCAGGCCCGTTACGTCATCAGCGATACGCGCATGCAGGTGCGCCTGCCGCAGCCGCTGGCCGCCCATGGCGGCAAGGTCACGCTGACCATCGCCTATCGCTATGACCTGCCGGGGGACTTCGGCGGTCGCACCGGCTTCGCGCCCTCCAGGAACGGCACCATCTATGAGATGGCGCAGTGGTATCCGCGCATGTGCGTCTACGACGACCTGCGCGGGTGGGATACCGCCCCCTACCTCAATAGCGAGTTCTATCTCGAATACGGCGACATCGACTACGCCATCACCGTCCCGTCGGACATGATCGTGGCCGGTTCCGGCGAACTGGTGAACCCGGACGACGTGCTGACCGCCACCCAGCGCGAGCGGCTGGCGAAAGCGCGCAAAAGCGATGCCACCGTGATGATCCGCATGCCGGCGGAAGTCACCGATCCGGCCAGCCGGCCGAAGCGCGGCGGCACGTTGACCTGGAAGTTCCGCATGGAGAACACGCGCGACGTGGCCTTCGGCGCCTCGACGGCGTACGTCTGGGACGCCGCGCGCATCAACCTGCCCGAAGGCCGCACCGCGCTGGCGATGTCGGTCTATCCGGTGGAGAGCGCGGGTCGTGCGTCATGGAGCCGCTCCACCGAATACCTCAAGGCCGCGGTCGAACACTTCTCCGATCGCTGGTATCCGTATCCGTATCCCGTGGCGGTGAACGAGGCCGGCTCGG
The DNA here is from genome assembly GCF_034063545.1 of Luteibacter sahnii. Taxonomy (NCBI): domain Bacteria; kingdom Pseudomonadati; phylum Pseudomonadota; class Gammaproteobacteria; order Lysobacterales; family Rhodanobacteraceae; genus Luteibacter; species Luteibacter sahnii. The sequence goes on from NZ_JAQLOK010000001.1 coordinate 904,806, forward strand.
CGGCCAGCGGCATGGAATACCCCGGCATCGTGTTCGATCCGATGGACGCTTCGCCCAAAGAACTGCACATGGTCACCGCCCACGAGATCGGGCATACGTGGTTCCCGATGATCGTCGGCTCCAACGAGCGTCGCGACGCCTGGATGGACGAAGGCTTCAACACCTTCATCGACGTCTACGAGGCCGATGCTTTCAACCACGGTGAATTCGCACCCAAGCGCGACGGCGAGTACGCGCCCAAGGGTGGCAACCCGGTGGATGAGATCCTCCCGTTGCTGGCCGACCCCGACGCCCCCTCGCTGCTGATGGGCGCCGACATGGTCAAAGAGACGTACCGCCACCCGGCCACCTACTTCAAGGCGGCGCTCGGCCTGGTGTTGCTGCGCGAGGAGATCATCGGGCCGGAGCGGTTCGATCCGGCGTTCCGCAAGTACATCGCCACCTGGGCCTACAAGCACCCCTCGCCGTCGGATTTCTTCCGGCTCATGGAAAGCGAGGCGGGCGAGGACCTGGGCTGGTTCTGGCGGGGCTGGTATGCGAACAACTGGCAGGTGGACCTGGCGGTGACCGGGATAGACGGCACGACCGTCACCGTCGCCAATCTCGACCGCCTGCCGATGCCGGCGACGCTGCGGGTCACCTTCGACGACAAGACAACGCGCGATATCCGCATCCCGGTGGAAACCTGGCAACAGCACACCCGTTTCGACGTGTACGTGCCCGGCGGCAAGCGCGTCGTCGCGGCGACCATCGACCCCGATCACCGCGTGCCCGACCATGACCGCACCAACAACACGTGGCCGCGTTGACATGGTGCGCCGTGACGCCGTATCCCACCTCGTCGCCGTCGTGGTCGCCGCCGTGGCGTGGCCCGGTCTTCTGTTGCAGTACTGGCTCATCCTCTGGTCGGGGCCGCTGCTGCAGGTGACGGTGCGTTACCTGAGCTTCTTCACCATCCTCTCGAACCTGCTCGTCGCCCTGGTGGCCACGGCGATCGCCACGGGCGGCAACTGGGCGCCGTTCAACCGGCTGCGCACCGCGCGCGTGCGCGGGCTGGCGGCGCTGTCGATCACGGTGACGTGGCTGGTCTACATGACGGTCCTTCAGGGCCACTGGCACCCGCGCGGCGTGCACCTGATCGCCGACCGTACCGTGCATTACGTGGTGCCCCTGATGTATGTCGCCTGGTGGGCCACCCTCCAGGAACACGGCACGCTCAGTTGGGGGGACATCGGTCGCTGGTTGGGTTTCCCGCTGGCGTTCGCCGTCTGGACGTTGCTGCGCGGCGCCGTCGTCCACGAGTATCCCTATCCGTTCATGGACGTCGACCGGATCGGCTACGGTCACGTCGTGCTCAATTCGCTGGCCGTGGGCGTGCTGTTCGTGGTCCTGGGCGCGCTCTACGTCTCCCTCGACCGCGTGCTGGGACGCCGATACGCGCAGCCGACATGAAGCCGGCTTAGAATGCCGGCATGATCTATCGCTGGTTCGAATCCCTCATCGACATCTTCCGGGAGGCGTCCGATCGCACGCCGCCGACCGGCGTGCTGCGCTTCTACGCGTATTACCTGGGCCAGGTCTGGAAGATCTTCGCCGCGGCGCTCGCGGTGGGCCTCGCGGTGGCGCTGATCGAGGTCGCGCTGTTCGACTTCCTCGGCCGTGTCGTGGACATGGCCCAGAAGACGCCCGCTGCCGCTTTCTTTCCCACGCACTGGCGCACGCTGTGCTGGATGGGCTTTGTAGTGGTGGTGCTGCGGCCGGTCGCCATCGGCGTGCACGACCTGCTGGTGAACCAGACGCTGGCGCCGGGCATGACCAACATGGTGCGCTGGCAGAACCACCGTTACGTGCTGAAACAGAGCCTGTCCTTCTTCCAGAACGACTTCGCCGGCCGCATCGCCAACCGCATCATGCAGACCGCGCCGGCGCTGCGCGAATCGGCGGTGCAGGTGGTCGACGCGCTGTGGTACGTGAGCGTCTATGCCGGCACCTCGATCTATCTCTTCGCCCGGGCCGACCTCTGGCTGGCGCTACCCCTGGTGCTGTGGATCGTCGGCTACGTGGCGATGCTCGCTTTCTTCGTGCCACGCGTGAAAGAGCGGTCGTGGCACGCGTCCGAGGCGCGTTCGAAGCTCATGGGCCGTATCGTCGACGGCTACAGCAACGTGATGACGCTCAAGCTCTTCGCCCACACTCACCATGAAGAAGCCTATGCGCGCGAGGCCATGCGCGAGCAGACCGGCAAGGTGCGCGAACAGAACCGCATGATCACCTCGATGGACGTGGCCATCACCTCGCTCAACGGCCTGCTCATCGCCGGCACCAGCGCGTTGGCCCTGTGGCTGTGGGTGCGCGGCACGGTGACGACGGGCCAGGTGGCCCTGGCGGTGGGGCTGGTGATCCGCATCAACAACATGTCCGGCTGGATCATGTGGGTGGTCAACGGCATCTTCGACAACGTCGGCACCGTGCAGGACGGCATCACCACGATTTCGCGCGAGCGCACGGTGGTGGATCGTCCCGGTGCGCCGCCCCTGCGGGTCGACCGCGGCGAGGTGCGCTTCGAGGACATCCACTTCCACTACGGCAAGGCGGGCGGCGTCATCGGTGGCCTCGACCTCGTGGTGCGACCGGGCGAAAAGATCGGCGTTGTCGGCCCCTCGGGCGCGGGCAAGTCGACGCTGGTCAACGTCATGCTGCGGCTCTACGACCTCGAAGGCGGGCAGATACGCATCGACGGCCAGGACATCGCCGGGGTCGCGCAGGAGTCGCTGCGCTCCCAGATCGGCGTGGTCACCCAGGACACGTCGCTGCTGCATCGCTCGATCCGGGACAACCTGCTCTACGGCCGGCCGGAGGCCAGCGAGGCGGAGATGCTCGAGGCGGTGCGCAAGGCACGTGCGGACGAGTTCATCCCAGGCCTGTCCGACGGGGAGGGCCGTACCGGGTTCGACGCCCATGCCGGCGAGCGCGGCGTGAAGCTCTCCGGCGGCCAGCGGCAGCGCATCGCCATCGCCCGCGTGCTGCTGAAGGATGCGCCCATCCTCGTGCTCGACGAAGCCACCTCGGCGCTCGATTCCGAAGCCGAGGCCGCCATCCAGGAAAGCCTGGAAACCCTCATGCAAGGCAAGACCGTGATCGCCATCGCGCACCGGCTTTCCACCATCGCGCGGATGGACCGCCTGGTGGTCATGGAGAAGGGCGCCATCGTCGAAACCGGTACGCACGCGGAGCTGATCGCGCGCGGCGGGCTCTACGCCCGGTTGTGGGCGCACCAGACGGGCGGTTTCGTCGGCGTCGACTAAGCCTGGCCGGCCAGGTATGAGCGGAATGATAGGCAGGCTTGCAGCGTTTGCGCTTTGTGAACGCCCCGGCAACCGCGACAATGGCCGCTTGCCGACCCCGAGGTTCCCATGTCTTCCGCCGCCGACGCTCCCACCGATTCGATCGCCATGCCCCGCACGCGCGATTGGCGAACGGGCACCGAACTGGTGGCCCTCGGCGCCATCTGGGGCGGCTCGTTCCTGTTCATGCGCGTGGCGGCCAAAGATTTCGGCCCGTTTCCGATGGTGGCGACCCGCCTGCTGTTCGGCTCGGTGATCCTGCTGCCGTTGTTGTGGCGGGCGCGGGCGAGCCTCCGCCTCGCCCACCTGTGGAAGATGCTCGCGCTGGGCGCCCTGAGCGCGGCCATTCCCTTCTCGCTGTTCGCCTGGGGCGCCGAGCGCGCGCCCGCCGGCATCGGCGCCATCGCCAACAGCATGACCGTGTTGTTCTCGGCCTTGGTCGCTTTCGTCGGTTTCGGCGAGAAGATCGGCACCCGCAAGGCCATCGCGCTGGTGGCGGGCTTCGTCGGCGTGGTCATCCTCGCCAGCGGGCGTACGGCGGGCGACAACGTGGCGCCCGCGGCGTTGGCCGGAGCGGCGGCGTCGTTTTGCTACGGCCTGGCTGGCAACCTCATCAAGAAGCACCTCGCCGACCTCGCCCCGACGGCGGTCGCCGCGGGCTGCCTCCTGGGCGCGGCGCTGCTTACCACGCCCCTGGCCGTGGCGACCTGGCCCTCGGCACCGATCCCCGTCACCTCGTGGGCGGCGGTGATTACGCTCGGCGTGCTCTGCACCGGCCTGGCCTATGCGTTCTACTTCCGCCTGATCCAGCGCATCGGTGCGCCCCGGGCCGCGACCTCGACCTACCTCGTGCCCCTGTTCGGCGTGGCCTGGGCGTGGATGTTCCTCGGCGAAGCGTTGACCCCCAGCATGGCGGTGGCGGGTGCGATCATCCTGGGTAGCGTCATCTTCAGCCAGAAAAGCAAGGGCTGACGGGGCGCTTTCCCTCGACGGCCACACCGTGGAATAGTCTGGGTTTCCGTCGCTCCACCTGGGGATCCGCATGACCCGACTCCGTTACCTCCTCGCCTTCGGCGTATCCAGCTTCGCCTTCGGGCTCGCCGCCCAGGCCCAGGACACGCCCCCGGCGCCCGCCGCCCAGGGCCGCCCGGCGGCGCTGGCCGATTTCGACACCTACGTCGACGCCGCCCGCAAGCAGTTCGATGTGCCCGGCATCGCGGTGGCCATCGTCAAGGACGGTCGCGTGGTGATGGAAATGGGCTCGGGGGTGCGGCGCCTCGGCGAACCGGCGAAGGTCGACGCGCATACGCAGTTCGCCATCGCCTCCAACACCAAGGCCTTCACCGCGGCCTCGCTGGCGATCCTGTCCGACGAGAAAAAGCTGGACATGAACGACCGGGTGATCGACCGCCTGCCGTGGTTCCAGATGTCCGATCCCTACGTCACCCGGGAGATGCGCCTGCGCGACCTGCTCGCGCACCGCAGCGGCCTGAGCCTGGGCGCGGGCGATCTGCTCTATTGGCCGGCCACCACCTACAGCACGGAGGAAGTGGTGCAGCGCCTGCGCCATGTGCCGCTGACCAACAGCTTCCGCGCGGAATACGCCTACGACAACATCCTCTTCGCCGTGGCCGGGCTGGTGATCCAGCAGGTCTCCGGCATGCCTTACGCGCAGTTCGTGCACGACCGGATCTTCGCGCCGCTGGGCATGACCGAATCGCGCATCGACGCCCCGGATCACATCGGTCCCGACGACGACGTCGCCACCGGCCACGCCAAGTTCAACTTCACCGACCTCAAGCCGGTCGACCCGATGTCATGGCGCAACAACGAAGCGGCCGGCGGCATCTACGCCAGCGTGCACGACCTCGCCAAGTGGATGACGATGCAACTGGCTGGCGGCACCTACACGGACGCCAACGGCAAGGAGCAGCGTCTGTTCTCGGTGGAGCGGCAGAAAGAGATGTGGTCGCTGATTACGCCCATCCGCATTGCCGAACCCAGCGTGCCGGAACTGAAAGCCACCCAGCCCAACTTCTCCGGTTACGGCGAAGGCTGGTTCGTGTCCGACTACCGCGGCCACAAGCTCGTGTGGCACACCGGCGGGTGGCCGGGCATGGTCTCGCGCCTGACCCTGGTGCCCGACCTGCACCTGGGCATCGTGGTGCTCACCAACCAGGAGAGCGGTGCGGCGTTCCAGGCGGTGACGATGCGGGCGCTCGATGCCTACATGGATGCCCCGCGCACGGACTGGATCGCGGCCTACGACGCGGCGGTGAAGAAGTCGCAGTCCAACGCCGACGACAGCATGAAAAAGCATGAGGCGGCGCGGCAGAAGGGCGCGAAGCCGTCGCTGCCGCTCGACGGCTATGCGGGCACCTACCGCGATCCCTGGTACGGCGACGTGGTCGTGGAAAAGCAGGGCGGCAAACTGGCCATGCGCTTCACCCGCACCGCGCAACTCACCGGCACGCTCGAACCCTGGCAGCACGACACCTTCATCGCGCACTGGAACGACCGCTCGCTCAACGGCGACGCTTTCGTGAACTTCGCGCTCGATCCCGACGGCAAGGTCCGCGAGATCCGCATGGAGCCGGTGTCGCCGCTGACCGATTTCAGCTTCGACTTCCAGGACCTCCGCCTGGCTCCAGTGAAGAAAGACAAATAAACCCCGACCCCTCCCGCGACGGGAGGGGGACCGCATGCGTCAGTGCGCCGCGTCGGGCTCGGTCGCGGCGCCCGGTCCGGCGGCGTCCTGCGGCACCGACCGCAGCACCAGGTCCTGCGGCCGCAGCAGCGGGATGTTCGCCGCGCGCAGGCGGGCGACGATGTCGAACAGGAGATCGCTCTTCACGCCCCCCGCATCGCGGGGGCTGCCGACGTAGCAGATGACCAGGAACGTCATGGCGGTATGGTCGATGTTGTCCATCATCACCAGCGGCGCCGGCGTTTCCGCCACGGAAGGGTGTTCGCGCATCGCCGCGAGGATGTGCTCGCGCACCACGACAGGGTCGGTGTCAAGCGGCATCGGCAGCTTGGTCATGACGCGGCCCTGCGGGTTGGACATCGTCATGTTGCGCACGGGCTTGGTGATGAACGACGAGTTCGGCACGATGATGGTCGAGCGGTCGGCCACCTGGATCTCGGTGGCGCGAACGTTGATGCGGCGGATGTCGCCTTCGGCATCGTCGAGCACCACCCAGTCGCCGACCTTCACCGGCCGTTCCGCGAGCAGGATCAGGCCCGAAATGAAGTTCTGCACGATCGCCTGCAGGCCAAAACCGATACCCACCGAGAGCGCCGAGGCGACCCACGCGATGTTCTGTACCGACAGGCCCATCGCCAGCAGCGCGATCGCCACCACGATCACCACGCCGACGTAGCCGAGCAGGGTGGTGAGCGAGCTGCGCATGCCCGGGTCGAGTTCGGTGCGTGGCAGGTACTGGTCCGACATCCACGTCTTCACCACGCGCACGGCGAGCAGCCCGACGAAGAACATGCCGATCGCGGTAAGCACGCGCTCGGGCTGCATCTTCACACCGTAGATTTCGAGCGATTGCAGCTTGCCGCCCAGTGCGACCACGTCGGATGCGTCGGCGCCGATACCCTTCATCACGGCGGTGAGACCGAACAGGAACAGCGCCAGCCGGGCCACGCCCGACAGCAGCACGCCGGCCTGGTCGAGCAGCTTGGGCGGCATGCCGAACACCGCCTGGGCACGGGCGCTCATCGGGCCCTTCTCCGACAGCAACGTCTCGAACAGGTCGTCGACCACGCGCATCGCGAGATAGGTCGCGGCGATCACGATCACCGTCCACACCACGCGGCTGGCGAGGAAGGCGGCGAAGGCGATGTAGCCGGTGAGCAGGGCGATCCACGCGGCGACGATCGCGAGCCACGCGGCGACGATGAACAGGCTCGCCCACACCGGGCGCGCAGGCGGTGGCGTGCCGTCCGGCGCATGGCGATGGCCGCGACCCAGGCGAACCAGGGCCGCGGCCACGATGATCGACAGCACCACCGCCTGCAGGCTGCTCGTGGTGACCGTGGCGGTGAGGCTCGAGCCGATCGTGCGATTGAGCGTGTGGATGAACTGGAAAAGCACCACCGTCAGCGACAACAGCATCGGGAAACGGCGCAACTGCAAAGCGGTTTCGTCCGATAGCGACGGCAGGCGCCACGACGGACGCTTGGCCGAAATCAGGGCGCGGCCCAGGCCCGCGATGAAGGCGCCGAAGTACACCAGCCGCACGATGCCGGTGGCGATCGTGTTGGTGTCGTCGCTGAAGGTGTCGTTCCAGTTGAGCCCGAGGTAGATCAACTGGGTGCCCAGGCCCGTGGTCAGCGTGGAGGTGAGGGCGATGCCTACGATCAGGGCCGAGCGGCGCAGGCGGCCGGGCGGCATGCGGTTGGCGGTGAGGTCGCGCGCGCGGCGTTCCAGGTAAAAGCGCACCCCGGTCATCAGCAGCACGCCCAGCAGAACACAGGTGATCAGGGCGGTGCGGCTGCCCTTGGCCCAGCTGGCGAGTACGTCGTCGTGCACCGACTGGCCGAAGGTCTTCAGGTTGGCCAGATCGTGGGGCAGGGCGGCGGCGGGGTCGGACCAGAACGCCCGCGAGAGCGGCGAATGCGTGCGCTTGGAGATGGTCTGTTCAAAGCGGATGCGGCGCAGGTCGGACAGCTGGTTGCCCGTCTGCTGCGCTTCGAGCGCGATGCCGTCGGCCTGCTTGATCTGCGCATCGACGGCATCGAAGGCCTTTTGTGCGTCCTTTCGCGTCGCTACCAGTTCGGGTGCCTCGTGGCCGCCGTTGGCCGGTGGCGGGCCCAACTGGTCGAGACGGGCCTTGGCGGCGTCACGATTCGGCTGCAACGCACTGGATACCTTCTGGGCCTTGCCCACGATGTCGGCCGCCGTGCCGCGCAGGTCGTCGATGGTGGCATCGTCCACGTCATCGGCCTTCATCGCCTTCTCGACCTTGTCGAGCTGGCCGCGGAGGTCGTCGATCTGCTGGGCCGGGGTGGCGTCGTCCGTGGACTGGGCGAAGGCGGCGCCGGCGCAGGCCAGGAGCAGGGCGGTTAGGAATATTCTTAGATAGCGCATGGGCGGATGATCGGAGGCGGGCCGAGGCAGGTCAAATGCCGTAGTGATGCGGTATCGCCGATGAATGCCGTGTATGCGGCAATGCAGCTTTGCGCCGGGATGGCCCGCCGTTATCCTGCGCCCCCTTTTCGCCACGCCGGACCCCGACCATGCGCAGAAAGCTCGTTGCCGGAAACTGGAAGATGCACGGCTCCCGCGACATGGCGGACGGGCTGGTCCGTGACCTCGTCGAGCGGTTGCCCGACGAGGTCGACGTGATGGTGATCCCGCCCGCCGTCTACCTGGGGGAGCTTGTCGGCCGCTATGGCGGCCGCGGCCTGCACTTCGGCGCGCAGGACGTGTCCGAACACGATGCCCAGGGCGCCTATACGGGCGAGATCGCCGCGCCGATGCTGCGCGACGTCGGCGCGACCTGGGTACTCGTGGGTCATTCCGAGCGGCGCCAGTACCACGCCGAGACCGACCATCAGGTGGCACGCAAATTCGCCGCCGCCCAGGCAGGCGGCCTGACACCGGTCCTCTGCGTCGGCGAAACCCGGGAAGAACACGAAGCCGGCCAGGCCGAAGCCGTGGTCACCCGACAGCTGGTCGCGGTGATCGATCACGTGGGCATCGACGCCTTTCGCCACGCCGCCGTCGCGTATGAGCCGGTGTGGGCCATCGGCACGGGCCTCACGGCCACGCCGGACAAGGCGCAAAAAATTCATGCATGCATCCGTAGCCAACTGGCAAAAAAGGATGCTAATATCTCGCTCCTCACCCGGGTGCTCTACGGTGGAAGCGTCAAGCCAGCCAACGCGGCCGAGCTTTTCGCCCAGCCTGACATCGACGGTGGATTGGTCGGAGGTGCCGCCCTGGTGGCGTCCGATTTCCTGGATATATGCGCCGCGGCGCGTGGTTTAGCGCGACACGGTAACTGAGAAGACATGTTCATTCTCTTCAGCGTTTTCTATATCCTGATCGCCGCGGCGATGATCGTGCTGATTCTGATGCAGCGCGGCGCCGGTGCGGAGGCAGGTTCCGGATTCGGTGGCGGTGCATCCGCAACCGTGTTCGGTGCGCGTGGTTCGTCGAGCTTCATGACGCGCGCCACCGCGATCCTGGCGGCACTGTTCTTCGTGCTCAGCCTGGGAATGGGTATCTACCTCAGCCACACTGGTAATCCCCAGCCGGCTGCGGATCTTGGTGTGATGTCCGGCGCTACCACGCCGGCCGCTCCCGCCAACAACGTTCCGGTCGCCCCCGCGACGGACGTGCCGAAGGCTCCGGCCAGCGGCGATGTCCCGGCCGCCACGGCACCGAAGGCGAACAACGATGTGCCGGCCGCGATGCAGACCGCTCCCAAGGCGCCTGCCGAACCGGCCAAGAAGTAAAGGCGACACGCAACAGTTTCACAGTTATGCCCAGGTGGCGGAATTGGTAGACGCACTACCTTGAGGTGGTAGCGGCTTCGGTCGTGGGGGTTCGAGTCCCCCCTTGGGCACCATACAAGAGTCTCTGGATGTTTCAGGTCGACTCACGCAATGCAGAGAACCCGCCCCCAGTGGCGGGTTTTTTGTTGCCTTGGTGTCAATCGTTGAACAACCGCAGAGGGTAGCGCGGACTGTCTTAAGGGCTCGAAACCGAGGCGACGAAGTGGGCGCGGGCAAGGTGCCTTCGTGCCTACGTGGACGTAGGCGAACACGCGTCGACATCGAGTGGGGAGCTTACCGATGAGCTAATGGACTGGATCGACTAGTTCAGTGCCGATGCTGACTGGCTGGATCCGATGGTTCGAGTCTTCGATCTCATTATTGGATGCTCTGACATTGGAGAAGTCGGCTTGGGTCGTGATCAAGACGCAGGGCATCTGCCACGGTGTAATGACCCAGCACATCCTGCACAGGTCAGGCCGCTAACGCATACGCCTCGGCGGGTGTTTTCATCTTCAGCGCCTGATGCGGTCGCTGGTGGTTGTAAAAGTGGATCCAATCGCTGATCGTGCGCATGGCATGGGTCAGGCTTTCGAACCGATGACGATGCACGCACTGCTCTTTCAACGTACGGATGACCCGCTCGACCATGCCGTTCTGCTGCGGGCAATGCGGCGTGATGAATTCTTGCTGCAAGCCATAGCTGCGGACCAGGCTGGTGTATTTACGGCTGGTAAAAACCAAGCCATTGTCCGATCGGAGAAGGAAGGGCGCGTTGACCTTGCCCAGTGTGCCGAAGCGGCTGATCAGGGCCTGCTCCAAGGCGCCGGCAGCCGTGCTGGCCTTGCCACTGCGCGACAGATGCCAGCCAAGAAGTTCGCGGGTGTGGCAATCGATGACCAACGCCAAGCTGAGCCAGCCGTCCTTGCCGCCCCAGACCCGGCACAGATCCGTCGACCAGCGCTCGTCCGGCTTGGCGGCGACCGACGGCAGTGCCTGGATGCGTGGACGATGGCCAGCCGGCCGTTTGCGAACCTGCCAGCCCTTGAGCTGGAAGATGCGCTGGACCGTGTTCTTGTTCATGCCAAGCAGGCCGGCGACGGTCCGGTAGCCGAAGGATGGCTCCGCTTCGATAAGGGCTTTCACCGGCGCGGCGACCACCTCCTTGATCTTCGGCAATGCCTTGGTCGGGCGGTAATAGACCGTCCGCCTCGCCACACCAAACCAGCGACAGAGCTTGACCATCGAGACCTCGAAACCATCGGCAAGCAATCCCTGCTGAAGGGAAACCATCAGGTCTCGTCCTTGCCAAGCAGGGAGCTCAATTTTTTTCGTGCGCGCAGCTCCAGCATGGCCTCGCCATAGGCTTCCTGAAGGTCCTTCAACTGCCGCTCGTACTGCTCGCGGACGTCTTCGGGCTTAGCACGCAAGGCATTCTCCATGCCGCGCTTCGCATCCTCGACCCAGCCCTCGATCTCCGAGGGAGGCAGGTCGAACTGACGACTGGCTTCCGATATCGACGTCTTACCTTGAATCACTTCAAGGACCAACGCCGACTTCCGACGGGCGGTCCAGCGTTTGATCTCTTCTTCCATCACGATGCTCATGGGGTGTTCCCTTGGGAAAGTAACACCTGAGCAGGATTTCAGTGGGTCATTACATTGGCGCCGCCTCCACTGCGCAACTGACATCCGAATTCAGCATGGTGAAACTGCCGCTCGGTAACGGGCCTGACGCCTGAGCGTCAGGAAATGCAAGGGCGCTGGATGCAACGACGGCATAAATCCAGGTCTTCATAGGCAGAATCCTCGAGCCCTACAAGCTAAGCGGAAATCTTGCCTGTGGGCACCTTATACGTCTATAGGGACGGGACTTACGTCTGCGCAGTCGCGATCCGTGCGATTGGCTGTTGCGATCCTCTCTGCCTGCGATGTCGTCCTTCCCGTCGTGGGCCGCTCCGTCCGCGACAACAGGGCGGCGTCCTGTCGTCGCGCACCGATCAAGGAGAGAGTTTAATGACTACGCCCGTAAGCCCGAGCATCAATGCCGCAGGCCAGATCACCAACGCCGACGTGGCTGCCAATGCCGCTATCGAGGGTACCAAGCTACAGTTTCTACAGGCTGGAACAAGCGCTCTGGCTCGTACCCAGCAATCCAAGTCCCGGGAGCGCGTGACACCCGAGGACTTTGGTGCCGATGGCACGGGCTCATCGGACGCCACTGCGGCGATTCAGGCGGCTGTCGACTCTTTGGGTACGGGAGGCGGCGAGGTTTTTTTTCCTGGTAGATACCTAGTCTCCGGCCCCATCAATGTGGTGAACGATGGCATCACTCTGCGTGGCAAGAATTGGAATTCAAGCAAGATCATCTCTAGCAATGCATCGACCAAGATCATCAACATCACCGGCAACCAGTGTGCGCTAGACGGCTTGAGCGTCGAGTTTTCCGGCTCAATGCCACTGACGACGGATGCTCAGGCTATTTCGGTAAGCCAACCCAATCCGGGGTCGGGTACGCCACACGGTGAAAACGTATCGCTAACGAATTTCAGCGTGCGAAATGCGGGTGTATGCGTCTACTTGGGAAATTCGTATGTCGCTCATATCGGAAACTTCCAGCTTGTTGGCTTCGGTCAAGCGGGTTTGTTCTTCGATAACTGGATCGACGCCTATGTGACGCAGTTCGTTATCCAGGCATCGGTCGCCGCATCGGCTGGCCAGTTGGGCGGGATCTTTGCGCAGAATACCCAAGCTATCGTTGCGACTAACGCCGATATCCTGGCTGGAGCGCATGCGATCTCGCTCACTGGTTCGAGTGCCTATTGTTACTTCGCTAATATCTACTGCGACTCGAGCAGTCAAGATCCGCTGTTCATCGGTAGCGGTGGGGCAAACCTGACCAAGTTCACGAATTGTTGGTTCAGTGGCGGGCGTACGGGAGGCGGCTACAACGGTGCCAGTCTGATCCAATGCGAGGGTATCGATTTCGTCAACAGCACATTCGTCAACAACGGAAATCACGGCGCTTTCGTTGGTGCAGGGGCCTCTCGCGTTTCGTTCGATACGTGCCGTGTGGAAGGTAACAGCGTGACCGCTGCCTCGGGGACGGGGCACGGGATTTCGATTGATAGTGGCGCTTCGGACTTCATGATTCGAGGATGCACCATTCGCAATAGTCTCTTTGGCGCCCGGCAAGGCTACGGTATTTTCTTTAATGCTGGAGCATCGGATCGATTCATCATCACGAACAACCTGATCGACGGTAACCGGTCGGGAGCGATCAACGCGCTTCCCGCAAATACGAGCAATTGGGTAGTCGACGATTCGAACATCGGTTACAAGCGACCCGTGATCAGCGCGAACTTGATGGCGGGCTGGGTTAACTACGGCGCCGCTGCCGCCACGGTGGGTTACATCAAGGATGCGAGTGGGTTTGTCCACCTTCAGGGTGCGGCGAAGGGGGGCTCCATTCCCGGTACGATGTTTGTTCTTCCGCCGGGCTACAGGCCGGCAGCGACGCATGACTTCGCAGTGAATAGCAACGGGTCCTTTGGCTGGGTTTACGTCACGGCCGACGGTAACGTCGTAGTCGCTTCTGGAAATGCTGCGTTCGTGAGCCTCGCTGGCATTTCATTCAAGGCATCGTAACCATGGGTGCCCGGGGCGCCAGGATACGCTGGCGCCCCGGGCAGGGTTGACGGCATGTCGTGGTGAAGTTCTGGGTACTTGGTCCAAGCTGTCGGCGCACCCTCATTCCCGGTAGACGTCGAGGCCGGGTATGAATTGGACGGCTTCTGTCGCGGTTGCGCTTCTCCGAGCCCTGCCGCCGGACCGCTGCCTAGGGCGGGCTTTCTCTAGAATGAACGGGTGCCAACCTTTGCCTGCGTTCTGACGGTTTGATGGCAAGAATTCCCCGCCCATGCCGATAATAGGGAAACGCCCGGTCGCCCCCACCGCCGGCCCCCACCTCATCGGCCGGACCCTTGCCCACCGTCTTATTCAACCCCGCGTTCCCCTCGCTGCCCGGGAGCTACAGCGCCACCCTCGTGGTGGCGTCGCTGCTCGTGGCCGTGGTGGCTTCCTATACGGCCCTGACGATGGCCTCCCGCGTGGCCCACTCTCGGGGCGTCGCCGCCGGGCTCTGGCTGGCCGGCGGCTCGTTCGCGATGGGGCTGGGCATCTGGGCGATGCACTTCGTGGGCATGCTTGCGTTCCGCCTGCCCATCACCGTGGGTTACGACCTCGACCTGACCGTGCTGTCGCTCCTGATCGCCATCGGCTCGTCGGCCTTCGCCCTGTGGCTGGTCTTCCAGAAGGAGCTTCCCCGCCTGCGACTGGGGCTGGGCGCGGTGCTGATGGGCGCGGGCATCGCGGCGATGCATTACACCGGCATGGCCGCCATGCTGATGATGCCGGAGGTGACCTACGACGCGCTCAGGTTCGCCGCGTCGGTGCTCATCGCGATCCTCGCCTCCGGCGCCGCCCTGTGGATCGCCTTCCGCCTTCGCGGTGACGGCGAGCACGTGTTGTTGGCGCGGGTCGGCGCGTCGATGGCCATGGGGGCGGCCATCGTGGGCATGCATTACACCGGGATGGCCGCCGCGCGCTTCCCCCTGGACAGCGTCTGCGGTGCGGCATTGACCGGCATTCCTACCGGGGGACTCGCCTGGACGGTGATCGGGGTGACGCTCGGGGTGCTCGCGGTGGCGCTGGTGGTGTCGATGCTCGACGTGCGGGCCCATGTGCTGGCCCGGTCGCTCGACAAGGCCAACAGCGAACTCATGCAGCTGGCGCTGCACGACACCCTCACGCGGCTGCCCAACCGGATGCTGCTCGGCGACCGCATCGAGCAGGCGGCGCACAAGGCCACGCGCAACGGCGGGTCCTTCGCCGTGCTGTTCATGGATATGGACGGTTTCAAGGCGGTGAACGACGTCTACGGCCACCATGCCGGCGATCTCCTGCTCAAGGAGGTCGCCCGGCGCATCCTCACCGTCACCCGCGGCGAAGACACGGTGGCCCGGCTGGGCGGCGACGAGTTCGTGATGGTGATGGACGTGACGCGTCCGGAAGAGGCGGCTGAGCAGGCGCAGCGTCTGGTCGACGTGCTGGGCTCGCCTTATCTGGTGCACGACACGGCCATGCACGTGTCGGCCAGCGTCGGCATCGCCTTGTTCCCCGAGAATGGGCTGGCCGAACACGATTTGCTCGTCAATGCGGACGCCGCGATGTACCACGCGAAAGAGCAGGGCCGTAACGGCTACCGCTTCTTCGAGAGCGCGATGAACGCCAATGTGCACCAGCAGTTATTGCTCCAGCAGGCCCTGCGCGGCGCCATCGACCGGCGGGAGTTCGTGCTGCACTACCAGCCCAAGATGGTTTCGCCCGGCGGGCCGCTGGTCGGCGTGGAAGCCTTGTTGCGCTGGAACCGTCCCGAGCACGGACTGATCGCCCCCGACGGCTTCCTCGCGCTCGCCGAGCGCACCGGACTCATCGTGCCCATCGGCAACTGGGTCATCGACGA
This sequence comes from Luteibacter sahnii, assembly GCF_034063545.1. Taxonomy (NCBI): domain Bacteria; kingdom Pseudomonadati; phylum Pseudomonadota; class Gammaproteobacteria; order Lysobacterales; family Rhodanobacteraceae; genus Luteibacter; species Luteibacter sahnii. The sequence goes on from NZ_JAQLOK010000001.1 coordinate 920,186, forward strand.
GGCCTGCCGGCAGATGCGCGCATGGCTCGACGACGGCCATCGCGACTGGACCGTTGCGGTCAACCTCTCCACGATGCAGCTGACCCACCCTGGTCTGATCGAGGTCGTGCGATCCGCCCTGGAAAGACATCGCCTGGACGGCCGCTACCTCGTGCTGGAAGTGACCGAATACACCGCCATGCGCGACGCGGAGGCGAGCCTGGCGATCCTCAACCAGGTCGCCGCGCTGGGCGTGGGCATCGCCATCGACGACTTCGGCACCGGCTATTCGAGCCTGCTTTACCTCAAGCAGTTGCCGGCGGACGAACTCAAGATCGACCGCGGCTTCGTCACCGAACTGGCCCGGGGCAACGACGACGAAGCCATCGTGTCGGCCATCGTCGCCCTGGGCAAGACGCTCGGTCTCAACATCGTGGCCGAGGGCGTGGAGACGGCCGAGCAACAGGCGCTGCTCGAACGCCTGGGCTGCGACGCGATGCAGGGCTACCTGCTCGGCCGGCCGATGCCGCCCGAGGCGTTGATCCGCAGCGTGGCGCACCTGGCCCGTTCATGACCCGGAACCCGTCGGATCCCTTAGCGCCGTTCAGGCGAGCCGGGCGCCGTTGGGTACGGGACGCTCCACCGTGGTCACCACCACGCCGTCGTCGGTGTGGAAGCCGGTCAGCAGAAACTGCGACCGGAACGGCCCGACCTGCTTTTCCGGAAAATTGATCACGCCCACGATCTGCCTGCCGACGAGTTCGTCGGGACCGTAGACCCCCGTGACCTGGGCGCTGGTCTTGCGCTCGCCGTAGGGCCCGAAGTCGACCCAGATCTTGTAGGCCGGGCGTCGCGCCTCCGGAAACGGTTCCACGCGCGTGACCGTGCCGGCCACCAGGTGCACTTTCTCGAAATCGGCCCACTCGATCGTGGTGTGCGTGGGAAGATCGGACGCCATCGGGGATGCCTCGTCATGCCAGCGGTCGATGATGTGGCATGTGACGCGGTATCGCCACCCACCGTGTGTTATTCCACCGGTTTGACGCGTGAGAGGACGGCCCCCATGACCGATAGCGAACTTCCCCTGGCCCGCCCTGAAAAGACGCCGCCGTGCCGGCCCGGTACGTTCGAACTGGGGCTGGCCCTCGCGGGTGCTGTGTCGGGCGGCGCCTATGCGGCCGGGGTACTCGATTTTCTCTACGAGGCGCTCGAGCGCTGGTATGCGGCGCGCGAACGGAACGAAGCGGTGCCTCGTCACGACGTATTGCTGCGCGTGATGTCGGGCGCGTCGGCGGGGAGCGTCAACGGGCTGCTCTCGTCGCTCGCACTGCCTTATGCGTTTACCCACGCCAGCGCATCCACGCCCAACCCGTCGGCTAACCCGTTCTACGACACCTGGGTCAATCGCATCGACATCTCGGGGCTGCTCCACACGGGCGACCTGGAGGGACCGAATGCCGCATTGGTCTCGTTGCTGGACTCGAATGAACTTGATCGCATCGCGGATGTGATGATGCGTTTCGACGGTCCGCGGCTGACGCGCCCGTACATCGCCAGTCCGCTCAAGTGCATCTATACCGTCACCAACCTGCGCGGCGTGCCTTACAAGGTGCCTTTCGCGGGGGCGGGCCCGAGCGCGGCGCATCACATGATCGCGCACGCGGATTACCTGCGTTTCGCCGTGGACACCGGCAACGGCCCCTTCGATCGTGCGTGGGAATATCCCGACGACCTTTACGTTGGGTACCCGAAGACCTCGCCCGATCGCGCCTGGACGGCGATGCGCGACGCGGCGCTGGCGTCGGCGGCGTTTCCGGCGGGACTGCGTTATCGCCAGATCGAGCGTCGCTGGAGCGACTACGCGCAGCGCAGCGTGGCGGTGCCGGATGCGCATGGCCAGGTGCGCATGGTACCCGTCGGACCGGTGGAGCGGCCCGATGGCGATAGCGGCGCCATGTATCGCTTCGTCGCCGTCGACGGGGGCGCGATGGACAACGAACCCTTCGAACTCGCTCGCACGGAACTGGCCGGATCGCTCGGCCGTAATCCACGCCTGGGCAACGAAGTGAACCGCATCGTGCTGATGATCGATCCGTTTCCCGAGCCCGACGCACTGGGGCCCGCCGATGCCGGCAAGATCGACATGATCGAGTCGATGCTGTCGCTGTTCACCTCGTGGAAGCAGCAGGCGCGCTTCAAGCCCGAAGAAGTCGCGTTGGCGATGGACGACACCGTATATAGCCGCTTTCTCATCGCGCCCACACGCCATGCGACCGACGGCCAGGCCTTCGTCGGCGGTCGCGCCCTTGCCGCCGGTGGGCTCGGAGGCTTTGCCGGCTTTTTCAGCGAGGCCTACCGGCGCCACGATTTCCTGCTGGGCCGGCGCAATTGCCAGTGGTTTCTCGCCGAGCATTTCCTGGTGCCGGTGGACAACCCGATCGTGGCAGGCTGGGCACGCGATCCGGCGCTGGCCTGCTACCTGCGCCACCAGGACGGCGTGACCTACGCGCCGGTCATTCCGCTGGTCGAGGCGTGCCACCCGGGCGATCGCGAAGAACCCGCGCCCGCGTGGCCCAAGGGCGCGTTTGATCCGAAGACGCTGGAAGCGCCGATCCGCGATCGCCTGCAGGCGCTGTACCGCGTAGGCACCCGTCGCTGGAAAGACAAACTGCTCACCTGGCTCGCGTGGCGCACCTACGCGCGCGGCAAGCTGATGGATGTGGCGATGACTCGCATTACGCAGGCGCTGCGCGACGCAGATTTGATTTAGCCCGACGCCTGCGTCGATTTGACTCGACCGTCACCTCGCGGCAATGTCTGCTCTGTTTGCGGAGGGAGCACCCGATGGCGATGGGATGGACGCGGTGGTTCGCGATAGTGGCCGCGGTGTGGCTGGCCGGCTGTGCCGCGCACGGCACCTTGCCCGACGCGGCGCCCCGGACCGACGACGTCGCCAGCGAGCGCGCGGACGCCGACCGGGCCTATGCGAAGGGCGAGATCGCCCATGCCGCCACGTTGTACGAAGCGGTGGTCGAAGCGCTCCCCGACGACGCCGACGCGTGGTTCCGGCTCGGTAATGCCCGATTCCGCCTGCAACAGCCCGATGCCGCGGTCACCGCCTACGACCGTGCCGTGCAACTCGACCCACGTCATGCCAGGGCACTCTACAACCTGGGCGTCGTGCGCATGAAACAGGCGCAGGCGGCGCTATTGTCCAGCGCCGAGGCCAGTCCGCCCGGCGACCCGCTGCGCCGCGACGGCGCCCGCATGGCCCAGCGCATCGCCCGCGCAGGGGACGACCAGGTGGGCCATGCCCACGCCGACGGCGGCGCCCCGCCTTTCATCGTCGACGCGGAGGACGCGTCCGGCCCACGGCCATGAGGCGCGGGCGCCGAATCGGGGCGAAAGGCGCCACCGACGGCTTGCGCAGGTGAAAGGCCGGCGTGGCCGGGCGCGACGATCTGTCTACTGGTCTATGTTCATCATGAAAATTCGGTAGTAGGTTGAGGCGCAGGGAGTGGCTCCCTGCCCGTCGTCCGAGGAACCCATGAACAACGCCGCCGCCGCGCCACGCGCCATCGTCCTGGAGGATCACGCGGGACTCGCCTCCGCCCTGAGGGATCTTCTCGCCGAACGCCTCGGCTATGACGTGGCCGCGTGCGCGGGATGCATCGAGGACGCCATCCGCGTGGCACACGTGGAGCGATTCGACGTGGCCGTGGTCGACCTCGACCTCCAGGGCGTGATGGCGTACCCGGCGCTGGATGAACTCAAGCGACGGGGCATTCCCTACGTATTGGCCACGGGCGCGGTGCCCGTGGATATCCCCACCCGCTATCGCGCGCCGACGGTGTGCAAACCCTACAGCGCCCACCAGCTCGAACGAGCCATTCGCGAAGCGAGCCAGCCTCGACACGCCTGCTGAGCGTCACTCGTCGTCGGGCGATTGGACCGTATAGCCCTTGGCCTTGAGCGCCGCGAGGTAACCGTCGTCCCCGAGCAGGTCGTCGATCGGCACGATCGCCACCGTCTGGGCGTTGTGCGCCATGGCGTCGTCGACGGTCGCCAGCCAGAGCGTGCGGACTTCGCGGGGCACGTCGGCGATGCCGGCGCGCTGCGCCACGCCGCCTTCGGTGATGGCGTCCAGGCAGGTCTGTAGCTGCTTCGCGCGACGGTCGTCGCGCAGGTTGGTCATGTCGCCCGTGGCCCAGGCGTTGGCGCGGCGGGTCATGTCGGCGAGCTGGGCGTCGATATTGTCGACGCTCTGGGTGAAGCACGACACGTCGTCGAGCGTCGAGCGCTTGAACGCCTTGACCACCGCGCGTGGATCGTCGACCAGCAGCGTGTAAGGCACCGGCACCTGCCTGACGTTGTGCTTGGTGGCGAGGTCGACCACGGTGCGGGTGATGTCGCCGGACTTGCGCAGGCCGGCTTTTTTCACCGCTTCCTTGTAGAGCTCCACCGCGGCGAAGATGGGGCGGTAGCGTTCGACCTTGCGGTTATCACCGATATAGCGCGCCTTGACCGCCAGCCAGCGCTGGTAGACATCGGGGGGCAGCGTCTGCTGCAGCGTGGCGTCGTCGGGCGCGTTGCGCACGCCGATCAGGGACGGCAACAGCGCGAGGCGGCCGAAGAAACCCACGTTGGGCTTGATCTCCACCTTCGGCGGCAGGATCAGCTCGCCCGCATGGGCGAGCGCATCATCGATCTGGTCGGTTTTCCAGGTGACGTCGCGGGGGATCGGCGACAGCGTGCCGAGGATCAGCAGGGTATGGTCGCCCCGGGTGACTTTCCACAGGCCCGGCCCGGGTTGCACGCCGCTGACGGTGATCGCCTCCAGCAGGGGCGCGCTCGAGGCCGAGGCGGGCAGGGGAGGCGCCGTCTGGGCCGACAGCAGGGGCGAGGCGCCGAGGGCGAGGCACAGCGACAGGGCGAGGGCGAGGCAGGGTCGTTTCATCGGCGAAGTCTATCCGAGGCCTTGGGGGGACGCGCCGGTGACTCTCACCGGCCGCTCGCCCCGCGTTCACACGTCAGGGCAACAATGGATGCTTTCCCTTACGCGGAGTTCCCGACATGAAGATCGGCATCATCGGCGCAGGAAACATCGGCCACGTGCTGGCGCGTCGGTTTCGCGAGCTGGGCCACGAGGTGCTGATCGCCAACTCGCGCGGCCCGGAGAGCCTGGCGGCCATCGAACGGGAAACCGGCGCGGTGGCGGTGACGGCCCGGGACGCTGCCCGCCGGGGCGAGGTGGTGATCGTCACGATCCCGGAGTCCCGCGTGCCCGATCTGCCGTCCGATCTTTTCGAGGGCGTGCCGGCCGATACGGTCGTGGTGGATACCGGCAACTACTATCCGCGCCAGCGTGACGGGCGCATCGCCTCGATCGAGGAAGGCACGCCGGAAAGCCAGTGGGTGGCCGACCAGCTGGGCCGGCCCGTGATCAAGGCCTTCAACAACATCTTCGCCGAGCACCTGGGCCGGGGCGGCCAGCCGTCCACCGCGGAGCGACGGGTCGCGCTGCCGGTGGCCGGGGACGACCCCAACGCCAAGGCGACGGTACTCAAGCTGGTCGACCAGTTGGGATTTGACGGCGTCGACGCCGGCACGCTCGCCGAATCGTGGCGCCAGCAGCCGGGCACGCCGGTGTACACGGCCGATCGCGATCTGGAAGGTGTCCGGCAGGGCCTGCTCGACGCGACGCGAGAGCGCAAACCCGAATGGCGAGCGACCGACGACAGCCCGGGCACGTTCGACTCGCCTCGTTGACCGTTAGCGCGGCGTGAAGCTCACGTCGCGCGATTCTTCCATTGTTGCTTCACGTGTCAGTGGCTAGGCTCTGGTCGCTCGGTCTCTTGTCTTTCATCGCGGTCGCGTCATCACCGCCGTTGCGCTTGCGTCGTTCCATGGCCCTCGTTATCTACGACATCCCCTTCCACGCCGATATCGCGGGCCTCTGGCACGTGCATGTCAACGGCGTGCCCACCGAAAACTTCGCCCGCCGCGTCGACGCCATCGCCTATGCGATGCACCAGTCCAAGCTGGCCGGCGCCCAGCGGGGCATCCAGGTACTGGTGAGCGTGGAGGGCGCCGACGGCATCTGGCGCGAATTCGAATCGACGGCGAAACGGCCGATCACCGAATTGCGCTGACCGTGCCCGGGCTGCACACGGTCTTGACCCGTCGTGCCTGACGATGCACTCCACAGGAGGATCGCCTTGCCCATGTCCCATCGAAAAATCGGTTACTTCGACGTCGAAGGCAGTTGCTATGTCGCCAAGCCAGGCCGGTGGCGCGGCAAGTACATCATCAAGGAAGACGGTGACGAGCTGAAGGAGCACCTCTGCGTCACGCTTCACGAGAATGAGGAAGACGCCTGCGCCGAAGGCCTGCGCCTGGGCATCGCCGCGGCGCGTCAGCTGATGAAAGAGCGCGAGGGCTTCGACCCCGGCGAATCCTGACGCGGGACGAGCGACGCCTCGTCGCTCACGTCGATGCCGTCGGCGCGGATCGTCAAGATGCCCGCCGCCCGGAGACGCCCCAGCATCCGCGTGACGGTAGCCGCGCTCATCCCGAGGTAGCTGCCGATGTCCTCGCGCGACATCGGTAGCGGTACGAACGCGGATTCGCCTTCGATATGGCGTCGGCGACAACGCAAGTCGAAGAGAAAGCCGCTCACGCGGGTCAGCGCGTCGCCGTCGTCGTGAGACGCTTTCAACAGGCGGTGCTCACGACGACGCAAAGCGGCGAGGTGGCGGGCGATGTCATCGTTGTCGCCGCACAGGTCGCTCATGGCATCGCGGGGAAACCGGCAGAACCAGGTCTTGCCGATCGCGCTGATCGACCGCTCGTGGACCTGCGCCCGGGTGGGTTCGAGCGCGAACAGTTCCCCCGGCAGGTGAAAGGCCACCACGCGGTTCGCATCCGTCGTTTTGGCCATGCCCGAAAGCACGGAAAAATAGCCACGGTGCGGCGAACCGGGCTGGACGAGGCGGTCGCCGTCGCTGAACGGGCCGACACGCTCGACAACGCCGCGGACGCCGAGCAGGGCGGGGTCGCCGCCACGGGTGGCCTCACACGCCGATGCGTGGCGGCACGAACCGTTGCACGCGCTTCCCGGGCGCCATGCCGGCGGCCGTGGGGCAGCTGAAAGGGCATGGGACATGGGCGACCTCCTCGCTCGATGACGACTGCGTGCACGATGTTACGTCCGTCGGCGCCTGGGGTCCTCTCCGGTCGGTCGCCTGTGCGGATATGCCGCAGGTCTCGCACGGCGTGGCGGGGTCTCCAGCGGGGCCCGGGCGATTGACGCCAGCGTCGCTTTCGCTTAGTAAGGAGCCTTGGGGGAAAGTCCGCTAGGAGCCGTCAAGGCATGGCACGTCGAGTCACGTTGTCCCGTTCCACCGCTCTTCGCTTTCGCAGGCAGCCGGCATGACGCGGCCTGAGATCGACGACGCACCGGTCATCAACAGCGCGTTGCCCGATGGAGGCGTGCCCCTGCACGTCGCCCCGTTCGTCATGCGCTACGGCACCGATGTGCTGATCGCGATGCGCCGCGCCGCCGAACACGCGCCCCATCCCAGCGCCGAGCCTGCCTAGCGCTCCGTGGGCCGGGTCGCAGCCGGTGCACGGTGGCCGTCGTCGGGCTCGTCGCCCGCCGGGCCGCCCTTGTGGATCGCACCGACGATGAAGATCACCACCAGGGCGCCGATGAGCGCGATCAGGGCGTAGTAGCGCGTACGGTTCATCGTGAGCCCTCCTTGGGTGGTCTGCGTGCCAGTGTCCGGTTTTGTCGTCAACAAAATGGATGGCGGGTGTCAGTGAGGCCGCGCGTCCAGCAGATCGGCCACGGCGTCGACCAGGGCCTGTACGGCAAACGGCTTGGTCAGCAAAACGGCGCGCTCCGGCAGGCGGGCGTCGCTGAAGGCCTCCCACGCATAGCCGCTGATGAACAGCACCGGCAGGTGCGGATGGATTTCCCGGGCGCTGAGCGCGAGTTGTCGCCCGTCCATGCCGGGCAGGCCCACGTCGGTGACCAACACGTCGGGCCGCAACGGACCACGCAACACGTGAAGGGCCTCGCGGGCGTCTTCGTGGGCGCCGACGACGTAGCCGGCTTCTTCCAGAACCTCCCGCGCCAGCGAGCGAAGCATGGGCTCGTCTTCCACGAGCAGCACGTGCTCGCCCTGGCCGAATCGCTTTAGCACGGCCCCATGGGCGTGGGAGGCGTCGGCCTCGCCCGCGTGTCGGGGTAGCCAGAGGCTGACCGTGGTGCCTTTGCCGGGCGCCGAATCGATGATGGCTCGGCCGCCGGTCTGGCGGGCGAAGCCGTCGACCATCGACAGCCCCAGGCCCGTGCCCTGGCCGATCGCCTTGGTGGTGAAGAAGGGATCGAAGGCCTTCTCGATCACGGAGGGCGGCATGCCTGTGCCGGTGTCGGTCACGGATACCACGACATAGTCGGCCGGCCCCGTGCCGATATCGTGACCGCTGGCGTTGTGCGTGCGGATGGTGAGCACGCCACCATGGGGCATCGCGTCGCGTGCGTTGATCGCAAGGTTGAGTACGGCGCTTTCCAGCTGGCTGGCGTCGGACAGCGTGCGCCACAGGTCGGTCTGCATGCGCAGGTTGAGCTCGAGCCGTTCGCCCAGCAGAGGCCGCAGGAGGAGATCGAGCCCGCGAACGATCGCGTTGGCGTCGACGTCGGCAAGGGAGAGCGCCTGCTGGCGCGAGTAGGCCAGCAGGCGGTGGGTGAGCCCGGCGGCGCGCTTCACCGCGCCGCCGGCGGCGTCCAGTAGCCGACGCACGCCCTCCAGGCGGCCCTGTTCGAGCCGCTGGCCCACCACTTCGATCGCGCCCCCGATGCCACCGAGGATATTGTTGAAGTCGTGGGCGATGCCGCCGGTGAGGCGACCCAGGGCCTCGAGTTTCTGCGCATGGCGCAGCTGGTCTTCCATGTCGCGGCGCCGCTGCGTGTTGCGGCCCATGCCGTAAGCCACATCGCCATCGGGGACGCAGGTCCATGCGAACCAGCGGAAATCGCCGTTTTTGTGGCGGAAGCGCAATTCGAGGTCGACCACCACGTCGCCGTCCTGCAATTGGGTGATCGCATCGCGCGCGCGGTCGACGTCGTCGGGATGCACCAGTTCCTCGAAGTTGACGCCGACCAGTTCGCCCTCGTCGTAGCCCATCTCGTGCTGCCACGCCGGATTGAGGTTGCGGTAGTGGCCGTCACGGGTCGAAACCACGTAAAGGTCGCGCGAGATGCCCCATATCTGGTCGCGTTCGCGCGTACGCTGGTCGACCTCGCGCTCGAGCGAGCTGTTGATCTCGCGCAGCGCCATGGAGGAGCGCACGGCGCGCGTCGTCTCGTGCGTCGTGCCATGGATGCCGACAATCACCCCGTGCTCGTCGCGCAGCGGCATGTAGGAGAACGTCCACCAGGTTTCCTCGGCGAAGCCATGCCGCGATAGCCGCAGGGGCATGTCGCGATGCACCGCGCTTTCCCCGGCGAAGGCCCGCTCGACGTGGAGGGCGGCGTCCGAGTGCGCATCGGTCCACAGTTCGGCGATGGACTTGCCCGCCGCGCCCGCCAGCCGGGCGCCGAGCATCGGCCGGAAGGCGTCGTTGAAGAAGAACAGTCGCCCGCGCCCGGTCGCCACGAACATGGGCCGGGGCGAGTGGAAGATCGTCGAAAGCATCGCGCGCAGGGCCACCGGCCAGCGTTCCGGGGCGCCGGCCGGCGTGACCGTCCAGTCGAACGCGCGAACCTCGTCCGCAGCGGGCGAATCGCTTGGGAGGAAATCGAAAGGATCGGCGGCGCGCGACATCGGGGCCTCGGGGCTGCATGCGGTGTGCCAGGGGGCATGATGCACGATACGCGCCCGGTGCGAATGTTTCATGGCGCGCCTCTCACGCCCGCTCCACGCGCTTGCTGTGAGCGTGACGGCGAACACCACGGAGGAGGACCACCATGAACGACCAACCCACCCCTACGCCGCGCAAACAGAAGGGCGGTATCGGCTACGTGCTGCTCTGGCTGCTCGGCGTGCCGATCCCGGTGCTGATCCTGATCTTCCTCGTGCGCGGCTGTACGTAACGGATGCCCGAACGCAGCGCGGGCGCCCTGGGGCGCCCGCGCTGGAGAACGGATCGGCAGGGGGTCAGTGGCCCTTGCGCGCCTCGTCGGCGGCCTTGCCCACTTCCTTCTGCACCTTGCCGGCATTCTTCTCGATCTTGCCCGCGGCTTCCTTTGCGTGGTTACCGGTCACCTTGCCGACCACTTCCTTCACGGCGCCCTTGACTTCGTGCTTCATACCTTCGGTGCGGTTCTTGTCCATGGTGGTTTCCTCTGTCACTGCGCGATTCGCAGTGGTTGGATTAACGATGCGAAGCCATAACCGCCTTGTGAAGTGGCCGTTCGGGCGATTTCACGCAGGGTTTTACGTCGCATGCGCGGCACGGCGTTCTTGCTACGATGCGCCCCATGTTGCCCCTGCCCACGTCGGCCACCGCGCCGTTCTGTCCGTCTGAGGTGGCTGGCTCGATCGTCGTTCCGGCGCATCTTCCCTGGTGGAAGAAGGCCCTTCGATTCGCCGGCCCGGGCCTGCTCGTGTCCGTGGGCTACATGGATCCGGGCAACTGGGCCACCGATATCGAGGCGGGGTCGCGTTTCGGCTACCGGCTGCTCTTCGTCGTGCTGCTCTCCAGCCTCGCGGCCATCGTGCTGCAGTGTCTGGCGGCGCGGCTGGGCATCGCGACGGGGCGCGACCTCGCCCAACTCTCTCGCGACCGCTATGCCACGACGGTGGGTCGCATCCAGTGGGGGTTGGCGGAGATATCGATCATCTCCTGCGATCTGGCCGAGGTGCTCGGCAGCGCCCTGGCGTTCAAACTGCTCTTTGGCGTATCCCTGCCGGTCGGCGTGGCACTCACGGCGTTGGATACGTTTCTTGTGCTCGGCCTGCAGGGCAGGGGGTTCCGTCGCGTTGAGGCCATCGTCCTCGGCCTGGTCGGTACCATCGGCCTGTGTTTCGTCGTGCAGCTGTTTCTGATCGGCCCGGACTGGGGCGCGGTCGCCGCGGGATTCGTGCCGTCGCTTCATGCGGTGTCGACCACCGAACCGCTCTACCTCGCGATCGGCATCCTCGGGGCCACGATCATGCCGCACAACCTCTACCTGCATTCGTCCATCGTGCAGACCCGGGCGGTGTCGGGCGCGTCGGGCAAGCTCGCGGCCCTGCGCCTCACCCGGATCGACACGATCTGCTCGCTGGGCCTGGCCTTGCTCATCAATGCGGCGATCCTCGTCGTGGCGGCGTCGGCGTTCCACGGCACCGGTCGCACCGACGTGGCCGACATCGGGGACGCCTACAAGCTGCTCGCGCCGATTGCCGGCACGACCGTGGCCGCGATCGCGTTCGCGATCGGCCTGTTCGCCTCGGGCCAGAGTTCCACCTTCACCGGCACGATCGCGGGCCAGGTGATCATGGATGGCTTTCTGCGCCTGAAAATCCCCTGCTGGCAACGCCGGTTGATCACGCGCGGGCTGGCGATCGTGCCGGCCTTCATCGGGGTGTGGGTGATGGGCGACCGTGCGGTGGGCGAGTTGCTTGTGGCCAGCCAGGTCGTGCTGAGCGTGCAGTTGCCGTTCGCCATGTATCCGCTGATCCGCTTCACCAGCCAGCGCGACCTCATGGGCGAGTTCGTCAACACGCGGCCGGTGGCGCTCGTGGCGTGGCTGTTGTTCGTCGTGATCTCCGCAGCCAACGTATGGCTGGTCGCCCAGGTGTTCGGTCTGGCGTGACGCATCGCCCACGTGGGCATCACGGCGTTCGCTTCAGTCTCACCGCACGACGACACCAATGGCTATCCACGATGCACACACAGCCTTCGCCGGAGATTCCGGACATGCCCGGCCAGCCGCCTGAAGAACGGCCCACCTCCCCTGCACCCGAGGTGCCCGACATGGGGCGGCCGACGCCTCAGGATGCGCCGGGCTACCCCGATCATCCGGAAAGCCAGCGTTCGATGTCGATGTTCGGGGCACTACCCGAACCGCTCTCCATCCGTATTCCCTGAATCGCCTTTGCCGGGAGATTCGTCATGCCGGAGAAAGCCACCCTCGCCCGGGCCCGCAAGGACAAGAAGGAAGGCAAATCGCCTTCCACGCAAGCCGGTGAGTTCGTCAAGGAAGAGATCGAGCATGTCCGTGACGGCAAGCACGGCGCCCGCTCGACGAAGCAGGCGATCGCGATCGGCCTGTCCAAGGCGCGGCGTGCCGGCGCGAACGCGGCGCCGTCCCGGAGCGCGAGCCCGGCCACGCGTAAAAAAGCCTCGCAGGACATGGCCGCATCATCGGGGTCGTCGACCGGCGGAAACGCCCGCAAGACGGCGTTTCGCAAGCGCCCGGCGACCAAGAGCGCGCGCAAGACCGCCACGACGTCCGCGACACGCTCGCGGGCATCCCGGATCGTACTGAAGCGGGAGGGGCAGGGCGCGGTGTCGAAGCGCGCCCTGGCCAGTCAGGGCAGGAAAGCGGCGGCCAAACGGACCGTCGCCGATCGTTCCGCCGCTGCGAAGAAAGCCACACGGACCAAGGGGCCGGCGGCACGGAAGGCCGCGGCGAAGAAGGCCGCGCACACGCGGGCGCGCAAGGCCTCCTGACGAACGAAGGCCCGCCGATGGCGGGCCTTCTCGTGTCGTCAGCGAAGGCGGATTAGACCGCGTCGCCGCTCAGGCGGCTGGCGACTTCGCCGAGCCAATCGTAGCCGTCCATCTCACCACCGAAGAGATCCAGGCCGTTCGTCGCCTCAGTGGCGCGATAGCCCGTGGTGTATTCGAAGGTGGTGATGCCGTATTCGTTGCGCAGTTCATTCATGGTGGTGTCTCCCAGTCATCGCCAGACCGGATGTTTCTGGACGATCGCCACGTCGCCGGTCTCTGGCGTGGCGTGACCCCTTGGACGGATGAAGCGTCGCGGGTCGTTCAATGTGGTGAACAATGAGTTCGTTAGACTTTCGTCACGGGCTGGTTGGATCAATTTCTAAACCAACCGGTTTACCCACAAACCCTTAGTAGGGACGCCTGAAAGCTTTACAAGGGCCGCCAAGCATTAAATTGTTGGACAGCGGTTGTAAGCAAAAGGTTCAACGGACGCTTCAAGAAAATTCGTAGCGGTCGTTCCGGAAAGCCTTCCTGGACCTTTCGTTCGCCGGGCGGTGCCGATGCGTTAACCCTAGTTTAACTCGAACGGGCGTTTGACGCCAACCCGGCCGTTGGCGGCCGTTCAACCGGGGGCCCGCGAGGGTCTAGAATCCCTGGTCCACCGTTTGAGGAAATCGCCCATGAAGTCTCGCGCCGCCGTCGCCTGGGAAGCAGGAAAGCCGCTCTCTATCGAGCACATCGACGTCCAGGGTCCCAAGGCCGGCGAAGTGCTCGTGCGCATCGTGGCCACCGGCGTCTGCCATACCGATGCGTTCACCCTGTCGGGTGACGACTCCGAGGGAGCGTTCCCCGTGATCCTCGGCCACGAGGGCGGCGGCATCGTGGAGGAGGTCGGCGAGGGCGTCACGTCGCTCAAGCCGGGCGACCACGTGATTCCGCTCTATACGCCCGAGTGCGGCGAGTGCAAGTTCTGTCGTTCGGGCAAGACCAACCTCTGCCAGAAGATCCGCGTGACGCAGGGCAAGGGCCTGATGCCGGACGGCACCTCGCGCTTCTCGATCGGCGGCAAGCCGCTGCTGCATTACATGGGCACGAGCACGTTCAGCGAGTACACCGTGCTGCCGGAGATCTCGCTGGCCAAGATCAACAAGGACGCCCCGCTGGACAAGGTCTGCCTGCTCGGCTGCGGCATCACCACCGGCATCGGCGCCGTGCTCAATACCGCCAAGGTCGAGCCGGGTGCCACGGTGGCCGTGTTCGGCCTGGGCGGCATCGGCCTGTCGGTGGTGCAGGGCGCGGTCATGGCCAAGGCCTCGCGCATCGTCTGCGTGGACATGAACCCGTCGAAGTTCGAGATGGCGAAGATGCTCGGCGCCACGGATTTCGTCAACCCGCGCGACTACCCGGATACCCCGATCCAGCAGGTCATCGTCGACCTGACCGATGGCGGCGTCGACTATTCGTTCGAGTGCATCGGCAACGTCGAGGTGATGCGCGCCGCCCTGGAGTGCTGCCACAAGGGCTGGGGCGAGTCGATCATCATTGGCGTGGCCGGGGCGGGGCAGGAGATCCGCACCCGCCCGTTCCAGTTGGTGACCGGGCGCGTGTGGCGCGGCTCGGCGTTCGGCGGCGTGAAGGGCCGCAGCGAACTGCCCGGCTATGTCGACCGCTACATGGGCGGCGAGATCAAGATCGATCCGATGATCACCTACACGATGGGCCTGGACGACATCAACCGCGCCTTCGACCTCATGCACGAGGGCAAGTCCATCCGTTCCGTCATCATCTACTGAGTGCCGCCGATGAACGACACGATCGACCTGATCCACCGTTACTACGACGCGTTCAACCGTCGCGACTGGCCGGGCATGCTCGCGCTGCTCGACGACAACGTGCACCACGACGTGAACCAGGGCGGTCGGGAAACCGGCCGCGCGCGCTTCGCCGCCTTCCTTGAGCGGATGAACACCAGCTACGCCGAAGAACTCAGGCACATCGTCATCATGGCCAACGAGGCCGGCGACCGGGCCGCGGCGGAATATGTCGTCCACGGCGAATACAAGGCCACCGACGAGGGCCTGCCGCTGGCGCAGGGCCAGCGTTACGTGTTGCCGGGCGGGGCGTTCTTCGACGTGCGCGACGGGCGCATCACGCGCGTGACCAACTACTACAACCTTGAGGATTGGCTGTCGCAAGTGCGGCGGGTCGAGGTGGACTGACGCGACGGCCGGTTCCCGAACCGGCCGTTTCGCGCTCTAATGGCAACCCGTCCCCCCTGCGTTCACTCCCCATGTCGCTGCACGAATTCCAGCTCGAGGGCGACTACGTCGAACTCAACATCCTCCTCAAGCTCACGGGCATCGCCGGCAGCGGCGGGGAGGGCAAGCACCTGGTCGCCGAAGGCCTGGTGAAGGTCGACGGCACGGTCGAGCGGCGCAAGACCTGCAAGGTGCGCGCGGGGCAGGTGGTGACGATCGGCGACGACGAGGTACGCGTCGTCGCCTGAACCGGTCAGGACATCACGTTGAGCTGGGTGGCGCCGATCACGGCGATGAATACCACCGACAGCATCCAGAAACGGCTCGGATCGCGCCATACGCACACGCCCAGGCAGACCACGCCGAGCACGCACGACACGATGCCGGCGGCCGTGAGGCCGAGCGCCAGCAGCGAGGGGTCGCCGCCGCCGGAGGCGAGCAGGAGCGGATGAAAGATCGCGTACCACGCCAGCACGAGGCAGGCGCCGCCGACGATGCCGAGCAGCCAGTTGGAGGGATGGTGCCTGGGAAAACGCTGGATGCCGAGATAGATGGCGAGAACGACGACAGCAAAAACGACGAGCAATAAGGCCATGCGATAACCCCTTTGTCGTGACTGGTGCGGTCCCCACCGCGAGAGTCGTTCCGTCGAGCATGGACCATGTGACGTTCCGCGTCATGCTGCGGCGCGATAAGGGCCTGGGAGGGTTTCGTCGGCCCTGGCGGCGTTTCGTCGGAAACCTCCGCTCCTGCCGAACGTCGCGGCGTATGCTCCGTGCGCATTCGAACGAGGGGCAGGGCATGGCGAGTATCAAGTTTCTGGGACGCATCCTGATCGCGTGGTTCGCCGCCTGGTGCGTGCTGATGGTCGTGTGGAACGCGGCCGACTGGAACGGCGGGGAGTTGCCGCTGATCTTCCGGCTCGCGATATTCGTCGGCATGCTGATGTCGCTGGCCCGCGGTGTCACGCACCTTTATCGGGTGCGCACCATCGCCGGCCGCGTCGATGCGGAAACCCTTTCCAATCGCCAGCGCCGGCGGGTGGAACTCGCCTGCGACGTCGACGAGGCCTTCGTCCTGGTCGAGGAGGTGGTGCGCGAACTGCCGTATGTGCAGGACGTGCACGCACGCAAGGGCAGCCTGACCGTGCAGGCCATGATCCGTCCGCCGCGCGTGGAAGCGGCGTCCCGCCGCTGGCGGCGCTGGCTGGGCTCGGTGGACCGCGACACCCGCGTATCCGCCACCGTCACGCCGGCCGACGGTTCGTCGAGCGCCATGGTCGCCTGCGAACCCGACGTGGGCGCATGGGCCGACTGGTTCTATCCCGATACGGGCGTGTCGCTCGACACGGTCGAAACGCTGATGCGCGCGATTACCCAGCGGATGGCGGTGCGGCGCAGCCGTGAGCGCGCCGACGCGCGGCAGACCGCCATGGAAAAAGAGCTGACCGCGGCACAACTCGGCCTCCTGCAGGCGCAGGTCGAACCGCACTTTCTGTACAACACGCTGGCCAGCGCGCAGGAGCTGGTGCGTACCGACCCCGCGCGCGCAGACCGCATGCTGGGCCACCTGATCGACTACCTGCGTCGCTCGCTGCCTCGCACGGACGGTTCGCTGTCCACCCTCGGACAGGAGCTGGAACGCTCGACCGCCTGGCTGGAGATCATGCGGCTGCGGATGGGCGAGCGGCTTGCCGTGCATGTCGACGTGGCGGCGACGGCCCTGACGATACCGATGCCGTCGATGATGTTGCAGACCCTCGTGGAGAACGCCATCAAGCACGGTCTCGAGCCCAAGCCCGGCGGCGGCGGTATCTGGATTCGCGCCGGGGTGGATACCTCCCTGCTGTCGCTCACGGTGGCCGACGACGGCCTGGGTTTCCGCAGCGATGGCGCCGGCACCGGCATCGGCCTGAAAAACCTGCGCGAACGGCTTCGCCTCACCTACGCTGGCGCGGCGGGCTTCACCATCGGCAACAACTTCCCCCACGGCGTGGCGGCGACGATCACGCTGCCGGTGCACGAGGGAGCCTCCCATGCTTAAGTGCATCGTGGCCGAGGACGAGGCGCTCCTGAGCACGGCCCTGCGTCGCGAACTCGCCGTGGCCTGGCCGGAGCTGGCGATCGTGGAAGTGGCCGAGGATGGCGGCGCGGCATTGGAGGCGATAGCCAACCACCGTCCCGACGTGGCCTTCCTCGACATTCGCATGCCGGGACTTACCGGCATGGAGGTGGCCGCCGCGGCAGCCGATGCCAGCCCCTCGACGCTGGTGGTATTCGTGACCGCCTACGATCAATACGCGGTGGACGCCTTCGAGCGCGGGGCCGTGGACTACCTGCTCAAGCCCGTGACGGCGGAGCGCCTGGCCCACACGGTGGCGCGACTGCGCGGTCGACTGGCCGAGGCCGGCCGCCACGCGGAGCGCGCCTCGCGCATGGCCCGCGACCTGCTCGAACGCTTCGACCCGCAGCCCGACGAACCGTTGACCTGGATCACCGCCAGCGCGGGCCGCGGCACCCGGTTGATCCTCGTCGACGACGTGATCTATTTCCGTGCCGACAACAAATACACGGTGGTCGCGACGGGAGAGGGCGACGCCTTGCTCAGCCGGCCGATCCGCGACCTGCTGCGCCAGCTCGATCCGCGCACGTTTCGCCAGATCCACCGTTCGACCATCGTCAACCTGCGCCACGTCGCCTCAGTGGAGCGCGACGACAGCGGCAAGGGTTGCCTGCGGCTGCGTGGACGTCCCGACACGCTGGCGGTCAGCCAGCCGTTCATGGCCATCTTCCGCGCGATGTGACCCAAGGAGACCTTGCATGCGCACGCTTATCGCGATCGTCTATGGCCTGCTCAACCTCGTCGGCTGTTCCGGCGCCCCGGACCGGAGCATCGTGGTCTCATCGTCGGAGAACGGCGTCGCCGTGCTCGACAGCCGCACCGACATCGACATGGGCCGGACGGAATTCGCCTGCGAAACCAGTCGCAGCGGCCATTGCTATTACGCCTTGTTCTACGAGGGGCAGCCGATCCGCAGCTTCGTGCTGGCGGTGGCCGAACGGCGCCGCATCGACGGCCTGCCCGACGGCTTCCAGCAATGCGTGGGCAGCGACCCGTCCCGGATGACGCCGGGTTGCCGCCCACGCTGAGCCGCCCTCACGGTTGGGCGCGCGGTACCACCGTGTAGGTGATCTTTGACGGATGCGCGGCGTCGTGGTGCACCGCGTTGTGCGCGATCACGCCCTTGGCCTCGTCGTAGTTGTTGCCGCCGGTGTTGAGGTTGCGGTCGAAGCGGGGGAAGTTGCTGCTGGCGATGGCTACGCGGAGGGTGTGTCCCGGCTTGAAGAACCAGCTCGTGTCGATCGGCTGGAACGTCACCTTGTAGATCTCGCCGTCCTTCATCCAGACCGGCGGCTTGTCGTAGCCATCGCGGTACCGCATGCGCTGGATGTTCTCGGTGATGTTGAAGGCCTTGCCGTCGGGCATCACGTCCATCACCTTGAAGGTGAAGTCGGTGTCCTTCGCGTCGGAGGATACGTAGAGCGTCACGGTGATCGGGCCGCTCACCTCGGTGCCCTGGGTGAAGGGGGCCGAGTCGTACACGAGGATGTCGTTGCGCGCGAGCTGCGGGTTCTGGTCGAACGAGCCGAACTTCACCGCCGTGCCCTGGCAGCACCCGCCGCCACCGAGCGTGGTCACGGGGTTCATCGGGTCATAGATGAACCGATCGGGCTGGTCGGCGCCCGTCGGTGCCGTGGGCGACAGCTTGCCGTCGCCGTAGAGCGTGTTCGCCTTGCCGCCGCTGGTGAAGTAGAGGTCGCGCGTTACGGCGCCGGCCGGAGGCCAGGTCGTCGTGTTGTGCCAGGCGTTCTCGCCCATCGTGTAATACATCACCTTGGCCTGGCGGTCGACCACTGGGCTGTCCTCGCCCTTGAGCCATTTGTCGAACCAGCCGTAGACGAGGGCGTCGTAATCGAAGCGGGCGTCGCCCACGTCGAGGTCGCCGATCACGGTGTGCTCGGTGGCACGGGTATAGGCGCAATGCAGCACCGGGGCGATGACGGCGTACTGCTCGTCGGCGACGTTCTTCGGCGCGGTCGCGCGCACGTGGTTGTACGCGGCGAGGTTGGGCGACACGGACACGTCGAACCAGCTCATGAACCACAGGCCCGGCTTGTCGATCTTCATGGTGTCATGCCACAGGCCGCCCTTGTACCAGGCAGGGCTGTTGGGCGTGCGGGCGATCATGTTGCCGCCGGTGGGCACGTCCATCACGTCGGCGAAGATGCCCTTGGGCCCGTTCACCGATGTCATGATGTCCTTTTCCGGCAGCACCCAGAACGCCTTGTCCCAGTCGGCGCGCGGCGGCGCCGAGTCGAGGTCGAACATCTTTGACGCGCGGATCAGGTCGGCCTGCGACATGGTCGACGGGAACTGCGGGCGCACCTGGTTCTGCTCTTTGTAGAGCCAGTCGATGAAAAGCATCTGCACGGCACCGCCGCGATACCAGTTGCCCTGCTCGTAGTAGGGGCCGACGCGGCCGACGCCCGCGCCGAAGCCCTGCACGTTGAACGCGGCCAGGCCGGGGGTGTCCTGGGCGACCACGGCCATCTGCCATTCCGCCGTGGACGAACATCCCGTGGTACCCACCTTGCCGTTCGACCACGGCTGCGAGGTGATCCAGCGGACAGCATCCACGCCGTCGGACAGCGGAGCGCCCAGGATCTCGTAATTGCCCTCGGAAAAATAATGGCCGCGCTCGTTCATCTCGACGAGGGCGTAGCCGCGCTTGACCACTTTCAGTTCGTCGCTCATGTCGCGTGGCGCGCCGAGCTTCACGTCCCAGAAATTGAAATTGTAGGGGGTGCGCACGAAGATGGTCGGCACCTTGCCTGTGGCGTTCTTCGGCCGGTAGATGTCGGCGGCCATGCGCTTGCCGTCGCGCATCTTCACCATCACCTTGCGATCGACCACGGCGGCGTCCTGCAGCTGGCGCTCGACCGCTTCGCGCTTGTCCACGAGCACCTGCTGTTCGCGCGTGAGCGCGTCCTGGGCGGACACGGTGCCGATCGCGACGACAAGGCAGACACTGCCCAAGGCCACCGACGCGGTGGTGCGGAACACGGACGGGGTACGGCGCATGCGACGGTGACCTTATGCCAGGACGACGTTCGAGTCTGGCAAAGCGGTCCGGTGAGGTAAATCGTGACTTGTGGCAGGGGCGGCGGGTCAGGCCTCGGGCACCGCGACGCCGTGACGTTGCAGGATCGCCGACACCTCGGCGCTCACCCAGTCGAAATGATCCGGGCCCGCGGCTTCCAGCACGGCGTTCGACTTCTGCGCGAACGCTGGCCAGAACGCGTCGGGGTCCGGGTTGTCATGCAGGTCGCGGGCCACCTCGCTGTCGAGGCGTTCGAGCATGCGTTCAAGGTCGTGTCGATGGCTCATGGGCGCAAGTTAACCCCGGCCTATGTCCGTACCGCGTATACGCGATGACGCTCCGGCGCCTACCTCAATCATGGTTCAGGTTCATGGCGAGGCACGTCCGGACAAGCCCGGCGTCGCGCACATTGGCTATCCTGCCGGATGCGTTGCGAGGGGCCCTGCATGTCGTCGACCGAAACCTTCAAGTTCATCCTCATCCTGCTGGTCGCGTTGCTGGTGCTCGAACTCATCGCGCGGCGCCTGCGCCTGCCGACGGCCGCCGCGCTGCTGGCCGGTGGCGTGGGTATCGCGTTCCTGCCGGGGATTCCGCCGGTCACGTTCGATCCGGAACTGGTGCTCATCGTGTTCCTGCCGCCGCTGCTGCAGGACGGGGCGTTCTATACGGTGTGGTCGGATTTCCGCCGCTATCTCGGCGGCATCCTCTGGCTGGCGGTGGGCGCGGTGATCTTCACCACCTTCGTGGTCGGCGCGGTGGCGCACGCGATGGTACCGTCGTTGCCCTGGGGCGCCTGTTTCGCGCTGGGTGCGGTGGTGTCGCCACCGGATGCCGTCGCCGCCAAGGCCGTGCTCAGCAAGGTGCGCCTGCCGCGCCGGCTCAACGTGCTGCTGGAAGGCGAGAGCCTGCTCAACGACGCGACGGGACTGGTGCTGTTCCGCTTCGCCACGGCGGCCGTGCTGACCGGCGCCTTCAGCCTCCAGGACGCCGTGTTCAGCTTCGCGGGACTCGCGCTCGGCGGGGTCGCCGTGGGTTTCGCGGTGGGCCATGCGCTGGTCTTCGCGTTACGCCATATCCGCGACGTGTTCCTCGTGATCATCGCTTCCTGCCTGTCGCCGTGGGCGGCCTACATCGGCGGCGAAGCACTGCACGTGTCGGGCGTGATCGCCACCGTCACCGCCGGCATCATCTTCGGGTGGTACCAGCACGATGTGTTTTCCGCGCACGTGCGCATCCGCAGCACGGCGTTCTGGAAGGTAATGATTTTCCTGCTCGAAGCGCTCGTGTTCATTCTGATCGGCTTCTCGCTGCGGGGCGTGGTGGAGCGTCTGGGCGGCCTGGGCAACGCGGTCGAGGCGCTCGGCCTGCCGATCCTGGCGATGCTCGGTGCGGTGATCGCCTCGCGTTTCGTCTGGGTATACGCCACCGATTACCTGCGCGTTCCGCTGGCGCGCCTGGTCGGGCGCACGGCGCCGCCGCCGACGCCACGCGGCAGTTTCCTGCTCGGTTGGGCGGGCATGCGCGGGGTCGTCACCCTGGCCATCGCGCTGTCGTTGCCCGAGGCCATGCCGGGGCGCGACCTGACGATCGCGGCCGCCTTTGTCGTGATCCTGGTGACGGTGGTAGTGCAGGGCGGCACCATGGGCTGGGTGATCCGCTTTCTGGGGCTGGATCGCGTCGCCACGCACACGCACGATCACCATCTCACCGAGGGTCAGGCCTCCGCCCTGATCGACAAGGCGCAGCTGGACGCCGTGCGAGCCGGGGCCTATGACGTCGACGGCCGGCTCGTCCATCCCCGCCTGCTCGAGCAGTACACCTACCGACTCTCGGTCGCCGAGCGCTACGCGACGGCCTCGCGCGAGGTGGTGGATGCCAGTGGCCGCACGGCGCACTACGACGTGATTCTGGCGGCCATTGCCGCAGGGCGGGTGGAGATGCTGCGCCTGCATCGCTCGGGGCAGATCCACGACGACCTGCTGCACTACTTCGAGCGCGACCTCGACCTGCAGCAGATCGAAGCCGAAAACGATCGCGAGGCGCCGCAGGTCTGATGCACGTCGGGCGCGCTTGCGGGTCGCTCTAATGCGGACGACCTGTCCGAACCGCGAGGGTACACACCAGGATCTTCCGCGACACCGCCCAGGTGCCACGCGCTCTGGGGGCACAAGGTTGTAAGGCACCACCCTTCGCCTGAGCGATACGGCCAACGGGTCCTCAGGTCGATCGCCGGGATGGCTCCGGTGATCCACGACGACGTTTTTTTCGTCGCTTTCTCCGTCGCTGTCGTCGCCGCTGGCTTGCGGGTGGCGTCGCCAGCTGGAACTCCGGCGCGCAGCGCATCAAAGGCTACGCGCCGCAGGGCATCGTCGGCGGGCATTACCGTACCTTCTACGCGCCCGACGACGTCCGTCGGCGCGCCCGACAAGGCCGCGAAGCCAAGCAGGGGTGTAGGGATGCTATCGGCACGCGACTGGCATCGCGTGAATGTCGCGTGCGCCTGACATCGTGAAAATGAAACGTTGCCACTGCCTTCAACCTTGCCTCACCGAGATAAAGACGCACTTGAAACGCTCTGGCATCCCGCTTCACGTAGCCGACGCAAAGGTGGGGGAACCGGAGGTGCCATGATGACCCACTCGCAGACAGCCGCCATCGCGGCGTTCGAATCGCACCTGGCCAGCCCCTGGTTTCCCTGCCTTGCCGCCCAGACGGCGGCACGAGCTCGGAAGCGCGGCAATACAGCGGAAGGCACATCGTCGGCCAGTGGCAGTGCCCTTTCCGTCCCCGAGGGACCGACGCGACATGACGATCCACACCATCGCTCCACGCAGCGGCGTGGCTTTCCGGATGAGCCAGGGACAGCGCCTGACCGTGATCGACCCCGAGGGCGAGCAGGTAAGCGATCTGGTGGCGTTCAACGCCCATGACACGGACGAGTGGCTGTCGAGCGGCCGGTCGCTCGACTACGCCAGCACGTTCCTGCTCACCACGGGCGACACGCTGTATTCCAACCGAAGTTCGCCCATGTTCGTCATCGGGCGCGACGACGTCGGCCGGCACGACTTTCTCCTGGCCCCGTGCTCGAAAGAGATGTTCGCGAGACTCTATGGCCACACCGAGCCGCATCGCGGCTGTTTCGGCAATCTCGCCGCCGCGCTGGCGCCCCACGGGATCGATCCGGACCGGATCCCGAC
This sequence comes from Luteibacter sahnii, assembly GCF_034063545.1. Classification (NCBI taxonomy): domain Bacteria; kingdom Pseudomonadati; phylum Pseudomonadota; class Gammaproteobacteria; order Lysobacterales; family Rhodanobacteraceae; genus Luteibacter; species Luteibacter sahnii. The sequence continues at coordinate 943,447 of NZ_JAQLOK010000001.1, forward strand.
CGCCTTCAACGTTTTCATGAACGTGCAGGTCGACGGTGCCACGGGCACCCTGTCGGTGGAGCCACCCTTGAGCCGTCCCGGCGACGCCACGACCTTCGAGGCCCGCATGGACCTCATCGTGGCGTTGACCGCCTGCTCGGCAGGGATGTCGAACAACTTCCGCTTCAAGCCCATCCAGTACAGCATCGCGTAGGGCCCCCTGGCGATCCTCCACGAACCCTTCACGCATCGGATGCGTTAAATTCGCGGCTATCTTTCCGCTCGCCAGGCTCATGATCATCCTCGATTGGGCGCGTTCCCACGCTTTGCCCGCGGCCTCGCCGACCGGCGGAGGGTGTCGGGGCCGGGGGCGGCCACACGGCCAGAAGGGGGCGGCCCGCGCGTGACCGACGAGTCGACACATCTTTTCGACCTCGAGCTCAAGCTTCTGCTGGAGGCGGTCTACCTGCGCTACCACTACGATTTCCGGGGCTATGCGTTGAGCTCGCTCCGGCGTCGCGTCCGGCATGCCATGGACCGCTTCGAATGCGAACGGGTCAGCGACCTCCAGCACCGCATCCTGCGCGAGCCTGGGCTGTTCGCCGAGGCCATCCAGTACTTCACCGTGCAGGTGTCGGAGATGTTCCGCGACCCGGAGTATTTTCTCGCCCTGCGTCGGGAGGTCGTCCCGGTGCTGTCGACGTATCCGTCAATCAAGATCTGGGTCGCCGGCTGCAGCAGCGGCGAGGAAGTGTGGTCCCTGGCGATCCTGCTGGAGGAAGAGGGCCTGCTCGAACGCACGGTCATCTACGCGACCGACATCAACCAGGACGCCCTCGCCAAGGCCGAAGAGGGCTCCTATCGGGCCGATCGCCTGGACCAGTTCAGCGCGAACTACCTGGCGGCGGGCGGCCGCCGTGCGCTTTCGGATTACTATGCGCCCGTGCTCGGCCATGCGGTGTTCGACCGCCGCCTGATACGCCAGGTCGTGTTCGCCGACCACAGCCTGGCGACCGACGCGGTATTTTCCGAGATCCACCTCGTGTCGTGCCGCAACGTGCTCATCTACTTCAACCGCGAACTCCAGGACCGTGCCGTGGAACTCTTCAGCGAGGCGCTCGTGCGCAAGGGTTTCCTCGGCGTCGGCAGCAAAGAGTCGTTGCAGTTCGGTAACCACGTGCAGCGGTTCGAACCGTTCGTCGCTTCCCAGCGCATCTACCAGAGGCGCGCGTCATGATGGCTTCGCTCCTCGCGCCGCCGCCGGCCGTGTCGCCGGCGTCCGCGACCACCCATGTGCTGCTCGTCGACGACGTGCCGCAGAACCTCATCGCCATGGAGGCGTTGCTGGCCAAGGAAGACGTCAGCGTGCTCAGCGCGGCCTCGGGTGCCGAAGCGCTGGAGCTGCTGCTGAACCACGACGTCGCCCTTGCCCTGCTCGACGTGCAGATGCCGGAGATGGACGGCTTCGCCCTCGCCGAGTTGATGCGCGGCGCGTCCCGCACGCGGCATGTGCCGATCATCTTCCTCACCGCCTCGCCCAACGACCCGGCCCGTTCGTTCAAGGGGTACGAAACCGGCGCCGTCGACTTTCTCCACAAGCCGATCGAACCGCATATCATCCTGGGAAAGGTCCGGGTATTCATCCAGCTGCACCGCCAGCGCCTGGCGCTCGAGCAGCAGAACGAACAGCTCGAGCGCGCCCTGGAACTCAACCAGACGATGATGGCGGTGATGACCCATGACCTGCGTACGCCGTTGTCGGCGATCAACCTGTGCGCCGAACAGGTGATGGACGAGGCCGACGGCACGCCGATGGCCCGCCATGCGACCTTCATCAAGAGCAGCGCGGTGCGCATGTCGCGCATGATCGACCAGATGCTCGACTTCTCGCGCATCCGCTCGTCGATTCTTACCCTGGACATCCACGCCGCCGACCTGGGCAACGTCTGCGAGGAGGTGGTGGCCGAGATCCGCCGCGCCCACCCGGGCCAGCCCGTGGTGCTGACACGGGAAGGCGATCTGCGCGGCGGCTTCGACGTGGTGCGGATGGGGCAGGTGGTCGGCAACCTGCTCGGCAACGCCGTGCAGTACGGTGGCGGCGACACGATCGCGATCCATGCCGACGGCAGCCACGCTGACATGTTGCACTGTGTCGTGCGCAACGCCGGGCACATCGACGACGCCCTGCTGCCGAGGCTGTTCGAGCCGTTCAAGGGCGGGTTCAACCGCAGCACGGGCCTGGGCCTGGGCCTGTATATCGTCGACCAGTTCGTTCGCGCCCACGGCGGTTCGGTGCGCGCGGTCAACAGCAAGGCCGGCGTCTGCTTCGATTTCCGCTTTCCCCGCCGGCGCACGGCGGGCCGCCAGGACGACCGCGCGTGACCCCGTCCAAATCGCTTCCGGATCGCCGTTTTCCGCGCATTATCGGCTTCGAGGTGCCGCCGCTCAAGGCGACGGTCGACGTCGTTCGCGATGCCCCTATCGTCGGTCTGCTCGACGTCGAACCCTCCGACGAATGGATCCAGGCGTTCAACCTCCAGGCCACGGCGCTCAAGGGCGAACTGGGCCTGGCGGAAATCTCCATCGAGGGGCAGCGGATCTTCTTCTTCGGCTCCACGGCCAACGGCCGCCGCCTGGCCGGGGCGGTGCGTGCCTTCGTCGATCAGGTCAGCCGCTTGTCGGTGGATGCGCGTCTGGCTGGCACGGCCGCAGGCGATGCCGCGTTTACCCATGAGTCGACCGCCGGCCGGCCCGACGCGGGCATGCGCACGGTGCTCGTGGTCGAAGACGACGACATGCTCCGCACGCTGGCCTGCGAGGTGCTCGCCGGGGCGGACTGGCGGACGCTCGAGGCGGCCGATGCCGCCGCCGCCTTGGCGATCCTCGCCGCCGAGCCGGTGGATGCGCTGTTCACCGACGTTGACATGCCGGGCAGCATGAACGGCCTCGGCCTGGCCGACCTCGTGTTCGAGCGCTGGCCGAGCGTCGGCCTCGTCGTAACGTCCGGGCGCTACACCGTGGATGCCGGGCGGGTCCCCCGCGGCGGCGTGTTTCTGTCCAAGCCCTATCAGCGCCGGCAGCTGCTCGCTGTCATCGCCCTCGTCACCCATGCGGCTTCGTCCCGCGCCTGAGCACGACAAGAACGCTCCCCATGACCACCCGACCCCAGCCCCGGCGCCCGTCGCGCCCGTCCGGCACCGACGCGCGCACCCTCGTCGCGCTCATCGTCGTCATCGTCTTCTTTGTCTGCAGCGGCCTGATCGCCGCGGCGAACATACGCACCATCCGCGACGATAACGCGATGGTCATCCGTTCGCAGGAGACGGTGAACGCGCTCAGCGACATCCTCGCCAGCGTGCAGGATGCCGAAACGGGCCAGCGCGGGTTCCTGCTCACCGGCAACGAGCGCTACCTGGAGCCTTACCGCAACGCCGTGACGCTGGTGCCCACCCGCATCGACGCGATCCGCGATGGCGTGCGTTCCGACGCCGGCCAGTTGCAGCGCCTGAGGGAGCTTGACGTCCGTATCCGCGACAAGCTCAACGAACTGCGCGACACCATCGAGATGCGGCGCACCCGGGGCCTCGATGCGGCGCTGGCGGTGGTCAATTCCGATCGCGGCAAGGATGCGATGGACGATATCCGCCTGCGCCTGTCGGCCATGCGCGCCGTGGAATACGACCAGCGGGCCAAGCGGCTCGCCGAGATGGAAACCGCCTACGGGACCGCCTGGACCTCCGGCGCGGCGAGCGCGCTGCTCGGTATCGGCCTGACCCTTTTCGTCGGCCTGCTGGTGCGGCGTAACGCGGCGGCGCGCGAGCGCGAGGCCTGGCTCCAGGCCGGGCGGCTCGAACTGGGCGCGGTCATGGCCGGCGACAAGGCCGTGGGTGAGCTGTCCGGCACGATCCTTTCGTTTCTCGCTCGATTCCTGCACGCCGAGGCCGGCGCGCTGTTCATGCCGGTGGGCGCGGGTTTCGAGCCGGTCGGCGCGGTCGGCGTCGCGTCCGGCGACACGCCGCTCGTCCGCGGGCCGGGCAGCCTGCTGAGCCGCGCCGTCGAGGAACAGCGCGTGATGGTGGTGAGCGACCTGCCGGAGAATTACCTGCGGATCGGTTCCGGCCTGGGCCACGCCGTGCCGCGCCACCTGGTCATCGCGCCGAGCATCCACGAGGGTCAGGTGCAGGGCGTCGTGGAGCTGGGTTTCTTCCAGCCGGTGGACGCCGAGGTGGTGGCGCTGCTCGACCAGGCCAGTCCCGCGATCGCCCTGGCCCTTCGCTCGGCCGCCTACCGCGCCGAGCTGTCCCGGTTGCTGGAGGAAACCCTCCGCCAGTCCGAGACGTTGCAGGCGCAGAGCGAAGAGCTGCGCACCGCCAATGAAGAACTGGAGGCACAGAGCCGTTCGCTGCGCGAGTCGCAGCAGGAGTTGCAGACCCAGCAGGCCGAGCTTGAGCAGACCAACATGCACCTCTCGGTGCAGTCGCAGGAGCTGGAGGCGCAGCGCGACGAACTGGCGATGGCCAACGAGGCGATCGAGGCGAAGGCCCGCGAGGTGGCGCGTTCGAGCCAGTACAAGTCGGAGTTTCTCGCCAACATGAGCCACGAGTTGCGCACGCCGCTGAACTCCGCGCTCATTCTCTCCAAGCTGCTGGCCGACAACCCCAAGGGCAACCTCACCGAAGAGCAGGTCAAGTTCGCCCGGACGATCCACACCTCGGGCACCGACCTGCTCGCGTTGATCAACGACATCCTCGACCTGTCCAAGATCGAGGCCGGCCACATCGAGGTGCGCGGCGAGCCGTTTGCCGTCGACCGCCTGCTCGACGACCTCGGCAGCCTGTTGTCGCCGGTGGCCAACGACAAGGGCCTCGCCCTCACGGTGGAGGCGTCGCCGGACCTCCCCGAGACGATCGAATCCGATCGCCAGCGCATCGAGCAGATCCTCAAGAATCTGCTCTCGAACGCGCTGAAGTTCACCGAGCGGGGCGGGGTGACGCTGACCGCGAGCGCGGGCCCCGGTGGCACCGTGGCCTTCTCGGTCGCCGACACCGGCATCGGGATCGCGCCGGACCAGCAGGCGCGCATTTTCGAGGCGTTCCAGCAGGCCGACGGCTCCATCAGCCGGCGCTACGGCGGCACCGGCCTGGGCCTGTCGATCTCGCTCGAACTGGCGCGCCTGCTCGGTGGCGACATCACCGTGGCGAGCGACCCGGGACAGGGCAGCACCTTCACGCTCGTCGTGCCAGCGAAGCTTCCCCCCGCGGAACCGGGCCGCGCCAAGGCGCCGCCGCCCGCGGTCGTGCCGCGCGTATCGTCGCGTGCGCTTCCCGCGGCGCCGGCCCGTCCCCTGGCACCGCCCGTGCCGGTCGCCGCGCCCGCGGCGCCGTCGCCCGCCGACCCTCGCCGGTTGATCCTCATCATCGAGGACGACGGCACGTTCGCCGACATCGTGGCGCACCTGGCGCAGGAGATGGGTTTCCGCACGATCATCGCGTCCACCGCGGGCGACGCCTTGCTGGCCGCGCGCAAGGAACTGCCGCACGCCATCGTGCTCGACGTCGGCTTGCCGGACCAGTCCGGCCTGTCGGTGCTGGACATCCTCAAGCATGACATCCGCACGCGCCACATCCCGATCCACGTGGTGTCCGGCGAAGACCACTCGCGCACCGCGTTGTCACTCGGTGCGGTGGGCTACCTGGTCAAACCGACCACCCGCGAGGATCTCGCCCACGTGTTCGATTCGCTTGAGGCGCGCCTGTCGCAGCGCCCGCGCCGCGTGCTGGTGGTGGAGGACGATGCCGTGCAGCTCGATGCGATCCGTCATCTGCTGGCCTCGGCCGACGTCGATACGGTCGGCGCGGCCACGGCCGCGGACTGCCTGATGCGTCTCCAGCACGAAACCTTCGACTGCATGGTGCTCGATCTGTCCCTGCCCGATACCTCCGGCTTTGCGTTGCTGGAGACGTTGAGCAACCAGGAGGACTACGCCTTCCCGCCGGTCATCGTCTATACCGGGCGCGAGCTGTCGCCGGCCGAGGAAGAGCGTCTGCGGCGCTACTCCAGCTCGATCATCATCAAGGGCGCGCGTTCGCCGGAGCGCCTTCTCGACGAGGTGTCCTTGTTCCTGCACCGCGTGATCGCCGACCTCCCCGAACCGCAGCAGGGCATGATCCGTGCGGCGCTCAACCGCGACGGCACGCTCGAGGACCGGCACCTCCTCCTGGTCGAGGACGACGTGCGCAACGTCTACGCGCTCATGAGCGTGCTCGAACCGCACGGTTGCCGGGTGACCATCGCCCGCAACGGCCAGGAGGCCATCGATACCCTTGAGGCGTCGACCGCGGAAAATGCCATCGACCTCGTGCTGATGGACATCATGATGCCGGTGAAGGACGGTCTTACCGCGACCCGCGAGATCCGCCGGCAGCCGCGTTTCGCCCGGTTGCCGATCATCGCGCTCACCGCCAAGGCGATGCCGGACGACCAGCAGCAATGTATCCAGGCGGGCGCCAACGACTACGTGGCCAAGCCGATCGACGTCGACAAGCTGCTGTCGCTGATCCGGGTGTGGCTCACGGCCTGATCGCGACGTCCGCGCGGTCAGGCGGTCAACCGGCGGCGGGGAGCGCGGTACGGCGAGAAATGGGCAGGGCGATCGTGCAGTGCACCCCGTCGGCATCGAACACGTAGGTGGTTCGGGCCAGGAGCTGATAGGGCAGTGCATGCTCGATCAGCTCCCGGCCCTGGCCCTGGCCCGCGCCGGCGACGGACGCCGTGGGACCAGGCATGTGCACGCCGGTCTCCCGCCAGTCGATGTGCAGCCACGGCACGCCGTGTTCGTCACGCACCGCCCAGCGGATGTCCAGCCGGGCGGCAGATTGACCTAGCGCGCCATACTTAACGGCGTTGGTCGCCAACTCGTGAATCGCCATGGCGAGGATCTGCACGGTCGACGAGCGCAACCAGACATCGGCCGGTCCGTCCAGCGAGATGCCCTGTCGCATGCCGCCGATGGCGTCCAGTTCGGAATGCAGCAACTCGTCGAAGGCCAGGCGATCCTGTTCGTTGAGCCGGGAGAGAAGGGCCTGCACGCGCGCGAGGGCATCGAGGCGATCCTCGAAGCGCACGCGGAAATCGTCCAGGTCGGCGCTGGCCGCGAGGGTGTTGTAGCTCAGCGCGCCGACGATCGCCATGACGTTGCGCGTGCGATGTTGCAGTTCGGCCACGAGGATGCGCTGGCGCTCCTGCAACTCGCGCAGTTCATGCACGTCGGTGAACGTGCCCAGCCATTCCACCGTGGCGCCCGCGTCGTCGTGCACCGGTGTCGCGCGCATCTGGAACCATCGATAGCCCTGGTCGCCGACGTGACCGATGCGCAGTTCCATGTCGAGCCGTCCCGTGGTGGCGGCGCTCGCCCAGGCGGCGCGGGTCGCGTCGCGGTCGGCCGGGTGAATGGCGTCCAGCCAGCCCAGGGCCGCGCTCGCCATCGACGTCAGGCCGGTATAGGCGCCCCATTGGGGACTCGACCACGTCCAGTGCCCGCCTTCCAGCGAACGCCACACCAGCGGCGGAATGCCCTCGAGCAGGGTCTGCAGGCGCCGCTCCGCTTCGCGCAGTTCGGTCAGGTCGTGGCCGATGCCGCCGATCAGCCCCACCCGGCCACGCGCGTCGCGCAGCGGAAAGTCGCGGTCGCGGATCCAGCGCACGTTGCCGTCGGGGCGGCGTATGCGGTAATCGAAGGTGACGTATTCGCCACGACGCACCCGTGCGATGGCATCCTCCGCGTGCGGGCGATCGCCAGGCAAGACCAGGTCGAGCCAGGTGCGGTCCATGTCGCCCTGGAGCGCCTCCTTGCGGCCGAGCCCGTAGATCGTCTCGAACGCCGGGCTGACGTAACGCCACTCGCGGGTGACCGCGTCGCGTATCCACAGCACATCCGACGAGGCTTCGGCGAACTGGCGCAGCCGCTCGTCGCTCTCGCGCCGGGCGGCATCGTCGCGGTGGCGCTCGAGCAGGTCGGCGGTCATGCGGGCGAGCACGTCGAGCCGGCGCAGGTCTTCGGCGGAGGGGGCGTGCGGTTGCCGCCACGAGGTAGAGATCATCCCCAGCAGCTCGCCGCCACGTCCCATCAGCGGCGTGGATTGCACGCTGCGCAGGCCGCAACGCCGGTATTCGATCAGGTCGCCGGTGCCCTGGAGTTCTTCCTGGGCCTCGACGTCCCGAATGACGCAACGGTGGCCCTCGCGCATCGCCCGGCCGCACGACGACCCACGTTCGACGTCGATCTCCGACCAATGGTCGATCGACTCGGCGGCGTAACCGCGACTGGTGAGGAGAAGCAGCGAATGCGTGTCCTCGTCGTAGCGTTGCATGCTGGCCGCGTCAGCCCGCATGAGCGCCATGAGCGTGGTCATGAGGGGCTCGTAGATGGCCTCCGGTTCCTGCGCGGGGATCAGCAGCGTGCTGAACGCCTGGAGGAGGCGGGTGGCGTCCAGTTCATCCTTCAGGCGCCGGTCGCTGTCGCGTCGCGCGGTCTCGGCACGCGCGCGCTCGACCGACGACCACGTGCGTTCGGCCACCGCGGCCACCAGCCCGGTGTCGCCCTCGCTCCAGCGCCGGGGCGTGCCGTGATGGACGCCGAGGAACGCCACCAGCACGCCATCCTTCACCAGGGGAACCTTGAGCAGCGACACGGCGTGGATATCGTGGAAGGTCTGGCGCTCGGCATGGGGCAGCGCGTCCCAGGTGGCGATGTTTTCCACCACCAGCCAGCGGCCCGAGACGAGCGTGTCGCGGTGGGCCTGGCCGAAGTCGTCCAGCCGATGCCGGCCGGTGAGCGAGGCGACGCCAGGGCGGCGGAATTCGCTGCGTACGACGGCGGTGGTGTCGTCGTCCAGCTCGGCGTAGAACACCCGGTCGACCCCCAGGCATTCGCCCAGCCGACGCGTGGCCTCGCGCTGCACGGAGCGTGCCGAGGCCAGCGGGCGTAGCGCGTCGGTCATCTCCAGCAGGAAGGCCCGCCGCTCGTCAGTCTCCTTGAAATGCGTGATGTCCTGACCGATGCCGCCGATCCAGGCGACGTTGCCCTGCTCGTCGAACATCGGAAAGTCGGTGTTGCGGATCCAGCGCAGCTGTCCGTCGTTGGGCCGGCGGATGCGGTAGTCGAATGCGACATGCTCGCCCGCGCGGACGCGGTCCACGGCATCGATCACCCGGGAACGGTCTTCCGCCACGATGACCGCGATCCACCCGTCGAGGGCCTTGCCCTGCAACGCTTCCTCGCGGCTGAGTCCGTAGACGGTCTCGAAGGTCGGCGAGAGGTATTCGCTGCGCAGCGTCGTCGCGTTGCGAATCCACAGGATGTCCTGCGACGCTTCGGCAAACTGGCGGAAGCGCTCGTCGCTGGCGAACGCGTGCAGGCGAGCGGGCGGCGACGCGCTTTGCGGGGAAATGGGCTGGGTCATGCACCGTGCCGGGAAAGAAACGCGTGATGGGCCAACGGGCGCCTGCGGCACGTTTGGAATGGCCGGGTCTGTCCACCGGCACGTCACCATACCGTTCCTGCGCCATGACGGTGTGGTGGTGGCGTGAAAATGCCGTCACGCCGAAAATGAACGACGCGTGCGGGCATGAACCGCGCGGCGCGGACGGGCCTTTCACGGCGCGGCCTGGATCCTGCCGGTCATGTGAAGACCGGAGACCGACACGATGGCAGGCAAGCTGTATATCGTCCGGCACGGGCAGAGCGCCGGTAACGTGGCGCGTGACCTGGCCGAAGCGCAGGGCGATGAACTCATCGCGCTGGAACAGCGTGACGCCGACACACCGTTGTCCGAGCTGGGCCACGCCTAGGCCCATGCGCTCGGACGATGGATGGCAAGCCTTCCTGACGACCAGCGGCCTGACACGCTGCTGGCGTCGCCGTTCGTGCGTGCGCAACAGACAGCGCAGGCCGTCGCCGCCGCGCTGGGTGTCGAGCCCGCGCGGGTCGAGGTCGACGAGCGGCTGCGCGAAAAGGAGTTCGGGATCCTCGATCGGTACACCCGCAAGGGCATCGAAACGGCCTATCCGGCGCTCGCCGCCCAGCGTGGCATGGTTGGCAAGTTTTATTTCCGGCCCCCGGGCGGCGAGAGCTGGTGCGACGTGATCCTGCGTCTGCGCAGCGTCGTCGACGGTATTCGCCTAACCCGCCCCGATGCGCGCCTGGTCGTGGTCGCGCACCAGGTGATCGTGCATTGCTTCCGTTATCTCCTTGAGGGAATGCGCGAAGCGGATATCCTCGCGGTCGACCGTGAAGGCGATTTTCCGAACTGCGGCTACGCCGAATACGACGTGATACGCGAGTCGGCAGTGACGTTCACGCTGCGCCAGGGTCGCTTCGTACCGCCCGACGTCGAGGCGGTCGCGGTGACCCGGGAGAGCGACGTGCCGGCGGGTCCGCGCTGATGGACGCCACCCGCGTCACCCGCACGCTTCTGCAGCGTTGGCCGCTGCCTGCGCCGGACGGAAGCAGCAAGGAGGATCGCGGCCGCGTGGTCGTCATCGGCGGTTCGCGCGGCGTACCCGGGGCGGCCTTGCTCTCGGGTGACGCGGCCCTGCGCGCGGGTGCCGGCAAGCTCATGACCTTCACCGGCGCCGAGTCGGCGTCCACCCTTGGCGTCGCCATGCCCGAAAGCGGCATGGAGGCCGTGGCCTTGGGCGACGACGGCGAACTGGGCACGTTGACGGCCGGACAGGTGGATACCGTGCGCAAGGCCGATGCCGTGCTCGTCGGACCCGGCATGGCCACGGGCGTATCACCCGCACCGGCCCAGGCGGCGCGGGTCGCAGGTGCCGTCGTCGCGGATGCCGGTAGCCTGCACGCAGACGCGCTCGTGCCTGCCGCAGGCCGACTCGTCATCACGCCCCACGTCCCGGAAATGGCCGATCTGATGGACCTGCGTCCCGATGACGTCAGCCGGCGGGGCGCCGATGTGGCTATCGAAGCGGCCCGGCATTTCAACGCCGTGGTCGTGCTGAAGGGACCGACCACGTGGATCGCGACGCCCGACCGCACGCTGTGGGTGCATCACGTGGATGCGCCGGGACTGGGGACTTCCGGCTCCGGCGATGTGCTGGCGGGCGTGCTCACCGGGCTGCTCGCCCGCGGCGCGTCGCTGCCGCAGGCCGCGCTCTGGGGCGTGGCGGTTCATGCCCGGGCGGGACGTCGCCTGGGGCGACGGGCCGGGCGGGTCGGTTTTCTCGCGCGTGAGCTGCTGCCGGTGATCCACCGCATCCTTGCGTCGCTCGACTGACGCGACCTGCCATGCACCTGACGACCCGACGACCTCGGCCTGCACGACGTGTGGCATGCCGACGGACCATCGCGCCGTCAGCACACGTACGCATGGGGCGTCCATCGGTCGTCGGCATGGCTGGCATCGCCATCCGTTGCCCAGGCCTATCGTCGTACCGCGCCCACCGTCGCATGGAGAACCTCCAACGCGACGGTGGGCGCGAATGGCGTCAGTCGTGCTGGCAGCCCATCACGACGAGGGAGCGGGGCGGGCACACGAAGGCTTCGCCGCTGCGGCCTTTCACGTCGTTGCCCAGTTCGGGGGCCGTCGACAGCACCACCGACCACGACTGGCAATCGTCGTGCGCCGGCAGGTGGAAGGCCACGCCTTCGCTCCAGCCGTTGATCAACACCAGCAACGACACGTCGGTGCCCGGCTTGCGCACGCCGGTCTGCTGGGCGCGACCGTCCAGCAGGGCGGCGATCGAGCGGGCGTTGGCGTCGGTCCAGTGCGCGTCGTTCGCTTCGTTACCGTCCGGTGCCAGCCAGACGATGTCGCGCACGCCGCTGTCGTCGTCGTAACGACCGTTGAGAAAACGCCCGCGGCGCAGCAGCGGAAAGCGATGGCGCAAGGCGGTCAGTTCGCGTACGAAGTCGGCCAGACGGCCCTCGGTGGGGTCGCGTTCCCAGTCGATCCAGGCGATCTCGCTGTCCTGCCCGTAGGTGTTGTTGTTGCCGCCCTGCGTCTGCGCGCGTTCGTCGCCGGCCAGGAGCATCGGCGTGCCTTTGGCCAGGAACAGCGTGGCCAGCAGGTTGCGCATCTGCCGCTCGCGCAGGGCGAGGATGCCGGCATCGTCGGTTTCGCCTTCCGCGCCGCAGTTCCACGAGTGGTTGTTGTCCGAGCCGTCGCGATTGTCTTCGCCATTGGCATCGTTGTGTTTACCGTCGTAGCTCACCAGGTCGTTGAGGGTGAAGCCGTCGTGTGCCGTGATGAAATTCACGCTGGCCCACGGCCGGCGGCCGCGCTTATCGAAGAAGTCGGCCGAGCCGGTGAGACGCTTGCCGAAGTCGGCGAGCTTGCCCGCGTCGCCTTTCCAGAAGGAGCGCACATCGTCGCGGAAACGGTCGTTCCATTCCGCCCAGCCCGGCGGGAAGTGGCCGACCTGATAGCCCCCTGGGCCGCAATCCCACGGCTCGGCGATCATTTTCACCGAGGCCAGCAACGGATCCTGCGCCACCGCATCGAGGATGCCGCCGCGCTGATCGAACCCGGTGGGCTCGCGGCCAAGGATCGTCGCCAGGTCGAAGCGGAACCCGTCGACGTGCATCTCGCTCACCCAATAACGCAGCGAGTCCATCACCATCTGGATCACGCGCGGGTGGCTGACGTTGAGCGTGTTACCCGTGCCGGTGTCGTTGATGTAGAAGCGCGGATCCTCGGTCAGGCGGTAGTACGACACGTTATCGATGCCGCGGAACGACAGCGTGGGACCGAGCTCGCTGCCCTCGGCGGTGTGGTTATAGACCACGTCGAGGATCACCTCCAGGCCCTTGCCGTGCGCGGCATGCACGAGGTCGCGGAACTCGTCGCGATGGGCGCTGGCGAGATAACGGCGCTGCACGGCGAAGAAGGCGAGGGTGTTGTAGCCCCAGTAGTTGCGGCGGCCCGCCTCGAGCAGGTGGCGGTCGTCGAGGTAGGCGTGCATCGGCAGCAGTTCCACCGCCGACACGCCGAGCGAGCGGATGCCGTCCAGCACGGCCGGGGTCGCCAGGCCGGCGCAGGTGCCGCGCACGTCGTCCGGCACCGAGGGATGGCGCATGGTGTAGCCGCGCACGTGGGTCTCCATCACCACGGTCTCGTCCCAGGGCGTCTGCAGGCGCTCGTCGCCGCCCCAGTCGTAGGCTTCGTCGACCACTACCGCCTTGGGTACGAAGGGCGCGCTGTCGCGCTCGTCGAAGCTCAGGTCCTTGTCGGGGTGGCCGATGGTGTAGCCGTAGAGTTCATCGCACCAGACAAGGTCGCCGATCAGTTCACGCGCGTAGGGATCGATCAGCAGCTTGTTCGGGTTGAAGCGGTGGCCCTGTGCCGGCTCGTAGGGACCGTGCACCCGGTAGCCGTAGCGCTGGCCCGGTTTTACGTCAGGCAGGTAGCCGTGCCAGATTTCGTCGGTGTATTCGGGCAGATCGACGCGGGTTTCGTTGCCGTCGTCGTCGAACAGGCACAGCTCCACGCGGGTCGCATGGGCAGAAAACAACGCGAAGTTGGTGCCGTCGCCGTCGTGGAACGCGCCACGCGGGAAAGGACGCCCTTCGGTCACGGTGAGGGCGGGGGAAGAAGACGGGTCAGTCATGCGCGTCGGCCGGGGCGGGGGATGGGCAAGCTTCGACGGCGGAAGGTGCATGCCGCGTGGAGGCCGCATCGGCCCGGTCTTGATCCCCGGCTCACCGCGCTCCGGACGTGAAAACGCCCGGGAAGGACAAGTCCCTCCCGGGCGCGGTGACGATCAGTTGCTTTCGGTGAAGCTGATGCGCGGCGACGATCCGCCGGAGGCGGTGCAGCTGCCGAGCGTCAGGTTGTTCTGCTCGTACGTGGTGCCGGCATTGCCCAGGCACGACGGGGCGTTGGTCGTGCCGTCGTTGACGGCCACGTTCACCGTCACGTTGGAGCCCCGGTTGAACGACACTACCGGATTGTCGCTGCCGTTGCCGAAGATGTTGAACTCGGACTGGTGCCAGATCTTGTTGATGTTGAGCGTGGTGGCGCTCTGGCTCACGCTATAGGCCTTGCCGTTGACCGAGAACGACACGGTATCGACGCCGCCGGACGTCGCCGAACCGGTCAGCTTGATGCTGCCGATGTTAGACACCGACACCAGCGGGGCGCTCACCGCGTTGCTATTGCGATAGCACGCGTTCTGGTCGGGATACGCGTTCCAGCCCGAGGGGCAGCCGACCGAGTCGTATTCCGACGAGCTGCCGGCGAAGAACCAGTCCTGGATGAACGCGACCGGGGTGCGACCGTTGCTGGAATCACCGTCGCTGTCGGTGGAGTAAATGAACTGCTCCCAGGTCTGGCACGACGAGTAGCCGAATTGCGAGCAGGTGGTCGGATTGCTCGCGATATCGGTGTTGATCTGCAGGGAGTAGTCGGCCACGCCGGTGGTGACACCGGTGACGCTCGGGAACGAGCCGACCGCCGAACGGGTGAGGTTGCGCGTGCGCGCGGCGTAATCGGCGCCGTTGCCCACGGTGAACACGCTATCCGCGCGCGCCGTGGTGGTATGGCCGTTACCGTTGGTGACGGCCGGCGGCACGGAAACGAACTTCGGCGGTGCCTGGCAACGCACGGCCTGCCAGCCGACGCTGGGGAACGACGAACTGAAGCAGCCTTCCACCGACGGTGCCTGCTGTCGAATCGTCTCTTCCCATGACGCCATCGCCTGGGTGCGAGCCGCGGCGGCGATGTCGAACGTCTGCGACGCGGCCACCGGCGCCGACACTCCCGCGCTGACCACGCCCGCGACGATGCAGGCGCCAACCAGGTACTTCGTTCCGAACTTCTTCATGTAGCTGCCCCTTTATGAAGGTTGATGTGAACGATCGTGTTTCCCCCTGAGGAAGGGATATACCGTTCACGCCGGAACACTTACACGAAGGGCGTCACGTTTTTCCTGGTTTGCCGATTCGGCGGCTCGTAATATCTTGCGTTTGAATGGGTGCTGTGATCGCGTTCGCGCGATTTAAAGGCGCACGAACGGTTGCAGCATGCGCGCCATCCATCCCGAGAACATCAGCGGCGCATCGGTGGCCGCCACGCAGATGCACGGCACCCCGGGTGAGGTCACCGGCTGGTGTTCGATGTCGCAATCCAGGTCGGCCATGTCGCCGGGCGCGAAGTGACCGAGCCGGTCGTCGTAGGCACCGCGCAGGATCATCGTCAGTTCGTTCGACCCGTGCGTATGCATGGGCAGGCTACGACCGGGCGCCACGCGCAACAGCATCAGGTGGTCTTCGCGGACGCCCTGCGCGCGAATGTGATGGATGCCGGGGCCGATCCATTTCCAGTCGAGTTCGCGGTACGAGCGACCGAAATAGGGCCACAAGGGCATGGGCAGGACGTCCGGATCGTCGGCGCGCGGTGTGGACGGCGCGGTCGCTGTCGAGGTCGACGCCGATGGCTCCGCTTTGAGCTTGGCCATGAGTCGTTCGGAAGCACCCGGCGACAGGGCGAGGCCGTCGCGCTGGCTGAGCAACTGGCCGCCGATGGCATCGGTCTGTCGCAGGCGTTCGCGGCAGGCGCCGCACACGCTGAGATGGGCGGCGACCACGGCCGTGAACGCGCTCGACAGGCTCGCCGAGGAATACGCCATGAGCGTGGAAATGTCAGGATGATGGTGCGGTTTCACGGTGTTTTTCCCAGTGCCGACTGCAACTTCGCGAAGGCGCGTCGCAGGCTCGACTTGACCGAGCCCAGGGGTTGTCCCAGCTCCCGGGCGATCTCGCTGTGGCTCTTGGCTTCGAAGTAAGACATCCGGATCATCCGGGCCTGCTGCGGTGGAAGCTCGTTGACCGCGCGTTCGAGCCCCACGCCATCGGCGAACGACTCGGCGGGCGACTCACCCGGCGTCGCGGCAAGATCGTCCAACTGGTCGAGGGCATCCTGGATCTCGAGCCAGTGCGGTTCGTTGCGCACGCTGTCGATGTAGAGGTTGCGCGCGATGCGGAACAGCCACGTGGACACGTTGGCGCGGGCGGGATCGAACTGCGCCGCGCGGCGCCACACGCGGAGCATGGCCTCCTGCACCAGTTCTTCGGCCTGCGATGGCGCGATCGACATGCCTACGAGGTAGCGCTGCAGGCGCGGCCCGAAGTGGTCGAAGATGCGCATGAACGCGTCGACGTCCTGGCGCGCCGCGACCGCCGCCATGTGCGCGGACCAGTCGGTGGTGCTGTCACGGGATACGGTCACGGACACGCGTCGGGCTGCCTCGATGGAAACGATCCTGCTCGGGACCGGGTCGGTTCGCATCATAACGCGTCGCCGTGCCCGGCACCCCGGGCGTCGGTCGTGGCCCTTCCGCGGCGTGTCACGGCCTGGATTCGGGCCATTGCTGCGGTACTTTCTTCAGATCGTTGACGTTGTAGCCCATGGCCGCCACGCGGCCCACCAGCGATGCGTATTCGGCATCGGTGATCGTCGGCGTGCGGGCCATCACCCAGACGTAGTCGCGTTTGTCGCGTGCCACGATCACGAAGCGGTAGCCCGGATCCAGCCAGGAGATCACGTATTGCGCCTTGATCGGCCAGATGAACTGCATGCCCCACACCGCGTTGTTCGTGTCGGCGTGCGGGTAGCCCTTGGCGTGCATGGTCTTCAGTTCGCCGGTCGCGGACTCCTTGCGATAGCGGAAGTCGGTGCGCACGACGCCGTCCGGTTGCAGCCGGTACGACTCGATAGCGTTGACCGCGCCCTTCTCGAAGCGGCTCGGAATGGAGGCGATCACGTACCAGTCGCCCATGTAGCGGGCCACGTCCACCTGGGGCACGCGGGGCACCGTGGGCTGCGTGGAGCACGCGGCGAGGGGAAACAGGGCGAGGGCGACCTGGCCCAGGCGTGCGGTAAGGGATTTCATCGGTTCGTCTCCTCGATCAGCGGTTCGGCACGAACCGGTAGTGGGACACCATCCACTCCTGGCCATGTGCGTAGCCGAACAGTTCGGCGCACGACATCCAGAAGATCCGCCAGCGCAGGGACCACAGCTGGCCCAGTTCCTTCGAACGGTAGGCGTCCGACAGGATGCGCAGCACGTCGTCGCGGCGCTGGTCCTGGTTGGCGAGCCATGCGTTGGCCGTCCGTTCGTAATGCGTGCCGTCGACGAGCCATTGCTGGTCGATGCGCAGGTGTTGCTGGAACCACAGCAGCGTGTCGGCCGCGGGCATCATGCCGCCGGTGAAGAAATGCCGGCCCATCCAGTTGTCCGACCCGTCGGTGTCGAAAAGGTAGGCCGATTGGCGGTGCACGAAGATGTGCACGAAAAGCGCCCCGCCGGGACGCAGCCAGCCGGCGATGCGCTCCATCAGCGAGCGGTGGTTGCGCACGTGCTCGAACATCTCGACGGAAACGCAGCGGTCGAAGCTTGCCGCCGGCCACTCGAGCGCATTGATGTCGCAGGTGACCACGCGCACGTTGCCGAGGCCGCGACGGATCGCCTCCGATTCGATATGCACCCGTTGGGAGCGCGAGTTGGACACCGCCGTGATGCGCGCATGGGGGTAACGCTCGGCCATCCACAGGGTGAGCGAGCCCCAGCCGCACCCCAGTTCGAGGATATCCTGCCCGTCGGCGAGCTGCGCGCGCTCGCCGTAGAGTTGCAGCATGGCTTCCTCGGCCTGGTCGAGCGTCTCCGTCCCGGTGGGGAAAAAGCACGACGAATACTTCAGCCGGGCACCCAGGCACTGCTGGAAAAAGGCGGTCGGCACTTCGTAATGCTGGGCGTTGGCGTCGTCGGTGTGGATGGCGAGCGGGGCCTTCGCCAGCGTCTCGATGAGCGTACGGTGGCGGGCGAGTTGCGCAGGCGCGCCACCCTCCAGGCATTCGGCCAGGCGTTGCTCGCACAGGCGGCGTATGCCGAGGCGGATCGCCGCGTCAGGCAACAGGCCGCGTTCGGCCAGACCGAGAAGGCCCGGGGCGGGGCGGTCGGCCGCCAGCGTCTGCGATTCGGCCATCGTGGCGTTCATGGGCGTTCTCCGGACGTGCGTGAGGGGGAAGGGAACCAGGGAATCAACATCGGGGTGGTGCGCTGGTAGTCGCGGTAGTCGTCGCCGCGGGAGCGCACGGCCTGTGCTTCGGTGAACGGGATGCCGCTGACCCAGCGAAGGAACACGTACATCACGACGGGCCCGAGCCAGGCCAGCCAGCCCATGGGCGCACCGACCGCCAGGGCAACGTAGGCGAACCAATGCACCCATTCGAAGAAATAGTTCGGGTGGCGCGAGTACTTCCACAGGCCGCCCCGATACGTCTTGCCGTGGCGCGCCGCGTCGGTCTTGTGCCGAGCCAGCTGACGGTCGGCGATGGCTTCACCGCCGACGCTGACGATCCACAATGCCACCGCGAGCACCATCCATCCGGAAAAGGGCCGCGGATTCGCCGCGGCGGCCATGAACGGCACGGCGAACAGCAGCACGATCGCCGCCTGCGCCTGGAAGAACGCGAAAAACTTGCCTTGGTGGCCGTTCCAGTGCGAACGCAGGTAACGGTAGCGGCCATCCTCTTCTTCGCCGCGCACGCGGGTCCACAGGTGCAGGGCCAGACGCGCGGCCCATGCGCCCCCCATCGCGGCGGTCAGCAGGCGGGGAAGCACGGCGCCTTCGCCGTTCAGGGCCATCCACACGGCGGCCAGGCCCAGCCCCGCGGCCCACAGCACGTCGACGATACCGGCGTTGCGGCGCCGCCGCTGCCACAGCCAGCCGAAGGTCATGATCGTCACCATGGCCAGCGCGAGCAGCACGAAGGACCACGCCACGGACACGATGCCGCCGCTCACGGCACCCACCTCGACGTCGCGGGCCGCGCACCCGGGCGAGCGAGCACCAGATGCGACACGCCGATGGAGCGCTCCAGGAAGCCACCTTCGCAGTAAGCGAGGTAGAACTCCCACAGGCGGGCAAAGCGCGCGTCGAAGCCCTGGCGATGCACATCGTCGAGCCGGGCGAGGAAACGCTCGCGCCACGCGTGCAGCGTGCGCGCGTAGGAAAGGCCGAAATCTTCCAGGTGTACGAGGGCCAGATCGCCGGCACGCGTCTTCGCCTGGAGCATGGCGCTCACCGACGGTATGAAGCTGCCGGGAAATACGTAGCGCTTGATGAAATCGACCGAGTCCAGCGCCTGGGCGTAGCGGTGGTCTTCGATGGTGATCGCCTGCACGAGCGCCATGCCCTCCGGCGTCAACAGGTGGCCGATCTTGGCGAAGTAGGTTTCCATGTACGTCGCGCCGATGGCTTCGATCATCTCGATCGACACGACGCGGTCGAAGGTGCCGTCGACGTCACGGTAGTCCTGTTGGAGCACGGTAATCCGTTCGGCCAGGCCCGCCTGCTCTACGCGGTCGCGCGCCAGTCGATACTGCTCGGCGGAGATGGTGGTGGTGGTCACGTGACAGCCGTAGCGGGCGGCCGCGTGCAGGGCGAAGCCGCCCCATCCGGTGCCGATCTCCATGACGCGCAGGCCGGGGCGCAGCGCCAGCTTCTGGCAGATGGTGTCGAGCTTGCGGGTGGACGCCGCTTCGAGGGTGTCGGTCTCGTCGGTCCACAGCGCGGAGGAGTACATCAGGTCGTCGGAAAGAAACAGCCCGAAGAAATCATTGCCCAGATCGTAGTGCGCGGCGATGTTGCGCCGGCTGCCCGCGCGGGTGTTTTCGCGCAGCGCGTGCCAGGCGCGCATCGCCATGCCGCCCCAGCGGGCGAGGCCGGTTTCCATGCCGTCGAGCAGGTCCCGATTGCGTACGAGCAGGCGCACGAGCCCCACGAGGTCGTTGCCGTGCCAGTAGCCTTCGATGAAAGCCTCGGCGGCACCGACGCTGCCGTTCATCGCCGCCAGGCGATAGAACCGCGTGTCGGTCACGTCGATGTGCACGTCCAGGCCGTGGCCCGACGCATCGGCCTGGCCCAGTTCCTCGGTGCCCCAGGCGTCGCTGACCACGATGCGCCCATGCCTCAGGCCGGCGAGCGTATTCAGCAGCTGCTGCCGGAGCAGGCGGTCCAGGGCGGACGCACCGGCGGCGCGGGCCGCCAGCGGCGTGTTCTTGATGAGTTCGTTCATGGCGCGTCTCCGGGCGTGCTGCCGTGGCGTGCGTCGGTAAGGGAAGCCAGGCCGGGGTGGTCGTGGACGGGCGTGCGTTTGAGCCACAGGCGAAGCGCCTGCCAGTGGATGGCGCCCATCACCTGGGCGGTCATCAACGGGTAGCGCCAGAGCACGCGGGCAAGCGAGGCGGCGTTCAGGGGGCGACGATCGAGGGCGAGGTCGGCGTCGAATTCGCAGGCATCGCCCCGATGCACCTTCATGTGCACGCGCAGGTCGTCGGCCGGCGCCGTGAAGCGCCAGTCGTAGGCGCGCTCCATGGCCATGAACGGCGACACATGGAAGGCCTTGTCGAAGTGCCAGGCCATCGCGCGGCCGTGGCGCGCGGCGCGGTCGACCGGCAGCACGTAGGCGTGGCGCTCACCCCACGGCGTATTGGTGATTTCCGCCACGATCGTATCCAGCGTCGTGCGGTCTTCGCCGTAGCAGTAGTAGAACGTCACCGGGTTAAATACGTAACCGCCGTAGCGAAGGTGCGACAGCATGCGGATGGGGCCGCGAGGGCGGTGCCCCGTTCGGGCGTGCACGCGCCGCCTCACCGCTTCGTCCAGCGGCAGGTCGTCCGGTCCCAGGTAATCGGCGCGCCGCCACTGCGCGAGGTTGCGCCGCTCGATCGACCAGAACCAGCGGTCGCGGAAGACATCCTCCAGTTCGCCCAGGTCGAGATACACCTGTGCCATGCGATAGGTGAACGCATGTTCCCGGGGCAGATGGCGCCGATGCGTCACGCGCCCTTCGTAGATGGCGCTGGCGAGGGCGGTCACGCGGTGTTCCTCGCGCACACGCGGCGAATGCCGTTGACGACATCCATCGCGCTGCGCATGCCGTCTTCGTGGAATCCCCAGCCCCAGTAGGCGCCGGCGAACCAGTAGCGATTCACCCCCTGGATATCGCCCTTGCGCGACTGCGCGCGTACGGTCGCCGCGGTGTAGACCGGGTGGGCGTAGGTCATCCGTCGCAGGATGCGGGCCGGGTCGATGCGCCCGGTCTGGTTGAGGCTAACAATGAAGGGACGCGGCGACTCGATACGCTGCAACAGGTTCATGTAATAGCTGACGGTGCATGCCTCACCGGGCGCGGCGGGCAGCAGCGCGTTCCACGCCGCCCAGGCCTTGCGATGGCTGGGCAGCACGCTGGCATCGGTGTGTAGCACCGTGTCGTTGACCTGGTAGGGAATCGCGCCCAGCACGGTCCGTTCCGCGTTCGAGGCGTCATCGAGCAGGGAAAGGGCCTGGTCGCTGTGGCAGGCAAAGATCACCTGGTCGAAGCGCTCCGTGCCGTGCGACGACACCAGCGCCACGCCGTCCGCGTCGCGGCGCACCGAGCGCACGGGGCTGGACAGCCGTTCGGTGACCCGCCAGCGGGTGCGCATGGCCTCGATGTAAGTACGCGAGCCACCGCGCACCACCTGCCATTGCGGCCTGTCGTTAACCTGGAGCATCTGGTGGTTGGCCATGAAGCGCACGAGGTATTGCACGGGAAACTTGAGGATGCTTTCGGGCGGCGACGACCACAGCGCCGATGCCATCGGCACGAGGTGCTCGTCGCGGAACGCCGCGCCGTAACCGTGCCGCGCCAGATAGTCGCCCAGGCTGGGGCCCGCGTCGGCGAGATCGAGAACCGACGGGGCTTCGCGGTAGAAGCGCATGAGGTCGCGCACCATGCCGATGAAGCGCGGCGACAGCAGGTTTCGTCGTTGGCAGAACAGCGTGTCGAGAGTGGTTGCGTTGTATTCGAGGCCGGTGGCCTCGTTACGCACCGAGAAGCTCATCGTGGTCGGCTGCGAGGCGACCCCCAGTTCGTCGAACAGCCCGTGCAGCAACGGATAATGCGCGGGGTTGTGCACGATGAAGCCGCTGTCGACGCGATAGTGCCTGCCGTCCAGTTCAATGTCGTGCGTATGGGTATGGCCGCCGAGGTAGTCGTTGGCCTCGAACAGCACCACCTCGTGCTCCCGCCCGAGCAGCCATGCCGATGCGAGCCCCGAGATGCCCGAGCCGATGATCGCGATGCGCATGTCAGGCCACCGCCTTGGCGCGTACCCAGGCCGGGATCGGCTTGAGGTCCCATACCAGGCCCAGCGCCTGCATCAGCTTGAGCCCGTACCAGGTGATGTCCACTTCCCACCAGCGAAAACCCTGTCGCGCGGAGCCCGGGTAGAAGTGGTGGTTGTTGTGCCAGCCCTCGCCGAATGTGATCAGGGCGAGCCAGAGATTGTTGCGGCTGTCGTCTCGCGTGCGAAAGCGGCGCGAGCCGAACTGGTGGGCGAGCGAGTTGATGGTGACCGTGGCATGGAACAGCACGATCGTTGAAATGAAAAAGCCCCACACCAGCATCTGCGGGCCGCTCGTGCCCCATGCCGGCACGACCGCTTCGAGCAGGGCGCCCAGGCCGTACAGGGCCACGGCCAGCGCGACGGGTACCGCGAGGTCGTAGCGGTCGAGCCAACGCAGTTCGGGGTAGCCGCGCAGGTCGGGCAGGCGTTCGACGTGCGTGGTGAAGGCCGCGGGGGTCAGGAACCAACCCGCGTGGCTCCAGAGAAACCCATGCACGCCGGGGGAGTGCAGGTCCTGCGGCGTGTCGGCGTGGATGTGGTGATGACGGTGATGCGCCGCCCACCACAGGGGCCCACGCTGCACGCAGGCGGCGCCGATCACGGCGAACACGAACTGCACGGCGCGCGAGGTGCGAAACGCCCGGTGGGAAAAATAGCGATGGTAGAACCCGGTGATCGCGAACATCCGCAGGGCATACAGCGCGGCCGCGACCACCACGGCCACCGGCGAGACACCGACCCAGACGACCCCCAGGCAGGCCAGGTGCATGGCGATGAAGGGAATCGCGCGTACCCAGTCGATCCGCCGGTCGTCGCCCCCCGCTGGCGCGGCCGCACCGTCGAACCACTGCCTCAGGCTCGCGAAGCGGGGGCGGCGGGCGGCGGGGGCGGCGGCCGGGTCCGGGGCATTGGGGTTCATGAACACGATTCCTCCATCTGTTCTCACCATGCTTACGTCCAAACCCGCCGATCGGATGCACGGGATCGGTCGGAGAGGTTGCGAGAGGTTGCGTGCGTGACATCCATGTGTCCGTTCGGTGAATGTTGAACCTTCTTTCAGGGCACAACTTCGCGGGGGCGAAACTCATGGTTCGTAGCGAAAACAAGGCAGGCCGCGTCGCGGCCGGTCACGGGGAAGGCATGTCCGCGTCGCGGCAGGTGGGGCGGATGAGCGTGCTGGCGATCTCGCTGGCGCTGGCGATGGGGCACTCGGCCGCGCATGCGCAGACGGCATGCGCGGCCAACGCCTCCGGTTCGACCAACGCCGACGCCACGGTCTGCGGCCAGGGCGCGACGGCGGTGGGGACGCAGGCGTCCGCCTATGGCAACGGCTCGTTGGCGAACGGGAGTCTCTCCACGGCTCTGGGCGGCAGCGCGATCGCCAATGGCCCGGACGCGACGGCGCTGGGCGGCGATGCGTTGGCCCGCGGACAGGGCGCACTGGCGCTCGGCGCGTCGGCCGTGGCCGGCGTGATGAACTCCGTGGCGGTGGGCGTGGGCGCCCAGGTGACGGCGGTCAACGCCGTGGCCATCGGCGCCACGTCGGTGGCCTCGCGGGCCAACACCGTCTCGATGGGCGACGTCGGCGCGGAGCGCCAGGTGGTCAACGTCGCGGCCGGCACGCAGGGTACCGACGCGGTCAACCTCGCCCAGCTCCAGGACGCCACCCACGTGGCCGGCACCTACCTGAGCGTGGGCGCCGATCCCAGCGATACCTCCGCCGCGACGACCGACGGCGATGGCGCCGTCGCGCTGGGACGGTCCGCCTTCGCGTCCGGCAGCGAGTCGTCCGCGTTCGGTTCGTCCTCGCTGGCCCAGGGCAGCGGTGCCATCGCACTCGGCGCCCAGGCGGCGGCGATCGGCCAACTCGCCTTCGCGGGAGGCTACGGCGCCTCGGCGTCCGACGTGAACACCGTCGCGCTGGGCGGGAGCGCGAGCGCCTCGGCCGCCGCGTCGGTGGCCGTTGGTGGCCGCAACGAGCAGGCCGACGGCACGCCGATCTTCGGCATGGCGACGGCAACCACCACCCAGGCCAATGGCGTGGCGTCGACCGCCATCGGTGCCGGTGCGCAGGCCAACGGCATCTTCAACACCGCTGTGGGTTCGGGCTCCTACGCCAACGACCGCTCGGCCGTGGCGGTCGGTGGCGTGGTCGATGTGCTGGTCGACCAGCTCGGCGAGTCGTTCGCGGGGCAGCAACTCCAGAACACGCAGGCGACCGCCCGGCTCTCAAGCGCCTTCGGCGGGGGCGCGCAGGCGCTGGAATACGCCTCGACCGCCGTGGGTGCGATGTCGTCGGCGTCGGGCATCCGCTCGATCGCCATGGGTTACTACACCACCGCCACCGGTTATGACGCGACGTCGATCGGTGACCGGGCGCAGGCCACGGACGACTGGACGACGGCACTGGGTGCGGGCACGCGCGCCATGGTCAAGCAGGCGACCGCGGTGGGCAATTTCAATACGGTCTACGGCCTGGGTGGCACGGCCGTGGGCACGAACAACTATGTCGCGGGCGACTACGGCACCGCGGTGGGCTACCAGGCGTGGGCCCAGGCGACCGACAGCGTGGCCATCGGCCACAACTCGATGATTTGGCACCAGAACATCCCTGAGGATTCGAACGATCCGGTGGTCTTCCATGGCGACGTCGCCGTCGGCTCGCAGACCGACGTCTATGGCAGCAACTCGGTCGCGATCGGCCAGGGTGCCCGCGTGGGCGACAGCTCGCAGCCGGTCGGCACGGCAGGCATCGTCGACAACAGCGTCGCGCTGGGCGCTAACGCCGTGGCCGACCGATCCAACACGGTGTCGGTGGGCAGCGCCGGCCATGAGCGCCAGGTGGTCAACGTCGCCGCC
Organism: Luteibacter sahnii; assembly: GCF_034063545.1. Classification (NCBI taxonomy): domain Bacteria; kingdom Pseudomonadati; phylum Pseudomonadota; class Gammaproteobacteria; order Lysobacterales; family Rhodanobacteraceae; genus Luteibacter; species Luteibacter sahnii. The sequence goes on from NZ_JAQLOK010000001.1 coordinate 968,473, forward strand.
GGCACGCAGGACACCGACGCGGTGAACCTGTCCCAACTGCGCGCCGTCAGCACGGCGATCGGCAACCAGCAGGCGCTGGCGGTCACCTATACGGACGCGACGCAATCGGGCGTGCGCCTGGGCGGCGCGAACGGCACGACGATCGACGGGCTGGCCGCCGGTTCGCTCGCGGCCGGCAGCCTCCAGGCCGTCAACGGCGGCCAGTTCAACCAGTCGTTGAACGCGGTGGCCGGCATCGTCGGCGGCAGCGCCTTCGTCGATCCGACGGGACGGCTCGGCGGGTTTCGCCTGACCGTGCTCGGCCAGGATTACACCACCCTGGCCGGCGCGATCGGCGCGCTCGACAAGGCCGTGTCGTCGATGGGGTCGGCGTATGGCGCGACGGCCGGCGGGGTGAGCATGGGCGCGGGCGCGTCCACGGTCGCCCAGACCGGCCTGGCCGTGGGTAACGCTGCCCATTCCGGCGGCGACAAGGCCACCGCCGTGGGCGGCGGCGCGACCGCGGTGGGCCCGGGTGACACGGCGATCGGCGGCGGCGCCACCGTCGGCGCGGACCAGAGCACGGCGGTGGGCGCGAACGCGACGATCGCGGCGGCGGCGACGAAATCGGTGGCCGTCGGCGAAAGCAGCTCGGTGCAGAGTCCGTCGGGCACGGCCCTGGGGCAGGGCGCCCAGGTCACCGCGACCAACGCCGTCGCGCTGGGTGCGGACTCGGTCGCCGACCAGGCGAATACCGTGTCGGTGGGCAGCGCGACCAACCAGCGGCGGGTCACCAACGTCGCGGCCGGCCAGGCCGCGACGGATGCGGTCAATCGCGGCCAGCTCGACGCGGCGACCAGCCAGGCGATCCAGGCCGCGCAGACGTATTCGGATGCCGGTGACGCACGCACGCTGGGCGCCGCCAACGCCTACACCGATACCAAGGCCGCCAACATGGTCAGCCGCAACGACTTCAACGGCTTCGCGAACAGCGTGCAGCAGCGGTTCGGCGTGCTCGACACGCGGGTGGCGCGGGTCGGCGCGATGGGCTCGGCGATGAGCGGCATGGCCGGCGCCATCGCGGCGGCCGAGGGCACCGACAACCGCGTAAGCGCGGCGGCCGGCGGGTACCGCGGCCAGGGCGCCCTGGCGGTGGGTTATGCGCACAAGCTGCCCGGCAGCGGCGCGATCCTGGTCGGTGGCGCGCTTGCCGGTGGCGGCGAAAGCAGCGGCACCGTGGGCGTCAGCTTCGGCTGGTGAGGGGCAATCACATGAATCGCATGAAACGACAGACGGGCCAACGGGGAAATCACGTGAACAGATCGAAATCCATGGGCTGGTTCTGCGGTGTCGCGCTTTGCGTCGGCACGGCGGGCGCGGCGGCACAGACGGTGGACACCACGCTGAAGGTCGCCAGCCTTCCGCTGAGCACAAGCGACCGCATCGAAGGCTTCATCGTGCACTACAAGCCGGGCACGCGCGCGCCGTCGACAACGGCCGTGCAGGCCTTCACCGCCGCGCGTTCGCTGGTGGCGGCGAAGACGGCGACGCTGTCGACCAACGCATTGCGTGCGGCCAGCTTCCGCTTCGAGCGGGCGACCGCCTCTGGCGGCATGGTGGTGCGCGCCGGCAAGGCGCTCGACGGCACCGCGGCGATGGCGCTCATGAAGCAGGTCGCGGCCGATCCCAACGTGGAATCGGTGGAACCCAACGTGCGCATGCATGCCTTCCGCGACATCCGCCCCGCCGATGCGACCACCGGTACGCCCAACGACCCCAGCTTTTCGTACCAGTGGCACTTCCGCGCCGGCGACGGCACGATGGAGACGATCGGCAAGGACACCCAGTCGTTCGCCAACTACGGCGGCTCGAACGCGGTGAAGGCGTGGTCGCTGGCACAGGGCGACGGCGTGGTCGTGGCGGTGATCGACACCGGCGCCACCCAGCATCCCGACCTCGACACCAGCCTCACCGACCAAAGCTACGACTTCATCTCCGATGCCTTCGTCTCGGGACGCGCGGCGGACGGCCGGGCCAAGGGCGCGTGGGACCAGGGCGACTGGACCACGGGCGATACATACCTTGCCAGCAATGGCGGTTGCGTCGACTACACCAGCGTGCAGCCCGAAGACAGCTCCTGGCATGGCACGCACGTGATGGGCAACGTGGCGGAACTGACCGACAACGGCGTCGGCATGGCCGGCGTCGCGTACAAGGCGCGCGTGCTGCCCGTGCGTGCCCTGGGCCATTGCGGCGGCAGCACCTCGGACATCGCCGATGCCGTGGTCTGGGCCGCGGGCGGTCACGTGGACGGCCTCGACGACAACACGCATCCGGCGCAGGTCATCAACATGAGCCTGGGCGGCGGCGGCGCGTGCAACGCCAGCACCGACCTGGGCAAGGCGATCGCCACGGCGATCGACCGTGGCGCCACCGTGGTGGTGGCCGCGGGTAACAGTGGCGAAGACGCCGCCAACACCAGCCCGGCGAACTGCCCCGGCGTGATCACCGTGGCGTCCAACGGCATCACCGGCAAGCCCGCGTTCTATTCCAACTACGGCTCGGTGGTGACGCTCTCGGCCCCCGGTGGCGGCGGATACGCCAACGACGCCTCGTCGGGCACGCTGGTCGCCGCGGGTTTCGCCTGGTCGGCCATCAACGCGGGCACCACGGTGCCCTCGACGCCCACCTACGGCAGCATGGCCGGCACGTCGCAGGCGACGCCGGAAGTGGCCGGGGCGGTGGCGCTGATGATCAGCGCCCGGGCGAAGGCCGGACTGGCGACGCTGACGCCGGGCCAGATCAAGACCTACCTGGCGCGCACGGCGCGTGCCTTCCCGCAACGGCCGTCACAGGCCTATGGCGCGGGCATCCTCGACACCTACGCGGCGGTGCAGCGCGCCATGGTGGTGAGCGACCCGACCGCCGATGCGATCGCGCTCGCCAACGGCGTGCCGACCAAGTACCAGGGCGACGGCACCGCCTCCGAGGTGCTGTTCAAGCTGGTCGTGCCGGCCAAGGCGCGCGGGCTGACCCTGCGCACGCTGGGCGGCAGCGGCGACGTGACCCTGCTGGTGAGCAAGGACACCGCACCGTCGGTGGCCTCGGCGCAATACACCTCGGCGCACGTCGGCAACAACGAGTCGGTGACGATCAACAACGCGGCGCCGGGCACCTACTACCTGCTCGTCACCGGCATCACCGGCGGCACGACGTTCTCGGCGATGGGGCTCTACACGCAGTAAGGTCCCCGGGCGGGCCGCCTGTCGCGGGGCCCCTTTCGTGCAAGACGGCCACCGCCGGCATGCGCTTGCCGGCGGTGGCTTTCCGCGCCGCATGCGGTTAGCTTTAATGCACCTTTTCGGTGGCGGGGAGAGCCATTGGTGCTGGCGCGTGTTGCATTGGTCGAAGACGACGAGGAGCTTCGGGAAAAGCTCCTGGGCCCGGGTTTGGCATCGTATGGCTTTGCCACGCGCACCTTCGCCGATGCGGACAGTTTCTACCGCCAGTGGGCGCCCGACGCCTTCGACCTGCTCGTGGTCGACGTCAACCTGCCCGACGGCAGCGGGTTGCAGGTGATCCAGCGCCTGCGCGCGGAGGGCTCGCGCATCGGCATGGTGGCCCTGAGCGCCTTGCCCATCGAGTCGGTGGGACTATCGGCGTTCCAACTGGGCAGCGATCTCTACCTGATGAAGCCGGTGACGGTGGGCCTGCTCGCCTCGGCGCTGCATGCCGTGCTACGTCGCACGTGGTCCGCCGCCGAACCCGGTCGCGCTCCCGCCACGGAAGCGACCGATCGCGAAGGCTGGTACCTCAACGCGTCCGATGGCGAACTCATCGCCCTCACCGACGCCGAACGCACGCTCGTGCAGCGCCTGCGCCAGGAGCAGGGGCGCCCGGTCGAACGCGAAACGCTGATCGAGGCGCTCACCAGCAACACCGCCGACTTCGATCCGCATCGCCTGGAAGTGCTCATCCATCGCCTGCGACGCAAACTGGTGCGCACCGCGCAGCCGAAGCTGGAAATCGTCACCATCCGCGGCAGCGGTTACGGCCTGCTCGAATCCTGATCGCCGTCAGACGCGGCGCAGGCGCAGTTCGAAGCAGGTGCCGCGTTCGGAGGCGTCGCGCAGCAGCAGTTGGCCGCCCAGCGATTCGGCCATCTGGCGTGCGCTGAACAGGCCCAGCCCCGTGCCGTTCTGCGGCGCCTTCGTCGTCCAGAAGGGTTCGAAGACCGATGCCCGCTGCGCTTTGGGGATGCCCTTGCCGCTGTCGCTGAAGCTCACCACGGCCCGCCCGTCCTCCACGCGGCAGGCCAGTTCAACCACCCCGCGGCCGGCGATGGCATCGCGCGCGTTCGTCGCGAGGTTCAGCAGGATCAGCGCCAGGCACGGTTCATCGAAGCTCACCCGATGGTCGCCGGGCCCGACGTCCACGCGCAGTTCGATCGCCTGGCCCAGCGTCATCGCCAGAAGAGGGACGATCTCCGGCAGCACCCCCGCCAGATCGATCGCGGTCGGATGGCGCGGCGAGGCCTTGGCGAGCGAGGTGATCCGCTGGTTGAGGCGCACGGCACGGTCGGCGGCGGCCTCGATGCCGTTGAGCGAATCGGCGAGCACGCCTTCGGTCTGGCGCACGTGGCCCCACGCGCGTTCGACGTAGGCCGCGATCACGTTGAGGAGGTTGCCCAGGTCGTGCGATACCGCCGTCGCCAGCGATGCGGCGGCTTCGGTCTGGGCCGAGCGATTGACCTGTCGCTGCAGCTCCATCGTGACGTCCATCTGCTCGCCCAGGCGGGCGGAGAGTTGTTCGGCCTTCTGGCGCTGCTCGTCCGAGCGCTCCACCGCGGTGCTGAGCACGACGATGGTGCGGTCGACCAGCACGGCGACCAGGGCGATCTGGAACAACTGCCGGAAGAACGCCACGACGAACTCCGGCGGCACGCTCATCGGCGGATCGGCGCCCAGCCATTCGGCGGCGGCGGAGGCCACCGTCACCACCTCCATCGCGGCCATGAACATCCACAGCGCGCGTCGACCCACCACGTAGGCGGCGATGATCATGATGACCAGCGGCAGCAAGGCCGACGGCAGGTCGAGTACCGGCGTCACGGCGTAATACCACCCGAGATACACCAGTAGCGCCGCGGACAGCAGCCAGCCGGAGGCGCGCACGTTGCGGAAGGTCAGGCCGAAGGCCGCGAGCGCGGCCATCGCCGTGAGCATGTCCTTGGCAAAGCGCAGGAACGTGAGGGGAACCGGACCGCCGACCCGCAGGTTCACCGTGAATCCGTACGAGCCGACGCCGATGATCGTGATACCGACCAGCAGGCCCAGCACGCGAACGAGCGCGCGCCGGTGCGCGTCCAGACCCTGTTTGACCATGCCCACCGCGCCCCCTTTCACCGACGTTGCCTGCGCCGGATCGAGGCTACCGCAGTCGGCCGCCGATGGGCAGCCGTCGGCAGGTCGGCATCTCCCCCATTCGTGGGTGGAGGCGCGGCGCGCAACGGGTCACCATCCCATCGTCACGCGCCGCTTGCCCCGCGCGATGCATCGTTCGGTATCTACCCATGGAGGCCCCGCATGACCAACGTCGCAGAACAGCTCGTCGAGACCCTGGAGATCGCTGGCGTCAAGCGCATCTACGGCCTCGTCGGCGATTCCCTCAACGGCATCACCGAAGCGCTTCGGGCGCGCGAGACCATCGAATGGTTCGCCGTGCGCCACGAAGAGGTTGCCGCGTTCGCCGCGGGCGCCGAGGCCCACCTCACCGGCGAACTGGCCGTGTGCGCCGGCAGTTGCGGCCCGGGCAACCTGCACCTCATCAATGGCCTGTTCGACTGCCATCGCAACCGGGTGCCCGTGCTGGCGATCGCCGCGCACATCCCCAGCAACGAGATCGGTTCGGGCTATTTCCAGGAGACCCATCCGCAGGAGCTTTTCAAGGAGTGCTCGCACTTCGTCGAGCTCGTGTCCGATCCCAGCCAGATGCCCCGCCTGATCGAGCAGGCGATCCATGAAGCGGTGTCCAGGCGCGGCGTCGCGGTGCTCGTCATCTCCGGCGACATCGCCTTGCGCAAGGCGGGCGAGCGCAAGCCCTCGTCGCGTCCCGTGCCGCGCCTGCCGCGCGTGGTGCCCCAGGCCGACGACATCGACGAGATGGTCCGGCTGCTCGACGCCGGTCGCAAGATCACGGTGTTCTGCGGTGCCGGTTGCGCGGGCGCCCACGACGAGGTGGTCGCGCTCGCCGAGCGGCTCAAGGCGCCGATGCTGCACTCGATGCGCGGCAAGGAACACGTGGAGTGGGACAATCCCTATGACGTGGGCATGACCGGCCTGCTCGGTTTCTCCAGCGGCTACGCCGCCATGGAAGCCTGCGACACCTTGCTGATGCTCGGTACCGACTTTCCCTACGGCCAGTTCTATCCGGAAAAGGCGACGATCGTGCAGGTCGACCTGCGCGGCGAACACCTTGGCCGGCGCTGCCGCGTCGATCTGGGCGTGATCGGCGACGTGGGCGAGACGGTGCGCCTTCTGCTCGACCGCCTCGCGCCGCGCACGGACGACGCCCACCTGCGCCGCGCGCTCGATCACTACGCCAAGGCACGCAAGGGCCTCGACGAGATGGCCGACGAGCAGTCGACGCACACGCCGATCCATCCGCAGCTCGTCGCGCGCCTGGTCAGCGAGGTCGCCAGCGACGACGCCATTTTCACCTGCGACGTCGGCGAGCCGGTGGCGTGGACGGCGCGCTACGTGAAGACGAACGGGCGCCGTCGCATCCTCGGGTCGTTCGTCCACGGATCGATGGCGAACGCCATGCCACAGGCGATCGGCGCGCAGGCCGCGTGCCCCGGTCGGCAGGTGATCTCGCTGTCCGGCGACGGCGGCTTCTCGATGCTGATGGGCGACATCCTCACCATTCGCCAGCACCGCCTGCCGGTTAAGATCGTCATCTTCAACAATGGATTGCTCGGCTTCGTCGACATCGAGATGAAGGCGGTCGGCTTCCTTCCCCACGGCACGCGCCTGGACAACCCCAGCTTCGCCGCCATGGCGCAGGCCATGGGTATCCATGCCCAGCGCGTCGAGGCGCCCCAGGCCCTGCGTCAGGCGCTCGTCGACGCCTTCGCGCACGATGGCCCCGCGCTGGTCGAAGTGGTGACCGACCACCGCGAACTGGTGATGCCGCCGAGCATCAAGCGCGAGTACGCCAAGGGCTTCAGCCTGTGGATGCTCAAGGCGGTGATGAACGGGCAGGGCACCGAAGTGCTCGACGTCGCCAGGACCGCGCTCGACCACTAAGCGGCACCCCGCGCGGGGGCGTCGTTCGTGAACGACGTCCCCGCGCATGCACGTGATGCGTGTTTTCTTCAACGCACGCGTGCGCCAGGCGAGGAAGCTTCAAGGCGGATCGCGTCCCTCGGCCTAAGGTGGGCGCATCGCAGGCGCGGCCTGCGGCTCACTCCGAGGTCCGTCATGCCGTTCAACGAACTGATCACGCCCGCGCGTTGCGCGCTCGCGCTGGTGGACTTCCAGCCCGCGATGTTCCAGGGCGTGCAGAGCCACGACCGCAAGCTCATCATGGATAACGCGCGGATCCTCGCCCGGGCCGCGCGGCTGTTCGACGTGCCGGTCGTACTGACGACCGTGGCGAAGGACAGCTTCTCCGGTCCGTTCATGCCCGAAGTAACCGACGGGGTGTTTCCCGGCCATCCCGTCATCGATCGCACCTCGATCAATGCGTGGCTCAACGACGATTTCCGCCGGGCCGTCGCGGCGACCGGCCGTCGGCGCATCGTCATCGCCGGCCTGTGGACCGGGGCATGCGTGAATTTCCCCACCCTGGACATGCTCCGCGAAGGCTACGAGGTGATCGTGGTGACCGACGCGTGCGGGGACACCAGCGCCGAAGCGCACGAACGTGCCGTGCAGCGGATGATCCAGGCCGGCGCCATACCGATGACCGCGCTCCAGTTCGTGTTCGAACTGCAGCAGGACTGGGCGCGATCGGGCACGTACGAGGGCGTGATGGACATCCTGCGAGACCTTACGCCCTACGGCATCCAGGTGCGCTTCTCCAAGTGGGCGCTGGGTGAACACGCGTCCGAGGCGGGCTGAGCCGATGTCGCCCTACCTCATATCGATCGGTTTCGGTCTGGCGGTCGGCATCGCGTACGGGCTCTTCGGCGTGCGCTCGCCCGCGCCGCCCATGATCGCGCTGCTGGGCCTGTTAGGCATGCTGGCCGGCGAAGCCGCGGTGTCGTGGGCGAAAGGCCATCCCGACGTGTGGGCCAACCTGTGGCACAGCAAGAGCTTCTCGATCACGAAGCACGAACCCACCCGGTCGCACGACGACCCTGCCTGAGCCGCCACGGAGCGTCGCATGTCGTCCGCGCCCGACCTGATCCTGCACCGGGGGCTGTTCACCACCCTCGATCGCCGCCGACCGACCGTCCACGCCGTCGCCATCCGCGATGGACGGTTCCAGGCCCTGGGCGACGACCGCGAGGTGCTCGCCCTGGCCGGGCCGCGCACCCGGGTGATCGACCTGGGTGGGCGCCGGGTGCTGCCGGGGTTGATCGACAACCACCTGCACCTGATTCGCGGCGGGCTCAACTACAACATGGAACTACGCTGGGACGGCGTGCCGAGCCTGGCCGATGCCATGCGCATGTTGCGCCGGCAGGTGGAGGTCACGCCGCCACCGCAATGGGTGCGCGTCGTGGGCGGGTTCACCGAACACCAGTTCGTGGAGAAGCGCCTGCCCACGCTCGATGAACTCAACGCGGTGGCGCCCGACACGCCCGTGTTCATCCTTCACCTCTACGACCGCGCCTTGCTCAACGCCGCGGCGTTGCGTGTCTGCGGCTACACGCGCGACACGCCCAGCCCGCCGGGCGGTGAGATCCAGCGTGACGGCCACGGTCACCCGACCGGTTTGCTGCTGGCCCGGCCCAACGCATCCATCCTCTATGCCACGCTCGCGAAGGGACCCCGGCTGCCCTTCGACTACCAGGTCAACTCGACGCGCCATTTCATGCGCGAGCTCAACCGGCTGGGCGTGACCGGCGCGATCGATGCCGGCGGCGGCTCGCAGCAGTGGCCCGACGATTACGCCGTGGTGCGGCAGCTCGCCGACGCGGGTCAGCTGACGATCCGCATCGCCTATAACCTTTTCACGCAGAAGCCCCGGCAGGAGAAAGACGACTTCCTCGCCTGGACGCAGTCGGTGACCTACCAGGAAGGCACCGATTATTTCCGGCACAACGGCGCGGGCGAAATGCTGGTGTTCTCGGCGGCCGACTTCGAGGATTTCCGCCAACCGCGCCCGGACATGGGCCCGGAGATGGAGGGCGACCTCGACGCCGTCGTGCGCATCCTCGCGCAGAACCGCTGGCCGTGGCGCCTGCACGCCACCTATGACGAGACGATCCGTCGCGCGCTGGATGTCTTCGAGAAGGTCGCCCAGGACATCCCGCTCGACGGCATCCACTGGTTCTTCGATCACGCCGAAACCATCTCCGACGCGTCGATCGGGCGCATCGCGGCGCTTGGCGGCGGTGTCGCCGTGCAGCATCGCATGGCGTACCAGGGCGAATACTTCGTCGAGCGCTACGGTGCCGGGGCAGCGCAGACCACGCCACCCGTGCGCCGGATGCTCGAGGCGGGCGTCAAGGTATCGGCGGGCACCGATGCCACGCGTGTCGCCTCGTACAACCCGTGGGTGTCGCTGGCCTGGCTCGTGACCGGGCGTACGGTCGGTGGTCTTCGACTCTATCCGCCGCGCCAGTGCCTGGATCGCGAGGAGGCCTTGCGCATGTGGACCGAGCACGTCACCTGGTTCTCCAACGAAGAGGGCAAGAAGGGGCGTATCGCCGAGGGCCAGTTGGCCGATCTCATCGTGCCCGACCGCGACTTCTTCGCGTGCGCGGAGGACGAGATCGTCGGCACCACATCGCTGCTGACGCTGGTCGGCGGCACCATCGTGTACGCGGCAGGGCCGTTCGCCTCCCTCGATGAGGTGGACATGCCGCCCGCGATGCCCGATTGGTCGCCGGTGAACACCTATGGCGGCTACGCCGCCTGGGCCGCGCACGAGCAGCGACGGCACGCGACCGAGGCCCGTGGGCAGGCCCCCTGTGGGTGCGCCAGCGCCTGTGGCATCCACGGGCATGCGCATGGGCATGCGCACGCGGCGCCCGTGCCCGTGGACGACTTCAAGAGCTTCTGGGGCGCGCTGGGTTGCGCGTGCTGGGCCGTATGAGCCCCGCGACCCCTCCGATCGCCACGCGTACCGGGCTTGTTCCCTGGCTGGCGTTGCTCGCGCTGTGTTCGGCCTACCTGCAAGGCGCGTTCTGCAAGTGGCTTGACTTCGACGCGGCGGTCGCCGAGATGCAGCACTTCGGACTGGCGCCGGCATGGCTGTTCGCGGGCGTCGTCATCGCCTTCGAGATCGTCTGTTCGCTGGCGGTGCTCTCCGGGCGACGCCGTTGGCTGGGCGCGTTCGCGCTGGCCGCGTTCACGCTCGCGGCAAACGTCCTCGCCAACGCGTGGTGGCACGTGCCGGCGGGGGCGGAGCGCGACATGACGATGAATGGCTTCTTCGAGCACCTCGGCCTGGCCGGCGCGTTCGTCTACGTCGGCTGGCTCGACGTGCGCAGGCGTCGCGATGGGCGCTGAACGGGGCGGACTCGCCGATAGCTTGCGGCCGTTGCGCCACGCGACGTTCGCCGTCCTCTGGGCGGCGACCGTGCTGGGTAACACCGGCACCTTCATGCGCGACATCGCCAGCTCGTGGATGGTGACCGAACTCGGCGGCGGTCCCGCCGCCGTGTCGATGATCCAGGCAGCCGGCTCCCTGCCGATCTTCCTGCTCGCGATTCCCGCGGGCGTGCTGTCGGACATCCTCGACCGCCGTCGATTCCTCATCGGCGTGCAGATCCTGCTGGCGTGCGTGAGCGCCGTACTGATGGGCCTGGCTGCCACGAACCACCTGAGCATCGCCGCGCTGATTGCCCTGACGTTCGTCGGTGGCATCGGTGCCGCGCTGGTCGGCCCGACCTGGCAATCGATCGTGCCCGAACTGGTCGAGCGCACCGAACTGAAGGACGCCGTCTCGCTCAACTCGCTCGGCGTGAATATCGCGCGCGCCATCGGCCCCGCCGCGGGTGGCCTGATCCTCGCCGGGATGGGTGCGGCGGCCACCTACGGCACCGACGTGTGCAGCTATGTCCTCGTGATCGCCGCGCTGGCGTGGTGGCGGCGCCGGACGGTGGGCGGATCGGCATTGCCGGAGAACTTCTTCGGCGCGTTCCGTGCGGGCGTGCGTTACACGCGGGCGAGCCGCGAGCTGCATCGGGTGTTGTTCCGCGCCGCGGTGTTCTTCGCGTTCGCCAGTTCCGTCTGGGCGCTCCTGCCGCTCGTGGCGCGTGGCGTCCTCCAGGGCGGCGCGGGCTTCTACGGCGTGCTGATGGGCGCGGTCGGCGCCGGTGCGATCGCCGGGGCCCTGCTGCTGCCGCGCATGCGGGCGTATTGCAGCGCCGACGCCTTGTTGCTCGGCGCGTCGCTGATGTCCGCGGCGGTGATGGCGGTGCTCGCCCTGGTGCCATCCAAGGCCGTCGCGCTGCTCGCCCTGCTGGTGCTCGGCGGTGCATGGATCATGTCGCTGACGACCTTCAACGGCGTGGCGCAGGGCATCCTCCCGAACTGGGTCCGGGGCCGTGCGCTCGCGGTGTACCTCACGGTGTTCAATGGCGCCATGGCCGCCGGCAGCATCGGCTGGGGCGCGCTGGCCGAAGCCGTCGGCACCGGACCGGCACTGCTGTGCAGCGCGGCGGGCCTGGTGGTGGCGGCCTTCGCGATGCGCCGCGTGCCGCTGCCGTCGGCCGAGCGGGATCTCTCCTCCGCGCATCCGTGGGCGGAGCCGGCCACCGTCGAGCCCGTGGCGAACGACCGGGGACCGGTGCTGATCCTGGTGGAGTACGACGTCGCCCGCGATCGGCTGCCCGCGTTTCTCACGGCGCTGGAGCGCTTCTCCATGGAGCGGCTGCGCGACGGCGCCTACGCGTGGGGCGTCACCCAGGACTCGGCCCGTCCCGAACGCGTGGTGGAGTGGTTCATGGTCGAGTCGTGGGCCGAACACCTGCGCCAGCACGAACGTTTCAGTCACGCGGGCGCCGACCTCCAGGCGGAGGCCGTCGCGTTTCACCGTGGCGCGTCACCCCCGCGGGTGACCCATCTGATCGGCCTCGACGCGGCCTCGCTCGCGCGCGGTCCTTCTTCCTCCTGACCTGTGGACTTCCCGACATGCGATTGCACGCCCTGCTTCTTTCCCTCGCGCTCGTGACGGCACCGGCGGCCTTCGCCGCCAGCCCGGACTACGCGGTGGGCAGCCAGTACGACACCACACACGTGTACGTCGCACCCGCCGACGTCGACGCCTTCGTGCGCAGCTTCGTCGGCACCTTCGGCGGGCAGTCGACGACGCAGGTCGTGGTCACCGTGACGCCCACGCCGTCCCGTACCTCGTCGCAGCTCGTGCAGACCCCGGTCGGCACGCTGTCGGTGTTCGGTTTCCGCACCCCGGTGCCGTATCCGTTCGGCCTGGAACGCACCGGCTACCTCGTGACCGACCTCGACGCGGCAGTGAAGGCGGCCAACGCCGCGGGGGCCGCCACGCTGGTGGCGCCGTTCGACGACCCGATCGGACGCGACGCCGTGGTGACCTGGCCCGGCGGCGTCAACATGCAGCTCTACTGGCACACCCGCAAGCCGGCCTATGCGCCGTTCGAGCACGTGCCTGAGAACCGCATCTACCTGCCTGCGCCGTCGGCCGATGCGTTCGTCAAGGCGTTCGTCGCGTTCGCGCACGGCAAGGTCGTCTCCGACGAGCGTAACGCGCCGGGCGGCGAGATCGGCCGCAAGGCCGGCAGCTATCGCCGTATCCGCATCGTGTCCGGCTACGGCAAGGCGACGGTGCTGGTCACCGACGGTCACCTCGACTGGCCCTACGGCACCGAGCTGACCGGCTACGAGGTGGGCGACCTCGACACGACGCTGGCCCGGGCCCGCGAGAACGGCGTGACGGTGGTCGTGCCGGCGCACGCCGATGGCGACCGGCGCGCGGCCATGCTGCAGTTTCCGGGTGGCTACGTCGCCGAAGTCCACAGTGCGTCGCGATGACGCGAGGGTGGCTACCGATGGTCGCCGCGCTGCTCGTCGCGGCACCGGTGGTGGCCCAGGACACGACGGACGGGACGGCGAGTACCAACGAAAGCGTCGTCCCCGCACCGGGACGACCGTCGATCCTGCCCAACCGCTGGCAGGAGGACTGGTCGGTGCTCGCCGACCCGGCCGTGCCACGCAAGCCTGGGGATGCACTCAAATACGTACCGTTCGGTCCGGGCGGCACGCACTACCTGACGTTCGGTGCCACGCTGCGCGAGCGTCTGGAAAGCAACGATGCGCCCGCCTTCGGCATCGGTGCCGCACGGGACACCTACCTGCTCCAGCGCGCGCAGGTGCACGCCGGCCTGCATTGGGGCATGCCGTGGCTGGCTTTCGTGCAACTGGAGGACGCCCGCCCCTTCGGCAAGGCGCGGGTGGGGCCGGTGGATCGCAACCGGGCGGACCTGCGCCTGGCTTTCGTGGCCTGGCAGGGCGAGGCCTTCGGGGGCATCGCCAAGGCACGTATCGGCCGGCAGGACTTCGCGCTCGACCTGCAACGCTTCGTCTCGTTGCGCGACGGGCCGAACGTGCGCCAGTCGTTCGACGCCGCGTGGGCCGACGTGGAACATGGACCATGGCGGATCATCGGCTTTCTCAGCCACCCCGTGCAGTACCGCGACGTCCGTGCGTTCGACGATACCTCGGGGTCGAGCCAGCGCTTCCACATGATCCGCGTCGAGCGGCACGTGCTCGGACGCAACGAGCTGTCGTATTACCACGCGTGGTATGACGACGATGGCACACGCTACCTCGACGCGCACGGCAATGAGCGCCGCCAGGTCGATGACCTGCGCCTGGCCGGTACGCGCGGGCCGCTCGATTGGGACGCGGAGGGCATGCGCCAGGGCGGTCGGGTGGGGCGATCGACGGTGGATGCCTGGGCGCTGGGGGTGCGCGCCGGCGTCACGCTCGACGCGGCATGGACGCCGCGCCTCGGCGTGCAGTTCGATACCGCCTCGGGCGATCGCCGTCCGGGCGACGGACGCCTGGGTACCTTCAATCCGCTGTTTCCGAACGGCTATTACTTCTCGCTGGCGGGCTACACGGGCTATGCGAACCTGATCCATATCAAGCCCAGCATCACGCTCAAGCCGACCACGTCGCTGACCCTGATGATCGCGCGAGGCCTGCAATGGCGGCGCACGGCGGCGGATGCGATCTACGTGCAGCCCGACAACCCGTTACCCGGCACCGCCGGTACCGGGTCGCGCTGGACGGGACACTACGATCAGTGTCGCGTGGACTGGACGTGGCACCCTGGCCTGACGCTGTCGGTCGAGGCGACTCGTTTCCATGCCGGTCGCGCCGTGCGCGACGCGGGCGGGCACGATGGCCACTACGGTGGCGTGCAGGTGGCCTGGGGGTGGTGACGTCGCCCGTCGTTAAGGTGGTGTCGATGACGCGGGCGGCGCATCGCCGCCGAGCGCGACGTACAGCGACGCCGTGTCGCTCAGCCGCGCGGCCTGCGCCTGGATGCGCGTGATGCGCGCGGCCTGGTAGGCCTGCTCGGCGTTGATCAGGGTGAGCGCGTTGACGTAGCCCAGCGCCTGTTGCTCGCGGGTCAGGTCGAGCGTGTGCCGCGCGGCCGCCTCGGCGTCGTCCGCGGCGGCCAGTGTGCGGGCGTCGTCGTCGATCGCGTGCAGCACGTCGGCGACGTTCTGGAACGCGGCGAGCACCACCGAGCGATACTGCGCCGCCGACTGCGCCAGGGCCGCTTCGGCGGCGCCCTGGCGGTGCTTGAGCGCGCCGAAATCGAACACCGTCTGGGTCACGCTGCCAGCCAGCGACCAGAACAGGTTGTCGTCGGTGAACAGCCGGGAAAACGTCGTGGCGCTGCTGCCGTAGGCTCCCGAGAGCGTGAACTGCGGTAGCCGGGCGGCGAGCGCGACACCCACCTGGGCGCTCGCCGCATGCACCTGGTCTTCGGCGGCGCGCACGTCGGGCCGCCGGTCGACGAGGGTGGACGGCACGGCGTCCGGCAGGGTGGCAGGCAGGCCCAGGCCCTTGAGGTCGAATTCGGGCGCGCCCGCCCGGTCGGCGGTGTCGCCACCGAGCGCGGCGAGCAGGTCGCGGTTTTGCGCGCGTTGTTTTTCGATCGCGGGCAGGGCCGCACGCGCCTGGGCCAGGGCGGTTTCCTGCGCCGCCACGTCCAGACCCGAGGCATAGCCCAGTCGCGCCTGCTGGCGCAGGATGTCCAGCGCGCGGGTCTGCGCCTGGATGATGTCTTGCGTCGCCTCGGCCTGTGCCTGCAACGACGCCTCCTGGATGGCCGCCTGCACGACGCTGCCGGCGAGATCGAGGCGGGCGGCGTCGAGCTGCCGCTCTTGCGCGTCGGCCAGCGCCTGGGCCGCTTCCACCGATCGTCGGCCGCCGCCGAAGACGTCGGGGTTGTAGCTCACGCTGAGCTGCGCCGTGTGCAGCGTGTAGTAGGTGGCGTTGGAAGCGAGCGTCGGCGAGAGCGTGCCCGTGGCGTCGCGTTGCCGCGACGGCGCATAGCTCACCTGCGCTGCGGGAAACAGGCTCGCGCGTTGCGCCGCCAGGTTTTCCCGCGCCTCACGCAACGCGGCTTGCGCCGCCTCCAGGTCGGGGTTGTGGGCCAGTGCGTCGGCCACGCGGCGATCGAGCGTCGGTGAGCCGAACGCCTGCCACCAACGGGCCGGGATCGTCGCGCCGACGGACCAATGTTGCGACGGCGCGCTGGGGCTGCCGACCGTCGCGGTCAGGGCGTGTCCGGTGAACGTCGCGGGTGAGGGCGTGTCGGGTCGCCGGTACGTCGGACCGGCGGCGCAGCCGGTGAGCGACGCGGCCAACAGCGCCAATGCGCTCGTCCACCGGAGGAACGCGGCGCGACTCATGCGGCATCTCCCCGGTCGAGGCGACGACGACCGCGCCGCTCGGACCATTCGACCACCAGCACCTGCAACGCGGGAGCGACCACGAGCAGCATGATCGGGCCGAGCAGCATGCCGCCGACCACCACCACCGCGAGCGGCCGCTGCACCTGGCTGCCGATGCCCGTCGACAGCGCGGCCGGCAGCAGGCCGATGCAGGCCGACAGGGCGGTCATGAGCATCGGGCGCATTCGCTGTTCGGCCGCCTGGCGCATCGCGTCCGGCGCGCTCATGCCTTCGGCCCTCAACTGGTTGAAGTACGTGATCACGAGGATGCCGTTCATCACCGAGACCCCGAACAGCGATACGAATCCGATGGCGGCGGAGATGCTGAAGTCGAGCCCCGAAACGTAGAGGGCGACGATGCCGCCGCCGATCGCGAAGGGGATGGCCGCGAGGGTGAGCAGGCTGTCGCGCAACGAGTCGAAGAGCGCGAACAGCAATGCGAGGATCAAGCCAACCGCGATGGGCAGCACCACGGCGAGACGTTGCCGCGCCTGTTGCAGGTCGTTGAACTCGCCCGCCCAGCTCAGGTGGTAGCCCGGCGGCAGGTGCACGTGTTCGGCGATGCGCCGCTGCGCCTCGGCCACCGTGCTGCCGAGGTCGCGTCCACGCACGCTGAACTTCACCGGCACGAAGCGCTCGTTGCGTTCGTGGTAGATGTACGAGGCGCCCGTGTCCAGCGTGATGTCGGCCACGTCGCGCAGCGGCACGTAGCCGGCCTTGCCGTCGGGCAGCGTGTAGCCGACGGGAATCCGGCCGATATCGTCGATGCTGCGCCGGAACGGCGCGTCCAGGCGCACCACCACGTCGAACTGCCGGTCGCCTTCCAGCACCTGGGTCGCGGTGGTGCCGCCGGCGGCGGCCTGGATCACCGCGTTGACGTCCCCGGTATTGAGTCCGTAACGCGCGGCCTTGGCGCGGTCGACGGTGACGTTGAGGTTGGGCTGGCCCAGCACGTGGAAGACGCCCAGGTCCTGCACCCCGGGCACCTGCTGCATCTGCTTCATGATCTGGTCGGCGAGGCGTTCGAGTTCGCCCAGGTCGGGACCGAGCACCTTGACCGAGTTGGCGCCCTTCACGCCGGAGAGCCCTTCTTCGATGTTGTCCTGGATGTACTGCGAGAAGTTGAACTCCACGCCGGGCATGGCGTTGTGGAACTCGTATTGCAGGTCGGAGACGAGGGCTTCCTTGGTGTGCCCGCTGGGCCAGGCGTCCTGCGGCTTGAGCGGCACGAACAGTTCCACGTTGTAGAAACCCGACGCATCGCTGCCGTCGTCGGGGCGGCCGTGTTGCGAGACCACGGTGACGACCTCGGGGTGGCGAAGCAGGATCCGCCGCAGCATCGCCACCTTGCTTTCGCCGGCTTCCAGCGAAATGGTGGGCGGTAGCGTCGCGCGGATCCACAGGTTGCCTTCTTCCAGCGCCGGCAGGAATTCCGTGCCGATGCGCGACATGAGCAGCACTGCGCCTAGCACGAATCCCAGGCCCAGGCCGACGGTGAGTCGTTGCCGGGCCAGCGCCCACGCCAGCACGGGCGTGTAGAGGCGGCGGATGCCGCGCACGAAACGCGTTTCGGTTTCTTCCACGTGCCTGGGCAGCAACACCGATGCCAGCACGGGCGACACGGTGAAGGTCGCGATCAGGGCGCCGGTGAGGGCGTAGGCGTACGTGCGCGCCATGGGGTTGAAGATCTGCCCCTCCACGCCCTGCATGGTGAAGAGGGGAATGAACGCCGCCACCGTGATCGCCGAGGAGAACAGGACGGCGCGATCGACCTGCGTGGCGCTGACGAAGAGCAGGCGCAGGCGGTCGGTCCAGCGAGCATCGCCGCCGGGTAGCGGCGACGCCGCGAGCAAGGCCTGCTGTTCGTCGGGACGCTTCTGGAAGTTGCGGAACACGTTCTCGATCAGGATCACCGCCGAGTCGACGATGATGCCGAAGTCCACCGCCCCGAGCGACAGGAGGTTGGCCGAGTCGCCCAGCGCCACGAGGATGATGATGCTGAAGAACAGCGCCACCGGGATGTTGGCGCTCACGATGATCGCGCTGCGCAGGTCGCCCAGGAAGATCCACTGGATCAGGAACACGAGCAGGCAGCCGAACACCAGGTTATGCAGCACGGTGTGGGTGGTCACCGCGACCAGCTTCGAACGGTCATAGAACGATACCAGCTTCACGCCCGGCGGCAGCGTGCCGTCGCTGTTGAGCCGGGTCACTTCGTCCTTGATCCGCGCCACCACGTCGTTGGTGTGCAGCGTGCGATTCATCACCACGATACCGGTGACCACGTCGTCCTGCCGGTCGCGGCCGGCGCGCCCCAGCCGCGGCACCGCGCCGATATCGACGTGGGCGACGTCACCCACCGTTACGGGCGTGCCGTGCGACTGGGTAAGCACGATGTCGCCGATATCCGCCACGTCGCGGATCAGGCCGATGCCGCGGATGTTCACCGATTGCTGGCCGACGCCGAGCGTGCGTCCGCCCACGTTGCCGTTGGCGTTGCCGATCGCGGTGATCATCTGCGGCAGCGTGATGCCGTAGGCCTGCAAGGCATCGGGGTTGGCGCGTACTTCATAGCTTTTGGTGGTGCCGCCCCAGGTGACGACCTGGGCGACACCGGGCACGGACAGCAGGCGGCGGGTGACGACCCAATCCTGCAACGTGCGCAACTGGGTCAGGCTCACCGACGGCGGGCCCACCAACTGGTAGCGAAACACCTCGCCGACCAGGCTCGAGGCCTGGATCTGCGGTTGCACGCCATTGGGCAGGGTGACGTTCTGCTGAAGCGCGAGGGCCGCCTGGGTGTAGTCGAAATAATAGTCGGTGCCGTACTTGAACGTGACGCGCACGAACGACAGGCCGTAAAACGAGGTCGAGCGGATGCTCTCCACGCCGGGCACCGTCGCCAGGCCCACTTCCATCGGCCGTGTATAGCTGCGTTCCATTTCCTCCGCCGACAGCCCGGGGGCCTGCGCGGTGATTTCCAGGATCACGGGGGCGGGATTCGGGTAGGCCTCCACGTTGAGGCGCACGTAGGCGACGATGCCGGCCACGAGAAAGGCCACCAGTGCCATGCCCACGATGGCGCGCCGGGTCAGCGCGAAGGCGACA
This sequence comes from Luteibacter sahnii, assembly GCF_034063545.1. NCBI lineage: Bacteria > Pseudomonadati > Pseudomonadota > Gammaproteobacteria > Lysobacterales > Rhodanobacteraceae > Luteibacter > Luteibacter sahnii. Next base: position 987,689 of record NZ_JAQLOK010000001.1, read on the forward strand.
AGTGCACGGAACACGTTCGGTTTCTCGCGATGGGGGGCTAGAGCGACTGGAGGTCGAGGGCGTTGCTGAGGAAGAGCGCCCCATCGGTGGCGACGCGCTGGCCTTCTTTGAGGCCTGAGAGCAAGGGGTAATAACCGTCCTGCGGCGTGCCCACGCGCACGGTTTCGCGCGTGAAGCGGCGACCGTCGAGCGTGGAGAACGCCACCATGCTGCCGTCGCCCTGGCGTACCACCGCGTTCATCGGCAGCGCGGGCATCCGGCTGGGCCGCGCGGTGAGGATGCGATAGGTCACGAGCATGCCGGCGCGCAGGTCCGGTGGCGGCGAGGACAGCACCGAGCGCACGGTGACGCGGTGGGTGTCCGGATCCACGCGGTCGGCCACGTAGTCCACCGTGGTGGTGAAACGCGAGTGCGGCAACGCCTGCACGCTCGCGATCGACGTGTCGCCGGCGTGGATGGCCGCGGCATCGTCCTCGGGCACGTCGGCGATGAACCAGGCGGCGTCGGTGCCACGGATCTCAAAGCGCGCGGGGGCGTCGCCCGGTTGCACCACGTCGCCGACCGAGACGTTGCGGCTGACCACGCGACCGTCGACGGGACTGTCGATGCGCAGTTCGCCATCCACGCGCCGTGTCGCGACGATCCGGTCCATCTCCGGGTCGCTTTTCCCGAAGATGCGCAGGGCCTGCCGGGCGGCCTGGTAGTTGCCTTCGGCCGCCTGCTGGTCGGCCACCGCCTGCTCCAGGTCACGGGGCGCGTTGGCCTGTACCTGGGCCATGGCCTGGGCCCGCTTGAGCGTCGCGTCGGCCTGCGCCCGCTGCGCGGCATTGGACACCAGCGTGGCTTCCGCCTGGGCGAGGTCCGGGCTGGCGACGGTGAACAGTGCCTGCCCGTGCCGGACGAGGTTGCCTGCCTTGGCGAACACCTCGCTCACGCGGCCGGCATAGGGCGAGTTGACCTCGGCCAGATGGTCGCCGTCGAAGTCGATCCGGCCGACGGCATCGACGCCCGCGGTGAACTCCCGGGTCGCCACGGCGCCCACTTTCACCTGGCGCGCCTGCTCGGCATCGATCACCACCGACTGCGGACCGTCGTCGGGCGCGTGGGGTCGCGGCCGGTCGGCGGCCTCCACCGGCGCCGACGGCAGGTAGCGGTGGGCCACGACGAGGAAAACGGCGAGCAGGCCGCAGGCCAGGACAAGGGGGCGATGTCGGTTCGACTTCATCGTCTCTTCGCTACGGACGGAACGGCGGCCGGCGCCGGGAGGGCGCGGAGGCGGGACAGCGCCGCTACGTTAGGTCGTGGCCGTGGGCGAGGCCAGTTACAAAATGGAAAGGTCGGGCGATGGCAGCTCTATGGTGACGCACAGGCCGGGATGGCCGTTCTCGAGGGTGAGGCGGCCCCGGTGCATCGAGACCACGGCGGCCACGATGCTCAGGCCCAGGCCGTTGCCTTTCTGGTGACGGCTGGCGTCGGCGCGGAAAAAACGTTCGGTCGCCCGGGCGAGCACGGCCTCGGGCACGCCCGGGCCATCGTCGCGCACGCTGAGGCGTACCCAGTCACCGGCCGCGACGGCCCGCAGGGTGATGTTCGCCCCTTCGCCGGCGTATTTCAGGGCGTTGTCCAGGAGGTTGGCGAGCACGCCCGCCAGCAGCTGGCGGTCGCCCATCGCCTCCGGCGTGCCCTGGACCTCCGCGCGCAACGCCATGGCCTGTTGTTCGGCGGCGGGCTGGTAGAGGTCGATCATGTCGTCGAACAGGCCGACGATCGACAGCCGCTCGAAACTGCGCCGACGCACGCCGGACTCGGCTTCGGCGATGTGCAGCATCTTGCCCAGCACCGAGATGAGTCCGTCGACGTCGTCGATGGCGCGTTGCGCGTCGTCGGGCAGGCGGACGTCGCGCTCGGGCGAGCGGAGGGCCTGCTCCAGGCGCACGCGGATGCGTCCCAGCGGCGTGCGCAGGTCGTGGGCGATGGCGTTGGACACCTGGCGCGCGTTGTCCATCAGCCGCTCGATCTCGTCGAGCATGGTGTTGACGTCGTGCGCCACGATGGCGAACTCGTCGCGCGACCGGCCGATGGCGATCCGCTGGCCGAGCCGTCCGGCGGCCACTTCGGTGGTGGTGCGATGGATCGCCTTCAACTGGCGCTGCAACTGGGAGCGGAAGAGCAGGGCGCCGCCCGCCGAAAGCAGCACCGCGAGCAAACCGCCCACCACGAACGCCATCATGATGCGATGTTCGAGCATGCGCACGTCCTGTACGTCGCGTCCCACCACCAATGTCTCACCGCCGGTGAACCGATGGGTCAGCAGCAGCGCCGACGCGGGGCGTTGCAGCCGCTCCAGCTCGCCCTGGTGAAACCCGTCGGTCGCGACCGCTTGGGCGGGCCAGGTCGTGAGGTTGCCGATGATGCGGTGGCCCGCGGCATCGAGCAGCAGATAGATCTCCGTGTCGCTGTCCTGGTCGTCGGTGAGCAGTTCGTGGATGCTCGCTACCAGTCCGCCCATGCCGTGCTGGCGTTGCTCCTGCACGAGCTGTCGCTCGCGGCTGCGCAACTGTTCGTCGATGTTCTTGCGCAGCAGGCCGGCGGTGCCGACGTAGAACACCCCCGCGATCAGCGTCACCGACAACAGAAGAAGCGCGACGTAACCCGCCGCCATGCGAAACACCATCGAGTGGCGAAAGTCGGTCAGGGACACGCGGGCTCATCCCCGTCGATGGTGTAGCCGGCGCCGCGCACGGTACGGATGATCGACGGCGCGCCGTCGCCGTCGATCTTGGTCCGCAGGCGACTCATCTGCACGTCGATCACGTTCGTCTCCGGATCGAAGTGGAAGCCCCACACGGCCGCGAGCAGCATCTTGCGCGTCACCACCGTGCCCTGGTGGCGCAGCAGGCATTCGAGCAACTGGTATTCGCGTGGCTGCAGGGCGATGGGGCGTCCGTCCCGGCAGACGCGCCGCAGGCGCGGATCGAGGGTGATCGGCCCGGCGCGGAACATCTCCGGGTCGGGGCGCTGGCCCGCCCGCCGTACCAGCGCGTCCACCCGCGCGAGGATCTCGTCCAGGGCGAACGGCTTGGTCAGGTAATCGTCCCCGCCGCTGCGCAGGCCGCGGATACGCTCGTCGAGGCTGCTCAGCGCGCTGAGCACGAGCACGGGGGTGAGGTCGCCGCGCAGGCGAAGGGTCGCCAGGAGGTCCAGCCCATCGACGTCGCCGGGCAGCATGCGGTCGAGCAACACCACGTCCCATCGTTCGGCGTCGAGCCGTGCGAGGCCGGCGGGCCCGTCGTAGCAGACCTCCACCGCGTAGCCGGCCGCGGCCAGGCCTTCGCGGATCGATTCGGAGGTATCGAGGTCGTCTTCAATCAACAGGCAGCGCATCGTCGGGACCGGGTCCGGGCAGTCGTCACGCGCCGAGTGTCCGTGCCTTACCCCACACGGGGCTTACAAAAAGGGGCATCCCGGCCATCGAGATGACGGCCTGATGGATGGTTCGATCCCGGGAGCGGTGTTGGTCTTGGTGGTCTGGTAGCGCCAGAGCGCGTTGCACCTGGGCGGTGTCGCAGGGAGACCTTGGTGTCCACCCTCGCTGCTCGGGCAGTCCTCCGCGTTCGACAGGGAAGGCCGCTGACGCGGCCCATGTATTTCATTGGCCTGCGGCCGCTCTCTTGTGCGGAACTCGCCTCGAGGGTGGACACCAAGGTCTCTTCCGAGCGGTGAGGTCGGGTGATAGGAGAGCGGTAGGCGCTCGATGACTGATCTGCGCAAGCGCTGCGTGATATGTGAAACGCCAACCCGACAACGGGTATCCGACGTCGCGACGAGCCAACCGGCGCGGTTGGGCGGGGCGACGTGAAGCTCACTGGCTCGCCGCGGTGCGCCGTACGGGCTCTCACAACACGTCGCCTCAGTCATGGGGAGAGTCTTCGGTGTCCACCCTCGAGGCGAGTTCCGCACAAGGGAGCGGCCGAAGGCCACTTAGGTACACGGGCCGCGTCAGCGGCCTTTCCCTGTCGACCGCGGAGGACTGCCCGAGCCGCGAGGGTGGACACCGAAGGCTCTGGCCCCACGGCCCCACGGCCACACGGCCTCATCGTCCGAGCCGATGGCATGCAGCACCCCTGGACGTCCGCGAGAACCGACAAACAGCCCCGCGATGGCGACGAGGCGAGCCTTCGCAAGAGGTTGCGCCACCCCGCTCCCCACCACGCCCGAAGCGCCGGGCATGGTGGGGAGACCGTGGATCAGGCCGGCGTATGGCCGAGATCCGCCAGGATATGATCCGCCGCCTGGAAGGCGAGCGCGGCGATGGTCAGGGTCGGGTTGCCCGTGGCCACGGTCGGGAACACGCCGCTGCCGACCATGTAGAGGTTGGCGTGGTCCCACGACTGTTGCCGCGCGTTGAGCACCGAGGTGGTCCTGTCGTCGCCCATGCGATACGTGCCAACGATGTGGCCCGCGCCGTAGAACGTGAACGGGTTTCCCTTGTACTGGAAGTTCGTCGGGGTGACCTCGTCCGGCGTACCGTAAAGCACCGGTGCCGCGGGCGTGGTGGTGTATTCGGTCGCGCCGATGGCATCGAAGATCGCCGTGGACACCGCCTTGGCCGACACGAACGCCTCGCGCTCGTAATCGCTGCGAATGCGATAGGTGACCTCGGGCCGGGGGAGGCCGAGGTGGTCGGTCGCGGTCGACGACAACTGCACCCGGTTGTCGGGGTCGGGCAGTTGTTCGATGAGATAGCCCAGGCGGATCTGGCGGATGTAAACGCCGTTGAGGGTCTCCACGAGTTGCTCGCCGAAGAGTTGGCTGTTCGCCGGCAGTGTGGGGTTGAAGCGCAGCGGTTGGCCGCGCGCGTTCACCGAATCGCCGTTGAGCTGGCTCGCGTTCTGGCCAAAGACGAAGTCGGCGAGGGTGGTGTAGGGATCGTTGGCTGCCCACTGCCAGCCCTCGTTACCCACTTCGATGCGATAGGCCGAGCGTTGGCTGCGGAACGCGCCGTCCCGCAGCGATTCGTAGCCCGACGTGGAGAGGGGCCCGCGGAAGGCATACACGGGGTCCTTCGCCAGGGCCCAGGCCAGGTACATGACGTGGTCCATGAGGTGACGCCCGACCGTGTCGCTGGAGTTCGCCACGCCGTTGGGGAAGTTCGCGTTCTTGTTTGACATCAGCAGCAGGCGCGGGGTTTCGATCGCGTGCGCCGCGAGCAGGTAGATCGTGCCGGTGGCCGTGCCGGTGCCGGTGGCGGGGCCCAGGTGATCGTCGTAGGTGATGTAGTCGATGCCGGCGATGTCGTTCGTGGCGCCATCGACGCGGATGTTGCTCGCCACGGTCTGATAGCGGATGTCGACGTTGCCGGTCTGCAGGGCGTTGGCCAGGGTGACCGTCGCGTCGTATTTGGCCTGGATCGGGCAGATGGGGATGCAATTGGTGTTGCCGGCGCATTGCCGGCGGTCGCCGGGAAGCGAGTTGCGCCCTTGCGGCGTGGGCGAAGGGTAGAGCGGGTTGCCGTCCACGGTCATGTTCGCCACGCTCGCGAAGAGGTTGTCGACCAGCGAGGCGACGATCGGCGGCATCGGGTAGTCGTAGGCGGGCCCATAGGTGCCCGACGGTTCGACGTCGAACTGCGTGTAGATACGGTCCATGGCCGTCTTGTCGCCGGCTACGCCGATCTCGTCGGTGGCCTTCTCGTAATAGGGCACCAGCGCCTGGTAGAACGCCGGGCCTCCCGGCCAGTCCACACCCTGGCCATAGCGCGACTTCAGCTCGAAGTCGTGCGGGAAATGTCTCAGGCTCGTGCCAAGCCAGTGCCACGTGGTGCCACCGCCGATTCGCTCGTAGGAGCTGGCGAAGGCAAACAGGACGTCCGGGCTGTCGCCGGACAGGCCAGGGGCCTGTGGCGGATAGGTGAAGTAGCACTGCTCGGGTTTGCGCCACGAATTGATCTGCAACACGGTGTAGCGCGGCACGTTTTCGAGCGACGGATCGGGCAGGCCGAGCGGGTTGCCCGGCGTGGAGGCACCCGGGTCCTGCACGGTGGGCGGATAGGGCGACTCCGGTGTTTTGGCGTTCGACTTGAAGAACGTGTTCATGTAGCCGCTGCGGTCCACGGGCACGGCTTGGCCGGCCTCGAGGATGAGCACCTTCTTGCCCTGCCGACCGAGTTCGTACGCGACGATGGAGCCGGAGATGCCCGAGCCCACGATCACTACGTCGTATGTCTGCGCGCTCATGCGTTGCCTCCCGGCTGGCCGGTGTAGTCGTTCAACGGGACGGGCGGCTTCGCCCAGTAGCCGTAGCGATAGTTGGAGTCGCCCATCGGGTGCGATTGCATGACCTGCCACACGAGGCTCGCGGTATAGGCCTTCGCCGAGATGATGTCGCTCACCGTGCTGGCCGGTGCCGTCGCCGTGGCGGGCACGAGGGTCGGCCATGCACCGGCGTACCACATGAAAATCAGCTTGCGGCACGCGAGCACGAAGCTGTCACCGTTGGCCGGATCGAGCATGGCCGCGCCACGTTGCTGCGGCGTCATGCTGTCCGGGAGATTCGCGAACGTCTGCAGGATCCGGTCCGGCAGGGTCGGGTCGCCGCTCTCCTGCGCGATCTTCGCGGTGAAGACGGGCAGGTACTCCGATTTGATGTCGACCGGATCCAGAGGTGGCGCCAGCACGTCCGCGCTGAAGCCGGTCAGCACGGCGCTGAGGCCGATGAAGGTATCCATAGCGTTGCTCATGGCTGTCTCCGTGATGGCTACTGAGCGCGTTGAAGCAGGTAGGTGAAATCCGAGAACGTCCCGGTCGTGGTCGTGGCGTTGTTGTGGCAGGCCATGCAACTGCTCGATGTTTGTTTGACGTGCCCCTGGATGTACGACTCCAGCGTGGTGTTGGCGAGAAACGAGGGCGCGGGCACGCCGGTGGGATCGACCTTGTTCTGGGCATCGGTCGGCCACTGTGTGCTCACCAGCTCATAGTTGAGCCAGACCGAATCGGGATTCACCGCCGCCAGCGCCTGGTGGTAGGCATCGTTCAAGCGCTGCGCGTCGGCGGTGATCGGGATCACGCGCTCGATCTGCGTCGGCTTGGTGTAGGGCGTGCCCGGGTTCCAGGGGCGCGGCGGCGGCTCGTTGACCTTGCAGTCCTTGCAGTTCGGATCGAAGAAGTTGTAGCCGGGTAACCCGGGCTTCTGTCCGGCGGTAGGCGCGTTGGCCACGTGCTCGAAGGTGGACCACACCCATTGGGGTTCTTTGGCGGTCTTGTGCGCGATGTGGAAACCCACCAGGCCGACCTGGGTCAGCACGCACGACGCCTTGACGCCTGGCTCTTCCGCGGGGTTGTCGTAGACCAGCGCGTAGGTCGTGTAGAACGTCGCCGGATTGAACTTGCCGCCCATCTTGACCCATGAGGTCTTGATCATGATCGAGCCGACGTCCTTCGTGTTCGTATTGCTGGAAGGGAAGTCCGCATCGCCGTTGAATGCGTTCTGCCCGGCCTTCGAATAGAGCTTGTTCGTGTCGATGTAATCGAACATCTGCTCGTTCGTGAGGATGGCGAAGCGGGCGTACTGGCCGTTCTGGTCGATGAGGGGGCCGGTCTTGAAGGGCTCGCCGCTTTCGTCCAGCACGTTGGGCGTCTTGCCGACCTGGGTCAGGTGCATCGTTCCCGGCGGAAGATGGCTGGCGTCGATGTTCTTGCAGACCGGCGGCAACGGGCTCGGTTTCCCCCAGGGCGCGGGCGCCGCGCCGCCCGGCAGGAAGATGTCGCGGCTTTCGCGGTAGCTTTCCCATACCACCGGGCTGTTGGTCATCTGGCCGATGGTGACGCCCGTATTCGGCGTGCCATCAGGATTGGCCGGCCAGTTCAGCGCGACGAACGACTGCCACGAGAAGACATCGAAGTCGTGCTGGAGGGAATCGAGGGTAAAGGGTTTCGTCGCCGACACTTCGAGCGGGAGGGTCGGCGACAGGGTGGGCGGCGGTGGCGTGGCGCGTGGTTTTTCCGCCGCCTGGAGTACCTGCGCAAGCAGGAAAAGCGACCCACCCGCGATAAGCGGGTACAGCGCATATCGGCGCATGCCGGGCGTAAAGACGTATCTGGCTTTCATCGCGATCGACCTTGTCCGTGTTGGGATCGGCAAGCAACGAACGCCCGCACCGGGCGGGCGTCACCCGTCACAGCCGGACGGTCGCTCGCGCACGACGAGGTCGCCTGCCACGACGACGGTGGCAACGGCCTGTACTTGCGATACGCCCATCCCCTGTAACGACGCGCGAGACATCGCGCGTTATGGGAGTCGAAGGCAGCGGATGTTAAAGGACGGTAAAACGAAGCGGCCTGCGTCGCTGTAGTCGCGCAACCGCAGTGAAAAATGCGATGGCGCACGCGGGGTTGATTCATCCCGACACACGGCATGCGGTAAAGGTCCGCGAACGTGTTTTGCCAAATTTCCCCAGGGCGTGCCGCGCCTTCGCTACCTGCTTTGCCGCAAAGGCTTTTCGCCGTACGAAAGCGTGCATGGCCCACGGATCATGCCGCGTAGCATCGGGCTCGAAAGAGGGCAAAAGTCACCGCGCCGCGCTCTTTCACCGACGTGAAGGCCGGCTGTTCAAGCTCGCCGCGTCGAGGCCGAAACAGTTGGATGACCGGCGCTTCGCCGGCGAGTGAGAAACCCCATGTTAGGCAAGGTCATCTGGTTCCACGACGAACTGCGCATGGCGCTCATCGAGCGCCCGGGCGCGTTCACCGTCGGCTCTGTCGAGAGCGGGGCGTTGACCCTCGGCGGCCAGGTCGAGGGCGATTTCCACCTCGAAGGGCTGGTGCGTGTGGTCGATCTTTGCACCCGCGATACCGTGGATTTCCTGGTGGAGGCCGACTCGGTGACGGAAGAAGAGGCGAACGAGTTGCTGGGGTTTCTCAGGACCTGAATCTGTTCGCAGGATATTGCGAGCGAGCCATGTGACCTAAATGCGAAATATGTAGCCAATCAAACGGCGAGTCCGATGGTGATGTTACCGGGTTCAACCCAGCCTCGTCGACTTGACGCGGGTGGCTTGCAGCCATGAGCGCTATGGGGACGCTGTTCGTTGTAGAACTGCCGCCAACGCTCGATCAATACGCGTGCTTCTGACCTGCCCCCACTGAGCCGTACCAAATGGAGCTGTAAAGTCCGTCAACCACGAGGACGGATATGAAGAAGAGTCGTTTCACCACCGAGCAGATCATTGGCTTCATCAAGCAGGCCGACGCGGGAATGCCGGTCGCTAAGCTAGCCCGGCAACATAGGTTCCGCCACGCCAGCTTCTACGTCTGGCGGGCCAAGTCCGGTGGGGCAGGTCAATGCCGCGCTGCACACTTGAGCAATTATCAGACAACTGTAATAGCCAATTGAAAGTCGTTTCCGAGCGGCTGTCCATGTGAAAACGAATCGCCATTGAAAGTGTAGCCTGCATCGCTTGAGGTTAACGCCGCCGCCTCAAGGCTGAAATATCCAGATAACACGTCACACGTCGCAACCGCCTGCAACGTTTCATGTTCACCGACGCCGACCAGGACATTACCCCTTCCGGCCGCACGAACCAAAAATCCAGAAATCTTCTTACCTGAATCTGCCGGAAAAATATCCGGTTCTTCAGTGCTGCTGGTGTCACGGGGAGATTGCTGTTCGTTTACGACGAGTGAAAGCCGGTCTCCGCGTCTTAGCGACCTAGTCACCCATACTGCCTGTTTACCAGCAGAGTCGCGCCCTCCGGCCGAAAGTGAAGCCACCTCAGATCCATGTCCAGCCACGACACTCACAACCATAAAGAGTGCGCCATTTGTCCAAACCGTCGGTTCCGAGTTAATCGCTACGCCAAGATTCATTTAGAGGCCCCTGGAATTTCACGCATACATCCCTCATCGGAAGCGCAGAGGGTCGCGCACAAGGAAAAGGGACACCTGAAACATCGGGCATGAGGAATTGTGTCTGCGTGCTTCTCGGTTGTATTCAATCTCGCCGGCCCGGACAGCGACGATGTCGGCACGCAACTGGGATCTCACGAGCTCCAGGTCAGCGACGCGTCGTGCGTCAGGGTGATCGCGAGATGCCTCTTGCTGGATGCCCGATGCGATCTTGCCTCGGCACGCGTAAGGATTTCGCACGCGCTCGACCTCTCGACATCATCAGTGGCATAGCTCATCGGCTTCTCTCCTGGCACGTGATATCGGTAGCGTATGATCCGGAACTCGATAGCAAACGCTTATGGTGCCAACTCCATAACGCCTGCGCATGGTTAATTGCTCGAAAGCTGCACCTACTTACCCGGTGCCTTAGCTCGATGCGTATTGTAATCACGAATAAGCGACAAGCCTCCAGTCGGAAAAAGCAGGTCGGAAACGGAATTAGTCTCGCTGCCTTGCAAGCTTGCCTGTTCCTTCAAAATGTCGCTTGAGCCTTTAAGGTGAGCCCGGACTTCTTCAATCTTTTTTGAGTCAAGCTGGGCAACGAGCTGATCGTACTCAAGTGCCTGCGATTGATCATGCTTTTGATTAACATACAGCCCAATTTGAAGAGCCTTACTAAATCCCGCCCAGTATGAAATCCACCCAATCAAAAAAGCCATGGCAAGAAGAAGAGAGGCTTTAATCGCGAGTTTGAACGTAGCTTTCATCCTATTCCCCTGCATGATCGGCAACACAAGCGGGCTCCCTAAATCGCCATTCTTCGATGCATGCGGTGCGATCGAGGACGCCCGGGCATTTCTTAGTGCATTTTGTGATCTTTTCGAGCATTGCTGCGTGACAGCCCATTACAGGATTACCTGGAATAGGAATGGGCTTAAGAGGGTCGTTAGGCATCGGCAGAGGACACTTGGGGCCCTTGGTCGGATCGATCTCTCCAGTAGGTTCACTCTTCTTACTGGAAGGCCACCAATCCCCAACGTCAGGACAGAGACCAGTCGGATCAGAGTACATCGTGGGCCTGCTACCAACATAAGCGTACGTATTAAGACCTCCATCCAGTCCGATGGGGTCGCTTTGCAGGTAACGTCCCGCGGCCGGTTCATAGTCGCGGTTGACGTTGTAGTTCAGCCCGCTTTCCGCGTCGAAGTACTGGCCGGGATAGCGCAGGTTAAGCACGTAACCGCTGGTCGATACAGGTGCTTTCTCTCCAAACGGGTTGCCCGCGTACGACCACTGCCAGATTACAGCACCGTTCGCATTGGTGACAACACGGGGAGACCCGAGTCCGTCTGCATGAACGAACGCAGTCGTTGAAGCGTTGCCCGCGTGGTCGACAATACCGACCGGGATCCCATCCATCCACACATAATCGCGCGTGGTCGCCCCGTTACTTTCACCGAGCAACTGACTGGCCTCATCGTAGTCGAATCGCGTGGTGACGCTGCCAGCCACCTTCTGTACGCGCTGCCCGAGGGCATTGAGCACATAGCTGCCGACCGTCGTGCCGTTGTTCTGAACCACGGTCAACCGGTTGCGTGGGTTGTAGCCAAAGCCGTAAGTGCCAGAGGCCAGCACGTTCGCCGTCGTGTTGCCGCGCGCATCCACCTGGCGAGTTGTCGTGCCCACACCCGTCAACTGGTGCGTCCCGGTCTTGTACGTGTAGGTACCGGTCAACATGCCGGGGGCGACCTTTGACAGCCTGTCGCCGGTGGCGTTGTACGTGTAGGCTTCCACGGCGTTGCCGTCGCCGGCATTGACGCCAGTCAGGCGGTAGAGCGCGTCATAGCCATACGTCTCCAACGCGGTCGGCACGCCAGGGGCATCGCCGATGGCCGTGATGTTCCCCATGACGTCTCGCTTCACATGCAGCGAGAAGGCGGTGCTGTCGATGTCGGTCAAGGCGCCCGTGGCATCAAATGTCCGGGTCACGGTTTGCCCGTCGCCCAACTGGTACGACGACAGCGGCCCGAAAGGCATGTACACCGCATTGCTCACGACGGTGGTGGTCACGCCACCCTGGGTGGCCGTAACCGTCGTGATGTTGCCCAGCGCGTCGCGGGTATACCGGATGGTGGTGCCATTTGGCGTGACCGTTGCGCTCAGGCGGTTGCCCAGCGTCCAGGTGTACGCCGTGGTCGTGGTTTTCGTTCCGACCGTCTGGCGTTTGGCGACCACGTTGCCGCGGCCGTCGTAGCAGAACACCAGGCCACCATTGTTTTCGACGATGCGGGTCAGGTGACCCTTGCCGTGGCTGCCCGTGCAGCCGGTGACGGAGTCGGCCTCGTCGTATTTGTATTGGACGTTGGCTGTGGTATCGGCGTAGCGGGTGGCCGAGAGCCGGTTGTCCGCGTCGTAGGTCGACGTGCTGGCGACCTGCATCGCATCGGTGGACGTGGCGACGTTCCCTGCGGTGTCGAAGGTGCGAGCGGTCGTACCGGTGTCCGGGCTGTGTAGCCCGGTGACGTTGCCGAGCCCGTCGATGTCGTAGGTGGTGTTCAGGCCATCCGGATCGCTGAAGCCGGTAACCCGGTCAAGGGCGTCGTAGCTGGTGACCGACTGGGCATTGGCCGTGGCCGTGTCGCTGCCCTGGTAGTTACGAATCGTGCTGATAAGGCGGTTGAGGCCGTCGAAGACCTGTTTCTGCTGGATGCCGAGGCCGTCCTGACTCTGAACGAGGTTACCGTTGGCGTCGTAGCTGTCCGACGACGCGGCAGAGAACGTCGTGCGACCGAGGCCGTCGGTCACGGCGGTGAGTTGGCCCAGCGGGTTGTACGTGCGGCTACTGGCGCGGACCACCGCACCACTGGACGAGAGCACCTGTTCGCCGGTGCGGTTGCCCGCCGCATCGAGGGTGTAGTGCACGTGCGCGCCGTTCCCGTCGGTGATGTCGGTCAGGCGGTGGGCGGCATCGTAGGTGTAGGTAGTGGTGACGCCGTCCGGATCGACGAGCTGGTGCAGCGTACCGTCGGGATTATAGGCCAGCGCGGTCGTGGCATCCGCCGTGGACGCCGAGCCATCGACGTTGGCGCGCAGGGTGCGGGACGCCAGCCAGCCACGCGGGGTGTAGGCGAGATCGGTGAGCGTTCCGTTCGGCGCTTTGATGCGAGTGGGACGGCCGGCTTTGTCGTAGGTGACGTAGGTCGTCGTCAGGCCTGCGCCCGAGGTGACGGATTGCAGGTCGCCCAAGTGGTGGCACGGGCCACCGGCCGCGCCGCAGCCGGATTCGTCGGTGGTCAGGTAGTAGGTGTAACGGGTGATGTCCTTGACATCGGTGCGCGGGCCGTCGGATGACAGCAGCAATCCCGGGAGGGGGCACGCGGTGGTGTCGACGGCGGTGCAATAGGTGTTGACTGTACGACGCACACCGGCCGGCGGCGTGCCGGACGCCGTGCAGGTGTAGGTCGACGCCACCGAAGATGCGATGACACACATCGCCGTGACCTGCCCGGTGGCGTTGTAGGCCCAGCCTTGCTTGGCGACGAGCGTCCCATGAGCGTCCAGGACCGTCCGTACCAGCGGCACCCGCAGGCTTGTATTCCAGGTGGTGTTGGTCGTGCGTTGTTCGCCGGCGCCCTTGGCTTCCATGACCTGGGTCAGGAGACCGTTGGTGTCGTAGGTGCGGTTCGAAACGTGGCCGAGAAAGTCCGTGAAGGTGGAGGGGTAGCCATTCGCGTCGTAGGTGCGCGAGGCGTAGTTCTGGCCGCACTCGCCGCAGGGCTTGTCGAGGGTGCTAACTCGCACAAGCTGCTGAATGGTTTGATACGTTTGATGAGATGTGCCGCCTAGTGGGTAGGTCACATCGGATGAGCCATCGGGGTTGTAGGTTACAGACGTTTTATCGATACCGCCGTTGAGGCTGGTCCAAAGCGCACGATGGCTACTGTCGTAAGCTGTGCTCTCCAGGCGAGTACCATTCTCGTCGATGAGCCCGGTCATGGCATACATGTAGTACGTCGGATCTGTACCGCTATTGAGATCCGACTCGTTGTAGACGTAATGGCGGCTCTTGCCATCGGGATACGTAACGGAGGTCAACCGTCCAGCGGAATCGTAGCTGTAAGCCACGATTCCTCCATCAGGCAGGATCACTTGGCTTACCTTGGCGCCATACTCGTAGGTAAACGACAACTTCCGTCCATCGGGTGCCGTCACCGTAAGAAGCAGGTTGGGTTGTGGCGCGACGCTACGAGGGGTTGTGCTGTCGCTATAGAGCAACGCTGCCGTCTGTCCGGTTGCATCACGGATCGATAAAAGCCTCCCATCTGCGGAATAGGCTTCGGTGTGGTGCAGGGACGCGATCCATAGGGAATATGCCGTGGCCGTGCCTTGGCTGTCGGAGGTCTGGGTCAGGACGTCGGGACTATCGGCGCTTGCTGTCCAGACGCCCGGAGATGTCATGCGAAACGATTCCCGAGATCCGTTCGGGCGAGTTGCCGTGATAGAGGAACTCCCGTCTAAGTATGAGCCAAGCGAGAGCGTGCGGTTAAAGGAGTGGCTCCAGCGCTTTCCTATTGTGCTCGAAGCGGCCGAAATATCGCTGTTGTAAAAGCGCCGGAAGCGTAACCATGCGTCGCTTCCGTAGTCCTCTTCTTCGACAAACTTGTTTCCCGTCGACGTATTGACGGGGTCTCCCGCCATCGGCGCTCCTGAGTCGGGTGCTACAGCCGTCCCGTGGCAGCCATTGCCTTCGCCACCATCGCAACCTCCGCCAGCCCCCAGGTTCTTGCCGCCCGGATCGTCCAATGTGCCGAAGCAGCCACCACCTAGGTCACGATCAACACCATAGTTGTTGGCGCTAGGTATATCCGCGTGGCCCACATCGGTGTAGCAGCCCAAGTAGTCCGGTGGGCCTTCACCTCTGCTAGGGGTCGTTTCGACACATCGCTGCGTATATACCCAGCCAGCAGGCGCGTTCTGCACGTACCAGGCCATGACGGCCTCGCACTCAGCTAACGCCTGCGACCGGGTCTTGGGTAGGTAAGCTTCAGCGGGCTCAGAGAAAAAAGCACAAAGCAAGAAAGCCATGCCTAGAATGGCAGTAAAAACAGACTTCACGATGGTCCTACCAATGTGGCGACGGGACCGAAGCCCCCCTGGGGGCGCATGCTAGGTAAGCGGAAAACTCTTGTCTGTAGGCGAAGTCCTACATATACGAAGAATTCTGCCCCCTTCGCTCTATTTTGTGGCAACGAGAGCGTAGGAGCATCGTGCTGCTACCACCGGATTGAAATTCTTCGCTAGCTGGTGGTGCCGGGCGTGTTTGTGGCTGTTGACTGCCAGCCGCACGACCAAGCCCATTGATGGCACTCCAGAAAAGAGCTGATTGATATCCGCGCCCAGTGCGGTGTACTTAGAGCGCTTTGCGTCCGGCAGTATGAAGCGGCCGACATGCGCGAGCGCGTCATACTCCTCGGCGATGGACGACAAGACGGATCGAGTGCGAGAGAGCCCCCCGGTGTTTGTTCGAAACCACTCGTCGATGAGATGCCGGGATGTATTCGTGTTATCCGGTGGCGTCGGGTTTTCGGCTCGTGGTGGTTACGACTTTTTTCGCGGCGGTGCCGCACCGAGAGTTCGCGGACACGGTCCGCTCCCACCCGGGGGTGAGGTTGAGTAAAGGAAAGGGCCGGGCATGCAAGAGCGCATCGCCCGGCCGTCATCACCTCACTTCGCCGGCACGCCCATTTCCTTGAGCAGGTTGTCGGCATGGTCGAGGTGGTGCATCACCCAGAGCATGTAGCGTACGTCGACCTGGATCGAGCGGTTGAGCGCGGGGTTGAACAGCCAGTCGCCGCTGACCGATTCCCAGTTGCCGTCGAAGGCGAGGCCCACGAGACGGCCCTGGGCGTCGAGCGCGGGTGAGCCGGAGTTGCCGCCGGTGATGTCGAGGTCGGCGAGGAAGTCGACGGGCAGGGTGCCTTGCTTCTTTGAGGCATAGCCGTCGAAGGCGCCGGCGCGGATCGCGTCGGTTTCCGCCTTGGGGGCGTTGAACGGCTCGACGCCGGTGTCCTTCTCGAGGATGCCCTTGACCGTGGTGAACGGTGCGTACGACACGCCGTCGCGCGGCGCCACGCCCTGCACGTTGCCGAAGGTGACGCGCAGCGAGCTGTTCGCATCGGGGTAGACAGGGAGGCCCTGGGCTTCCTTCCACGCGATGATCGCCTGCATGTAACGCGGGCGCAGCTTCGCCAGTTCGCCGTCGCGGGCGTCTTCGGCGTCCTCGATGCGCTTCATGTCCGGTAGCATCGCGTTGGCGAGCTTCAGCGCGCTGTCGTCGCTCGCGGCGATCGCCTTGGCGTCGGCCTTGAACCACTTCAGGCGTTCGGCGGTGTTGCCGAGCCGGCTACCCGTGTAGAGGGATGCGGCCTTGGCCTGGATCGCCGGGCGGTTGGACGCGCCACCGAGCCAGCGGTCGAGCGACGGGATCCGCTGGTCGGCGGGCAGGGTGACGTAGCGGACCAGCGCGTTGGTCAGCAGGTCCTGGTCGGTCTTCGGGTCGTAGCGGCGCTCCATCTGTTTGAGCGCACCTTCGATACGCGGTTCGTCGCGTTGCTGATACCCGGCGTCGCGCTCCATGTCGGGCTTGGTGCGCTCCTGGGCGAGGCGGGCCAGGCGCATGGCGCTGGAAAACAGCTGCGTGCGCGAGATCAGCGACAGGTCGAGGTCGCGGTCACGGGTGGCCTCGGCGGCCTTGAGCTTGCCCTTGAGCGCGGCGATGTCCTGCCGGAGTGCTTCGTTGGTCGCGCCGCCCTGGTGGGCCAGCCAGGCATCCAGGTCGGCTTCCTGCTTCTGCTTCACCGCCACGGCGTCGGCGCGGCGCAGGCCTTCGAGCTGGCCTCCGAAGTTCTTGAGGTAGTTGTTGAGCCCGGCGACGTAGCTGGCGTACTTCACGGTGACGTCGGGATCGCGCTTGCCGTTGGTGGCGATCGTGTCGAGCTGCTGCTGGTAGATCGCGATCTGGGTCGGGTAGGTCCAGTCGATCGCGCTTTGCACTTCCTGCGCCAGGCGATAGCGGTTGGTGCGGCCGGGGTAGCCCACCACCATCACGTAATCGCCGTTTTCGAGGCCCTGCGGGTTGATCTTGATGACGTGCTTGGGGTGGTAGGGCACGTTGTCTTTGGAGTACGGGGCGGACTTGCCGTCCTTGGACACGTAGGCGCGCAGGTAGCTGAAGTCGCCGGTGTGGCGCGGCCACATCCAGTTGTCGACGTCGCCGCCGAACTTGCCGATGGACTCCGGCGGCGCGTAGACCAGGCGCACGTCCTTGATCTCCAGCTGCTTGATCAGCTGGTAGCTGTACCCGCCGTGGAAGGTGTAGACGTCGCAGCGGTAGCCGTCGGTCTCGCAGCCCTTGACCAGTTCCTTCTTGGCCAGCTCGATGGCGTCGTAGCGCTGCTTGCCGCTCATGTCGGGCGTCAGCTTCGCGTCGATGTCTTTCGTGACGTCGCGGATCTCTTCGGTGACGAACACACGCATGTCCGGCGAACCGGGCAATTCGTCCGCGATCGTCTTCGCCAGGAAACCCTGTTCGATGAGGTTCTTTTCTTTCGTGGAGTTGTATTGCAGCGCGCCGTAGCCGCAGTGATGGTTGGTCACCACCAGGCCGTCCGGCGACACGAACGATGCCGTGCAGCCGCCGAGGCTCACGATGGCGCCCATGGGATACGCGGTGAGGTCGGTCAGCGTGGCCGGATCGAGCTTGAGGCCGTGCTGCTTGAGGGCCCCGGCGATCTTCGGCAACTGGGCGGGCTGCCACATGCCTTCGACGGCGTGGGCGGCGGGGACGAGCGCGGCGGCGAGGGCCGCGGCGAGGGCGAGACGGCGCATGACGTGGGCTTCCTTCGTAACGATGTCGTGGCGTGAAACGGGTGAGGCGTGCGACGGGTCAGGGACCCTTGGGCACGAAACGGTTCAGCGGCTGGACGTAAGGGCCGTTCCAGTCCGCGTCGAAGATCCGCCCGAGCGGGCGGGCCAGGGGGCCGTGGATGAACAGCGAGGCATCCACGGCGCTCTCGAAATAACTCCAGCTCCAGTTGCCGGTGCCGACGAAGCCGAGGTCGTCGTCGACGAGCGCGTATTTCGCATGCTCGACCCGCGCGTAGGGGATCGGGCCCGACGCGGCCTGCGGCACGATCGAGTAACGCACCTCGATGCCGGGCACCGCGGCGAGACTTTGCAGATAGGCGAGGTCGTGGCCGCGCAGGGCCCAGTCGGCGACGATGATCTGCACGGTCACGCCGCGGGCGGCGGCGTCGCGCAGCGGCGTATCGATCGCCGTCCAGTAGCCCTTGGGGCCGAAATCCTTGAAGGCCGAGAGGGTCATCACCTGCACGCGGATGCGGTGTTGCGCCTGTTCGAGCAGGCGCGTCAGCGCGGGCGCCTCGCCGGTGAGCCAGGCCGGTTGCATCGCGCGCGGGCTGAACGCGGGAAACACCGTGCTGGGGCCTTCGGCGCCGTCGACCACCAACGGCGCGAATTCGCTCACGGGGGTGAATCCGGGCGGCGGCACGAGCGGCGCGGCGACGCGTGCGTCGGCCGGTTGTTCGGCCAGGTGCCACAGGTGCTGGAATTCAGCTTCGAACGTGGCACCCATGCGTGCATCGCGCATCCGTACGCCCACCTCGTGGATGTGCTGCAACGCGCGCCAGTCCCAGTTCTGGCTACCCACGAACACGTCCTGGCCGTCCACTTCCATGAACTTCACGTGCAGCACGCCGCCGGTCATGTCCTTCACCGGCATCTGTCGGATCGTGATGCCGGGCGCGTCGCGCAGGGCATCGACCGCCGCCTGGCTTTCGTGCATGAAGCTGCTGTCGAGCAGCAGGTTAACCGTGACCCCGCGCTTGCCCTGGTCCTTCAGCGCGTCGACGATCGGTGCGAGCGCGCCACCCGGCGGGTTGGTCAGGTAGAACGCGGCGATGTCGATGTGTGTTTTCGCACCGCGCACCATCGACAACCACGTAGGCGCGGTACGCGCCGTGTCGGTCAGGCCGAAGGTGGTGCCTTCGGGAACGCTCTCTACCCATGCGAAGGTCGTCGGCGCGGTGGTGGGCTTGGCCGCCATCGCGGACGGGGCGAGCAGGATGGCGAGGCTGCCTGCCAGCAGCCGTCGCGTGACGGAAGAGGTGTGTCGCAAGGTTTTGGCCCTATCGGCAAGAAATAACGGCGCTTGCTCAGCATCAACGTTATAACATAACGTTCACGGGTTGCCACGACAGCCTGCCCGATGCCGCCCTTCGCTCATCTTCTCACTCTCACGTCCGTGCAATGCACGGTGACGGCTGATGACACGCGGGGTCGCGTCGCCGGACGCCTCGCGCCATGACCGCATCGCCGTCCTCGCGGGTTCCGGTGTGGGCCCTGGCCGCGAGCGGTGCGCTGGCCCTGGTGCTCGGCGTCGTCGCTTCGGCCCTGGCGCCGCTCGTCGTCCGGCTGGAGGGCCTGGCGTTCCTGCTTGCCGCGACGGGGTTCGTCGGCGAGGCGCTGGTGACGGCGGTGCGCCGCCGCTCCGGTGCGTGGAGCGGTCCCATGCGGGCCATGGTGTATCCGAAACTTCCGGCGCATCCGCTCCTGCGGCAGGCCACGCTTGGCGCCCGCCGCGCCCGCGCGCGTCTGGATGCCATCGACTGGATCGGCGACTGGGCCCCCGGTGCCGTTGCGGCGGTCGGCAACCTGCTCGTGCTGGCGTCGGCGATCGGCTACCTGCGCACGCCCGGCTGGATGGACGTGCCGCCGCCCACCTGGGCGGCCATCGCCTTGCTGACCGCCACCATCCCGCTGGTCTTCGCCCAGCGGCTGGCCGCGGCGCATCCTCCCATCCACGGCGCGGGCATCGAGGTGCTGGTGCGCGTGCCGCTGGTGACGGCGCTGGTGGGTGGCGCCGCGTCGTTGTTCGCGGCGCAGGGCTACCTGTGGGCGAATGCGGCGCTCTACACGATCGGCGCGATCCTGGTGCTCGCGGCGGCCGAATCGCTGCTGCGCGCGATCGCGCAGTGCTTTCTTCCGCTGGGGCCCTTCGCCGGGCGGAAGAATCCAGCGTTGCCGTGGCTGCCTTCGCTGCTGCGGCTGGGCTGGCCTCGTCCCGGCCGGGCGGCGCGATGGCTGCGCGATGCTTACCACATCGACCTGACCCGCAGTTGGGTGCTGGCCTTCATGGCACGCGCCGCCTTACCCGTGCTCCTTTTCGTGGCGGCCCTCGCGTGGCTGTCGACCGCCGTCACGGTGCTTGGCGTGTCCGAACGCGCGGTGATCGAACGGCTGGGTGTGCCCGTCGATGTGGTAGGCCCGGGCATCCACGCGCACTGGCCGTGGCCCGTCGGTCGCGCCCGGCGGGTGGAACGGGGCGTCGTGCACCAGTTGCCCATCGTCTTTTCCGCGCGCCCCGGCGGACGCCTGCTGGCCGAACTGGCGAGTGCGGGGGCCGCCGACGCCGAGGCCGCGATGGGCGCCGAAGCGATCCCGGCGGCCACCGCGGACCGCCTGTGGGACGGCACGCATCCGGGCGAGGCGAGTTATCTCATCGCCAGCCGCTCCGGCGATCGCGACGGGTTTCAGATCGTCAACGTCGACCTGCGGGTGGTGTTCCGCACCGCCGACGACGCCGAGGGCGCGATGGCTTCGGTCTACGGTGCCGACGATCCGGCCTCGCTCATCCGCGCTACCGCGGGACGCCTCCTGGTCAGTCATTTCTCGTCGTCCACGCTCGATCAATTGCTCGGCGAGAACCGGGCGCAGTTCGTCGGCCGCTTCCGCGACGACCTCCAGGCGCGGATCGGCGCGATGCACGCGGGCATCGCGGTGATCGACGTGATCGTCGAAGCGATCCATCCGCCGAGCGCCTCGGCGGCGGCGTATCACAATGTGCAGGCGGCCGGCATCCGCAGCGACGCGATGCGCTTCCAGAGCCTCGCCCGCGCCTATGCCCTGCGCGGTTCGGCGGCCGAGGACGAGGCGCGCACCGTGAACCAGGCCCGTGCGGCGGCCAGCGAAAAACTCGGCGCGGCGCAGGCCACGCTCGCGACGTTCCAGGCGAGCACGGCGAGCCAGCGTGCCGGTCCGGACGTGTTCGTTTTCGAATCCTGGCTCACCCACGTGGGCGCGGCCCTGAACCGCGCGCACCTGACCATCATCGATCACCGCCTCGACGGCGAGAAGGCCACGCTGGACCTTCGCCCCGTGGCCGGCACCGGGGGAACCCCTTGAGCACCATCGATCTGCCGCACGCGGCGCCCGCGCGCTCGCGCGCCCTCCGCTGGACCGTCGCCGCGGTCATCCTCATGCTCGCCGCGCTCTGCGCCTGCCTGGTCATCGTCAGCCCGGGGGAGGGCGTGGTGGTGACGCGCTTCGGCCGGCCCGTGCGGGTGTTGCTCACGCCCGGGGCCTCGCTACGCTGGCCGCTGCCGATCGAAGCCACCGTGCCGGTCGACTTGCGCCTGCGCACCACCTCCAGCGGCCTGCAGGACGTCGGCACGCGTGATGGCCTGCGCGTGCTGGTGCAGGCCTATGTCGTGTGGTCGGTGCCGGCGCGCGCCGACACGGCCGAGCGCTTCCTGCGTTCGGTGCAAAACGATCCGGACGTGGCCGCCTCGCAACTGCGTAGCCTGATGGCCTCGTCGCTGGAGATCACCGCGAGCCGCTTCGACCTCGCGCAACTGGTCAACACCGATCCGGCGAAGGTGCGTATCGACGACTTCGAGGCGCGCCTGCGCGGCCTGCTGGGCGAGCAGGCCCGTCGCGTGTATGGCGTGGACGTCCGGCAGGTGGGTATCGAGCGTCTGACCCTCTCGGCCGAGGCCTTGCAGGCCACCATCGACCGGATGAAGGCCGAACGCGACACGGTCGCGGCGCAGCGGTCGGCCGAAGGGCAGCGCGAAGCGGCGAAGATCGTTTCCGAGGCCGAGCGTGACGCACGCATCACCCTCGCCGGCGCGAAGGCCGAAGCGGCCTCGATCGAGGCCGATGCGCAGACCCGTTCCACCACGATCTACCAGCAGGCCTATCGCACCGATCCGAAGCTCTACACGATGCTGCGCTCGTTCGACACGATGGATGCCGCGGTCGGGCCGGGCACGCGCATCGTGTTGCGCACCGACGCCGCGCCGTTCCGCATGCTCGTCGATGGCCCGTCCGCGGGGCAGGGCCCGAAGAAGCCATGACGTCGCCACGCGCTTCCGTGCTGGCGGACACCCTGACGTGGTCGTTCCGCCTGCTGTTTGCCCTGGTCGCGCTGCTCGCCGGTGCCTGGCTGGTGCGCGGCGTGCAACGCGTGCCGCCAGAGAACCGCGCCGTCGTGCTGCGCTTCGGCCAGGTGGTGCGCACGGTAGGGCCGGGCCTGCTGCTGACCTGGCCGTCGCCGATCGAGTCGGTGGTGCTGCTGCCGTCGCAGGGTCGGCAGGTGCAGTTCGCGCCCGAGGCGCTCGAACGCCAGTCGCCGCTGGACCAGGGCATGCAGAACGCTCCGGGGCAGGCGTCCGCCGTGTCCGACAACGCGCGGGACAACACGTGGTTCTTCCTCACCGGGGACGGCGGGCTCGTGCATCTGCGTACGATGCTCTTCTACCAGATCGACGATCCGGTGGCCTACGTCGTCGCGGGCGACCACATCGAGCCGATGCTCCGGCGTGCCCTGATCACGGCGGCCTTGCACCTGTGCGCGAGCCGCTCGCTCGACGGCATCCTGGTGGCGCGGCCCGAGGCGGCGGGCACGCCGGATCGCGTGGCGCAGCGTGAGCGTTTCGCCCGCGAGCTGGTGCGCGAGGTCAACCGGCGCCTGCGTGACGCGCCGGGTGCGGGTACCGGCATCGAGGTCGCACGCATCGACGTCGTGCCGTCGATCCCGGCCGGCGCCAAGGAATCGTTCGACACCGTGCTCGCCGTGGGGCAGCAGGTCGAGCGATCGCTCGCCGACGCACGTACCACCGCCGAAACCCGCCGCCAGATCGCCGAGCAGGGCCGGCAGGGCGCGCTGGACGATGCGCGGGCGCGTGCCGAAGAGATGGTGCGAACGGCGCAGGCGCGCTCGGCGCTGATCCTGTCCCTCGGCCGCGACCCCTCGCTCGACCGGGCGACGGTCGTCGACCAGGTCTATCGCGAGCGCGTCAAGTCGCTGTTCGACATCGTCGGGCGCGTCGAAACCGTGCCGGTCGACACGCATGCGCGCACCTTCATCTCCGGAGCCACCCCATGAGCGCCACCCCGACGGACGCCGCGGCGTTGCTGCTGACCGGGAGCGAGCGCCGGCGCTGGCGGCTGCGTATCGTGGGCGTGCTGCTGGCGACGGGCCTGCTGCTGTTTTCGTTCGCGCTGGCGGCGGTCGCGCCGGGCCGGACGCTGGAGGTGTCGCTGCTCCAGGCGATGGCGGCGCTGCTCGTGGCGGGGCCGGCGTTCGTCGCCGCGTTGCGCAGCCTGCACCAGCCCGACCTGCACGGCGTGGTCGACCAACTGGTCGCGCTGGCGATCCTCGCGTGCCTGGTCTCGGCGAACTTCGTCACCGCCACCTTGCTGCCGATCATCATGCTCGTGGGGCAGATGCTGGAAGACCGCTCGTTGCTGGGATCGCGCGAGGCGGTGCAGGCGCTGTCCGCGCTCACGGCCAGCACGGCGCGGCTGGTACGCGACGGCGACGTCGTCACCGTGCCCGCGGACCGGCTCGCCGCCGGTGACATGATCGAAGTGCGGCCCGGCGATCGCGTGCCCGCCGATGGCGTGGTGGTGTCGGGTGCGGCGAGCGTCGATACCGCGTCGTTGACCGGCGAGTCGTTGCCGGTCGAGGTCGGGGTCGACGACACCGTGCTGGGCAGCTCGCTCAGCCTTAACGGACGGCTCGTGATCCGCGTGTCGCGCGTGGGCGCGCAATCGGCTCTCGGTCGCGTGGTGGCGCTCATGCAGGAGGCCGAGCGCAGCAAACCGCCGATCACGCGCCTGCTCGAACGCTACGCCGGGCGTTACCTCGCCTTGGTGCTGCTCATCGCGCTCATGCTGTGGTTCACCACGCAAAGCACCGGCGCCGTGCTCGCGCTGCTGGTCGCCGCGTGTCCGTCGGCGATGGTGCTCGCGGCACCGTCCACCGCGCTGGCCGCGGTGAGCGTGGCCGCGCGCCATGGCGTGCTGGTGAAGAGCAGCGTGGTGTTCGAGCGCCTGGCCGAAGCCGATGCGCTCGTGGTCGACAAGACCGGTACCGTCACCACAGGGCGCCTGCGCGTGGTGCGGTTGCAACCGGCCGAGGACGTGGACGTGGACCGGCTCGGTGCCGTCGCCGCGGCCCTGGGCGCGGCCAGCACGCATCCGGTGGGGCGCGCCATCGCGCAACTGCCCGTCCTCGCGGCCACGCTGGACGAGGTGCGCGAGGAGGCGGGCTTCGGCATGCGTGCGGTGGGCGCGGCCGGTCCGGTTTTCCTCGGCCGGGATGCGTTCCTGCGCGAGCAGGGCATCGCGGTAGGGGCGTTGCCCGCGCATGACGGGCCGCTGGCCGCCGTCGCCGAGGGTGGACGTTTCCTCGGTTGGGTGTGCCTTGCCGACGAGGTGCGCGACCGCGTGGCCGCGACGCTGCACGACCTGGCGCAACTCGGGCTGCGGCGGCAGGCGCTGCTCACTGGCGATCGCGAGGCGGAAGCGCGACGCGTGGCGGATCGGATCGGACTGTCGGAAGTGCATGCCGGTGCCTTGCCGCCGGACAAGCTGGCCTTCGTGCAGTCGGTGGCGGCCGATGGCCAGAAACCCCTCGTGGTCGGCGACGGCATCAATGACGCGCTCGCGTTGCGTGCGGGTCTTGTCGGCATGGCCATGGGCGGGCACGGCAGCGATATCGCTCTGGCGTCGGCGGACATCGTGCTGACCGGCGACGACTTCTCGCGCGTCGCCACGGCCGTGCGGCTCGCTCGCCGCACGCGACGCACGTTGCGGGTGAACCTGGGCCTCAGCGCGGCGTGGACGCTGGCGTTGGTGATCGTCGCGGTCAGCGGGGGATGGTCGTCCAATGGCGCCCTGGCGGCCGCGATCCTGCAGAACGTCGGCGCGTTCGTGGTGATCGCGAACTCGGGCCGGCTGATGAAGTTCGACGAGCCCTGATCGCAGGTCTTTGCGACACGTCGCCACGCCGCCTGTGTCTCTTGGCACATGCCAGCGGAAAGCGCTGGCAAGCCAGCCGGTCACTCATGTAACTTATGTTATAACATAACAATTCAGGTGGCTGGCATGAGGGCCTTCCTTCCCGTGTTTCCGTTCCTCCTCGGGGCCGTGTCGCTCCTGGCCCGCGCCGAAGAACGACATCTCGGCCCGCACGTGCATGGCCAGGCCAGCGTCAACGTTTCGGTCGATCAACATGCGATGGACGTCGAGGTCCGCCTGCCCGGGCACGATGCGGTCGGCTTCGAGCATCCGCCGGGTTCGGCCCAGGAACGCGACGCGGTGGCAAAGGCGACGGCGACCCTGAAAGCCGCCGCCTGGCTGGTGCCGCCCCAGGGCGCGGGATGCACCCTCGCCTCGGCCACGGTGTCGCCGCATGGATTCGGCGGCGCCGCGGAACCCGGCGGCCATGCGGACTTCGACGCGGCGTATCGCTACACCTGCCTGAAGCCGGCCCGGCTGGACCATCTCGAGGTGCGCCTGGCGACGGCGTTTCCCGCCGTCCGCAAGGTGGTCGTGAACCTCATCACGGCCGATGGCAGCGACCAGAAGGTGCTCGACGGTTCGTCCAGCGGCGTCGACCTGCCGCAATGAACGCGATCGAACGTCTACCGCTGCTGCGCACGCGATCGTTGCGTTACGCCTGGCCGCGTGGCGGCGTGATGCTCGCCGTGAATGACATGGACGTGGCACGTGGCGAGACGGTCTTCGTGCACGGACCCAGCGGCAGCGGCAAGAGCACTTTGCTCGGCCTGCTCGCCGGCGTGCTCGCACCGGGCGAGGGCGACGTGGTCGTGCTCGGTACCTCGTTCGCTTCGCTCGCCGCCGCCGGTCGGGATCGTTTTCGCGCCGACCACCTGGGCTACATCTTCCAGCAGTTCAACCTGCTGCCGTTCCTGTCGCCGGTGGAGAACGTGATGCTCGGGTGCGCGTGGTCGACCGAGCGCAGCCGTCGCGCCGGTGGCCCTCGCGCCCGCATCGCCGACGAAGCCCGTCGCCTGTTGCAGGCGCTGGGTCTGGGCGAGTCCGTCCATGAGCGCGCCCGCACAGGCGAACTGAGCGTGGGTCAGCAGCAACGCGTCGCCGCGGCGCGGGCGCTGATCGGCGGTCCGTCGCTGTTGCTGGCCGACGAGCCCACGTCGGCACTGGACAAGGCCAGCCGCGACGCCTTTCTCCGGCTCTTGCTCGCCGAATGCGCCGTGCACGGCACGGGCGTGGTGTTCGTGAGCCACGACCTCAGCCTGGCCGGCCATTTCGACCGCACGGTGGTCCTCGACGGGTTTCCCGTCGACACCCTGGAATCCTGATCGATGACGCTGCTCTACCTCACGTTCAAGAGTCTTCGCCAGCGCAAGGCGGGCGTGGCCCTGACCGTCTTCACCGTCGCCCTCAGCGTGTTCCTGCTGCTGGGCGTCGAACGGGTGCGCACCGACGCGCGGCAGGGCTTCGCCAGCACGGTGTCAGGCACCGACCTGCTCGTCGGCGCGCGCAGCGGTCCGGTCACGCTGCTGCTGTATGCGATCTTCCACATCGGTGAAGCCACCAACAACATCACGTGGAAGAGCTACCAGGACATCCGGGCGATGCCCGAGGTGGCCTGGACCGTGCCGCTGTCGCTGGGCGACTCGCACCGTGGCTTTCGCGTGACCGGCACCGACCTCGATTTCTTCGCGCATTACCACTACGGCCGCGGCAACGCGCTGGCGTTCGCCGACGGCAAGCCGTTTTCGGACCTCTACGACGCGGTGATCGGCGCCGAGGTCGCACGGCAGCTCCACTACAAGGTCGGCGATCGCCTGGTGCTGGCGCACGGCCTGGGCGGTGCGAACCTCGCTACGCACGCGGATAAACCGTTCAGGGTGAGCGGCATCCTCGCGCCCACCGGGACGCCGGTCGATGCGACCATCGCCGTGAGCCTGGAGGCTATCGAGGCGATCCACGTCGACTGGCATGCGGGCGTGCGGCTTCCCGGGATGGAAACCTCGGCGGCGCAGGCGCGCCGCATGGACCTCACGCCCAAGGCGATCACCGCCACGCTGGTGGGCTTGCGTTCGCGCCTTTCTGCCTTCGCGGTGCAGAGCGCGATCAACGACTACCCCGAAGAGCCGTTGCTGGCCGTACTGCCCGGCGTGGCGCTGGGCGAGTTGTGGCACCTCGTCGGCGCGGCCGAGGGCGCCCTGCGCGTCGTCAGCGCGATGGTCTTGCTGGTCGGCATGTCCGGCATGCTCACCGCCTTGCTCGGCATGCTCGGCGAGCGCCGCCGCGAGATGGCGGTGCTGCGCGCCGTGGGCGCGCCGACCCGCGCGGTGTTCGCGCTGCTGGTGATCGAAAGCACATTGCTGACCCTGGCGGGCATGCTCGCCGGTGTGCTCCTGCTCGATGGTGTCACCGCCCTGGCCCACGACTACCTGCTCGCCACGGCGGGACTGGTGATCGACACGACGCCGGCACCCGGCGAGTGGCCGTTGCTGGCCGTGGTGCTGGCCCTGGGATCCCTCGCCGGATGCATCCCCGGCTGGGTCGCTTACCGCCGTTCGCTGGCCGATGGCCTTCAGGTGCGCCTGTGATGAAGCTCCGTATCGTTTTCGTCGTTTGCATGATGTCGGGTCTGGTCGCGTGCGGGCAGGGCGGTGGCGAGGCGTCGGCCCCGGCCAGTGCGGCCTCGGCCACGCTGGCCTCGGCGCAGGCCGAAGCCGATGCCACGCGCGCCGCCCGCGCGAAGGCCCAGGCCGACGGCATCGTCGCCGCGCGCGCGTTCGCCGCGGCCCACGGTTCGCCCAAGGTGGCGCCATCGCCCGGCGCGGCGCTACTGGGCCAGCCGGACGAACAGGGCTATGCGAGCCTCGACTGGAGCCGCATGGTGCCGCCCGAAGACATCAAGACCCTGGAAAACGCGCCGCCGGTGTTGCACGTCGGCAACCAGCGCATGAAGCAGGTGGGCACGCTGCATACCGTCTCGGCGCTGGATAACCACAAGGTCAAGCTCTCGGGCTACGTCGTGCCGCTGGAGTCGGACGACGACGGCAAGATGATCGAGTTCTTCTTCGTGCCGTTCTACGGCGCATGTATCCACGTGCCACCCCCGCCGCCGAACATGCTCATCCACGTCAAGCTCGCCCACGGCATCGATACGCCGAGCCTGTATGACCCGCTCACGCTCAAGGGCGTGCTGCATACCGAAGTCACGCAGAACGCCATGGCCGCGTCGGCCTACGGCATGAGCGACGCGTCGCTGGAGGCTTACCACGACAACGACGCCGACCGGCTGCGGCAGGCCTTTGAATGACCCGCCATACGTTTTCCGTTCTCGCCGGCGGCCTCGTCGCCGGGCTGTTGCTCGGTGTCGCCGGCGCATCGATGCTGGCGCATGCCGGTCCGTCCCGGACGACGTCGCCGCATCTGGTCGTCCGGCTGCACCGGATGTCGATACGTAACGATCAGCTCGCCGGCTACGACCAGTGGCAGGCATTTCTCCACGACCGACATGCCGATGCCGTGCGGACCCTGGAACGCGAGCACATGTTCGTCGAAGCGATGTTTCGTTCCGCGGACGATCCGCACACCCTCTACTGGCTTGAGGTGCGCGACGATCGGGGAGCGCCGGTCGAGTCGTCGACGGACGACCTGGACATCACGCACCAGCAGTTCATGGACCGCGTACTGCAACCGGGAAGCGGATCGGTGATGAGCACGGACAACCTGCTCGTGGCGCCCTTTATCGCACAAGCCATCCAGACCCACGGGAATCCAACCCATGCCAACCCTTGAACGACGGCGCGAGCCGCTGCCCGTCACCGTCCTGTCGGGCTTCCTCGGTGCGGGCAAGACCACCTTGCTCAACCATGTGCTGCACAACCGGCAGGGACGGCGCGTGGCGGTCATCGTCAACGACATGAGCGAGGTGAACATCGACGCTTCGCTCATCCGTGACGGCGGCGCTGGCCTTAGCCGTACCGAAGAGAAGCTCGTCGAGTTCTCCAACGGCTGCATCTGCTGCACGCTGCGCGACGATCTCATGCAGGAAGTCAAGCGCCTGGCGGACGAAGGGCGCTTCGATTACCTGCTCATCGAGTCCACCGGCGTCGGCGAGCCGCTGCCGGTCGCCGCCACGTTCCACGTGCGCGACGATGAGGGATTCTCGCTTTCCGACGTGGCACGGCTGGACACCATGGTAACGGTGGTCGACGGGCGGAGTTTCCTCACCGACTTCTGCTCCACAGATTCGCTGGCCTCGCGCGGCGAGGCCGTTGGCGACGACGACGGGCGCTCGCTGGTCAACCTGCTGACCGAGCAGGTGGAGTTCGCGGACGTTATCGTCATCAACAAGTGCGACCGGCTCAACGAGAGCGAACGCCAGAACGTGCGCAAGGTGTTGCGAGCGCTCAACCGCGACGCGCGCCTGGTCAACGCCGCGTTCGGCGAGGTGGACCTGGCGCACGTCTTCAACACGGGCTTGTTCGACTATGAGCGCGCGCAGACCGCGCCGGGCTGGGCGAAGGAGCTCATGGGCGAGCACACCCCGGAGACCGAGGCCTACGGCATCACCAGTTTCGTCTATCGTGCCGGGCGGCCGTTCCACCCGGTGCGCTTGCATGCGCTGCTCGATGACGGCATTCCCGGCGTGCTGCGTTCCAAGGGCTATTTCTGGCTGGCCTCGCGCATGGACTGGGTCGGCAACCTGGCCGTCGCCGGGGGTGCCACCGAGGTCGCCGCAGCCGGCCATTGGTGGGCCAGCCGCGCCCGGGTGCGCGCAGGCCTTTCTCGCGGCTTCGAAATCAGCGACCTTCGTGCGGATCCGCCGGACATGCACGAATTGCCCAGCCCGTCCCAGCGCCGCGCCCTGTGGGAGCTGTGGGATCCGCTCTATGGCGACCGTCGCCAGGAACTGGTGATGATCGGCGTCGACCTGCCCGAGTCGGCCATTCGTGCCGCACTGGACGCCTGCCTGCTGACCGACCACGAGATGGTGGCCGGGCCGGTCGCCTGGCAGGACATGCCCGATCCGTTTCCCGCGTGGACGCCCGCGTCGCGATGAGATACCGGTGGCTGGTACCCGCGCTCGCCGTGGCCGCGCTCGCGGTGGGCATCGGCGTTGCCCTGTGGGTGGGGCCGCGCGGGCCGGATCCGGTGGCGGGTCCCGCGGTCGATGCGTGGGCGCAGGGGGACCGCCCTGTCACGGTGGTGGCGGCTGGACCGGACGCCGACCGCGTCGGCGCGCGCATGCGGATCGACGACGCGGTCGCCGACGATCTGCTGTTTCTCGTCGTGGCGGCGCTGCGTGGCCGTTGCCAGCCCGCGCACGCCCACGAATTGCCGCGGATGGCCGTGCTGGCGCGACTGCCCACGTTGGCGGCGGGGCAGGGTCCGGAAAGCGCGGCGGCGACGTGGCGTCGTGACGTGTCCCATGTGGTCAACGACGTCGTCCGCCAGGCCGGTTGCGCCGGACCGCTCTCGCTGCGCATCGGTGCCTATGCCCGCGTCGTCGATCCGGAGGTCTATGCCCAGGCGTTTCCGGACAGCTATTTCGACCCCGGCCTCACCGTCCGGCCGCTGGAGGCCCACGGGGCCCCCTTGGCGCAGCGGCTGGCCGATCCATGCGCCACGGTTGCGTACGCCGTGCTGCCGCTGGACGATGTGCGGGCGTGGCAGTGCACCGGGTTGCGCGCCCAGGCGCGGTCGGCGGTGATCAACCGCTGCCATGCCGGGGGCGCGTCGCCGGACGAGGCCGCCGCCGACATCCAACGCGTGGTGAGCGGGCTGCCCGCCACCTGTCAGTAACCCAGGGGATATCCATGATCCGCACCCGCTTTCCGCTCCGCACGCTCGCCGCCGCGCTCCTGTCGGTCCTCGTCCTGCCCGCCGTCGCCGGTGCGCCTGACAAGGCGAAATATCCTGCGTTTCCGAGCGAAACGCCGGCCGACTTCAAGCCGGTGACGACGTGGTTCGACTACGACAAGCGCGACGTGATGATCCCCATGCGCGACGGCGTGAAGTTGCATACGGTCATCCTCGTGCCGAAGGGTGCGAAGAACGCGGGCATCCTGTTCACCCGCACGCCGTACGACGCCGACGACATGACCAGCGCCGTCGAGAGCGGCCATCTGGCGGTGGCCGTGAGCCACGATGACGACGCGAGCGACGTGCTGGTGGAAGACGGCTATATCCGCGTGGTGCAGGACATCCGCGGCAAGTACGGTTCCGAAGGCGATTACGTCATGAATCGCCCGCTGCATGGGCCGCTCAACCCCACGCCCGTGGACGATTCCACGGACGCCTACGACACCATCGACTGGCTCGTTCACCATGTGCCGGAGAGCAACGGCCGGGTGGCCATCCTGGGCATCTCCTACGATGGCTTCGAGCCGCTCATGGCCATCGTCCACCCGCATCCGGCGCTCAAGGCCGCCGTGCCGATGAACCCGATGGTGGACGGGTGGATGGGCGACGACTGGTTCCACCACGGTGCGTTCCGCCAGCAGAACCTGCAATACATCTACGAGCAGACGGCGTCGCGAAAGAACCGCTACAAGTGGGCCAACAACCACGCGGACGACTATCAGTTCTTTCTCGAGGGCGTATCGGCGGGCGCGGTGGCGAAGCGCTACGGCATGGAGCAGCTTGGCTTCTGGAACAAGGTCGCGGCGCATCCCGCCTACGATGCGTTCTGGTCGGAACAGGCGGTCGACAAGATCCTCGGTCGCGAGCCGGTGAGCGTGCCGACCATGCTCGTGGCCAGCCTGTGGGACCAGGAAGACATCTATGGCGCGTTCGCCGTCTACAAGGCGATGGCGCCTCACGATGACGCGCACCGGCTGTTCCTCGTCGCCGGCCCGTGGTTCCACGGCCAGGAAGTCGGTGACGGCAGCTCGCTGGGCGCGGTGCGTTTCGGCTCCGACACGGGGCTTTATTTCCGCCAGCACGTCCTGCGCCCGTTCCTGGCCCATTACCTGAAGGATCGACCGGGCCTGCCCGCACCGGTCAACGCCTTCGTCACCGGCGAAAACCGCTGGGAAACGGGCGACGGCTGGCCGACCTCCACGCAGGGCACGCTCGATCTTCGTCCTCAGCCCGACCACTCGCTGCAGGTGGGTGGCGAGGCGCAGGCCGCGGGGTCCGTGGCGTACGTGTCCGATCCGCAGCATCCGGTGCCGTACCGGCCGCGACCGGTGGGTCCGATGTCGGGCAAGGGATGGCAGCACTGGTTGACCAGTGACCAGCGCGAGGCGTCGACGCGACCGGACGTGGCGACCTTTACCTCGCCCGTGCTGACCGAGGCGGTGCGTATCAGCGGCGCGCCGCGCGTGCACCTGGTGGCAAGCACCAGCGGCACCGACGCCGACTGGGTGGTCAAGCTGATCGACGTGTATCCCGACCAGGTGGCGGCGCAGCCGGAGATGGGCGGCTATCAGCTCGGTATCAGCATGGACATCTTCCGCGGCCGCTATCGCGAAGGGTTTACCCAGGCCAAGGCGCTGGCCGCCAACGCGACGCTGCCGTACGACTTCTCGCTGCCGAACGCTAACCACGTGTTCCTCCCCGGCCACCGCATCATGGTGCAGGTGCAGTCGAGCTGGTTCCCGCTGTACGACCGTAATCCGCAGACCTTCGTGCCGAACATCTTCTTCGCCCAGCCCTCGGACTACGTCACCGCCGAGCAGCACGTGATCACCGGCCAGGGTGGCACGGTGATCGCGTTGCCGCTCGGCAAGGCCGACGCCGACGCGGCCAGCGCGGGTGCGGGCGCGCCATGAACCTCGGCGGGCTGCTTCGTCCGGATGTCGTGCAGGCCGCGCGCCCGCTGGACGATCGCGTGCCGGTGACGGTGCTCACCGGCTTTCTCGGCGCGGGCAAGACCACCTTGCTCGACCGGGTGCTGCGCACGCCGCAAGGCACGCGCCTGCTTGTGGTGGTCAATGAGTTCGGCGACATCGGGCTCGACCATGCCCTGATGACGCATGCGCACGACGATGGCGTGATCGAACTGGCCGGCGGCTGTGCGTGCTGCACGCTCAATGGGGATCTGGGACGAACGCTCGCCGACGCGATCTGGCGTTTTTCGCGCGGAGGCCAGCGTGATTTCGATGCGGTGGCGATCGAGACCACCGGCCTGGCCACCCCGGAGAGTGTCACCGCGATCATGCACCGCGACTTCCGCGTGGCCGCCCATTACCGGCTGAACGGCGTGGTGACGGTGGTGGATACGATCACCGTCCTGCACGCCAGCGGTGAACACGAGGAGATCGTCCGCCAGGTGGGCGCGGCCGATCGCGTCGTCCTGGGCAAGACCGATCTGGCCGGGCCAGGTGTCGAGTCCGACGTGCGTCGTTGGATCGCGTCGATCAATCCGGTCGCCGACGTAGTCGATCGGGATGTGGCCAGGCCGTTCGATCTCGCGCCGACCGGGTGGCGCGCCGGGCCGTCGGCGCTGCCGCCGATGGACCACGGCATGTCGATGCCCAGTGCGAGCATCGTTATCCCCGGATGGGTCGAGGAAGACGCTTTCGCGGGATGGCTCGACCTGCTGATCGGCGTGGCAGGCCGTGAGCTGCTGCGGCTCAAGGGCATCGTGCGTTGCCGCCCGGATGCCGCGCCGTGGGTGGTGCATGCGGTGCAGGGTATCGCGTATCCCGCGACGACGTTGCCGGCGGGAGCCGCCGGTGATGGCAGCCACCTCGTGTTGATCGGACGTGCCTTGCTGCGGCCCGCGGTCACCGCGTTGCTCGCCTCCGCCCGTGCCACGTTCGGCGCCTCGGTGAAGACCTCCGTACCGGCCTGATCCCGGCGTCGGCGGGGTGCCGGCTGGCGCTGCGGATCGCCGATGCGATCGGCTCCTGACCCTTCGGTAGCGACAGCGCGCGAGTGGGAGCGGACCGTGTCCGCGAACCCTCGGGATCGCAACGAGGCTAGCGATGCCGCCGCTTGCCCGGCTCGCACACGGCATAAACCATCGCCGCGCCATGCCCCCTTTCGGAAAAAACACGATCGACGTGCCGCCGATCACAAAACCGACGATTTCGCAGGTTCATGCGAACGATTCGCGCGGGACTGAAACATGACGCACCTAGACTCGTGGCACTACACCCATGGGGAAAAATCACATGAATCGTCTTAGCGGTTGGTTGTTCGTCGCGTGCTTCGTCGTGTCCGGCTCCTGCTACGCGGGCACCGCGTGTCCGGATCTGTTCGTCGGTGGCACGGAGCCCGCCATCGACATGTCGCTGACCGCGCGCACCACCGAGGTGTGCCATACCGAATACGCGCTGTTGGCTTCGGGTGTGACCAAGGGCCCGCTTTATTCAGCCGAACACCTCACCGCCAACCAGATCGCCGGTGCGGAATCCATCGGTCGCACCGGCACGTGGCATGCGGAAACCGGCATCCCGGCCGCCGATCGATCGCAGTCGTCCGACTACACCAACAGCGGCTACGACCGCGGCCACATGTCGCCGGCCGGCGACGCCTCCACGCTGACGAACGAGAAGGAAACCTTCTCGATGGCCAACGTGGTGCCGCAATTCCATTCGCTCAACGCGGGCCAGTGGGAGCGCATCGAAAACTACGTGCGCTCGGTCGCGACCGATCAGGGCGAAGTCTACGTGGTGACCGGGCCGGCATTTGAATCGGGTTCGAACAGCACCATCGGTGCCGATAAGGTGAAGGTGCCCGACTATACGTGGAAGGCCATCTACGAGCCGGGCGTCGGTACGGGTGCCTACCTCTGCACCAACCTCCAGCAGTACACCTGCACGGTGGTCTCGGTGAGCGATATCACCACCATGTCGGGTGTGGATCCGTTCCCGAGCCTGTCGGCCTCGATGAAGTCGCACTCGATCAGCCTGCCGCTGCCGTAACCGACCCGTCGCCAGCCCCCTGAAAAGAACGCCCCGGCATGGTGCCGGGGCGTTCACTCGTCAGGGCGGGCAAAGGGTCAGCGGGTTTTTTCGCGTAACGCGTCGGCCGCCTCGCCGGCCTTGCGCTGCACCTTGCCGACGTTCTTCTCGGCGGTGCCCTCCCGTTCGACGCGCTTGTTGCCGGTCAACTTGCCGATCGCTTCCTTGATCGAGCCCTTGGCCTGGCGCACGGCGCCTTCGGTGCGGTTCTTGTCCATGGAATGATCCTCATGAGGGATAGGGGCGCCGGCGTGGAAGGGGTGGGCCGGCGTGATCATCGTGCCGAGGGACGTGGCGCGGGCCCACATGCGAATGCACCAGGTTCACTGGTGCATTCGCGCCGGGCTCAGCGACGGCGGCCCTTCGGGCGCCCGGGCGGACCGGCTACCCCGCGCTCGCGCGCCCACACGATGGCTTCGCCGCGGCTGTGTACGTCGATCTTCGAATAAAGCGCCGCCACGTGGTTGCGCACCGTGTTCGGCGACAGGCCCAGTTCGGCGGCGATCTCCTTGTCGGCCAGCCCCTCGGCGATATGGCCCAGCACCTCGCGTTCGCGTGCCGTCAGGTCGGCGAGGCCATAGGCGTCGTTGCCCTTGGGACGATTGGCGCGGCGCACGTTCGCCAGTTTTTCGAGCAGCGTCTGGCTGAACCATGAGGCGTCCTGCATCACCGCCTCGATCGCCGTCACCAGCTCCATCTCGGTGCGCTTGCGGTCGGTGATGTCCATCAGGGAGATCAGGTAACAGCGTACCTCGTGGATGGTGACCGTCTCGGCCGAGACGAGGCAGTCCAGGTGCTCGCCGTCCTTGCGCACCACCGGGTATTCGACGTTAAGCAGGCTGCCGGAGGCTTCCAGCGCGTGGCAGAACTGCCGATAGGTCTGCTGCGACGGAAACAGGCCGATCTCGTGGATCGTCTTGCCGGCGATGTCCTCGCTGGCGTAGTGCGTCGTTTGCGTGACCGCCTCGTTGATATCCACGACCTGCATGCTTTCGGCGTTGCAGATGAACGTGGGCACGGGCGTGATGCGGAACGCCTTCGCGAAGCGTTCTTCACTCTGGCGCAACGCGACCTCGGCGCGACGGCGCGGTTCGAGATCCATGAAGGTGAAGAGCATGCACGGCTCGTCGCCCAGGTCGATCGGCTGGCCGGCGACCACCACCAGTTTCGTGGTGCCGTCGGGCAGGTTGAGTTCGGCCTGCATCTGCGGAATGGTGGCACCTTCGTTCAGGCGTTCCACCGCCAGGTCACGGCGATCGGCCATGGCCAGCACATCCACTTCGAACACGCCCTTGCCGATGACCGCCTCGCGGGTGTGGCCGGTCATTTCCAGGAAGCCCTGGTTGACCTTGATGTAGCGCTGGTCTTGCAGGCGACAGATCACCGCCGGCGCGGGGTTGGCGTTGAACGTGCGCTCGAAGCGCTGTTCGGCGCTCGCCCAGTCGCTCGCGTCCGCCACGATCAGCACGAGGCAATCCGGTTCGCCCGCGGCATCGGTAAGCACGAGGCTGCGCACGCGGTGCACCCATTTCTGTTCGTCGTCGCCCTCGCGGATGACTTCCACCACCACATCCTCGAACACCTCGCCGGCGATCACGCGATCGATGGGATAGTTACCGTCGCCGAGCCGGTGGTTGTTGCGATAACGCAACTGGAAGCGCTTGCGGTATTCGGACACCGTGCCGCCCAGTTCGGCCAGTTCCGTCGCGCCGTGCATCGACAGCGCGGCCTCATTGGCCCAGGTGATCGACTGGTCGGGTTCGATCAGGATCACGCCCTCGCTCAGTCCGGTGATGATCTGCTGGAGCTGCCGGCGGTTGGTCGATGCGGGCGGTGTGACGGAAATGTCTACGGCGGACATGGGATACCTGCGATGGGACACGGAGGTTCTGAAGGGTGAACGGTCAAGGTAGCCGCGCCCTGAAGCGAATGCACTAGCCGCACTGGTGCATTCGCCTCACGCGCACGGTGAGCGTCGTCCGCAGACTGGTCATACCCCCACAGAACGAGGTCGTTCCCATGGCCGTTGTGATTCCCCGCGCGTACAACCCCCGACTCTCCTGGGGCGCCATCCTCGCCGGTTGCGCGCTCTCGCTGGTCACCTACCTTATTTTGAGCGTGCTCGGCACCGCCATCGGTGCCGGCAGCATCGACCCGTTGCATGAGGCTAACCCCGTCAGTGGCCTTGGCACCGGTGCCGGCATCTGGCTGATCGCATCCACCATTGTTTCCGTGGTCGTCGGCGCCTTCGTCGCCGGGCGCACCGCGACCGTCCGCGGCGGGCTGCACGGCCTGCTGTCGTGGGCGCTCACCTCGCTGGCGACGACTTGGCTCGTCGCTGGCCTGGCCGCGAGCGCGGCCGGTGCGGTGACCGGCGTGGTGGGCAAGGGCGTGGACCTTGCCGGCCAGGGCATCGCGGCTGCCGCACCCGCCGTCACCAAGGGCGTCAAGGACGAGCTGCAGCAGCAGGGCATCTCGTTTGACTGGAACGACATGCGCAACCAGCTCGATACGCTGCTGCGCCAGACCGGGAAGCCGGCACTGAACCCTGACCAGCTGTCGGCCCAGGCGAAGGCGTCGGCCCAGGACGGCAAGGACGTCGCCGCGCAGGCCGCGGGTACGCCCCAGGCGGCGGGCGATGAGTTGTCCGCCTGGTTCGACCGCGTGCGTGCCGCCGGCAAGCCGGCCATCGATGCGGCCGATCGCGATGCCCTCGTGAACATCATCGCCGCCCGCACGGGCAAGTCGCAGGAGGAAGCCGGGCAGATCGCCGATAACTACATCGCGACCTACAAGCAGGCCATGGCCCGCTACGACGAACTCAAGCGTACCGCCGAGCAGAAGGCCCGCGAGGCCGCCGACGTCGCCGCGCATGGCATCGCTCGCGCCGCCTGGGGTACGCTGTTCATGCTGATCCTCGGCGCGGCCGCGGCCTTCGCCGCCGGCGTAGTGGGCCGCCGTACCGATCCGGTCATCGACGCCTGAGTGACCGGCGCCGCGCGGTCCGCCGCGCGGCGTCCTGAGCCTTGCCCTGGACGCCTCCGATCCTGCGACACGGGATCGGGGGCGTCTTCCCGCCGGGACGCCAGCGGCTTACAGTGATGCCATGGTTGCCTCGCACCGACATACCCAGGGGGCGATCCAGCTCACCTTCGACGACGGCCCGGGACCTTCCACGGACGCGTTGCTCGACGTCTTGCGCGACGCGCGATGCCGCGCCACCTTCTTCGTGCTCGGTGCCCACGCGACACGGCATCCCGACGTGCTCGTGCGGATGCTTCGCGAAGGTCACGCCGTCGGTAACCACACCGGCAGCCACGCCCGCGAAGGCGGCTTGAGCGACGCGGAGCTCGTCTGCGAGATCGACGCCACCGACCGGCTCATTCGCGACGCCTATGCCAACGCGGGGGTGATCCCGCCGGACGTGATTCCACTGCGCCTGCCGTACGGCACGCACGCGCACGATCCACGCCTGCGGGTGTTGGCACGGCTCGGCCGTTCCCACGTCGGCTGGACCGCACTGTTCGAGGATTGGGTCATGCCTCCGCCGGCCCCCGAGGTGCTGGCGGCGCGCATGCACGCGCACGTCGTCGCTCAGCGTGCGCGCGGCGACGACGTGGTGATGTGCCTGCACGACGCCTCGCCGCGCGGGGAGGCCCGGGACGCCACGGTGGCGGCGGTAAGGTTATGGCTGTCGACGCACGACGGTGCGCAGAGGGCGCGCCAGGGACCGAGAAAGCCCATGCCCGGTCCGGGCGACCACGATCCCCGCCGCGCCGCTTCGAGGTGGATCAGCACCTGATCGGCGCAAAACAGCTGGCGGAGGTCCTCCCGATGACGATGCCACCAGCCCGCGTCGCTCAGGCCGGCGGCGTCCGCATAGGTCTCAATCGCGTGACGCCACAGCGACGCATCGATGCGCAGATCGTGCTCGTCCGACACATCGCGCGCGAGCGCGAAGGCGGCGAAGGCCGCTTCGAGCCACGCCGAACCGACCCCGGTGCCGTCGAAATCCACGATACCGAGGAGCCTGTCGTCGTCGAACAGCAGGTTGCCCGCGTGATAGTCGCCGTGCAGCCATTGGATCGGGCCCGCCATCCACGTGCGTGCCGCCTGCATGAGCGCCCCGATGCGCCCGATGACCGCATCGTCCGTACCGCTGGTGAACGTCGCCGACGGGCGGGCAAGGCGACCGTGCCGTGCCGCCAGCCAGTCCATCGATCCGGCGCGACCGACCGCCACGGACGACATGGCAGCGTGCAGCGCGACGAGCGACCGCATGGCCCGTTCCACCGCGAGCGACGGACGACGGTATGCCGCGGGCAGGCCGTCGATGCGATCGAAGACGTGCAGGTGGCGTCCGTCGCCCGTGCGCACGTGGTAGGTGCCTCGCCGCGTGGCACGCATCGTCGGGATGGCCACCGCACCCATGCGCCCGGCCAGGTGGCGAAGCATGCGCGTTTCACGAGCCACCTGCGCCGTTGATTTTCCCGCCCAGCCGACGCGCAGCACGCCGCTCGCGCCGTGCACGAGAAACGAACTGTTAGTATGGCCCGACGGGATCGGCTCCAGCCGCGCATGGCGTAGGCCCCATGCGGTAGCCAGCCATCGGCAGGCCGCCTCCCGCATCACGTCATCCATGCCGGCTTCCGATCATGTCCGAACGCATCTCCGCGCGCATGCGCGATCTCAACGTCCAATGGTTGAACCGCGCCGCGGAGGTCGATCATCTCTTCCAGACCCGTTGGCTCGGTGAGCGGTTCTTCCACCTGCCCGGCGACATGCTGGCGCTGCAGGAACTGATCTGGCGCGTGAAGCCGGCCGCCATCGTGCAGACCGGCATCGCGGCGGGCGGCGGTGCGGTCTTTTCCGCCTCGATGCTCACGCTGGCGGGCGACGACGGCATCGTGGTGGCGATCGAACCGCGGCTTCGCCCGGAGGTGCGCGAGCGCCTGCTTGCCCATCGCGTGGCCGATCGCCTGCGCATCGTCGAAGGCGACCCGCTCGACGAGGCCACGTTCGGGCAGGTCGTCGGCCACGTCGGCGCGCGTTCGCCGGTGCTGGTCATCCTCGACCTGACCCACACGCACGACCACGTGCTCGGCGAATTGCGCCGCTATGCGCCGCTGGTGACGCCGGAAAGCTACGTGGTGGTGATGGACACGATCATGGAGTACCTGCCCGAGCAGGCTTTCGCGGGCAAGCCGTACGGCAAGGGCAATAACCCGGCGACGGCCGCGCGGGCGTTCCTGGCCGAAGACGAGCGATTCGAGGTCGATCATGCCATTGAAGACCAGGTGATCATGACGCTTTCGCCCGACGGGTTTCTTCGGCGATCGCGCTGATGCGCCGCGCCGCCTCGTCGGCGCCGGATCGGCGATAGCTCGCCGCGACACGGGCCACGTTCGCGCGTGTGGCGCCGCAGGTCAGCAGCGCGTCCACCACGGCGGCGACGTCCACGGGCGTGGATCGCCGAAGGTCCACGGCACGGCCGACGCCCGCACGCTCGACGAACGGCACCTGGTGGAATTGATCGTTGCATAGCGGCGACACCAGAAACGGCACGCCGGCCGCCAGGCCCTCCATCACCGAGTTGGCCCCGCCGTGGGTGATGAATAGCGACGCGCGCGCCAGCATCGCCAGTTGCGGCGCGTAGCGCACCGCGATCATCCGTTCTCCCAGGGAAGGCAACGCGTCGGTGTCGAGCAGGTCGCCCACCGACATCACCAGTTGCACGGGCCGGTCGCGCAGCGCCTCGATGACGGTGCCGAACATCGCCGGCTGGTAGTAGATCTGGCTGCCCAGCGAAAAGTAGACGACGGGCAGGTCGGGCGCCAGCCGGTCCCATGGAAAATCCGTTTCGTCGCCGCGTGCGGAAGGCGGAATCGACGGCCCCAGCAGCACGACGTCGCCGGGCGCGTCGGGAGCGAAGGCGGCCGTGGTGAACGCGGTGGTCAGCCAGGGCGAGAGCACGTCGCAGCCGCGAAACGCGGGCGCCATGCCATAGCGCGCGAACAATGCGTCGCGCTGCGTCGACAAGGCGCGCACCGTATCGAGCAAGGCGGATGCCAGCGAGGGCGGCAGCACCGGGTTGAGCGAATTGGACAGCGATACCCAGGGCAGGGCGTCGAGATGCGCCGCGATGGCGGCGGCGTAGAGCAGCGGGTCGATCACCACGACGTCGGGATGCCAGTGGGCGATGGTCGCGCGGATACGCCCGACCTCGTCCGGCACGCCGTCGATCAGCAGCGAGCGGATCCACTCGCGCAACCACGCCGGATCGTCGACCTGCCGTGCAAAGGCCTCGCCACGTCGCGCGTCGGGCGCGCGAGGCGACTGCACCGGCCCGAAGCAGGCGAAGTCGCCAGCGCGCGCGAGTTGCTCGCGGATGTCGCCCGGCGCATGGAAGGCCACGTCGTGCCCGAGTGCGCGTAGCGCGAGGGCCGGGCCGATGCACGGGTTCAGGTGACCGCGCTCGGGCACCACGCAAAAGAGTACCCGGCTCATGCGAAACGCACCTCGTGTGCCGTGGCCCAATGCGATAGCGCGCAGGCGCGGTAGAACACCGCGCGCTCGTGTTCGTCCAGCGGGCGCGGATCGGCGGTACGACGCAGCAGGCGGGGCAGGTCCATGACGGCGGCGACCGGTTCGCCGTGGCGGGCCAGAGTCGCGTGCGCATGGCGTCGCAAGGCCTCGCCCACGCCCTGGTCTTTCGGCAGCGCCGACTTGCGTCGCTGGCGGATCGTCTCGGGAAGCCAGCCGCGCGCGGCCTCGCGTAGCAGGGCCTTCTCGACGCCCCCGCGCAAGGCGTGGCGCACGGGCACCGTGGCGGTGAAATCCAGCAGATCCACGTCGCCGAACGGGACGCGGGCTTCCACGCCATGGGCCATGCCGTGGATGTCGCCGTTATGCAGCAGCCGCTGGAACCAGCGGTGTCGCACCAGCCATTGGGTCGCGAGGACGCGGTCCTCCGCGGTGTCCCAGCGATGGCCAGCGTCCGCGGCCAGTTGGCGATACCCGGCGGCGTGATGTTCCAGGGGGTGCGCAAGCAACCCGGGACGCAGGTACGGGTCGCCGGTGAGCCGTTGCAGCACGTGCAGCGGGTCGCGCGTGGCCTGCGGATCGAGCAGGAAGTGATAGCCGAAATGCGTTTCGTCCGCCGCGTCCCCCACCATCACCGCCTTGACCCGCCCGGCGGCGGCGTGGGCCAGGTGGTGTTGCGCCAGTTCCTGCTCCCAGGCAGGCAGGGCGTCGTTCTGAAGGGCGACCGCGCGCAGGCTGTCGCCGAAGTCCTCACGCGATGGCATCACGTCGACGCGCGAAAGACCCAGGGCGGTTGCGGCGGCTTCCGCGAACGGCTGGTCGTCGGAGCCGACGATCAGCGAGGTGGCGTAGTCGTAGCGGTCGTGCCCCGCGAACGCGATGGTGAACGCCTGGGGCGACATGCCCGCGCGCACGGCGAGCGCGCCAATGAGGGTCGAGTCCAGGCCGCCGCTCAGGAACAGCCCGACCGGCGCGTCCGCCACCAGGGTCCGTTCCACCGCGCGCGCCAGGTGCTGGCGCATCGCCTCGACCCCGTCCTCCCAGGCCATCGTGGTATCGGCTGGCGACGGATCGACCGACCAGCGGTCGACGCGAACCCCGTCCTGATCGACGTGCAGGGCGTGCCCGGGCGCCAGGTAGTCCATGTCGGCGAACATCGGGCGTGCCACGCCGCTGAAAAACGGTGCGACGAGGTATTCGGTCACGGCCCCGATGTCGGCGCGTGGAGCGCCAGGCATCGCGGCGAGGATCGCCTTCGCTTCGGAAGCGAACAGAAGCTCGCCATCCGCCTGCCGATAGACGAAGGGCTTGATGCCGAGACGATCGCGCGCGGCGAACCCGCGTCGTCGTTCGGTATCCCAGACGAAAAAGGCGAACATGCCGTTGAAGCGGTGCACGCACGCGCCGCCCCAGGCCGCGTAGGCCGCGAGCACCACCTCGCTGTCGCAGCGCGTACGGAACGGCCAGTGCGCCGCCAGTTCGCGGCGCAGCGCGGCGTGGTTATAGATTTCGCCGTTGTAGACGAGCACGTAGCGTCCGTCGGCGCTGCGCATGGGCTGGCTGCCGCCGTCGGTGTCGAGCAGGGCCAGCCGGTTGTGCGCGAGCGCGGCGACGGCGTCGTGCCAGAGCCCGTCGCCGTCCGGGCCGCGGTGGCGTTGCCGCTCACGCATGGCGATCACCCGCTCGACAGCGGAAGGCGTACCTCCGTCGTAGCGAACCAGCCCCGCGATGCCGCACATCAGGCACGCATCCGGAGGCGATCGAGCAACTGCATCAGCGTGGTCCACTGCACGCGTGCCCGGTCGTCGGCGAGGTCCGGCGGCGGCAACCCCAGCGCATGGGCCAGCGCGTCGGCACGGTCCGGCAGGAGCAGCGCGCGCAGGTCCATCGGCGGGGCGAGGCGGGAGCGCTTGGGGCCGGTGACGAGTTCGCGTGCCACCCCATGGCGCTGGCCGAGTTCGCGGACGCAGGCCTTTTCCGGATCGGGTGGCCGGGCCAGGAGGTGCCCGACGACGCCGGGCGCGAGAAACGGCGGATGTAACGCCACGCCCTGCGCCTGGAAGAGCGTGCGGCACAGCGGCAGGTAATCGGCGGACGTATCCCGCCGCATCACCTGGTCGACGCCGTCGCCGCTGATGGCGCGCACCACGCCATCGCGGCGCATCGCGCCGGCGAGGAGCCATTTGGCGACGGGGTGCAGGTTGTAGAGCGGTTCGTCCAGATGCCGCATCACCTGCGGCAGCGCGTCGACGAAATCGGCCTCGCACGCGTTGACCACGATAACGTCCATGCCCAGCCGCCGTGCCGTCGCCAGCGCGGCGTCACGCTCGTCGTAATCCGGCATGCCCGTGGCGAGAACGTACGCGGGCACGTCCCGATGCCCGTGCGCATGCAGCACGCCCAGGAGCAGTGCCGAATCGAGGCCGCCGCTGAGCGCGATGGCGGTACGCCCGGGGCCCTCGACGGCACGGTGGACCGCATCGAGCAGGGCGGCTTCCAGGTCGTCGCTCGCGGGTGTCGGCGGCGATGCGTCCGTCGCCTGCCAGCCATCCGCGGAAACCTGGAGGCGCTGGCCGGGTGCCAGTTGGCGAATGTCGCGCATCACCGTGCGATCGTGAAGCCGCCTGCCGCTGAAATATCCCTGGCATGCCGCCACGTCGATGCCACGCTCGGCAAGCGATGCGCGTGCGGCCACCTCGTCGACACGCTCGCCGACGGTCGCTGATGCCACGTGGTAGACGACACGCCGGAAGCCGAAGGGATCGCGTTCGGCGAGGATCATGCGAAGCGTGCCCGCTCGGCGTCGCGTTCGGCGCGCGACATCATGCGATGGGGTTCCATCGCGGCGCGACCGCCGTGACAGTGGAAGCAGGCGGCCAGCGGCGTATCCCGCCGCAGGTAATCGTGGATCTCGTCGTGCAACGACGCACCGTCGTGCAGCGCCACGCCGTCGGCGGTGAAATCGGTGCGGCCGCGGTGCAGCGTATGCATGTGCGCGGGTCGGGTGCAGGTGTAGAACATACC
This sequence comes from Luteibacter sahnii, assembly GCF_034063545.1. NCBI lineage: Bacteria > Pseudomonadati > Pseudomonadota > Gammaproteobacteria > Lysobacterales > Rhodanobacteraceae > Luteibacter > Luteibacter sahnii. The sequence continues at coordinate 1,032,213 of NZ_JAQLOK010000001.1, forward strand.
GTCGCGGATCAGGTGGCAACGCTCGCGCAACCAGCAGTCCTGATAGATAGCGCCGGTTTCCACGGGATCGTCGGACGGGGGCATGCGCGACATGCGGACGAAGTGATCCTGCACTTTCCAGTTGAGTGCGACGCCGAAGCGCCGGGCTCGTGACTCGATGGAGGCGATGGCCGACTCACGCAGGCGCGGACGCGGATAAAGCGAGATCGTCAGGCCGTCGACCGCCTGCCAGAAGGCGTCCGGCAGGCGGTCGAGGTGGAGGCCGTTGGTGGTTACCGACACGGCGGGCGCGATGCCGCTGCGGTGCACCCCTTCGACCAGCGCCACGAGATCCGGGTGCAGCGTGGGTTCGCCTCCCACCAGCTTGAACACGCGCGGCCGGATCACCTTCGCCACGCGCGCGAGATCGTCGAACAATGCCTGCGGCTGGACCATCCACGCCGGCAGCAGCGGCGACAGCGAGCAGCACTCGACGCAGGTCAGGTTGCAATGATCGACGATGTGGGCTTCGAGCGAACGGGTCTGGATGCGACCGTCGACCACCGGATAGTGCCGCTCCATCGGCGGCGGAAATACATGGGCCCGCTCACTCATGCGGCACCTCCCGCGTGACGAAGGTAAAAGTCCGCCATGGCGTCGCGCCCGCCGGCGAACAGGGCCGTCATCGCCATGGCGCCGGTGAGGCGTTCGGCGAAACCCTCGCGGCCGTCGAGCCATCCGTCGAGTACCCAGTGCTTGGTGGCGTGCATCAAGCAGGCCACGTCGACGGCCCAGCGCATGTGTGCCCCGCGCAGCGAGCGTACGGCGAGATACCCCTCGATGAACGCCTGGGCGGAGGCGGGGGCCTGAAGCGGCAGGTGATTGAGGCAACGTACCACCTCGAACTCGCGCGGCGCGCCGATCGACGCCTCCCAGTCGATGATGACCGGCGGCAGGGTGTCGTCGAACAGATAATTGAACTGGTTGTAGTCGTTGTGGATCGGCCGTTGCGGGTCGGCGGCGGGAAAGGCGCCCACGGCGCCCGGATGGCAACGGACGAGCAGGTCGCGGCAGCACGCGAGATAGTCTTCCACACGTGCCGCGTCGAGCCCGGGCGCGTCGGGCAGCGCGCCGCCAGGCATCTGGAGGCGGGCCCGTTCGGCGTCGATGTCGATACGGGCGAGCCGGGCCGACAGCGTATCGACCGGTGGCGCCGTCCATTCGTCCAGGCGCCGGTGCAGCGCGGCCAGGCTCGACCCCAGGCTGGACCACTCGCGTCGTGTGAACGCGTCGTAGCGACGCGAGGCGCCGGATTCCCAGCGCGTGACGAGCACGCTGGCATCCTCCGTGTCGGCGAAAGGCTCGCCGCGCCGCGTGGCGACCACCGACTGCACGCGGAAGCGCGGGTCGGCGGGCGTCCCGAGAAACGCGATCAAGCGGGCCTCCTGCCGTCCGCGGGCGCGATGCTCGCCGGTGTAGGTCTTCACCGCCACGTCGCCGGACGGGGTCCGCCAGCGCACGACACGATCGGTCACGCGGCGGCCCTCGTCGAGCGGGCGCAGGTCGTAGCTCTCCGGAAAGGCCGGCATGCGATTGCGTGCCACGTCAGATCGTCTCGCCGGGGCCATAACGATACGGATGCCCGGTCAGGAAGGTGTTGTGCCCCACGTAGCGCAGGTTGTACATCGCGGGCCGGAACAGCAGGCGCGTTTCGTTGTTGGCGATGCCCAGCGACGGATACAGCGCGCGATCGACGAAGAACGCGTTATTACCCATGTCGTCGCAGCAGACCAGTTCGTAGCCGAGGTCGCGGCCGAGTGCGACCATCGATTCGAGGCTGGCGCCGTAATGGGTCGAGCCGTCCCAGTGATGATCCGGATCGAACGCCATGACCCAGCGTTCCGGCGGTGGGTAGTAAGGGTTGTATTCGATGACCACGATGCGGGCGCGATGCCGCTTCAGGCCTTTCCATACCCAGTAATCGTTGCCGTCGATGTCCAGCGAGAGCAGGTCGTAGGCGGGCGGCACGCCGGCGTCGTCGAGCAGGTCGTCGATGGTGTCCGGTTGCACCCGCGCGCCGAGCAGGCGCACGTTGGCGGCACCGCCGTAGTGCTCGCGCAGGCGGCCGAAACGATAGGTGGACCCCTCCACGAGCGCGCCGCGCCAGCCGTGTTCACGCAGCAGCAGGGCCGTGTTGCTGTTGCGCAGACCGTCGCTGGCACCGATGTCGACGCAGTAACGGTCGATCGGCGTGACGATTTGCAGGATGCGTTCGAGGATGGCTTCCTCGGTGCCTTGCGCGTAGAGGCTCTGGGCCAGCCGCGACAGATCGAGCGAGGGGGAAGCGTCTTGCATGGGCGGCGTCTTCCGGTGCGATCCATCCATCATATCGTGGCTGGATCGATCCGATCGAGACGGCTATACTGCGCTGCCGCATCTTCTTTCCCGGATTCGCATGTCGACCACGCCACCGTAATCGCTCGTTCGTCGAGCGCTCATGTCGCATGACGTGAGCGGTGTGTCGTTTCGTGTGTCCCATGCGAGGGAGGCGTTTCGCCTTCCCGAGGAAAATCCTCTTGAATACATCTTCTCCGCTGCGCCAGCAGTGGTTCGGCAACGTGCGCGGCGACGTGCTCTCCGGCCTCGTCGTGGCCCTGGCCCTCATCCCCGAGGCGATCGCCTTTTCGATCATCGCGGGCGTCGATCCGAAGGTCGGCCTTTATGCCTCGTTTTCGATGGCGGTGGTGATCGCCATCGCCGGCGGCCGTCCGGCCATGATTTCCGCCGCCACCGGCGCCATGGCGTTGGTCATGGTGACGATGGTCAGGGATCACGGCCTGGCCTATCTCTTCGCGACGACGATCCTCACCGGCGTACTGCAGGTCATCGCGGGCGCGCTGCGGCTCGGCTCGCTCATGCGCTTCGTCTCGCGCTCGGTGGTCACCGGCTTCGTCAACGCGCTGGCCATCCTCATCTTCATGGCCCAGTTGCCCGAACTGACCGGCGTGCCGTGGATGGTCTATCCCATGACGGCCGCGGGCCTGGCCATCATCTATCTCTTTCCGTACATCACCCGGGCGATTCCCTCGCCGCTGGTGGCGATCGCCGTGCTTACCGGTGTGGCGATCGCCTTTCACGTCGACATCCACCGCGTGGGCGACATGGGCGCGTTGCCCGATGCACTGCCGACGTTTCTCGTGCCAGCGGTGCCATGGAACCTCGACACGCTGAAGATCATCTTCCCCACAGCCGCCACGCTCACCGTCGTGGGGTTGCTTGAGTCGATGATGACCCTGCAGATCGTCAACGACATGACCGACACGCGTAGCGACAAGAATCGCGAGTGCATGGGGCAGGGGCTCGCCAACGTCGTCACGGGGTTCATCGGCGGCATGGCGGGTTGCGCGATGATCGGCCAGTCGGTCATCAACGTGAAGTCGGGCGGCCGCGGGCGTCTGTCCACGTTCGTCGCGGGCGTGGTGCTGCTTCTTCTTGTCGTCTTCGGCGCGCCGGTGGTGCGGCAGATTCCGATGGCCGCGTTGGTAGCTGTCATGATCATGGTATCGGTGAGCACCTTTAATTGGCGCTCGCTCCGTCAGTTGGCGACCCATCCCACGTCGTCAAGCGTCGTCATGCTCGGCACGGTAGCCGTCACCGTCGCCACCCACGACCTGGCCAAGGGCGTGCTGACGGGCGTGGTGCTGTCGGCGATCTTCTTTACGCGCAAGGTGGGTCGGGCCCTCGATGTCGACAGTTCGCTGTCGGCCGATGGCGAGGTGCGCACCTATGCCGTCCGCGGACAGCTTTTCTTCGCGTCTTCCGAGGCGTTCGGCGAGTGGTTCGACGTCAGGGAGGAGGGCATCTCGGCCGTGCGCATCGATCTCACCGACGCGCATGTGTGGGATATCACGGCTGTGGGAGCCCTCGATCGCGTGGTGCTCCGCTTTCGCCGCGAGGGGAAGCGGGTCGAGGTGGTGGGGCTGAACCCGGCGAGTACGGGTCTGGTCGATCGCCTGGGCACCCATCGAAACGATGCCCACGCGGCCGAACCGGGGCATTGACCGCGATGCTCGCCGGGGATGTCGCATCCGTAAGCGTTTACGGTGTCCGGTGCGCGCGATGGACGTGACGGCGGGCATGTGAAACGCCTTAGACTATGCGGCGCGAAAGGGGAGGCTTTCGCCCGGCATCGGGCCATCGACATCGCGGGACTTCGGTAGCGGTTCCCCATGGGACGCACCGCGGGCGGCCGGGTGTCCGGGGAACGACCAGGATCGGTATCCGTCCCCGTTAAGCGGGCGCGTACCGGTGCCTCACCTCCCGGCGGGAGGGTGTTCTCGCCGTTGCCGCCCCGCGTCGTCCCCGCGAGATCCGATACAGGTCTAACCCATGCTCCGTCGTCGTGAACCGGTAAGGTGATCATGGAATGGATCGCAAAGCTCGCGCACGCGGGTACCCTGCTCATCGTCAATGCCCTGCTGGCGGCCCTGTCGTCCGCGTTTTTCCTCGCCCTCTACCTCGCCTATCCACGGGCACGACGACAGGCCGGCGTGCTGCTGTGGACACTCGGTTACGCGGCGTTCGCGGTCGGTTTCAGCGTCCTCGTGCTTCCCGGCCTGCATGTGCGCTTTGCCTATTTGGGGCTGGTGGGCAACCTGGCGATCGATGCCGGTGCGGTGCTGGGCCTGCTCGCCGTCAACACTTATCTGAAGCTGTCCAGGGGCAGGCTATGGGTGCTTGTTCCCGTGGCGATGCTGGCCGTGACCGAAGCGTGGGTGGTGTTGCGCCTGGGCGAGCAGTTGCGGTTGATGGTGATCCTCGGCGGTGCACTGACCGCGGTGCTCGCCTTCGCCACGGGCGTGGCGTTCTGGCAGTGCCAGGACGAACCGCGGCGGCCGGTCGCCCGCCTGGCGGGTGCGTTTCATGTTCTCTGGGCCGTCATGCTGCTGGTCCGGATGGCCTGGTGGATCGCGCACCCGGCGGCCGACCCGGGCCATGACCCGACCTCCACCTTCGGACTGCTTTCGCGCATCCTGCTGACCTGGGTGCTGACGCCCGCCGTGCTTTGGATGCTGACCCGCCAGCTCGACGCGGAACTGATCCGCTACGCCAGCCAGGATCCGCTCACCGGCATCTCCAACCGCCGCGTGATGTGGGAACGGGGCCAGCATCGCGCCGCGGAGTCGCGGCGAGGTCACACCGCGCTGGCCGTACTGATGATCGACGTGGACCACTTCAAGGCCATCAACGACCGCTGGGGCCACGACGGCGGCGATCACATCCTCGTATCGCTCGCCGGTACGCTGCAAGCGAACGTCCGGGCGGACGACCTTCTGGCGCGCGTCGGCGGCGAAGAATTCATGGTGCTGATCCACGATGCGTCCCCACAGGCGGTGATCGACGCCGCCGAGCGGCTTCGCGCCGCTGTCGAACGCGACCCCGTCGCCTTGCCGTCAGGCGAGCGCTGGCCGTGCACTGTCAGTATCGGCTACTGCCTCGCCACGTGCGGGGAGGCCGGCTGGAGCGACGTGGTGATCGCCGCGGACAAAGCCCTCTATGCGGCCAAACGCGCGGGCCGTAACCGTGTGATGGGGGAAACGATGTCGCATCCGTCGCTGGGTGACGGAGCCAACGGCGGGTCGCCGTCACCGGAGGCGACCGCGAGCCCCGGGTGAACGCCACCGGTCAGACCGGCGCAGGGGTGACCGCATGGCGTACCTGGCAAGCGATCACCGGGCGGGTTGTCGGCGCACCCACGCCACCACCTCGGCGACGGCCCGGCCGACGCCCTCCGGGTTCTCGAGCACCATCGCGTGCCCGGCATTCGGGATGGTGAAGCTGGCCTGGGCCAGTTCGTTCACCCGCGGCGTAACGCCCAGTCCCGGCGGCGTGCGCTCCCCGCGCATCAGGAAGGTCGGGATCGTCGCCATGACCTCGGCGACGTCGCTCACGTAGGCCGGGCGCAGGGTTTCCAGCAGCGCGGCGCGTGCGGCGGCGTGGATCACCTCGGCGGGCTGGTGGTCGAGCCACTCCTTCAGGCGGTCCAGCGCCGCGTCGTTGAGGCGGCAGGCGTCGGACGTCATCAGGCTCCCGGGCGACTGCCGCGTCTGCGCGAGCCAGCGCACGACGTCGGCCGGCGCCATGGGCGCCAGGCGCGACGACAGGAACGCGTCGCTCGGCGCGAGGTTGCCTTCCGCGCTTACCAGAGCCGCGATGCGCTCGGGATGCTCCCTCGCGTAACGCATCACGACGGCGGCGCCGGCCGAATGGCCGACGACGATGGCCGGGTCGAGGCCGACGTGGCGCTCGATCCACGTGGCGAGATGTTCGGCCTGGTGGGCGACCGACATGCGTCCGGGATCGGCGTAGCCGTAGGTGCCGAAGCCGAGCAGATCGGGCATCCAGACGTCGTCGGGATCGAGGCCCGTCGACAGTTCGGCGAAGCGGAGATGGCCGATGAAGCCATGGACGTAGATCACGGGAATGCGCATACGTGCACATCGGCACGGGCGCCGTGTTCTTGAGCGGTCGCGGGTCATGTTCACGCGTATATGATCGCGACGTCCCCACCATCCACGCACCGTCGGCACGAGCGTCCCATGCGTTCCCTTTCCAGCCAACTCACAGCCATCTGCCTGGTGAGCGCCCTGTGCTGCATCGGGCTGGGCTGGATACTCGTGGGCATCTACGGGCAGACCGACGGCGTGCAGACGGAGGCCGCGGCACGCCAGGTGCAGACCGAGTGCGCACGCCTGGGCGAGCGTTTCGCCGCGGCGACCGACGCCGCCCGCGCGAGCGATCATGCGCAGGAACTTGCGGGCGTGGTGCTGCAACTGGTGTTGCAAGAGGCACCCGGCGTGGAAGGCGGCGTGTACGACCCCGCGCGCGGCAACATCGCCTATGCGTTTCCCACCTATGACGGCTCGGACACCAAGCTCGACGTGCCGCAGGCCGAACGGACGAACATCGAGACGGTCGCCTCGCGCGCGCTGGCGCAGCGCGGCACCGTGCTGTACACCCGCGAGGGACGGCGTGAGGCGTTGCTGATCGCCGCCTGCCCGCTGGGCCGGGCCTGGGCCGCCTGGACGATGACGCGCGTGGCGAACGCGCGTGACGGCACGTACGGTCCGCTCGCGGCGGGGCTGGCGGTGCTCCTCGCGGTGGTACTGGTGACCGCGGTCGGCCTGGCGACGATCACCCGGCGCTGGCGGGCGAAGTTCGACGCGGTCGGCAAGGCGCTTGCGGGCAGCGAACGCGTGCCGTCGATACCGCCGACCGGCTCACCCGAGATCGATCGTCTGTCCGACGCGGTGATGGCCTATGCCGCACGCGTCGAAGAGGCCCGCCGGGAGCGCCTCGCCCTCGACGCGACCCTGCAACGCCACGAGCGGCTGACGACGCTAGGCCGGATGACAGCCACGGTGGCGCATGAGATCCGCAATCCCATCGGCACGATGCGCCTGGCCGCCGAGAATGCCTTGCATGCCGATCCCGACGGCATGTCCCCCGCGGCCCAGCGTTCGCTCGGCATGGTGCTGACCCAGGTGGACCGTCTCAACCGCGTCGTCGAGAGCCTGCTTGCGATGGTGCAGCCGGTGCGGGTGGTGCCCACCTGGACGCCGCTCGACGCCTGGCTGGATACCTTTATCCATGAGACATCCTGGCCGCGGGCGTTCGACGTCGATGCCGATGCCGTCGATGAGCCGTCGTGGTACATGGACGGCGAACAGATGCGTCGCGCCGCGGAAAACCTCGTGCGCAACGCGATGCAGCACGCACCAGCCGACGGTCGTGTGCGCCTGGCGGTATCCACGCGGGGCAGGGTGTTGCGCGTCGCGGTGGAGAACGACGGCGAGCCCATCGCCGCCGACGTGGCGGCCCGCCTCTTCGAGCCGTTCGTGAGCGGCCGCATCGATGGCCACGGGCTGGGCCTGGCGCTGGTTATGGACATCGCGCTCGCCCATGGCGGCAGCGCGGGCCACCTGCGCGAACACGACATGACGCGATTCTTCATCGAGGTGCCATGGCACGCATCCTGATCATCGACGACGACGCGGATTTCCGCGACACGCTGGCGTCCACGCTGGAGTCGATGGGGCACGACGTCGACGTGGTGGGCGACGGTCGCGAAGGGTTGGTGGCGCTCGAGCAAGCCGACGTCGATCTCGCGTTCCTCGACTACCTCATGCCGGGCCGGGATGGCCTCTCGGTGCTGCGCACGCTCGGCGAGGGTGGGGCATCGCCGCGGATTCCCATCATCATGCTCACCGCCCATGCGACGGGCGAGAACACGATCGCGGCGATGCGCTACGGCGCGTTCGACCACCTCACCAAGCCGATCGGACGCGACGATCTCGCCGCCGTGATCGCCCGCGCCTGGCAGGCGAAAGCCCCGCCCGCGCCCGCACCCGCCGCCGCGCCCGACGGCGTGGAAAGCGAACCACTGCTGGTCGGCGTCAGCGACGCCATGCGTGCCGTGCAGAAGACGGTCGGCATGGCCGCCGCCACGAGCGTCCCCGTGCTGATCCACGGCGAGACCGGCACGGGCAAGGACGTGGTCGCGCACGCGCTCCATCGGGCCAGCGCTCGCGCCGGCATGCCCTTCATCGCGGTCAATTGCGCGGCGATTCCCGCCGAACTCATGGAGAGCGAACTCTTCGGCCATCGCAAGGGGGCGTTCACCGGCGCGGTCGCGGAACGCAAGGGGCATTTCCGCGAGGCCGAGGGCGGCACGCTCTTCCTCGACGAAATCGGCGACATGCCCGCCGCGATGCAGGCGAAGCTGTTGCGCGTGCTGCAGGAGCAGGAGGTCGTGCCGGTCGGCGCCAGCCAGCCCGTGCGGGTGGACGTGCGGGTGGTGGCCGCCAGCCACCGCGACCTCGCCCAGCGCGTCGCGGACGGGCAGTTCCGTGCCGACCTGCTCTATCGCCTCGATGTGCTGTCGGTCCGCATCGCGCCGTTGCGCGACCGTCGCGAGGACATCGAGCCGCTGGTGCGGCATTTCCTTGCCGGGCGCAAGCGCATCGCGGCGGATGCGCTGGCTGCGCTGTGCGCGTATCCGTGGCCCGGCAACGTGCGCCAGCTGCGCAACGCAATCGAGCGGGGCGTCGCGCTGTCGCGCACGGAGATGCTTACCGTGCACGATCTGGCCGCGATCCTTCCCGAGCACGCCGCGCCAGAGGACGTGCGCGACGCGCCGGACGGCACCACGTTGCCCGAGGCTGTCGAAGCGCTCGAGCGGCGGATGATTCGCGACGCGCTCGACGTGGCGCAGGGCAACCGGGCCGAGGCGGCGCGGCGTCTCGGCATCCGGCGCCAGTTGTTGTACCGGAAGATGGCCGACTACGGTCTGGAGTGATGTCCCTTCCGACGACACCGAGGTGTCCCTTTGCAGGACACCCGCAAGCGAAGACGACGCCGAAAACCGCCTGATACGGCCATTTTGCCGTTGGCACGGAACCTGCTCTCACCTCCATGCGGAATGTTCCCGCAGAGAACGGAGAGTGCCATGCGTCGCATCCTTGCCTGCCTGTGCGCAGCATCCCTGACCGCCGCCGCGGCCCACGCCCAGGATCTTCCCCCGCCGCCGCCCGCGCCACCGGGTCCCGGTGCGCCGGTGCAGGTCGAGCAGACGGTGCAGCGTTTCATCGCCAATCCGAACGGCGACGTCGACACGCTCATCCTGGGCGACGGCACGCAGGTGCCGGTGCCGCCGCCGGTCGGCAACGCGCTCGCGAACGAGCGGCATGCCACGTTGAGCATCCATGGTTCGCGCCTTGCCGATGCCCCTGTGATCGTGCCGGACAGCATCCGCGAGGGATCGCGCGACTGGCTCGCCAACGCCCCGGCGCCCGTGCCGCCGGCCGCTCCCCCGGCGCTGGCACCGATGAAAGCGTCCGGGCGCGTCGCCGAGGTGCTATTCGGACCGCGGGGTGAAGCCAACGGCGTGCTGTTGACCGACGGCACCGTGGTTCGCGTGCCACCGCACGCGGCCCTCGCCCAGCCGAACCTGCTGGTCAAGGGCGCATCGTTCAGCGCCAGCGGCTTCGGTGTGGCCAACGGCGGCCAACGCGCGTTGCAGGCGGTGTCCATCGGCACGACCCCGTCGAGCGAACAGGCCATCACGCCGCCCCCGCCTCCGCCGCCGGTGACCGCGGGCCAGGCGCCGATGACGCCGCCGCGCTGATCCGTACCGTCCCCTGCGTCTTTCCCCACGCCCCGCCTCCCGGAGACCCCTCATGTCGATGTTGACCTGGATTCATATCGGTGACCTGCACGCCTCCGACGAAGACGACTACGTCAGCGTCGGTCACCTGGAAACGATCGTGGAGGCGGTCAACCGGGCGCCGGAAGGCGCGGTGGATTTCGTTTACCTGCCGGGCGACAACGCCAACCACGCCACGCAGGAGCAGTACCGGCGCCTGCGTCCGCTGCTGGATCGACTGAACGTGCCGTTCCACGCCATCCCGGGCGACCACGACTTCGAAACGAAGAGCCTGGATACGTTCTATACCGAGTTAGGCATGGACCACCTGCCCATGGCGGTCGACGTGAAGGGCCACCGGTGCCTTTTCCTCGATGTGGTCTCCGCGGGCACCGGTGGCCCGGACTTCCGGCTCGGCGATACCCAGTGGGGCTGGTTGCAGCACGAACTGCACCGCTCACAGGCCGCCGAGCAGCCCGCCGTGGTCTTCATGCACGCCTATCCCGGCGACCTGAAGCAGGGTGGTGAAGCGATTGCCCACGCGTTCGCCGATGCCAACGTCGCGTTCGTGGATACGGGGCATACGCATTACAACGAGTTGCTCAACGACGGATGGGTGATCTATGGGGCGACACGTTCCACGGGCCAGATTGAGGAAGACGACGGGCGGCCCGGCTATACGGTGATCCATGTCGATGATGGCGTGGTGAGCTGGCGCTTCCGGCGCCTGGGCGATGACCGTCCGTTCGTCACCATCACCCAGCCGGCGGATCATCGCCTCGTTACTGGCCGCACGCGTCACGAGCCGCTCAAGGACGGACGGATGACGATCCGCGCGAAGGTCCTGGGCGATGATGTGACTGCCGTGACGGCATCCGTCGGGGGTGGCGACGCGGTGGCGATGCACCCGGTGCCGGGTGAACCGGCGGTGTGGGCGTGCGCGGTGTCGGTCGACGCGCAGGCCCGTCCGCTGGAGGTCGTGGTCACCGCCACCGACCGTCAGGGCGCCGTGGGCGACGATGCCATCCGCGTCGCGACGCATCCCGCCGAGGCACGCACCGGACGCCACGGGCTCGGCACCGATGTGCATGCCATCGAGGCTTGGCCGCGCCACGGTCTGCTCGGCAGCCAGCTCGGTCCGAACAAGAACGGGAGGCACTGGTGAGCGGGGGGGCGAACACGCCGATGAAAGGTCGGCGTCCGCTCGAGGCGCTGAACTTCTTCGTGGCGGACGTGCAGGCGGGCATCGGTCCGTTCCTGGGGGTCTATCTGCAGTCGCTCGGGTGGAACACCTCGAGCATCGGCACGGTGATGACCCTCGGGGGTGTCGCCGGTCTCGCGGTGACCGCGCCCGCCGGTGCCGTGGTCGACGCGACGCGCCACAAGCGCGCGGCCATCATCGTATCGAGCATCTTTACGGTGCTGGCGTCCTGCATCGTGTGGTTCGCCCATTCGTTCGCGATGGTCGCCTTTTCCCAGGTGGCCACGGCCATCGCCGGTGCCCTGATCGTGCCGGCGATCACAGGCATCACGCTGGGCATGGCCCGGGCGCGCGGCTTCGATCGCCAGTTCGGCCGTAACCAGGTGGCCAACCACGCGGGTAACGTGGTCGGTGCCGCGGTATCGGGCTACATCGGATGGAAATTCGGCTTTGGCGGCGTGTTCGCGGTGGCCGCGATCTTCGGCGTGTTCGCGGTGGCGTCGGTCGTGTGCATTCCCGCCGATGCGATCGATCATCGGGCGGCTCGTGGCCTGGAGGACGATGACGATACCGACGACGCGCCTTCGGGCTTCCGCACGCTGGTGACGTGCAAGCCGCTGCTCCTGCTCTCGGTGGCCTTGTTGCTTTTCCATCTGGGCAACGCCGCCATGCTGCCGTTGTTCGGCCTGGCGGTGGTGTCCACCGGCAGCAGCGATCCCAGCGCCTTCACCGCGCTCACGATCATCGTGGCGCAGCTGGTGATGGTGGTGGCGGCGATGGTCGCGCCGCGGCTTATCCGTTCGTACGGTTACTGGTGGGTCATTCTCATTACGTTTCTGGCCTTGCCCGTTCGCGGCGTGATCGCGGCGTTCTGCATCCACCGCTGGGGCGTGTATCCCGTGCAGGCCCTGGACGGGGTCGGTGCCGGCCTGCAAAGCGTGGCCGTGCCTGCGCTCGTTGCACGGCTGATGCAGGGCACGGGTCGCGTCAACGTCGCGCAGGGCGCGGTGATGACGATGCAGGGTGTGGGTGCCGCGCTGAGCCCCGCCCTGGGCGGGTTCATCGCCCAACTCATCAACTATCGCGGTGCGTTTCTCGCGCTCGGCGCGATCGCCGTGGCATCCGTCGCCCTATGGGTGGTGAATCGCCACTGGCTTGCGGATGAAGGCCTGACCGGCCACGACGCGGATCGTGCAACGCCCGCACTGGAGACCCCATGAGCCTTCAGGTGGTGTCGTGGATCGTGGTCGCGCTTGCCGTGCTCGGCGTGGTGGCGCGACCGTTCAAGTGGCCGGAGGCCATCTGGGCCGTGGCCGGTGCCGTCATCGTCGTGTCGATCGGCGGCCTGCAGTGGCGCGACGCCGTCGAGGCGGTGGGTAAAGGCACGGACGTCTATCTCTTCCTGATCGGCATGATGCTTCTGTCGGAACTGGGCCGTCGCGAAGGACTGTTCGACTGGATCGCCGCGATCGCGGTGAATCACGCGCACGGATCGCCGAAGCGTTTGTTCATACTTGTGTACCTGATCGGCATCGTGACCACCACCTTCCTGTCCAACGATGCGACGGCCGTGGTCATGACGCCCGCGGTGTTCGCGGTGGCACGCAAGGCGGACGCAAAGCCGTTGCCGCTACTCTTCATCTGCGCCTTCATCGCCAACGCCGCGAGCTTCGTGCTGCCGATTTCCAACCCGGCCAACCTGGTGATGTACGACGGGCACCTGCCGGCACTGCTGCCGTGGATCGAGCGGTTTGGCCTGGCCGCGCTCATCGCCATCGTGGTGACGTTCGGCTGCCTGTACGCGACCCAGCGACGTGCATTGGCCGGCGAATGCGCGCGGTCGGTCGAGGTGCCTTCCCTTTCGGTCGGCGGCCGAGTGGCTCTCGTTGCCATCGCCGTGACGGCGGTGGTCTTGCTGGCGGCCTCCGCGTTGCGCATCGAACTTGGCGCGCCGACCGCCGTGATGGGCGTGCTGGCGGTGGTCGCAGTGCTGGTGCGCAACCGCGAGGGTCCGCTTCCCATCCTTCGCGAGGTCTCGTGGAGCGTGTTGCCGCTCGTCGCGGGACTGTTTGTGCTCGTCGAAGTGCTGTTGAAGACCGGCGTGGTGGACCTGCTCGCCCGGCAACTCTCGGCGCTGGCATCGCGCGGCGTGCAGGACGGCGCCTGGACGGCCTCGCTGCTCACGGCGCTGGCCAGCAACGTCGCCAACAACCTGCCCGTGGGGTTGCTCGCGAGCGCCACCATGGCCCAGGCGGACGTACCCAGCCGCATCGTCGATGCGACCCTGGTCGGCGTAGACCTCGGCCCCAACCTGTCGATCACCGGGTCGCTGGCGACGATCCTCTGGTTGCAGGCGGTGCGCCGGGAAGGTGAGGACGTGGGTTTCGTGTCCTTCCTGCGCATCGGCGTCGTGGTGATGGTGCCGGCGCTGCTGCTGTCGCTCGCGGCCTTGCTGGCGTTCGGGTGACGCATCGCAAGTTCCAGCGGTTACGGTGCAGTCAAGCGGGGCGGCGGCGTTGCTTTTAAGGTGATGTCCGACCGCCACCGATGGGCCGCCGATCATGACGTTGCCGAACCGCCGTCGTTTCCTCAAAGCCTCGCTCCAGGGCCTGGCCGTCGCCTCGTTAGGGCAATGGTCCGCTCCGCGCGCCGGTGAAACCTTTACCCCACTGCGCGATCTCGCGGCGTCCAAGGGCATCGCCTTCGGTTTCGCGGTCGACCCGTCACGGATTCGTGCCGACGTGGCCTACCGCGATGTCGTCGCGAAACAGGCCAATCTGCTGGTGCCGGAAAACGCCCTGAAATGGGCCGAGGTGCATCCCGACCCGGACCGCTACGAGTTCGGTCCGGTGGACGATCTTGTCGCGTTCGCCCGGGATCATGGTCAGCGGACGCGTGGACACACGCTGTGCTGGCATCGCGCGATGCCCGACTGGCTCGGCCAGGTCGGCCGCGACCGTGCCGAGGCCGTGCTGACGGCGCATATCCGCACCGTCGTCGGGCGCTATCGGGGGCGGATAATGTCGTGGGATGTCGTCAATGAAGCGATCGAGCCCAACGATGGCCAGGGTGGGGGGCTGCGCGACAGTTTCTGGTACCGCATGCTGGGTCCGCGCTACCTGGACATCGCCTATGCCACGGCGCATGACGCCGATCCCCAGGCGGTGCTCTGTTACAACGATTACGGCCTCGAAGCCGATTCGCCCTGGTCAGAGCGAAAACGCGGCGCGGTGCTGGACATGCTTCGCGGCCTGCGGCGGCGCAACGTGCCGGTGCAGGCGATCGGCTTGCAGTCGCATCTGCGCCTGGGCGAGGCACAACGCATCGGCCCGGGTCTCACGCGTTTCATTCATGCCGCGCGGGACATGGGGCTAGCGGTTTATGTCACCGAGCTGGATGTCGACGACAGCGCGTTCGACGGGCGCGGTGATCGCGACGGCGCGGTCGCCGACACCTACAAGCGCTACCTCGATCTGGTGCTCGGCACGGGCGCGGTGTCCGCCGTACTCACCTGGGGCGTGTGGGACCCGGACACGCCGCACCGGATCGGTGCGACGCCGCAGGGCGCGTTTGCCCAACGTCCTTTGGTGTTCGGTCGCGAGGGGGCGTTGAAGCCGGCGAGTTGGGTAGTCGCCCACTGTCTTGAGCGGGCGCTCCGAGTGCGTACGTTCGGCACTTGAAGGGCTGGCGGATTTGGTGCAAATCTGTCGGCCTACTTGGGGGAGACGTGCATGAACCGACTGACCATGATGATGATTCTGCCGGCCGCGATGGTACCGGTAGCCGTTCTGGTGTTGCGGCAGCTTCACGTGCACGACGGGTTGGCCGGTTTGACGGTGGGCGTGCTCATCGGCCTGTCCCTTGTCGGCGGGTTGAGCCACCGCCAGCGTAAGCGCTATTGCCGCGTCGGCGGCTGAGCGCGGGCCACGCTCAAGATCGGCGGTGGCGTGCCGTTGATACGGGTGTGCGGTGATCGATGGCGGGTAGGGTACTTGTCGTCGCGCCGACGGCCCGCCTGCCCGAACGCGTGAGCGAACGGGCGGTCGAACGATCCCTTCGACCCGCCCTTTCGCTCACGATCCGACGATGACCCTCACGACCCGGCTGTTCCGACGCGAATCCGAAGACGTCTATCGCGCGCTGGTCGCCGACCTCACGCTGACGCTCATTCCCACCAGCATCATGGGGCTGACCCTGGTCGGCGTCGGGGTGCTGGTCTGGCGCGCCACGGGCAACGGGGTTTTCTTTCTCGCGGCGCTGGTCGGTGGGTTCGGTTCGCTGGCAAAGCTGGTGCTGATGGCGACCCAGAAGCGGCACCATCCCCGCGAGGCGACCGACCTGCGCGACACCGTGCGCTGGGAACGCCGCCATGGCATCGCGACCGTGGTGGTGGCCGCGTCCGTCGGCGTCTGCTGTGCCGCCGCGTTCCGGGGCGCCGACCTGCGGATCCACATGCTGATGACGGCGCTGCTGTTCGGCTATTGCTCGGGGGTGGTGTCGCGCCTGGGCATCCGGCCGCGCATCGCCTACGTTGCCTTGCTCCTCGCGGCGATACCGGCCATCGCCACGGCCGCGCACACCGACGAATCCGGCCACCGTATTCTCGCGATCATGTTCGGCATCTTCCTGCTGGGCGCGTTCGAAACCGTGAACCACGTGCATCGCACGGCCGTCAGGTATATCCAGATGCAGCTGGACATGGCGTCGCTCGCGCGTCATGACGCGCTGACCGGGTTGGCCAACCGTCTGGGCCTGCAGGAGGCCTTCCGACGCGAAACCTCGCAAGGTGGCCGGATCGCGGTGCATTGCATCGACCTGGACGGGTTCAAGGCGGTGAATGACCGCTACGGGCATGCCGGTGGCGACGAGGTGCTCGTGGCCGTGGCGCAGCGCCTGCTCGCGGCCGTGCCCCTCGATGCCACCGTGGCCCGCGTGGGCGGTGACGAGTTCGTCGTGCTCCAGGGCGGCGGGATCGAGGAGGCCGAAGTAAGCACGCTGGCCGCCGACATCGAAGCGGCGCTGTGCCAGCCTTACGCGCTTGGCGAGGGCATCGTCGCTGTCAGCGGTAGCGTGGGTTACGCGCTGGCCGACGGGACGGCCGGGTTTGGCGACATGCTGCGCGTCGCCGACGAGGCGTCGTACCGGGCGAAACGGCGAACGGGCGAACGCGGCATGCGTTGAACGTCCGCGCGGCTAGACCGGACGGATGTCGAGGCCCGCGAGATCGATGTAGGACGCGCTGGCTTCCTGAAGCGTGTGCACCGGCACCATCCGGGCGACCCGACCCAGGCGTGCGTCGATGTCCTGGAACGATTCGTCCTCCCAGAGCCGGTCGATCGCCGCGCCGGCTTCGAACGTGGCGATTAACACCAGTTCGCCGTGGGTTCCCTCGCCGATGAGCGGGTCCTGGGCCAGAACGCCCAGATCTCGCGCGCGGCGGTGTTGGTCTCGCAGCAGGTCGAGCACGCTCTGGCGCTGACCGGGCTCGGGCCGATAGGCCACGATGAGCAGGCGACGCATGGATGGTCCTTCACGGCGTGGGGAGATCGCGGGGTGCGATCCGGGGAGGTGGTTCGAGGGCTTCGTGGGTTTAACGGCCTGGCGGGGATAACCTTGAGCGCCCCGGAAGCGAGGGCTCCCCCTTACGGCTGCCCGGCGTGGCCACCCGCCAGCAGGTCGATCGCCGTGTCGCGCATGTCGCGCATGCTCGCGTTGAGCGTGGCCGGGTTCAGCGCCACCAGCGGGTCGATCCACGCGTGGCGCACCGCCAGGGCCTCGTCGTCGCGGTGCATGCGGCGCAGGGTGTCGTAGAGCCGGGTCGCGCTTTCCAGCGTATGCGCGTCCATGTGCCCCAGCACGCGGTCGCGACCGGCGAGCGCCTCGGCATGCAGGGCGCGGGCGCCCTCGAGGTCGCCGGCGGCGACGTGGATGCGGGCGCAGAGGTCGAGCGTGGCGAACACCATCGGGTTGTCCGGACCGAGCAGGTGGCGGTAGCCGTCCAGCGTTTCGGCCGACAGCGCGAGGGCGTCGCGATGGTCGCCCGCGTGCGAGAGGAAACCGGCGAGGCTGCCGCGGGCGAACAGGGTGTCGGGATGGTCCTTGCCGAGCACACGCTCCCGCGCGGCAAGGATGCGTCGTTGCAGCGCCGCGGCGCCGGGGTAGTCGTCGGCCTTGGCGAGCAGGCGTACTTTCGTCGTCATCGACGCGAGCGTGTCGGCATGGTCGGCACCCTGCTGCGCGGTACGCGCGGCGATGATGCGGTCGATCAACGCGCGGGCACGGTCGAGCCGGCTCAGGCGCACCAGGTTCGTGGCGACCAGGTCTTCGTCGCGCAGCGTGGTGGGATGTTCGAAGCCCAGCCGGCGCTCGTTGGCGTTCGCCACCTGTTCGGCGAGCGCGAGGGAGCGTTCGTATTCGTTGCGCTGGTTCAGCAGGTGCGCGAGCGTGTCGAGGTTCGCCAGTCGCGCCGGTGAATCGTCGGCGAGCAGGCCGCGCGTGTCGGCCATCAGCGACTCGCTCTCACGCGTGGCGTCGTCGCGCCGGCCCAGGTTCACCAGGGCGTCGATGTCGTCGCGACGCACGCGCATCCAGGTCGGGTCGGTCGGCGGAAAATGGCCGCGCATGCGATCGGTGAGTTCGTCCAGCACGGCCGCGGCGTGGATCGGATCGCCGTCGTCTCCCATGGCCCTGGCCCGGCCCCTTTCGAAGTCGATGCGCAGCGGATCGAGCGGCAGCAGGGCCTGTGCGGCATCGCGCACCGAGGCATACGCGGCGAGGGCGTCGCGCGGGCGGCCGGCCAGGGTGAGCGCGTCAGCGAACTCCACCTTCGCCTGGATACGCTCCCGGCCGTCGGGATCGGGCAGGCGCTCACGCACTTCGAGCACGCGGGCGAACTCGGCGGCGGCGTGTTCATAGCTGCCGATGGTGACCAGCGTGCGGGCCAGCGAGCGGCGCATGTCGGCGCCCAGCCCCGGGTCGTCGCGGAACGCTGCCTCGATCGAGGCCAGTCCGTGCGACACCACCTGCCGGTCCAGCGCGCCACGGGCGAGGTCGGTGGGCTCGCCATGCGCCGTGGTGGCGATCGCCCGGCCCATCGCCGCTACGTCCACGTCGTCGAGCACCGATTGCTGGAAGTCGATGGCACGTTGCAGTTCGTGCTGGCGCCTTTGTGCGATCACGCGCTCGGCATCGGCGGCGCGCCAGGCGTGCAGCGACGCTGCGAACCCGCCCAGCAGCGACAGCGTCGCGGCGACCAGCGCGACCACGCCCCAGCGGTTGCGGCGCACGTAGCGCGCCGTGAGGTACGCCATGCTCTGGCGCTTGGCGAGCACGGGGCGCCCGTCCAGGAAACGCTTGAGGTCTTCGGCCAGGTCGTCCGCGCTGGCGTAGCGATGGCTCGGGATGCGGCGCATGGCCTTGAGCACGATCGCGTCGACGTCGGCGGGAATCCGCAGGCCGCTGGCACGGGGCTCCGCCGGGTCGCGGGCACGCAGGCTGGGGGCGGGGGGGCTGCCGGCCGCGATGGCGGACGGCAGTCCGGACGATCCGGTGTCGCCGTCGAAGGGGCGGCGGCCCGCCAGCAACTGGTAGAGCACCACGCCGAGGGCGTAGATGTCCACGGCGGTGGTCAGCGGTCGCTTCTGGATCTGTTCGGGCGCCGCGTAGGCCAGGGTCAGTGGCGCGTTCTCATCGCGCGGTGCGTGGGGCAGGTCGAGCACGCTGGCGACGCCGAAGTCCAGCAGCTTGGCCTGGCCATCCACCGTCACCAGGATGTTGGCGGGCTTGATGTCGCGGTGGATGATCAGGTGGCGATGGGCGAAGCCCACGGCCGAGCACAGTTGCAGGAACAGGCGGACGCGGGCCCGCACGCCCAGTCCGCGTTCGGCGCACCAGTCGTCGATCCGCTCGCCTTCGACGTACTCCATGGCGAGGAAGGGCCGCCCGTCGGACAGCACGCCGCCGTCGAGGAGCCGGGCGATGCCCGGGTGGGCCAGGCGGCCGAGCAGCACGCGTTCCTGGATAAAGCGCTCGAGCAGATCGGGCGAGGTCTCGCCCGCGGCATGGAGAAATTTCAATGCCACCGGCTGGGCGAGTCCGCCGTCGTCGCGGGTGGCCAGCCAGACCACCCCCATGCCGCCTTCGCCCAGCCTGCGGATCACGGTGAACTCGCGCGGGGCATGGGCGGCGGCGCGCGCGCCGGTGAAGTCGGTCGGGGTATCGATGCCGTGGGGAAGCGCCGCGGTGTCGTCCACCGCCGCCATCATCCACGCCACCTCGTCGGCCAGGCCTGGGTCGTCGGCGACCGCCTGCTTCAGGAACGCGTGGCGTTCGGAGGCGGGCAGGTCGCTGGCCGCGTGCACCACGGCCTTGGCCCGCTGGTAATCGGTGGCGGCATTCATGCGTGGGTGAGGGCCCTGCGCAGCCACTCGCGGGCGATCCGCCATTCCCGCTGCACCGTGCGCGCGGACACGCCCAGGATCGCGCCGATCTCTTCTTCCCGCAGGCCGACGAAGAAGCGCATCTCGACGATGCGGGCCTGCCGCGGATCGAGCGCCTCCAGTTCACGCAAGGCGTCGTCCAGCTGGTCGGCGCTGGCCTGTTCGGCCAGCACCTCGCCCCAATGGGTCAGCCCGGTGCGTTCCGAGGCCGGGGGACGCTTCTGGGCGTCGCGTCGGCGGGCGGCGTCGATCAGCACCCGTCGCATCGCCCGGGACGCGAGGCCCGCCAGGTGGGCCTGGTCTTCCGTGGCGGGTGCCTTGCCGCCCGCGAACAGGCGCAGATAGGCCTCGTTGACCAGTTCGGTGGGAGCCAGGGTGCAATCGCCGTGCTCCTGCCGGAGCTGGGCGCGGGCCATCCGGCGCAGGCTGCCGTACATGCGACGCATCAGCTCGTCCATCGCCTCCGGCTCGCCTGCCTCGGCGCGGCGCATCAACCGGTTGAACTCGTCCGCCGGCCCATCGCCGGGTACCGCCACGTCTGCCATCGGCCCTTCGTCCCACCTGCCCCGGGCGAAGGGTAGCGATTATTTGTGTCGCGTGTGTCGTCTTTCGTCCGGTTCCTACGCATACCTCATGTGAAGGCCAGCTCAAACCGCGCACGGCGGTCGGGTCGACGGTCGGCACATCACGGGACGTGGTTCACGTCTTCGCAGGGGAAAACGAGTGAAACAGCTCTTGATCTACGATCGGCCGCGGCCGCTGAACCGCGTGGCCCACCGGTCGCTGCGCCTGGCGACCGGTCCGGCCACCTATGCGTTTTCCCGCACGGTCAATTCGGTGCCCCTGGTGGTGGCGGAGTTCGCCCGGGCGGGGCTGGACTATCCGATCGTGTTCGCGGGGGCGGCCGGCCAGGAGCAGCCGGCGGTGCTGCTGGGGCTGCACGGCGCCGACAATCTTTTCGTGGACGATGGCGGCCACTGGGCCGCCGACGCCTACGTGCCGGCCTTCATCCGCCGCTATCCCTTCGTGCTCGCCGAGGGCGATGGCGGGGAGGATTTCACGGTCTGCGTCGACGAGGGCTACGCCGGGCTCGGTACGGAAGCGGGGGAGCCGCTCTTCAACGACGACGGCAGCGACAGCGACGTGCTCGCCCACGCCGTGCGTTTCCTTTCGGATTTCCAGGCGGCCCTGCGCGACACCCTGGCCTTCACCGAGCGCCTGCGCGACCTCGACCTGCTGGAGACCCGCACGTTGCAGGTGCAGCCGGCGCAGGGCGCGGCAACCGCCCTCGACGGCTTCAAGGTGGTCGCCGCCGATCGCCTGGCGGCGCTGAAGGGTTCGGCGGTGGCGGCCATGCACGGCAACGGCGACCTGGCCCTGGTCCACGCCCATGTGCAGTCCCTGCAGAACGTCCAGCGCCTGTCCGCCCGGCTCGATCGTCGCCGTGTCGCGACGGCCGTGAACTGATCCCACCCAACGCCATCCACGCCATCGCGCGTCCGGCGCATTCGCCGGGCGCCACAGGGGAACACCATGTCGAAGTCGCCGTCCCGCCGCCACGCGAAGCCGGGCCACCACGCGCACACGCCGTCGCCCGCCGCTCATCCGCTGCATAAGCTGAGCGTGGCGCTGGCCAGCGCGTTGTCGCTGGGTGCGCCGGGCGCGGCCTGGGCGACCTCGACGGTCACCTCCAGCAACCGCTTGCCGGGCACGACGGTCATCTCCGCCAACGGGGCGACGATCGACGTGAACACGGTGCGCCAGAACGGCAGCACCACGGCCTTCAACAGCTTCCACGATTTCCAGGTGGGGCAGGGCGACACGGTCAACCTGCACCTGCCGACCGGCGCGGCCAACCTGGTCA
The DNA here is from genome assembly GCF_034063545.1 of Luteibacter sahnii. Classification (NCBI taxonomy): domain Bacteria; kingdom Pseudomonadati; phylum Pseudomonadota; class Gammaproteobacteria; order Lysobacterales; family Rhodanobacteraceae; genus Luteibacter; species Luteibacter sahnii. The sequence goes on from NZ_JAQLOK010000001.1 coordinate 1,053,899, forward strand.
ACCTGGTCGACAACCAGGCCATCGTGAACGGCACGGTCAACGGCATGATCGGCACGACCTCGGGCGTGGGCCGGGTCTTCTTCGCCGATCCCAACGGCATGGTGGTCGGCAGCACCGGCACGATCAACGTCGGCGCACTGGCCATCGCCACCCCCAGCCAGGCCAGCATGGACACGCTGACCGGCGAGGCGGCCACCGGCGGTGCCGCCATGACCGCGCAACTGCTCAACGGCAGCATCGACCACGATGCGGCATCGGTCAGCATCGCCGGTCGCATCAACGCGACCTCCGGCGTGCGCATCCAGGCCCATGCCATCGACGCCTCGGGCACGATCTTCGTGAGCGGCGGCGCCACCGGCACCGGCCTGGACACGGCGGTGAACACCGGCGGCGACGGTACGGTGACCGTGGTGCACGACGACCAGGGCATCCGCCTGGTCGGCCAGACCCTTTCGCTCGCCCAGGGCAGCCAGGTCAAGGCGGTGGACGCCAGCGGCCATCCGGCGGCGGACGTCACCCTGATCGCGGATGCCGCGGACAGCGAAACCTCCGGCCAGTCGACGGCGCAGACGGCGATCACGCTCGGCGGCGCCATCGTCGGCGCTAATGTCACGGTGGGCGCGACCAGCCAGGCGGTCACCGATGTCGCCAGCCTTGACGCCGCCGTGCAGACGCTCACCGGCGTGGCGCCCCCGGGCCTGGCGAAGATCGGCCTGTCGCAGCTGCCGATCGGCGTGGTCGCCGCCTCGAGCACGGCCGCTGTCACGCTCGCCGCGACCGGCAGCATCGTGGCCGGCGGCGACGTGGTGCTGCAGGCCGCGACGCGTTCGGCGTCGTCCACCTCGGCCGTGAACGACGCGGGCGACAAGACGCTGCTCGTCTCGGGCATCTACGGCGAGACCCAGGGCACGACCTCGGCCACGGTGGCGGCGGGAGCGAGCATCCAGGCGGGTGGCAACGTCACGGTCAAGGCGCTGCACAGCGCCGACCTCGACATCAGCGCGAAGGTCTCCGGCACGGCCACCGTCAACGCGTCCGCCGCTATCGGCAACGTGATCGCCGACACCCGTGCCAGCGTCGCGCAGGGGGCGACCATCACCGGCAAGGACGTCAGCATCATCGCCCATAACACGGGCAGCTACGAGGTCGCGTCCACCGTCGAGGCCAACGACACCAGCCCGGTCGGCGCCAACGCCGCCCTGCTGTTCGTCGATAGCGCCGCCAACGCGACCAACGCGGCCAACCTCGGCACCACGGTGGCGCCGATCGGTTCGTTGACCGTGCTGGCCGGCGCCTCCACGACGAAGATCTCGGTGGAAGCCGAGACCTCGGTCGGCGGCGAGCAGAAAGACAGCAGCCCCACCACCGTGGTGCCGTCCGCGGGCGCCGGGCTGATGTCGTTCCTTGAGCAGAAGCTCGGCGACACGTTCGCCAGCGCCGACCAGGATGTCGCCAAGCAGACCGGTGAAACGGCGCAGGGCACCGATGCGGACTCGGGCAAGGGCTTCTTCAAGGGCGGCGTGGGCGTGTCGCTCGCCAACGTCGATACCCAGGCGCATGCCTCCCTCGCCGCGGGCACGGTGGTGAAGGCCAGCGGCGACGTGGCCGTGCAGTCGGCCATCACGGATGCCGCGACCACGCTGTCGGCCACCACCGAGACCGAATCGGGCAAGGACAACGCCGCCACGCTGTCGGGCAGTCTCGCCCTCGACATCGCCATGCTGCACGACGACGCGGCCGCCACGATCGGCAGCAACGCCGACATCACCGCAGTGCACGTGGGCGTGGGCAGCGACGTCAGCCGACTCTGGGCACTGCCCAGCACGGCCGGACTCGACGAGTTCGCCAACGTGCCGGCATTCCTCAAGGACATCTACGGCGACCTCAAGAACAACGGCCAGCCGCTTGCCACGAGCTACGCCAACGCCACGTCCGCGACGTCGGACGTCGGCGTGGCGGGGGCCCTGAGCTTCCTGTCGATGGTCAACGACAACAATGCGTGGATCGGCAGCGGTGCCAAGGTCAACGCCACGGCGACCAGCGACGCGCCCTGGGTGCACAGCGTCGCGCTGGGCAACGACGCGGCGGGCGATGCGCTCGATCCGGTCAGCTTCGGCTTCGCGCATGCGGTGGGCGTCGCGGCGGATACGCTGACGCAGACGATCGATATCGCGGGCAACATCGATCTGCTCAAGGGCAACGGCACGAGCGGCGACGGCAGCTCGGCGAGTTCGGTCGGTGGCGGCGTCAACCTCGCCGACTACGGCGACCACACCATCGCCGGGATCGGCGATGGCGCCACCGTGACGGCATCGGCCGTGGGCGTGGACGCGACCGACGCCCAGCAGATGCTTGTCATCACCCCGTCCGCCGGCCGTGGCTCGGGCGTGTCGGGCAACGTCATCTTCGCGATGGCCAACATCGACAACGCCACGCACGCGTCCATCGCGAACACCGCGCGGATCATCGCGGACGCCATCGACGTGTCCGCGCACCAGGGCGCGGGCATCTGGTCCATCGCCGGCGCCGTCGCGCAAGGTACGAGCGTCGGCGTCGGCGCGGGCGTGGCCATCAACAATCTCACCACCGACACGCACGCCTACATCGGCGACAACACGGCGGACGCCGCCACGGTGGATCCGACGATGGCGGCGGCCACGGCGCGTCCGGTGGCGGGCCTGTTCGCCGGGCAGGTCGGCGTGCAGGCGGCCACGGACGGGCGCAGTGGCGCCATCGCGATCTCCGGCGCCCAGGCGAAGGGGGCCAAGGACACCGACACCGGCAGCACGGCAGGCACGGGGAATACCGGCGGTACCGGAGGTACGGGCAGCGGCACGGGCGGTACGTCCACGACCGCCGACGACAGCCTCGCCGACGGCGATAGCCCGGGCTTCCTGCAGACCGCGCAGGCCAAGGGCAACGACAGCACCAGCCCGTTCGGCATCGGCACGATCCTGGGCAAGCTGCCGGTCGTCGGCGACCTGCTCGGCACCGCGAAAAAGCAGGAAGGCAGCAGCGCCACCGGCGCGGGCTCGTCGGACGCGGCCCAGGCGCCGACGCTCGGCGTGGGCATCTCGGGCAGTGCCACGGTGGATATCGGCCATCTCGGCACCGCGGCGGACATCACCGGCATCACCGTCGATCGCCGCAACGGCACCGGCGGCAGCGACATCGACGTGGTCGCGCTGAACCAGACCGACCTCATCAGCGCGAGCGGCGCCGGCGCGCTGGTCACGGCGAACACCAACGGCAATACCAGCGCGGGCCTCGCCGGTGCGGTGGCCTACAGCGTCATGGCGAACGACACGAGCGCGACGCTGACCCAGGTGATCGCCCCGCACGCGGGCGACGTCTCGGTGCAGGCGCTTTCCGGCGGCTCCGTTCTCGATCTCGGTCTGGGCCTGGCCTACAACGGCAACGGCAACCAGAGCGACAGCGCCGCCGCGGCCGGCTCGTTCTCCATCGACTCCTCGCGCAACAGCACCACCGCCGGCGTCACCGGTAGCACGTTGACCGCCGCGGGGGCGACGTCCGCGATGGACGTCACCGCCTACGATCGCACCGACATCGGCGTGGGCGGCGGGGCGTTCTCGATCGGCGGCAGCAAGGGCGTGGGCGTCGCGGTCACCTGGAGCGACATCGCCAACGACGACACGGCGACCATCACCGGCGGCACGCTCAGTGGCTTCGGTGACCTCACCGTGCAGGCGCTGGCCGCCTCGCGCCTCGCCGCGGCCGCCATCGGCGTATCCGCCGCCGGCGGGCAGGACAGTCTTCAGTTGGCCGGCTCGTTCACCATCAACCAGGTGGCGAACCAGGTGTCGGCCGGGATGAGCGGTGCCACCGTCGCCAACGGCCAGGGCGATGTCACGGTCAACGCCAGCGGGTCGGCCGGCGTGGCCGACTATGACAACCGCCTGATGGCGAACGGTCACTCGACCGCGAGTTTCGTCGATTTCACCGCGGCGTCCGTGGACGGCAGCGCCCCGACCGGGGCCGCCATCTTCGCCGTATCGGGCGCGGTGGGGGGCGCGGGCGGCAACGCCGCCGGCCTGTCCTTCGCGATCAACAGCATCGCCGACACGTACGCCGCGTCCATCGTCGGCGGAAGCGTCGGCACGCTCGGCAACCTCGCCGTCACCTCGGCGGACGACACCCGCATCGTCGCGATCGCGGCGGGCATCGGCGCCGCCAAGGGCGAGTTCGCCGGCGCAGGGTCGCTCACCGCAAACCTCATCAACGACACGGTGTCGTCCACCCTGGGCGATACCGCCAAGGCCACCGCGACGACGGCGAATGCGGCCTCCGTGAAAGTGGACGCTTCCAACACCGCCACGGTGGACTCGCTGGCGGGCGCGGTCGGCATCGCCCCGAGCGGCAGCTCCGAAGGCCTCGCTTTCGCCTTCAATGAAATCGGCAGCCAGACCGGCGCCCGCATCGTCGACGCGCACGTCACCACCACGGGCACGACCACCGCGACCGGCTGCGCCGGTGACGCGGCCGCGACGGCGGTCGGCGCGTGCGGCAGCGGCACGATCCATTCGGCCGCCGTCGGCGTGGCCGGCAGCGACGACCTTGCCCTCACCGCGTCGTTCGCCGTCAACGACATCGGCCTGCAGGACACCGGTGCCCTCGGCACGCTGGCCGCGTCGCTACGCCAGACGTTCACCACGGCGAGCGTGGACGCCAGCGCGCTGAATACCGCCGGGCTCGTCGTGCACGCGCACGACGGCGCCGCGATCGACGCCCTTGCCGGCGCGGTGTCCGGCGCCTCACAGGCAGCGGCCGGGGCGGGTTTCGCGCTGGAGAACATCGGCAACAACACCACGGCGTCACTGACCGGTACGCAATTCGCGCCCACCGGCGCGGTCAACGTCGATGCCGACGCCACGGGCAGCATCCACGCGCTGGCGATCGGCGGTGCCGTCGGCGGCGATATCGCCGTGGGCGGCTCGCTCACGGCCAATCGCGTCGGCAACCACACCACGGCCACGGCCGACGGCCTCACCGGCCTGGCCGCCGGCGCGCGCGCAAGCCTGACCGCCCTGGCGGTGAGCGCCACCGACGCGGCCAACATCGACGCGTTCGCGGGCGGCCTCGGCGTGGGTTTCGAAGGGGCGGGCATCGGCGCGGCCTCGTCGGCCGACACCATCGCCAACATCACGCACGCCACGCTCTCCAACGCGACGCTCGACGTGACCGGAACCACGACGGTAGCCGCCGCGGCGACCGCCACGATCCGCACCGTGGCTGCCGCGGCGGCCGGCGGCGAGGGCCTCGGTCTCTCCGGCGCGCTCACCGTCAACACGATCGACAATGACGTCGCCGCCGCCATCGACGGCGGCAGCCAGGACGACGCAGGCAACACCACGCGCGTACAGGCCTCCGACGCGGCGGCCATCCTGTCCATGGCCGGTTCGCTGGGCGTATCGGCGGGTGCCGGCCTGGGCGCCGCCATCGCGGTGAACGACATCGGCACGCGCACCGCCGCGACCATCGACGGCGCCCAGTGGCACGCCAAAGATGTGCTCGTCTCGGCCCAGAATACCGACCCGAACGCCGCAGGCGTGGGCGCCAACATCCGCACGCTCGCCGCGGGCGTCGGTGGTGGATCGGTGGGTGGCGCGGCCTCGGCCGCGGTGAACATCGCCCGCGGTTCGGTGGACGCCTCCATCGTCGACGGCGCGCAGGTCACGGCGGAGAACAACATTGGCGTGATCGCGAGCAGCGCCCAGGGCATGGACGTGCTCGCAGGCAGCGCGGGCATCGGCGTCGACGCGGTGGGCGTCGGCCTGGGCGCGGTGGTGAATTACCTCCACGACAGCACCGCGGCGCACATCGACGGCAGCACGACGCAGGTCAGGGCTCTGGCGAAAGACGCGACGGACACGCTGTCGGTCGACAGCGGCACGCTGGCGCACGCCGCGGCGCTGGACACGTCCAGCGTGCACCGTGCCTCGGATTACACGGCACCGGACCTGACCGAAACCACCGTCACCGTCAGCGGCCTCGCGATCAACGCGTCGTCGACGCAGGCCGTTGCGACGCTGGGCGCCAGCGTCGCGGCCGCGTTCGATCCCGTCGGCTCTGCCGCGCTGTCGATGATGGCCGACGCCAACGTGCTGGGCGGCACCACCACCGCGTCGATCACCGGGGCGCAGGTCAACCAGGGCGACAACAGCGGCGCGGGCGCGACCCAGGCCGTGGACGTGCGCGCTAGCAGCCACGCCTATGATGCGTCGTTCGTGGCGGGTGTCGCCGCGGGCGCGACCGACGTCGCCGCGACCGGCGCGGTCGCGGTCAACGCGTTCCAGCGCTCCACCCAGGCGACGGTCCAGGGCGCCGACGTCACCGCGCGTGGCGCGCTCGACGTCGATGCCGAAGCCAGCCAACGCAGCGTCGCGGCCGTGGTGGGCCTGGCCGCCGCTATCGCCGGCGGCGCCGGTACCGGCGTGGTCAACGTGTTCGACGGCACCACGGCGGCCCTCGTCGACCGGGGCGCCGTGAGCGTCGGCACGCTCGACGTCACCGCCAACAGCCTCACCCAGGCGAACATGATCGGCGGCGCCGGTGCGTTCGGCGCCGCGGGTGTCGCGGGCACCTTCCTGCTGTCCTCCAGCCAGAACACGACCACCGCGGCGGTCGGCGACACCGGCGCCGACACGACGCTCCACGTGAGCGGCACGCTCGACCTCGAATCGCATTCGACGGTGGACCTCGGCAGCGCCATGGTCAGCGGCGCGGGGGCCGGCGGCGTCGCCGTGGCCGGCATGGCGAGCGTGACCGTGGTCGGCAACACCACCACCGCCATGCTCGAGCGCGTCGCGCTCAACCAGGGCGACACCGGCAGCGGCGCGGTGGACGTCCACGCGGGCGAGACCATCGATCTCTCGCCCGACGCGGCCAGCGCGGCCGTCGCCCTCGGCGGCGCCGGCGTCGGCGCGGCGGCCAACGTCGCCGTGATCGAAAGCGCCGTCGGCGCGTCGGTGCGCGACAGCGCGGTGCACGCGACCGGCGCGGTCGACGTCGCGGCCACGAGCGCGCGTACGCTCGATGTCGCGACGCTGTCCGGCGCGCTCGGTGCGCAGGTGGGCATCAGTGGCGCGCTGGGCCTGGCCATCATCGGCAACGGCAGCCTCAGCGGCAGCGCCTCGGGCGACGATCCGATGGCGGAGTTCAACAAGGGCGGCAACGGTACGCTCGCCTCGCTCAACGCCCTCGGCGGCACCGGCCTGGCCAGCACCGCGCAGATGGGCGGACAACTGCGGGCGACCGACGCCGCGGCGGTGAACCAGGCCACGAACGTGTCCCTGGTCGACGCCAACGGCCAGCTGCTGCGCAAGGCCGACGGCACCCAGGCCACGATCGGCAACAGCTCGCTCGATGCCGGCAGCATCGCGGTGACCGCCAACGGCACGACCTCGCTGACCAACGTGGTCGGCAACGTGGCGGGCGGCGGCGTGTTGGGGGCCGGTGGCGCCATCGCGATCAACGTCGTCGACCAGGCGATCGGCGCGACGGTGGACAACACGTCGAGCCTTCGCAGCGCCGGCGCGGTCAGCGTGCAGGCACACGCGAACAACGGCACGGCCCGGGTTTACGGACCGGGCATGACGGCGGAGGCGGATCCGTATTCAGTGGCCGCCAGCGCCTATCAGGGTGCCGCGGGCTTCGTCGGCCTGGGTGCCAGCGTCGCGATTTCCGAACTGAACAACCAGGTCAGCGCTACGCTCGGCGGCGCCGTGGTCCAGTCCACCGGTATCACGCTCAACGCCGATGACGATACGGCTGTGGGTGCCCGGGCGGGTGGCCTCGCCGCCGGCGGCCTCGCCGCCGGCGTGGTGGTGAGCCAGGCGGACAAGCACGGCAGCGTGGGCGCAGGCACGGCGGCCCAGTCGTCGCTCACGAGTACCGGCACGGTGCTCGTCACGGCCTCGTCGACCGGCGCCGTGGACGCGCGCGCCACCGCGGTATCGGCCGGCTTGCTCGCCGCGGGCAACGGCAGCGACGCGAACGCGCGCGATCGCGAAACGGTGTCCGCCTCGCTGGGCAACGGCACCACGCTGATCGGCAGCCAGCTCGGCATCGGCGCGACCGCCAACCCGGACGTCGTCGCCAAGGCGTTCGGCGTCTCGGTGTCCGGCGGGATCGGCATCGGTGCGTCGGTCGCCACGGCCCAGGATGCGACCGACGTGTCGGCGACGTCGGGTGACGACGTGACCTTCGTCAGTGACGGCACGACGGTCGTGCAGGCGGCTAACGTCGCACTGCCCGGCGGGGGAGTGGTCGCGCAGGCGACGGGCGGCGCGGGCGGTCTGCTGCTCGGTGCCAATGCCAGCGCCGCCACCGCCGTGTCGGCCGGTTCGGCCACGGCCGGCACGGGCAGCGGCAATGCCTTGCCGAACGGTGCCTTGCAGGTGCTGGCGTACGGCACCACGGCGCAGAACGCCACGGCCACGGCCGGGGCGGCGGGTTTCGTCGGCGTGGGTGCCGCCGTGGGTGAGGCGGACGCAACACTGGCGACGTCGGCCTATCTCGGCAGCGGCAATACCACCGCGGCGACGCGTTCCGGCATTCTGATGGTCAGCGCGTCGGGGACGGACGGCAACCAGGCCAGCGCCACCGCCGGCAGCGGCGGCGCCATCTCCGGCAACGCGGCGCAGGCCATCACGAACGATACGGCGACGACGAACGCCACCATCGGCACGCAATCCACCCTGTATGCCGGCCTCGTCTCGCTGACGGCGCAGCACCAGGCGAACTACGCGGTCGACGTCGACGCCACGGGCGCCGGTATCGCCAACGCCAGCGGCGCCTTCGGCCAGACCAACGCGCTCAGCGACGTGGCTGCGCTCGTCGGCGCGAACACCGCGCTTTATGCCACGGGCTACGTGGACATCGCCTCGAACAACGTGTTCACCAACACCGGCACGGCGCCGCAGGTGCAGGGCGGCGGCGGTGGCGTGTTGTCCGGGGCCGCGGCGATCAACAGCACGACGCTCGGCGGCACGTCGTCGGCGCACATCGGCAATGACGCCACGGTGGTCTCGGGCCTCGGCGCCGGGATGGCCGGCCAGCTTGTCAGCCAGTACGACGGCCTGGTGTACACGACCGGGCCGGACCCGTTCGCCAATCCCGGACGCATCCGTCTTGGCGCCGGTACCCAGGTGAACGACACCACCACGGTGTCGCTCGATTCCGGCGGCGCGGTGGCGGGGTCGGGCGTGCGCGACAGCCTGGTCGCCAACCTTACCGACGACGTCGGCACCGGCGATCGCGACCACCTGCTGACCAACGGCTCGCTGGGCATCGGCAGCTACATGCAGACGTTCACTACGCAGACCGCACTGACGCACACCTACGGCGGCGGCGCGCAAGGCGACGCACGCGCGTCGACCACGATCAACGGCGCGCAGAACGTCTCGGTCGGCACCGGCGACTTCCTGCTCAGCTTCGGCCAGCTCAACATCACCGCCGGCCTGGATCCCTCCGGTTTCATCCCCACCGTGTTCAGCGCCGACACCGTCGGCCAGTCGTATGTGCGCGGTGTGATCGCGGTGGCGACCGGCTCGGCCGACACCGCGGTGCACAGCAACGCCAGCACCACCATCGCCACGGGCGCGCAGGTGCTCGGCGGCGCCGACATCAGCCTGGGCAGCTATCGCGGCGATGCCACGGTGAGCGCCGAAGGGGCCGGTCACGGCTACGAACTGGGCTTCATCCCGGTCACCACCACCGACAGCAGCGCGACGTCCGACGGTGCCGAGAGCCTTGCCCTGGCGGGCACGGTCACGGCGGGCATCTATGCGACCGACCAGGTCGCCATCACCGATTCGGGGCTTACCCATGCGCATGGCGCGCCCTTGCTCTACAGCAACACGGGCACGTTCAGCCCGTGGAACTACATCGACCAGCACGCCAGCGGCCTGAGCCAGAACACGGACAGCAGCGGCAGCACCGGCGTGCCGGTGGTGCAGGGCGCAGGCCAGTTGAACCCGCCGACCGGCCTGGCGCAGATGAACGGCAACGGCGATGGCGCCACCGCCGCGCCCGTGGGCTCCAGTTCGACGGGTACGGCACCCGGTTCGGCGCCCCAGGGCGATCTTTCCGTTTCGGACCTGCTCAAAGGCACCACGAGTTCGGGCAACGTGCAGGCGTACCTGCTTGGCTCGATGTTCGCCTCGGGCGGCAACCTCACGGTGCACGCGGGCAACCTCACCGGCGCCGGCACGCTGACCGCGAATGGTGGTCCGTCGGTCACCGTGGCCAACGCCAGCCAGGCCTACCTGGTGCTCAACGGCATCGATGTATCCGCCAACGGTGGCGGCGCCGTGACGTTCACCGGCGGCGCCAACCAGACCAGCGACGCCGTGCTGAAGGTCAACGTCGGCTCCTCGGCCACGGCACCGTCCATTACCCTCGCCAACACCTACACCGGCACGATGCCGTCGTCGCCCAATGGCGTGACACAGGGGCCGGCCATCTTCATCGGCGGCGACATCAACAACCTGGGCGGCATCGTCGACATCACCAACCTCAGCGGTTCGGTGGGCCAGTTCGCCAAGGTCTCCGCGCAGCAGATCAAGGAATACGTGCCCAACGGCGCGGTGGCGGTCTACCTGCCCAGCGGCACGTACTACTCCGGGTCCGATCCGGCCGCGTCCTGGGCGAACTACCAGATCAACCTGGGCGACGCCAACAGCGCGATCATGTATGCGCTCAACGCCATCTACAACGGCAACAACCAGTACGCCGGCAACGATAACGCGTTCAACAACGCGGTATACAACCAGGGCAAGGGCGCGCTGGCGTTCAACAACGGCACCCAGGGCGGCACGTCGGTCATCGCCTTCGGTACGTGCGCGCCGTTCATCGGCAACAACACCTGCGGCACCAACCCGCTGGCCAACAGCTACGACTGGGGCCACGACCAGAGCCTGCCCAAGCTCTACACGCTGGCGACGACCAAAAGCTACGCCACCGACCAGACCGACAGCAGCGCCACGGCTTCGTCGCTCGTGGCGCAGACGATCGCCGTCAAGGCAAAATACATCGACATCGACAGCACGATCACGGCCGGTCGCCCAACCGACTACACGATCACGCTGGGGTCAGGCGTCCAGTCGTTCATCAACGCCCAGGCCGGCGACTCGGGCGTGGTCGACCTGCCGACCAACCTGTGGTGCGGCGGTGCCGCTGCCACATGCGTACCCAACCTGGTGCAATACGATCGCGGCAGCAAACGGATCGTCATCAACAACGTGAACGCGTCCGGCGGCGGCTTTGTCTCGCTGGACGGCGGCATCGTCAGCACCAAGGCGATCGGCAACATCGTGATCAACGACGGCTACGGCCACGTCACGATCAACAACCAGCTCGGCATTCCGGTGCAGCTGGCGGACGTGAACACCGGCAACAACGCGGTGGGCGAGCTGAAGATCACCGACAGCTTCAAGCAATATACCGACGCAAGCGGCAGCTGGGCGCAGACCCTGTGGTACGTCGATACGCGCGGCCAGGGCACCGCGGTCTACAACAACGCCAACCGGGCTACCGATATCGCGCACGCCGTGCAGGGCACCGTCGCCACCGACGGCACCGGCATGTACTACGACCCGCAGGCAGGGCTGCGCTACCAGTGGCAGCAGCAGGTCAACCTGCACCGCAGCCTCGCCGATGTCCACAGTGTCGCCAACTGGGGCTATGTCGACGCGACGGGCACGGCGGTGTCGACGCCGCAATACCTGCTGGTCTCCAGCGGTATCGTCAGCAACCCGGGCGATGCGAACTACTTCGACGAAAAGATTACCGCCAGCGCGACGTATGGCCAGATGGGCAACGGCTACGCGTCGGTGCTCGACGTCTACTACCACGGTTGCGGCGGCAGCATCGGCAGCGGTTGTCATTACGGCTTCGCGCGCACCGTCAACGCGGACCAGGACATCAGCCACAACGGCAACGGCGCCGGCGTATGGCAATACCAGTACCTCATGGATGCGCAGCTGCTGCTCACCAGTTCGGTGAAGGCGGATAACCGGATCCACATTGCGTTCCAGGGCAACGCCGCGGGGCAGGTGCAGGTCAACTCCAACGCCGACGTGCTGCTGGGCGGCAACATCTATAACCCCAGCGGCAGCACCTCGATCGATGCCACCCAGGGCGCTGGCGGTTCCATCCTCGCCGGCAGCACCGGGGCGATCACCAGCGACGGCGTGATCCTCAAGGCCGCCGGTTCGATCGGCAACGCGACCCGTCCGCTGCAGCTGGTGATGACCGGCGGTACGCTGTCCGCGGATGCGGGCGCCGCCGGCGTGGACATCAATGCGGCCACGGCGCTGAACCTCGATCACGTGACCGCCGGTAACGCGGCCGTCGGCTACGGCGACGTCACGCTCAACGCCACGGGCAGCGTCACGTCCGGCACGGCCACCGCCGTCACCGGCCGCGACATCACGGTGAACTCGGGCGGCGCTGTGGGTAGCGCCGGCCAGGCGCTGGTGATCGCGGCGAACAGCGTCACCGACGCCAACCACGGCATCGACCACGGCGTGGTGGACGTGCACGCGATCGGCGACGTCAACCTCACCCAGGTCGGCGGCGATCTTCGCGTGGGCCTGATCCAGTCCGATGGCGGCGCCGTCAACGTCGCCGTGCCGGACGGTTCGATCGTGGACGCGGCCGGCACCACCGCCGGCCAGGCGTTGTCGCAGGCGCAGCTGGTGCAGGTACGCGACACCCTGCATCTCACCCAGGCGGACGACACGCAGGGCGCGATCCAGGCGGCCAATCGCAAGCGCATCGAGCAGACGGCCGACGGCAACTACACGCAATACCAGGGCCTCATGGCCAACGGCAGCGTGGTCGCCGGCCAGTTCGTGCTTCGCCAGGACTCGATCGCGCTGTATCGCGCGCTGGCGTCCGCGTCGCTGGGTCATGCCGCGTCCGATGCCGAGACGCTCTCTTACGCCGCCAGCGCCTACCAGACGCTGGATACGTATTTCACCGGCCTGCTCGGCACGGGCTACGTGGGCACCGCCCGGTTCACCGCACCGGTGGCGTCGTTCGGTTATGTGGCCACCGATGCGCAGGTGGCGGCGATGACCCAGGATGCCTACTGGAACCTCGGTTGGCTGACCAGTGCGGTCAATACCGCGGCGGTCGCGCAGACCGGCGCGCAGACGCCGCCGCCGCTTTCGTTCGTCGGCAGCGCCGCACCTAATATCCAGGGCCGTGACGTGACGCTCAGCGCGCGGCAGAACATCGGCTCGTCCGGGTCGGTGGTCAGCATCGACGGCCAGGCGTTGATCGATGGCACCGTCACCGACCAGCAGGCCGCCGCGCTGGCGACGGCCCATGCGGCCGGCGACGTCACGCTGGTGAAGGACGCCAACGGCAACGTGCTGCGGGTGGACGTGAAGCAGACCGAGCCGCTGTTCCTGACCGCGGGCGGCACGGTGTCGGCCTCCACGCAGGCCGGGCAGGGCGGCTCGATCTACCTGCAGGCGAACGGCGTCCTCAACCTCGGCAACATCCAGGCCGACGGCGACGTGCGCCTGGCGGCCGTGGGCAACATCGCCGCGGTCGGCAGCGATCCACTCGCCGCGTCGATCACGGCGGGGGGCAACCTGACGCTATTGACCGGTGCGGGCGGCAGCATCGGCCGGGCTGCCGATGCGACGACCCTGACCGCCGAGCGCGCGGTGACCTATGCCATCGGCGGCACCCTGATCGACGCGACCGCCAGCCAGGACGTGGTGCTGCGTAGCCTTGGCGGCGACCTGCGTTTCGTCCATGTCGGCGCCAATGGCGATATCGTGCTTGATGCGGGCAGCCATGCCATCTGGCAGGCCCAGGACGGCCTTGCGATCAACGGGCGTTCGATCACCCTCCGTGCTGGAGGCGACGTGGGCTTCCTCGGCGATGGCGGCAAATACCTCCAGGTGGCGACGGGCGCGGGCAGCCTCGCCGGCGTTATCGGCGGCAGCGCCCGCATCGACAGCCCAGTCAGTTCGGCGTTCAACGTGGGCACCCTCACCGTCGGCGGCCACGTCGACCTGGTGTCGACCGGTGACCTCAATGCGGTCGCCGTCTCGGCCGGCACCGGCTACGCCAACCTCAGCGCCGGCGGGAACGCCAACGTCGGTTCGCTGGCCGCGCCGGGCATGGCGACGGTCACGGCGGTCGGCGAGGGCACCATCGGCCTGCTCTCGGGCAGCGACGTGAGCGTCGCCACCGGCGGCGACATCGTCGGTACCGCGCCCTCCGCAGGCAGCGCCAACGTCACGGCGACGAACACGGCGACGCTGCATGCGGGCGGCGGCATCGGCACGCCGCTCTACGTCACCGCACCGGTCGTCCACGCGCTCGCCGACAGGGGCGACCTCGTGCTCGCGCTGCTCGGTAACCTCCAGGCCGGCGACATCGCCGCGACGCTGGGGTCGGCCACGGTCACCGGCGCCGCGATGAACGGCACGTCGATGACGGCGGCGCAGGATCTCTCCCTCAGCGCGACCGGTCCGGTGACGTTCAACCTGCTGCAGGCCGGTCAGGACGCCTCCGTGCAGACCGGCGGCGACCTGACCGTCGCCACGCTGGCGGCTACCCGCGATGCGACCGTGCAGTCGGGCGGCGCCGTGCAGGTCGCGACGCTGGGCGTGGGCCGCGATCTGACGGCGCGCGCTGCGGGTTCGCTGGCGACGACGACGCTTTCGGCGGGTCGCCAGGCGACGCTCGGCGCGGGCCACGATGCGAGCTGGGGCAGTGCGACCATCGGCGGCAACGCGCAGATCGCCGCCTCCGGCAACCTGGACGCAGGCACGACGAACGTCGGCGGTGACGTGACCCTCGGCGCGGGCGGCCACCTCGCCGCGAACCAGACGACGGTGCAGGGCAGCTTCACGGCTACCGTGGGCGGCGATGCCGCGCTCACCACGACCAACGTGACGGGCGACACCACGCTGCACACGACCGGCGATCTCTCGGCCGGTCAGACGACGGTGCAGGGCGCCCTGGCCGCCACGGTCGGCGGCAAGGCCACGCTGGCGACGACGCAGGTCACCGGCGATACGTCGCTGACGACCGGCGGCGACTTCACCGCGGACCAGAGCACGCTGCACGGCGGGCTCGATGCCAGCGTGGGCGGCAACGCGGCCCTCACGGCAACCCAGGTCGATGGGCATGCCACGCTGGCCGTCACGGGCGCGCTGACCAGCGGCACCTTGGCCGTGGGCCAGGACGCCACGCTCGGCGTGGCGCAGTCGGTCTCGTTAGGCCAGACGACGGTCGGCCACGATCTGAAGGCCACGCTGGGTTCGCTGGTGAAGGCGGATCGCACCACGGTGCATCACGACGCGACGTTCGACGTCACGGGCGATAGCACGATCGGTACGCTGCGAGTGGACGACGACCTGCAGGCCAACCTTCACGGCAACGTGCAGGCGGGCACGCTCGACGTCGGCCATGATGCGACGCTTCAGGTGGGCAAGGACGCCGGCCTCGCCACGCTGACGACCGGCAACGACGCCACGCTCACCGTGGCCGGCGACCTGGCCGCGGGCACGACCGCGGTCGGCGGCAATGCGCGGGTGAACGTGCAGGGCAACGCGACCGCGGACACCACGTCCGTCACCGGCGATGCCACGCTCGGCATCGGTGGCACCCTCGCCGCGAACCAGACGACGGTGCAGGGCAACTTCACGGCTACCGTGGGCGGCGATGCCGCGCTCACCACGACCAACGTGACGGGCGACACCACGCTGCACACGACCGGCGATCTCTCGGCCGGTCAGACGACGGTGCAGGGCGCCCTGGCCGCCACGGTCGGCGGCAAGGCCACGCTGGCGACGACGCAGGTCACCGGCGATACGTCGCTGACGACCGGCGGCTATCTCACCGCGGACCAGAGCACGCTGCACGGCGGGCTCGATGCCAGCGTGGGCGGCAACGCGGCCCTCACGGCAACCCAGGTCGATGGGCATGCCACGCTGGCCGTCATGGGCGCGCTGACCAGCGGTACCTTGGCCGTGGGCCAGGACGCCACGCTCGGCGTGGCGCAGTCGGCTTCGTTGGGCCAGACGACGGTCGGCCACGATCTGAAGGCCACGCTGGGCTCGCTGGCGAAAGCGGATCACACCACGGTGCATCACGACGCGACGTTCGACGTCACGGGCGATAGCACGATCGGTACGCTGCGAGTGGACGACGACCTGCAGGCCAACCTTCACGGCAACGTGCAGGCGGGCACGCTCGACGTCGGCCATGATGCGACGCTCCAGGTGGGCAAGGACGCCGGCCTCGCCACGCTGACGACCGGCAACGACGCCACGCTCACCGTGGCCGGCGACCTGGCCGCGGGCACGACCGCGGTCGGCGGCAATGCACGGGTAAACGTGCAGGGCAACGCGACCGCCGACACCACGTCCGTCACCGGCGATGCCACGCTCGGCATCGGTGGCACCCTCGCCGCGAACCAGACGACGGTGCAGGGCAACTTCACGGCTACCGTGGGCGGCGATGCCGCACTCACCACGACCAACGTGACGGGCGACACCACGCTGCACACGACCGGCGATCTCTCGGCCGGTCAGACGACGGTGCAGGGCGCCCTCGCCGCCACGGTCGGTGGCAACGCCACGCTGGCGACGACGCAGGTCGGTGCGAGCGCCACCGTCAAGGTCGACGGGTCACTCGACAGCGGCGTCCTCGGTGTGGGCCAGGACGCGGTCATCGCCGTCGCGCAGAACGCCCATCTGGCGACGACCACCGTCGGCCAGGACGCGACCCTCTCGACGGGCCAGGCGATGACCTTGGGCACGCTGGATACCGGCCGCGATACGTTCGCCACGGCAGGCGACGACCTTGCCTTTGCCACGGTGCAGGCGGGCCGCGACGCGGTGCTGCGTTCGGCGAACGGTCGGGTGCTCGGCGGCGATATCACGGCCGGATCGGCCAGCACGGTGGTCGCGGCGTCCGACGTGATCTTCGGTACCGACCGTGCCGTCGGCAACGCACTTGTCACCTCGGGACGCGACATCCAGGGACAGGCTGTCGTGGTGTCGCAGGGTGACCTCACCGGTACCGCTGCGCGCGATCTGACGCTGGGCCGCTACGACGTGGCACGCGACGTTCGCCTTACCTCCGGCCGCGACATGGACCTGGGGCAGGGGCGCAACGGTGGCCTGCTGACGCTGGGCCTGGCGGGCAACCTCGGCTTCGGCACGATCGTCACGGGCGGTCCGGCATCGATCGAATCGACGCAGGGCAGTATCCACGGCGGCGATCTGGTGACCGACACGGCCACGCTCGCGGCGCAGGGTGCCGTCGTGCTCGACACGTCGCACATCGGCACGCGCCTGAATCTCGCGGCGAGCGACATCGACGCGCATACCGTGCAGACCACCACCGGCAAGCCCCTGAGCATGACCCTCACCGGCTACCACGGCGGCGTAGCCCGCCAGATCGTGATCGACCTGCGCCAGTCGGACAGCTGGCTGATCGATCGCCTCGCGACGATACAGGCCGTGTTCGACACGTCGGCCACCCGGGTGACCTTGCCCGACGGCACCGTGCAGGGCGACATGCGGCTGGTGACGCCGGCGGCCCGGGTGTACATGAACAACGTATCGCCCACGCTCGCGGACGCCGACATCCAGTACTTCGAGCCGGATACGCGATTCACCCTCGCGCTCGACGGCAAGGCCATCGTTTCGGACGCCTACCTCACCCGCTACACGGTGGGCTACGACGTGACCACGCCGAACTACATCGCGTCGCACCTGGCCGCGAATATCGACTACTTCGGCGGCAGCGTGCTGCGCTACCTCGGCAGCACGCTCACGCTGCACACGGACCAGGCGCATCCGTCCGACGCGTCGCACGAGGAGGCCGCACCCGGCCAGCCCCTGCCGGTCGGTCCGGTGCCGACTCCTTCGCATGACGACAACCTGGTCTCGCCGTCGGTGGACGGCGGCGTGAACCTGGGTTCCTTCCCTTGATGTCCTGGACCTTTCGCACCATGAAACGCACGACCCTGGCCTCGGCCTGTTTCGCCCTGCTGGCCCTGCAGACGGACGCTCATGCCCAGAGCGCGCCGCCGGCGCCGCAGCAGTCGCCGGCCCAGCGCGCGGACCGCTACTACGACGACCGCCAGGCCCCCACCCGGCCCGAGGCGCCGGTCGATCCGCTCCCGTCGGCCCGGCCGGCCGCGGCCGCCGTGTCGTCGGACGTGCGCTTCGTGCTGCGCGGCGTCACCTTCGACACCTCGGCGTTCATCGACGCGCCGACGCTGGAGGCGATCGCGCGCCCTTACGTGGGCAGGGACACCGGCGCCGCCGAACTCAACGCGCTGCTCGACGCAGTCAACGCCGAATACGCCCACCGCGGCATCACCACCGCGCGCGCCGTGCTCGGCAGCCAGCCCGTCGACCATGGCGTGGTCCACGTCGCGCTGGTCGAGGGCCATCTGGGCAAGGTGACCGTGCAGGGAAACGCGAAAACCCGTGAGGCGTTCGTTCGCCGCCGCCTGCACATGCAGGAGGGCGAACTGCTCGATACGGCGCGTCTGCGTTCGGACCTGACCTACCTCAACCGCACCACCGACCTGCAGACCGCGGCGTTGCTCCAGCCCGGCGCATCACGCGGACTCAGCGACGTGGTGGTGGACGTCAAGGAGCCGGCACCGTACAGCCTCGACACCTTCGTGGACAACGCAGGCGTGGACACCAGTGGGCACACGCGCGTCGGTGTCGCGGGGCACGTGAACGGCCTGCTCGGTGTCAGCGACCGCATGGATCTCAACATCGCCCATGCCAAGGGCGGCATGGACGGTCAGTTCGGATATTCCGGCATCATCACCGAAAGCGACGCGCGACTGGGCGTGAGCTACGCGCGCAGTCAGATCGACATCGTCAACGGCCCGTATCGCGACCTGGACATCGTCGGCCACTCCGCGGTCGCGGCGCTGGATTTCACCCAGCCGTTCATCGCCAACCAGCGTTGGCTGTTCGAGGGCACCGCGGCCTACAGCCATGCCCGGTCGTCGACCGACATCGCCGGCAAGCCGGTGGCGGATACCACGACCAACGGCCTGGGCATCGGTATTCTCCTCAACCATCGGGTGGACGGGCGCGAGTGGACGCTGTCCCAGCAGGTGACGCACCTGAACGCCCAGCAGCCGATCGCCGGCTCCGGGTCGTTCATGACCGCGACCGGTACGCTCGATGGCGTGCAGTTGCTGGGCAACGCCTGGGCGCTGCGGGTAGGAGCCGGGTGGCAATACACCTCGAAGGACGCCCTGCCGTCGTCGTCGTTGTTCCAGCTCGGCGGCGTGGGCAGCGTCCGTGGGTACGACCGCGGCATCGTCGCCGGCGCACGCGGTTACTTCCTCGACATGGAACTGCATCATCCCATCGGCGCCGTGGATGCCTTCGCCTTCGCCGACCATGGCGCGGTGTATGCCGCCTTCCCACGCGACCGCCAGATCACGGGTGCCGGTGTGGGCGCGAACTGGAACTTCCGCCGCTGGCTCACTTTCACCGGCGACGCGGCCCATGCCTTCACCCACGTGGTGCCCAACCAGGACAGCTGGCGTGTGGACTTCCGCCTTGCGGTGCACTGGGAATGACGGCCGCCCGGTGCCTGACGGTCCCCGCCGGCGCGTCGCGCGGCTAAGGCGGAGGGATGATGGAAAGAAGAGCTTATCCGCTGCGGATCAGCGCCGTCGTACTCGATGCGATGCAGCGGTGGTCCGAAGACGAGTTGCGTTCGTTGAACGCGCAGATCGAATTCGTGCTGCGCGACGCCCTGCGACGTAGTGGGCGGCTCCGGCCGCCGCCTGCCGACCCCATGGACGACACCGACGGGGACTGATCGTTTCGTTCGCAGGCGAGGACGTCTCGCGGGTTGTGCGTACCCCACCGCGCAGCGGATCATCCCTCGTGAGGGACGCCGTGGGGCGCCCGCCATGCGCTGGGGGAAACGTGAACGAGCTACCGGCCTGCGTCGTCCGCTACATCGACGCCTACAACGCCTTCGACGTGCAAGCGATGGTGGGGTGCCTTACCCACGACATTCACTTCGTCAACCGGTCGGGAACCGACGTCGCCATGGAGACGCAAGGCATCGACGCGTTTCGCGACCTCGCCGCGCAGGGTGCGGCGGTCTTCAGCCAGCGTCGGCAGCGCGTCACGAACGCCATCGTCGCCCCCGGGCATGCCACGGTCGAGATCGACTACCAGGCCACCGTGGCGGTCGACCTGCCCAACGGGTGGACGGCCGGGCAGGTGATCTCACTCAGGGGCGTGTCGCTTTTCACGTTGCGCGATGACCGGATCGCCGTGCTCGTCGACATCGCCTGACGCCATAGCGCATCACCTCTTAACGCGTGTCACACGGATGGCCTGGGCGAGTCGATGGTACGAACGATTCTTTTGCTGATCATGTGGTTACCCACAGCGGTGCTTGGACACGTGCTCTCGTCCTGGTTTTTTCGCGAAGGGTCCGTCGTAAGCTATGTGTTCTTTCTTTCCTGGCTGCCCCTCAATGGTTTCCTGGCCTACGTACTCTGCAGAAAGGACGACGTTATCCTGGTCATTCGCTTGGCATCGTTCTTCCTGACACAGACGGCGCTTTTGTTCGTGGTATTGACCTGCGCGGGTTAGCGATCCGTTCGTTGTTTCTCACGTCACCCGTCGGCAATCAACGCGTCCAAAGCTGAACGAACACCGTTTCACGCCTACGGCCTATGCACTCCTTCTGCACACGGCAAGCACCTTCGCGTCCGCATGGTGTTCGCTTTCGCGAAGGACGACGATGGACGCGCCGACGGTTTTCTTTTTGCACGCGCTGGGCATGAGCGGCCGGGAATGGCGTCATGTCGTCGCCGGTTTTCCCTCGGCGTGGCGATGCGTGCCGCTGGATCTTCCCGGGTTTGGCGACAACGCCGATCTCGGGCACGCTCCGCTCGAAGGGCTGGTGGCATGGACCTCGGCCCAGATCAAATCGCTGCAGCCTTCGTCGTGGGTGGTGGTCGGTCACAGCATGGGCGGGAAAGTGGCGAGCCTCGTTGCCGCCCGTGCCGCGGCGGGCGAGGCCGGCCTTGCCGGCTGCATGGGCGTGGCCCTTGTCGCCGCGTCGCCCCCGTCGCCCGAGCCCATGGACGAATCACGCCGGGCGACGATGATCGGATGGTTCGCCAACGGCGCGATCGGCACCGATGACGCAGAAGCCTTCCTCGATGCGAACACCGCCCAGGCGCTGGGTGACAACGACCACGACGTCGCCCTCAGCGATCTCCAGCGAACCCACCCGGCCGCATGGATCGGCTGGCTGGAGGAGGGGAGTCGTGAAGACCGTACCGGCGATGTCGGGTCGCTGCCGTTTCCCGCCGTCATCATCGCGGGTGCGGACGATGGCGATCTGGGCGAACCCGCGCAGGGTCGGCTGAATGCGCCGCATTACCCCAAAAACGCGATCCGGGTGATCCGGCATGCGGCCCACCTGATGCCGCTGGAACAGCCGGTGGCCTTGACGGACGTGCTGGTTCGCCACCTCCGGTCGATGTTCGACAAGCGGCTGCCTTGCGCGTTCGTCGAGTTGCTCAATTCGCCACGGGTCACCACCGATGAGCGGGCGCGGCTGGTCGCCCGTCACCACGCCGTCGCCCCATCGACGCCAATGCTGGAGCGCGCGGCGCGCGACACGCTGCATGCCGTGGTGAGCCAGGTGCTCGGCGGCCACGGCGACGCACGGGATATCGCTTGCCGCGTCGAGGCGACGTTGTCCGGGCACGGCGACGGCTGGCGTTTCGTCGAACTGCCGCCGGATCGCGACGCGTGGCAAAACGCGCTCGCCACCCTCGACCGATGGGCCGGCGGCTTCGCCGGGCTTTCCGCCGAGCGCCAGTCCACCTGGCTGAAGGGTCTGGTCGAGGGCGACGTGGTCGACCGCCATGAGGAGGGCAGCGACGATCTTTCCCTGCCACAGATGCACCGATGGTTCGAGGATGCCCGTACCGAGATCGTGCGGACGTGGCTCAGCCTGCCGTCGACCTGGGCGCGTATCGGCTACGACGGTTTCGCGCTGGGTGGCGACCGGACGCCTCTGGCCGGTTACGTCGAGACCGCGGCGGACACGCTGGAACCGTGGCAGCGCGACATGCAGGCATGCCGCTGATGGGGGCGCCCATGCGCTTCGACGTCGTCGTCGTCGGAAGCGGAGCGGGCGGCGCGCCGCTGGCGGCGGTGCTGGCACGCGCGGGGCTGTCGGTGCTCATCCTGGAGGCGGGACGATCGTTCGATCCTGCCGAGCACGCGGCGGACGAAGCGGTCGACGACCTCTACTGGATGGAAGAGCGCCTGAGCGGCGGCGACACGCCCACCGCGTTCGGCGCCAACAATTCCGGCATGGGCGAGGGTGGTTCTACGCTGCACTGGGGGGCCTTCTGCCCCCGACCCGACCCACGCGACTTCCTGCTGCGCACACAGACCGGGCAAGGGCGCGACTGGCCGATCGCGCATGCGGACCTGGTGCCTTATCTTGAGCGCGTGGAGCGCTATATCGGCGTCGCCGGCCCGGCGGCCTACCCGTGGGATCCGGCGCGGCGCTACGGATTCGCGCCGACCCGGCGCAACGCGCCCGCGGATGCGATGTCCCGTGCCTGCGAGGCGTTAGGCATCCGCGCGACGGATGCACCCGCAGCGTTGGTGACGCGCGACATCGAGCAGGCACATTTCGGCACGCGTCATGCGTGTGCGCACTGTGGCGCCTGCCACCAAGGCTGCCGCAACGCCGCGAAGGCCAGCATGGACGTGACCTATCTGCCGTTGGCCAAGGCGTCGGGCGCGACGTTGTCCGTTCGCTCGCGGGTACACGGTATCGAAACGGACGGACGCGGTCGCGTGTCGGCGGTCGTCTATCGTCGCCACGGCATCGACCATCGCGTGGCGTGCGATACCCTTTTCCTCTGCGCGGGAGGCATCGAGACGCCGCGGCTTCTCCTGCACACCGGCCTGGGCAATGCGAACGGCCATGTCGGCCGTCACTTCATGGCCCACGTGGCGACGCAGGTCTGGGGCACCTTCGATGCCGACATGCGCATGAACCGGGGCTACCCATCGTCGCTCATCACCGAGGATTTCGTTCGCCCGGCGCATGCGTCGTTCGCGGGCGGCTACCTCGTGCAGAGCCTGGGTGTGCAACCGTCGACGCTTGCCACGACGTTGTCCCGGGGGGCCGGCCTGTGGGGGCGTCCGCTGGTCGATCGCCTGCTCGATTACCAGCGACTCGCCGGTATCGGCATCAACGGCGAATGCCTACCGTCCGATGGCAATCGCCTCACCCTGTCGTCCGAAGTCGATGCGTTCGGCATGCCCAAGGCCCGTGTCGATTTCAGCTATGGCGACAACGAGCGCGCCCTCGATGCCCACGCACGCGACCTGCTTACCCGGCTGTGGACCAACGCCGGCGCGACGGACATCGTGGCGGCCGACCGGTCCGCGCATACGCTGGGTACCTGCCGGATGGGCGTATCGGGGGACGACGCCGTGGTGGATGCCGACGGGCGCAGTTTCGAGGTGCCCAACCTGTACGTCTGCGACAACTCGGTGTTCCCCAGCGCGCTGTCGGCCAACCCCGCGTTGACCACCATGGCCCTCGCCCTGCGAACGGCCGAACGGTTTCTTCATCGATCATCCTGACGGAGGCTACTCATGGATCTAGGCATTGCGGGACGCGTGGCGCTGATCAGCGGCGCGGATTCGGGCATGGGCAAGGCCACGGCGCGCCTGCTGCTGGAGGCGGGTGTTCGCGTGGCCCTGACCGACGTGCCGGGCGGCACGCTGGACGAGGCGGTGGCCGAACTCGGCGCCCTGGGCGACGTGACGGGTGTCACCGGTGACGTCCGCGACACGGCCCAGGTCGCGCACGTCTGGGCGACCGTAAGGGAGCGCCTGGGCGCTCCGGATATCTTCGTCAACGCGGCCGGGGTTACCGGCGCGACCGGCGACTTTCTCGACATCGACGACAAGGGCTGGCTCGACACCCTCGACATCAACCTGATGGGCGCGGTGCGGATGTGCCGGGAAGCCGTGCCCGCGATGCGCGAGCGCGGTTGGGGTCGTATCGTGCTCTTCGCCTCGGAGGACGCGGTGCAGCCCTATACCGACGAACTGCCCTATTGCGCGTCGAAGGCCGGCATCCTCAGCCTGGCCAAGGGGCTGTCCAAGGCGTACGGCGGTGACAACGTGCTGGTGAACACGGTCTCCCCGGCCTTCATCGCCACGCCAATGACGGATGCGATGATGCGCAAGCGGGCGAAAGAGAAAAACGTGAGTTTCGACGAGGCGATCGCCTCGTTTCTCGACGAAGAGCGGCCGGGCATGGCACTGAAGCGACGTGGCCGCCCGGAGGAAGTGGCGGCGGCCGTCGCGTTCCTGTGTTCTGAGCGGGCCAGCTTCATCAACGGCGCCGGCATTCGCGTGGATTCCGGCTCGGTGTTCACGATCGCCGGCTGAGTCGGGTAGGGGCGTGGACTAGAGGTCCACGCCCATCACGGTCAGGATGCCGTGCACGGCGGCCAGGTGGCTGAGGCCTTGCGGCACGTTGCCCAGCCATGCCCGCGAGGCAGGATCGACCATCTCCGCCAGGGTACCCGGGCCACCCGACAGGGCGTCGAGCACGTCGTGCAGCGTGGTCTCGGCCTTGCGCTGCTCGCCGAGCAGGTGCCATGCCTCGGCCATCCAGAACGTGCAGGCGAGGAAGCAGCCTTCCTTGCCGCGGACCTTGCTGTACCGGAAATGGAAGGCGCCATCGCCCAGCTGGCGCTCGATGGCCAGCATGGTTTTGCGCAAGCGCTCATGGCCGTCGAAGCGGAAGCGGACGGCGAGGGCGAGCGACGCATCGAGCTGCCCACTGCCGGGATACATTTCGAACGCCTGGAGCGCCTCCGACCAACAGTGGGTTTCTATCCATGCCGCCACGCGGTCGCGTTCGCGGGCCCATCGTTCGCGACAGGTGGTGGGCAGATAGCCGCCGTCGGCCAGTTCCACCGCCCGCGCCAGCGCCTGCCAGGCGCTGATCTTCGACATGGTGTAGTGCTGTCGTTCGGTCAGTTCCCATATGCCGGAATCTTTCTGCCGCCACGCGTCGGCGCACTGATCGGCGAGACGACTCAGGATCGCGGCCGTTTCGGCGTCCAGCACGTTGCCGTGCTTCACGAAGCGCGCGGCGGTTTCCATGATGTCGCCGTACACGCCGTGCTGGTGCTGGTGCACGACCTGATTGCCGGTGACCACCGGCCGTGAATGCCGATAACCCGGCATGTCGATCTCGCGTACGTCCGCGGGAGGCGAACCGTCGAGGGTGAAGAAGAGGTCGCCATCGCTGTCGCGCAGCCGGTTCACGAGCCATGTGAACGCCGCTTTCGCTTCGGCATGGGCCCCCAGGCGCGAGAACGCCTTGATCGTGTAACTCGCGTCGCGCACCCAGGCGTAGCGATAGTCGTAGTTGAGCCGCCCGCCGATGGCTTCGGGCAACGACGTCGTGCCTGCGGCGGCGATCGCCCCCGTCGGCGCGTAGAGCAGCAATTTCAACGCGAGCGCGTGTCGGATCAGGGCATCGCGATGCGGCCCCTTGGCCTGGAGTTGATCAGCCCATCGACGCCATTCATCGTCGGAGGTATCGATACGGGCATCGATTCGCTCGATGTCGGGCACGATCAAGGGTTCGTCCTGGCCCGCCACGATTGCCACGACCTCGCGTTCGCCGGCTGTCACCGTGACGTCGGTGACGAGGCCGTCGTCGTCCATGTGCGACAGGTAGATACCGCCGCTGGCAACCACCACGCCGAGCACGCGACCGACGTGGAACACCGTCTGCGAACCCTGGCGGGCCAGATAGGGATTGGCGTGGTCCGCCTGGCGGCCGAAACGAAGTTGAAGGTCGAAGGTGACCGACCCCTCCAGCCCCTCGATGCGGCGAGCCAGTTCCTCCCATGGCAAGCGCCCGGCGGTGCCACTATTGAGCGATTCGGTGATGCGTGCCACGCCGTGTTGCGTGTGGACGGTGGTCTCCAGCACGTTGCTGTGCTGGCGGTAGCGCCGCTCCACGCGCACCACGTCGCGTGGTGACAACGCGAAATACCCGCCTTGTTCCGCGTCGAGCAGGCGATCGAACAGCGGCGGGGAATCCATGTTGGGTACGCACCACCAATCCACCGCACCGTCGGCGCCGCTCAGGGCGACCGTTCGGCCGTCGCCGAGCACGCCATAAGCCTCGATCGGAAGATAACCGTCGGTACGGTGGGTGGCGAAAAATCGAGGCGCCATCGCGCGTCCTTTCGTGGGGTCACGGCATAACGGAGGCGCTGTGAGGCGCCTCCGTCGTCAGGGTTTACGGCGTCGCGGAAACGTATTCAGTCCATACCCATGCCGCCGGACGAGCCATAGACCTGGCCGGTGGCGTAGCTGTTGTCGGCAGCGGCGAGCGAGACATACAACGGCGCGATCTCGGCGGGTTGCCCTGGACGGCCCATCGGCGTTTCCTCGCCGAATTTCTCGATGGCGTCCTGGGGCTGCCCGCCCGAGGTCTGCAGGGGCGTCCAGTACGGGCCGGGGGCGACGGCGTTCACGCGAATCCCCTTCGGTCCAAGTTGCTTGGCCAGCGAGCGGGCGTAGGCGACGTTCGCGGCCTTGGTCTGCGCGTAGTGGAACAGCGACGCGCTGGGATCGAAGGCCTGCACCGACGACGTGATGATGATCGCCGCGCCCGGCTTCAGATGGGGCAGGGCCGCGCGAGTGATCCAGTAGGGGGCGTAGACGTTCACCTTGAACGTGGTGTCGAACTCGTCCGGGCTCAGGTCGGCGAGCGAGTCGATGGACTGCTGGTGTCCGGCATTGTTCACGAGGATGTCCAGGCCGCCGAGTGACGCCACGGCGTTTTCCACCAGCGACTCGCAGAACGCCCGGTCGCGCAGGTCGCCCGGCATGGCGAAGGCCCGGCGGCCGGCGGCTTCGATGAGTTCGACCACTTCCTTTGCGTCGGCTTCTTCCTCGGGGAGGTAGTTGATGACCACATCGGCGCCTTCGCGAGCGTAGGCGATCGCGGCGGCGCGGCCGATGCCGCTATCCCCGCCGGTGATGAGGGCCTTGCGCCCGGCGAGCTTGCCGCTGCCTTTGTAGCTCGTTTCGCCGTGATCGGGGCGAGGCTCCATCTTGCTCGTCAGGCCCGGGACGGGCTGTGGCTGGCGGGGAAACGGCGGTTTGGGAAACGCGTCGATCGGATTCATGGGAGCGGTCTCGCGTGGGGAAGGGATCAGCAGGGCGGCGATGGGCCACCTCGCATGGCAACCACGCTCTCACGCGTTCCGGCAACGGTATGTGCAGGTTTCGTTTTTCCCTGCGGCGTGATCGGGCACATCCATGAACTTGCGAGCCGCGGCCGCCGTGGCTGCCATCCCGTATGCCGTATCGGGGCGCGCAAGGCTTAGCGAACGCTTTCAACGTCACTTAGCGACGTCACGCGTCCGGTCGCCCAGCGGCACAAACGCGTGTCGAAACGTCGAAAAGTGGCATTTCTTTTCTTCGAACACCGGTATGCCTCCAGGCAAATCAACGCGATACGCGTGGCATGGCCGCTGCAACGCAACGGATACCCCACGTCGCGACGGGTGGCCCGTCGTTCGTGAACGTCCTATCGCCGGTTCGGTGCTGCACGTCATGGCACGTCGGTCTACCCCGGCCAATTCGCACGTTCTCGCGACAACCCCAATCGTCGCCTGTTTCGTCAAAGGATCCGCCATGCGTTTTTCGGTTCGCGCAAAGATCTTCTCCGCCATGGGCCTGGCCCTGGCCCTGATGTTATTTCTGGGGGGTGACGGCCTGCTCGGCGTGAAGACCACGTACGGACTGGTCCGGGACATCTACCAGTCGAACGTGTTGTCCATCCTCGCCGTCAGCGACACCGAGCAGGACGTCGTGGACGAACGGATCGCCCTCAACCGCGCCATCGTCGATCCCTCGGTGCACGCCACCGTCGAACGCATCCACACGGATGCCGCCAAGGAGGCTGAGGCATGGGCGCGCTACTACCCCGCGAACATCAGTTCGCCGGAAGAGCGCAAGGCGGCGGAGGCCTACATCGCCGAGCGCACGGCCGCCATGCCCCTGGTGGAGAAGGACGCCGCGCTGCTCGACGCAGGCAAGACCGAGGAAGCGCGCCAACTGCTGATCGGCACCACGGCCGCGGCGTTGGGCCGCATGGCCAGCCGCATCGACGATCTCGTGCGCATCAATACCCGGCAGGCCCGCGTGGCGTCCGAGACCGCGAGCGACAGCTATGCGCACACGCGAAACGTCGCCATCGCCGCCCTCGTCGTCAGCGTCGTGGCCTTGCTCACGATCGCCACCTTCCTGGCCCGTGCCGTGGTGACGCCCCTGTCGCGGGCACGGACGCTCGCTCGCGCCATCCAGGATGGCCGGCTCAACAACACGACCGTGGTCTCGGGCAACGACGAATTCACGGATACGCTCCAGGCCCTCGATGAGATGGACAAACGCCTGGCGGGCATCGTCACCGACGTGCGCCACATCTCGCAGCAGGTGTCATCGTCGGCCGCCGATATCTCCCAGGGCAACGACGATCTCTCGCAGCGCACCCAGGAGCAGGCCAGTTCGCTGGAGGAAACCGCGGCGTCGATGGAGCAACTGGCCGCCGCCGTGAAGCAAAACGCCGACGGGGCCGAACAGGCTCGTCAACTGGCGCAGCGTGTGCGTCATGATGCGGAGGAAGGTAGCCAGGTTTCCGCGGAAGCCACCCAAGCGATGCAGGCCATCACCCAGGCGAGCCGGCAGATCGGTGAGATCGTCACCCTGATCGACGAGATCGCGTTCCAGACCAACCTGCTGGCACTGAACGCGGCGGTCGAAGCCGCCCGGGCGGGCGACCAGGGCCGCGGTTTCGCCGTGGTGGCCACCGAGGTGCGCCACCTGGCCCAGCGCAGCGGTGCGGCGGCGAAAGACATCAAGGCGCTGGTGACCTCGACCGTCGAGCGGGTGGATACCGGTGCCGCCCTCGTGGCACGCACGGGCACGTCGCTCGACGCGATCGCCACGGGCGTGCGTTCGGTCAACGCCATCGTCGAGGAAATCGCCGCGGCGTGTCAGGAACAGGCCGCGGGCATCCACCAGGTCAACAACGCCGTCGTGACGCTGGACGATGTCACCCAGCAGAACGCGGCGCTGGTGGAGGAGGCCTCCGCGGCGAGCAAGAATGCCGCCGACCTCTCGCAGGAATTGCTGCGCCAGGTGTCGTTCTTTACCGTGGCGGGATCGCCCCCGTCGGCGGTCGAGCGAGGCGGCGACGCCGTGCCGTCGAGCCGCGCGGTGCCTCAGCCGACGCCTGCCCCCCAACGTTCCGTGGCCGTCGTCGTGGGTGAGGAGAGCCTCTGGCGTGAATTCTGATCGACGCATGGCGATGCGTCTGGTGCTTCTACTCGGGCCGCCCGGCGTGGCGCTGGCGGCCTCCGGAGGGCCGGTCTGTCCACCCACCGTCCCGCCGCATGGCGCGCTGGCCGTCGAGCGGGGTGACACGCGGGCGCGCGACGTGTGGGAGGTGGTCGACGCGAAAGCGAATTCCCGGGCGTGCAGCGTGTCACTTCGCCTGGAGCGACGGATGGCGACGCTGCTCGTGTCGCGCTCGGGCGTGCGCCTTACGCCAGCGCATGCGCCGGAGGGGCATGGCCTCTACTGCGTGTGGGGAAACGCGAAGGCCGCAGGCGCGGCACTGACGTGCTGGCCGACGGACGGCATGGAATAGCGTGGAGCGAGATCGCTCAGCCTGACCATCGCACGCCGTCGGCACGATCCGCCCGTTCCCGGAACCAGCGCGTCAGCAGGGTCCGCAAGGCACTCAGCGCGAAAGGCTTGACCAGCACCTCCGCGTGCCGGGGCAGCCGATCGTCGAGTGGCGTGCCTGCGTAGCCGGTGATCAGCACCACGGGCAGGTCCGGTATCTCGGCGCGAGCCCAATGGGCCAACGCGCATCCGTCCATGGGGCCCGGCAGACCGATGTCGGTAATGAGCGCCGAGAACGGCGCATGCGCTCGCCATGCCGCCTGGGCGTCCTCCGCGTGATGCGCCGTGATTACCTCGTGGCCCTGGTCGCGCAGCGTGACCGCCAGCGTGTCCAGCACGCCAGGCTCATCGTCGACCAAGAGGATGCGAACACCCCGCGTGGCCTGGTTCACGACCTGGATGGGAGCGACCGCCTCGTCGGGTAGCGTGCAGACCGGCAGGTAGACCCGTACCGTGGTGCCTTGGTGCAGCGCGCTCTCCACGTCCACGTGCCCGCCGGACTGATGGGCGAACCCGTGAACCTGCGACAGGCCCAGCCCGGTGCCCGTTCCCGCCGGCTTCGTGGTGAAGAAGGGTTCGAACACGTGCGGCAAGTCATCGGCGGCGATGCCTGTGCCCTCATCGCTGACCGACAGCACCAGGCGCGGTGCGTCGTCGTGGGACGGCAACCGCTCGGCCCGGCGGGCCGAGAGATGGATGCGCCCGCCGCGCGGGCTTGCGTCGCGGGCATTGACGAGAAGGTTGAGTACCGCCGTTTCCAGGTGAGCGTCGTCCACATGGGCGCACAGGCCAGGCTCGATGTCGCACGTGACCGTGACGTGCTGGGTCGCCGTCGGGCGAAGCAGCGCGGCGATCTCCGGCAATCGCTTTTCCAGGGCAATCGCACGCGGCGCCAGCGGCGAGCGACGCGAAAAGGCCAGGAGTCGATGTGTCATCCGGGATGCACGATCCACCAGCCCGGTACCCAGCCGGGTCACGGCGGTGACGCCTTCGAGCGTACCGGCGGCGGCTTTCTTTTCGATGAGGTCGAACGCGCCACCGATTCCTTGCAGCACGTTGTTGAAGTCATGTGCGATACCGGCGGTCAACTGACCGATCGCGATCATCTTGCTCTGCTGCAGGTCGTCTTCTTCCGCCCGTTTGCGTGCCGTGACGTCACTGACGATGCCGGTGACGTAACGCGCCTCGCCGTTCTCGTAATCGGTGCGGCCGCGTGGCGCGATCCAGTGGATCGAACCGTCCGGCCAGCGCACGCGGAATTCGCAGGCGAGGTGGCCATCCTTGATGGCGCGCTCGAACGCCTGGACAAGAATATGCCGGTCCTCATCGAGGATATGCGCGAGCGCGCGTTCCAGCCCCCAGCTCGGCTGCAGGGTGTCGTAGCCGAACATCTGGTCGTGCCGCAGCGAACGCAGCATTTCCTGATCGCGCGTCAGGTCCAGGCGCCATACGCCCAGATCGGCACTTTCCAGCGCGAGGTGCAGCAGGGAATCCGGAAAGGTCATCGGAAGGGCTCACGCAAGGTGCGCCATCCTCGCGAGGGTGGCGTGATGGCCCGGTGAGTCCGTGTTGAGGAGGCTGAGGTTCGCCTTTCGCGATTTCTTGCGCACGCAGCCCTATCGAAGCGCTGCGCCGAACAGCCTCAACGCAGCCCTCAGCGCCGCCGCGTGTGCGTCATTCTGCCGATTCGCCGTGTCGCACTGGGGCACGACGTGTGTCGCCGCCGGAAGGCAGTCGCCGAGGAAATCGTAGTGGCTCACGCCCGGCAGGCGTTGCGCCATGGCACCGGGGATCAGGGCGGCGGCGACGTCGGTATTCGTCGCCGGGGGCGCGACGGTGTCGGCGGTGCCGACCAGAAGCGACACCGGTATCTGCATGCCCCGGAGCGACGCCGGCGCCAGCGCCTGGACCAGCGCCGGTGCCATGATGAAGACGGCGCGAGCGCCGTGCACCGCGTGGTCGCCAGCGGCCTCTCTGAAGCGCGATTGCATCGCCGGGTCCCTTAGCCATGCATCGACGTCGCGGGCCGACAACGTGGGCGTCTCCATCTGTGGCGCGCAGACGCCGTCGTCCGGATGCGCGCGGCAGAAGTCGGCGAAGTGCCGCACGTCGACGCGTGCGCCGCCTGCCACCAGAGCCGTAAATCCTCCCGCCGAGAAACCCGCCACACCGAGGCGTGCCACGTCCACGTGATCGACGAATACCGGATCGGCTAGCACGGTCGCCCAGGCCGCCTTGAGGTCGTCGGCGCGCTCCCACCACCACGAGGCGCCGTTTGGGGTGATGGGGCCGCGACCGTTACTGCCGGGATGGTCTACCGCAATCACCACGTAGCCGGCGCGGGCCAGCGCGGTGCCGAACCAGCCCATCATCCGCGCGGTGCCGCCAAAGCCATGGGATAGCAGGATCACGGGAAAGCGGCCCGGCGCCAGGGGCGCATCGGCCGCGGCGCTTCCGCTGGCGAACAGCGGAAGCCCGGGGGGACCGATCGTCAGCGGGCTCTCTTTTGCATGGCCTTTGGCGGGGTACCAGATGGTGATTGCCATCGTCGGCGAATGGTCCGCGTTGCGCAGCGCGGTGCTGGGCGTGGTGGTGGTGCGATGGGCTTCGCCCACCGTGGCGGCGGCGGCGCCGGTGGAAGCGATGAGCGCGAGGCCCACGAGCAGGCGATTGACGAGGGTGGACATGGTCGTCTCCGTCAGTGGATAGGCACACAGATGTCGACGCCGCCGTAGCCCGTGCGAGGGTCGAACGCGGCGTCGTAGCGTTCGAAGTCCGGCGCCTCGACGGCCGTGAAGCCGGCGGCGGGAAGCCACCGGTCGAGTAGCGCGTGCCATGTACGGGGAATGGACCCGACATGGCCCTCGTGCCGCACGACCAGATAGCGCTGCGGCGCCAGGTGCAGATGACGGTGACCGGCGCGTGCCTGTCGGGCATGCGCGATGCCGTAAGCGGCCAGGTAGGTGAAACGTCCCTCGCTATCCGTCGCGCTGCACACGCCATAGGTGTAACGATGGCTGTCCAACGAGCCCTCGCCGTGCAGTCGTTGCCACTGTGAGGGAATGCCCGCCGTGTCACTGGCCAGGTAGGACGCCTCGATGCCGGCCAGTCGCAGGGGGCCGATGGTTTCGACGCGCAGTGCCGGTGAGGGGGCTGACGATTCCTGCACCACGCGCAACGGGAGAAGCAGCGGCAGGCCGTTGAGGTGTCGTCGCTGCCGGACGTCTTCGGGTGGCACGCCAAATGTCTCGCGGAACGCCCGGGTGAATGCTTCATGCGAACCGTAGCCCGACGACAGGGCCAGGGAAAGGATATCCGACGCTCCCTCGGACAGCTGCCGGGCGGCTTCGCTGAGCCGGCGGACACGTATATAGCGCGCTACCGGCCATCCGGTCGCGGCACGGAAAAGACGTGCCAGGTGGAAGGCCGACACGCCGGTCGCGCCCGCGACGTCCGCGAGGGAGAGGTCTTCCCCCGAGTGACTTTCGATGTACCAGACCGCGCGTTGGACGACCGTCATGACGATGCTTCCCCCTGATGTCGCGACATCATAAGGGGCACGGCGGCGCCGGCATTTGATCGTTCTTGCGGTGACCTCCGCCGGCTTACACGCGCGTCAGACGAGTAAGGCCTCCACCTTCACCCTTTGCCCAGGGGCGCCGGTGAGCGTGACGTAGCCGTCGGTGACCCGTACCGGTTCGCCGTCCCGTCGGGCGGTGTCCACGCGCTTGCCCGGCGGTGTGCGCAGGCACAGCCTTACCTGGCCGGGCACGGCCCGATCCGGCAGTTGCACCTCGCCGTGCAGCACGTCGCCCTCGCGGCGCAGGCTCATGCTGCACATGCCCCACGGCGTCGGCGCGCCGGTCATGCCCACGGGGGCACGGTCGGCCAGCCATGCCCGGGGGATCGCGCGGCCCAGCCACAGCGTGTCGCCCTCGTCGAATACGAACGCCCAGCGCAGCACGAGGGGGACGGTCATCTGCGCGGGCATGCAGAACAATGGCATGCCGCCGGTGATGTCGCTGACCTCTCCGGCGGTCCAGCTGCCGGGGGTATGGTCGTGGTAGCGATGGGCGTAGAGGAACAGGATGTATTCGTCGATGCGGCCCAGGCGTAGCAACTGCTGGGCGTAGCCGTGCGAGATGAAGCCCAGCATATCGCGGCTACCGGGATCCACCGGGCCGATGTTGGCGACGACACCCAGCGTGGTCGCGCCGTGGCCGCGCATGGCGTCGACGATGAGGTTGGCGAGGTCGGCGGGGAGGACGTCGGCCTGCAGCAGCTCGGCATACGCGCGGTGCGGCCATTGCTGTTCGCTGGGCTTTTCCTGCTTGAGCGCTTCGCGAAACGTGCGTGTCACGCCGGGCAGGGGCGGTACGTAAGGGGGGGATAGATCGTGCCGCACGCTCGCCCTTACCGATGCCTGCACACGGTCGCGCAGTTGCGTCGCGCGCCGCTGCCAGGCGGAGACATCGGCGCCTGGCACGATCCGCGTCCAGCACGCCGCGAGGTCGCCCAGGCCGCGCGCTGCCATCGCACTGTTGGCGAAATACGGCTTCCACCACAGCATCGGATCGGGAAACAGGCAGGCGTCGGATTCGTTCCAGCCGTGGATCAGGCCGTGGCCCGGATCGTCCGGCGCCAGGCGCAGGCTTTCATCGTGCAGCTCACCGAGCAGGGCCACGGTGGCCTCGATCTTGCCGCGATGCCTGCGCAACAGGGCGGCATCGCCGGTGTACGCCAGGTAACGTGCCAGCAGCGACAGCGTCAGGCCGAACTGGCCGGTCTCCGCGCCGCGCATGTTGATCATGCCGTCGGGCTGCACGAAATCGGTGAAGTAACCGTCCAGCACCGCCGTGGCCTGGGCGAAGCGACCCCACTCCAGGTTGGCGTGAAGGGAACTGGTGAAGGTGTCCTGGAAGCCGTCGTATTCGTTGCCGGCGTAATCGCGGTCGACCGCGCCGTACCTGGGGTAGGTGCCGTCGGGACGCACCACGCGCTCGCGCGCGAACGCGAAGCGCGGCATGTCGGCCCAGCCCGGGGTGCCGCCGTGCACGGCCGCCATGCCGTGCAGTTCGCCCTGCCACAGATCGTGGAAGCGCAGCAGCGCGGCATAGAACGCGGCGGCATCCGGCGGTTGACGACGGGGTGGATACGCGGGGTAACTGTGACCGTAGGCCACGTGGGTGAACCGTCCGTGCTCGACGAGCGCGGTGCGATGCCATGTCTGCACCACGAAGCGATCGGTGGCGTCCACGTCGGCGAAGACGATGACGTCGTACCAGCGCCCCTCGTCGAGCGGTACCACCTTATGCACGGCCGGCAGCCAGCCGCCGAGCAAGCCTTCGCGGCGGCGTGCGACCTTCGCCGGGTCGTGGAGCGCCGCGAACACCTGATCGGGATGGTAGGTGCGCGTGCTGCCCGAGGTATACACCGGCATGGTGTCGGCACATGGCGGCGTGCCGACGAAGCTCGTCCACGGCAGGCGGCCGTAGTAGTTCTCCGGGTCCAGCTTCGACGCGACGGGAGGCGCGGCGAGGCGAACCTCGCGCTCGTCGGGCTCACCGCGGGCCAGCAGCCGGTCGGCGAGCCGGTCCGCGTCGGCCAGCGCGATCTCGGCGAGCGTCATGCCCAGATAGGGCTGCGGGGACTCGTCGTAGCTGGCTTCGGTACGCTTGCCGATCACGCAGGCCCGCGCGCCGTCGTTGAGCACGAGATCGCCATCGGGATGGGTGAGGTCCTCGCTGACGCGCCAGGGCGTGTCGGCCACGCGAAAGCCGGGCAAGTCGACATGGCCCTGGAGGTCGAGTGCCGCCATCGGCGTGCGCACCGGTGGCGGGGGCGATACGGCGGGCGATGCGATGGGCGCCGCCGTGGCGGTCACGGGACCGATGGCCATCGCGGCGCCCGTCGCGGCCATGCCCTGGAGGAAACGCCGGCGTCCCGGTGCGGTATCACTCATCGTCGTCGTCCAGGTTCAGTTCGTGGGCGTCGAGGCCGGTGGCCGCGCCCCAGTAATACACGCCGACCGACACCAGCAGCATGCAGAGCGAATCCCACGGATGCGCCAGGATGCCGATGCCGCCGAACGTGCCCAGCCAGGACACGAGCATCGCCATCAGGTAGAAGCCGATCAGCCACAGCGAGGAGCGCACCTGGCGGACCAGCCGCGGTCGGAATGCGCGATCGGGCACGCGGCAGAGCACGTAGCCTGCGAAGGCCAGCACCTGCACGCCGAGCAGCCACGATACGGTGTCCCACGTCGACCAGTAGACGATGAGCCCCGCAATGCCAAACGACGCCGGTCCGAGCAAGGCCATGCCGCGCACCCGGAACGGCCGGGGCAACGACGGGGCGCTGCGCCGGAGCGCCGCCACGGTCACCGGTGCCACGGCGTAGCTCAGCACCAGCGCCGCGGACACCACGTTGATCAAGGCCTCCCACGAGGGGAACGGCAGGGTCCAGAAGATGGACAGGGCCAGCGTGAGCCACAGCGCGGGGCGCGGAATGCCCGAACGCGCGTCGATACGGGTCAGTACAGGCATGAAACCGCCGCTGCGCGCCCAGCCGTAGATGATGCGCGGCGTGGCGTTCATGTAGATGTTGCCGGTGCCGCTGGGCGAGATCACCGCGTCGCACACCACCAGCGCCGCCAGCCAGCCGAAGCCGAGCACGATGGCGATGTCGTGATAGGGCAGCGCGAAGCGTTTGTCGATGCCGTCCCACCCGTCGGCGAGAAAGGCCGTGGGGATGCCGCCGAGGAAGGCCAGTTGCAGCAGCACGTAGATCACCGTGGAGAGCACCACCGACAGGATCAGCGCGATGGGAATCGTGCGCTGCGGGTCGCGCACCTCGCTCGCCACCGAGACGATGGGCGTGAGGCCGAGGTAGGCGAAGATGATGCCGCCGGCCGAAATCGCCGCCTCCACGCCGCCGATACCGTGCGGCATGAACCCGTGCACGCTGAAGTTAGGCGCGTGGAAATGGCAGAGCAGCACGCCGATGACGAGCAGCGGCACCACGAACTTGAAGATGCTGACCAGGTTGTTGGCCTTGGCGAAGGTTTTCACGCTGTAGTAGTTCAGCACGAAGAACACCACGAGGATCGCCAGCTGCACGAACCACCCCAGCGTGCTCGCCGCGTGGCTCCCAGGCAGGTTGAGCGCGGGAAACCACGCCGCCGCGTACTGCCGGCAGGCCACGGTCTCGATCGCGATGAGGCTGGAAAACGCGATCAGCGTGATCAGGCCCATCATCGAGCCCAGCAGCGGACCGTGCGAATACTCCGGATACCGCACCGCGCCGCCGGCACGGGGCAAGGCGGCGCCGAGTTCGCAATACACCAGGCCCAACAGCAGCACGGCCGCGCCGCCGATGACCCAGGACACGATGCCCGCCGGGCCGGCGAGCGCGCTGACGTGGCTGGCCGCGAACAGCCATCCGGAGCCGAAGATGGCACCCAGGCCGATGAAGGTGAGATCGGTCAGGCTCAATTGCCTGTGGAACCTTCCCTGGATCGGCGTGGATGCGTCGGCCATGCGTTCAGTGCTCCCCGGTGTCGTAGGGCGAGGTGCCGCCCCGGGCGATGAAGGCGTCCACCTGCTGGCCCAGCACCGGTAGCGGCACCGAGCCGGTGGACAGCACGGTATCGTGGAAGGCGCGCAGGTCGAACGCCTTGCCCAGGGCTTTCTCCGCGCGGGCCCGATCGTCGCGGATCGCCATCTCGCCAAGGTAATACGACAGGGCCTGGCCGGGCCAGGCGATGTAGCGGTCGACTTCGGTATCGATCTCGTGTTCGGCCAGGGCCGTGTTGTCGCGCAGGTATTGGCGGGCCTGCTCGCGCGTCCAGTGCATCTGGTGGATGCCGGTGTCGACCACCAGCCGCGCGGCGCGCCAGGCCTGGTAGCTCAGGTAGCCGAAGCGCTCGTAAGGCGTGTGGTAGATGCCCATTTCCTGGCCCAGGTATTCGCAGTAAAGCGCCCAGCCCTCGCCGTAGGCCGAGATGTAACCGTAGCGGCGGAAGTCCGGCAGGCCCTGCGTTTCTTCGGCGAGCGGCATCTGCAGGGCATGGCCGGGCGAGGATTCGTGCAGCGTGAGCGCGGGAAGGGAATACAGCGGGCGCGCGGGGAGGTTGTACGTGTTCACCAGGTAGATGCCCGGGCCGCCTCGGCCACCGGTGTAGACGGGCGCCAGATCGTCGGGTACCGGCTTGATGGCGAAGCGCCGGCGCGGCAGGCGGCCGATGTAATCGCCGACGACGCCGTCCACTTCCTTGGCGATCCAGGCGGCATCCTTGAGCAATTCGTCCGGTGTCTTCGCGTAGAACCGCGGGTCGGTGCGGAGGAAGCGCAGGAAGTCGGCGAAACGGCCCTTGAAGCCGGTCTGGGCGATGGTATCGAGCATCTGCTGATGGATGTTCGCCATTTCCTTGAGGCCAAGCGCGTGGATCTGCGCGGGCGGCAGGTCCAGTGTCGTGAACTCGCGGATCTTCACCCGGTAATACGCCTCGCCATCGGGAAGGTCGACGGCGGCAAGCGAGGTGCGGGCCTTCGGCGCGTAGTCATCGCGCATGAATGCAAGCAGCTTCGTGTACGCAGGGATGACCTTTGCGTCGATGATCGCCAGCGCCTCCTTGCGCAGTCGCGCCTGTTCGCTGGCCGGCACGCTGGCGGCCATCCGACGGAACGGCGTGTAGAACAGGTTGGACTCGCCTTTGGCGTCGCTCACCGCCTGGATCGATCCGTACTGGCTGTCCACGATCAGCCGGGGTTGGGTGAAGCCGCGCGCCAGCCCCAGGCGCATGTTGGCGATCTGCTCGTCGAAGTAACGCGGGATGTCGCGCAGCTTGCCGAGGTATCGCTGGTAATCTTCAGGCGTGAGGAACGTGCCGCGGGCGCTGAATCCCAGGTTGCTCCAGAACGCCGTGTCGGCGTTGAACGGCATCTGCCACGTATGGGCGCGCTGGTCTGCCAGCAGGGTCTGCACCTGCTGGCGATAGACGGCGTAGTTCACGCGTCCGGCCGCGTCCAGTCGCGAAGGATCGATGCGGTCCAGTTCGGCCAGTACCCCGGCCCAGTAGGTTTCGCGGGCCTGCTGCGTGTCGGCATCGACGCGTGGCAGGTGGTCGGTGGTCTGCGACGGGCCATCTTCGTCGTCAGCCCCCGCGAACTGGGCCTGACGCCATGTCCACTCACGCTGGTACAGCGCGTGGAACCGGCTGTTGGCCTCGTCGGCGAACGCCACTGGCGCGGCGACGGTCAGGGCAAGGGCGAGCCACAGCCCCCGCTTCATGAGCGCGCCGCCTGGTGGCGGGCGATCCACGCATCGGTACGCTGCTCCAGCAATTCCAGTGGCATCGCGCCGCCCGATAGCACCTCGTCGTGGAAAGCACGGATGTCGAAGCGGTCGCCGAGCGCCTGCTTCGCGCGCTCGCGCAGTTTGAGAAAGGTGAGCTGGCCAAGCTTGTAGCCCAGGGCCTGCCCGGGCCAGGCGATGTAGCGGTCGGTTTCGGCCTGCATGCTGGGTTCGTCCTCCGCCGGGTGCGCGTGGAAGAAGTCGATCATTTGCTGGCGATTCCAGTGCAGCGCATGTACGCCGGTATCGAGCACGAGGCGATCGGCGCGCAGCAGATCGCCCACCAGGCGGCCGTAGTCGTTGTAGGGATCCGTGTAGAAGCCGGCATCCTTGGCCAGTCGCTCGGCGTAGAGCGCCCAGCCTTCGATGTAGGCGTTGTAGCCGGCCTGCTGGCGAAACGGGGGCAGCGGCAGGCTCTGCGCGATCGAGATCTGCAGGTGATGTCCCGGCACGCCCTCGTGGTAGGCGGTGTCTTCGATGGCGTAGAGCGCGCGCTGTGCGTAGTCGCCGGTGTTCACGAAGACGATGCCGGGGCGCGAGCCGTCGGGCGTCCCCTGGTGATACTCGGCGCCGGCGGCATCCTTCTCACGGTAGCGTTCCACCGGCTGCACCCGCAGGGCGGTGGTGGGCAGGTGGCCGAACAGCGTCGGCAGCGCCGGCTGCATGCCCGCGATGAAGCCGCGATACGCATCGAGGATCTGCTCGCGCGAGGTCGCATAGCGCTTAGGGTCGTTCGCGATGGCGGCGCGTAGCTCCGGCAGGCCCGCGTAACCCAGCCGCTTCGCGATCGCGGTCATCTCGCTTTCGATGCGTTTGACTTCGTCCAGGCCGATCTGGTGGATACGCCTGGCATCGAGGTCGGTCGTGGTCTGGGTATGGATCGCGAAGCGATAGCGGGCGTCGCCGTCCGGCAGTGCCCAGAGGCCTTCGTCGCGGCGGCCATGTGGCGCGTATTCCGTGGCGACGAAGCGCGCCAGCTTTTCGTAGGCCGGGCGCACGTCATGGTCCACGGCCTCCACGATGGCACGGCGCAGCCGTGCCTGGTCCGCCGCCGGCACGCTGGCCGGGATACGCGTGGCCGGTTCGCCGAACACGTTGGCCAACCCTTCGGGTGTGGCGATGTCGTGTGCTTGCGTGTCCACCTTGTCGAGCAGGTAGCGCGGCTGCATGAGGCGGTCGGCCATGCCCTGGCGCGATACCGCGATGAGCTGGTCGATCACCGCCGGCACGGCCTTGAGGCGTTTGACGTAGTCGTCGTAGTGCTTCGTGCTGTCGAACGGGATGGTCGACACGAAGCCAGGCAGCGCAAGGTGCGCGCCGCCGATCTGGTCGAGCACCATCTCCTGGTTCTTGAGCCGGATCGATGCCAGGTGATCGCGCAGTTCACGCAGGCTCATCTGCAGGCTGATCTGGCGCTGTTCGTCGAGCCGGCTGCCGTCGACAGCTTCGAATCGCTTGAGCATGGCCTCGGTGGCGACCCGGTCGACCTCGACGTGGGCGAGGGAGTAGTCCGTCCAGCGATCGTTGTAGCGATCGTCGCCGATCGTCGTGGCCAGTTCGGGGCTCTCTTTGAGCTGGTAGTCCCAGCGCTGCGCCACGAGCGCATCGAAATCGGCGACGGGATGCCCGGCGGCGTAGGCCGCGGGGGCGGCCAGCAGGCCGAGGAGGAGAAGGGCGTGGCGCAGCGCGTGGGAAAGGGTCATCAGGCAAAAGGCTGGTCGATGGACACGGAGGGCTGGGTGAACCACTCGGCGCCGTCGGGCGTGACGTAGAAGTGGTCTTCCAGGCGGATACCGAAACGGTCGGGCACCACGATCATGGGCTCGTCGCTGCAACACATGCCCGGAGCGAGCGCCGTGGCGTTGCCACGCACGAGGTAGGGCGTCTCGTGGATCGCCATGCCGCAGCCGTGGCCCGTGCGATGGGGCAGGCCGGGAAGGCGATAGTCGGGGCCCAGTCCGCCGGCTTCGAGGACGCGACGCGCGGCGGTGTCGACGTCCTCGCAACGCACGCCGGGCCGGACGGCATCGAACGCGGCCTGTTGCGCGGCACGCTCAAGGTCCCAGATGCGCCGGTGATCGTCAGTCGGCGTGCCGAACACGTAGCTGCGCGTGATGTCGGACTGGTAGCCGCGCACGCTGCAGCCGGTGTCGATCAGCACCAGGTCGCCCGGTGCCAGGTATTGCTCGCCGGGGATGCCGTGCGGAAACGCGGTAGCGTGGCCGAACTGCACGATGCAGAACGTGGAACCGTTGTCGGCGCCGAGCGCCCGATGCGCCTCGTCGATGAAACGCTTCACCGCCTGCGTGCCGATGCCTTCATGCAGCATGCCAGCGGCCAGTCGCTGCACCTTGAGCGTCATGGCCGTGGCCTGCTTCATCAGCGCGAGTTCGGTGTCGGACTTGCACGCGCGACACCCGTCGATCATAGGGGTGCCGTCGATGATGTCACCGCCCGGCATGAGGCGACGCAACCCTTCGAACACCCCGAACGGTGCCGCCGGATCGAGCGCGAGCATGCCGCCGCCCGATGCGCGCAGCAGGTCGACCACGAGGGCGTGCGGGTCATCGTGTTCTTCCCACATGGCCAGGTCGAGCGCATGAGCCAGTTCCGCGCGCAGCGAGCCTTCTTCAAACGCGGGACACACCAGCCGTGCCTGGCCCCGTCGCGGCAGGAACAACGCGACGAGACGTTCCGTCGCGCCCCAGGGGATGCCGGTGAAGTAGCGCAGCGACGTGCCCGCGGTGACCAACAGCGCGTCGGCGCCAGCGGCCGCGGTGAGTTCACGGGCTTTTTCGATGCGCTGGAGGTATTCGCCTAGCCCGATGGCCGGGGCGCGATCTGCCCAGGGGGTGAGCGCGTCGCGTGCCTGGGCGAGGGAGAGATGACCGATCTGGGCGTTCACGATGTCGCCCCCACGTCGCCGTCGCTCCAGCGGCCGTCGATGCGGCGCGCGATGCCGCCCGGGTTGCGATCGCGCAGTTCGGGCGGCAGCAGGTGATCGGGCACGTTGTCGTAGCTGTGTAGCGCGGTGAAACGCTGGATCGCCGCGGGCATGCCCACCGAGGTGAAGCCGGCATGGCTGGTGGCCGGGTACGGGCCACCATGGTTCATGGCTGGGCTGACCGCGACACCCGTCGGCATCTTGTTGGCGATGAGCCGGCCCACGCGGGCGCGCAACCGCGGGGCGACCGTCGCCCATGTCGCGTCGTCGCTGCCGTCCACCGCGCGGTAGAGCGTGGCGGTGAGGTTGCCTTCGAAGGCGGCGGCGACGGCCGCCAGTTCGTCGTCGGTACGCGTGCGGACGAGCAGGCTCGTCGGCCCGAACGCTTCCGCCTGCAAGGCGGCCGGCGCGGCGAGGAATGCGCGGGCGTCCACGCGCAGCAGGGTGGGCTGGTGCCGGTATCCCTGGCCGCCACCCACGTCGCCGCCGGCGAGCACCGTGGCGCCCGCGTGGACCAGCGAGGCGAGCGCACGCACGAGGTTCTCCTGCACCCCGCGCGAAAAGAGCGGGCGGGGTGCGCCGGCCGCGAAGTGACGCGTCGCTTCGGCTTCGAACGCGTTGGCCTCGTCACCCGGCGGCAGCACGACGATGCCCGGATTGGTGCAGAACTGCCCGCTACCCATCGTGCACGAGGTGAAGAACTCCTGGGCGAGCGCCGCGCCGTTCTCCGCCAGCGCGCCGCGGAGCAGAAACACCGGGTTCACGCTGGAGAGTTCGGCGTACGTCGGCACGCCGACCTGGTCCGCCGCGGCCTTGAGGGCGAGGCCGCCGGCACGGCTGCCGGTGAAGCCGATGGCGCCGAGGCGGCCGTCGCCGGCCAGCCGCGTGCCCACGGCGTTGTCGACGTGGTAGAGCATCTGCACGGCATCGGCCGGCAGTTCCGCTGCCATCAATGCGTCGTGCGCTAGTTCGGCCAGCCGCCGGCTCGTGGCAGGGTGCGAGGGATGGGCCTTGGCGATCACCGGGTTGCGCGCGGCGATGGCGCTGGCGAAATCGCTGCCCGCGATCGCGTTGAAGGCAAAGGGGAAATTGTTCGGCCCGAACACCAGCACCGGCTTGCCCAGCGGCGCGCGATGCGCACGCAGCCCGGCAGCCGTGTCGATCACGGGGTCGGTCCACGCGTAAGCGCGGACCGCCGCGGCGGCCTGTCGAAGCTGGCCGGTGGTGCGGGGCAGTTCCACGTGGCGCAGGCGCGGCTCGGCGGGCAGCGCGGTTTCTTCCGCCGCCAGGGCCACGAGCGTGTCTGCATCGGCCTCGATCGCCGCGGCATACCCGTCGAGGAAGGCGGCGATGCGCGCCGGGGGCGCCTGGGCGAACGCCGGCGCCACGCCGAGCGCGGCCGCGAGCGCCGCGTCGACGTCGGCCTGACCGCTCACGGGAAACGCCGGACCGATGGCTTCGGCACGCGTGGGATCTTCCGCGCGGAAGCTACCTTGCGGATCACGCGCATCGCGCCAGCGACCGCCGACCAGTACCTGCGCTTGCATGGCTCAGACCTCCGGGTGCGTGGCGATGGCGTGGTCGATCACCTTCAGCGCAGCCTCGCGCTCGGCGCCGGCCACGGTCAGGCGCGGCGCGCGTACGGTCTCGC
This sequence comes from Luteibacter sahnii, assembly GCF_034063545.1. Classification (NCBI taxonomy): domain Bacteria; kingdom Pseudomonadati; phylum Pseudomonadota; class Gammaproteobacteria; order Lysobacterales; family Rhodanobacteraceae; genus Luteibacter; species Luteibacter sahnii. The sequence goes on from NZ_JAQLOK010000001.1 coordinate 1,097,694, forward strand.
TGCCCATGCCCACGCGGGCCTGGGTGAGCTTGATGAGCTGCACGAAGGTCGGCACCGTATCCAGGCGCAGCAACGGCAGGAACCACGCGTAGAGCGACTCGGCCGCTTTCGCCCCGCCGTCGCGGGCGCGCTCGAACAGCACCACCGACTCCTTCGGATACGCGTTCACCAGCCCGGCGATCCAGCCCACCGCGCCCATCGCCACGCCTTCGACGATGGCATCGTCCATGCCGACCAGCAGGGCAAGGCGGTCACCCAGCAGCGCGCGGATCGCGGCGAAGCGGCGCACGTCGCCGGAAGACTCCTTCACCGCCTGGAGATTCGCGAACTCACCCGCCAGCTCGGCGATCTGCGCCGGGGCGAAGTCGGTCTTGTAGGCCACCGGATTGTTGTAGAGCATGCAGGGCAGGTCGGTCGCGGCGATCACCGCTTTCACGTGCGCGCTCATCTCGCGCCAGTCGGTGGAATACACGTAGGGCGGCAGCACCATCAGGCCGGCGCAGCCGATGGCCTTGGCTTCGCGCGCGAGGCGAACGGCTTCGTCGGTCGACAGCGAGGCGATGCCGGGGATCACCGGCGCGCGGCCGTCGAGTGCCTTGACCAATGTACGCAGGATGGCGAGCTTCTCGTCGAACGACAGCGTGGCCGCCTCGCCCAGCGAGCCCAGCGGCACGATGCCCTTGCAGCCGGCGTCGATCATCTGCACGGCGTGACGTGCAAGGAAGTCGTGATCCACCTGGCCGTCGGGGGTGAACGGGGTAGTGATGGCGGGCAGGACGCCGTGCCAAAGGGATGCGTTGCTCATGGATGAACTCCTGGATAAACGGACGAATCGAACGGTTGGGGCTCGCCGAGCGTGGCCAGGCGGGCGGGAAACACGGGCGGGCGGGGAGCGCCGCGATGAAAGTGGCGTAGCTCGGCCAGCGCGCCGCCGCAGACGCGACCCTGGCAGGCGCCCATGCCGCAACGGGTGCCCAGCTTCGCGGCACGGCTGCCGGCATGGGCCTGCAGTTGCTCCCAGGTCACGTCTTCGCAGCGGCAGACGATGGTTTGCGGGTCGGGCAGCGCGCGTACCGCGTCACGCAGGGCGAAGTGGGTGTTCAGTCGGGCGGCGAACGCCCGGGCGTGGTCGCGGCGGCGGAGCAACGTCGGCGAAGGCGTGACGCCCGCCGCGGCGAGGCCGGCGATCTCGCCCTCGACCAGCGCACAGTCGCGACCGCCGATGCCGCAGGCTTCGCCGGCCGCGTAGACGCCGACCACGCTGGTCGCCTGTCGCGCGTCGACGGCCACGTGGCGATGCGCGCCTTCGCTGGCGCTGGTACAGCCGAGCGCGTCGGCCAGTTCCATTTGCGGCACCAACCCATAGCCCACGGCGAGAAGGTCGCAGTCGATGCGGTCGACCCCGCCGGGGCCACGCAGCTCCACGGCGTCCACGCGATCGCCGCCGTGGGCGGCGACCGCGAGGGTGTCGGTGCGGTAGGGGACGCCGGCCAGCCGCGTGCGCAGGGCGACCGCCTGCGCGAGTTTGCCGGGCCAGCGCCATAGCGACGCGGCGAAACGGTTCACGTCGGTGGGGGATGCCTGTTCGGCGATCGCCAGCACCTGGGCTCCGTGACGCCGTGCCGTGGCGGCCGCGGCCAACAGCAGGGGGCCGCTGCCCGCGATGACCACGCGCCTGCCGGCCAGGGGCCAGCCCTGCTTGGCGAGCGCCTGGAGGCCGCCCGCGCCGGTGACGCCGGGCAGGGTCCAGCCAGGGAACGGCATCAGGAGTTCTCGCCCGCCGGTGGCGATGACAAGCGATGTCCACGCGAGCGTGAATCCGCCCGCGTCGTTCTGCAGCAGCAGTTCGTCCGTCGTGGCGGCCACCACCTGGGTATCGGCCAGGCGATGCACGCCAGCGGGCAGGGCGTCGATCACGCGACGCGCGTCGGCAGGCTGGCCGTGGCGCAGGTCGTGCCGCCAGACCTGCCCGCCCGGCCGTGCCTGATTGTCGACGAGCGCCACGCGCTTGCCGGCGGAGGCCGCGGCACGCGCCGCGGAAAGGCCCGCCGGTCCCGCGCCGATCACGATCACGTCGAACGCGTCAGCCATCGGTGCTCACCCGCATGCCTTCGCGTGCCTGCACCTGGCATGCGCGTTGTTGCGCCAAGCCGTTGATCGTGACGCGGCACTCGAAGCACACACCCATGCCGCATACCGGTGCGCGCGGCGTGCCATGGACCGACCGCCGGAAGATCGGCGTCACCGCGGCAATGGCGGCCGCGACGCTGCTGCCGGCGGGAACGACCGTGACGTGGCCGTCGATGTAAAGGCTCACCGTCATGCAAAGGCCCTCGCCGGATCGAACGCGCGCGCATCGATGGCCGGTACGCGGCCCAGGAGCTGGTCAACCACCACGCGCGCGCTGCCCAGCGACGTGGTGACGCCGAGGCCCTCGTGGCCGGCGGCGACCCAGGTGTCGCGCATGCCGGGCACGCGGCCCAGGTAGGGCAGGCCGTCCGGCGTGACGGGGCGAAAGCCCGTCCATACGCGGATGGCGTTGAGGTCGCGCAGCCCTGGCAGGAAACGAAAGCTGCGCTCAAGCATGCGTCGCACCATCGGCATCGACACGTCGCCGTCGTGCGCATCGTATTCGCGCGACGAACCGATCAGGATCTGCCCGGTCGGACGCGGCTGCACGTTGAAGGCCACGCTCGACACGTCGGCGCCGTGGGCACTGTCCGCGTAGCCCATCTCGAGCAACTGGTGATGCACGATCGCGGGGTACCGGTCGGTGATCACGAGATGACCTTTGCGTCCGCGTACCGGCAGGTCCGGGAGCAGGCGCGGCAGGTAGCCGCCGGTGGCGACAAGCACCGGGCCGTGGAGCCGGCTGCCGTCGCGCAGCGTCACGCCGCCGCGCTCGACACGCAACACGGACTGCACGTGCAGCCGCGCGCCGCGTCGCAGCGCGTCGTCGATCAGGTGGCGCGCCACGGCGGGCGGGAACACCACGGCCTCGGTCGCCACGCGCATGCCGCCGGCCAGGCCCGGCGCCAGCGCGGGCTCGCGTTCGTACAACTCGGCGGCGTCGATGAGCGCCGCCTGCACACCGCCCGCCGCCAGCCGCGCCACCTTGCCCGGGATACGCGCGAGTTCGTCGTCGGTGCTCGCGACCCACAAGGTGCCGCAGCGGCTGAATTCCGCCTGGGGCAGGTCGGCGAAGCGCTCCCATAGCGCCAGCGAGTAGGTGGACAGGGCGAACTCGTCGGGATGGTCGTCCATCGCCACGAGATGGCCCATCGCGGCGGCGGTCGCGCCGCCGCCGATCGTGCCCGGTTCAACCACGGCGACCCTCAGCCCTTCGGCGCTGGCGTACTCGGCGCACGCCGCGCCGACGATGCCCGCGCCGACGACGATGAGGTCATACGACGTCACGCGACACCGATGCCCCAGGCCAGGGGATCCGCATCGTCGATGAGGATCTGGCCGCGCATGGTCACGTGCGCGCTGCCGGTGATGCGCGGCAGCACGCCGCCCACCCCGGGCCGCCAGGAGGCCTCGAACACGCTGCCCAGGATACCGGCCTGCCGCCACACCGTGCCGGCGGCGAGCTTGCCGTCCGCCGCCAGGCAAGCGACCTTCGCGCTCGTGCCGGTACCGCAGGGCGACCGGTCGTAGGCCATGCCGGGGCAGAGCACGAAATTCTGGCCGTCCGCGTCGTCCTGTGCCGGCGCGGCGTTGACCTCGATGTGATCGATCTCCTGGTTGTCGGCGCCGGCGATGCCGCGGCGTTCCAGCTCGCGGCGGATCGCCTCGGTATAGGCGGTCAGTTCGCGCTGGTGGGCGAGCGTGACCGCGACCGGCGTGTCGCCGGTGATGAAGAACCAGTTGCCGCCCCAGGCGATGTCCCCCACGACGCGGCCGTAGCCGGGTACGTCCAGCGCGACATCCTTTCGATGGCGATAGCTTTCGACGTTGTCGATCGCCACGCGGCCATCGTCGAGCAGCTCGATGCCCACGGTGCCCACCGGCGTCTCGAGCGCGTGCCGCCCGGGTCCGATACGACCCAGGTGCTGCAGCGTGCGGATCACCCCGATGGTGCCGTGGCCGCACATGCCCAGGTAACCGACGTTGTTGAAGTAGATCACGCCCGCGCAGGCGTCGGCGGAGACGGGTGGTACGAGCAGGGCGCCCACCATGGTGTCCGAGCCGCGCGGCTCGCAGGCGATGGCCTGGCGCCAGCGGTCGTGCTCGTCACGCATGCGACGACGCCGTTCGTGCAGTGGGCCGTTGCCGAGGTCGGGAAAGCCGGACAGCACCACGCGGGTGGGCTCGCCGCCGGTATGCGAATCGATGAAGTCGACGGTATGCATGGGTCCATGCTCACCCGCGCGGGCCGCCCGGGGATAGAAACCTTTGCGGCAGGCGGATGCGGAATTCGGCATAATCGTGGCCGCGCCCGTAAGGTCCGGCGCCGCCGCTTTTTGCCCCTGCGCGGCGTGGCACCGACCCGGGCATGCCCGGCCTTCGCCCTCAGGGGTCCACCGCACACGCCCGACGACATGAAGATTTCCGCCGACGAACTGGAGCCGCTGTTCGACGCCTTGCCTGACGTGGTGTTCTTCGTGAAGGACACCCAGGGCCGCTACACGCACGCCAACCTCACCCTTGTGCGTCGGTTGGGCCTGGCGCAACGCAGCGAGATCATCGGCCGGGACGTCACCGAATTGTTCCCCGCGATGATGGGTGGGTCCTACGCGGCGCAGGATCGCCGCGTGCTGGCGGGCGAGGTCATCGAAAACCAGCTTGAGGTGCATATCTTCAACAACCGCGCGCCGGGCTGGTGCCTGACCTGCAAGCGGCCGCTCCTGTCACGGGGCCAGGTGCGCGGCGTGGTCGGTATTTCGCGCGATCTGGGCCAGCCGGATGGGCGCCACCCCACGTACGATCGGTTGCGCCGTGTCATGGCCCATATGCAGGCCCACTACGGCGAAACGATCCGGGTCCATACGCTCGCCGAGCTGGCCGGTCTGTCGGTGGCACAATTGGAGCGGCATTTTCGCCGCGTGTTCCAGCTGACGCCGCAGCAGGTACTCACCAAGGTGCGTATCGAAGCGGCCATGCGGCAGCTCGACGGCGACGAGAGCATGGCCGCGATCGGCATGGCGTGCGGGTTCGCCGACCACAGCGCGTTCTCCCGGCAGTTCAAGGCCACCGTCGGCATGACGCCCTCGAAATATCGCGCGCTGGCGATGGGGCAGCCCAAGGTGTTGGCGTCCCGCCGTCCGCATGCGTCATGACGCTACGTCATTGACCTTCTTCACAAATGGATCGCGATTTCATTCGCGTAATGCTGGGGTTTGACCCCGATTTCCGGCAGAATGGTCGGATTGCAACCCCCGAAAGGGTGTTTTCCCTTGCAAATCAGTCATCAGGACGCGCCGAAGGGGCTGCGTCGGGTGATCTCGCACTGTCTCGGAGTAACGAATGTCCGCAGAACCCCGTGCCGAGCATGGACTGGATTTGTCGAGTTGCGCGCGTGAGCCCATTCACACGCCCGGTGCGATCCAGCCTTACGGCGTGCTGTTGGTGGTCGATCCCTCCTCGATGCGGGTCGTCGAGCGCGCGGTGGCCGACGACGACCTGCTCGCGGCGTTCGGCGATCCGCTGGATCATCCGCTTCGCGACGTGCTGGGCGGCGTCCTGTCGGCGTGCGCGTCGTCGCTGCAGGGCGACGACCTCGTCGCGCCGCGTTACCTTGGCCGTTTCGAGATTGACGGGCACGGCCGCTTCCACGGGCTGGCACATCGCAGCGGCGGCGAGTTGATCGTCGAACTGGAGGCGATGCTGGCCGATGAACCGGCGACGCTCGAAGAACTGTATCCGGCCATCCGCGATTTCATGACGATCCTGGAGAAGGCCGAAACCGTCGCCGAGCTATGCGCGTTGGGCGCGGAGCGCATTCGCGAGCTCACCGGGTTCGATCGCACCCTCGTGTATCAATTCGACGCGGAATGGAACGGTGCGGTGATCGCCGAGTCGCGAAACGAGCGCCTGCCGTCCTACCTGGACCTGCGTTTTCCCGAATCCGACATCCCGGCACAGGCTCGCGAACTCTACCGGCGCAATCGCGTCCGGCTCATCCCCGATTGCGATTACCAGAGCGTGCCTTTGTTGCGCAGTGCGGCCAGGGTCGATGCCGCCCCGACCGACCTGAGCCTGGCGACGCTGCGCAGCGTCTCGCCGGTGCACCTGCGCTACATGCGCAACATGGGCACGGGCTCGTCGATGTCGGTATCGCTGGTGCACGACGGGCGCCTCTGGGGCCTGATCTCGTGCCACCACCAGGACCCGCGGCGCGTGCCTTACCACGTGCGCACCGCGTGCGAGTTCATCGGACAGATCCTCGCCTTGCAGATCGCGCAGAAAGAGCGCGCCTCCATGGTTGAAGAACGGGTCAGCCGCCGTGCGACGCAGATGCGCCTGCTTGGCCGCATGAGCGGCGACGGCGATTTCGTCGAAGCGCTGAAAAAAGACCAGCGGCACCTGCTCGAACTCACCCGCTCGACCGGCGCGGCCCTCGTGCGCCGCGACGATTGCGTGCGCTTCGGCGAATGTCCGTCACATGCGCAGATCGCCGAGATCGTGCGCTATGTGTCGCGCTTGCGCGAAAACCAGGATCTTTACGCCACCGAGCGTCTGCCGACCGAGGCCAACGAGTTCAGGGATCTTTCCGGCGTCGCCAGCGGCGTACTCGCCATTTCCATCTCGCAGCTCCACGACAGCTACCTGCTCTGGTTCCGGCCCGAGGTCGTGCGAACGGTGCGCTGGGGGGGCGATCCGCGCAAGGACCACGTCGGTGGCATGTTGTCGCCGCGCATGTCGTTCGAGATCTGGAAAGAAACCGTCCGGCATCGGTCCGTGCCCTGGGACGCGGTCGATCGGGATGCGGCCATGGAACTGCGCGTGGCCATCGTCGACATCGTGTTGCGCAAGGCGGAAGAACTGGCCGAAGTCAACGAACAGCTCGTGCGCACCAACAAAGAGCTCGAAGCCTTCTCCTACTCGGTGAGCCATGACCTGCGCGCGCCGTTCCGGCACATCGTCGGCTACTCCGAGCTGCTGGGCACGTCGGCGAACGATCGCCTGACCGGCACCGAGCGCCGCTACCTCGACACCATCGTGGAGTCGGCCAAATCCGCCGGCACCCTCGTCGACGATCTGCTGAGCTTTTCGCAGCTCGGTCGCTCGACGCTGGGCCGCATGCCCATTGCGATGGGCGGCCTGGTGGATGACGTGCGGCAGCGCCTGGAGATGGAGTACCGGGGCAGGGCGGTCGCGTGGGACATCGCGCCGTTGCCGACCGTCAGTGTCGATCCCGCCATGGTCCGCCTGGTCTGGCAGAACCTCATCTCCAACGCGCTCAAGTTCACCCGTGAGGCGACCGATCCGTTGATCCGGATCGGCTACGAGCCAGGCGATGCCGAGGATGTCTTCTTCATCCGGGACAACGGCTGCGGGTTCGACATGCGTTATGTCGACAAGCTGTTCGGCGTGTTCCAGCGACTTCACCATGTCGAAGAATACGAAGGTACCGGCATCGGCCTGGCCCATGTCCATCGCATCGTGACCCGTCACGGCGGCCGGATCTGGGCCGAGGGTCGGGTCGGCGAGGGCGCCGCGTTTTATTTCTCCATACCCCATTGAGACGAGGTTTTTGTGCGTGACCTGAGACCGATACTTCTGGTTGAAGACAGTCCCAAGGACGCCGAGTTGACGATGGCGGCCCTGGAACGATGCCAGCTTCTCAACGAAGTGGTGCATGTGCGCGACGGTGCGGAGGCGCTGGACTACCTCCGTTGCGAAGGCGCTTTCGCCGACCTGCATCACGGGGGGCCGGTGGTGGTGTTGCTCGACCTCAAGCTGCCCAAGGTCAATGGCCTGGAGGTGCTGGAGGCCGTGCGGCAGGATGAACACCTGCGTAGCACGCCGATCGTGATGCTGACCTCCTCGCGGGAGGAGCAGGATCTACTGCGCAGCTACAAGCTGGGCGTGAACGCGTTCGTCGTCAAGCCGGTCGATTTCAAGGAATTCTTCGAGGCGATCCAGGGCCTGGGCATGTTCTGGGGCATCACCAATCAGCCGCCGCCGCCCGTGCTCGGTGGTCCGCGTGGTTGAGCTTTCGGTGGGCGACGCCATCCGGGTACTGCTGCTGGAAGACAGTGCGCTCGATGCGGAGTTGATCGAACTCCAGTTGAAGGCGGCACGGCTCCCCTTCACGATGGATCGCGTCTGGACGCTGGAAACCTTCCAGGCCGCCATTCGCGAGCACCGCCACGACGTGATTCTCTCCGATCACCTCTTGCGTGGCTTCGACGGCAACGATGCGCTCGAAGTGGCGCGGACGGATGCGCCGGAAGTGCCTTTCATCTTCGTGTCCGGCACGTTGTCCGACGAACTGGCGGTGGAATCGCTCAAGCGCGGCGCGCGCGATTACGTGGTGAAGCAGCGCCTGCCGCGCCTGCCCGACGCGATCCTTCGCGCCCTTCGCGAGAACGAAGAGCGCAAGAAGCTCGCCCAGGTCGAGAGCGATCTCCAGCAGAGCCTGGCCCGCCTGGAACAGCTCGCGAACGCGTTGCCCGCGCTCATCGCGCACTTCGGGCTCGACCATCGCTATCGTTTCGCCAACGACGCGCACGCCCACTGGTTCGGCATCGGCCCCGACGCTTTGGTGGGCATGCCGGTGTCCGAGGTCTTCGGCGCCGCGACGTTCGAAGCGATCCGCGCCGACCTGGCGCGGGTGATCCGCGGCCAGCGTGTCGTGCTCGAAGTGGCCCTGACCACCCACCAGGACGGCACCGTCCGCTACGCCCAGATCGACGGCGTGCCCGAGGCCGACGCGTCGGGTGAGGTGGTGGGGTATTACATGCTCGCCCGTGACATCACCGAGCTGAAACACGCCGAGCTGTCGCTGCGCGAAACCAACGGTAGCCTGGAGCGCGAAGTGCGAGCCCGGACCGACGAACTGGAAGGCAGCCAGAGCCGGCTCGCGGCGATCTTCGAGTCGAGCTTTCAGTTGCAGATCCTGCTGGATCCCGCCGGACGCATCCTCGATGCCAACGCCGCGTCGCTGAACGCGATTCTCCTGGGCAAGGACGATGTGGTCGGCCAGCGGCTTGCCGATTCGCCCTGGTTCGCCCGGGTGGAATGGGCGCGGGCGACCATCCGGCAGGCGATCGCTGACGCGAGCCAGGGCCGTGCCTCCAAGCATGAGATGGAACTGGACCTGCCCACCGGCATGCGCTTCTTCGACGTATCGCTGCGGCCCCTGCGAGACGGGGCGGGCACGCCGGATGCGATCGTGGTCGAGGCGGTGGAAACCACCGCGCGCCGTCAGGCCGAGCATGCGTTGCGGCAGTCGCAGAAAATCGAGGCGATCGGTCAATTGACCGGTGGCATCGCGCACGATTTCAACAACATCCTGACCATCATCGCGGGCAGCGCGGAGCTGGCGAAGATGCTCGTCGGCACGCCGGGTTCGACCGATCGCGCGGTGCGCGCGCTCGACAACGCGTTGAAAGGCGTCGCCAGCGCGGCGTCACTGACGCATCGGCTGCTCGCGTTCGCGCGCCGCCAGCCACTCAAGACGCAGGCGATCGACTGCAACCGCCAATTGCTCGACATGCAGGACATGCTCAAGCGCACCCTGGGCGAGCTGGTGCAGCTGCGGATGATGCCGTCACCCGCCCTGTGGAGCGTCGAGGTCGATCCGGCCCAGCTCGAGGCGTCGATCCTCAACCTCGCCGTCAACGCGCGCGATGCCATGCCGTCGGGCGGCGAGTTGGTGATCGAGACGAGCAACACGCATTTGTCCGGTGCGGACGCGGATCGCCTTCCCGGCCTCGAACCGGGCGATTACGTGCTGGTGCGCGTGCGCGACACGGGGGAGGGCATGTCCGCCGAAACGATGTCGCGTGTGTTCGAACCGTTCTTCACCACCAAGGAGGTCGGTCGCGGCACGGGCCTCGGCCTGCCGATGGTCTACGGGTTTGTCAAACAGTCGAACGGCCACGTGCTACTGGAATCGACGGTGGGCGTGGGTACCTCGTTCACGATGTTTTTCCCTCGTTCCGCGCAGGTCGTCGCAGCGGAAGAGGAGGGCGTTCGCCGGTCTTCCGGCCGCAACGATCGCGATGCCACGATCCTGGTGGCCGAGGACAACGATGACGTGCGGGCCTACGTCGTGGAGGTGCTTCGCGATTTGGGGTACCGGGTGCTGGAAGCCCATGACGGGCACGCCGCGCTGCGTCTGCTGGGCCGTCCCGACGTCGAGATCGACCTGCTCTTCTCCGACGTCGTCATGCCCGGGATGGCCGGCTGGGAACTCGCCCAGCGGGCCCGCCAGATGAAACCCGAACTGACCGTGCTTTTCACCTCGGGTTACCCGCGCAACATCGAGACGAACGAGAAGGAGCTGCGTGGTACCGGCATCCTCGCCAAGCCCTTCACCCGCACGGAACTGTCCGACGCGGTTGAGCGGTCGCTCGATGCGGCCGCGCGATCGAAAGAAGCGACGCGCGCTGGCGGTTGAGCGTTGCCGTCGTCCCGGCGCAGGCCGGGACCCACCGCGATGCAATCGGTTGTCGCGAGAGCGCACCATCGGACGGGTGCTCGCGACTACGTCTAACCAACCTCGTCCGCCGCACCGGGACGGGTGCTTTTTGACCGACGGCACCGCTCGGAGCAATAAACCACCTGTTCCCAATCCCTTGCCCATTTGCGCCGCCAGGTGAACGGACGACCGCAGCGGGGACACACCTTCGTCGGCAGGTCAGACTTCTTCTGCATCCGCGCCATCGCAGATCAACGGACCTGCTGCGACGTCGCGCGATGCACCTCGGCGAACACCGCATCCATCGCTACGTCGATATCGAAGCGGTCCGCATAGCGATCCTGCAGGGTCATCACCAGCACGCCCGCGGTCGCCCCCGCCGACGCCATCATGGCCGACCAGCTGAGGTCCCGCAGATCACGTGCCAGGGCGCTGACCCGCGCCCAGTCCCCCAGCGCCGCCGACGACGCCATGGCGATGGTGTGTTCGGTCATGCGCTGCAGCACGGCGGCCCGGGCCTGCTCGCATCGGCGGCAGACCTGGGCCGCCGTGCAGGAGCAGCTATGGCGGTGGCCGGAGGCGAGGGTCATGGCCGCATTCTGGGCGCGACGTCGTGAAACGTTCGCCAACCTGTACGGAGGCTCCTTGAGTGAGCCTGGTTCAGTCCGCAGTTGGCCCGCCGAAACCAAAGTGAAAGTCATGTGAGATGAGATGCGGTCACCTTCAGGAGACCTGCATGCGCTCTTTTAACCGGTTGCTCCCGCTGTGCCTGATATCCCTCGTCGCGGCGTGCGCGCCGCTCCCTCCACGCCGAGAACGGGTCGTCGTGGTCGAACAGCCACCGCCGCCCACCTATGTGGTGCGGGTGACCCACGAACCGCCACCGGAGGTCGTGGAGGTGGTGCCGCCGCCGCGTGACGGTTGGTTCTGGGCCCACGGCTACTGGCGCTGGGATGGTTACCGTTACGTCCGCGTGCCCGGCCATTGGGAGCGCGTCGTCGTCGGGCATCACTATGTCCACGCCTACTGGGAGCATCGCGACGGCCAGTGGTGGCTGCATGAAGGGTATTGGGCGCGCGACTGACCGCAGGTGACCTGCGATCGGCGTTTGAAACGCCGGTGCACCACGCACCGGCGGCTACCTGTTCGCGATTTCCCACGACACGATATCCAGGCCTTCATGCTCGCCATCCTTCTCGCCGCCGCCACCGCGTCGTCCTGTCTCGCAGCCCCGGCACCCACCCCGGCGGCGCTCATGCGCGCCGCCGCCGCGTCCCCTGCGGACGCGCCGCAGGCCATGCCGGTGATCCATACCGAAGGCACGCTGCCGCACACCGGCATCCACGACCGTTCGGCGGCCGCGATGCGCGACTTCAGCCACATGCTCGACCTTGCCCTGGCCTGGCGCGACGGCGGAGACCGGCCTTCGCTGGATCGCCTGGCGGTCTATCTTTCCGCCTGGACGCAAACCTACAAGCCCTCGTTCGACCCGATCGACGAAACAGGCTTCGGCGACGTCATCGCCGCCTACGACGTGACCGCGGCGGATCTTCCGCCCGACGTGGCACGACAGACCCGCGATTTCCTGCGTCGTCTCGCCACCGGTTACCTCGACCAGATGGACGCGCATCGCGGCGACCCGCACGGCGTCTGGACCAACAACTGGCAAAGCCATCGGGTGAAGCTCGCCGTGCTGGCGTCCGTCGCCCTTCATGACGACGTGTTGTTTCGTCGTGCCAGGGCGGCTTTCGTCCAGCAGTTGTCGATCAATGTGACGCCGGGTGGCGAAGTGATCGATTTCGGCGAGCGCGACGCGCTGCACTACGTCACCTACGACCTCGAGCCGCTGACCCTCGCGGCGGTCGCGGCCCGTCGCCGCGGTGACGACTGGCTTACCCTGCGTGGGCGTGACGGGCAGACCCTGGCCGCCGCCCTCGATTGGCTGTTGCCGTATGCCGAAGGCAAGCGGCACCACGACGAGTTCGTGCATTCCTCGGTGCCATTCGACGCGGCGCGTGCCCGTGCCGGGCTGCCCGGGTTCGCCGGGCCGTGGGACCCGACGACGGCGAAGAACCTCTACTGGACGGCGAGCCTGCTCGACCCGCGCTACACGGCGGTGGCGCGCACGCTGTCGCCGACACCTCCGCACAGTCTCTGGGCGTATGCGCGCCCCTGCGAGCGTTAGGCGGGCGGGGCGCCCACCGCGGCGGGCGCGACCGCGAAGCACGACGCCTATTCGGCAAGGTAAACGGCGTTCGTCGCCCGCACGTCGGGTCGCCGCGGCCTTACAGCGCCCGGCGCGAACGTGCAGGCGTAACGGCCGCAGGCGCCAAAGGACACGACCCGTGGCAATCGTTGGCCTCAGGCGAGCACCATGGTCCTCTCGCTCACGTCATCGCGATAACGCATGTCTGGCGTCACGATGGCATGGACGGGGGCTCGCGCCTTCTTTCTTTCTCCTCCCGCCGAGGCAACATGACCACATCGCTGGTTCGCCAGGTCGCCGACGTTCTCAGGGCCTACCTGGCCATCCATCCCCGCGCGGTGGATACGGTCGAAGGTATCCACGCATGGTGGGTTACCGAGCATGTGCCGGAGCACACCCTCGACGTTACCCAACAGGCGCTTGAGCTTCTCGAGGCCGATGGCCTCGTCGAACGACACTTGCCCTCCCACCGCACGGTGTGGCGACGCCGGACCGGCCAAGGGGACGACGACGGCGCGGTGCGGCCCGCTTCCACGTAGTCTGCGCGGGTCGGCCCGTGTTCCGGCTACCCGAGTCTCACGGCCGCTGCGCCTGCTCGGTGCTTCAGGGCAGGCGATCATGTCGCGACGCATCCCAAGGACCTGACCTATGCCCATCCTTTCACCTGAGGCCTTCGAGCAAGGCTATTTCCAGACCCACCTGGAGGTCTCGCTGCAACGCATGCTCGAGCCCATTTCGGGCGAACGGCCCGCTGGCATCCCCCTGCGTTCGTCGCCCGGTTACCGCCGGCTGCAGGAAGACCGCCGCAGCGACGACATGTACCTGCCGATGGGAGCCTGGGGCGCCGACCTGCGCCGGGCGAACTGGCCTCGCGTTTCCCTGGTTGCGGCGCACATGCTGGCGGAATACTCAAAGGACCTGCAGCTGGCCGCGTGGCTGCTCGAAGCGGAGATCCACCAGCGCGGCGTGGATGCGCTCGCGCCGTGCTTCGCGCTGATCCGTGCACTGTGCGAGCGCTACTGGGATGGGGATCTGCTCCACCCGACGGACGACGACGGCACCTTCGAAGCCCGTGGCAACGTCATGTTGTGGATCGACGAAAAGCTGGGCCGTTCCATCGCGGTTTCGCCGTTGCTCAACGACGGCGGTCGCGACATCCCCTGGGTGGCCTGGGAGATGGCACATCGGCTCGAACGTATCCGCGCGGCGGGAGGTACACGCGCCGATGTCGAGGACGATACGCCCAGCCTTGCCGAACTTGCCCAGGCGCTCGCCCGCCAGCCCGAAGAGGCGTTGCGCGCGCGCCTGGCGGTGCTTGACATCGCCCGGGCCTCGCTAACAGCCCTGGACGAGTCGATTCAAGCCCTGGTATCGGGCATGCCGTCGATGCCGCATCTGCGCGGCCTGCTCGAACGCATGCAGGCGCCCTTGCAGGAAGAGCTGGCGCGGCGTGGCCTGCAGGTACACCCGCCCTCGCTTCTCGTGCCAGCGGAACCCGTAGCGGTGTCGTCGGCCGGCGACGCCCCGGGCGCTACCGATGGCGCGCCTGCACCGGATCACGCCGAAGCGCCAGGCGAACGCATGGCCGATGGCGACCGGGACCACGCGTTCGACCCGGTGGCTGAGCGTGAGCGGGCTTACGAAAGGCTTGCCGAGATCGCCCGGCTTCTCGCCCGCATCGAACCCCACAGCCCCGTGCCGTATCTCATTCATCGGGCCGTGGCATGGGGCGGTATGAGTTCCGCCGAGCTTTACCATGAGGTCGTCGTCAAGAGCGGCGGCCGCATCGACATGCGCGACGTGCTCGGTATCGTGGACGCGTCCGCCGAGCCTTGAGTGTCCGGCATCGCTCGCGGCGCGACGCATCACGCCGGGTCGTGGCCGAACATCCGAAGCAGGCCGTGCGGGGCGTCCGTCCCGAGCAGGCGGGCCGTGAGGGCTTGCGCCTCCCGTGCCGCCGCTTCGGCCCGCACAAACATCGCCGACTCGTAGGCGCCAAGGGCATCCTCGACGCGGTCGCCGTGGGTGGCGATGGCGACGGCGAGCCTGGCGCCGTCGTCCATCGCGAGATTGGCCCCTTCGCCGGAGGGCGGCATCAGATGCGCCGCGTCGCCGAGTAACGTCACGCCCGGCTTGCGCGGCCAGCGCAGATCGACGGGCAAGGCATGGATGCGACGAAGCACCGGTGCGGCGTCGCTATCGGCGATCAGGGCACGCAACGCCGGCGCCCACCCGTCGAACTCCGCGGCGATGCGTGGCGTGCCGGTCCGCACCGAGCCGACGTCGATGTCATCGAACCATTCGGCCGGACGACACACGGCGATATAGGCATGGATCACGTTGCCGGGCTCGCGATGGGCGAAGATGCCTTTGCCGGGGGATGTCGCGAAGAACGACCCGCCCCCGACGGTCGCCGCCGGGCCCGGATGGCGACGGTCCACGTCGTGGAGCCATGTCTCCACGAACGCGTAGCCGGCGTACACCGGCGTGGCATCGGTGAGATGAGGGCGCACGCGCGACCACGCGCCGTCCGCGCCGACCAGCAGGCGCGCGGTCGCGCTCGTGCCGTCGGCAAAGCGCAACGCATGACTACCGTCGGCTTGCGCGGCCGTCCCCACGAGTTTTTTGCCCCACGCGATCGTGCCCTCAGGCAGCGATGCCAGCAGCAGACGGCGTAGTTCGCCTCGGGGAACCTCCGGGCGGCCCCCCTTGCCGTCGTCCGCTTCGTCATGCAGCAGGCGGCCATCCGGTGCCATCACGCGGGTGGCTTCACCGCCGGGATGCACGAGCTTGCGGAAGCCCTCATAGAGACCGGCGGCCTTCAGGGCCACCTGGCCGTCGCTCTCGTGGATATCGAGCATGCCTCCCTGGGAGCGGACGTCCGCCGACGCGTCGGCTTCGTAGATCACCGAAGGGATGCCGTGAACATGGAGCACGCGGGCGAGCATCAGGCCGCCGAGGCCTGCACCGACGATGGCAAGGGACGAGGTCATGGGTTGTCTGTGGAATGGCGTTCCATGATTGTGGAATGGTGTTCCAGGTGTGTCAACATGTGCCCATGGCCAACACCTCGCCTCCCTCACGACGCGACGACGCGTTATCCAAGGACCGCATCGTCGATGCCGCTATCGCCTTGCTGGATGCCGCCGGCGAATCGGGTCTGACCTTTCGTGCCCTGTCGGAACGGCTCGCCACGGGCCCGGGCGCCATCTACTGGTATGTCGCCAACAAGGCGGACCTCATCAAGGCGGCCTGTGACGCCGTGATGTCCCGGGCCCTGATCGACGGCGCGCACGGTACGACACCGGTCGATCGACTGCGTGCCGTGGCGTTGGCTGTCTTCGGCATCATGGACCGCCATGCCTGGGTGGGACCGGTCCTCGCGAGGGCGCCGGCCGAGCCGCCGGCCATTCGCCTACTCGAGCACCTGGGGCAACCGCTCGTGGCCCTGGATGTGCCCGAAGGGCAGCTGTGGCCGACGGCCAACGCGCTGTTGAGTTATATCGTGGGCGTGGCCGGGCAGAACGCGGCGAATGCGCAGTTTGCGCGGACGCACAAACTGCGGCGCAGCGCCTTTCTCGACGACATCGCCGAGGCGTGGTCAAGGCTGGACCCGGGCGAGTATCCCTTCGTGCGCCGCATGGCCGCGGTCGTCGCGGCTCACGACGATCTTGACGATTTTCTCGCCGGCGTGGACCTCATTCTCGACGGCATCCAGAAACGGCGCGGTTCGTGAACGCCGTTCGCCGCCCGGTTTCCTGGGCGGCGCCGTCGGCCTTCACGCGGACCGTGGCACGCTGACCGTTGACTGACGACTAACGGGCCAGTGCACCGTCGATCGCTGCGATGACACGGGGATCGTCCACGGTCACGTCGGGACCGAAGCGGGCCACCACCTCGCCGTCCCTGCCGACGAGGAATTTTTCGAAGTTCCACATCACTTCGGTCGCGGTGGCCGGTGCGAGCCCCTTCTCGGTCAGCAACGACAGGAGGGTTTCCCCGCCGACGCGCTCCGGCCGGGCCGTGGTCAATGCGTCGTAGAGCGGGTGGATGTCGTCGCCGCGCACGGAGATCTTCGAGAACATCGGGAAGCTGACGTCATAGGTCAGCGAGCAGAACGATTTGATGTCCTCGTCCGCTCCCGGCTCCTGATTGGCGAAGTTATTGGCGGGGAAACCGAGAACGACGAGCCCCTCCGCCCGCCGGGCTTCGAACAGGGCTTCCAGACTCTCGTACTGAGGGGTGAGGCCGCACTTCGACGCCACGTTGACGATGAGCAGGACGCGGCCTTCGTACGCGGCCAGCGACGTCGGCTCGCCATCGATGGTCTGCAAGGGGATGTCGTTGAGTGTCATGGGAGAGGCCGTTGGGGTAGGGGCGCACATCGTTGCATGGTTTGCATCGGGTGCAAAATCAAAGGCTGCCGTGTGCCGGCCCGCTCCATGGCCCGTGCGCCGTGGAAGGCTCGCCCACGCGCCGATCACCTCCAGACAGCGTCCGTAACGGTGTAGGTGAATCCCGAACCCTCGTGTAGGGGAAGGACTACAGCGTTCGGCAAAGGCATTGGCGTGCATCGCATTTTTTTTCATCCGGCGAGGATGGTTTCAAGACGGCTCTCCACGCCACCTTGACCCTCGTAAAAACCGACGACTACATTCGCCGCCTGAGCAAAAGCTCAAGATCAGGGGAATCGTGATGACAGGGTCCAGGCAGGGAAGGGCGGCGTTCGCGCGCCCGTGGGCGCGTGTGGCGCTGGGGATGGTCGTGGTCGCGGCCGTGGCCATGCCCTTTGTGGCGGGCGCGCAGACGATGGCCAAGCCGGAGGACGAGTACAAGAAACTCATCAAGGTCAACGAGGACATCCAGCCGTTGGGAGACACCCCGTTCGGCGAGCGGATCGGCTTGTACGACGGCTCCTTGTCGTTCAACCAGACCGACATCTCGCTGACGGGCACCGGCCCCGCCCTTAGCGTGGGTCGCACGTTCACGTTGCATGGCGTGGAGGATCGCCCCGACCTGCAGGCCCGCGCGTTCGGCGATTGGGACATCGACCTGCCGCAGATTTTTACGGTGACCGCGAGCCAGCAGAACGTTCCCGGCTGGCGCGTCGCGGGCGGCAGTCCCACGGCGCTGTGTTCGCACTTCGGCCCACCTCCCAGCGTGGCCCCGCCGCCCGGTGACGCCAAACGCGCCGATTGGGACCCGGAGACCTGGTGGCAAGGCTACCAGCTGCGTATTCCCGGCCAGGGCAGTCAGGACCTCTTGTCGCGTTCGTCGGCCAATACGGCGACGCCAGGGGTCGCCGGACTCGCCTATCCGATCGTGACGCGTTCGAACTGGGCCGTGGGCTGCCTGGCCCACGCATCCAATGACACGACCCTTGAAGGGTTTCTCGCGGTCTCGCCCGACGGCACGAAGTATTGGCTGGACCACATCGCCTACCGCTACATGCCCGCGCTGACGCGTCCCCTCGGTTCGGGCCCGGGCACGGCGGCCACGCGTTCGGGCATCCACGTGTTCGCGTCGGCGCAGGATTTTGTCGTTCGGCGCGAAGGACGCATGTTGGTGACTCGCATCGAGGACCGATTCGGTAACTCGCTGTCCTATACCTATAGCGGCGACGACGTGACCGACATCTCGGCGTCCGATGGCCGGCACGTGACCTTCACCTATGAAACGGACCCGAGCACCGGCACCAGTAGCCATCGGATAAGTACGGTCACCGTGCAGGGCGGTGCCAGCGGTACGCGGACATGGACGTACCATTACGCCAAGTCGTCGCCCAATCTGGTGTATACGCTCACCTCGGTCGTGCAGCCCGATGGCAGCCAGTGGGGATACAACCTCGATCCGCTCAACGGCGCATGGGCCGATTCGCGCGAATCGGGGGGGACGTGCGCAGCGATCGGCGTACCCACGAACATGACGTCGACATTCACCGCGACGGTGATGCACCCGTCGGGTCTGGCGGCGAGTTACACCGTCGCGCCACTCAAGCGCGGCCGTTCGTACGTTCCGCAGTACTGTATCGCCGGCCCGGGCGTTCCGGTCGTTGCCAACTATCCGGGCACGTGGGCATCGGTGCCCAACGCCTCCTATGGCATGGCGATCACCCAGCGTGTCCTGTCCGGCGCGGGCCTGCCGGCCGGCGGACTGAGGTGGACATACGGTTACTCCGCGGCCAACGAAAGCTGGGCGCAGGATTGCAATACCTCGGCGTGCGCCACGACGATTTCCACGGACGTCACCTACCCGGACGGACACCTCGAACGGAGCACGTTTTCCAACCGGTATGACTGGACGGAAAGCCAGCTGCTCAAGGAGGAGGTCTTTGACGGTGGCGCGACGACGACGTTGCGTCGATCGACGACCTATGCCTATGTCAATCCTGCCCCCGCGCAGGACGCGCGCTCGGGCGCTTACGCCCACCCCTGGGGCTATGCGCCGCAGGAGCGCGTGAACAAGACGCAGCTACAGGAACAACTGCCGATGGCGACACGGCAGACCGTCATCGACCCGTCCGCCAGTGCGGCCCCCGATGTCTATGCATGGAATGCGACAGCCTTCGACGGCTTCGCCCGGCCGCAAGACGTGACCCGATCGAACAACTTCGGCAACAGCATCAGTGAGCGGTCGACCTACGTCGACGGCGCCGGGCCGTGGGTCATCGGGTTGCCTTCCCAGCAGATCAACCTGACCACCGGGGAGACGGTGGCGCAGATGACCTACGACGCGACCAGCCTCACGCCCACGGCGCGCTACCGGTTCGGGACGCAGGTCATGGGCTATGCGTTCGACGCCCAGGGCCAGCTAGCGAGCTTTACCGACGGCAACGGCAAGACCACCGCGCTCTCGAGCTACGTCCGCGGCATCCCTACCCACATCGTCTATCCGGACAACACCAGCCAGGGCGTGGGCGTGGATGGGTTCGGCCAGATCGCCTCCATCACCGACCAGGCCGGCGCTACCACCCAGTACGGCTACGACGCGATGGGCCGCGTCGCGAGGATCGACTATCCGTCGGGCGACAGTACCGCGTGGGCGCCCCGGACCATCAGCTACGTCTATTCCGGCGATGCCCGCGGCATGGGCGGTAACCACTGGATGCGCATGGTGACGCAAGGGACGTACTCAGAGCGCACCGACTTCGACGCCTTGCTCCGCCCGGTGATGACCGGCAAGGCGGAAGTCGGCACCGGTGCGCTGTATGTGTCGGCTCGCACGGAGTACGACTGGGCGGGGCACAAGACCTTCGTGTCGTACCCGGTGTCGGGTGCGCCCGACCGTAGCGGCATCACCCTGGGCACGACCACGGCATACGACGTCCTGGGGCGCCCGCTGTCCAGCACGCAATCCTCCGAGCAAGGCAACCTGGTCACCACGACCCGGTACCTGACGGGCAACGGAAGGCAGGTCACCGATGCCAAGGGCAACGTGACCAACACCTATTTTCAGGCGTTCGACGCCCCGAGCTTCGATAGCGTGGTGCGTGTGGAGGCGCCGGAAGGCGTGACGCAATCGATCAGTCGCGACATCTACGGCAACGTGCTCTCGCTCAGCCAGGGCGGCCTGACGCGGACGATGACGTATGACGCGCAGCATCGGCTGTGCCGATCGTGGGAGCCGGAAACCGGCAGCACCATGACGGCCTACGATGCGGCCGACAACGTGGTATGGAGCGCGTCGGGGCAACCCTTCAACGGCACCGGCTGTGGCTATGACCAGGTGGCCGCCGCCGCACGCACCACCAACGGCTACGACGCGATGAACCGCGTCACGTCGGTCAGCTATCCCAACGGCACCCTCGCGACCAGTTTTACGTACGACGCGTTGGGCAAGCCGGCGACGTCGACATCGGCCACCGCGTCGGGCAATGCCAACAGCACCGGCACGGTGGGCTGGTCCTACGGCCGCAACAAGCTGGGCCTGCTCACCGCCGAAGTGCTGTCGGTCGATGGCTGGTCGTGGACCCTGGGATATGGTTACGACGCCAACGGCCACCTGGCGAGCGTGCAGTATCCCGATGGCCAGACGGTGGCGATGGCCCCCAATGCGTTCGGGCAGCCCACCACCGCCGGCAGCTTTCTCAGCGGCGCGACGTACTTCCCCAACGGCTCGGTCCAGGCCTATACCCTGGGCAACGGAGCGTTGTATTCCACCACCCAGAATGCCCGTCAGCTGCTGTCCAATTTCACCTTCGGCACGGCGGCCCAGGTGGCGGTGAGCGAGGATTACGGCTACGACGCCGTGGGCAACATCCTCACCATCACGGACCGATCGGGTTCGAACCAGCGCACCCGCGCGATGACCTATGACGGCTTGAGCCGCCTGGTGTCGGCGACGGCATCGAACCTGTGGGGCAGCGAAAGCTACACCTACGATACGCTCAACAACCTCCGCACCCTGACCAATAGCGGAGGGACCCGGACGTACAACTACGACGGCAACAACCTGCTTCGTACGATCAGCAACAACGGCAGCACCGTCGACAGCTTCGCGTACGACGCCCAGGGCAACACCACCGCAAAGGATGGTCAGGCGATGACCTTCGACCTGGCCAACCGTTTGCTCTCGGTCAATGGCAAGGGCGATTACCTGTACGACGCGACGGGTCATCGGGTGAAGGCGGTGACGCCATCGGGGACGACCTACTACGCGTACAGCAGCAGTGGACAGCTGCTTTGGCAGTACGACAACGCCACCGCGAATGGCACCAGCTATATCTATTTGGGCAAGAGCCTGGTGGCTAGTCGGAAAGCGACCACCTCCGTGGTCATGGGCGTCATCGACGGTGTGACCAACGGGGCGAACGCGACTGTCGGGGGATGGGCCTGCGCGAGCGGGCTCGCCACGTCTATCGATGTGCAGGTATACGTTGGCGGACCTGCGGGATCGGGGACGTGGCTGGGCGCTTTCACGGCAAATCTGGCTAGCGAAAGTACAGTGCAGAGCGCCTGCCATTCGAGCGGAGCGCAGCATCGTTTCAGTATTCCTCTGACGGAAGCCCAGCGGGTGCAATACGCGGGGAAGACGATCTATGTCCATGGGATATCTCCCGTGGGGGGTGATAACAATCTGCTGACCCGCTCTGGCGACTTCCTGGTGCCGCCCTCGGCCTCCGCGCCGGTCTCGCCCGCTACAGTGACGGCATCCGCCGCGAGCGACCTTTCAAGCATCGCGATCGGCTGGTCGGTGACCACCAATGCCACCAGCTACAAGGTGGAGCAATCCGTTAACGGGGGCGCATGGTCAGCGCTTTACAGTGGCACAGCCACCACGGCGGCTGTGAACGCGCCCGCCGATGCGACCTATCAGTATCGCGCGTCGGCCTGCAATGCGAACGGTTGCAGTGCACCGACCACTTCGGTCACGGTGACAATCGCTCATGTGCCACCGGCACTGACGTCGATCAGCGTGCCCGCCACCAGTTCGGGCAGTGTCGGCATCAGCTGGCCGGCTGCTGCCTACGCAACGTCTTATCAAATAGATCACACCACTAATGGAACGTGGACCACGATTTGGTCGGGTACCGGCACGTCGACGGTCATCGGCGAAGGTACATCGAACTGGTATTACCGAGTGCGTGCATGCAACGCCAACGGTTGCGGCGGATATGCCGTGAGCGGCGTGGTGATCGTGACTGTTCCGCCCGCAACGGCTCCCGCGATGGGGGGTGGAGGAACGAGCAACACCGGTGCTTACACAATTTCCTGGTCGGGTGTGGCAGGCACGGCGAGTTACAACCTGATGGAGTCCGCCAATGGTGGTGCATGGACTACAGTACAGAATAATGGTGCTGTGGGCTGGTCGACGAGCGGGCGCGGCAACGGCACATATGTCTATCAGGTGCAGGCATGTAATGCGGGCGGTTGCGGTCCTTTCAGCGGACAGGTGACCGTGACAGTGGCATTGACCCCGCCGCTTCCGGGCAACATCCGGATGGCGGACACCATCAGCGGTAAGCGCGAGTTGTTCACGATCAGCTGGTCGGCATCGTCCGGCGCGACGCGATACGAAATCCTGCGCGTTCAGACCAACACGACGCTCAATCCAGGGACGAGCACATCGTATGTCGTGGAAAGCGGATTTTCGCCGTATCTGTTGCAGTACACGTATCGCTTGCGGGCATGCAATGCGCAGGGGTGCTCTGCTTGGTCGGGGGATATTGCCGGATGAATAACGAGGAAGTAACGGATGTAATACGTCTCCTTAGTAGGAAGACGTATGCGGACCCTCGCTTCAGTGGGTCACAGCATTTTCGCTTCGTCCTAGGGGTGTTCATATTTCTCGCTTGCGTATTGCTCTCGATTGGTAGCGCTGCTTCTGCAGAGACGGTCAATTATTACTACACCAGCCCTCAGGGAACCGTACTTGCGACTGCCGATGCATCGGGAAAACTTCTTTCAACGTCTGACTTTCGGCCGTACGGCGGCCGAGCGTTAGGGGTTGCTACGCTTGGCCCCGGGTACGCCGGGCACGTCGAGGATGTTGAGACGGGCTTAGCTACATGCAGGCTCGCTATTACGATCCGACAATCGGACGATTTATCTCCATCGACCCCAAAGAAAGCGAAGCGGGAAATATAATTTCCTTCGCGAGATTCAGCTATGTGGGGCTGAACCCGATTAACAACGTCGATCCCGATGGGCGGCAGACGTTACCTGCGTCTGTTTACCAGCTCGACTGGCAAAATCCTGAAACGCGTGAGGCCGCTGGACAGTACGCGCTTAATATGGTGCCGGGGTACGGCGTTTATTCCTGCGTATCCTCGGGATGTTCAAGCGGTGGGTGGATTGTTGCAGTTGCATCGGTGGGAATTTCAGCCGCCGCAGCTGTTGGCGAAGTCAGCTCCATAGCACGCGCGGCTAATTATGCTTCACAAGTCCAGCGCCTTCAGGCTGCTGTAAAGGAGGTGCACGGCGCATTGGATCCGGTAGCACAAACTCGACGAGCCACGGCAGGGGCGCTATTGAGTGATGGGCGGATGGTATTTGCCGGAGGTACGCGTGACTTGGGTCCGGCTCAGCGAAATGTGGTGCAGATGCTCGGTGGCGACATCGCTCAGAGTTCAGGTGGAATGCACGCGGAGCAGAAACTACTGCAGTATGCCGAAGCTGCTGGGGTCGAAATTAAACACGTTACTACAGAGGGTAATCGTGCTATATGCGCAATGTGCCAAAGCGAAATCACAAAAAATTCTGTTACGCTCGTCGATAGTTATAACGCCTCGTGGTAAATCTCGATGACGAATCGATTCAACAAGGAAAATCATCTGCATCTGCTCGAGGATCTAGCGCCATCCAGTCGCGTTGCGGTGGCTGCTGCGGCCCTGGAACGAATGAGCGTAGGGTACGCCATTTGGGCTCAAGAGAAGCGGTGTTCGCCAGTCGAATCCATTCTTGACGACGTCTGGGCTTACGCATCATTGGAAGGAAGCCTGCCAGATGCAAAGTTCATCGAAAGCCTGTATCCGGACCCGGGTGCGCCTGCCACTTTAGAGTCTCCCTATGCGGAATCATTCGTTGAAGCGCTTCAACTTCTGGGCCTATTTGCTTCCACGCAAGAAACGATGCGACTTGTAGAAGTTCTTCAAGCGGCTTATAACATGTCAGATAATGCAGCGGGAGACGTGCTTGTACGCTACAACGATCCACAGTTTGACCATCGTCTCACGTCCGACATGGATCGGTTGATGTCCACCCATCCATGGGTTGATCGTGAGCTGGCAGCCCAGCGTATGGACATTGCAGAAGCGCAGCTCTCGTCCGATCTGCGTAGTTTGATAGGACACCTCCGCACTCGGGCCCGAGCCCATCCAGTGGTCTCGGCAAGCGAGCTTGATGAGATTCGCACGTTTCAGGCCGGATAACTGACCGGTTTCGACGCGCTTAACGTTGATGTGGGGCGGGTTAAGATGTGTGTCAGTGGGTAATTCGTTACGTGCGTAAGCCTGCGTTGGACGGGAGCGGTTCCAGTCATGAGAGAGTTTATAGAAGTCGCAGGTTTGTCGGCTTTTGCTACCACGGTCTGCTATCTGATCTGCATGGCGCGAATCGCAAGCTTTTTGATAAAGGAGGCCGGTGTCACAGGGGTTGGTATCGATGGTGCCAATGCGCAGATGAAGTTGATCCGCATAGTCTTTTTGCGGAATGGTCTAGACCCTCTTTTTGCGAGCCGTCATTCACGTCTGCTGCGCGTGGCTCGATATTCCGGGGTAGTGGGATTTCTGCTGATCATGCTTATGTTTGCCAGCATCATGATGGGCTATACGGGGTGACTTCGTCGAACCGGATGTGTCCATGGCGGCCCCTTGCCATGCCTTTCCAGAGCTAGCTGCTGAACAGTCGCAAGGGCGGCATCCCGCTCCACGTCATTTAGCTCTTCCAATGCCGGATCGCGCCGCAAGATGTCTTCCGATGGAAGATGAGCGTCTTCGTCGTGCTCCGCCATAATCTCCCACGCGGCTGCCGCGACAGTGTCCCGCCCCACCAATCGCCCGTCGATCAACAGGCTCGCCATCATCCGCGCGGCGACGCTGTCCCCTCGCAGGGCCATCTCCCGAAGCGCTCGTATGTCGCGATCGAAATACCCACGCACTGCATCCTGATCGACGTCCCCTTCGGCGGCGAGGGCGTCGACGTCACTTTCGTCCTGATGCAATTGCTCGATCAGGAGCGTGCGTTGCGCGTCGAGGCTGCCTGCGGCGGCCGCCATATGCAGTCGTGACGTGATGTCGTCATCGGACGATTCGGGGCGGGACGCGCATGCCGCGGCGGTCTGGTGCCCAGAACGAACGGGCTCCCCTGGCGCGACCGTCGACGCCGCGGCGGGGTCGCTGCGTTCCCGCACAAGCTGTCGACACACGGCGGCGTCGCGCGCGTCGGCATCGAGCCGATCGGCAACGGGCGCCGCGACGAGCCGTTCAGTGCGCCGGTCGAACCCTTGCTGCCGGGGCACCTCCGGGGGGCGCTTACCCAGTACGGCACGGCGTTCGGCCGTCGCCCCCTGGACGACCCACGCGCTGCCAGCCACCGCGAGACAGGCAAGCACCGCGATCGTGGTCCAGCGTGCGAGACCGCTCATGGCGCCCGGCTTCCCTGATCCGCCAGCGAGGCTTTGTCGAACGACACCGGGGTCTGGCGTACCCACGTGGCGATCGCTTCGTCGGCCGCTTCGTCCCGAAGCACGGCTTCGATCATGGCGTGGGTCTTGTCGTAGGTCGCTCCGATGTGTTGCTGGACGAGAAGGACGTGGTAGCCATTCGGCCCGCGCACCGGTCCGGACACGTCGCCGTCGTGTAACTGGCTTACGGCGGGGAGGAAGGCATTCGACATATACATCCCCAGCATCGGATCGAGCTCGCCGCCCTGGCTGGCTGTTTGCGTGTCCTCGGATTGCGCCTTCGCCACGGTCGCGAAATCGGCGCCGTCGTCGAGCTGCTTCTTGATCTGCCGGGCTTTGGCGAGGGCTTCGGCGTCGGAGCGCTCCCCACCATCCGGCGTGCGGCCGACCGCGATGAAGATGTGGCTGAGCGCGAATTGGTCGTAAGCGTACGGGTGTTCGCTCAGGCGCCGCTTCACGTCGTCTGGGGTGATCCGGGCGGTGGTTCGTAGATGCTCACGCTCCGCGGCGGCCAGTACGCCGTCGATGGCGACGCGGATGCGCTCGGCCGTGACCGGATCGCGCGCCAGGCCGCTCGTACGCGCCTTGGCGGCTAGGATTTCCGTCCGTGCATAAGTGCTTAGCTGATCGGTATCGTCCGCGAACGACGGCGTGCCCGTGCTCTGCGCCATGGCGCTCGCCAGGACGCGATACTGCGCTGGAGAGAGACGGCTATCGCCGATACGGAGGGTGGCGATGGATGTGTCGGCGGTGGCGGCGGCTGTCGCGAGCACCGTGCCGAGAAAGAAAACGAAAGGGAGGGTAGAGCGACGGATCATGGGATCTCCTTGGATCACCGTGCAGCGCCGAAGGAGGGGCGGCTGCCCCTCCCGTGGCTCGTCAGTGCAGGCCGCGCGAATGCAGGAAGCCGATCAGTCCTCGCGGATCGTCGGTGGTGATGAAGGTGAAACCCTGCGAGACCAGGTAGGTCCAGTCGCCGCGGTTGTCGGCCGTGTCACGTCCGCCGGAGTAGCTGAAATACAGATCCGAGAGCTTGTAGCAGCACTCGCCCGTATTCTTGTAGAAGTTGCCGCTGCCACCCGGCGCATCGGGCAGGGCGTTGAATACGCCCACGGCCTTGCCGTCCTTCTTGGCGAGGTCCATCTGGCCCTGCAGAAGGCCGTTCTTCTGCTTGACGTTGATTTCCAGCGCCGCGGCGCCGGTCTGCCAGTTGCGGCGAACGGTGGGCACGTCGATGACCGTGAGCATGTTGGTGGTGAACACGGGGATACCCACGATCGTCGGGGCGTCCGCCTTGAATGCGCTATAGGACGGGTAGAGCGTCGCGTTCACCTTGACGCCGACCACGCGCGAGGGCGCGGAGAAGTTTTCCTGGGCGAGACGATCGATCGCCTTGACCGCGTCCTGGGTCTTCGCATCGAAGATCATCGGCACGCTCAGACCATGCTGGTTCCAGTAAGTGAACACGCCAGAGACGTCCGGGACGAAGTAGCCTGTGACCGTGGTACGCCCCGGCGTCAGCAGGTGCAGGTTCTGGATGGTCTGCCAACTGACGGACGCGACGCTCGGGTTGGTGCCGCGATTGCTCGCCGGATCGTACTTCGTGCCTCCGCGGAACGCGGTATAGACATTCGTGGTGCGGCCGAGGTTGTAGTCGTGCATGAGCACGGGCACGCCCTCGGAGGTGAGCTTCACGTCGAGCTCCACCGCGTCCATGCACTGGTCGTTCGCCTGCTGCAGCGACGCGCGTGAGTTTTCCGGGGTGTCTTCGATGGGTGCGAACTGGCCCCAGAGTCCGCGATGCGCGAGCACCGATACCTGGTGCGTGGGGACGGTCTTGAGCAGGGTGGCCATCCGGGTGCCGACCGGTGCGCAAGCGGCGTGGGAAACCTGGGCGAGCGAACCGGCCCCGATCAGCACGGCCACGGCCGCGAGCCGGGCGCCGTGGGTACGACGTGTGGTTTTCATGGATAGATGCCTCGTGGAGTCGGGAATGCGGGGCGATGTGTTATGAACCGATGACACGATCGTGGCCTCCGGCATGACGCCGCGCCCCCGCTGACGGCGCCGTGCCGTGGATCAACCTATTTAATAACGATGACTGAGTTATTAATCGCACATGATGGTTTTCGTGCCCCTCGGTGTCATGGCGATGACCCGGTCACACCAGGTACATGCGCCGGCGAAAGGCGAACATGTCGTCGAACGTGCAGAACTCCGGTGCGCCCAGGTGCCACACCAACACCTTGCGTGCGAGTTCGGTGTGCCACGCCCTTCGTGCGCGTTCCAATGCCTCCCGCTCCTCCGCATGCAGTTCGCCCACGAGATACGCCAGGCTGATGTGAAAGGTGAATCGGTCGTGGTCCGGTGCTCGGATACCGGTCAGGTCGGCGAGCCGGTCGCGCAATCGGCGAAGCTTGCGTTCCTCCGCAGCGTCGACAGGCGCCATCTCGATCCGCAATCCTTCGCCCGGACCTGGCCGCTGGTCATCCACGCGCATGCGTAGCGGTAGTTCGCAATCCAGCGAGAAGGACGTCAGTCGCTGCATGAGCAAGGCATCGCATTCCGCCATGGGTGCGTCCATCGGTACGCCGTGGGGCCACAGGCCGGGTTTTCGGTGTTCGTCGTCCGCGCAGCCCAGCACCGTCATGTGATAGCTGGACGGCGGCAGTGGCGCCATCTTCGCCATGAAAGGGTGATGCGGGAAATCTCGATAAACGTCGAGCAACGCATCGAATGACGCGTAGCCAGCGTCCTGTTGAGGCAGGTGGCAGATGATCGTGTTTCCGCCGAACGGCTTGACGCGACCGTCGGCGAAAAACTTGTGTCCGACGGCGTGGGGCGTCGCCGCGCGCGCGCAGGTGATCAGGGAAAGGCCGGCAAGGGCGGTGCCGCCAAGGCGTAGCCAGTGTCGCCGCGTCTCGTCGAGTGGGGCGGCGGAAGGTGGCGTCTGGGTAGGGGGGGAGGATGTCACGTCTGGTTCTCTCGGAGGGGGTGGGAGTACGCGGTCATATTTAAGTCACGAAAGGTTACTAATGTCTACGGCGCACGACGCGGGTGGGCCGCGCACGACATTCAGGGGTAGGTTCATGGCATCGGTTATCGGTCAGGGCGCCACGCGACGCATCGCGGGCATCGGTGCATTCGCGGCGCTCTCGGTGGCGATCGGGAGCGCCATCGCGCAGGACGTCCCCACGCCGGGTGGGGCGACGACGCTGGAGGGGCTCGACGTGACGGGCAAGGCGCTGTCGCTGCAGAAGGCGGTGGCGGAAAAGCGCGCCCTGCCAGTGATCTCCGACGGTATTTCCTCGGACGAGATCGGTTCGATTCCCGATTTTGGACTGGGCGAAGCCGTGCAGCGCATCCCTGGCGTCGCCATGACGATCAACAACGGGCGCGGTGAGGCGCAGTTCCTCAACCTGCGCGGCCTCAACCCCGACTACAACACGGTCACGGTCGATGGCGTGGCTTTGCCGTCGACCGAAACCACTACCCGCAACGTTTCGCTCGACGTGTTGCCATCGTCGCTCGCGCAGCAGGTAAGCATCTACAAGTCGGTGACGCCGGACCTGCCCGCCGACGCGATCGGTGGCATCACCAACCTGCGTACGCGTAGCGCCTTCGACGTGCCGGATACCTTCGCGTCGGCGCGCGCCAATCTCGCCCGGTGGGACAACCAGCGCGTCGTCGCCGGATCGACACCGTCCGGCCAGGCCGAAGCCACGTTGACACACCGTTTCGGTTCGTCGAAGCAGTTCGGCGTCGTGCTATCGACGAGCTACTTCCGCCGTGATTCGTCCTCGCTCGATACGGCCATGGACAGCGATGGCTACTACGCGTACACGGGTGGCACCCAGCGTCTATCCTCGTTGCGCCAGAACGCGGCGGGAACCGGTTCGACGTTGCGCCCGTCCGACGCGGTCGATGGCATGGTCGCCGTGCCGGACCGACACCGCTGGTTGACCTACGACAACGTCCGCACGCGCGAGTCGGTGTTCGGGAAGATGGAGTGGGACAACCTCGACAACGCCCGGGCGCATCTCACCGGTGGTTTCTTCCAGCATGAAAACGACGAACAGCGGCGGGCGCAGTTCCTCAGTCGCGTCGGTCCGGCGACGATCACCTCGCCGACCACTGGCAGCTTCGCGCGCGGTGCGGCGCAGGCCGACGACGATCACTACGATCAGGTGCGCCGCATCCGCTACGTCGACCTGGGCGGCAGCTATGAACCGTCCGAGTACAGCCGATGGGACGTGACCGCCAACTACGCCGTCGGAAGCTACCGTCAGACCACCCGGGAGGATGTGTTCACCAGCGCCGCGTCCTCGAACCTCGCGTTCGGCTACACCGCCGCGCCGTCAGACACCGCGCTGTTCACGCCCGTGCAGCCGGATTACTTCATGAACCCGGACAACTACACCCAAACCAGCTACTTGTCACGCGACGAGCGTAGCCGACTCGGTACGGGCACGATCCGCGCCGAGTTCACCCATAACCTCGGCGAAGACGCGATGGGGTGGGGTTACAAGGCCGGCGTCCAGTCGGTCAACCGGCAGCAGCACTACGACCTCGACGAACTCGGGTATGTGCCGTTGCGGCCGGTATCCCTGGGCACGATCGGCATCGAAGACGTCACCTACCGTCCCTACGACGGGGCGGGGCAATCCATGTTACTGGTGGACCCTGCCAAGGCGACGGCGTACTTCCTCGCGCATCCCGGCAATTACGCCTTGGCGACGACGAATGCGCGTAACAGCACCCTTGGCGATTTCGACCTGAACGAGTTGACGCAGAGCGGGTACGGCGTGGTGAGTTATCGAGGCGACGCGCTGTCCGCCATGGGCGGGGTGCGCTACGAACACACCGACCAGACCGTCGCCAACGCGACGGCGCAGCCCGCGAACAGCCTGACGCAGTTCGTGCGGCAGACGCAGGACCAGCGCTACGGAAAGTGGCTTCCCTCCGCGGTTTTCTCCTACGCGTTGGCCCCCGAACTGATGCTCCGCGGTGGTGCGAGCAAGACGCTGGCGCGCGCCTCGTATGCGGCCCTGGCCCAGAACGGCACACCCACCGTGAGCGTCGCCGCGGGCACGATCTCGCAGACCCTGGCCAATCCGTCGCTCCGGCCCCGCGAGTCGAGCAACTACGATCTCTCGCTCGAATGGTATGCGAGCCCGGACGCGATGGTGTCACTGGCGGCCTTCGACAAACATATCCGTCATGAGATCGTCAGCTTGAGCCAGACCCAGTCGCAGATGAATCCGGCAGGCCTCACGGGCACCTACCTGGTCACCACGACTCAGGCGCAGAATGCCGCCGCCGCGCGGGTCAGGGGCCTGGAGTTGAGTCTGGTCAAACTGCATTTCGATGCCTTACCAGGGGCGCTGCGCGGCCTGGGCGCCACGTTCAATGCCACCGTCCTGGACATGAACGGCCCGTCGATCGTGATGAGTGACGGCAGTCGCCGCGTGCTGCCCATGCTCACGGGGGCGGCGAAAACGCTGTTCAACGCCTCGTTGCTCTATACCGCGGGCCCGTTCAATGCCCAGCTCAGTGCCAACCGTACCGGCAAGATGCCCATCAGCTTCGCGACCGACAACCCGGTCAACGACGTGTATTACGGCAGGGCACTCACCTATGACGCGCAGTTGCGCTATGCCGTCGACGCGCACCTGAGCGTGTTGATGCAAGGCAAGAACCTCACCAACGCACGACCCACCCGCCTCATCGGGCCGGACCAGGCCCTCGTCAAGGAAGAACTGGATAACGGCAGGGCCTACTTCATCGGCGTGAACTACCTCCTCTGACCGCACGACGCCCTTGCTGGAAGGCAACGCGCTCCGGCGTCACCGGACTTTGATCGGGTTATCCTTGCCTCTATGTCAGCTGCGACTCCTTTTGCCGGCGAGATCCCGTCGCCCTTCCTGCGCCATCCGGAATCGGCGGACACGGTGTCAGCCAACGAGCGCGATCTGCTCGACCTCGTCCGCCGCCATGGCACCACGACCCGCGCGGAGCTGGTTCGCGCCACCGGCCTGACCGCGCAGTCGGTGATGCGGCTGGTCGATGAACTGGTCGAGCGCGGGATGCTGCGGATGGGCGAGACGATCGTGCGGGGGCGCGGCAAACCGGCCGTCGCGATCAGTCTCGATCCGGGCTTCGCGTTTTCGCTCGGGCTGTCGATTACCACCGACTCGCTTGCCCTGTGCCTGATCGACTTCGCGGGAGAGGTGCGCGCTCGTCACGAGGAGGCACTCAAGCTCACCCAGCGTGCCGCGCTCGTCAAACGCGTCGACACGTTGGTCCGGCAGGTGACGCGCCGTGCGGCCGTACCGCCGGGACGATTGCTGGGGATGGGGGTCGGTACGACCGGCTTTTTCATCGGCGACGGTGCGCGCATGAATCCGCCCGATCCGCTGGACGACATCGCGCTGGTGGAGCTGGACCAACTGCTGTGCGCCGCCACGGGCCTGGCGGTATGGCTCGACAACGACGGCAGCGTCGCGGCCATCGGCGAGAGCCTCTATGGGGTCGGTCACGATTACCGTGACTTCGCCTATTACTTCTTCGGACATGGGTTTGGCGGCGGCATGATCCTGGGCGGCCGCTGCTACCGTGGCCACCATGGCAACGCGGGCGAGTTCGCCGGGATGCTGCCGGCGCTGGGCTACGAACGACCGGCGCTCGAGATCCTGCGCACGTTGCTGGTGGACGACGGTCACGACGTGCCGACCATCCAGGCCATGCTCGACCGTTACGACCCCACCTGGCCCGCGGTGCAGCGCTGGCTCGACCGGGTGACGCCGGGCATCTCGGCGGTGACCTCGGCCGTGGTGGCGCTGGCCGACCCGGCCGCCATCGTGCTCGGCGGGCGCATTCCCAAGGCCCTGGCCAACCAGCTGGCCAGTCGCATCGCCATCGACAACGTGCCGCGCCGAGGTCATGGTCGGCCGCTCCCCGCCATCGTCATCGCCCGGGCCCCGCATGATCCGGTAGCGCTCGGCGCCGCCAGCCTCCCGTTCAAGGAATGCTTCTTCTGGTGACACAATCGCCGCCTACGATGGGCGGAGGGCTCGCGATCCGCGGGCGTCGTCGCCCGGCGGAGGATACCGATGGCACTGGATCGACGGCGGCTGCTGGCTTACGGCCTCGCGCATGGCGGCAAAAGCACGTTCTGGTACGCCGGCGAATGGCTGTTTCTTTACCTGCTGACCGAGGTCTGGCGCATTCCGCCAACGCAAGCGGCGTGGACGCTGGCGCTGGGCATGATCGTGTCGGGGGGGCTCGACCTCGCGGTGGCGCGCGCGTTTTCGTCGCGAGGCCTGCAACCGGAAGCCGCCGCGGACCTCCAGGTGATGGGGGCGGTGGCCTGTGCGCTTGCCATGGTCGGCCTCGGTGCCCTGAGCGGGGCCGCGTCGTCGCAAGGCGCGATGGCGGTGGCGATGATCCTCTGTTTCCGCGTGGCGTATGCCTTTGTCGACGTACCCCAGAACACGCTGCTGCCCCTGCTGGCGAGCGATGCGCATGAACGCGTCGCGCTGACCGCGGCGCGGTACGTCGCCGGCGGCCTGGCGGCCCTGCTCATCGCCGGCGCGGGCGCACAGCTGCCGCGGTCCGTCGCGTCATCGGGCAGCGGGCCCCTCACGGCGTGTGCCATCGCGATGGCGGCGATCGCCGTGGTGTCCGCCGTGATCCTTCGGCACGACATCCGGTCGCGCGCTCCCGGTCGCGTCGCACCGGGAAGCGACAACCGGCCCGATCACGACGACGGGCTGTCGTTCACGGCCCTGGTGTCGACCATGGTCGTCGTCTCGGCGGGCACGGCACTGTTCGGACGCCTGCAACTGTATCTGGCCGCGTATGGCCACGGCTGCGCGGGCCTTCCGCTGGCCGTGACGGCCGGCATGGTCGCCGCGCAGCCGTTGTGGCTCTCGCTCTCGCGCCGGTATCCGTTGCGGCGGATGCTGAACGCGTCCGGCTGGCTGACCTGGATGACCTCGCTCATGTTGGCCTGGGCCCTTGCTGACGGGGCATCCCACGGCGTCATGCTCGTGGTCGGGTTTGTCTTCGGCATGCCTTCCGCCGGCCTGGCGACGGGGCTCTGGAGCCTCGCCGCGTCCGCGGCGACGAGGCGGGTGGCTCGGCGAGATCCCTCGCTGACGATGGCGATGTTCACGTGTGGTTCGAAGCTGGGCCTGGCGGGCGCGTGCCTGGTGACCGGATGGGCGCTGCAGAGCGCGACGTATCGCGGTGGCGAGATCACGACCTTGCTTGGCGCGATGGTCGGGGGAAGCCTCGTTTGCGCGGTGGCGTGCTGGCGCCTGACCGGGCGCTCCGTCATGATTCGGCGAAGTGGTGCAACGGCACCGCAACCCGCGCGGGGTCGGGGCATGCAATGAAAATCGCAATATAAAGAGGAAATCGCAATATCACGTTTTTCATACAATGGTTAACGAAGGTGAAACCGTTTTGTACAAATTTGCCGAATTCACCTAAAGGTAAGCGCTAACGGATCCGATAGGGGCTTCTACCCATCGGAAGCCCACCATGACCATTCGGCAGCGTATTGCCCTTCTTATCGCCTTCGCCGTGACCGTGGCCTTCGCCGTCGGCGCGGGCGGCGTCTACGCCCTGCATCTTTCTGGCAAACAACTCGAGGCCGTCTACGAGGGGGAACTGCTACCCATCGTCGACCTGGCTACCGTTCGCAACCTCTTCAACCAGACCCGGGTCGAATGGAACCGCGCCTTGCTGAAGGGCACCCGGGAGGCCGGCCTGGATGCCGTAGCGGCCAACGCGAAACGCACCAAGGACCTCGACGCGGCATGGGCCGATTATTACCCGGGCGCCATTTCGTCGCCCGAGGAAAGGGCCGCCGCGCAATCCTTCATGGGTGCGCTGCGTCGCGCCCGGGACATGAGCACGAAAGTGGCCGACATGGTGGCTCGCGGTCAGCACGACGAGGCGGTGACCTTCATGACGGGCACCGTCAGCCCCGTTTTCGTGGATGCGTCGAAAAACATCGACACGATCGTGAAGATCAACGTCCAGGAAGCCGCGACCACGTACGCCGCGTCCGTCCAGCGTGAGAAGTACATTACCGCCGGCGTCGTCGGGGTGCTCGTGCTGGGCGCCCTCGGTTTGTTGATCGCCGGCCTGCGCTTGAGCAAGACCATCATGATGCCGCTCATGCAGGCCCGCGAACTGGCCGGGCAGATCAATGACGGTGAGCTGGGCCACGAGCTGGTGGTGACGGGCAAGGATGAAGTCAGCGACACCCTTCGCTCCCTCGTCGCCATGGACGCCTCGTTGGCAGGCATCGTGCGGAAGGTGCGTGGTAACGCCGAGCAGGTGAGCTTTGCCGCCGGTGAAATCGCCACGGGTAACGACGAATTGTCTACCCGCACCCAACAGCAGGCCTCCAGCCTGGAAGAAACCGCCGCGTCGATGGAAGAGATGACCGCCTCCGTACGGCAGAACGCGGACGCTGCCGCCGCGGCGAGCGCGCTGGCGCAGCGACTGAACAACCAGGCGGTCGCTACGCGCGACCTGGCATTGGAAACCTCCGGTGCGATCGATCGGGTCAGCGCGGCCAGCAAGAAAATCGAAGGCATCGTCGAGGTGATCAACAGCATCGCCTTCCAGACCAACCTGCTCTCGCTCAACGCCGCGGTCGAAGCCGCCCGGGCGGGTGAGGAGGGCCGGGGTTTTGCCGTCGTCGCCGCCGAAGTGCGCCGTCTTGCCCAGCAGAGTGCCGTCGCGGCGAAGGAGATCCAGGGCCTGATCGCCGAGAGCAGCGAGCGGGTGGAGGAGGGCGTGGTCTTCGTCGCGCGCACGTCCGCCGCGTTGGGCGAAATGGAGGCGGGGGCGGTCGAGGTCGTGCACTTCCTGGGCGAGATCGCCACGGCAAGCCACGAACAGGCGCATGGCATCGACCAGGTCAATCACGCCATCACGGAACTCGACGCCGTGACGCAGCAGAACGCGGCGCTCGTGGAAGAGGCCAGCGCGGCTAGCCAGCAGGCGAACGAACTGGCGCGCGAATTGATGGCACAGGTCGCCGTTTTCCGGTTTTCCGGCGACAGCACGCCGGCGGCACCGTCCCACACGGTAGCCCACAGCCTGGAACGCATCGGCGGTTCGCGGACGAGCGCGGCGATGGCGGCGGCCGCCTGAGGTGAGGTGACGCCTTGGCCCCGGCGGCCGAGGCGTCTTGCCGATGCGGCGATGACCGCCGTCGCGTCCGTGCCGCCTTCGACGGGGTGTCCGCCTCAGAACGACACGTCGGCGGGCTGGGTCACGCGAAGCACCGACTGGTCGCCCGTCCTGGCCTTCCAGGCGGCCCGGATCGCTTCCACGGATGCCCGGTTCTCCGGGGTGTCCGGATACAAAAGCAGTAGCAGCATGCGGCTACAGGGCAGCCATGACACGCACGTTTTTCCGCCAGCATCCCGGGCGGAGCCATTCGGGGGGCGATCGCGGACTTCGCCTATGCAGGCAATGTCCCATATGACGTGCTGCCGCCGATCGGATCGAACGGCGCCCACGGGTACGCTCGCGCTCGATACGCGTGGCGACCCAGCGGCGTCACTGCCCTCGTTGACCTACATCCCATGTGGATCGAAGTAAGCGGTCCATGTCGATGGCTGGCCTTCGAGCGATGTCGAGCGCTCCAGCGCCTGCTGGGCCGCGTCCATCCGGCCAAGCTGGAGTCGCGCGACGAACAGATTGAAGAAGGTATGGCGATCCGTCGATCCCAACGCGACGGCGCGTTCAAGCACGGCTTCCGCGTCGGCGGGGCGCATCATGTCGCAGAACACGGCGCCCAGGCAGGTGAGTACCACCACATCTTCGCCGTAGGACGACATCCGGTCGCGCAGGACGCGGGCGGTTGCGTCAAAAAGTGGCGTTGGACTCAAGCTCGCCCATCCCTTGTCGTAAAGGGACTTCGCGTGCGCGAGGGTCTCCTGAAGCGTGTCCGGACCTAGCACGTCGCGACGTTTTCGCTTCCTGCGTCGCCATGGGCGTGCATAGCGGCGTCCGTGAGCAGGTCGCGTTCGGTAAGAACGGTTACCTCGGTTGAGTGCTCCGACGCGTCATCGAGCCACCCGGGCGAAAGGTCGAGCACCCATTCGATGTCCCGTGCAACTTCCCCGGGCAGCGGAAACCCCGTGAGGTAATTGCGCAGTGCGCCGACCGGAACCCCCAGAAGCGTCGCCTGCGCGCGAATCGTCAGGAATCCCTGTTGGCGTAGCTGCTCCACCAATGCCGATAGACGACGGTTCGCTTCGGGTAGGGCGGCTTGTTTACGCGGTGCAACGGTAAGAAGCATGGAGGAATACACTCCTGGATGACAGTACAAGGCTGCGCTCCGCGACCGCAGCAGGGCGTGAAGGGTGTCGTCCGCGATCCGCGCCGTTAAGCCAGCCGTCGGTTTACGCCTGTGCGGCATAGAGGAACCAGGCGGTCGATTCAAAGCGAGGTGGCGATCGTGTCGCGAAGCCAAAGACGCGCCGGGTCGCCGTGCACGCGCTCGGGCCACGCCATGAGCAAGTCAAACCCCGGCACCGGCACGGGCAATTCAAACCACTGCAATCGTGGATGGTCGCGCACGAGGCGGAACGGCATCACGGCGGCCAGGTCGGTGCGCGACACCACCGTCTCCAGGAACAGGACGTGAGTTACGGACACGGCAACCGGGCGCGATAGTCCGTGTTCGTCGAGTACCGCGTCGGTCGCTCCCCGGAAGCCGCCTCCCTCGGGCGAGACGATGGCGTGATCGAGCTTGCAGAACTGCGAAAGTGTCGGGCGACGCGTGACCCGGGAGTGTCCCCGACGGGTTGCCAGGACGTAGCGCTCGGCGATCGATAGCGTAGCTCGGACGCGGCTTCGTCCCGTATGAGAAAAGCCAGGTCGATATCGCCCTGCGCAGCCCGACGCGCGATCTGGAGCGGCGGCAGCTGAACGACCGAAAGGCGCGTGGCGGCCGCCGCCTGTCGAATGACCGGCAGGGTGGGAAGCAAGGCCGTGAATTCGCTGTAGTCGAAGGCGGCGATCTTCCAGGTATGCGTCGCCTTCGCCGGCTCGAAGGTGGCGGCCGGTGCGGTGGCCTTCTTCAGCGCGTCCAGCGCATCCCGGAGGGGTTGCCTCAATTGCTCCGCACGTGCGGTCGGCAGCATGCCGCCGGTGGCCGGGAGGAAGATCGGGTCGCCGAAAAAGTCGCGAAGGCGGGCCAACTGCACGCTTACCGAGGGCTGCGACAGATGAAGTCTCGCCGCCGCATGGGTCACGCTGTGTTCGTTCAGCAGTGCTTCCAGGGTGCGCAGCGGTTCAGGTCGAGACGACCGGATGGCTGGGATCGCCACGGCGGGGCAAGAGCGGATCAAGCGACTGTTCGAGGACGAACCGATACGATTCCGTCCGCAAAACGGCGGGGACTACCCGTATCGCCATGTGCTCGGGGACCATGTATCGCCTGGTGCGTCGGGCCTTGACGTCCACGTCGCCGCTGCGCTTCCTTGAGGCGATGAACCCGTCGCCACGACGGAGGCGCGCGATGTCCCGGGCGCCTGATTAATCGCAAGATATTGCGGATGCCTGAGCTTACCTGGGGTCTTCCTTGGGTCACACGCGAGCGAGGGGCACGCGTGGCATGCGAGACGGAACATCGCCGCGGACGCTTCCGGCGCTCCCTTTGCGATGGCTTTGGTCCGCGTCGGGGCGGATCGTCGTCGTCAGGACATCGTTCCGGCCTGATGGGGCGGCTATGATGGCGACCAGCATCCCGTGAGGCACCATGCGCGACCTTCCGATCTTCAAGCAGTTGCTCGACCTGTCCCAGGACTGCGTGAAGCAACTGGATCTCGACGGCATGGTCGTGGCGGTCAACGCGCCCGGCGTCGCCTTGCTGCGCCTGAAAGACGAGCACGATCTGGTCGGCCACGCATGGGTGCCGATGTGGCCCACCGCCTACCAGCCGGTGATCGCCGGCGCGTTGGACGCCGCCCGTGCAGGCGAACGCGTTCACGTGACGGCCGTCAGCGAGTTGCCGGGCCAAGGCGAGCGATGGTGGTCGATCGTAGTGGGCCCCCTGGCCGACGCGGATGGCCGGGTCACAAGCCTGGGCGCCATCAGCCGGGAAATCACCGAGCGCGTGCAGGTGGAGCGTTCACTGGATGCCCTCAACGGCGCGTTGCGGGATAGCCTCGCCAGGACGCGTCAACAACTGCATCAGGTCAGCCGGGAACTGAGCGAGGCGATTTCCACCGGCGACGAGGCCAACGTACTGCTCCAGCAGCAGCTCGATCTGGCGGAGATGGCGCGAAACGCCGCCGAGCAGGTGGTCAGCCAGTCCCAGAAAAGCGAGGCGATCGGGCAGATCGTGGTCGGCATGGGGCACGACTTCAATAACAACCTGCAGATCGTGCTGTCCGCGCTGGAGGCGATCCCCAGCGTGGGAGAGCTCAATCCCGGGCAGGACCGCTTCCTCGGTTTCGCACGCGCCGCAGCCCAACACGCGGCGTTGGTGTCACGACGTCTGTTGGCCTTCAGTCGCGTTCATCCCTTCACACCGGAACACCTGGACCTGGCGACGATCGTCGGTGAGATGGTGCCACTCATCCGGATGACGCTGGGCCGGGACGTGGCCGTGACTCTGACACCGGCCCCGGAAGATTTGCCCACCTACGCGGACGCGCATTCGATCCAACAGGGGCTGGTGAACCTTTGCCTCAACGCCAGGGATGCTTGCCAGGGCAGCGGCACCGTTGCCATTCGCTTCGGCACGCAGGAGGTCTCCGGTGACGAGGCCCGGGCCGAATTGGGCGAAGGGATCTACGTGTTCGTCGACGTGGAAGACGACGGGACGGGCATGGATGAAGAGGTTCGCGAAAGGCTTTTCGATCCGTTCTTCACGACCAAACACGAAGGCAAGGGTACCGGTCTGGGCATGACCCAGGTGCTGGCCGCCGTCCGCCAGTCGGGTGGCGGGATCGATGTGCAATCGACGCCAGGCGTCGGCACCCGTATTCGTTTGCTGTTGCCGCGCGCGTTTCCTCTGGAGACGGCAACGACGGAAGCCTAGCGGCCAACGTTGAGTCCGCCGTGGCGTTGAGCATGCCTAGCGGCCCCGGGCGCTGACCGGGGTTACTCCCGCGTATTTTTTTGAAGCATATCGCCTGGTCGTCCCATCAAGGGTCGGAGTCAGGCGGCTGCGACGCGGGGCATCGCAAGAACCTCGCGGCGAT
This sequence comes from Luteibacter sahnii, assembly GCF_034063545.1. Lineage (NCBI taxonomy): Bacteria > Pseudomonadati > Pseudomonadota > Gammaproteobacteria > Lysobacterales > Rhodanobacteraceae > Luteibacter > Luteibacter sahnii. The sequence goes on from NZ_JAQLOK010000001.1 coordinate 1,137,862, forward strand.
CGCGTGCATCTGCGCGTCAGGCATCCGCGTTGCGCAGACGACGCGCCATCGAAAGATTGAATATCGCGCCGGTGCGGGTAAAGAGGGAATGTCATACGGCCATGGAATCGACGCAGAGGGCAGTGCATGGAGCCGCATCGAATTCTTACCGGGACAGGCCTTACCACGCTCGAAGTGAGCTGGAGCGACCAGAACCTTGGCATCGCCGTGCTCCGTTATCCACAGGCGTTCGCGCTCATCGAGACTCGGGACGCCGAACCCCTTCGCGTCGGCACTCTGGTGACGGCGACGCTACCCGCGCGCGGAAAAATCATCGCCACCATCCTGCCTTCATCACGGCCCATCTGGGTGACGGTCGAGGCAACCGGCATGACCAACGCGGAGGCGGATGAACTGATCCGCATTTTACAAAGTTTCGGCCGACTGCCTTCGTATTCCGATGGCAAGAGCTGAAACGTCGACCGACGTCGCGCGCGGGCGAGTCGCCCTGTTTGAGAGCGAGTGCACACGGCCTGTCGGGGGCGCGGTCGGTCACTGCGTCATCCCCTGGGAGGCGTGGTCCCGACGCATCTTTATTCAGCACGGCCCAAGAACCACGCGATGACCGTCAAGCGCCTGAAAACGACATCGCTCCGCGCCAGGCGAGCCCAAAAATCGTTGTACCGACCCGAAAACAAGTCGCTGAGTGCGAGTTTTCGGCAAATTCGCGTCGCGTCGGGTTTATCGCAACATGAATTCGGCCGCCGCCTCGGTCGCAATCAGTCCTTCGTATCGGCGGTCGAGACTGGCGCCATTCGCCTGGATGCGTTGCAGATACGCGACTGGTGTGCCGCCGCGGGCGTGGGTATGGCCGCGTGGCTGACGTTGTTCGAGTCGTTGCTGTCCGGAGGCGCGGAGCCCGCCGATTAAGGCGTCTAGCCAAAAGCGGATCGGGGCGATGGCTATCGGATGCCTCGCTGGCCGTGGGGCGTCCCGCCGTCCCGACGGGGAAACCCCTCCGGGACGGCGCGTGCGATGAGTTGGGATAACGTCAGCAGGCGCTGTCCATAACCCCGTTCGGGTCCGTGCCGGATCGTGCCCAGATGGTTCTCGACGTCGGCTGCCGCCCGTGCGATGGCGACGCATCCCGCCTGCCGCGCCTGGATGCCAATGGTTCGGGCGATGCATCGGGCCTCGTCGAACTCGCCGTGGAGCGCGGCCACGTTCATGTCCGAACACGCCAGGCCCAGCTGGATCAGAGCCCACCGGGGTAGCGGGGTGTCGAGTACGTCGTCGGTTGCCGGATGGCGGTGGTCCAACCACCCCTTGGGCTTGGCAACGGTGTGCTCCAGAGCGCGAGCGAAGAGCGAGGGAATCGGTCCGCCAAGCGTCATGCGCATCAGTTTGCCGGGGGTCACGATGTGACTCAGCGCGTGCGCCTGGTCGTCGGCCGTGACGTGGCCCAACCGCTCCAGTCGTGAGAGCAGCCGCGCCAGGTTCCAGTGTCGGCACGATTGGGTGTGCATGTATTCCGTTACGGCGGGGACGCGCCCTCGGATGAGGCGATGGGCGTCACTATGCCGAAATTACATCATCCTGGCGGTGCCTGTTCAGGATAGCTCCGCGTTTTCCACGTCCCGCTGACAAAACGTGTACGAGGATGTCGCCTCCCTAGCCCGGCCGCCGTTATGCCAGAGACGATCTTCGACGCCTTGCGCGAGAGCCATACCACCCAGCGTTCGCTGATCCGAAAGCTCATGCGGTCCAAGCCCGGCCCTGAACGGGTCACGCTCTTTACTTCGTTGCGTATTGAACTGGCGTCGCACGAGGCGGCCGAGGAGCGCTTCCTCTACGTTCCCATGCTGATGGACGATCGCGGTCTGCACCCTTCGCGCGATGCGCTGGCCGATCACCACACGATGGACGAGCTGGTGGAGGAGATGCAGACGCGTGGTCATTCGGGGCGGCACTGGACCTCCCTGGTCCGCCGCCTCTCCGAAGAGCTGCACGAGCACCTGCGCGAAGAGGAGCGTAGTTTCTTCCAACTGGCAGGAAAGATTCTTTCCGACGCCCAGAAAACCGGGCTAGCCAAAAAATACCGGAAGGACTTCCACGCGATGCAGGTGAAACTGTCGAAGAAGGACTGAGGACAACGCGTGGCACGCCGTCGTGTCAAAGCACGCGGCTCGCTCAGGTCAACCCCAGTTTTCCGGCGACGGTGAAGGTCACGAACAAGACCCCCAGGAGCAGCGGTACGCATACCGCCGCAACCTTGCCGATGGCGACCAGCACCGCGCGCCGCTCGGTTTGGCGGCCCATCCTGCCCTGGTCATAGTGCCATTTGATGGCCAGGAACATGCCTGTGCCGAAGACGATAACCTTGAAGCTGATGAAGACGACGGGAACCCAGTCGAACATGTGTCATTCCAGGCGATGGCGTGTCACGATCTTTCGTGAGGAAACGTTCGCCGGGTCGCATCGACCCGCATTCGGCTGAGCGTGATGGCGAACGTCTGAGATGAAGTGAGCCCGCGCCTGGCGAGCCGATCAAGCGTCATCCTGCGCGTGACGCCATGCTAACCGAAAGCGTTTCCCGTCCCTTGGGACAAATTGTCCCAGTGCGGATCGCGCAGGCGCCTGCTGGCCGTCGGCTCGGCGCCCATACGCACACGGTCACGTCGAGAGAGGTGCGTCGATGGCGGCCCGTTAGCGACTAGGCCGCCTCGACGCGGAACACGTCGACCGCCGTGCGCAGCAAGGTCGCCTGTTCCGCCAACGATCGAGACGCCGCGGCACATTGTTCGACGAGGGCCGCGTTTTCCTGGGTGACCTGGTCCATTTGCGTGACGGCGCGGTTGACCTGCTCGATGCCCGACGACTGCTCCTGCGACGCGGCGGAGATGCCGCTCATCACGCCGGACACGTCCTGGACGGCCGTGACGACGCCCTGGATCGTGGCCCCGGCCTCGTCGACCATGGATGACCCTGCCTGGACGCGTTCTATCGAGACATCGATCAGCGCCCGGATATCTCTCGCGGCGACGGCGCTGCGCTGGGCAAGGGATCGGACTTCACTCGCCACCACGGCGAATCCACGGCCGTGTTCGCCGGCGCGGGCGGCTTCGACGGCCGCGTTCAGCGAGAGAATATGGGTCTGGAATGCCAGCCCGTCGATGATGCCGACGATATCGGCGACCTGCGCCGAGCTGTCGGCAATACCGTTCATGGTCTCCACGACGCGACTGACCGCTTCGCCGCCGCGCGCGGCGGCCGACGAGGCGGTATTCGCGATGTCTCTGCCAAGCAAGGCGCTGTTGGTGTTTTCGCGCACCGTGGCCGTGAGTTCTTCCATGCTTGCGGCGGTCTCTTCCAGCGAGGCGGCCTGTTCTTCCGTGCGTTGGGAAAGGTTGGCGTTGCCCTGGGAGATCTGATCGGCAGCCGTTGCGATCGAGTGACTCGATCGCTTGATGCCGGACACGATCGTCGACAGGTGGTCGCGCATGCCGACGATCGAATGCAGCAGGCTGGACGAATCCTCCTGCTTGAGGTCCACCGTCACTGTCAGGTCGCCGTCCGCGATGCGACGCACCACCTGGGCGGCGTAAAACGGCTCCCCGCCCAGTGCCGCGTAGAGTCGCCGTCCCGTCCAGACCGCGATGCCCGCGCCCAGCGCGAGGCCTGCGGTGGCGATGCCGACGAGCACGCGCAGGAGCAGGGCATACCGCTGTCGGGACGCCTGGTATTCGCTGGCGGCGACATCGACCTGAAGTTTGCGCAGCCGATCCAGGCGGGCGAGGGTGTCAGGCAGGCGCGCGTCGACCCGTCCATGCAGCGTTTTCCCCGCCGTCGCGAGATCGCCTGACAGCAGCGCATCGCGCGCCGGCGCGAGGCCATCCTGCTCCAGCGCCAGATACGCCTCGTGAAAGGCATCGGCCAGGACCTTCTCGTCGGGCGTCCAGTAGGTGGCGGCATATGTCTTCCACTGGCCGTCCAATACCGCGCGATGCTGAAGGCTCTGGTCGACGGCCGACTTGCCCGGGAATTGGGCCGGATCGAGCGTGGCCCGCGACAGCAGCATCGCTTCGTCACGCAGGCTGTCGCTTACCGTGGACAACTGTTGGATGCACACCGTGCGGTCCTCGTACACCGTGCGAAGCGCTTCGCCGGTCGTGGAGAGGGCGTAGAGTCCCGATGCGCACGTCGCCAACATGGCCGTCGCCAGCCCGCTGGCCAACAAGGCGAGTTGCGCCTTGACACTTAAATTTGCCATTTCTGTGCATTCTCCCCAAGTCGAGGAGTGCAACGGCATGCGTTCGCCGAACTTAAGGCCAAACTGCCCAAGAAGGTAAGCGGTAACGGATTGGGTTCAGCAAGGTGATGAAGAAGTGAATATCATGGCGCCGACCCATCGGACAGCGAGCGCGTAATGTGGCCCGATGCATCGAGGAAATCGATCGTGGCACGCCCATCCGCCGCTACGCGCAGCTCCAGCCGCTTGCGGCCGGCCGGGTCGCGCAACGCCAACAGCGAGGCCTTGTCGGGCGTGCGCCCCAGAAACGCGCGCGGCGCGATCCCCACGCCAGCGGCGCGGATGGCCGCGTCGCGTTGGTCGCTGGCGGGTTGGCGCACCAAGCGGGCAACGGTCGGAAAATCGACGGGCTGATCGGGACGATCGTTGATGGCGAGGCCCGCCTGCCGGTCGTCTCCCTCCTCGCTGCTGCTGAGCGACACGGTCTGGTCCTGACGCCATCGGTCGAACGACAGGGCGCCCAGATTGGTGGGCTTGCCGTCCTTCATGGCACCCGAAAAGACGAGGCCGCCGTTTTCGGAGCCTTCGTCGTTATAGAAGATCATGCCGGCCTGTGGCCGGTCCGGATGGGGTGTTTCCTGGCCAGCGACGATGATGCCGGGCATCCGGCCGCGCGACGCGATGGTCATGCGCAAGGTACCGTCGGGCTCGCGGATGTTGATGCGTTGGACGTCGATGGTGTCGAACGTCGCCCTGTTCGGCCGCGCGCTCGCGCCGGACACCAGCCAAACCGCGACGAGCGTCATGACCGCCGCATACGCACCGAGTGCCCGTGAAGTATCGATTTTCATGCATCAGTCCTTCCAGGTTGCTTCGTTGTGCAACGACATCGTGCAGGTGACACGACCTGGCGCATCGCGGCGCTTCATGTGGACGAGCCGCGCGACCGGCATCATGGGGTACCGTGCGACAGGATGTTGAGCAGCCGTCCAAACGGATCGCGTACGAAGAAGCGGCGCACTCCCCAGGGCTCGTTCACCGGGCCATATGCCGTTCCGTACCCGGCGGCGGCCATGCGCTCATGGATGGCGTCGAGATCGTCCACCTCGATCGAAAGGTCGGGCACCGGCGTCCCCGAACCGCCTTCGGTGGCGAAGCTGATTTGCGGCGCGGCGCGGCCCTGGCCGACAAAGGTCACGATCCAGCCGTGATCCATCGCGATCGCCATCCCGAGCAGGTCGCCGTAGAAAGCACGCGCTCGCTCCACATCGGGCGTGGCCAGGTTGGGGACGATTCGCAGGACGCTCATGGGGTTTCCTCAGGCATCGATGATGGGCATCGCGTTCGCGGGACGCCGAGCGCGCCGAACCGGTTGTCACTGCAACCGTCACAGCAGCGCCGGTGTCCCCACCCAGAGCACCCGCACGGGCGTCGTCCCGTCGTTGCGCATGCGATAGGGATGGCGCTGCTCGAAATGTGTGCTGTCGCCGGCGTTCAGCGTGAAATGGTCGCGCCCGACCCAGACCTCGAGCGCCCCGTCGAGCACGTACCAGAATCCCTCGCCCTCGCGGCGGGAGAGCGGCGAGCCGTGGCCGGGCGGCATGGTGATGAGCAAGGCCTCCATCCGGCGTTCGGCGTGGCTTCCGCTGAGGCGGACATAGTCGACCGGACTGGTTCCGACGTGCAGCGCTTCCGGGGCGTGTGCGCGGCGGACGATCTGGCCGGGCGCTGGCGTGCCGATGAAATACCCCGTCTCGACATCAAGTGCGGCGGCAATCTGCGCCAGGGATACGAGGGATGGCATGGCCTGGTCGCGCTCGACCTGCGACAGGAAGGGCACCGACAGGCCAGAGGCCGTGGCCAGGTTTTTCAGGGTCATGCCCAGTCGCTGGCGACGCTGTCGAATGGCGGTGCCCACCGGTGTCGGACGGGCCTCGTCGTGGGGCGGTGCCTGGGAGGGACGGGTCACGCGGTTGTCTCGTGGCGGGTTCACTGAAAACTAATCCGCGCGTGCCGCGCTGTCAAAAAAATTTGATAGCATCAAAACAATCCAGTGGAGACAGGGGAGGGACGTACCGATGGTGCACGGAGCCGAGCAGGGGTCCCAGGTCGCCGTGGCGCTCGATACCGAGCGGCTGACGCTTCGCTGGCCAGAGCTATCCGATCTTCCCGCTATGACCGCGCTGTGGGGGGACAGTGACGTTGTCCGCTACATCGGGGGAAAACCCTTCTCCGCGGAAGAGGTCTGGCAGCGGCTGCTGCGCTATCGCGGTCACTGGGCGCTGCTCGGATACGGCTACTGGATCATCCGCGAGCGCACGACGGGCGCATTCGTCGGCGAGATCGGCTTCGCGGACTGGCACCGCACCGGCCTGGCCGAGCTGGCCGGGCGTCCCGAAGGCGGCTGGGTGCTTAGTCCGGCGATGCAGGGCAGGGGGTATGCCGGGGAGGCCCTCGACGCGGTGCTCGCGTGGCTCGACCGGACCCTGGGTTCGCCGTCGTCGGCCTGCATCATCGCGCCCGACCACGGGCGATCGCTGCGGCTCGCGGAGCGACGTGGCTATCGGATCGTTCGCAGGGCCACCTATCGCGACAGCGATACATGCGTCCTTCTGCGTGAGCGCCCGGACGACGCGCGCTAGCCCGCCCTCACCGCATGGAACGCGATATGTCACCGGGTGCCGTGATGCATGCCGCCCGGTCAAGGGACAGACTGCGGCCCACCGACGCGTTTCGGGGCGCGCTGTCTCGTTATCCTGTACGGATCGGCCGGTGGACACTCCCATGATCGAATCTTGGTTCGACTTCGCCGGCAACGACAGCGACCTGAGCCTCATGCGCCTGGACGTTGCAGCGTCGTGAGCGCGTCGAACGGCGGGCGGCGACACGTCGAGGCACGGAGACGACGTGCGCCGATCGAGCGGTGAGGTTCAGTGGCCCGGCCGCCGGGGCTTTCCTGCGTCGCGTCGCAACCATCACTCGGCGACCAGGAGGTTGGGCAGCCAGCAAAGCCATGCGATCGCGCGGTACGCGGTCACGAAGTCAAAGCCCATCACCCGGGTGGACAGGGGCAGGAGAAGACGCAATGTGACCGCCGCGAAGGTCAATGCGGCGCTGCGGGTCATCCAGCCACGATGCACGTCGAATCGGCGCCGCATGGCCGCCCTCGCGCCCAGCGCGGTGCTGGCGACCCAGGCCAGCGCCAGGGCGGTAAAGCCGGCCGCGCTGACCGGCCCTCCCAGCGCCATGGGGGCGATCCTCAGCGCGGCGAGCGACGCGACACCTACCAGTCCCGCATACGTGCGTCCGATCACGCGATGAGCACGAGGATGGCGGGTACGAAAGCCAGCGTGCAGCTGAAGGGGCATGATGATCAGTGCCAACGCGGCGGGCACGGCATGAAGTGCCAGCGCGAGTGGATGTGCGGACGCATTGGGGATCGGTGCGGGGGCCGGTCGTGACGGCGCAACGTAACGCAACGAGATCAATCCCACGGCGGTGCTGAGCGCGCATGCGGCGACGCCCAGAAACAACCGCTGCGGCTTACGCCGCGGACAATGCGATGGTGTCATGGCATCGTCGCTTGTCAGTTCAGACATACGGGCTTCCCTCGTGCTTTCATGGTGGCAACCTGGCTAAACGTGCCTTGGCGCCGACGTCGTGAAACCGACGCGCTGGCGTGCGCACAGCATGCAATCTAGGCCACGGGTGCCGACCCCACCATTCGGCTGAGTCCACCAGATCGTCGCGATCGTCCAGGAGCGTCATGGATCCGCTGTCCGAAGTGCTTACCCTGCTCAAGCCCGCCAGCTTCGGGTTTCGTGGCCTCGACGCCAGAGGCGCATGGCGGCTTGAATTCGGTGCCACCGGCGGGATCAAAGCCTTCGCCGTCGAAGCCGGGACGTGCTGGATGACCATCGAGGGCGGCGAGCCGACCCGGCTTGGCCCTGGCGATATGGTGCTGTTGCCGGGGCGGACCGCGTTCCGGCTTTTTTCATCCGACGGTGCTGAACCGATCGATGCGTATCCGTTCTTTTCCAGCGTACCCGTCGGCACCGTCGCGAGCCTCCATGGCGGAGGGGAGTGTTTCGGCGTCGGTGGCTTTTTCGACTTCGAAGGCCGCCATGCCGCATTGATACTGGACGTCCTTCCGTCGCTCATCATGATCCGCGCCGAAACCACGCGTGCGGCGTTGGGCGTTCTGATCGGTCGTCTGATGAAAGAATTGCGTGAGCCTCAGCCGGGGGGTGCCCTGATTGCCGCGCATCTCGCCCAATCGCTTCTGATAGAGGCCTTGCGCCTCCACCTGGCCGATGACTCGGCGAACGGCCGGGGATGGCTCGCGGGTTTGCGGGACCGCCGGATCGGTTCGGTGCTTGCCGCCATGCACGCCGATCCGGCACGGGCCTGGACGCTCGTCGACTTGTCCCGGACGGCAGGTATGTCCCGTTCGAGCTTTGCCGCACGCTTCAAGCAAGTGGTTGGCGAAGGTGCACTCGAATACCTCACCCGGTGGCGCATGATCGTCGCAGCCGACAAACTGGCCCAGGGTCGGACCACGCTTGCCGCTGTCGCTCCCATGGTCGGCTACGCGTCCGAAAGCGCCTTTGGCATGGCATTCAAGCGCGTCCTCGGTCAGTCGCCCCGCCAGTTCGTCAATCACCTGGGTTCGGGATGCGCGATCGGTCCCGGCTGAGGGGTAGGGGCACGACGAAGCATACCGTCGCCGGAAGCGTCCGCCCGTGGCCGATGGGGCGACGCACGCACGCCGTGTGGCGCACGACAATTTACGCGATCGTTACCCGTTGCCCGAACGCGCTTACGTCGCGCAGATGCCCCGGCCACTACACTGTCGCTCAACGTGTCTGCACCGTGTTGCCGGGAGTCGTGTGATGCCTTTGATGTCTACCGTGGGTAGCAATATCCGCCGCGAATGCGAAACGCATGGTGTGTCGATGCAGCAGCTGGCGGCGAAAAGCGGCGTCGGCATCGGACGCCTTTACGAGCTCGAAGCCGTGGGCGGCGCGCCCCGGTTGTCGGAGGTCCTTGCCATCGCCGAGGTGCTCGACATCCCGTATTTGACACTGGTCGTGAGTGCCCACACGACGTCCGCCACGGACAGTGCGGATGCCGCTTCCATCGTGACCGGCGCGGTGCGTCGTGCCGCCCGGACGCATCGTCGGCGCCGGTCCACGCGTTGAGGGCAACCGGCGAACCGGGCATGCCCCGACGCGACCGGTGGACGCGCCGGGGCACGCCAATCGAGACCGGCTGGCCGTTCACGACCGGTGACAGTCATTCACGCTGTGAGGCAGACCGCGTCCCGAATGGCAAGCGTGTTACGGCCGCGCCGACGCGCCTTGCCGCACGCCCCGCAGCCATCACCGCACGTGATAGAGCACGGCCGCGCCGGGCTTCGCCTCGAACGCAGGTACCGTGCGCTGTTTTACCTCGGCGCCCTTGGCATCCCACATCAGGGTGTCCTGCGGGTAGTCGTCTTTGCGTGTCATCGCATCGATCTGCTTGACGATGACCTCCGAGCTACCCTTCACCTCGGGGTTCCAGGCGAAGACCCCCACGCGACCGTAAAAAACGGCCGGTGCATCCGCGTCGAGGCGGCGGTCAGGACACATCACCAGGCCGCGCTCCAACATGACCCGAAGAGCGGCCACCGGCGTGGCGCGAACCGTGGGCGTCGTGCGATCGGCGCTATGGCCGGGACAAACGTTGGCGGAGCGGGTCACCATCTGCTCCGCCACCTCGCGGTCGGATTGGGCGAAAACGGGCAAGGCGATCAGGGAAAGGGCGAGCAGGGCGATCGGACGGAGCTGCTTCATGGGATAGAACTCTTTGGCCTGAGTGCGCCCGAGTGTAACGGCGTAAATGGCGTTACATCACCCTGGGGGCGTGGGCTGGTCATGTGCGCGTGAACGCCGTGAGCGCCTACCGCCACGCGACCGAAACGCGCAGGGCGTCAGCATGCGCCCTACGATGTCGGAGGCGGTGCGATGGCTGAGGGTGTCAAGGGCGAGGGCGACGTGGTATCCGGCGGTTGGGGCTCGCTGTCGGGCATGGCACAGGTTTTTGCGCGGGAGCGTCCGGCGGACGCGTTGGTGACGCTCCAGCGCCAGAACAAGCCGCGTGGCTACATGTGCTCGTCGTGCGCGTGGGGAAAGCCCGCCCATCCCCACGCCTTCGAGTTTTGCGAGAACGGCGCGAAGGCCACGCTGTGGGACCTGACCCGGGACCGCTGCACTCCTGAGTTTTTCGAGGCGCACACCCTGGCCGAGTTACGCACCTGGCAGGATTACGACCTGGAGATGGTCGGGCGGCTGACCGAACCCATGCGCTACGACGCGACGCTCGATACCTATGTACGGTGCAGCTGGGACGACGCTTTCCAGGGCATCGCGGCCGAATTGAAGGCGATGGATCCTGACGCGGCCGTTTTCTACGCGTCGGGCAAAGCGTCGTTGGAGGCGTCGTATCTTTATGCGCTCATGGCGCGGGTCTACGGTAACAATCATCTGCCCGACAGCTCGAACATGTGCCACGAGACCACGTCCGTGGGCCTCAAGAAAGTCATCGGATCGCCGGTCGGCACCTGCGTGCTGGAGGACTTCGCGCACTGCGACGCCATTTTCTACTTTGGGCAAAACCCGGGGACGAACAGTCCGCGCTTCCTCCATCCTCTTCAGGATGCCGTCAAGCGCGGCTGCAAGATCATCACGTTCAATCCCGTCAGGGAGGCCGGGCTCCTCCACTTCATCAATCCGCAAAACCCCTTGCAGATGCTCACGCGAACGCCGACCGAGCTGTCACACATGTACCTGCAGGTGCGCCCCGGCGGCGACATCTCGGCCATCATGGGCCTGTGCAAGCATATCTTTGCCCGCGACGCAGCCGATCGGGCGCAGGGCGGGGAGGGCGTATTGGACCGCGCGTTCATCGCGGAGCACACAGACGGACTCGACGCGTTTCGCCATGCCGCGGAAGCCGCCTCCTGGGATCAGATCGAAGACCACTCCGGCCTGAGCCGTTCCGATCTCGAAGCGGCGGCGGACGTCTACTGCGCGGCGAACAACGTGATCGGCGTGTACGGCATGGGCCTGACCCAGCATGTGCATGGTTCGCAAAGCATCGGTATGCTGGTCAACCTGCTCTTGTTGCGCGGCAACCTGGGACGAAAGGGCGCAGGGATTTCCCCCGTGCGGGGCCATTCGAACGTCCAGGGCCAGCGCACGGTGGGCATTTCCGAAAAGCCCGAACTGGTTCCGTTGGACCGCCTCGCCGAGATGTTCGCCTTCGACCCGCCAAGGGAAAAGGGACGCACCACGATCGAGGTCTGCGAGGGTGTCCGCGATGGGGCAGTTCGTGCCTTCATGAGCCTGGGTGGCAATTTCGTGCGGGCGATCCCTGAGCGAGAGGCGATGGAAAGCGCGTGGCGCCAACTGTCGCTCACGGTGTACGTGGCCACGAAGCTCAACAGGAGCCACCTGGTCCATGGCAAGGTCAGCTATCTCCTTCCGTGCCTGGTGCGGGCGGAAGCCGACATCCAGAGGGGTGTGCCCCAAGCCGTCTCGATGGAGGACAGCTTCAGCCACATCCACGGCTCGCTTGGGCATGCGGCGCCGGCCAGCCCCCATCTGCGCTCCGAACCGTCGATCATCGCCGGCATCGCCGACGCGACCCTCCCACCTCATCCCAAGCGTCCTTGGCTCACCTGGGGGGCGGACTACACTCGCGTGCGCACCCTGATCGAAGAAACCTACCCGGACATGTTCCGTGACTATTCGGCCCGTATGTTCCACAAGGGCGGTTTTTACCGCGGTAACCCCGCGCGGGAACGGCAGTGGAAGACGTCCAGCGGCAAGGCCGAATTCACGACGCCCACCGTGGCGACGGCGCTGGGCATCGGTCGGGCGCCGGGCAGGTTTCACCTGATCACGATGCGCTCGAACGATCAGTTCAACACGACCATCTATGGCTTCAGCGACCGCTTGCGCGGGCTGGAGGGCTCACGGGCCGTGCTGCTGATGAGTCCCGGCGATATCGATGCGCAAGGGCTGGTGGCGGGCGAAACCGTGAGCGTGGTCAGCGACGCGGGGGACGGCGTGGCGCGCGAGGTCGGCGGGCTCACCCTGACGGCCTTCGACCTGCCGCAAGGCTGCATTGGCGGTTACTACCCTGAGATGAACGCGCTGATGCCGCTGTGGTATCACGATGAGGCATCGAAGACGCCCGCGGCGAAGGGCGTGCCTGTGCGCGTGAGGCGAGACACTGCGACCGCTGTGGCGGATCTCATGTCGACGTCGATAGCGTAACGGAAGATGTGGGTTACCTGCGTGCGATCCCTAGAGCTGTGTCGATGCCGCGGGAAGCATCTTCAGATGGCGTAGCCACTGTTCTGCGAGCACCGTCCAATGCGTGATCGGCTGGTCCGTCGGCCGTACGCCGAACGCGTGACCGCCTTCGGGGAACAGGTGCATTTCTACGGGTACCTTGGCCTGTTGCAGGGCGAGGTAGTAGGTCAGTGATTCGCGGACGTCGTCTGTAGCGTCGTCGCCTGCCTGGGCAATGAACGTCGGCGGCCCCTTGGCGTCGATCTTCACATCGACGGTGAGGTGGATGCTGTTTTTGTCCCCGTCCCAAAGGTGCCCAGGGTAAAGCGCCACGGCGAAATCGGGTCGACTGGGCAGGTGGTCGGCCGCATCAATGGGTGGGTAGGCGCGCGCCGCGCGGTTACTGATATCGGCCACGATGCGGCCGCCTGCGGAGAAGCCCAACACGCCGACCCTGCCCGGGCTGAAGCCGTACTGGGCAGCCCGTTGGCGCAGCAGGCCCATGGCGCGCTGGGCGTCCTGCAGCGCCAACGGCTCCGGCGGATCGCGGCGGCATTGGCATTCGTCGTTCCAATACGGGCCCGAGCCGGGCACGCGGTATTTGAGGACGGCGCAGGTCATGCCAGCGGCGGTCGCCCAATCGCAGATTTCCGTGCCCTCCAGATCGATGGCCAGCACCCGATAGCCTCCGCCGGGGAAAACAAGCAGGGCTGTACCGGTGTTTACGCCCTTGGCGGGATAGATGGCCATCGTGGGCCGGGAGACATGCTGCACCATCTGAATCGGCTTTCCGGCGATCAGCGTCTTCGACCATCCGTAGACTTCGGGACCTGGGTAAGCCGGTGACGCGATTTGCGTGGCCGCGGGCCACAGGGCAATCTCGATGCCCGGCGCGTCGGGTCGCCAAGGCCTGCGCTGTAGCGTGTCCAGTGGTTCGCTACCCGTTGTCGCGAGGACGGTGGCGGGAAAAAGCAGGGCAGCGAGGGCGGTGCGCCTGGCGAGGGTCATGGTGTGCCTGCTTTCGTAAGATGGACCGCTGGAAGCATGGGGGGGAGCTCTGGCGTTTTCCTGTTCACTCCGGGGCAACCCACAGACCGACGACGATCTGTCGATCGGCGGTCGTACCCTTGGATGTCGCGTCGATTCGCCAGCGACATGCCATGAAAACACCTTTTTTAACGCGCACGCTTCAGATGTCGTCATGTCGTCCATCTCATGGAGTCATACCTTTGGAACGTAGAGCGTTTTTGAGCCATGCCTTGATGGGCGTCGTTGCCGCCGCCATCGCACCCGTGACACGATCCTCGGAAGCCGTCGCGTCGTTCGCCGCGCTGGAACGACGGTACGGCGGGCGTCTGGGTGTCGCGATACTCGATACCACGGACGGTCGCCATCTCACCTATCGTGCCGACGAGCGATTCATGATGTGCAGCACCTTCAAGCTGTTGCTGGTGGGGGCGGTACTGGCCCGGGTGGATCGAGGCGAAGAGCGGCTGGACCGGCGTATCGTCTTCGGAGACGACGCACTTGTGTCATTCGCACCGGTGACGGGACACCATGTCGGACAACCCGGTTTGACCGTCGCGGCGCTTTGTTCCGCGGCCATCGCCGTCAGCGACGGCGTGGCGGCCAACCTTCTGCTGAAAAGCCTCGGTGGTCCCCAGGCGCTGACCGCTTACGCACGTCAGTTGGGCGACGTCAAAACCCGACTCGACCGATACGAGCCGGAAATGAATCGGCCGACGCCCGACGGGTTGAGCGATACCACGACGCCGTCGGCGATGCTGGACACGATGCGTACACTCGTTTCGGGGAACGCCCTCTCGTTGGCATCGCGATCGCAGCTGGTCGCATGGCTGGCACAGAGCGACACCGGCGAGGATCTCGTCAAGGCAGGGATTCCAAGGGGCTGGCGTATCGCCTACAAGACGGGGCACGGGAATGGCGCCACCAACGATATCGCGGTGATCTATCCGCCCCATCGGAAACCGATATGGGTGTCCGTTTACTACAAGGGAAAAACGTCCGACGACGACGAGCGACCGAGCGCCTTGTTCGCCGAGGTGGGGCGAATGGCGTCGGCGATCGGCCGCTGAATCGCGGGCACGGGTGAAGGGGAGGATGAAGACGGCTTGCCGCGTCAGCCTGTCTGGCGTGCAGTGTCACCGCGTCGGCCAATGAGACGCCCGAGATAGCGCGTCAGGGCGCTAACGATTTGAGGGGCACTGTCACGGTCCAGGAGGCTGCATGAACTCGATGGTGAGATGGTCGGGACCGGAGACGTAGACGACCCGTGTTCCCTTTCTTGGACCTCCCGGAATGGGCTGCGGACTGCCGTTAGCCTTCCACCCGGCGGTCTCGACGCGGGCGATAGCCGCATGGATGTCCCGGACGGTCAGCGCCAGGTGGGCGGCGCCGATCGCACCGGCGCTTTCAGGTGTCTGTCCATGGCGACGCCCGTTCGAATACTGCAACAACTCGACGATGAATCCATCCGGAGCCTTCAAGATCGCCGTTCGCACATTCGGATCGTCGACGCCTGTCACCTGCCGCAGGAAATCGCCTCCCATTTCTGCCTGACGTTCGAGCGTGAACCCAAGGGCCTCTGTATAGAATCGAATCGCTTCATCGAGCGATGAAACGGCAAAACCGATGTGATCAACGTGGGTTACGCCTGCATTGTTGTTCAATGATCAGCCTCTGCTTCAAGTCGTTTTAGACGCAGGAGTGTGTATGCGTGGAAATTATAGTCAGAACGAGGACAACCATGAGCGACCGAGCGCATGGTTCGCTGAGGTGAGGTCAAATGGTGTCGGCGGCCTCGCGCTGAGTCGGTGTTAACGCTGGGACGCGATGGCGGTGCGCCTTTGCGCAGCCTGGTAGTCGCCGTGCGGATCGGTATCGGCGGTGACACTGATCAGCGCGCGAGGCAACACAAGAGCGCAAAGGAGGAGGGCACCTGTGGATGCAGCGATGCGGATAGCTTTCGCCGTCGCGTATCGCCCACGTGGAAGAGGCGCACGCCGCTGGCTTGCCGGGCGGCGAACGGGGCGGACTCCATGTGGGCCTGGCCGACCGGGCTCGCGCTCAGGCGGGTGCGGAACGCGCGACGGGGGCGGGCAGCCATCCGCGATCAGGCGGCGGCGGACTCCAGGCGAAAGAAGGCCACGCTATCCACCAGGCTCCGGGCCCGTGCTTTCACCGCGTCGGCGGCTGCCGCCGCTTCTTCGACGAGCGCGGAGTTTTGCTGGGTCACTTCGTCGATCTGGCGTACAGCGTCGTTCACCTCGAGAATCCCCGTAGCTTGGGTGTCGCTGAGGGTAGCGATGTCCCGAACGGCATCGGTGACACGTTGGACTTCACGGCTCAAGCCCTCCATGCGTTCCCCGGCGTGTCCTATACGTTGCGAACCTTCGGCGATCGTTTCACCGGACTCCTGCACCAACGCACGGATCTGTCCAGCGGCAGCTTTCGACTGGCCCGCCAGCACACGCACTTCGCCTGCGACGATATGGAAGCCGCGCCCGGCCTCGCCGGCGCGTGCCGCTTCCACCGCGGCGTTTAACGCGAGGATGTGGGTCTGGGAGGCGATTCGCTCGATGGCATCCGTGATGCTCGTGATCCGCGTCGATACGTCGGCGATCCGCTCCATGGCCGCGACCGCTTCGCGCATCGCTGCTTCGCCTTCGTCAGCCCCCGCCAGAGAGCGCTCCGCGGCCATGCGAGCCTCCCTTGCGCTGGCCGAGTTGGCGTGTACGCTGCCGGTGAAGGCCTGCATCGACGACGCGGTTTCCTCCAGGGCGGCGGCTTGTTCGCTGGTTCGGGTCGACAAGTCGAGGTTGCCGGCCGCGATCTCCCCGGTGGCCTGCGATATCTCGTCAGCGCCTTGTCGAATGGTGGCCACCACGTCGCGCAGCTGGCCATTCATGCGTGACAGTGCCTGCAGAAGCATCGCCGGTTCATCGCGGCCCACCGGGTTTATCGAACTGGAGAGGTCACCATCTGCCACGGCCTCCGCCACGCAGACCGCGTGCGCGATCGGGCGGACGATGCTGCGGGCCAATAGCACGGTGACGACCATACCCAGCAGCAACGCTCCCATCACCACGCTGGAGAGCAACGTGAGCACTTGCCGATACACCGTGGTGCTGGCCTCTTCCAGGTGACGCGTGGACGCGGCAGACGCTTCGCCCAGGTGATGGACGATGCCGTCGATCGCAGCCGTCGGCGGCCTGTCGATGCCTTTCACCATGCCGTCGACGGTATGCGCGCTGGCCGCGTTCGACGACTGGAAATGACCGAGCGCCGACGTGTAAGTCTTGAGCAATTCGGCGTGGGTCGCAACGGCGGTGTCGACCTCGGCCAGGTTCATGCCCAACGAGCTCATCTGCTGCCGGAGCCGACCGAGATCCGTTCTGACCGCGTTGGCCATCGTTTCGAAGCCGTGGCGGTGCTTGTCGAACTCCGCCGGATCCGTGCCCCTCAACAGCAGGTCTTTCCATTCCTGCACCTGGCGTTTGAAATCCACCTGCGCCACCCGTGCGGTATCGGCGGCGAGGGCGAAGGCCTGTGTGGTCTGCGCCGACTGCACCTGGAACGCGTGCATGCGTGCGAGGCCGCGCCACCCGTCGATACCGACCCATACGGTGGCGGCGAGTAGAAGGACGCCGAGGGCGGCCAGGCGTGTGGCGATGCGAAACCGGAAAAGCCAGGTCATGGTTCGAAATACCGTTGGGCGACGTCGGTGGTGGTGTCAGGATCGTGAGCGGATATCGTCACGTTCGGCCCGAGGCTTGAGTGGGCAGACGTGAAGGCCCGCGGGCTCACGGCGTCGCGATCTCATCTCGCCCCGGGGGGGGCGGGCTGACTGCGGAGCGCTTGCGACCTGCCGGTGCGCGAGATGGCACGGTGGATATCGTTCTGCCGAAAATGCGCCAGCGTTGCGTGGATCGAAAACGCAAGCCAAGGGCGCCCGCAGCGTACGGCGGCACGCCGTTCGCCAGGCCCACGGCCCGAAGGGCCACGCTAACAGCCAAAAGGGAGGAGGATCGGGTCTCTCGCCTGGGACATCCGTTCGCATGACGGCGTGGCGCAGCGCTATGACGGCGCGGCCTCCCTGTTTGCAGCGGCCGTCTTGGGGAAGACGGCCGCTGCAATCACCACTCCTCGACCCCGTCGGCCGACTCGCGGGCGCATCGTACGCGAAAGCTCCATCTCAGGTTTGTGAAGGTTGGCTCGAAGGCCATCCCGGCTCAGGGAACGCCTCATCGTGTCGTCCCGAGGGCACGACACAGGCGCCCTGGAACATGGCGTGGGTAATGGGGGGGGGCTCGATGTCCGTCATCGCGTCACGTGAATCGACCCCGTGGACGTGCGCTCGGCCGGCCCATCTCAGGCAACCAAGAGGGGCGGCTTTAGCCCTATGAATCCGACGCTCGCGGCTCGATGCTCTCAAGATAAGCCAAAAGTACGGCGGGAATGGTCTTGAGCACGTGCTGGGCGTTGAGATGCTTGCGATCCTTGGCGAAGAGGAGGGTGCCGGAGGCCACCGCGTAGAGGACCTCGGCGACCTTTTTTCCCCTCACCGTACCGATCCTCGCCGCCATCACATCCGTCAAGAGTAATTGGAACCGATCCGGCCCTTCCTGATCGTGGACGCGAAGCGTGATGAGTGCATCGGGATGGCGAGCGAAGTAGTGGAGCGGCTCACCGAAAATCGCCTGGACCATATCGTGCGCCGGCATGGCGCGCCACGCCGCTTTGCTGACGCCATCGCATTGCTTGAGGATGTCTTCAAGGGCATCGGCATGGCGCTGTGCCAACGCATCCAGTAACTGCTCCCTGTTGCGGAAAAAGTGGTACATGGAGCCGACCGATGAGCTGGCACGCTGAGCCACCGCCTGCATGGTCACGCTGTCTGCGCCTCCCTCTGAGATGAGCGCCGCCGCGGCGTCGAGGATTGCCTCACGTCGCTTACGTCCGCGCTCCTGCTGTGGCGCACGGGTTCCCCGGTCGTCAAGTGGTTCTTTCGTCATAGGAATGGCTACGTGTCGTTCTGCGCTTGTCGTCGAGCATCCTGCGATGCCGGGCGGAGGGGTACGTCACTGTTGCAGACCGAGCCGGGTCTGTCTAGAATTCGCAACTAGAGATAATGTTCTAGTAAAGTTACTCTACTTTATGTTTCGCTCGTTTGGCGGTGGCGAAGAGGCAACCGCACCCCTTGGGTCTTTGGCAGTCCAGCATCGAAAGAGGGATGGCGAATGGTGGCTAACGTCGGAAATCGGTCGCACCTGTGCAGAGCAGTGACCGCTACGCGGCTGGAAGAAGGGCGGTTGCGGCGTGTTATGTCTGCATCCCGGAGGCCGCTGGCGTGACCACCTCGACGCTGCCATCGCTGGTGATCTGCGAGCATTGCGATAGTGTTTACCACCGTGCGCCCCTCACCCGGGGCCAACGTGCCCGTTGTGCGCTCTGTGGTGCGTCGCTCTACCGCCATTCGCGCGCGAGCCCCGAAACGATCCTGGCACTGTCGATCGCCTCGGCCATCGTGTTTTTGATCGCCAACGTCTACCCGGTGGTCGAGATCAGCCTCCAGGGCATGGCCAACGGGGCCACGTTGTGGCAAGCCGTGCTCGCGATGGCATCGGGCGAGGCGGCTCCTATCGCGGTCCCCGTCGCGCTCTGCGTGATTATCGTGCCCGGGTTGCAGATCGGATTGTTGGGTTGGATATCCGCATACGCAACGGCAGGCAGGCCCGCGCCCGGGGGGATCGGCATCATGCGTTTCCTGGCGCTTCTGCGCCCGTGGAGCATGATTGAAGTCTGTGTCGTGGGCATCCTGGTGTCCATCATCAAGCTCTGGAGCCTGGCTCATGTCAGTCCGGGCGAGGGGATGTGGGCGGTCGGAGCACTCATGGTGCTTCTGCCGCTCATCGCCGGACGTGACCTTCGCGTCTTGTGGGAAACGTTTGATGCCCGGCCTTCTGAGCCATCGAGCGCACCGTGATGCTTCCGCCGCGAGCCGGTCACATGGGCCTGGCGCGATGCCATGTCTGCGGCATGTCATGCGAGAGCGATGGCACGGATGCCAGCGCTCGTCGGTGCGGAAGGTGCGGCGCACCTTTGCACGGCGTGCGGGGCGACCGGATGGGGGCCTCGTGGGCGCTTCTGCTCGCCGCGTTGATCTGCTACGTCCCGGCCAACGTCATGCCGGTCATGTACACGCAACTGCTCGGCCGGGGCAGCGAGAACACGATTCTGCAAGGCGTCGCTGAATTCTGGCGTAGCGGCTCCTACGGCATTGCCCTGGTCATTTTCGTCGCCAGCGTGGCGGTGCCATGCACGAAGTTCATGAGCCTTGGCCTGCTTCTGATCGGCGCGCAATACAAGACGCCATGGAAGCGTCGGGAGCGCGCTGTCCTTTACCGGTTGGTCGAAGTGGTCGGCTACTGGTCGATGCTCGATGTTCTGGTGGTAGCGGTCGTCGCCGCCCTGGTCAAGTTCCGGGCTCTGGGCGATGTCGAGCCTCGCGTGGGAATTCTTTTCTTTGGTGCGGTGGTGATTCTGACGATGTTGTCCGCGATGCAGTTTGATCCCCGTCTTACCTGGTGCGGAGACGATCGGTGAACCCGCCGTTTCCGAGTGAGCCGGGCGCCCCGGTCGTGTCCACCACGCGTCGTCGGCCGTCGCTGGTCTGGGTCGTGCCCACCGTGGCTGCGGTCATCGGCCTGTCGATGCTGCTGCACGCGTGGCTTTCGTCGGGTCCGACCATCACGATCAGTTTCATGACCGCGTCAGGCCTGGAAGCGGGAAAAACGCCCGTCAAGTACAAGGACGTCACGGTCGGCGTGGTGTCCGCCATCGACTTGAGCCCCGACGGCTCACGTGTCATGGCGACCGTGCAGTTGGATCAGAGCGCGGCGAGCCTTGCCCGGGTCGATTCCCGATTCTGGGTCGTAAGACCCCGCATCGGCCTCGGCGGGGTTTCTGGTATCGACACGCTGCTGTCGGGCGCGTACATCGGTGTCGACAAGGGCACCGGGAGCGCTACGGGAAAGCGCTTCGTCGGGTTAGAGACCCCGCCGACCGTCACGCACGGCTCGCAAGGACGCAGTTTCGTGCTTCGGGCCAGGGACCTTGGGTCGATCGACATCGGTTCTCCTGTCTACTTTCGACGCATCCAGGTCGGCCAGGTCGCGTCGTACCGGCTCGCCGAGGATGGCCGTGAGGTTGACCTGCAAGTCTTCGTCAATGCGCCTTACGATCGCTTTGTGACCGCGGCGACGAGGTTCTGGAACGCGAGCGGGGTAGACGTGTCTTTGGGCGCGGATGGCCTCAAGCTCAACACGCAGTCCCTCGCCACGGTGATGGCCGGTGGCATCGCTTTCGCGACGTTGGCGCACGGTGGCGCGGAGGTCCGGGCGGCGTCGGGGGCGGTTTACGATCTGGCGAAGGATGAAAAGGAGGCCATGGCGTCGACCGATGGACCCGCGCAGTTCTTCCAGTTGGTGTTCGAGCATTCATTGCGCGGGCTGGTCGTGGGGGCGCCGGTGGAATTCTTTGGACAGTCGATCGGTGAAGTGGCTTCGGTCCGACTGGACTACGCGCCAGACAAGCAGAAATTCGTCACCGCGGTCGGCATCAGCGTCTACCCGAATCGATTGGGACGTGTCCTGGAGAAGCTGCCGAAGTCAGACGGGGATGCCGAGCGGCGCACGGCGCGGTTTCTGGCCGGCATGGTGGCCCAGGGCCTTCGCGCCCAAGCCCGTTCGGGTAATCTGCTGACCGGCCAGTTGTACATCTCGCTCGACTTCCTGCCCCGGTCGCCGCCTGCGAACTTTGACGCCGATGCCCGGCCCCTCGTCCTGCCTACCGTCAACGGTGACCTGGACCAGATGCAGCAACAGGTCGCTTCCATCGTGAGCAAGCTGGACAAGCTGCCCTTGGAGTCCATCGGCCAACACGTCGATGCGAGCCTGAAGGATCTGGACGAGGTGCTACGCCAGCTCCACGGTCAGGTGCTGCCTGAGGCGACGCAGAGTTTGCAGCAGGTCCGTTCGACGTTGGGCGCCGCCCAGGGTCTGGTCGATCCACAAGCGCCGTTGCAGCAGAACATCAGTCAGGCCCTGGAGCAGGTCCAGCGGGCCGCACGCTCCCTCCGTGAGTTCCTCGAC
The DNA here is from genome assembly GCF_034063545.1 of Luteibacter sahnii. Taxonomy (NCBI): domain Bacteria; kingdom Pseudomonadati; phylum Pseudomonadota; class Gammaproteobacteria; order Lysobacterales; family Rhodanobacteraceae; genus Luteibacter; species Luteibacter sahnii. The sequence continues at coordinate 1,159,605 of NZ_JAQLOK010000001.1, forward strand.
ATGCTCAACCGCCATCCGGAATCGCTTTTGAGGGGGCGACCGGCGTCGTCTGCGCCGCCGGTCGCCGCGCCGGCCTCGAGGACGGTGCCATGATCCGGATCGAACGACTGACCTGCGTCGGCGCGCTGGGGCTGATGGTCGGCGCGTGCGCTTCCGCGCCGGTGCACTACTACACCTTGCTCGGAACCGCTCCCCCGACGCGCTCGCACATGGCAAGCCAACTATGGCTGGACGTCGGCCCGGTGGGTGTGCCTTCCGATCTGGACCAGCAAGCGATGGTCGTTCGCCAGAGTCCAACGCGGGTGGATGTGCTGGACAGCGAGAAGTGGGCGAGCCCGCTCGGCGAGGAAGTGCGAAGTGCCGTGTCTGCGCAGATATCCAGCCGGCTGGGGGCGCCTGATGTGCACGGGCTGGCGGTCGCCGACGGCCAGCCCGGCGTCAGGGTGAGTATTCAGTTGCGGCGGTTCGAGGCCTGGCTGGGGTCACGGGTTTTGCTGCGGGCAGACTGGATACTCACGTTCGTCCGGGACGGCCGCCGCGATTGGGTCATGTGCGGCGGGCAATTTGAGACCACCGCAACCGATACCTATCCGGGCTTGGTTCACGCCGGGCAGCAGGTTGTCGCGCAGATGGCTGACCGGATCGCGGATCGCATCGCCGACGTTGAGCTTCACGGCAACGTCGGCACCGTGCCATGCAACGGAGGAGGGCGGACACATGATTCATCGGTTCAGTGATCCACGAGAGCCGGATCCAGCCCATTGGCCGCGGGATGGTCAGCCGGTTAGCGCGTCGGCCGTGACTACGGCAAACCCTTGTCGGCTCAGCTCACGCCGTAACCGATCCGTTCGCTGAAACCACGGTCGTGCCATGTCGAACGATGTGGAGTCCGACGAATCGGGCGGATTCGAGGTCGCGCTTGACCTGCCTCCGCTGAGCCGCACCGCGTGACGTTGTAACGTCCGTCAATCACGAGGGATTTCGTCTTCGATGCCCTTGTCAACGCGGCTAAGCAAAGCACTTACCATTTCTGTCCTCCTGCTAGTGCGAGAGCCAGACAATACATGCGAAAAACAAGGCTTCACCGATTGAAGAGCGGAACGGCATCTCTCGGTGCCAACCTGTCCTATGGATCGTCGAATCATTCATCTGCCTCACGCATCAACGCATCTATGGCACCGCGGATCTGCTGTGATAGCTCGGCTGACTGGACTATGCCTGCGTCGTCCAGGCCCGAGCCGAGCAAGGGGAGTGTGATGGAAGCGCTCTCGATCACTCGAGAAGCCATGGTGCGGAGGGTTTCCTTCAGCGCTGCATCCGCGTGGGTCGCGCGTGGCGAAGCGTTTAAGACTGCAACAGCCTTGCCCGCGAACGGCTCAAAACCGACCAGCCAGTCCAGGGCGTTCTTCATCGCACCCGATATGCCATGGGCGTATTCCGGACTGGCTATGATCAAGGCACTGCTGCGGTCGACGCACTCGAACAGATCACGGACCGTTGGTGAGATGAAGGGGTCTAAATCGGGGTTGAACAGCGGCAGGTCTCCCATGCCGCCGAACAGGTCGATCTCGACATGAGGTGGCGCGAGGGTCCGGACGGCCCTGAGAAGGGCGGCGTTGTACGAGGCACGTCGCAAACTGCCGCAGAGCGCGAGACATCGCATAGAAAAGCGGGATCAAGGGAGAGCGAAAGCTTAGTCGAAAGCGACCTGTTCTTCTACGGCGAAGGAGCAAGATGCTTGGCTACGCAACGAAACGCAGGAATGGCATCATGTTGTGGATTTTGAAATCCTTACGGAACGGAGAAGGTCACCGTTACGGTTGACCTGGGTGTGACCGGGTCGCGCATTTGCCGGGCTACGCAGACGACGGGGTATGGCGCGTTCGTCGGAGCGGTCGACCTCGGGAGGCCAAAGCGCCGCCGCTTGCCGCGTTACGGTCTTGTGAGCATTGAGAGTCGCCGCACTACGAGTGCACTGAGGGGGACATTTACGCGCATTCGAGAAAACCCCGAGATCGAAGGTCGATCCACATGTCAGTGGCCACGTTGGTCCCGATGACCCGTCTTGGGAGGGGCAGCTCGTACAGCGGTCCGACGGCAAAGGTGCTGGAACGTCCTCGATCGCGCAACATGGGCCATGTAGGCTGTGCGCGAAGCATATTCCGCAAGCATTGGTGCGCAAATGGTTTATCTTCCAATTCCCGACTACATAGGTGCCCGTCGGGCATCAGTCGATGGCTGGGCGATAGCAGCGACCATACGGCTTGCTGCATCCACTGAACCTTCCACTTGCAAAGTCCTTCATGGCTCCCATTCTGCTTATCCACGGGCTGTTCGGTTCGCTAAGATCTCCCGCTATCGTTTCCGCCTTTGGCGATGTTCGCGTCCTCGCGCCCGACCTGATCGGATACGGGGCTTTTCGTGACGGGGCACCCGAGGCGTGGACGCTTCAAGACCAGGCCGATCACGTTGCCTGCTGGCTTAGCGCAAGGGTAAACGAGCCGGTGAACGTGGTCGGTCACTCTGTGGGTGGCGCGGTCAGCGTTCTGTTTGCACGTCGCCATCCTGAACTTACTCGCTCGCTGACAAGCGTCGAAGGCAATATGACGCTTGGCGATGCCTTCTGGTCGCGAAAAATCGCGGATCGGCCGCTCGCCGAAGTGGAAGTGGAGATCGCCGGATTTCGGGCCGATGTCGCGGGATGGATCGCGCGCTCCGGCTTACTGCCTACGCCCCTTAATCTCGCGACGGCGTCCGGCTGGCTTGATAATCAGCCTGCGTCAACGATTCGGGCTCAGGCGAGGGCTGTCGTCGCGGCGACGGGAGAGGGCGCGTTTCTGGATGAGCTGCGCGTGCTGGCTGAATCCGGGGTGCCGATCCACCTGCTCGCCGGCGCGCATTCCCGGGCTGGCTGGAGCGTCCCAGACTGGCTGGCGCAGAAGGCTACCACCCACACTGTTATTCCTGGAACAGGCCATCTCATGATGCTCGAACAACCCACGCTCTTCGCGAGCGCGGTGTTGGCGAACCTTGCGATCGAACGAGACGCCCTTCACCCGTGAACGCACTTCGTGGGCTCGCCCCGGCCTCATGGACACTCAGGCTATGGGATAGCAGCTTCGATCAGGACAAGCGATCGATAGCCGTTGGTCGAGTGTAAGCGCTGCCGGTTGTAAAACACTTCGGTGTGGGCCGACCCAAACTTACCGATTTTTCAACCGTAAGGCGGCTCACGATTTGGGAGGCGGTCAGATCGATCAGCAGCAAAGTTGGAAGTGGCGCCCAGAAAGGCGTGCCAACTGACAATAGGCGGGTGACGAAGGTGCTCCCTTAGTTGGACAGGCTGAAGCGGTAAGGGGGGCATATCTTCGGGTATATTGACTACACGTGTAGCCACGAGTTAGGTTGGCTACACGTGTAGTCATGGAGTTCGAAATGTCGGCAGTAAACAGAGCGTGGGTAGCAGCCATCTTGGGCATGGCGTTCATACATACGGCCTCAGGGGCCACAGCTTGCTCGGCCGCAGGCTCGACTTTCAAAGCGGAAAGCAGCAGCTACCACCAGCAATTTGTTGCGGTGGCCGATGGAGTGCGGCTGGAAGTGCTCGATTGGGGCGGAACCGGGCGACCCCTCGTACTCTTGGCGGGGCTTGGCAATACGGCGCACGTGTTCGATTCGATTGCCCCGGAACTGGCGCGACATTTTCACGTTTATGGCATCACCCGACGTGGCTTCGGAGCATCGTCCGTGCCCAAGAACGGCTACGGCGCCGATCAGCTGGCCGATGATGTCATGGCCGTGGTCAAAGCACTCGGTATTGATCGCCCTATCATCGCTGGCCATTCGATCGCTGGTGAGGAATTGAGCGCAATAGGGACACACTATCAAGGCAAAATTGCCGGACTGATCTACCTCGATGCCGCGCACGAATACGCGATCTACGATCCGGCTCGCGGAGCCTATCATCCTGACTTAAGTCATCTGTCCGCGCAGATTTCTCGCATGCACGATGACCCGACTGACAAAGCGCAGATGACCAAGCTGTTGAATGACGTCAATGTCTTGCAACGGAGCCTTGGGAGTGAGCTTGCTGGGGTGGCTGCGGATGATGCCAGCACGACGGGAGCTCCACCTTCCGGACCGACACCCAAAGAATTGGCCAGTTTCCCAGCGTTCCGTTGTTTCGTTTCTGCACAACTCGGGGGAGTCATACCTGAAGACGAGATACGCCAGACGATTGCGACAGGCGCAAGGGGCGTGGTCGGAGATCAGAAAGCACCGGCGTTCGTTTACAACGCCATCCTTGAAGGACAAGAGCGCTTCCACGCGCCCAATGTGCCCATACTGGATATTGTCCCCGTACCACGCACATCAGACCTTCCTGTCGGCACTGATGAGGCGAAGCGTCAAGCAGCGGATGCGATGCACACTCGAACGCAGGAGCAGGAGATCGCTACGCTTCTGCGGCAACAAACCTCGGCAAAGATCGTGCGGATACCCCACGGCCACCACTTTGTGTTCCTGTCCAATCCAGCCGAAGTAGTGGATGCCATCACCAAGTTTGGAGAGCAGTTACCTTGGATCCGCTCCCAGCCCGTTTCGGCGGGTGGACTCTGAATTGGTCATGATCTTGGCGTGCAGAGCGTAACCAAATCCCACAGCCTGGCTGGACCAGAAGGCTGACAGGCGCCCTGGATGATAAGGTAGACATTCACCGGATTTTGGAGAGGGTGGAGTGGACGCGACGTATTCCTTGGTGCCTGGTGTTCCTTCTGTCGATGACTACTTGCGTTTGAGGCGGGCTTCAGGTCTGACTCCGAGGAGTGCCGAGGCAGCGCACGCGGGTCTTCCCCGGACGGTTGTCGGCGTCATCGTCCGGCACGGCGAGACCGTCGTCGGCATGGGACGGGTCGTTGGCGATGGTCTCTTCTACCTCCTCGTCGACATCGCCGTCGACCCGGCGCATCAGAAAAAAGGCATTGGAAAGGCCTTGGTCGGGCGACTCATGGATGAACTCGGGAAGGTCTCGCCCGCCGAAGCGTACGTTGGCCTCTTCGCTGATGGAGAGGCCTGTCACCTCTACGCAAAGTTTGGCTTCGAACCAACTGCCCCGGCTTCGCTGGGGATGGCCCGCTGGATCGCGTCACGTGTAGGATCTGTCAGGTCCTAGATGGCACGTCCTGCTTGCCGCAAGTGGCCCGGTCCTTGCCGGAACACTTGCTGGCACCGGCCTCTGCCAATCGTTGCCCAACCCCACGGACGTCTGCACTAGCCCCCATTATCGTGAGTACCTGTTCCAGAAATCTGGCGTCCGCCACGTGCAGATCAACGATGGGGCAGGGGCTGTGCGCGTGGCGATTGCCATATCGGGAATCAGTCCCTAAACCTGCATCGGGGTCATCGGGAACCCGGGATTACTTGGTTTGCGATCCGGGAGACGTGGACGGTGCGTTCTTTCTCCCATGTTCGTTTTCGTGCTCGGCGCGCTTGAGTTTCTCCTGCGCGTCCTTGTAGCCCGCAGCCGCCGACTTCCTGAGCCAGAACAAGGCGCGCTCACGGTCAAGTGCCGTGTCGTTGTTCATGAAGTCCTCGTAGACGTTGAACTGTGCGACCGGGTCCCCGTTTTCAGCCGCAATCAACGCCCACCGTCGCTCCTCCATCGGATTGAGAAGCACGAAACCGTAGAAGACTGAGATCCTCGATGCTGCTTCAGCAGACCCCCGCATCGCTTCCACGGCGAGCGTCTGGCGCTGTTGCGGGGTCAGCACCAAATTCTGGTTGAGATTGACAGGTTGGTCGGGCGCACCATGCGCAACGGCTGCGTGGCAGGCCAGCCCCAGCGTACACATCGCAAGCGCGTTGCTGCACTTCATCATGAGCCTCAAAGCGGAATCCATAGGCGAGCCGGTATTGGTGTAGTCAATCGTTGTCAGCTTGCTTGTCGGCGGGCAGCGTATCACTGTTTGATTGGGGCGCTGGTTTGTTTGCCGTCCTTCTTGTCCGAGCGTTTGTTTTCCTTCTCAAGATTCATAAGTTCGTCTTGAGCTACCTTATCGCCGGCAGAGGCGGATTTTCTTAGCCAGAACAACGCGCGTTCTTTATCAAGTTCTGTTCCGTAGTTCATGAAATCCTGATACGCATTGAATTGAGCGACCGGGTCTCCGTTCTCTGCGGCAATCACCGCCCATCGGTGTTATTCGATTGGGTTGAGCGCGACAAAGCCATAGAACATGGAGATCTTTGTGGCCGCCTCAGAGGAGCCGCGCATCGCCTCTACAGCAAGCGTCACACGCTGTTGAGGCGTGAGAAAAAGACTTTGGTTGAGATTGATCGGCTCTTCTTCGTTCGCTTGTGAAGCCACGGCATGAGCCGTGAACAACATCACCACCACAGCAAAAGTCCACCATTTTTTCATTTTGACCACCCCCCAACTTTTCGAGCCATCCCAAAGTAGGGAAATTCGGCGAAACTAACCCCAACCTACGAGGTGGTTT